>NZ_JARUKV010000001.1 GCF_029688865.1 Natronococcus sp. A-GB7
GATGTTTGGGGGGAAAGATTTATATAGAACCGCGAACAATCAACTAATGCACACGAGGTGACCAACCATGGTGCTCCCACCGACGACGAGCACCTGGACGCAGAACCTCGAGATGCCGTCTCGGCTGTTCGGACAGCAGGGAGGCAGCGACTACGAACTGTGCGAGGAAAAGGGCGAGTTCGTCCTCACGATCGACCTACCGGGGTTCGAAACCGAGGAGATCGATCTATCGTGGGACGACGGCGTCCTGAACGTCGCCGCCGAACACGTCGACGACGATCGCGGACGGAAGAAGACGCACCACCGTCGATTCCGTTTCCCCGGGATCGTCGACGATGAGGAGATCGCGGCCACGTACACGAACGGCGTCCTCGAGGTGACGCCTCCGACCGCGGGTCCCGAGACCTGCGGCAGGGAGATCGCCCTCGAGGATGAAACCGCCGAGTAACCCCTGACCGAATCGGCATCCCGAACGACGTCGTACCGATACCCGGCTCCGCCGGCGAACCGACCACTCCGGCCGGACGCGTTCGCGTCGGCCGACAGCGACAGCTATCACTGATACGTATGCAACTTCGAGTAAAACCACTCAAACGGAAGGACGCGGGCAGCGGTCTGGCATCGATCGACAGAGAAGCGATGGACGAACTCGGCGTCTCGAGCGGCGAGTTCGTCGCCATCGAGGGCGGCGAGAGTCGAGTCATCGCGCGGGTCTGGCCCGGCCGCTCCCAGGACACCGGGAGAGGCATCGTCCGCATCGACGGCCAGCTTCGACAGGCAGCGGGCGCGCGGATCGACGACGCCGTCTCCGTCGAGGCGGCCAACGTCGAACCCGCCGAGCGGGTTCGAGTCGCCCTCCCAGAGAACGTTCGCATTCAGGGAGATATCGGCTCGTACCTGCGGGGCAAGCTCGCAGACCGGGCCGTCAGCCCCGGCGACACCCTCACGGTGTCGCTCGGCTTCGGCCTGTTGACGAGCCGTTCGGGGCGCCAGCTCCCGATCACCGTCGTCGACACCGAGCCCGCCGGCACCGTCGTCGTCGGCAACCGAACCGACGTCGAACTCGTCGACCGCACGCCCGACCAGCTCGAGATCGAGGCCCAGGGCCCGATCGACGGCGGCGACGGCGAGGACGGCGAGACGCCGACGGTAACCTACGAGGACGTCGGCGGGTTAGACGACGAGCTCGAGCAGGTTCGGGAGATGATCGAGCTGCCGATGCGCCACCCGGAGCTGTTCCGGACGCTCGGCATCGACCCCCCGAAGGGCGTTCTGCTACACGGTCCGCCGGGCACCGGGAAAACCCTCATCGCGCGGGCGGTCGCCAACGAGGTCGACGCCCACTTCCACTCGATCTCCGGCCCGGAGATCATGTCGAAGTACTACGGCGAGAGCGAGGAGCAGCTCCGGGAGGTGTTCGAGGAGGCCGCCGAGAACGAGCCGGCGATCGTCTTCATCGACGAACTGGACTCGATCGCGCCCAAGCGCGAGGACGTCCAGGGCGACGTCGAACGACGCGTCGTCGCCCAGCTCCTCAGCCTGATGGACGGCCTCGAGGACCGCGGCGAGATCACCGTCATCGGGACCACCAACCGCGTGGACGCGATCGACCCCGCGCTTCGCCGGGGCGGCCGATTCGACCGCGAGATCGAAATCGGTGCCCCCGACACGGGCGGGCGCGAGGAGATCCTCCAGATTCACACCCGCGGCATGCCCCTGGCCGAGGACGTCGACGTAGCGCGCTTCGCCGAGAACACCCACGGCTTCGTCGGCGCCGACCTCGAGAACTTGGCGAAGGAGGCGGCGATGACCGCCATGCGGCGACTCCGCCCGGAACTCGACCTCGAGGCCGACGAGATCGACGCCGAGGTCCTCGAGAAGATCGAGGTCACCGGAGGGGACTTCCGGAGCGCGCTCCGGGGCGTCGAGCCCTCGGCGATGCGGGAAGTGTTCGTCGAAATCCCGGACGTTACCTGGGAGGACGTCGGCGGGCTCGAGGAGGCGAAGGGCCGGCTCCGCGAGGCGATCCAGTGGCCGATGGAACACGCCGACGCCTACGCGCAGGTCGATCTCAGCCCCGCAAAGGGCGTGTTGCTCCACGGCCCGCCGGGGACCGGGAAGACGCTGCTCTCGAAGGCCGTCGCCAACGAATCGCAGTCGAACTTCATCTCGGTCAAGGGGCCGGAGCTGTTCGACAAGTACGTCGGCGAGTCGGAGAAGGGGGTCCGCGAGGTCTTCGAGAAGGCCCGCGCGAACGCCCCGACGATCATCTTCTTCGACGAGATCGACGCCATCGCCTCCAAACGTGGCAGCGGGGGCGGCGACTCGAACGTCGGCGAACGGGTGGTCTCCCAGCTGCTGACCGAACTCGACGGGCTTGAGGAGCTCGAGGACGTCGTCGTCGTCGCGGCCTCGAACCGACCGGAGCTGATCGACGACGCCCTGTTGCGACCCGGTCGACTGGATCGCCACGTCGAGGTCGCCGAACCCGACAGGGACGCCCGCCGCGAGATCTTCCGGATCCACACCCAGAACCGGCCGCTGGCTGCGGACGTCGACCTCGACACGCTGGCCGAGGAGACCGAGGGCTACACCGGTGCCGACGTCGAGGCCGTCTGCCGCGAGGCCGCGACGATCGCCGTCCGGGAACACGTCGAACGCGAGGCCGCCGGCGAGGACGCCGACGTCGAGGCGATCGAACTCACCGCCGACCACTTCGAGCGCGCGCTCGAGGAGATCTCGCCCGACGCGGTCGCCAACCTCGAGTCCGGTCTCGAGACGGGCGGGTTCGACGAGTTCGAGCCGAGCGACGCGGCCTGATCGACGCGACCTGAATCGGTTCGGTTTTTCGTGCTTCGTTCGCGTACCGACGGTTGAAGTCCCGCGAGCCCCTGCTATCTCGTAGCCGTCCCTGCGATGCTCCACCTTACCTTTCCGACACACCTGGCGATGGGGTATCTGCTCGGCGTCTACACGCGATTTCCGATCGCGTACCTCGTCGTCGGCTCGGTGCTGCCCGACCTCGTGGATCGACCGCTGTACTGGCTCGGCCTGACGCCGTTTACCCACACCGTCGCGCACTCGGTCGCGGTCGCCGTTCCCGCCAGTCTCCTCCTCACGTCCCTGTTCGGCCGTCGGGGTGCAGCGCTGTCGCTGGGTTGGCTGGTTCACATCGGGACCGACTTCCTGAACGTGGCGACGACCCAGGGGCTCTCCGCGACGCCGTACTACGTGTTCTTCCTCGGGCCACCCCCGGACGAGCAGGCGGCGTTCGAGACGGTGACGATCGTCCTTCCCGTAACCGACATCACGCACACGCTCCACCCGGTCGTGCTGGCCCTCGAGGTCGTGGTCCTCGGCTGGGCAGTCGTCGCGATTCTCCGGGAGCGAAGCGTCCTGAGCAGGGTTCGCGGCGCCAGGGCCGACTGATCGACGTCGCCGCGAGTTCGTCCTCGAGAGCGAACCCCGAATCGCGCTTCGGGAGTCCTCGCCGAGCCCGCGGCTCGACCGGTCCGTTTCGGCGGACAAGAACGATATCCCCTGGGGTGATCGATCTCGTTATGCTTCGCGCGTGGCGCTCGGATCGCGCCCCCTCGAGACGAGCCGCGGGTGACCGACCCACGGATGAGCGGCCGTGGTGAAACTGACCCGTCGACTAGCGGTGTACGTCGGCTCCCTCATCGCCCTGATCGCGCTGTACACGCTCGCCTACCGGTGGGGGATGGCCGTCTACGAGGGTGAGACCCGGACTTGGTACCAGTCCCTCGAGATCGTCGTCCAGTCGATGACCACGACGGGGTACGGCCAGGACGCCCCCTGGGAGACGCTCGAGATGACCGCGCTCGTCCTGCTGGTGCAGGTCACCGGGATCGCCTACATCGCGGTCGCGATCCCGCAGTTCGTCGTCCCCTGGCTCGAGACGCTCGTCCAGCCGTCTCCGCCCGGGGAGATCGATCGGATCGAGGACCACGTCGTCGTCGTCGGCTACACCGCCCTCTGCGACACGCTGGTCGACGAACTCGAGGCCGACGGCACGCCGTACGTGATCCTCGAGGACGACAAAGACCGCGCCCAGCGACTCCACGAGGACGGGCTCGTCGTCCTCCACGGCGAGCCGGCGACCGACGA
Source organism: Natronococcus sp. A-GB7 (assembly GCF_029688865.1). Lineage (GTDB taxonomy): Archaea > Halobacteriota > Halobacteria > Halobacteriales > Natrialbaceae > Natronococcus. The sequence continues at coordinate 4,129 of NZ_JARUKV010000001.1, forward strand.
GGTCCTCGACGCCGCCCAGCTCGAGGACGCGACCGCCGTCGTCGTCGACGCGACCGAACGCGAGTTCGTCGACACGGTGCTCGCGATCGAGGACCGGGGTCCAGCCGCCGACCTCTTCGTCCTCGTCACCGACCCTTCGCGAGCACGGTACTTCCGGTACGCCGGCGTCGACGAGGTACTCTCGCCGAAACACCGCCTCGGGAAGGCCCTGGGTGACCGGGTCAGGACGATCATCGCGCCGGCGCCCGAGGGGGAGTTCACCCTCGGCGACGACATCGACCTCACCGAGTTCTACGTCGACTCCGAAAGCGAACTCTTCGGCGAGACGATGGCCTCGACGCGGGAACTCGAGGACACCGGCGCGACCGTCGTCGGCGCGTGGGTCCGCGGCGACTTCGTGACCGAACTCTCCGAGCAAGTCCACGTCGACGAGAACACGTCGCTGCTCGTCGCCGGCACCGAGTCGACGCTCGAGGCGGTCGCCGACCGGACCGGATCGACCGGGAGCCCGTACCGAACGGCCGAGGAACCGGTTGTCGTGGTCGGCGCTGGACTCGTCGGGCGGACCGCCGCCGGCACCCTCGAGCGAGCCGGCCTCGAGACGACCGTCGTCGACCGCGAGGACGGCGAAATCGTCGACGTCGTCGGCGACGCGACCGAGGAGGAGACGCTGCTGGCAGCCGGGATCGAGGACGCGGGAACGGTCGTCATCGCGCTCGAACGCGACGAGGACGCGGTGCTGGTAACGCTGACCGCGAACGCCCTCAACGCGGCCGTCGAGATCGTTGTCGGCGCCGACACCGCGGACAGCCTGCGGGCGTTGCGGACCGCGGGCGCCGATCACGTGCTCGCCCTGCCGAACGTCGCGGGCCGGATGATCGCGCTGCGGGCGTTCGAACGCGAGGTGATGCCGCTGAGCGAGCAGCTCCAGTTGCGACAGCTCGTCGCCCCGGCGCTCGTCGGCACGGAACTCGAGCCGGCGACGATCCGCGAGAACACCGACTGTATCGTCATCGGGATCGAGCGGGACGAGGAGTACCGCTCCAACGTCGCGGGGACCCGCCTCGAGCGCGACGACTCGCTCGTGATCGCCGGCACCGACGGGCAGATCGACCGGTTCCAGGAAACGTACATCGACGGGTGACCGGAGAACGGTGGGTCGGTGCTGGCAGTCGCGCGGACACGTCCGCTCCGAGGACGGTACAAACAGCGATTCGGTTCGGAGTCGTACGGACGGTATGGGAGACTCAGAGTTCGATCCCGAGGATCCGGAGCAGGCGGAGATCGGCCGGGAGATGGTCGACGAGAGCACCGGTCTCGGCTCCGTCGCGGCCCACCTCTACCGGGGAGAGATGGAGCGGATGGTCGAGTGGCGTGACCGACTCGACACGACCACTAACTGGGCCGTGACGGTGATGTCGGCAATCGTCGCGTACGCCTTCTCCGGCGAGGTCTCCCACGCGGTGATCCTCGCCGGGCTCATCATGGGGACGGTGTTCCTATTCATCGAGGCCAGACGGTTTCGCGACTACGACATCTGGCGCTCGCGCGTCCGGGTGCTCCAGGAGAACCTCTTCGCGAACGCGCTCGACCCCTCCCAGGGCATCGAACACGACGCCTGGCGGGAAGAGCTGAGCCGAGACTACCGCGATCCGGAGCGAAAGATCAGCTACCGCGGCGCGTTCAGCCACCGATTGCGGCGGGTGTACCTTCCGTTGATAACCGCGATGCTCGTCGGCTGGGTGTTTCACGTCTGGGCGTTCAATCCCGACGAGACGTTCCTCGAGGGCGCCAGCCTGCCGGGTGTCAGCGGCGTCGTCGTCACCGCCGCCGTCGGGATCTACTACGCGATCCTGCTCGTCCTCGCGGTCCCGCTCTCTTCGAAGGAGCGCGGCGAGTCCGGCGAGGCAGACCACGGCGACATCGACTGAGCCCTCGTGATCCGCGAGGTCGTCCGCCGTCGTTGTGCCCTCGAGCGGTTCTCGGGCAGTGCTCGAGACGAAAGGCCCTTAAGTTCCAGCCTCCTACGTAAAGATGGATAGGTCGGGCAGTTTGGCCCTGCTCGTCACCCGCGCTATGGTCATTAGCGGGGACCGAACGCCGCGGGCGTCCGGTCAGACCGGCCGGGGCCCCGGGAGCCAACAGAGAAGCCTCGTCCGTCGGGGACAGCGGTCTACGGTGGCCGTCCGCAGGGACGCCCCATCGTGGTTAGTCGGCGACAGCCCATCAGGCGCGGAAGCGAGCAGTGGACCGCCGGACACCTGTCGCTCGACGGGTCGCGGGGTGGAGAAGGCAACCGGGATTCCCCCGGCCGGAACGCCGGGCAACCGCGACCCTCCACATTCATAACCACCGAACTTTTCCACGATACTCATATCTCGCCAGCGACAGCGTCGTTGCCGCATGGCGTGTCGACGTTCGATAAAGGGTTGAGCAAAACCGTTCTCTTTCCCCGACAGCCGCGTACAACGCGGCTTCCGGGTCGGTCGTCTGCTCGCTTGTCGCTTCACTCGCTCGTGGCGAGTTCGGCGGGACGCCTGCCTTTCGCCGGATTCTCGCGGTGAAGCTGCGAAGTACGGGAGACCGAAGGTCTCCCGGCACGCGCGGCTCTCGGCCAGTAAATCTGATCTTGGCTTCGATGAGAGTCGGCCTTGGTTCGTGAACCGGTCCGTATCGAAGGCGAGTCGGCTCGCAGAGTCGACGAAACCGCGGTCAGTACTGCGCTACTCGGCGGCCTCGGCGACCTGCTGTCGGTCCTCGAGTTCGAGCCCGCCCTCGAGCGTCCGAACCGGGTAGGGGATGTCGATCCCCTCCTCGTCGAAGCGCTGCTTGACGGCGGTGATGAACTCGCCTTTGGTGCGGACGAAGTCGGCTCTCGAGGGATTGGAGATCCAGATCCGCGACTGGAGGCCGACGTCGGAGTCGTTGAGTTCGGTCAGTCGGACGGCCGGCTCGGGGTCGTCCATGATCCCGGGGTGGCGTTTCGCCTCCTCGACGATGATGTCGGTCGCCTGCTGGATGTCGTCGCCGTAGCCGATGCCGAAGACGAACTTCAGCCGGAGCTTGTCGCCGTCGACGGGGTTCTTGACGACCCCGCCGGTGAGCGCGGAGTTGGGAACGGTCAGCAACTCGTTGTCGAACGTTCGGACCCGCGTCACGCGGAAGCTGATGTCCTCGACGACCCCAGAATAGTCGCCGCCGTCCCACTCGATCCAGTCGCCGATCCGGAACGGCTTGTCAGCATAAATGAAGATTCCCGCGACGAAGTTCGAGATGACGTTCTGCATCGCCAGCCCGACCGCGAGCGCCCCGGCCGCGGCGATCCCGGCCAGCGACACGAGGAAGTTCTCGAAGCCGGCGAAGCCGAACGCAGCTGCGACGGCGACGAAGAGAATGCCGAACCGCGTCAGCATCAACAGCGGGTTCCGGACGTGTTCGTCCAGTTCGCGCCGATCGAACGCGCGGTTGACCAGCGGCACGAGGACGAGTCGTCCGATCATCACCACGACGGCGAACGCGACGAGGAATCGGAGCCCCGTGATCGCGAGATCCACGAGCGTCGCCGTCTCGAGCGCGTCGATACCCTCGACCTGGGCGAGCGTTCCTGCGGCGCTCATCGGTACAGAACCGCCGTGTGGCCGCGGACGTCGACGAGTTCGGCGTTAACTCGTTCGGCGAGGTCGGCTGCCTTGTCGTCAGTGGAGTCTCCGGCTCGAGCGGCTCGCAGGAACTTTACCTTCACGAGGTCCTCGTTCGAGAGCTGATCGTCGAGTTCGTCGACGACCGCCTCGAGGCCGCTCTTGCCGACCCAGACGGTGACGTCGAGGTCGTGGGCCTTTCGCTTTCGCTCTTCGGTATCCATACCCCCGCATAGCAACGCAAACCGTTTGAATCTTAGCAATATCGGACGGGCGTCCTACTCCCCGTAGGGGTATCTCGCCTGGGCGCCACAGTCACACGTGATGACTACGTGGCCGTCTCGAGTTCTGACGCGGGCGTTTTTCCCCGGTCTGAGGTACGCATCGCAGGCGTCGCAGGTGAACCGGCGAAACTCGCGGGGGAGCGTGAGCCGGTTTCGCTCCGCGATCCGGCGCGCGAGCGCTACGTAGTATCGGGCCCGCTCCCGGTCGCCGTCGGCGGCCGCCGCTCGAGCCAGTTCGTGAAGGCGATCGATCCGCTCGGCGGCGACGCTCATGGCTGCGTGTTTCGCGCATCTTTATATTGATGTTACGGAACGGGTTGGACTGATGAAACGGAGATTATTGGCCGTATATGTCCTCAGGCATCCCGTTTAGGACGCACATAGAGCACAAAGTTGTTATGTAGCTACACCAAACCGAAGTAGCGAAGCAGAATGAATCGTCAGTCAACTACTCGACCGAACGGCGTCGATCGGCGCTCGGTGCTGGCCGCGGGTGCCACCGGACTCGCCCTCGCGACCAGCGGCTGTATCGATCGCGTCGAGAGCGCCGTCGGACAGGAGACGGACCGCCTTGCCCTCTCTATCACGACCGTCCCCGCGGACGGCGACAGAGAGGCCGTCCGGATCGCCCGCCAGCTCGAGGCGAACCTCGAGGCGGTCGGAATCGACGCCTCGCTCGACATGCGCTCGCGCTCGGAGTTCCTCGAGGCGGTGTTGATCGACCACGACTTCGACCTCTACGTCGGGCGCCACCCCGCCGACTTTGACCCCGATTTCCTCTACGAGATGCTACACTCGGCGTACGCGAACGAGTCGGGCTGGCAGAACCCGTTCGGGTTCGCCAACATCCCCTTCGACGACCACCTCGAGGCCCAGCGGCGGGTCGACGGGGAGCCACGCCGGGAGCGGGTCGCAACCCTGCTCGAGGCACTGGCCGAGGAGAACCCCTTCGACCCGATCTGTTTCCCCGAAGAACACCGCGTGGCACGAACCGACCGCTTCGAGGGCTGGAGTGCCGACCACCCCGAGAGCCGTCACGGCTACCTCGAACTCGAACCCGACGAGGACGTCGACCGACTGCGCGTGCTGGTCACCGACTCCCGGATCTCGCGGAACCTGAACCCGCTGTCGGCGACGCTTCGCGAGCGCGGCTCGACGATCGACCTCGTCTACGACTCGCTCGCGACCGAACACGACGGCGACCTCGTCCCCTGGCTGGCAGAGGACGTGGAGTTGCGGAGTGCCGACGGGGACGACGACCACGTCGCCGAGGCGACGATAACGCTCCGCGAGGACTGCCGCTTTCACGACGACGAGCCCCTCGACGCCGACGACGTCGCCTTCACCTATCGGTTCCTCGAGGACACCGCACTGGGTCGGTCCGAATTCCCGTCGCCGGCCCCGCGCTACCGAAGTCACGTCTCGACGCTCGAGGGCGTCACCGTCGAGAGCGACCGCGAACTCCGTCTCGAGTTCGCGACAGGTCTCGAGGCCGCGAGACGCGCGCTCACCGTCCCGATCCTCCCCGAACACCGGTGGCGCGAACAGGTCGAGGCTCGCGTCGGGAACGCCGAGGCGTTCACCGCGACCCAGGGCCAGTGGGGGCTCGTGACGATGGACAACGTGCCGGCGATCGGGAGCGGTCCGTTCCGCTTCGAGAGCCGGAGCGAACGTGAACACCTCACTCTCGAGCGCTACGACGACCACTTCACCGGGCGCGAGGACGTGGACCTGCCCGCGGTCGACGTCGAACGGCTGCAGTTCGGTATCGATCCGGGCAGCGCGTCCTCGATCGAGCGCGTCGCGAACGACGGCGCCGACGTGACGGCGTCGATGCTCGAGGCTCACGCGCTCGAGACGATCCCCGACGATCCAGCGGTCGACCACCTCGAGTCGCCGTCACGGTCGTTCTATCACGTCGGGTTCAACGCGCGAATCGAGCCGTTCAGCAACCCCCACGTTCGTCGACTGGTCGCCGGACTGCTCGACAAGTCGTGGATCGTCGACGAGATCTTCGACGGCCACGCGACCCCCACCGCGACGCCGCTGCCCGAGGAGTGGGAGCCCGAGGAGCTGATCTGGGAGGGGACGGATCCGGTGACACCGTTTTTCGGCGCTGACGGCGAGCTCGATGCCGAGGCCGCCAGGGCGGCGCTGGAGGACGCGGGATACCGATACGACGAGCAGGGGCGGCTCCACCAGTAGTCCGATGGACGGCGAGGTCCTCACGCGAGTCCTGACGCAGGTCGCCGTCGTCGTCGGACTCCTACTGGCGGTCTCGATTGCGGCGTTTGTCGGTCGCGACCGCCTCGTCGCGACGGCCCGCGAGTGGCGACCCCGTATCCGGGCGTCGGCGCCCGCGTTCGCGGTGCTCGTCGTCGTGCTGTGGCTCAATCGGGTCATGCGACAGGCCGGACCGGGGATCTCGGAACGCATCGGGCTCCACATGACGGAGACGTTCTACGACCTCGAGGGGGAGTTCGTCCTCGTCTTCCAGTCGATCGCGACCGGAGAGCTGACGGCGTACTTCTCGTTTATCTACGTCTACGGCTATGCCTTCCTGCTGATCTTCCCCGGAGTCGCGTACTTCGCGCTGTCAGAGACCCGGACCTTCCGCCGGCTGCTGACGGCGTACTCGCTGAACTACGTGATCGGGCTGGCGTTTTACCTGCTGATCATCGCCTACGGGCCACGAAACGTGATGCCCGAGGAGCTGACGGTGACGATGCTGTACGACAACAGCCCCGAGTACCAACACCTCACCCGCGAGGTCAACCGCAACACCAACGTCTTCCCCTCGCTGCACACCTCGCTCGCCGCCACCGTCGGCATCTTCGCCTACGAGACGCGCTCGAGCTACCCCTACTGGTTCCCCGTCGCGGCCGTCCTCGCGGCAAGCGTCGCGATCTCGACGATGTATCTGGGGATCCACTGGGCGATCGACGTCGTCGCCGGGCTGGTACTCGCCGGCGTCTGCGTCCGGCTCTCGGGGACCCTCGTCGGCCGACGACCGATCGCCCGACTCCGTCGGTACCTCGATCGACGGCCGGCCTCGCCGGACGACCGCGAGTGAGCCCGAACGCAATACTGTTATACCGACACTGGCTGAACTGAAGGTATCCACCGAATGACCGACGGAACGCCGGCACCGTCCGAACGCCCCCGAAGTCGGCGCGCGGTTCTCGCCGGGACGGCCGGGCTCGCCGTCGCGACCAGCGGCTGCGTTCGCCAGGTTCGGACCGTCGTCAACCGCGAGGCGGTCGACCAGCTCTCCGTGACCATCGTCACCCTGCCGGCCGACGGCGACCGCGAGGGGATCCGCCTCGCGCGTGAGGTCGCCGCCGTCCTCGAGGCCGTCGGGGTCGATGTCTCGATCGACATGCGTTCGAACGAGGAGTTCCTGCGGGCGGTCCTGATCAACCACGAGTTCGACCTCTACGTCGGTCGCCACCCCGGGAGCACCGACCCGGACTTCCTCTACGAGGCGCTGCACTCGGTCTACGCCGAGGAGTCCGGCTGGCAGAACCCCTTCGGTTACGCGAACCTGCAACTGGACGACCTCCTCGAGGCCCAGCGTCGGGCCGACGGCGAGGAGCGCGAGGCGATCCTCGCCGAGCTGCTCGAGGAGCTGGCCCGCGAACAGCCGTTCGCTCCGATCTGCGTGCCCGAAGAGCACCGCTTCGTCAGGACCGACCGCTTCGACGGCTGGGGCGAGGCCCATCCGTCGACCCGACTGGGCTATCTCGACCTCGAGCCCGGCGACGACGTCGATCGGCTGCGGACGGCCCACACCGACGCGCGCATCTCCGAGAACTTGAACCCGCTCACGGCCGAGTACCGCGACTACGAGCCGTTCCTCGAGCTGGTGTACGACTCGCTGGCGACCGAGCGTGACGGCGAGATCGAGCCCTGGCTTGCCGAGGACTGGGCCTACGACGACGGCACCCTTCGAGTCCGGCTCCGCGAGGACTGCCGGTTCCACGACGACGAACCGCTCGACTCCGGCGACGTCGAGTTCACCTACCGGTTGCTGCAGGATAGTGAACTTGGGGGAGGAGAGTCGTCGTCGCCCCCGCCGCGGTACAGGGGGCTGGCGGCGGCCGTCGAGGCGATCGACGTCGACGGCGACCTCGACCTCGAGTTCGAACTCGAGGCGGGCGAGGCCGTCGCCGAGCGCGTCCTCACCGTGCCGATCCTCCCTGAACACGTCTGGAGCGAGCGAGCCGCGCCCGCCACCGTTCGCGGCGTCAGCGTCGCCCAGGGTGCCACCGAGGCGGTGACAACGGACAACGTCCCACCGATCGGCAGCGGTCCGTTCCGCTTCGGAAGCCGGACCGAACGGGAACACGTGACCCTCGAGCGGTTCGACGACCACTTCACCCGTCGCGAGGGCGTCGATCTCCCCGAGGCAAGCGTCGAGGAGCTTCGGGTGGGGATCGATCCGCGGAGCACGTCGGCGATCGAGCTCGTCAACACTGACGGCGCCGATATCACGAGCGCGATCCTCGAGACGTACGTTCTCGACGACCTCGAGCCGGCCCAGGAGACGATGTCCCTCGAGTCGCCGTCGTGGACGTTCTACCACCTCGGGTTCAACACCCGTCGGGCGCCGTTCGCCAACGCCCGATTCCGACGCGCGGTTGCGGGGCTGCTCGACAAGGACTGGCTCGTCGACGACGTCTTCCACGGCTACGCCGAACCGACCGCGACGCCGGTCACCGAGGAGTGGACGCCCGAGGGACTCGCCTGGAACGGCGAGGATCCGGCGACGCCGTTTTTCGGTTCCGACGGCGACCTCGACGTCGAGGCCGCCAGGGAGGCCTTCGAGGACGCCGGCTTCAGCTACGACGACGGCGCACTTCGGGTGAGACGCTAATGTTGGTCCAGGTGTTGCTCCAGCTGGCCGTCGTCGTCTCCCTGTTGACGCTCGCGGGGATCGCCGTCGTCGTCGGTCGCTATCGGCTCCGAGACACGCGCCGCGAGTGGGCGTCCCGACTCCGCGCGGCCACGCCGATCACGGTCGTCCTCGCCGTCGTCCTTCTCGCCAACAGCGTCGCCAGGCAGGTCGTTCCCGACCTCTCGTGGATGATCGGCTGGAACCTCACGTGGGCGATCTACGATCTCGAGGGCCAGTTCATCCTCTGGCTACAGTCCTTCGAGACGCCGGCGCTGACGGCTTTCTTCTCGTTCGTCTACATCTACGGCTACGTCTTCCTGCTCGTCTTCCCCGTGGTCGCGTACTTCGCGCTGTCGAACACGCGACCGCTGCGGGAGCTGCTGACCGCCTACACGCTCAACTACGTGCTGGGGCTGGTGTTGTACACGTTCGTCATCGCCTACGGCCCCCGAAACATGATGCCAGAGCTGGTCGACGCGCTGATGTACGACACTTACCCGCGCTACCAGCACCTCACCCGGCAGGTCAACCGCAACACCAACGTCTTCCCGTCGCTACACACCTCGCTGGCCGCCACCGTCGGCGTCCTCGCCTACCAGACCCGGGAGGTCTACCCGCGGTGGGCGATCGTCGCGGTCCCGCTCGCGATCAGCGTCGCGATCTCGACGATGTACCTGGGGATCCACTGGGCGATCGATGTCGTCGCGGGGATCGTCCTCGCGTACGTCTGCGTCAAGCTCGCGGGCGTCCTCGTCGGTCGGTGGGCGATCAGCGACCGATTCGACGTCGGAAACCCGCTCTCCCGGCTGCGCTGAACGCTCGAGCGATCTGGGGGTCTCGCTCCGGAGAAACCGGCCGCGTCGCTACGGGAACGGAAAGAACGCCGAAAAGACGGGTCGTTACTGGTCCTCGAGCGCGTCGGCGATGCGCTTGAGCGCGCGGGTCTGGTCGCGCATCTCGTCGCGGAGTTGTCGGACCTCACGGACGAGTTCCTCGTTGCCCTCGTCCTGACCGCCGGGGCCGCCCGGGCCGCCGCCGGGGCCGCCGCCCATCATGCCGCCCATCATCTGTGCGAACGGGTTGCCGCCGCCACCGCCCATGCCGCCGGGGCCGCCACCGCCGCCGCCGAACGGGCTCTCGGGCGGCTCGCCCTCGCCTTCGCCCTCCTCGGCGCGCTTCTCGCGGATCTCCTCGACTCGCTCTCGGAACGACTTCTCCTCGCCCTCGTCGCCGGCGTCGGGTTCGTTTTCGTCAGCCATACCTTCGGGTTCCGTAGCACAGCGGAAAAGGATTGCCATGTTACCGATCGCCGACGCGTTTATCGGGCTCCTCGAGCCCGGGTAGCCGGCACGACGGCGCAGACGCCGTCTCACCGAGGCGTCCACGAACACTCAAGCCGAACGCTTCTTTGGAACCTCGCCGAACGGCCGAGAGTGCAACCGAACGTCGATCCCAAGACCGACGCGGTCGACACGGAGCGCCGGTGATCACCCGTGGACCGAAACCCCACCAGACGGCAGACGATCGCGGGGATCGGAAGCGCGGTCGCCGTCGGCACCGCCGCGAGTGCGAGCGCGAGCGCGCAGCCGACCGACGCGGTCGTCGACGCCGACCGCGAGGCTGAGAACGACTACCCGCTGTGTCTGTACAAACCGAACGATAACGGCGAGTGGCACCCCGCGTTGCCGATCAACGTCCACGCCCGCGCCGACGGCTCCGAGTCGGCGCTCGAGGCCGTCGAGGACGGCTTCACCGGACTGGGCAACCTCGAGTGGACGCCCGCCCTCCCCGACGCAACGGCGAAGGCGTGGGATCCCGAAACGGAGGAACTCGTCCCGCCGGAGGCCTCCTACCGGCGGCCGAAGGCGGGCGACGAGTGGGACCACGTCCACGTCTGGCGCGTCGACGACGACCGGGCCGCGATCCACGCCCACCTCGACGTGTTCGATCTGACCTCCTCACACTTCCATCGGGGTGCCCAGTACGGCGAGGCGGCTGCGGACGTCGTGGCCCACCTGACCGGCGAGGGATGGAGCGAGCGAACGCCCTACGACATCGACTACGGCGTCGAGGACGCCCGCCTCGAGCGCTGGGGCGAGACGGGCGACGCGAAACTGAAGTACTGACCGCCCACGGAGACGTTTCGCGGGACGAGGAGTTCTCGACGGAGGAGATGGGTCGTCGGGGAGGTGCGATCGTAGAACTCGATCAGCCGAACGAACCGAGCGACGACTGGAGGTTCCGGCTCGTCTCTCCCTCCGCGATCTCGTAGCCCACGAGGTCGCGCATGTCGACGGCGTAGGTCGTCCCGCCCATCTCGAGGACCAGCAGCCGTCCCTTCACCCCGCGGACCGTCCCTGAAGCGATCGTCTCCCGAACCGGTCGGCTCTCGAGTGCGAGCCCGTACTCGAGGTCGAACCGATCGATAACGTCGAACTCCGCGAGGACGGCCTCCCAGGCCGCCTCGTCGACGGTATCGGCCAGCGAGGCGACCTTCGAACCCGTTCGGACGCGGTCGACCAGCCAGTCGGCGATCTCGGCCTCGAGTTCGCGGGCGATCCGGCCGTTCGAGACCGTGTGGACGTGGGCCGCCCGGTCGGCGCCCTGCTCGCGGAGGCGGGTCTCGAGGCGTCGGGACTTGGTGACGCCGACCTTGAACGTGTCCGGGGCGAACGCGGCGAGGTAGACGGCGTGTTCCTGGTAGCAGTCCATCTCCGGTTTGAGACAGTCCCCGGTACAGCGGGCACAGACCCACGTACTCGTGTGGTACTCGCAGTAGGGCGCCCTCGAGCGGTCGCAGGAGACGTGTTCGCCGTCGGTGATCGTCCCGGCACAGCGCCGCGAGCCGAGGGCGTACGAGAGCTCCGTGCCGGGCTCGAGCGGAACGGGCTCGACGGCGTCGGCGTCGCTAACCAGCAGCGCCGACCCGCGTCCGCTCGGCTCGTAGCCGACGAATTGCACGCGACGGGGTTGGCGCCGGGCGCGGATAGGCGTACCGTTCCCGGGTCCTCACTCGCGTTCGAAGACCAGCCCGTAGTGGTACGGCGGAAGCTCGAGCGCGCGGTCGACGGCGAACGCGCCGTGTTCGAGGACCGTCTCGCGGGTCTCGTCGGGACTCACCCGAAGCTCGGTGGGCGGCCCGCGGGCTTCGCCCGCGACGGTCGTCGCCTCGCGCGGGCGGCCGGCCCAGTTGACGACGACGAACGAGCCGCCGGATCGAAGCGAGTTCGCGACGGCCTCGAGCAGCCGGTCGCGGTCGTCGACGCCGTGGAAGGCGTTCGCGAGCAACACTGTCTCGACCGGTTCGGGGAGGATCCCGTCCAGGTCGCGGGCGTCGCCGCGGACCGTGCGGACGTTCTCGATCCCCTGCGCGGAAGCGACGTCGTCGAGGGCCGCGAGCAGGTCGGGCTCGAGGTCGACGGCGTACACCGGCGCGGGCTCGACGATCCGGGCGGCCGGCAGCGCGAAGTAGCCGTCGCCGGAGCCGACCTCGGCGAGGGTCGTCCCGCGGTCGATCCCGAGTTCGCGAAGCGTCGCCCCCGGCGTCGGCCAGAGTTTCCCCCACCAGTCCCAGTCGGGCTGGCCCGTGTTCCGGAACGGATCCATACGGGAGGTCGCACCCGGCAGTTCGTATGCGTTCCGTTCGCGCGTCGATTACGCGAACGGTCGGTGCTGGCTGAAGAACTATACGGTGAGCCGGCACAGGTCCGAGTATGGCACTCGAGGGACGACTCGAGGCGGACGTATCGTCGAACGGGGGAGCCAATGCGGTTCGGTTCGAGTTCGCCGTGACGAACGCGGGCACCGACCCCGTCGAGCTTCGGTTCTCCAACGCCTGCAAGGCCGAGTTCGTCGTCGAGGACGAGGGTCGGGAGGTGTGGCGGTACACCGACGGTCGGATGTTCGCCCAGATGATCAGCTCCGAGCGGATCGCTCCGGACGAGACCGCGACCTACGAGACCGAGTGGGAGGAGCCCCGCTCCGGCGAGTACACCGCGGTCGCGGAGCTGCGCGCCCAGGAAGGGAGTTGCGAGGCACGCACCGAGTTCTCGGTCCCGTAGCCGACCGCCGACGGCTCGCGGTCGACGGGCCGTCGCTCGCGTCGTCGGGAACGTCAGCGACCCGCGCCCCCAGCGAAGTCCATAAACGGCACCCCTCCTAACGGCCGCGTATGCAAGCGCTGGTCGTCGCGGCACACGGGTCGCACCTGAATCCGGACGCCTCGGATCCGACCTACGCCCACGCCGACACCGTCCGCGAGACGGGGGCGTTCGACGAGGTCCGCGAGGCGTTCTGGAAGGAGGAACCGCACTTCCGCGAGGTGATCCGCACCCTCGAGTCCGACGAGGTGTTCGTCGTTCCCCTCTTTATCAGCGAGGGGTACTTCACCGAACAGGTGATCCCCCGCGAGCTTCGCCTCGAGGACTGGGATCCCGAGAAGTGGGATTCTGATGGGACCGACGCCTCGCAGGTAACCCTCGAGGCGACCGACGTCGGGAAGACGATCCACTACTGCGGTCCGGTCGGTACCCACGACGCGATGACCGACGTAATCGTCCAGCGCGCCGAGAGCGTCACCGAGGACCCCGACGTCGGCGACGGTGTCGGCCTCGCGGTTGTCGGCCACGGCACCGAGCGAAACGAGAACTCGGCGAAAGCCATCGAGTACCACGCCGACCGAATCCGCGAGCGCGAGCGCTTCGACGAGGTGAAGGCCCTGTTCATGGACGAGGAGCCGGAGGTCGACGACGTCACCGACTTTTTCGAAAGCGACGACGTCGTGGTGGTCCCGCTGTTCGTCGCCGACGGCTACCACACCCAGGAGGACATCCCCGAGGACATGGGGCTGACCGAGGACTACCGCCTGGGGTGGGACGTCCCAGCGGAGGTCGACGGCCACCGGATCTGGTACGCCGGTGCCGTCGGCACCGAGGGACTGATGGCCGACGTCCTCCTCGAGCGGGCGGCCGACGCCGGCGCGGAGCTGGGCGACGCCGTCGAGCGCGTTCGCGCGATGACGGCCGGAAGCGACGGCGCGGCGACCGACGAGTCGGAGCCGAAGGCGGGGGACTGATCGTGGCCGACTCGCTCCCCGACCACGAGTCCCTGCTCGCCGCCGCAGAGGAGGGAGTCGACTTCGACGGCTTCGTCCTCGAGCGAACCGACGACGGGACGTACGCTCTCGAGACGCCCGAGGCTCGCGAAACCACCCTCGAGGAGGGGGAGCTCGAGCGCGCCCTCGAGTCGATCCCGGCGTTCGTCTCGAACTGGCGCTACTGGGACGCGATCGGCGGCGAGGGAACGGCCCGGCGGACCTTCCTCCGGTGGTGCGAGCGGGCGCCGATCGCCGACGCGACGACCGAGGGGCAAACACTCGGGGACGAACCCCTCGAGGTGCCCGAGCGCCACGACGCCCTCGAGGAAGGCATCGTCCGGGAGTGGGGCCAGCTCCGGATCGCCGTCCGGCTGGCCGACGGGGGCGAGGGCGAACGCCGGTACGAGCTCCGCCACGTCGACGACGCCGACCGCGCCCGCGAGGAGCTCGAGCGTCGGGAGGATCCCCGCGACGCCCGTGAGCTCTCGACGTACGACGAGGAGGGGCGCTACCGCCCGCTAAAGACCGCACCGACGCTTCGGTCGGGGTGGGTCCTCCCGGATCTCACGGGCCGAGCGCTCGTCGAGGCGGTCGACTTCTTCTACCCGGCGACGATCGCCAACTGGCACCGCGAGCGACGCGGCGAGCTCGACGTCGACCACTGGCTCGAGACCGCCGAGCGCCAGACGGGGATCTACGACGTGATCGACGAGCTGCCCCGCGAGGCCGTCGACTGGATGGCCGAGGCCTGCTGTGTCGACTCGCAGTGTCTCCGCCGTCGGGAGTGGGAGTACGACGATGACGACGCCCTCGAGGCGCCGGGCGGCGACGGCCCGTTCCCCTGTCGGGAACCCTGTTCGCTCGTCGTCGCGGCCGCGCGCAAGTGGGCGATCCTCGAGTCGGAAGCCGAGCGCACGTACGAACTCGAGCTCACGACGAGCGAACTCAACCAGCTCGCCGAGCTGATCGACGCGGTCGCGGACGGCCGGACCGACGAGATCCGCGAGGCCGACGTCAACGACGGGGCGAACCGCTACCGGGCGCGGTATCTCCGGGCGAAGCGGTTCGACGAGAACGGCGGGCTCGAGGCGACGAAACGGGAGTAAAACTACGGTCGGAATCGCAACCCGACCGCGGCGACGACGGCCACCGCGACGATGGCGAAGACGGCGACTGCGGCCGTTCCGCCGGCCACGGCGGCGACGGCAAGCGCGGACGCGAGCGCGACGACGACGGCCCCGAACGCGATCGCGGCGAGGGCTACCGGTCCCACATCGCCGAGAAGGTCAAGATCGCCAAACAGCGGCTCGGACGGCGACGGCGACTGATCGATCGAGGACTGTTTCGGCTTCGAGAGCGATTCGTCGATCTCGACCCGATCGGGCCCGGGCTCGACGGTGATGGCGATCGCGGCCGACTCGGCGCCGTACCCCGTCGAGACCTCGAGATACCCCTGAACCGACTCCTCGAGACCGCCCGCGTCGACGTCGATCGGAACCGGGGTTCGCGCGTCGGTCTCGACGTAGTAGTTCGACTGGGGGAGCGAGGCGACGCGGGCGAGTTCGTCGTCGAGTCGGCAGTGGACGTGAGTCGGGGAGTCGTGGCCCTCGAGAAGCAGGGTGAACGACTCGGCGGTCTCGAACGTGGCGGTCGCTGCCTCGAGGCGCTCGGGCGAGTCGCGGTTGACGTGGACGGTGACCGCTGGGGTGAACACGGTTCAGTGAGGCGTTCAGGCGGGGGATTTGTCGCGCATGTCCGGCGGCAGCAGGTTCGGGATCCCGTCCTCGACGGGGTATCGCTCGCCACACTCGGTACAGACGAGAGTTCCGTCGATGACCTCGTCGCCCTCGTATTCGGCGTCTTCGAGCTCCAGTTCGTGTTTATCGAGTGGACAGCAGAGGATCTCCAGCAGCGACTCCTTCATACTACGACAGGCGAACGCATACAGCAAAAGGCTTCGGGAACGCCTCGGTGGCGGCCGGATTCCCTCGAGCGCGCCGCCCGCCGAACCGAGACGCCGAGCGGCTCTACTCGTAGGGTTTCTCGACGACGACGGTCTCCTCGCGGCCGGGACCGACGCCGACCGCGTAGATATCGGCCTCGAGCTCGTCGGCGACGTACTCGAGGTAGGTGCGGGCGTTTTCGGGAATCGCCTCGTACCCCTCGTCGGCGACCGCGCTCCAGTCGACGTCGTCCCAGCCGTCGAACGAGCGCAGGTTCGCCTCGCAGCGACCCCACTCCTCGGTCGTCGGTGGCATTGCGAGCAGTTCCTCGCCGTCGAGTTCGTAGCTGTGGCCGACCTTCACCTCATCGAGACCGGCGAGCACGTCGATGTGGTTGATCGCGAGGCCGGTGAAGCCGTTGACGCGCGCGGAGTGGCGCAACATCGGCATGTCGAGCCAGCCGACGCGGCGCGGGCGACCGGTAACGGTCCCGTACTCGCCGCCCTCCTCGCGGATGTACGTCGCGAGCTCCTCGTTCTCGCCGTCGCCCTGTTCGTCGTAGTCGGGCGTATCGCCGACGACGCCGCCGAGTTCGGTCGGCAGCGGGCCGCTCCCGACGCGCGTGAGGTAACCCTTGACGATGCCGATGATCTCGCCGTCTGCGATGACGTTGGGGCTAACTCCCGTGCCGACCGCTGCGCCGCCCGCGGTCGGATTCGAGGAGGTGACGTAGGGGTAGTTCCCGTGGTCGATATCGATGATGGTTCCCTGTGCACCCTCGAACATGACGGTCTCGCCGTCGGCCATCGCGTCCGTGAGGAACGCGCTCGCGTTGACGGTCATGTTCCCCTCGGCGAGGCGCTCACCGATCTCGCGGAACTCCTCGAAGAGCGCGTCGATATCGAACGCGTCCGGGTTCTCGAGGTCCGAGATGTCGGCGCCGTAGACGTCCTCGACGAGCGCGCGCTTCTGTGGCACGACGTACTCGAGTCGATCCCGGAGCACGTCGGGGTCGAGCAGGTCACCGACGCGGACGCCGCGGCGACCGGCTTTGTCCTCGTAGGTCGGGCCGATGCCGCGACCGGTCGTGCCGACTTCCTGATCGTCCTCGCTCTTGACGTCCTCCTCGATACCGTCGAGGACGCGGTGGAACGGCAGGATGACGTGGGCGCGTTCTGCGACCCGAACATCGGGATCGAGGCCCTTCTCACGGAGCGTCTCGATTTCGTCGAACAGCGTCCGTGGGTTGACGACGCAGCCGTTACCCAGCACGCCGACTTTCCCCCGGACGGCGCCGGAGGGAACGAGCGACAGCTTGTACTTCTCGCCGCCGTGAACGACGGTGTGGCCTGCGTTGTCGCCTCCCTGATAGCGGGCGACGACGTCGGCGGCGTCCCCGTAGAGGTCGACGACCCCGCCTTTGCCTTCGTCGCCGAGTTGAGACCCGACGATTGTGACGGTCATAACAGCGGCGGATTCTTGCCCGGTCGATAAACAGATTACGGTCTGTGCGGACGATCAACGGGAACGATATCCACGAACGCGAATAGGCATCGCGACCGAGCGGCTCGAGCGCCGATCGTCCTCCCATCTCCGTGCAACGGCCGCGCGCCCGCCGCCGCTCCCCCGCCGAACCGGTTCAGCGGACCGAACGGGTTCGTGACGGCGACCGCCTGCGGGCACGTGCGACCGGAAGCGTTAACTACTGACAGGAATTGACACACTGTTGAGAGTGGTCGTTTCACTCGCAGAGAGTAACTTTTAAAGGCCCCAAAGACAAGTTAACAAATGCCATGATAGACCGACTAGAGAAGGAAGTCGATATGTTGGAACGACATCTGCAGGTCCTGAAGATGGTTATCGAGAACGAGCCGATCGGGATCGTCAAGATGTCGAACGAGACGGGCTACCCCCACCACAAGGTCCGCTACTCGCTGCGAGTCCTCGAGGAGGAAAACCTCATCGAGCCCTCGAGCCAGGGCGCGATCAAGACCGAGCGCACCGCCGAGTTCGTCGACGACCTCGACGGCAAGATCGACGACATCGTCGACAAGCTCGATGGGATGAAGATCGAAGACGTCGCCGAGATCGAAGGGTAGTCTCTCTTTTCTCGTCGTTTTGTTCGCAGCGTCGGTAGCGTCGCGGACGGTTGCTGGCAAGCGACGACCCGACTTACAGCTCGGGGACGGTCACGTGGAACCCCTCCGATCGCGACTCGGCGAGACAGAGGTGATACCCCGCGTTGTTGACGTAGCTCAGCCGCGAGCCGCGGCTGAGAAAGCCGCTCTTGGTCGCCTCCTCGACGACCTCGAGCGCGCCGGGCTCGAAGTAGCTCCGGGTGACGACGAGCGCGGCCGCCAGCTCCGGGTGGTGGTCGGCGACAGCCGCGGCGTCGGCCGCGACCGCCTCGAGTCGGTCCCGCGAGACTGGCTCCCGGGAGTCGTTCAGTTCAGCCACGAGCAACGGGTGGCCCATCTTGTCGTAGGCGACGACGTCGAACGCGACCGTTTCGGCGCCGTCCTCGGTGCCGGTTCCGGTCGGAACCTCGCTTCGAAGTTCGACGCGGTCGATCCGCGCGAGTCCCTCGTAGAGGTCGCCGAGGGCGTCCGCGCGACCCGTGTCCCGGATCTCGAAGAACAGCTCCGTCGTGAGCCACTCGAGGAACCGAAACTCCATCGAATCGGTCAGTGCCTCGGCGAAGGGGACGCCGTCGACGGTGGCGCCGACGTCGTCGAACCGCGTGTGGTACTCGAGTCGCAGGTTCGCATCCACCTCGCTGCGGTCGACGCGGTCCTCGTGGGCCGTCCCGAGGGTGGGCTGGCTCCGCGAGTCGTACCGGACGAAGAGGTTCGTCTGCGAGAGCGCCTCGTCGATCCCGAGGTCGAGTCCGGACGAGGGTGACTGGCCGCCGCGGGCCTCCTCGAGTTCCGCCTCGAGGCGCTCGATCCGCGTTCGAAGTTCGTCGACGGTCGCCGACAGCTCCTGATTTCGCGCGCGAAGTCGCTCGCGTTCGGCCTCGAGGCGCTCGACAGGGGCCTCGACGTCGCGTTCGGCACCGGGAGCGGACGCCTCCGCGGGCGTCGCCGTCTCGGCCGCGGACGGCTCCTCGGAGTCGGACGGAACGTCGGCGTCCGGTTCCGGCGTCTCCTCGGCGGCGACGGCCTCCGTATCCGGGGCGTCCGCGACGTCACTGGCCCCTTCCGGATCAACCGAGGGAACGGTTCGCGACTCCTGCCATCGCGTCTCGTCCTCCTCGAGGTCGTCCGTCCCGGCCGGTTCGTCGTCGGTCGCACTCTGTGTCCTCGCAGCGGCTGTCGCAGTCGATCCAGCCGGCTCCGGGCCGACGGTCGCCCGCTGCTCGCGATCGGGTTCCGGAGCCGACTCGTCGACCTGCGTATGGGTTTCCAGGGCGCCGGCGTCTCCGGTGTCGGCCGCCGACGGCGCATCGACTGCGTCGGCGACGTCCGTGACCTCGACCTCGACGTCGATCACGTCGTAGATGCCGACCTCGTCGACCGCTCGCTCGTAGGCCTCCTCGCCGACGAGCAGCCGTTCGGCGTTGCCGATGTACGCGATCGCCATCCGTCGGCCGCCGTAGTAGACCAGGTAGTAGTCCCCGCTGAGGACGTTCTCGCTCAGTTCGACGTAACCGGTGAACCCTCCCTCCTGAAGGGTGTCGTCGACCTCCTCGAGAGGCGTCTCGTTCGTGTAGTACTGGCCCCGCGGCGCGCCGCGCTGGGCCTCCATCGAACAGAGCAACGGGAGCGCCCGGTGGGGTGCCTCGTAGACGGTTCCGGAGCCGCCCGCAACCCCCTCGAGTTCGCCGCCGATAACGCCGACGATACGCCCCCCGAGCAGGAATAGCCAGGTGTCGCCGGCGACGACGGCGCCGGAGAAATCGGCGCCGGCCAGCGCGTGAAGATCCCCGTCGAACGGGCGAGAATCCCAGCGCTCGACGCGCTCTTGCGTGCGCGAATCCATACCGCCAACAACCAGGATACGGGACAAATACGTTTCGTCTATATCTTCGACTCGGCGTCCTCGGCGAGTTCCTTCATCCGTTTGCCGATCCGACCGGCGCTCGAGAACTCGTCCTCGCTCATCGCCTTCGCCAGGGCGTTGCCCAGCACGAAGACGGCGTGTTTGTGCTCGCTCTTCGATTTGTGGACGTGTGAGGGATCGACATCGAGCTGGCGGTACGGATCGAACAACTCCTCGTCGACCTCCTCGCGCTCCGAGAAGTACTCCATAATGACGACGAGTTCTTCGTGGAGTTCGAGGAGTTCGTCCTTGTGCATACCCACCTGTAGGGAGGGTTTTGGTTTAAGCATTGTGTGGCGACGCGTCGCAAAACCGTCGCGTCGGACGGAGAGGGGCTCAGTCGGCCGCGACCGAGGGCATGCGCTCGCGCTGGCCGGCGGGGAACCAGGCGAGTTCGTGGTCCGCGGTGACCCGCACCGCGACGCGCTCGTCGAGGTTGATCCGATCGGAGTGGTTGTGCATACACTCGATCGTCTCGCCGGTGTCGAGTTCGACCCGGTAGAGCACGGTCGGCCCGAGATACCGGCGGTAGACCACGGTGCCGTCGGCGGGGGCGTCGGTGTCGGCGGCCGGGTAGGCCGTCACGTCGTCCGGGCGAACGAGTAGATCGACCGAGGTTCCGTTGTACTGCTCGGCGAGGCCGTTGACGTTATCGCGTAACACTCGTCCGAGCGCGGTATCGACGTGGTCTCCCCGTACGTCCCCCGAAAGGAAGCTCGCGTGGCCGAGAAAGCCCGCAACGAAGCGCGACTCGGGCTGCTGGAAGACCTGTTCTGGCGTGTCGATCTGCTCGATGTCGCCCTCGTTCATTACGGCGACCCGGTCGGAGATCGACAGCGCCTCCTCCTGATCGTGGGTGACCGAGACGGCGGTGACGCCGGCGGCCTTGATGATCCGGCGAACCTCCTCGCGCATCTCGACGCGCAGGTCGACGTCCAGGTTCGAGAACGGCTCGTCCAGCAGCAACATCTCGGGTTCGGGCGCCAGCGATCGGGCGAGCGCGATCCGCTGCTGTTGTCCCCCCGAGAGCTCCTCCGGGTAGTCCTCGCCGTGGGCCTCGAGACCGACCAGCTCGAGCAGTTCGTCGACCCGCGCCTCGCGGTCGGGTTCCTCCCACTCCTGCAGTCCGAACGCGACGTTCTCGCGGGCGGTGAGGTGTGGAAACAGCGCGAACTCCTGAAAGACGACTCCCGTTCCGCGTTCCTCTGGCGGGACGAACCGACCCTCGCCTGCGACCGGGGTCTCCTGGAGTCGGACGGTGCCCGCGTTCGGTCGCTCCAGCCCTGCGATCAGGCGCAGTGTCGTCGTTTTCCCGCAGCCGGAGGGACCGAGCAGGGTGAGGATTTCGCCGTCGCGAACGGACAGCGAGAGGTCCGAGATCACGTCCTCGGTACCGTACCGTTTCGCGACGCCATTGAGCTCGAGCACGACGTCTTCGACGGAGTCCGGAGATGGGGTTCTCGACTGTCTTGCGTCGGTCGCCGACGTGAGTTGTTGTCCGTTCGCCATATCGATTTCCGGCGTCTGCCGGCGTACATTCGATTTAGGCGTGCCTAAAACACTTATAATTGCCGGTCGATTCCCGCGGTCCGGGTTAGAGTTCGACGCCGCTGGGGATGAGACTGTGCTGGCGAAGGAGGTTGCCGTCCTCGTCGTAGACCAGGAACGTTCCCTTGTCGTAGCTGACGAACTCCTCGCCGTCGAACAGGATCTCGATCTCGTACCGACCGTCGCCGCTTCCGTTCTCGCCGTAGCCGCGTGCGGCCCGAATGAACCGCAGGACGTTGTCGGCGTCCTCGTTGAGTTCCAGCAGGAACTCGCCTGTGGTTCGGTTGGCGACGCTCACGACGCCGTCGGTTTCCTCTCCGAGCGGGCCCTGGAGACGGAGGGCGGCGTCGGTCTCGCTCGCCTCGAGGACGTCCCCGTCGGGAGCGGTAAGGCGCTCACGGAGTGCCGTCGCTGGACCGGTGAAGTCGATCGATACCGACGGTTTCGCCGGTTCGCCGTCGGTCTCGACCCAGTCGACATTGCTAACGTCCAGTGTGAAGTGCTCGCGCCTCATTCCGTACCCTCGCTTGGTACTCCCGCCGTATGAACGTAACGCAAGACTACTCGGGCCTTCGACAGATCCGTCGACGGAACCGGTTCGCGTGGGCAAACGTAGTTGCAGACGGCGAACGCTCGGCTCATCGAACGCTTTTTGCGCGCTCGCGCTCTCCGTGCGACCGAGATGGACCACCGGCGGGCCGTCCGCGACACGTACGATCGAATCGCGACCCACTTCGCCTCGACCCGCGAGTACGCCTGGCCCGAGGTCGAATCCTTCCTCGAGGAACCCGCTCCGATGGGGGCCGTCGGGCTCGACCTGGGCTGTGGCAACTGCCGCCACGCTCAGCTGCTGGCCGACACCGACGGGATCGACCGCGCGATCGGCCTCGACGTCAGCCGCGGCCTGCTCGAGACCGGGCGCGAACGGGCCCGCGAGCGCGAGTTCGACGTCTCGCTGATCCAGGGCGACGCCTCGAGCCTGCCGCTGGCCGACGACAGCGTCGACGTCGCCGTCTACGTCGCGACTCTGCATCACCTCCCGACGCGAGCGAGCCGACTGGCGAGCCTCGACGAGCTCGCGTGCGTCCTCGCTCCCGGCGGCCGCGCGCTCGTCAGCGCCTGGTCGACCGCCCACGACCGATTCGACGAGACCGAGGGGTTCGACACGACCGTCGAGTGGACCCTCCCCGGCGGCGAGGCCGTCGACCGCTTCTACCACATCTACGACCCCGCGGAGTTCGAGCGCGACCTCGAGGACAGCGACCTCGAGATCGTGGAGTGGGAGCTCTCGAGCGGGAACTGCTACGCGACGGTCGCGAGCGGAGACCGCGTTTCTCGAGCCGAAACGGAATAGCCTTAAACGAGGAACGAAAACGAAAGAGTGCGCGCGGATGGTCTAGTGGTAGGACCTGAGCCTTCCAAGCTCATGGCCCGGGTTCAAATCCCGGTCCGCGCATTTCTGCTGCGAGCAATTCCGCGAGCAGCAGAAATCGCACGAGGGATTTGAAGTAGAGAAGACGCAGCGCGCGAGCGAAGCGAGCGCGACCGTCTTCGCGTAGTTCAAATCCCGGTCCACCTCCTCCAAAAGACGACACCTCGAGCGATCGAACGACCGCTCCTGACTCGAGCACTCTCCCGAATCCACCCCTTGCAGCTCCCGGCACCGCCACTACTGAAACGGCCGTCGGAGGACCGAGTATGGGCACCAGATACGAGGAAGGCGACGTCGTCGCGACGCCCGACGGACGCGGCGTCGTCGCGGCCGTCCTGGCCGAATCGTTCGAGTTCCCACAGAACGGGGACGAGCTCGCCGATGTCTCGGCGAACGACGACCAGCCGGCGTACGTCGTCGGCCTCGAGGCCGTCGGCTCGGCGGTCTACCGGGCGTCGGCCCTCGAGGCGAGCGACCTCGAGGACGAGGACGCAACCCAGGAGACCGACGACGAGGCGCTGACCGAGGTCGTCGACGAGGACGTCAACGGACTCGACGACCTGCCCGAGGGCTGGGATCGGGACAGCGTCCTCGAGTTCTGGTCGTCGATCGGCGGCTCCTGGGAGTCCTGCGTCGACGACGTGACCGACGAGTTCGGGGAGGAACGCGCGAAGGAACACTGCTCGGCGATGAAAGACGAAGTGATTCGAAGCGAGCGCTGGCGAAACCGGTTCTGAGCCGCCCCTCTCGCGGACGGCCGAAGCGGACCCAATCTGTTTTGGGGCCAGGGATATCCGGGAACGTCCCCTCGTACCGAGTGTGGAGTAGCGAGCTCCCACTCTTCATAACCACCTTCAGTATCCGACAGCCGGGGCTATCGCGTTCGGTACCGAATCACGGGGCGACCGACGGACCCGCGGCTGTCGTCTCGAACCAACGTGTCGAAAAAACGGTCATTGCTGTAGACGGTGCCACGGCGGTCCGGGCGGACCGGTCCGTTACTCCTCGTCGGCGTCCGAACTCGGGACGAGCCACTCGAGTTCGATCTCGAGTTCGATCTCGTCGTGGTCGTCGTCCTCGGGTTCGCGCTCGAGTTCGACCTCGAACTCGAGGTTGTCCTCGGGTAACGCGACCGTTACGGAGTCGTCGTCGGTCGAGACCGTCAGCTCCTCGCCGTCCTCGAGTTCGTCCGCGAGGTTGCGCAGCCAGTCGGCGGCCTGTTCGGGTGACTGTTCGAGCTCCGCCTCGAGAAGTTCCTCCTCGTGATCTTCTTCTTCGTCCGTCATCACCCGTACCGAGGCGCCGAGATCGGAAAAATCCGCCCGTTGAATTCGCCACCGTTAGAATCCGAGGCGACGGCAGCCGTGTGGGTACTCCGGTCGTCTCGATCGAGACCGCGTGGGTGGAGGCAGGCGTGACCCTTAGGAGTCGCGTGGACGAACGGTCACCCGTGGAGTACGAACTGTTGGGTTGGCCGCCGGACGGGCCGAAGCTGCGCCTCGACCACGAGTGGTTCAGCTACGCCGGGAAGTTCGTCATGACGAACACCGGCAAGGCCGTCGCGCGCGAGGACGGCGAGGTCGTCGCAGCGATCGCGTTCAACGAGGACCGTACGGACGAGGCGACCCTCTGGCTGCGGTACGTGACGGTCGCCGGCGACCGCCGCGGCGAGGGGATCGGCCCCGAACTCGTCGGGCTGGTTCGGGACCGCGCGACGGAGCGCGGGTACGACCGCCTGCGGATCGCCGTCAACAACCCCTTCGCCTACGAAGCGCTGTACCGAGCGGGCTTCGGTTACACCAGCGAGACGACCGGAATCGCGGAGCTAATCCTCGAGTACCCCGCTCCCGTCGACGATACGGGCAATGAGGGCGCAAACGGCGGACACGCGAGCCGCAAGCGCTACCAGGCGGGACTCGAGGAGTTCCGCGAGCGCGACCTCTCGACCGAGGAGGAGGCGTTCCTCGAGGCCCGTCGGGACCGTGACCCGCCCGATTCGGGCGCTCGCGACGGGTGAGCGGCCCCGCGAGGCAGTCCTCGACCGACCCGGTGGCTGCGGCCGACGGACCACCCGTTCGCTGGCGCGCAGCGGCGCGGCGAGCGCAGCGAGACGCGCCGCGAACCGCGAGGGGCGAGCGAGCCGGCTGGGGAGGGCGCGGCCGTCTCCCCGTGCCCGTGCGAGGCGGTCTCGTCCGCGTCCGTCCTCCCTCCGCGCTCGTGAGGGGGCGTGTGACTCGAGGGACCGGTTCGAGACGTTCGTCGTCGACGGCCACGATACGGAAGCCAACGATTCAAACCCCGACGCGCCCAACGACCACCAATGGGTAACGCTGCACTGCGGGACATCGCGGTCATCGAGGACGTGCCGTTCGACGAGGTCGAGGGGACGATCGCCGTCGACGCCCACAACTGGCTCTACCGCTACCTGACGACGACGGTCAAGTGGACCGCCAGCGAGAAGTACACGACGCCCGACGGCACCGAGGTCGCGAACCTCATCGGCATCGTCCAGGGCGTCGCGCGCTTTTTCGAACACGACGTCACTCCCATCATGGTGTTCGACGGCGGTCCCTCCCAGCTCAAGGAAGACGAGATCGAGTCCCGCCGGGAGCAACGCCGAACGTACGAAGAACAGCTCGAGACCGCCCGCGAGGAGGGCGACGAGGTCGCCATCGCCCAGCTCGAGTCCCGGACCCAGCGGCTGACGCCGACGATTCAGGAGACCAGCCGCGAGCTCCTCGAGCTGCTCGACGTCCCCGTCGTCGAGGCCCCCGCGGAGGGCGAGGCCCAGGCCGCCCACATGGCCAAACGCGGCGACGCCGACTACGTCGGTTCGGAGGACTACGACGCCCTGCTGTTCGGCGCGCCGCTGACGCTGCGCCAGCTGACGAGCAAGGGCGACCCCGAGCTGATGGACCTCGACGCGACCCTCGAACGCCACGACCTCACGCTGGAGCAGCTGATCGATGCGGCGATCCTGATCGGGACGGACTTCAACGAGGGCGTCTCGGGCATCGGCCCGAAGACGGCGATCAGCGAGATCACCGAGCACGGCGACCTCTGGAGCGTCCTGGAGGCCCGCGGGGATACCGTCGAGTACGGCGATCGGGTTCGCCAACTGTTTCGGGAGCCGAACGTCACCGACGACTACAGCCTCGAGACGACGCTCGAGCCGGACCTCGAGGCCGCCCGTGCGTACGTCACCGACGAGTGGGGCGTCGCAGCCGACGAGGTCGAGCGCAGCTTCGAACGCATCGAGGAGCAGGCCACTCAGACGGGACTGGATCGCTGGACGTGAGTCGACGCGGCATCGGGGTCGACGGAGCCGTCCGTCCCTCGTCGGCGACTGTTTCGATGATCGAACGACCGGTTTCGAACGAAACGTGCCGGACATACACAGGTGTCCGCGCCAATCATCAGGAACAATCATCCCATAGTTTCGCCGATCGGATCGCCGTTAGCAGTCGGATAGGTCGCTCGAGACGGCTCGGGGGGATCGCCTTACCTGCGACATAATAATCCGTGGCGTGGCGGTATCCCTGGTCGGGTGAACGCCTATGTCCGAACAGACCGAACGCGGTGGCTCCGAGTCGAACGAGAGTCGTCCGCCGGAGGAACAGCCGCGCGGCTCCCGGTTTGCTCCCGGGGCGTGGATGGCCTCGACCGCCGTCCAGACGGTCGTCATCCTCGTCGGTCTCGCAGTCGTCCTGTTCGCCGTAGGGCAGGCGGTCGGCGCCGACCTCCTCGGTATGATCGGTGACGCGCTCGCCACCCACACCGGACAGTGGCTCGCGGTGGCGGTGCTCGCGTTGATCCTCGTCATCGCGGCGCTGCGAGCGATGAGCTTCGCGCGGCCTCGGTAGCGCGCCGAGTCTAATCCGATCGACGTAGTCGTCGCTCACCCATTCTTTACACGAACGATCCCGAGAAGCGGCGTCTCCGACCGTCGAACAGCCGAGTTTCGATCCGAGCGCTCGCTCAGAACAGGTGGTCGTCGACAGTCCGCGCCGGGCCGCCGACGTCCCAGACCATCGTCTCGACTCCGCAGTCGCTCACTTCGTCCTCGATGCGGTCGACGTACTCTTCGGTAGTGTTGACGTAGACGCTCGCACCGGTGTCCGTCGAGAAGTAGACCGGCACGTCCTCCTCCTCGCGAAGCTGGCGCACCCGGTTGAAGATCTCGAGGGTGGCCGGCTGCCAGTAGACCCATCCCGACGGGCCGGTCATGGTTGTCGCGGCCAGGGACAGCGAGTCGTGCTCGGCGAGTTCGAAGACCCGATCGAACTCGTTACTACGGAGTGCGTCGCGCATCTCCGCGATCTGGCCGTGAATGTGGGCGTTGCGGGCCTGGAACATGTGGCTGTCGGCGGCCTCGTCGTGGGCGTCCTCGGTCTCCTTGTGGTAGGGGACGAGTCCGACCACGATCTTGACGTCCTCGTCGAGGTCACTCGGAATTTCCTTGGAGCGACAGTCCTCGTCGTTCAGCCCGGTGTGAAGCTGGGAGAACGAGCCCGTCACCGCACGCGAGGCCGAGGCCGACCCCACGCGGGCGATCGTCGATACCGTCTCCAGGTCGGCCTCGAGGCCCGCGGCCTCGGAGAGCGCCATCGCCGCGGCCGCAAAGCCCGACGACGAGGAGCCCAGCCCGACGTTCGTCGGGAAGCTGTTCTCGCTCTCGAGCCGAACGGGATCGTCGGCGTGGTCGGCGTCAGCCTGCTCTCGAACCTTCGCGACGACGCTGTCGACCCGCTCGGCGGCCCGACCCTCGAGAGTCTCGCCGTCGACGACGAACGTGTCGGCGTCGAACTCGCTCGAGAACTCGACGGTCGTCTTCGTGTGACTGGGCGCCGTACAGAGGCTGATGCTGTCGTGGTACGGCAGGCGCTTCTCGTCGTCGCGCATCCCGTGGTACTTGACGAGTCCCTGGATGGGGTGGGCGATCGCGGTCGCTTTCATACCGGATAGCTGGCCGAAGCGCGCTTAAAACCCACGGCATCCGGGTGCTCGCCGAGTCGGGTGGCGAGCCGAGGCTCGCGGAACCGAACCCCTGAAATGGACGCCATCGAAAGACGGCCCATGGGAACCCCGCTCGAGACCCCCGAGGAGCAGGCCGTCGAGGTCGTCGATCGGCTCGAGGCCGAGTACCCCGACTCGACGATCTCGCTGCGGTACTCGAACCGACTCGAACTGCTGATCGCCGTGATCCTCTCGGCGCAGTGTACCGACGAGCGCGTCAACAGCGAGACCGAGCACCTCTTCGAGAAGTACGACGGCGCCGAGGACTACGTCGCCGTCGACGAGGAGGAACTCGCCGAAGACCTGAACTCGATTACCTACTACAACAGCAAGGCCGGCTACATCAAGAGCTCCTGCGAGACGATCCTCGAGGAACACGACGGCGAGGTGCCCGACACGATGGACGAGCTGACCGAGCTGTCGGGGGTCGGTCGGAAGACCGCGAACGTCGTGCTCCAGCACGGCCACGACGTCGTCGAGGGGATCGTCGTCGACACCCACGTCCAGCGGCTCTCTCGCCGACTCGGGCTCACGGAGGAGGAGCGCCCGGAGGCGATCGAGCAGGAGCTGATAGAGCTCGTTCCGGAGGGGTACTGGCAGCAGTTTACGCACCTCTGTATCGATCACGGGCGAGCGACCTGTACAGCCCGGAATCCCGACTGTAGCGACTGCGTGCTCGCGGATATCTGTCCCTCAGAAAAGGGTGACAGCGAGGTCGACCTCGCCTCGGGCGAGCCCTGGTAGCCGCGCCGATCGGAGCCGTCGATCGCAGCCGTCCGTTGCAAGCCCAACGTCTTTTCGCCGTCCGCGTGAATCCACGCCCGAGATCACTATGTCCGACAACGACGAAACCGGTAAGGACGAGCACGGACGGGACGTCGAGTTGACCCACGAGGACGCGGACGCCGAGGGCGAGAACGAGGAGGAACTGACCGAGGAGGAGAAGGAAGCTCGCGAACGACAGGACGAGGAGCAGCGCCGTCAGGACATCGAGCACAAGTCCGACGACCGCGAGGACGACGCTCTCGAGCACCAGAACCCGGACAACCACCGCGACGAGGAACCCTTCGAGAGCTAACGTTCGTTTCCGCCGTCTCGCACGTTTGCCTTCTTTTGTCCTCTCGGCCGGAATCGGTTGTTCGACAAATTATTCGTATCCCTGACTACCTCGAGCAGTCGGATCCGGGACCGGCGCTCGAGGCGGTTGAGCCGAGCTATCGCCGGCAGTCCGCCGGCGGAACCAGCGTTCGGAGTTCGTCCTCGAACGTCAGTCCGACCGGCGAGCCCACGGGAACGGACCGAACCGAGCGGTCGTCGACGACTAGCGTGACGGGACCTTCGTCGCGTTCGACCCGCCACTCGAGTTCGGGCGGGAGCACCCACTGGCGAGCGTGCGTCGCGAACGGCGCGATCGGGGCGACAGCGACGGCCTCGAGCGCGGGCGAGAGTTCGGGCGCGTCGACGGCGCTCGCGTAGCCGTGAGTACCGGCGGGCGTCGCCGCGACGACGCCGTCCGCACGGAACGAGCCGATGAGTTCGTCGCCCGATCGGACGCTGTACTCCGAAATCTTGGCCGGCTCCGCGGTCACCAGCGTGACGTCGAACAGTCCGCGGTAGCGCTCGCCCTCGAGGGCGACCTCGAAGATCGGATGCGAGCGAACGCGGGCGGTAGCCGAGAGGATCGTCTCGAGTGCGTCCGAGACCCGCTCGGTTGCGACCGACTCGAGGCCGAGGTCCTCCCCGACCGGGAGTACCGGAGCGTCGGGACGCTCGCGGGCGAGTGCCGACAGCGCGCGCTCGCCGACGGCGACCAGCACCGAGGCGTCGGCCTCCGTCAGCGTCGCCGCCGATCCTTCGACGACGGTCGACCCCGTGCGCCCGAGGGCGCCACTCAGCGAGTCGGCGATTGCGCTCCGACGGGCGGCTTCCTCGGCGACGATCCCGACGACGGCATCGTCCTCGGGCGGTTCCCACGCGACGTCCATGGCTCGGCGTTCGCGCGGCCGATCCAAAAGGATACGGTTCCCGCTACTCGTCGTACGGCCAGTCACCGGTCACCCGCATCCCCTCGGCGAGATCCTGTGCCTCGAGGTCGGCGGCGATCTCCTCGGGCGAGCGGCGCTCGACGGTTCGGTCCTCGCTCGCCAGATCGACCACGAGATCCGTCAGGAGGATCGCCTGCTCGCGCAGGTCGCGCTTCTCGAGCTTGTCGAGCGTGTCGGCGAACGTGTGGCCCCAGCCGCGGCCCACGTCGCCGGAGGTGGACATGACGTGGTAGCCCGGAACGCCCCACTGGACGAACGGCCAGTGGTCGCTGTGTGGGCCGAGTCGCGGGACGACGTCGACGGGGTGATCGTACCGATCGGCGACCGTCTCGACGGCGTCCTCGAGCCCGTCGAAGCCGTGGGTCGTGAACTCGAGCGTTCGAGCGCGGACGACGCCGTCGTTGTTGACGATCGCCGCGATCGAGTCGTGGTCGGCCGTCTCGGCGTGGTAGTTCGAACCGACCAGTCCGACCTCCTCGGCGCCGTAGGCGACGAACTCGATACGAGTCTCGAGTTCGTCCTCCCGGTCGGCGAGCGCGTTCGCGAGTTCGACGACCATCGCGGTGCCCGCACCGTTGTCCAGCGCCCCCTCGGCGATGTCGTGAGCGTCGACGTGGCTCGTCACGAGCACGCGCTCGTCGGTGTCGGGGCCGAGTTCGGCGTGGACGTTCTGGCTCTCCGCATCGTAGACGCCGGCCTCGACCGAGACCTCGATCGGTTCGCCGTCGAATCGGCGGGCCAGGCGCGCCCCGACCTCGCTCGAGACGCCGACGGCGGGAATCTCGCCGATCGGGTCCTCTTCCGTTCCAACGCTGCCCGTCGGCGGGAGACAGCCCTCGACGTGATTCCGGTAGACGAAGCCGACGGCGCCGTTCTCGACGGCGTGGTAGTACTTCTCCCGGCGGTGGACGTACCGATCCGCGTAGCTGGGAATGTCGCTGCGGACCATGACGACTTTTCCCTCGAGGTCGGCGTCCTCGAAGTCCTCGGGGAGGCCGTACCCCAGATCGACCAGCGGCGCCTCGACGCCGTTGGAAGGGCTGCGCGGCAGCGCGATACAGTCCTGAGTCGTCTCGCCGGCGGCGATCGAACTCTCGCCGCGGCTCCAGCCCTGGATCTCGAAGGGCTCGAGCCTGGCGTTTTCGGCGCCGGCCTCGGCGAGGGCGTCGCGGGTCAGCTCGGCGGCCTCGCGCTCGCCCGCGCTGCCGGCCATCCGATTCCCGATGTCGACCAGGTCCTCGAGGTGATTCCATCCGACATCGCTTCGAAACAGCTCGCCGATCCACGTACTCATGCTCGCATCGTCTCCCCGCCGCCGTGTAACGGTATCGGCTTCGACGACCGCGAGTACGCTAGTTGACATTTCGTCACGGCGTGGCACTCCCACGAGCGCGACCGTTCGCGAGTGTGGGGAGACACGAGGAACTGAATCTTTTTTACCTCGCTCCCACTCGGGGGTGGTATGCGGGAGACGCTTGCCGAGTGGCAGCCGGCTATCGACGAGGCGATCGCCGATCTCGTACCGCGCGAGGTCGAGGGGGAGTACCTCGAGGACTTCTTCGGCGAGCCGACCTACGAGTACGACCCGGAGGGGATCCAGCGGGCGCTGTCCGACCCGCTCTGGGAGCTGCTCGATCGGGGCGGCAAACGCTGGCGAGCCGTACTGTTTCTGGTCTTCATCGACGCGTTCGGCGAGGATCCCGAGGAGTACCTGCGCTACGCCTGCATTCCGGAGATTCTGCACAACGGGACGATCATCGTCGACGACGTCGAGGACGAGGCCGCGATGCGTCGGGGGGAGCCCGCCTTGCACCATGTCTTCGACGAGGATATCGCGCTCAACGCGGGTAACGCGATGTACTTCCTGCCGCTGAAGATCCTGACCAGAGAGCAGGCGGAGCTGCCGGCCGAGCAGCGGCTGGCCGCCTACGAGATGCTGATGGACGAACTCAACCGGACCCACCTCGGCCAGGGGATGGACATCTGCTGGCACAACGAGAGCGAGGTGCGAGTTACGCCGGAGCAGTATCTCGAGATGTGCGCCTGCAAGACCGGCTGTCTGGGGCGGATCGTCGCCCGGCTGGCGGCGATCCTCACCGACCAGCCCGCCGACGTCGAGGAGGCCGTCGCCAGCTACGCCGAGTTGACCGCCGTCGCCTTCCAGATCGGCGACGACATCTTAGACGTCGAGAACTCGCTTGGCCGGGCCGGGGAGTTCGGCAAGGAGTTCGGTAACGACGTCCGCGAGGGGAAGAAGACGCTGCTGGTGATCCACGCTGTCGAGGAGAGCGACCCCGAAACCGCCGCACGGCTCGAAGCGATCCTCGAGGCCGACGAGAACACCGACGAGGAGATCGGCGAGGCGCTGTCGATCTTAGAGGAGGCCGGCAGCATCGAGTACGCCCGCGAGCACGCCCTCGAGCTGGCGGCCGAGGCTCGCGCGGCGATCGACGGGCTCGAGTTCGATCCCGAAAACGAGCGAAAGCTCCGCGAGTTTACGGAGTTCGTCATCGATCGGGACGTCTGAGGAAGCGAGCCCCGTCCGTCAGCACCGAACTCGGCCAGCTACCACCGACCCGTTTTCGGTCGAGCTCACCAGTCCCGATCACGATAGCCCAACAGAAGCATATTTGACCAGTTCGCAACTCGACCGGTATGCCCGTTTTCGAGTGGACGGACGGCGTACTCTCCACGGGATTCGCCCCCGGACTCTTCGCACTGACCGCGTACAGTTCGTACAAGGGCGACACGAACGAGAACTCGGTCGGAACGTAGCTCGGAGGGACGTCTCGGGCGACGACGACGCGCCCACGGCATCGGTCCGTTCGGATCGGTTCGGGTAGATACTACACGCAGGAGGTCGTACGACCGATGTGACCGATCGTTCGATCGAAACCGAACAGCCGCCCACTTCGAGCCCCTGGCCTGTTCTGATCGCGACCGGACTCGTCCTCTCGGAGGTCGGCATCCTCGTCGATCTCCTTCCGATCGCGATCGGCGGCCTCGTGCTCTTCGCGTCGAGCGTCACCGGCTTCATCACGGAGTCGGACCACGTCTCGAGCCCATGGCCGCTCGCGATCGGCTTCGGCGCCCTCTTCGTCGTGCTGGGGGCGGGGCTGTACGCTGCCGGCACGGAGCAGGTCGCCGCCGGCAGCGACGACCCGTTCGGCCTCGCGACCCGCGGCGTCGCGATCGTGGCTGCCGGCCTCGTGACGATCGTCGGCGCCGCCGTCTTGCGGTACCGTCGCGGCTAGCCGTCCACGACGAACGCGGCCTACCCGTGTGTCCACACGAGAAACCGACAAAAGTCTATAGTCCGCCGTCGAACCGCCGGGCGTGGCTACCGACTCCGACCGACGCGGCGGCCGACCGCTCGAAGGACCGCGTCTCGTCGTCGGCCTCGGACTCGCGCTCATCGCCGCATCGGCCGTCGTCGGTGCGCTCGTCGGCTACGCGCTGGCGGCGTGGCGAGGTCTCGAGGCGGTGACCGTCCTCGAGATCACGTTCGTCGTCTCGCCGACGATGGGAGCGCTGTACGCCGGCGTTGCCGTCGGGGTCTTTCTGGTGACCCTGGCGTTCGTGTTCGCGTCGATCGCACACCTCGAGGACGGCGACTGATCAGGCCGACTCGGCCTCGACGTAGATCCGGTCGGCCTCGGGGACCTGCTCCCTGATCGCGTCCTCGACGGCGTCGACCGTTCGCTCGAGGTCGGCCGTCTCCAGATCCGACCGGAACCGGACGTCACACGCTACGAGTACCGACTCCGGACCCAGATGCATCGTCCGCAGATCGAGCAGTTCCTCGACGTCCTCGACCGCGCGGATCGCGTCGACGATCGCGATCCGCTCGCGGCGGGTCACGCCCTCGCCGACGATGAGGCTGCGGCTCTCCCAGGCCAGCGCCAGCGCCAGTCCCATCAACAGGAGCCCGATGACGATACTCGCTGCCGCGTCGTAGACGACCGCGCCGGTGCGGTCGGTGAGGTAGATCCCGAGAATCGCGACACTCACGCCGACGACTGCGACGAAGTTCTCCGTGGCCGCGGTCAGCAGCGAGGGGTCCTTGGAGCGACGGAACGTCTCGAACATGGAGCCGAACCCCTTCGCCTCGCGCTCGGACTGCATGCCGCCGTAGGAGGTGTACAGCGCGTAGGACTCGAACAGAAGCGCTACGCCGAGAACGATGTAGTTGATCGTCACGTCGACGTCGGCGGCGGATCCGCCGGCCTCGAGCGCGGCGTACCCCTCCCGGACCGAGGCGAAGCCGGCGATCCCGAACAGGAGCACGGTGACGACGAACGCGAAGAAGTACTGCTCCTTCCCGCGGCCGAACGGGTGTTTGCGGCTCGCGCCCTCCTCGCTGAGCCGAAAGCCGAGCAACAACAGCCCCTGGTTGGCCACGTCGGCGAGCGAGTAGTACGTCTGGCTCAGCATGCTCACGTTGCCCGTCAGCAGGTAGGCGACGAACTTCGCGATCGCGATCGCGGTACTCGCGACCAGCGAGACGAGGACGACGAAACGCGTCGAGACCATCCGGTAGCCACCTCTCGGCGCATCACTAAGAACGCAGGGAATCGTCGAGCGGGCGGGCGGCCGAACGGCGCTCAGGCCAGGCCGATCTGCTCGCTGTAGGCGCCGTGCTCGGCCTCGAAGACGTCCATGATTTCGCCCATCGTCGCGTACGCCTTCACCGCGTCGACGATGTACGGCATCGTGTTCTCGCCGCGGTCGATCGCTCCCTCGAGGGCCTCGAGCGTCGCCTCGACTTCGCTGTCGTCACGCTCGCTCTTGACCTCCTCGAGTCGACCCAGCTGGCGGTCGGCCGTCCCCTCGTCGACCTGGAGGATATCCGGGCTGGTGTCCTCCTCGATCGTGTACTGGTTGACGCCGACGACGACCTCCTCGCCGCGTTCGACACGTTCCTGGTACTCGTAGGAGGCCTCCTGGATCTCCCGCAGGAAGTAGCCCTGATCGATCCCCTCGAGGATGCCGTCCCGGACCGAGCCCTCGCCCATCTCGCGGATCTCCTCGATGTACTCCATCGCGCGCCGCTCGGTCTCGTCGGTCAGCGCCTCGACGGCGAAGCTCCCGCCCAGCGGATCGACGATGTCGGCGGCGCCGGACTCCTCGGCGATGATCTGCTGGGTGCGAAGCGCTACCCGCACCGCCTTCTCGCCGGGCAGGGCCAGCGCCTCGTCGAAGCTGTTGGTGTGCAGCGACTGGGTCCCCCCGAGGACGCCCGCAAGCGCCTGGATCGTCACGCGGGCGACGTTGTTCAGCGGCTGCTGGGCGGTCAGGGACTGACCCGCCGTCTGCGTGTGGAATTTGAGCCGCTTGGATTCGGCCTTCTCGGCGTCGTACCAGTCGTCCATCACGCGGGCGTAGATCCGGCGTGCGGCGCGGTACTTCGCGATCTCCTCGAAGAAGGAGTTGTGGCAGTTGAAGAAAAAGGAGAGGCGAGGGGCAAAGTCGTCGACCTCGAGGCCCCGATCGATCGCGTCCTCGACGTAGCCGAACCCGTCGGCCAGCGTAAAGGCAAGCTCCTGGACCGCGGTCGAGCCGGCCTCGCGGATGTGATACCCCGAGATCGAGACGGGGTGGAACTTCGGCGTCTGTTCGGTCGAGAACTCGATCGTGTCGGTCACGAGATCCAGCGAGGGCTCGGGCGGGATCACCCACTCCTTCTGGGCGATGAACTCCTTGAACATGTCGTTCTGAAGGGTGCCGCGGATCTTCTCGCGGGGGACGCCCTGATCGTCGGCCAGCGCGATGTACATCGCGTAGATCACCGGCGCGGAAGGGTTGATCGTAAACGACGTCGAAATCTCCTCCAGGTCGATCCCGTCGAAGAGGATCTCCATGTCCCGCAGCGTGTCGACCGCGACGCCCTCCTTGCCGATCTCGCCCTCGCTCATCGGGTCGTCCGAGTCCAGCCCCATCAGCGTCGGCATGTCGAACGCCGTCGACAGCCCGGTCTGACCCTCGTCGATCAGGTAGTGAAAGCGTTCGTTGGTCTCCTCGGCGGTCCCGAAGCCGGCGAACTGGCGCATCGTCCAGGTGCGCCCGCGGTACATCGTCGGGTACGGTCCTCGAGTGTAGGGCTCCTCGCCCGGAAACCCGAGATCCTCGAGGTAGTCCAGATCGCTCACGTCCTCGGGCGTGTAGAGCCGATCGACCTCGAGGTTCGAGACGGTCGCGAACCGGTCCTGGCGCTCGCCGTGGGCCTCGAGCGTCGCCTCGAGGGTTTCTTCTTCCCACTCCTCGCCGGCCTGGCGGATCGACTCGAGATCCTCATCGTCGTACATGATCGTAATTTTTGCCGGACGATCCATTAAGGATTCCGGGTGCTCCCTACAGGCGCATCCGATCGCGGTCGGCCTCGACGCGGTCGAACGCCCAGTCGACCTCGACGACGCGCTTCGGCGGACCGGAGAGCCCATCGCGGCTGACGATCTCGAGGGTCCGATTTCGCGCGTCCGGAGTGAACGGCGCGGCGGCCATGACGCGAGCGACGTCGGCCCGCGAAATGGATCCCACGACGGAGTCGCCGCCCTCGCCGACGACGATTTCGGCGCTCGGCGGCTCGTTCGTGAGCCGCCCGGGCCGAACGATCGTGTAGTCGATCCCAGACCGACGGATCGCGGTCTCGGCGTCGGCCTTGGCCTTCAGCGAGCCCCGGATGAGGAGTCTGGCCGGCAGCGGGAGTCCCGCCTTCGAGCTGTCGACCCCGATCGCGCTCTGGTGGACGAAGTGAGATACCCCTTCGCTCACGGCGGCCGTCAGGAGGTTGCTGACGCCGGTTCGATCGACCAGCTTGCCGCCGACGGTGTGGCGGTAGCTGGGCGGCGTCCCGAGCGCACAGCAGACGACGTCACAGCCCTCGACGGCCGCAACTGCGTCGCCGGGTTCGAAGAAGTCCGCGACGAGGACCTCGTCGGCGCCGAGTCGCTCGAGGTGATCGACGTTCGTGTACGACCGGGTCGTCGCGCGAACCGTAAGCTCCGTCGGTCGGAGGACGGCGAGCAGTTCCGTCCCGGTGTCGCCGCTCGCTCCCGCGATGAGTACGCTCGCTGAACTGTCATCGGTCATCGAACCGCGTACTCGCCGGAGCGGGAAAACCCTGACCAGTGATCAACGGAGCGAAACGTTCGGATTACTCTTCGCCCTGGAGCCGTTCAGTCGTCTGGACCAGCGGATGGCGCGCGTAGTCGACGACCTCGATGTCGCTGATTCGCTCGAGGCCCTCCTTTTTGGCGGTGCGGGCCATCCCGAGGTCGATCGGGTCGTCGATGACGATGATGTAGGCGTCCATCTCGTCGATCGAGAGGCGGTCGGCCGCGAGCACGCGGTGGTGGCCGTCGGCCAGCAACAGGGTGCCGGCGTTGTCGATGACGACCAGCGGTTCGGCCAGCCCGTTCTCGAGTTCGTAGCGCCGGCCCTCGAGTTCGTCGGCGTACACCCGCCCCTGTGTCGGGGTGAGCTCCCCGAGGGGAACCGTTCGACGCTCCTGGCGCAGGTCGACGCCGTGGATCTGTTCTAAGGTGTTGACGAGCTTGCCGACCTTCTGTGGGGTTGCGCGCTCGATCTGGCTGCGAATCACGTCGGCGTTCGAGATGATACCGACGAGGTTGCCCGCGTCGTCGACGACCGGTAACTTCTGGATCCCCGATCGAAGTATCACCCTGGCGGCGTCGGTGACTTTCATCTCGGGGTGGGCGACCAGCAGGTCCGTCGTCATCACCTTGAAAATCGGGTCGCCCTCGTCGGCCAGCAACAGATCGCGGGCGCTAATAAAGCCCTCCACGCGCCGGCGCTCGCAGACGGGAAAGCCGCTGTGGTTGTCGGTCTCGGCGATTCGGTTCGCGACCGCGCCGACGGTGGTGTCGGGCGAGACCGTCGCCACGTCGCGGGTCATGTAGTCTTTGACCTGAGGTTTGGTCCGGTCCGACGCTACGTCCATACCGTCCCAACGCAACCCCGGTGCAAAAGCGCTGTCGTCGCCGCTACTCGGCGTCGGGCTCCTCGAGCGAGAACAGCACCTCGCTGGTCTGGGTGTAGGAGCCGACCGGCGTGCCTGGCTGGCTCTCGATCGCCTCGAAGAAGCGGTCCGTGATGACCTCCTCGACGACGCTGACGATCGAGTCGACCTGCTCGTCGTCGGCGGTGCCGAGGATTCCGATCTCGAGCTGGGCGCCCGCCATGTCGGCGTGGCCGCCCGCGCTGCCGATCCGATCGAAGGCGTCCCGCAGGGTTTCGCCGAGATCGACATCTGCGGCCCGGGATCGGGCGGAGACGAACACCATCTCCTCCATGAAGCCGAACACGAGCGACGTGTCGACGCCCTCCATGGTGAGCAGCCGGTCTGCCGCCTGCGGGAGCGCGTCGCGGTCGCCGATTCGGCCCGCGCTCGCGGCCGCGACCGATCCCCGTTGTTCCCGGTTTTTGATCGCGCGGGCGATCGTCTCCAGGGTCTCGCCCTCGAGGGAGGGCTGTTCGATTCGGCGGAGCACGTCGGTGTCGACGTGGGGCCACAGCGTCGCTGCAGCCTCGAAGTCGGCCGCAGAAATCTCCCGGGTGAACTCGTCGGTGTCGACGCGGATCCCGTACAGAAGCGCCGTCGCGACCGCTCGGTCGAACGCCGGTTCGAACCGCTCCAAGTACTCGGTCAGCACCGTGCTCGTCGCGCCGGCGTGTTCCCGGAGGTCGACGTAGTCGCTCGGCACCGGGCCCCGCGGCGGGTGGTGGTCGATGACGATGTCGACGTGGAGGTCCTCCGGAAGCTGGTCGTTGACACCCGGCCGGGAGTGGTCGACCAGCGCGAAGGCGCCGTACTCCTCGAGAGAGGCGTCTGGCTCGAGGTTCCGCAGGTCCAGGTCGAGGACGTTGACCATCGCCCTGTTTTCCTGGTGGGAGATCTGTCCGAAGTAACAGGGATCTGCCGAGACGCCGACCGACTCGGCGATTCCGGCCAGCGCGACCGCGCTTGCGATCGCGTCGGGGTCGGGGTTGTCGTGCATCACGACCGCGAGCGGACCGTCGAGTCCCTGGAGGTGCCGTCGGAGCCGGATCGCGGCGTCGGCGGCCGAACTCGTCGTCTCCTCGAGGACGGCGTCGCCGATCGCTCGTTCGGGGTCGACGACCCGATCCGCGAGCTCGTCGAACGCCGCCCGGTCCTCATCCGTCGGCTTCCCGCCGAGGTAGGCGACGATCGACGCGGTCGGGAACCGTTCCCGAGCACGCTCGAGCGCGAGCCGGTTGCAATCGGTTCGATCCCCGGCGACGAAGACGACGTCGGGCGTCTCGACGCCCTCGAGGAGGTCGGGATCGGTCGGGTCGGCCGCTCGAGCCGGGATGCTCTCGTCGCGTAACGTCTCGACCGTCTGTCCGTCCTCGGTGACGACGAGCAGCCGGCCGTCGCACTCGGGCAGCCGTGCGATCGTCTGACGACCGACGGTGCCACACCCGAGTACGAGCCGAAAAACCATACGTCGGTGCTTGCAACCCCGTCGGGTAAAAGCTACCGGCTCGGACGACGGCGAACGGGGCCGAGAGAACGAGACGCCGGCGCGGCCGAGGTTAGCTGATCGCGACGGTTGCCGCCTCGAGCGCGGCGTCGGCGATCGGGCCGAACACCGGCAGCGCGACGACGGTCAGCACGGCGGCGAAGATGATCGCCGCGTACAGACCCGTCGGCTGGGAGAGCGTGTCGCGCCCGGAGACCGGATCCTCGATCCAGACGGCCTTCACCAGCCGCGCGTAGTAGTACAGCGAGATCGCGCTGTTGACTACGAGCGCCGCGGCGACGATCAACATCGCGCTGTTTGCCGTCGCCGCTTCGATCGCGCCGGTAAAGAGGAAGTACTTGCTCCAGAAGCCGCCCAGCGGCGGAATCCCCGCGAGGCTGAACATGAAGATCCCGAGCGCGAAACAGGCGACCGGCGCCTGGTTCGAGAGCCCGTTGTAGTCCTCGAACGTGCGACCGACGCCCCAGTACTCCGCGAGCGCGACGAACAGGAACGCGCCGGTGTTCATGAAGCCGTAGACGAGCAGGTGCATCATCGCCGCGCCCATCACGATCTCGCCGCCGTCGGCCGAGAGCCCGGCGAGCCCGATCAGGGCGTAGCCGGCGTGGCCGATCGAGGAGTACGCGAGCATCCGCTTGACGTTGTCCTGGGTCGCCGCGGCGAAGTTCCCCAGCGTCATCGTGACGATCGCGAGGATGATGAAGGCGAGCGTCCAGTCGACGCCGATCACCGCGGTCGTCGGCTCGAGCGGGAACGCCGTCGTGAACACGCGGAAGGCGATCACGAAGCCCGCCGCCTTGGAGGCCGAGGAGAGGAACGCGGCCACCGGTGCGGGCGCGCCCTCGTAGGCATCGGGCGCCCAGAAGTGGAAGGGGACGCTGGCGGTCTTGAACGCGAAGCCGCCGATCAACATCAGGATCCCCAGCCCGAGCAGGCCGCCGTACTCGCCGGCACCCTGGAGGTTGTCGGCGATCGCCTCGAGCTGGAGGTGACCGGTCGCGCCGTAGACCAGCGAGATCCCGTAGACGAAGATCGCCGAGGAGAGCGCCCCGATCAGGAAGTACTTCAGGCCCCCCTCGACGCTGCCGCGGTTGTCCTTGAGGATCGAAACGAGCGCGTAGGATGGCAGACTCGCCAGCTCGAGGGCGATGAAGATCGTGACCAGGCTGTTCGCGGCGGCCATCGTGGCCATCCCGGTCGCCGCGAGCATCATCAGCGAGTAGTACTCGGACTGGTAGGCGTGGTCGCCCATGTAGTCGTAGCTCGCCACGGCGACGAGCGCGGTGACGACCGAGACGACGGTCATGAAGAACAGCGCCATCTGGTCGACCACGAGCTGGCCGCCGAACAGCTCGACGACGCCACGACCGCCAGCGGCGGTGGGCGTGCCGACGCCGGCGACCATGAACCAGACTGCGACGCCGAGTGCCGCGAGCGAGCCGACCGCAGTCGTCCCTGCGAGCAGCGATCGGTTCTTCGTGTGCGGGTTGATGCTGTCGATGACGAACAGCAGGAGCGCTGTCGTCACGAGGATCAACGCCGGGGCGAGCGCGGCCCAGTCGGGGAGCTCGAACACCGCCATCAGGCGTCACCTCCGTTCTCTAAGATCGGATCGACCGCGTCGGTAATCATGTCGAAGATCAGTTCGGGCGCGACGCCGAGGGCGATGATGATGCCGAGCAGCACGAACATCGGTGCGACGTCGTGCAGCGGCGCGCGGCCCACGTCGTAGTCGGTTTCGAGGTGGTACGGTCCGAAGACGGTTCGCTGGAGGGCAAACAGCAGGTAGCCCGCCACGATGACGATGCCGAACATCGCCAGCGAGGTGAAGATCTGCGAGTACGCCAGCAGCCCGGAGCCGAAGGCACCGAAGAAGATGGCGAACTCGCCGAAGAAGCCGCTCATCAGCGGCAGTCCCATGTAGCCGAAGGCGCCGGCGACGAGGATGCCGACGGCGACTGGCATCCGATCGGCCATCCCTGACATATCGGTGACCATCCGAGTGTGAGTCGCGTTGTAGATGACGCCGACGGCCATGAACATCAGCCCGGAGATCAGGCCGTGGGACACCATCTGGAAGGTGGCGCCACCGACTCCGAACTGGGTGTAGGCGATCAGGCCGAGGATGACGTAGCCCATCGACGACACGGAGGAGTAGGCGACGATCCGCTTGAGGTCGGTCTGAGCCAGCGCGAGCATCGCGCCGTAGATGACGCTGATGACCGCGATCGCGGCGATCGGCACCGCGTAGGCCTCGACCTGTTCCGGGAACATCGTGAAGTTGAACCGCAGCAGGGCGTACGTCCCCATCTTCAGCAGGACGCCCGCCAGCAGCACCGACGCAGGAGTCGGCGCCTCGACGTGAGCGTCGGGCAGCCAGGTGTGGAACGGCACGATGGGCACCTTCACCGCGAACCCGAGGAACATCGCGACGAACACGACCGAGGCGAGCGCCGAGCCACCGAGGCCGGCGAAGCCGTCGGGACCGCCGTCGAGCATCGCCGTGGCGACCTCGGGTAGCGCAAAGCTGGTGACGTCACCGAGGCCGAACACGAGCGTGATGAACGCACCGAACATCAGCAGCGAGGCGACGTTCGTGTAGACGAAGAACTTGATCGCCGCGTACTTTCGGCGCGGGCCGCCCCAGACGCCGATCAGCAGGTACATCGGGATCAACACGGCCTCCCAGAAGATGAACCAGACGAAGAAGTCCAGCGCCGTGAAGACGCCGATCAGGTTGGCCTCGATAAAGAGCACGAGCCCGTAGAACTGCGACTCGCGCTCGTCGATCGGCGTCCACGAGCTCATGATCGCGAGCGAGGTGAGCACCGTCGTCAACACGACCAGCGGCAGGCTGATCCCGTCGAGACCGACGAGCCACGAGATGGTGTAGTCGCCCAGCTGAATCCACTCGTACTGGGATTCGAAGGCGAGTTCGCCGTCGAGCAAGGCGTTGCCGCTGCCGTCGAACGCCGTGAACATCCACAGGCTGAGTGCAGCCGGGATCAGGCTGATACCGAAGGCCAGTTTGCCGGCGATACGATTCGGCGCGACAAACGTCGCCAGCGCGCCGATCAGTGTAACCGCGAGTAGCGCTTCAATCATCATAGGAACCAGCCTCCGAGAACGCCGAGCACGATAACCAGGGCGATAAACCCGGTTACGATCAGCGCCGCGTAGTTAGTCACGATCCCCGTCTGGACCCGTTTGACCCGATCGCTACCGAACAGGCTCACCGACGAGACGCCGTTGACGGTGCCGTCGATGACGGTCTGGTCGAACCGGTCCGCGGCTCGAGCCAGCGGCAGGGTCAGTCCCTCCGCGAGCCAGACCTGGTACTCGTCCTGGTAGTAGTTGGACTCGATCGTCTCGCGAACGCTCCCGAGACGCTCCTTGTGTGCGACCGGTTCCGGAACGTTGTACAGCTTCCAGGCCAGGCCGGCACCCGAGAAGGCGAGCAGCAGGGAGAGCCCCGCCGCGATCAGCACGGTCGTCGACTCGGTGCCGATGTAGCCGGTGTCGTACACCGCCGCGAGCGCGTCGGTGTAGGCGGCGTAGGTCGTCCCCTCGGCGCCGCCGCTGAGCCACTCGTTGAGGAACTCGATCTCGAGTCCGGTCAGCTTCGCGACCGGAGCGAGGTTGGCGATGCCCGCGACGACCGCGAGGACGCCGAGTGCGATCAGTGGGAACTTCACCGCCCAGCCGACCGGGTGGGGGTCCTCGGCGACGTCCGAACGTGGCTCGCCGTGGAACGTCAGGAACACCATCCGGAAGGTGTAGAAGCCGGTGAAGAAGACGGCGAGCAGTCCCATCGCGTACGCTGCCATGATCAGGGGCTGCTCGGTCCCGACGATCAGGGCGTCGTAGAGGATCTCGTCTTTCGACCAGAAGCCCGAGAACGGAAT
Source organism: Natronococcus sp. A-GB7 (assembly GCF_029688865.1). Lineage (GTDB taxonomy): Archaea > Halobacteriota > Halobacteria > Halobacteriales > Natrialbaceae > Natronococcus. The sequence continues at coordinate 47,497 of NZ_JARUKV010000001.1, forward strand.
GATCCCGGCGAGCGCGAGCGCGCCCGCGAGGAACGTGTAGTAGGTGACGGGTGCCTTGTTCTTCAGGCCACCCATCTTCCACATGTCCTGTTCGTGGTGCATGAGGATGATGACGGCGCCGGCACCGAGGAACAGCAGGGCCTTGAAGAAGGCGTGGTTCATCAGGTGGAAGACCCCGGCGACGTAGCCGCCGACGCCCAGGCCGAGCATCATGTAGCCGTACTGAGAGATCGTCGAGTACGCCAGCACCTGCTTGATGTCGTCTTTGACGACGCCCATCGTCGCCGCGAACAGTGCGGTGAAGCCGCCGACGAAGGCGATGATCGCCAGCGCCGTCGGCGAGAGGGCATAGTAACCGAACATCCGGGCGACCAGGTAGACCCCGGCCGCGACCATCGTCGCCGCGTGAATCAGCGCGGAGACGGTGGTGGGACCCTCCATCGCGTCGGGCAACCAGGTGTGAAGCGGGAACTGAGCGGATTTCCCGATGACGCCACCGAGCACGAGCAGGCCGGTGATCGTCACCCAGGTCTCGGCGTCGAAGCCGAACAGCTGGCCGCCGTCGTCGATCGCCGTCTCGGCCGCGGCGACGAAGGAATCGTCGCCGGCGAACTGGAGCGTGCCGAACGTCGCGGCGATGGCGACGACCCCGATCAGGAAGAAGTAGTCACCGAAACGGGTGACCAGGAACGCCTTCTTCGCGGCCGAGGGTGCCGATCGGGTGCGGAACCAGAAGCCGATCAGCAGGAACGAACACAGCCCCACCAGCTCGAAGAACATGAACGCCATCAGCAGGTTGTCCGCGTAGACGAACGCGAGCATGCTGAACGTAAACAGGCCGAGCCCGGCGTAGTACCGCGGGAGGCCGGTCTCGCCCTCGGCGTTCATGTACTCGAGGCTGAAGACGTGAACGAGGAAGGCGATCAGCGAGACGATCACGAGCATCAGCGCGGCGAGCGGATCGATCAGGATGCCGAACGTGAACTCGATCCCTTCACCGACCTCGCCGGCGGCGTCGCCGGCCGCCCACGTGAACAGCGTCTCGTGATAGTACCCTTCTTCGCCGCCCGCGACGGCCGCAAGCATCACAAGCGAGAGCAGCAGCGAGCCACCCGTCGCGACGATGCCCGGGATCGCCCCCTTCTTCGGGAGTTTCGGCCCGAAGGCGAGGGCGATAACGAACGCCGCAAGCGGGAACAGCGCGATCGCCGGTGCGTAGTCGAATAACCCTTCCATCTTACCACCTCATCGTCGTCGGAACCGTGACGTCGACGTCACGGAAGTTGCGGTACAACACCAGGATGATCCCGAGTCCGATCGCGACCTCCGCGGCCGCAAGCGCCATCACGAACAGCGCGAACACCTGTCCCGTGAGGTTGCCGTGATAGAGCGCGAACGCGATCAGATTGATGTTCGCCGCGTTGACCATGATCTCGACGGACATCAGGAACATCAGTGCGTTTCGGCGCGTCAGGATCCCGAAGAGACCGATGGAGAACAGCGCCATCGACAGCAACACGAAGTACTCGATGGGAACGTTCACCGCTGCTCACCTCCGTCCGACCGGGACGACACACCCTCGGCGCCGCCATCGGTCGCCGCGGGTTGTGTGCTCGCCGAGTCGCCGGTCGAAACGCTCGAGAGCGCCGCGATCGGTTCGCCCTCGGTCTCGCGTTTCGCGAGCACGAGCGCGGCGTCCAGCGCGGCGTCGAGGACGACTGCGATCAGCAGGAACGAGACGAGGAACGGCTCGGTGTTACCGATCGACCCCTCCGTCGACTGCAGTGCCGTGAAGTCGAACAGCGCGTAGCCGATCTCGGAGGTAACCGAGATCCCCTCGGGGAAGCCGACCATCTCGTCGGCGAAGCCGGTGTTGAGCGCGATCATCGCCATCACGCCGAACAGCGCGACGGCGAGGATGCCGGGCAACAGCGACTCGCCGAGCCGGAGTTGCGGCCCGTTGGTCATGTCTGTACCACCTCGTCGGTCTCGTCTACGCCCGCGTCGTCGCGCTGGGTGAGCATCACGGCGAACGTGATGAGGATGAGCACCCCGCCCACGTAGACGAGGATCTGCATCATGGCGACGAACTCCGCCGCCAGCATCACGTAGTAGACCGCGACGCTGACCAGCGTCACGCCGAGCATCAGTGCCGAGTGCCACGGGTCGGCAAGCAACACGACGCCGAGCGCGCTGGCGAGCGTGACGAACGCGAACAGCGCGAACGCGATCAGCTCATATGTCATTGTTGTGAGTGTCTGCCCGTTCTCGGGACGGGCGGCCCGATTACTGATAATCGACCTCTCCGTCACCCTCACCGATCCACGCGCCCCGGTCGGGTTCGCGCGACTCGAGCGGGTCGATGTCCTTGTACCACGGGACGGCCTTCAGCTGCTCCTTGTTGTACACCAGGTCGTGTTTGGTGTCGCCCGTGAACTCGAAGTTCTGGGTGAGCAGGATCGCGTCGACGGGACAGACCTCCTCGCAGAGCCGGCAGTAGATACACTGGCCGATGTGGAGGTTGTACTGTTCGCCGTTTCGCTGGTCGTCCATCACGATCTGGATGGTGTCGTTCGGACAGACGTTCTCACACTGGCGACACCAGATACAGCGTTCCTGGCTGAACTTGTGGACGCCCCGAAACCGCGGGGAGACGTCCGGTGCGGTCTCCGGATACTCGACAGTGAACGTCGAGCCGTCCAGTGCGTGCTTCATCGTCGTTGCCATCGATTTGAGTAGCCCGATCATTGGATGATCCCTACGATTATCGCAGTCAGGATGAGATTCGCAAACGAAAGGACGAGCAGTCCCTTCCAGCCGATCTCTATCAGCTGGTCGACTCGAACTCGCGGCACCGCCGACCGCATCCACTGGGTCAGCAGGAAGACGCCCCAGATTTTGATGATAAACCAGACGATCCCGATCGACTCGGGACCAGGTCCGGCGGGGCCGCCGAGGAAGATCGTTGCGATGATCGCCCCGCCGAGGAAGATGTGGAGGAACTCGCCGAGGTAGATCAGCACGAAATACACCGAGGAGTACTCGGTCTGGTAGCCGGCGACGATCTCTGTCGGCGCCTCCGGCGTGTCGAACGGGTTGCGGCCGACCTCTGCGAAGTTCGCGAGCAGGAAGAGGACGAACGCGAACGGGTTGACGATCGCGAACCAGGCCGGAATCGCGAACAGTCCGAAGTCGACCAGCGGCTGGTTCTGGACGGCGACGATCTCGCTCATCTGCAGGCTGCCGGTGAAGATAACGACCGACATCCCGGTGACGACGAGCGGGATCTCGTAGGCGACGTTCTGTGCCACGGCACGGAGACCGCCGAGCATCGAGTACTTGTTCGCCGACGAGTAGCCGGCCATCACCAGGCCGAGACTCGCGATGCCGGCGACCGCAAAGACGAACACCAGGCCGACCTCGGGGTCGGCGAGGTGGATTCCGCTTCCCATCGGAATAACCGCAAAGCCGAGCAGCGCCGAGGAGGCGACGACGATCGGCGCGAGGTCGTAGGCCGGTCGGTCGGCGTTCTCCGGGATGATGTTCTCCTTCGAGAGCAGTCGAACCGAGTCGGCGACGATGATCAGCAACCCGGCGGGTCCGAGCCGATTGACGGCGATCCGGTCCGTGAACGCGGCGGTGATCTTCCGTTTCGCCCACGGGCCGGCGACGCCGGTCATCGCCAGCATCAGGTTGCCGATGATAAAGGCCGCAATGAACGCCGCGAGCAGCTCTCCGGCGAGCCCGAACTGGTCGAGTCCGGTCAGGTCGCCGATCCGCTCGGGGAGCAAGACCGTATCACCGGCCTGGAGGAGCGTCCCCTCGATCATCGATCCACCTCTCCGAGCACGATGTCCAGGCTGCCCAGCGAGGCGATCAGGTCGGGAATGAAGTCACCCTCACTGATCTCCCCGAGCGCCGAGAGGTTGTGGAAACACGGGCTGCGGATCTTGAACCGGGCGGGTTTGTCGGTCCCGTCCGAGCGAATGTAGATACCGAGTTCGCCCTTCGCACCCTCGACGGCCCGGTAAACCTCCGTGTCCGGATCGGGCTTGAGCGTCCGGGGGACGTTGGCCTGGATCTCGCGGTCGTCCTCGGGCCAGTCCTCGAGCAGGTCGAGACACTGGTCGATGATCTTCGCGGACTCCTCGACCTCCTCCATCCGACAGAGGACACGGGCGTAGTTGTCACAGCCCTGTCGGGTGATGACGTCCCACTCCAGGTTCTCGTAGTAGCCGTAGGGGTCGTCCCGCCGGAGGTCGTAGTCGATCCCCGAAGCGCGGGCGACCGGTCCCGTACAGCCGTAGTCCTTGGCGACGTCGGGCTGGAGGACGCCCGTGTCGTTACACCGAACCTGGAAGATCTCGTTGCCGGTGACCAGGTTGTTGTACTCGGTGATCTTCGCCGGAAGCTCGTCGAGGAAGTCCCGGGTCTTCTCGATGAACTCGTCACGGGGTTCGGGCAGGTCCCAGGCGACCCCGCCGAGCCGGAAGTAGTTGAACATCAGCCGCTGGCCGGTCAGGTCCTCGAGGATGTCCTGGACGACCTCCCGGTCGCGGAACGAGTACTGGAAGACGGCGTTGAAGTCGCCGTAAACGTCCAGACAGAAGGTTCCGAGCGCCAGGAAGTGCGAGGCGATCCGGCAGAGTTCCGCGCCCATCGTCCGGATGATCTGGGCGTACTCGGGAACCTCGATGTCGGCCAGATCCTCCGCGGTCCGGGCGTAGGCCCACTCGTTTAACAGGCCGGCGGAGACGTAGTCCCACCGGTCCGGGTAGGGCATGATCTGGTGGCGGTAGGTGCCCTGCTGGCACATCTGTTCCTCGCAGCGGTGGAGGTAGCCGACGTCGGGGTCGATGTCGACGACGGTCTCGCCGTCGAGCACCGTCTTGACGTGGAGCACGCCGTGGGTTGCCGGGTGGTGTGGGCCGATGTTGAGGAACATCGTATCCGACTCCTCGTCGTGGTGGTCCGGCTGGATCGGGTTGGCGTGCTCGGCGAGGGTGACGACCTGTGGCTGCTCCTGATCGTAGTCCTTCGAGAGGGGGTGGCCCTGCCAGGTTTCCGGCAGGAGGATCCGACGCGGATCCGGGTGGCCCTCGTAGTCGATACCCACCAGGTCGAACGCCTCCCGCTCGTGCCAGTCGGCCGTGCGGAAGGCGGGTTCGGCCGACTGACTGACCGGGTCGTCGACCGACGTCGGAACGACGACCGACACCTCCTGGGTCGGGTCGGCGTACTTCTTCAGGTGGTAGATCGACTCGTAGCGGTCCTCGTACTGCTGTGCGGTCAGACAGGAGAGGTGGTCGAACCCTCCTTCGTCCCGGAGATCGAACAGGACGTCCTGAACGGCGTCCGGCCGGATGACGAACCCCGGCGCGTTGAGGTGATCGTCGCGTCTGAGCGCGCGGTCACCGATCAGCGCCTCGAGTTCGTCCTCGGTGACCTCGACGCCGGTCTCCTGCTGGTCTCGTTCGAGTTCCGTGCTCATGGCGAATCAGCCCAGTTGTACCGCATGACGAGGTCCTCCTCGTCGATGTCGTCGGCGAGTTTCTGTACGAGTTCGTCCTTCGGCAGGTCGCCGAACTGCTCGAGTTCGTACGGTTTGACCACGACGGGCGAGGTCTCGCCGTTGCGGATCCGCTCCTGTAGTTTGGCGACGCCGTAGATCAGCGCCTCCGGGCGGGGCGGGCAGCCGGGGACGTGGATGTCGACGGGGATGATCTCCTCGGCGCCCTTGACGACGTTGTACCCCTCCTGGAACGGGCCGCCGGAGATCGTACACGATCCCATCCCGACGACGAACTTGGGCTCGGGCATCTGGTCGTAGACCCGCTTCATCCGCGGGCCGAACTTCGAGACGATCGTTCCCGGAACGATCATCACGTCGGCCTGTCGCGGCGACGCTCGAGGGACGCCCGCACCGAAGCGGTCCAGGTCGTGTTTGATCGCGTACGTGTGGATCATCTCGATGCTACAGCAGGCGATCCCGAACTGCAGCATGAACATCGAGTTCCCCCGAACCCAGTTCATGAACTGGTCGAACTTCGTGAGGATAAACGGCGACGCGCCGAACGCCTCCCGAAGCTTCGAGTTGAATCGGTCGTCGGGGCCGGCACCCATCCGCGCCTCGCGAGTGTCGGTCGACGGGGCGGTACTGTCGTAGATATCTTGGCGTGGTTTGTCACTACTCATGATCGATCAGCTCCGGCTTCGACCTGCTCTGGCGTCCGTGCCCACTGAACGGCGCCGGTGCGCCACGCCCAGGCGAACCCGATCAGCAGGATGAAGACGAACGCCAGCATCGGACCGAGGGCGTGGACGAGACCGTACTCCTCGGCCGCGAGCGCATCCTGGTAGACGACCGCCCACGGAAACAGCAGGACGGTTTCGATGTCGAAGACGAGAAACAGAAGCGCAACCATGTAGTACTGGATGTTGAATCGGATGCGCGTCCCGCCGGTCGGCACCTCGCCACTCTCGTAGGTGGCACGTTTGCTCGTTTCGGGGACGCTCGGTCGCAGGAGGTACGATACCGCCATCATCCCGAACGGTATCAGCAGTCCGACGAGCGCGAGCGCGCCGATAGCGATCCAGTCATTCATCTCGGTAACGTCCGAAGCTTCTGACCCCACGCATATAAGGGTTGATTCTCGCCGTTTCGGCCGGTAGGAGCATCAGCATCCGTTTTCGCCGCTCGGAAACTCGGCCGAACGATCTTCGAGCCCGATCGGCGGTCGATCTGTCCGTAAAGAACAGGTTACCGTTCAGTTACGTTCCGGAAGAAATCCGGGGAATGGACACCCGTATGCGAGATACAGCTCGTTGAGTGTAGACTACCGATATTTCGAATGACTTGTTGTACCCTCGATACGAACGGGCGAGAGCGGAGCCGTCTGCCCCCGAGAATGTCACTCGCTCGAGAAGCGCGCAGTCCCGCCGTCGTGGAGCCGGCGGGAGACCTCGCCGACCTCCCCCCGAAGCTCCTCGTGGTACTCGAGGAGTCGCTCCCGAACCGGCTCGTGCTGTCGGGCGAGGATCTGTGCAGCTGACAACGCGGCGTTGAACGATTTGCCAGCGTCGACCGCGACCAGCGGCGCTCCCGTAGGCATCCCGATGACGCTGTCGACGGACTTCTCCTGGACCGGAACGCCGATCACCGGTAGCGGGTAGGCGATCGACGCAGTCATGTTCGGCAGGTCGGCGGACTTGCCGCCCGCGCCCGCGATCAGCACCTCGAGCCCACGGTCCTCGGCCGTCTCGGCGTAGGCGGTCATCAGCTCCGGCGTGCGGTGAGCCGAGGTGACGTACGTCTCGAACGTAAAGCGCGCCTCGGGCGGGTTCTCGTAGTCGGTTTGCTCTTCGAAACCGAGTTCGTCGACGAGAGCGTCGTAGGCGCCGCGGCGCCGTCCGCCCGTAGACATCACCTCGAGATCCGAGTCACTCCCCATCACGATGCCGACGTCGGGCGTCTCGGCGTCCGGGCGATCCTGGTCGGCTTCGCGGTGCAGGCGGTCGATCAGCTCCTCGACGGTGTCGCTCATGGTAGGCAGTGTTGCTTACTCCGATGTGAACGTGACGGCACGCTCGAGTTCCCGGGCCGTCTCGAGCAGGTCGTCGGTCGTCTCTCCCTCGCGGCCGGCGATCGTGACGTGGCCCATCTTCCGTAGCGGCCGAACCTGTCGCTTCCCGTACCAGTGGAGGTTCGCCGCGGGCGTCTCGAGGACGCGGTCGAGGTTTCGAAGTTCGGCGTCCCGCGGCTCGTCGACGTCGCCGAGCAGGTTCACCGACACCGTCGGCGAGCGCAGGTCGGTCGCCGCCAGCGGCCAGCCCAGTACTGCCCGGGCGTGCTGTTCGAACTGCGAACTCTGGGCGCCTTCGATCGTCCAGTGGCCCGAGTTGTGCGGGCGGGGAGCGATCTCGTTGAGCAGGACGTCGCCGTCGCGCTCTCGCGGACTTCGTCCGCTCGAATCCTCCGAGGCGCGTAGCGCCTCGCTCGTCTCGAACAGCTCGATTCCGTAAACCCCTCGCCCGTCCATCACTTCGAGGACGTCCTCGGCGACCTCGAGGGCCCGCTCCTCGACGGCCTCGTCGGAGCCCGCGGGAACGATCGTCTCCCGGAGTATCTCGTCCTCGTGAACGTTCTCTCCGATCGGGAACGCCGCGGTCTCGCCGTCGCCCTTGACCGCGATCACCGAGATCTCCCGTTCGAAGTCGACGAACGACTCGACCATCGCCGGCCCGGCGACGGACTCGAGTGCGTCCTCCGCGTCCGCCTTCGACTCGACGGGGACGTTGCCGCGGCCGTCGTAGCCGCCCGTCCGGGCCTTCAGCATGACAGGGGCGCCGTAGTCGTCGATCGCCTCGCGGACGTCGTCGGCGTCCTCGACCCCCCGGAACGGCGGAACGGGTACGCCGGCGTCCTCCAGCGCTCGCTTCTGGACGAGCTTGTCGTGGATCGTCTCGAGGGTCGCGGGGTCGGGGTGGACGGGCGTCCCCGAGTCCTCGCTGACCCGCCCGAGGACGTCCTGGTCGGCCAGTTCGATCTCGAAGGTCAGAACGTCGGCCCGCGCGGCGAGCTCCCGAATGCCGGCCTCGTCGTCGAACTCGGCGACGATCTGGTCGCGCGCGACGGGTGCGGCCGGACAGTCCGGCGTCGGATCGAGCACGACGACCTCGACGCCAAGCGGCGCGGCCGCCTCCGCGAGCATCCGTCCGAGCTGTCCGCCACCGACCACGCCGAGGGTCGGCCCCGGCGTCCGTAGCGTCGTCATCGGGCGTGGGTTGGACGGGCCCTCGCTTAAGTATTCTCAATGCTGCTGATTTCCTCGCTCGTGGTCCGCCGACATCTCCACGTTCGTGCCTACCACCGTCGAGGCGAACCGACGGTCGGCGACGGATAGTTCCGGCGACCAACCGGTGGCCGACGGGTCGAACTCGGGCGACGCGAGGGGGACATCATCCGCCGAGAACGGTACCTCTTTGAACTCCCCACCCGACCGCTCGAGTATGACCACGCTCGGACTGGTGGTCGCGGAGTTCAACCGAGAGATCACCGAGCAGATGGAAGCCGCCGCCCGCGAGGCCGCCGACGACGGCGGCGCCGAGGTGTACGAGACGGTTCGCGTCCCCGGGGTCTACGACGCCCCGCTGGCAGCCGACCGACTCGCCCGCCTGGAGGCCGTCGACGCCGTCGCCGTGATCGGCACCGTCATCACCGGCGACACGGACCACGATCAGGTGATCACCGACGCGGCCGCACAGCGACTCTCCGACGTCAGTCTCGAGCGTGACACTCCCGTAACGCTCGGCGTCACCGGCCCCGGCATGTCCGCCGCGGAGGCGCGCGAACGCGTCGACAACGCGGCGAAGGCCGTCGACGGCGCGCTCGATCTCGTCGCCGAGCTACCCGACCCAGATCAACGATGACGATGGAATTCACCGACCGTCTGACCCGAGTCGAACCGTCCGCAACGCTCGCCATCTCCGCGCTCGCAACCGAACTCGAGAACGAGGGGGCCGACATCGTCGACCTCTCGGTCGGCGAGCCCGACTTCCCGACCCCCGAGAACGTCGTCGAGGCCGGGAAGGACGCGATGGACGCCGGCCACACCGGCTACACCACCTCTGCGGGAATCCTCGAGCTTCGCGAGGCGATCTCCGAGAAGCTCGCCGAGGACGGCCTCGAGCACGGCACCGACGAGATCATCGTCACGCCCGGGGCAAAGCAAGCGCTGTACGAGATCGTCCAGGCGCTGATCGCCGAGGACGACGAGGTCGCCCTGCTCGACCCCGCCTGGGTCTCCTACGAGGCGATGGTCAAGATGGCCGGCGGCTCGCTGTCGCGGGTCGACCTCTCCGAACACGAGTTCCAGCTCGAGCCCGCCCTCGAGGACCTCGAGGCCGCGGTGTCGGACGACACCGAGCTACTGATCGTCAACTCGCCGTCGAACCCAACCGGCGCCGTCTACTCCGACGAAGCGCTCGAGGGCGTCCGCGACCTCGCCGTCGAGCACGATATTACCGTGATCTCGGACGAGATCTACAAGGAGATCACCTACGGCGTCGAGCAGACCAGCCTCGGCACCCTGGAGGGAATGGCCGACCGCACCGTCACCGTCAACGGCTTCTCGAAGGCCTACTCGATGACCGGCTGGCGGCTGGGCTACTTCGCCGGCCCGGAGGAGCTGATCGACCAGGCCGGGAAACTCCACAGCCACTCCGTGTCCTCGGCCGTCAACTTCGTCCAGCACGCCGGCGTCGAAGCGCTCGAGAACACCGACGAGGCCGTCGACGAGATGGTCGCCGCCTTCGCCGAGCGCCGAGATCTGGTCGTCGACCTGCTCGAGGGCCACGGCGTCGACGTCGCGGTCCCCGACGGCGCGTTCTACATGATGCTCCCCGTCGCCGAGGACGACCAAGAGTGGTGCGAGGGCGCGCTCGAGGACGCCCACGTCGCCACGGTCCCCGGCAGCGCGTTCGGCACGCCGGGGTACGCCCGCATCTCCTACGCCGCGAGCGAGGAGCGCCTGCAGGAAGGTATCGAGCGACTGGCCGACGAGGGCTACCTGTAACGCCGTCGGCAACCCCGATTTTCGCGGAGTCAGTCGATTTTGTCTGTTGGCCTATCTTTACGTACGATAGCGAGGCCATCGACCGCATGGACTGTCCCACGTGTGGCAAGTCCCTCCAGTCGGAGCGCGGAATGCGACAGCACCACACGAAAATACACGGAGAGCCGCTGCCGAACCGGACCTGCAGCGGCTGTGAGACGGAGTTTTACGATCCGAAGGCGCGCCGCGAGTTCTGTGACAACTGTAACCCGAACGCCGGAGAGCACAACGGGAACTGGAGGGATGCGACCGAGACTACATCGTGTGCATCCTGCGGAACGACGTTCTCGTACTACCCGTCTAACAAGCAGGGACGGTACTGTCCGGACTGCGTCGAAGCCGCCGATGGATTGCTTCCGGAGAACCCATCCGAAAAGGGCGAACGAGTCGAGACAGCGTGCCTGTCGTGCGGAGCGGACCTCGAGGTGCGTCCCGCTCGTCTCGAACGGCGAAAGCGGGGTGTCTTCTGTACGCTCGAGTGCTACGGAGAGTGGCTCTCCGAGAACGTCGTCGGCTCGGAGCACCACCAGTGGGAGGGTGGACCGATCGAATACGGTAGAGAATGGTGGCGCGTACGGCGACAGGCGCTCGAGCGGGACGAGTACGAGTGTCAGCACTGCGGCGCGGACGCCGAGGAGCTCGATCGAAACCCGGACGTACACCACGTTCGACCGGTCCGATCGTTCGAGACCGTCGAAGATGCGCACACCCTGAACAACGTCGTAACGCTGTGTCGGAGCTGTCACCGTCGCGCGGAAGCGGGCTCGATATCGGTACCCTCTCGTCGTGAAAAGTAACACTATTGTGCGGCGGGAGTCTATCCCGCGAGTGAAGTCCCGTGGTGTAGTGGCCAATCATATGGGCCTTTGGACGTGTTCGGTTCAGTCCGTCACGGAAGACAGCCCATGACGGCGGTTCGAATCCGCCCGGGACTATATTTCACTTATTATGGCGTGGAATAAACTGGTCGGGCACTAGGTGCCGTTCTTAGCAGTAGATAGTAGGGTGATTTCTTTATTTAGAGTCGGGAGCGAAACTCGCGGTCAGTACAGGCGGAGGCGGTATCACTGCGGTAGCGCCACAAGCGCAGCACCCGCGAGCGACCAGCGGGAGCGAGCGGCCTTTTTAGCGTAGATTTTTGGAGGAGTGGTGAGCGAGCAACGCGAGCGAACCCGACGAGAAAAAGTACGTGGGCACGCTCTATGTGACGGTTTGACCGATTCAAATTCACAATCCAGACTGAGTAAAGAAACCGTGTTACCAACTACTGTTAGATATCTTTCGGCGGAAGCAACCTCGAGCTATCCGACCCTAACTTCCGAACAGCCTACGACGGCAGTTCCTCGAACGTCGCCGACGCGTGGACCCGGTTCCCCTCGAGGACGATCTCGTGGGGGACGTCCTCGCCGACGAGGTGGTCCCGGATCATGCTCTCGGCGGGGACCGAATCCTCGGGATAGAGCCCCGAGAACCGGGCTTCCGTCTCGAGGAGCTCGCCGTCCTCGGCGGAGACGACGAGAGTGGAGACGAACCCCTCGAGATCGTCGAGAACGGGGTTGCCGCCCGCGTCCAGATCGACTCGTGGCTCGTCGCCGGCGTCGATCTCCTCGGCCGGCTCGAGCGCGTCGTCGAACTCCTCGACGTTCCAGACGCCGAACGTCATCGCGGCGTCGCCCGTCGTCTCGAAGAGCCAGCGGCCGTCGTCGGTGTCGACGACCCGGTCGGCCTCGTCGAGGGTTCGCTCGAGCGCGTCGTCGACGACGGCTTCGGGCCGATAACCGTCGTCATCATCGGGCTGGGTCGCGACGACCACCGCGTCCTCGGAGACGGCGTAGGCCAGCTCCTCGGGGGCGACGTAGACGGTGTACCCACCCCGTTCGTCGGCCTGCTCGAACCCCTCGGAGTACTGCGCGACGAAGAGTTCGGGGTCGTACGTCCCGTGGAACACGAGCGCGTTCTCGGTCCAGGTCACCGAGTCGGTCGCGATCCCGTCGATCTCCCGGCCGTCCTCGGGAAGGATATCGCTGGAGAAGGGGTAGAACATGATCCCGAACACCGCGAACGGAGCGACCAGCCCGCCGTACATCGGGAGTCCGAGGATCAGTGCCTCCTCGAGGAGCCTCTCGGTTTCGTCGTCGGTTCTCGGTTCGTCCTCCCGCTCGAGTTCCTGGAGGGCCGTCCAGTCGAGGTGGGCGAAAAACGTGTCCGCCTCCGTTCCTCGGCCCGCCTCGGGGACCCATCCGGCGTAGCCGGGGACGTCGCGGGACGGGAACCGACCGTCGTCGCCATCGAGATCGTCGGTGCCGGAACACCCGGCGACCGTCGCGACACCCGTCGCGGCGAGAGTCGTCGAGAGAAACTGGCGGCGTTCCATACGGAAGCGCTTCGGTCCGGACGGGGAAAACCGTGACGCGCTCGTCCCGCAGAGACGTGCGGTACCGCCCCTCTCGACCGAAACGGCGGATGCTCGCTCGCTCCCAGCCACTGGGAACCCGGGACAGGCTTAGGAACGTCCGTCACTGAGTAGACCACATGACCCTCCCGCCCGATCAGCGACCGCAGTTCCCGCGTCCGCCGACGACGGCCGACGATCACGAGGGCCGGACGATAACGGTCGTCGAGTACGACGACGGCACCGACCCCCTCGTCGAGATGTACGGCCACTTCGACGAGGAGTCGCGGTCGCAGGGGCTCCCGCCCAGATCCGACGATCGGACCCGCGAGTGGCTCGAGGGGCTGCTCGAGGACGGGTACAACACCGTCGCGTACCACGGCGACGACGCGGTCGGCCACGCGGTGTTGGTCCCCTCCGGCGAGCTGTTCGAGCTCGCGATCTTCGTTCGTCCGGAGTACCAGGCCGCGGGGATCGGGACGCAGCTCATCCGCGGGCTGCTCGGACAGGGACAGGACCGCGGCGTCGAGCACGTCTGGCTCACCGTCTCCCGCTCGAACCGGATCGCGATGAACCTCTACTGGTCGGCCGGCTTCGAGACGACGGCGAGCGGGCGCGGAGAACACGAGATGGAACTCTTCCTGTAAGGTATCGGAAGCGTTCTGGAAGAGGGAGCGACGGGAGTCGTTCCGGGAGCGAACTCGAAGAGGGCGGAACCTGTCGGTCGCTCGACGGTCGCAGAAGCCACACCGCTAGTCCGAGAGCGCACTCGAGCCCTGTCCCGGGGCGTCGATCGAAATCCCCTCCGTGCCCGTCACGGAGACCGTGATCTCGTCGAAACACTGGCAGTACTCGCTAGCGTGTTTGCCGCCCATCTGGATCCGAACCCGTTCTTCGAGCAGTCCCGCGTCGGTCAACAGCTCGAGCTTGCGGTACACCGTCGAAGAGGGAACCTCGCACCGATCGGCGACCTCGGAGGCGGTCAGCGCCTCGTCGGTCGTCGCCTCGAGGATCGTCCGGCAGTCGCCGTCCTCGAGGGCCGTGAGGACGGAGTCGACGTCGACGTCGTCTTCGGTCGAGAGAGGCGATGCGGAGTCGGTGGGATCGCGGTCGTAGTTCGTCACGGACATCGTCGTTCTACTCCCTTCTTTTGGCGGGATTCGTACCAATTGGCGCCCAAAATATACGGGGGCGTTTATAACAGGGCAGATACCCGAACGTGGCCAGGACACGTTCGAGCGCGAGTCGAACTCGAGCGATCACTCGGACGAAAAGCGACTGAAGATCGGATACGGAACGAACGGGAACGGGTCAGTAAGGCCCCTCTCGGTTCCCCATCGGCATCTCGGCACTCGGTCCCGAAGGCGTCGAACCCGAGGGCGTCGTCCCGCAGGTTCCACACCGGAAGTCGCCCTCACCCTCGTTGAGCCCGTCGAGGGGTGACGGCGGGGTCTCCTCGAACTTTTTCGGTTCGACGCCGAACCGATCGGTGTCGTCGGCGACGAGGCTGTCGACCAGCGCGGCGAGCGCGCGGTAGAACTCGACGTCGGCTTCCTCCGCGAGCGTCTCGCGGAACCGTCCGGTCCAGCGACCGAGGTGGTCCTCGAGGAAGCTACCCTGCGCGTCGGTCACGACCTCGACGCCGGTGTCGTCGTCCTCGTTCTCCAGGTAGGCCGTCTGTAGGGCCAGATGGGAGAGGAACTCGAGCTGGATGCAGAGGTGATCGGCACGCTCGCGGTTGCCGTCCTCCATCGACAGCCCGAACGCCTTGTAGAACCCCGACAGGTCCGCCAGCGTGTCAGTACTGGTCACGATCGTGCCCGGGCTGTACTCGATCTGGTACTGCTGGATGTTACCGCCGGCCTCGAAACCGAACAGCGCGGACCAGTTCGAGTAGTACTCGTCGAACTCGTCCGCGTCGGTCGGCGACGCCTCGGCGACCGCCGCCGCATGTTCTTCGAGCGCCTCGTTGTCGAGGGCCCCTGCGGACTCGAGGAGCTGCTTCTCGAACGTACCCGAGAGTAACGCGTCCTCGAGTTCGTCGTCGGGGCGGTCGAACGCGAGTGAGGCGAGCTTGTACAGTCGTGCGCGGTGAACGTGTCGAAGTTTAGTCATTGTTACGTGATGTCGAGCCGGTAGGCGTCGTTCTCCTCGTCGTAGAGGTCGCGTTCGTACTGCGGTTCCTCCATCGGGACGCGAGCGACCGTCGAGCCGTCCTCGTCGTAGCCGATCGCCTCCTCGTCGGTGACCTCGAACTCCTCGACGCGCCACTCGGTCGACCCCATCAGGTGGAGCAGACCGCGGAGCTTGCGGTACTCCTCGTCGCCGCGACGGGCGGCCTGGTAGGTCTCCTTGGCCTCCTCGACGCGGGGGCCGAACATCTGGACGAGGTAATCCGTCGGCACGTTGATCGGCGGGATGTAGTAGACGTTGGGCTCGAGGCCGAGCTGGGGGTACAGCGGCAGCGCAACCTCGGCGTCGTGGACCAGGTAATCGATCGGGTTCGAGGAGTCGGCCTCCTCGGGTGGATTGATCCAGCCGTGCTGGCGGATCTTGCCCAGACAGTTCTCGAAACACTGCGGAACGAGCCCTTCCTCGACTTTCGGATAGCAGCCGACGCACTTCTGGGAGACGCCCTCCTGGGGGTTGTAGACGGACTTCCCGTACGGGCAGGCCCGCACGCACTCCTGGAACGCCTCGCAGTTCTCCTCGTCGATCAGGACGATTCCGTCCTCCTCGCGCTTGTAGACGGCCTGGATCGGACAGCCACCGGCACAGCCGGCGAACGTACAGTGGTTGCACAGCCGCGGGAGGTAGAAGAACCACATCGGGTGGGTTTCCTGGTCCTCCGAGATGTGCGTATCCGCCTGGAACTCCTCGCCGGCCGGCTCGTCCTCGCCGAGGTTGGGGTGGGCCCAGTCCTCGCTGTCGGGGCGGTAGCCCTCGATCCCCTCGCCGTGCATGTTCTCTGGATCGTCGTCGGGCTCCATGTCTTCCCAGTCGATGTCGTTGGCCTCGAAGATGGTGTCGCCGTCGTAGACGTACTCGCCGTCCTCCTGGGTCCACTCGCCAACGCCGAGTTCCTCGAGGATCTCCTTGTCCCAGCCGATGGGATGGGAGCCGTACGGTTTGGTCTCGACGTTGTTCCAGAACATGTGCTCCTGGCCCTCGCCATGGGTCCAGGTCGTCTTACACGACAGCGTACATGTCTGGCACGCGATACACTTGTTGATATCGAACACTGCCCCCCACTGTTTTTCCGGTCGGGACTCGCCGTAGGGGTACTCCATCTCGCGTCCGATCTGCCAGTTGTATACTTCAGCCATTGGTAATCACCTGTGTTAGTCGTCGGAGGTCGTCACGAAGTTGCCGCTGAGGTACTCCTCCATCGATTCGTCTTCGGCGGACGGGCGGATGCCTTTCTCGACGGGCTCCCACTCGCCCTCGCCGTCCATGCCGCCATCTTCGGCCTTGTCGATCTTGACGAACGCCTCCTTGGGTGCGCCGTTCGCACAGTGAACGTCCGGTGCGAACCCTTCGCCGATGTTCTGACCAGCCATGTCCTTGCGGGGCATGCTGTCCGTCAGTCGGGTCGGCCGGAAGAACGACGTCGTGGCACTCTGGTGGCCACCCTGTCGGTAGAGGGAGACGTAGTCCGTGTCCTCGGACTTGGCCATGCCGTCGTCGCGCTCTTCCTGTGCCTCGTAGGATTTGTGCGACGTCTGGTTGACGTTCATCCAGCTTCGGGTAACTCCCTCGGGCATCGCGGGCTGGTACCGGACTCGCATCATCGCGCGGGCGTAATCGTCTTCGCCCTCGTCGGGATCGTACCCGATGTACGGGCGGTCCTGCGGGTCCGCATCGACCCACACGTAGTCACCGTCGGAGAGCCCCTCTTCCCGGGCGTCAGTGGGGTTCATCTCGACGTAGCCCTCACCGTAGTACGGCATCCGCTCGTCCTCGCGGTGCATGTCGCCGTGGTTGCCCCACCATACCGCGATGTTCGGCAGGGAGTTCGCGAAGGTGTGGGCTCCGTGGCGGTACTTCGGCGTCATGTAGATGTACTCGTACCCTTCGGCCAGCTCCGAGAGGGGGTGGCTGGAGTCGAGCAGCTCCGTCGGCGTCCTGATCACGTTTCGGACCTGCCGGGCCTTCGTGTCGCCGACGCCGTCGTCCTCCCAGCCGAGATCGTCCGGCGTTTCGGGGTCGATCACCGGGCTGTCGCTGTCGTCGACCAGGACGTTCGGTTCGTAGGGAGTCGCGTCGATCGGCTCGCGATGAACCGGGATGTTCTCACCCGATTGCGTGAACTCCGCTTCTTCACGGAAGAACTCCATCCGTCCGGTCTTGGTGTACCAGGGATCGTCGTCCTGGATCTGCCGGCTGCCGACGTACTTCGGGTAGGTCCGGGACATAATCAGCGCCGGCGTCCCGTCCTCGGCGTCGTCGAGCAGTTCCTCGACGTCGTACCCCTTAACCATGTTCGAGTTGTCGATGATCCGCTGGAGGTACGGCTTGGCCTTGTACTCGTCCTCGTCGATGAACTCCCAGTAGTCATCGAAGCGCGGCTCGTCGAGGTTCTCGGCGAGCTTCTGGGCGACGCCCTTGTAGTGTTGGGCGTCGTTGCGCGTGTTGTAGATCCGGTCGATTCCGGACTCGGGCATCGTGATGACGAACGGGTTCGTCACCGATGCCGTGATGTCGTGGACGTTGTGCTCGGCCCACGAGTCGGCCGGGAAGACGATGTCCGAGTACTCACAGGTCATCGTCCACCACCACTCGCTACAGAAGAACGCCTCGATGCGACCCGTCCGGAGGGCGCTCTCGATGATCTTGTACGCGCCCTTCGCGTTGCCGAGGAACGAGTTCGACCCGGCGATCCACACCGACTTCGTCGGCGTGTGCATGTGCGAGTCGCCCTGGAAGTACTCGCCCTCGACTTCCAGTGGCTCGTCGAGGTTGGCGTACCAGTGGGCCGACTGCATGTCGAACCGGCCGTCGACCTCCGCGGGCTCGTCCGGATCGAGTTCGGGATCGAAGGGGGTTTCCTGGGTGTACTGCCAGACGCCGTTGAAGTACGCCGCGCGGTAGTTACCGGCGTAGCTGCCGATGTTCCCGCTGAAGCTGCCGACGTTCTGGGTCAGCGACGCGACCAGGAAGGCTGCGCGGTCTTTCAGGTCCTGGTTCGTGTAGTGGTTCGGACCCATTCCTGTCAGGATGAGCGTCTCCTCCTGGTTGTCGGCGAGGTCGTGGGCGAGGTTCTCGACCGCTTCCGGGGCGGTCCCGGTTACGTCGGCGGTCGAGTCCGTATCCCACGTTTCGACGAGATGCTCTCTGATGAGATCGAAGACCGGACGCACCTCGACCGTCTCGCCGTTGGCGAGTTCGACCTCGAAGGTGCCCTCGAGCGTCGCCGCGACGTCGAACTCGTCGCCGACCTCTTCGCGGGTAACCGCCTCCAGCTCACCGGTTTCGTCGTCGCGGACCACGAAGTCGCCCCACTCCTCGCGCATCTCGTCGGTGATGAACTGCTCGTCGACGTCGGTGATGTCGACGCCCGGACGCTCGCTCTCGTCGGCGACCGTCGCCGTCGTCTCGAGCTCGCCAAGTTCGTAGTCCTCCATGACGTCGCTCGCGCGCAGGAACTCGCCGTCGTCCAGTCGGACGAGCATCGGGAGGTCCGTGTACTTGCGGACGAACTCCTCGTCGTAGAGTTCCTCCTCGATGAGGACCCGTGCCGCGCCGAGGAACAGCGCTGAGTCGGTCGCCGGCCGGACAGTGATCAGCTCGTCACACTTCGAGGCCGTCGCGTTGTAGTCGGTGAAGATGCCAGTGACCTTCGTGCCCTTCAGGCGGGCCTCGGTCAGCCAGTGGCAGTCGGCCATCTTCGTCGTCAGGAAGTTGATCCCACAGAGGACCACGTGGTCGGCGTACTCGACGTTCGCCAGGTCGAAGTCGACCGTCTGCTGGCCGGTGACCATCGGGTGGCCCGGCGGCAGGTCGGTGTGGAACGAGTAGTTGTCCAGGCCGACCGCGCCCAGAGCCTCGTCCTCGCCGACGTCCCGGACGTGGTGGTCGAGAAGCGCCATCGAGTTCGCCGTCCGATACTGGCCGAACAGCTTGATCGGACCGAGCAGCGGCATCCCGCCGCGGAACTTCATCGAACGGACGCCGGCGCCCTCGGTCTGCTCGACGACGCGCTCGTCGTAGTCTTGCTCGAGCAGGGCTTCCATACCGCTCTGTCCGCTGTACTGCTCGGCGATCTCGATGAACGTCTCGGCAGCGATCTCGTAGGCCTCCTCGTGGTCGACCTCGATGAAGTCGTCCTCGCCGCGGTTGGCGTACTCCTCGGGCATCGAGCCGTCGTCCTCGCGGGGGAAACCGTCCTCGTACCACTCGAGGAACCCCTCGCGGACCATCGGGGCCTTCACGCGGCGGTCGCTGTAGAACCGCTCGATCATCGCCAGACCCTTGTTACACACGCGGGGGTCCCAGCGCTGGGTCGCCTGGTTGCCGTGCAGGTCCGTCGCCTCGCCGTAGTTCATCGACGGGCCGAGGCGAGTGATTTCGCCGTTCTTGACCGACGCCTCGAGGTAGCAGTTGTGCGTGTCGTTCGGCTGGCACGTGAGCATGTAGGAGTCGTCGGGCTCCCACACGTCGCGGTAGTGCTCCTCCCACTCGCGATTCGGATACTCCTCGAGTGGGTTCATCGGTCCCTCGTCGGCGTCGCCCGAGAGTCGGCGGTAGCCCAGCAGCCCGAGTCCGGAGGCACCGGCGACCCCGGCCGCCGCGGCGCCGAGCTCGCGGCGGGTCATCTCGATGCCGGCGTCGTCCTCGGATTCAGACATCGTCCCACCCCGCGGACGTCGCTCGAAGCGAGCCGACGGACGGTGCGGTCGTTACCCGGCACGGATGCCGTTCCGTGGGTTCCGATTGTCCGTGTTTCATACAGGATGTCGTTGGGAGTCCGTTCTTTAACCAGACGCGGCTGTTCCCAGCAAATGGGGACGAGCGGCCCAGAGACCACGGTATAGCGGGCCATTTATAACAGGGTTGGAAAAGGAACGAGACACCGGTTCGGATCGTTCGAAAGCCGTTCCGGACGACCGCCGAGCCGAGGACGCGAGCGTCGGGTCGAATCGACTCGAGGCGGATTGACGCTTCGAGTCAGGTTGACGGCCCGAGTCGGGTTGACGCCTCGAGCCGGATCGATGACTCAGGCCAGGAGTTCGGACCGCGCGAGCGGCTCGGTTTCGAACTCGACGAGCCAGCCCTCCTGTCCGAGATCCTCGACGTCGGCTCGCTCGAGGCGTTTGCCGTCGGACTCGAGGGTCTCCGCGACGGACTCGCGGAGCCGCTCGGGGTCGTGGCGACAGAGCAGCGATAGTCGGCCGTCCTCGGCGATACCGAGTTCGGTGATCGCCTGTCGCTTGCAGGCCTCTGGCGGGAGCCCACGCAGGTCGATGGCGTCCTCGGGCGCCCGCGTTCCGCCCTTCCCGGCGACGAACGATTCGACGGTCTCGGCGAGATCGGCGATCGCCCGCTCCCCCGCCGAGGTGCCGTCCACGAACGATCGCTCCGTCGGGTTCCGAAGCGCGGGGTCGAACGGAACGGGTTCGATCGAGGCGACCGCGTCCTCGTTGATCGCGTCCTCGAGGTTGCGCCCGTCGCCGTCGTATGGCGACTCGTTCGTTTCGGTCGCGGTCATGTTCGGGACGACGCCGATCGTCTCGACGTCGTTCGCGGTGAACAGGGCGCCGGTACGTTCGGTTGCCCTGACGCCGGCGTCGGTCGGCGTGCTCACGAGCAGGGCGCCGTCGAGCGGTGCCTGCTGAACGATCGTGTAGACTGCGTCGCCGATCCCCGGCGGAAGGTCGACCAGGAGCACGTCCCGGTCGTCCCAGGTCGCGTCCCCGAGGAGGTCCTTGAGGACGTCGTGGACCATTGCGCCGCGCCAGGCGACGGGGCCGTCCTCGGCGATCAGATCGAGGCTGACGACCTCGATTCCGTCGGCATCGATCGGCTGGGGTCGACCCGAGGGGGTGTTCTGGATCGGTCCCTCGGCACCCAGCAAGTCGGGGATGTCGGGTGCGTAAACGTTTGCGTCGAAGACCGCCACGTCGAGCCCGGACTCGTCGAGCGCACGCGCGAGCGCGGCGGTGATCGTCGTCTTGCCGACGCCACCCTTCGCGCTGCCGATCGCGATCAGCGAGTCGACGCCCGTGACGGGAAGGCCGCTCTCGGGCGCCTCGGCGTCGGTCGCCTCGATCCGGACGTGGTCGATCCCCTCCGTGGCGAGCCCGGCGCCTCGAAGCTGGTCCGAGAGGCGTTCGCTCAGCCGTCGGTTGAGCCGATCGAAGACGACCGTGAACGTGACGACGCCGTCCTCGACGGAGACGTCCTCGAGCAACTGCTCGCTGACCGGGTCGCCGTCGGCTAACTGTACCTCCCGCGTTCGGTCGATAACTGCGCGTTTGGTCTCGTCGTCCGTCCGCGGTGTCTCGTCTTCCATAGTCGCGTGTTCGGAACGGACGGTATTTCACCCAGCGTCTCTTCCCAGGGGCTGGGAAGACGACGTCGGACGGGGAAACTACTCTCGGACCCGTCCCCCGGTCCCCTCGTTCAGAGTGTAACGGCTCGAGCGGGAACCGGGAGGACTGGCGAGGTGTAGTCGCGGCGTTTCACTCTGAATTGGGTGTGTGTCCACCCCCACCCCCAATTCAGAGTGAAAAGGCCTTCGAAGGTGTCCGCCCCCGCGAGGGCGGATGGCGTGAAGCGGCTACTACTCGAGAGTCGGCGTATCGGACGAGAAGGCCACGTACAAGCCGCTTCGAGACGACTCCGGACGGCCGCTCGATCGAAAGGGAAGAGCGGAGTTGGTACTCCGCCCCAGGAGTTGTTCCCACTATCCTATCTTATACCTAGGTAGGATTCTAGATAGATACAGTAACTAGCTAGATCTATTCTAGGTGTCGTCCGAGAACAAGTGATAATAACCTATACCATAAAATATAATACTAACTAGTAGACCTCGTTTGAGGAAGTAGTAGTAGTAGCAGTAGCAGTAGTATACCTACACTTTCGTGTTAGTCGTTACCTCTGTTCCCGATCCTTCTCCCCCCAGTTCACTCCATCCACCTCACCCCACCCCCACCCGCTCTCTCGACTCGTTTCACTCTGAACGAGGGGTGGGGGAGGGGTCGGGGCGAAGCGGGGATTCGGAGGCGTCGTCCCAGAGTTCAGTCTGCATGCGGCCTTCGGGCCTCCCTTACGGCTTCTCTCGAAATGCGCCGGTTCAACGCCGCTCGGGATCCGTTATCAGTCTGAGCTACCTTCCATAGTTTTATTATACGACTCTCCAAGGACAGCAACATGACCGAACAGGCCGGTGGGGATCCCCTCTTCCAGTCGCAGGATCCGATCTTCGATCGGAAGGAACTCCTGCACGTCGGCCACGTCCCCGAGGAGGACCGGATCGTCGGTCGGGACGACGAGATCCAGTCCGTCGCCGCCGAGGTCGGGGCGATCACGCGGGGCGACCCACCGAACAACGTGATGATCTACGGCAAGACCGGGACCGGAAAGAGTCTCATCTCCCGCCACGTCGCGACGCGGGCCCGTGACGCCGCCGAGGACAACGATATCGACTGCGGCGTGCTCTACGTCGACTGCTCCGAAGCCAACACCGAGACGCGCGCGACCCGCCAGCTCGCACTCAACCTCGCCGACCAGACCGGCTACGACCAGCACATCCCGGTTCGAGGCGTCGGTACGATGGAGTACTACCAGCACATCTGGTCGGTCCTCGAGGAGTTCTTCGACTCGGTAGTCGTGATCCTCGACGAGATCGACAAGCTCGACAACAGCAACATCCTGATGCAGCTCTCGCGGGCCCGCGAGGCCCGAAAGACCGACGCCTACATCGGCGTCATCGGCATCTCGAACAAGGTCCAGTACCGCGAGACGTTAGACGAGCGCATCGACAGCAGCTTCGGCCACCGGGAGCTGTTCTTCCACCCCTACGACGCCGCACAGCTCCGGGAGATCATGCGCAATCGTCAGGACGCCTTCCAGCCGGACGTGCTCGAGGACGGGACGATCGAGCTCTGTGCGGCGCTGGCGGCGAAGAAACACGGCGACGCGCGCAAGGCGATCGAGATCCTCAAGGAGGCCGGCGAGCTCGCGCGCCGAACGGCCTCGGAAAGCGTCTCCGAACGCCACATCAAGCAGGCCCAGGAGGTCGCCGAGATCAACCGGATCGAGGAGCTCACCAGTGGAGCGACCGCCCACGCGAAGCTGGCGCTGTACGCCCTGGCGAGCTGTATCGTCACCGGCGACCGCGAGACGTACAAGACCCGCGAGATCTACGAGCGCTACGCCGATATCTGCGAGCTGGTCGCGACCGATCCGATCACCGAGAACGGACTCTACCGTCAGCTCAAGGAGCAGGCGTTTCTGGGCGTCATCGAGTCCGAGAAGACCGGCGGCGGCCGCTCCCAGGGGAGTTACCTCCTCCACCGGCTGGTCACCGATCCGAAACACATCGTCAAGGCCGTTCGCCGCGACGACTCGCTCGAGGAGCTGCCGCCCTACGACAAACTCGCGGACAGTACCGATTCGACGCGCGGACGCGTCGATCTCTCCTCGTTCTCGTAGCTCTCGGCTCCGTTCCTCGTTCTCGTAGCTCTCGGCTCCGTTCCTCGTTCTCGTAGCTCTCGGCTCCGTTCCTCGTTCCCGCAACTCTCCGCTCCACTCCTCGTTCCTTGTTACTCGCTCGCGTCGCTTTCCGTTCCAGTAGCAGTCGGCTCCGCTCCTCGTTTCCGTAGCCCCACTACTCCCGAGCCGTTTCACTCTGAACGAGGGGTGGGACCCCGACCCAACGGTCACGGCTGCCGACGGGGACGATACCCACGACTACGGCCACAGGCCGCGGGCGTCGTGTGCGTCCGCGATCCGCGAGAGCGCGACGAGGTAGGTCGCGTCGCGCCAGGTGACGTCTCGTGCGTCGTACTCCTCCTGAACGGCGTTCCACGCCTGGAGCATCTCCGACTCGAGCTCCTTGTGGACCCGCTCTAAGCTCCAGGCACGGCGGTTGATGTCCTGGAGCCACTCGAAGTAGCTCACCGTCACCCCGCCGGCGTTGGCGAGGATGTCCGGGATCACGTGAACGCCCTGGTCCTCGAAGACCTGGTCTGCCGCCGACGTCGTCGGTCCGTTCGCCCCCTCGACGATCATGTCGGCTTGGACGTTACGGGCGTTCTCGACCGTCAGCACGTTCCCGATCGCCGCAGGGATCACGACGTCGACGTCGAGCTCGAGCAGCTCCGCGTTCGAGAGTGTCTCGGGGGCGTCGTACGTCGAGACCATCCCCGGCGTCTCGTCGTGGTCCTCGACGTCGTTCGTGTCGAACCCGTCGGGATCGTAGATCGCGCCGTCGACGTCCGAGACCGCCACGATCGTCGCGCCACGTTCGTCGAGGTAGCGGGCCGCGTTCGCGCCGACGCTACCGAAGCCCTGAACCGCAACCGTGGTCTCCTCGAGCTCCCGGCCGTAGTACTCGATCGCCTCCCGCGTGACGATCCCGACGCTTCGGCCGGGGGCCTTCTCGCGACCCTCGGAACCGCCGATGACCGGTGGTTTCCCCGTGACGACGCCGGGCGTCGTCTCGCCGGCCTGCATCGAGTAGGCGTCCATGAACCACGCCATCGTCTGGGGATCGGTTCCCATGTCAGGAGCCGGGATGTCCTTCATCGGCCCGATTACGGGACGGAGCTCCTCGGCAAACCGGCGGGTGAGCCGCTCTTTCTCCCCCCGGCTCAGCTCCTTCGGGTTGACGACGACCCCTCCTTTCGCGCCGCCGAAGGGGAGATCCATCACGGCACACTTCCAGGTCATCCACATCGAGAGCCCGACGCACTCGTCCTCGGTGACGCCGGGGTGGTAGCGTAGCCCACCCTTGTACGGGCCGCGGACGCTGTCGTGGTGGGCGCGGTAGCCGGTGAACATCTCGGTCGTCCCGTCGTCGCGCTCGAGCGGGATCGACACTCGGTAGACGCTGGTCGGATGACGGAGCCGTTCGACGACCCCCTCGTCGACCTCGAGGTGTGACGCGGCGCGCTCGAGCTGGCGGCGGGCGGTTTCGACGGCGCTCTCGGATTCGGGTTCCGCTGTGGATTCGGCTGTAGTCATAGTGAGACGGTGGCTGCACCGACCGGAGCAGTGTTCGACTCGGCCGACGACCTCCCGCCGGACCGGCCTCCGGGTGCAGGTGTAACTGGTATTCACACCGGACAATAATCCTTGTCACTGCGAGCGAGTGTCGACAATATTTGCGACCCCGAGAGGAGCGGGACGACCGCTCGCACCCCGCATCATCGAGCGGACGAACGACCCCTCGAGATCCCGACGCGTTTTTGTGCGGTCTCGTGGAGGTAGAACGCATGACGGGACTGTACTACGAGGAGTTCGAGGTCGGCGAGACGATCGAGCACGAGCGCCGACGGACGATCTCCGAGGGCGACAACCAGCGCTTCTGTGACATGACGATGAACCAGCAGCCTCTCCACCTCGACGAGGAGTTCGCTGGCGGCACCCAGTTCGGAGAGCGGCTGGTCAACGGCCTCTACACGATGTCACTGGCGGTCGGGGTCTCGATCCCGGAGACGACCGACGGGACGATCGTCGCGAACCTCTCGTACGACGACGTCGAACACCCCCAGCCGGTGTTCCACGGCGACACGATCCGAGTACAGTCGACGGTGACCGACAAGCGCGAGACCAGCGACGGCGAGCGCGGGATCGTCACCATGCGCGTCGAGGCGTTCAACCAGAGCGACGAGCTCGTCTGTGAGTTCGAGCGCACGGTTCTCTCGCTGAAACGCGAGCACGCGGAGGCGGAGTGACGATGTCGACCTCCGGTGACGCTGCCCTCGAGCGCGACCTCGAGTGGCTCTCGCTGGAGGACGACGAGGAGATCGTCTGGGCTGGCGGCCCCGACCGTCGGACGCTGCTGCCGACGCTGGCGATCGGGATTCCGCTCTCGATCGTGCTGATCGGGATCCTGATCATCGTCGGCGAGTACCTTCGGATCCGCAACACGGTCTACGTTATCACCGACAGCGCCGTCTACCGGAAGACCGGCGTGCTCTCTCGGGACGTCAAACGGATCGATCACGAGAAGGTCCAGGACATCTCCTACAGCCAGTCCGCGCTCGGCTCCACCTTCGGCTACGGCACCGTCCAGCTCACGACCGCTGGCGGCGCAGGCGTCGAGATGGCGTTCCGATCCGTTCCGGACCCCCGAACGGTCCAACAGCGGATCAGCGAGCAGGTCGGTCGTCACCGCGATCCGGGTCAGGGAGAGGGCGACGTCCTCGAGGAGATCCTCGCCGAACTACGGGCGATCCGTTCGGCCGTCGAGGGGTCGGACGACGGCGGCGAGATGCCGGATATCGACGGTGAGATGCCAGATGTCGACGGCGAACGGTTGCTCGAGCCCGACTCGGAAGCCGAAGCCGAGTCGAGGACCGAATCCGAACCGGATCGTCGGGAGCCCGTTCGCAGACGACAGCCGCCGACGGACGACGCAAACCCGGCGGATGAGGGCCCGTCCGACGGCGATCCGTCCGACGACCGACTCCTCGAGGGCGACGATCCGTCGCTCGATGACCGTCCGCTTGAGGACGACTCCTCGACGGCGCGCTCGTCGGACGACGATCGGAACCGAGGATGACGGCCGTGACGAGTCGTGCCTCGAGCGAGCCCACTGATCCGACCGATCGGGACGGGGTCGCATCCTGGCTGGCACTCGAGTCGGACGAACAGCTCCGCTGGCGGGGTCGGCCTCGGATCCAGACCGTCTACCCGTGGCTGGCCGGCGCAACCCTCGCCATGATCGCGGTCGCCGCCGGCGTCGCGCTCGAGTTCCTCACGATCCTGGCGCTCGGCTGGATTCCAGTGCTCGCGGCGGTGCCGCTGTGGCCCTACGTCCGACTCGCGAGGACGGAGTTCGTGATCACAGACCGTCGGCTAGCGATCAGACGCGGCGTGGTCGGCGTCTCGGTGCGAACGGTCGGCCTCGAGCGAGTCCAGAACACGACCGTCACGCAGGGTGCCCTCGAGACGGTGATCGACGCCGGAACGGTCTCGATCGAGACCGCGAGCGGGTCGACGCTTGCGTTTCGCTCCATCGACGCTCCGCTCGCGGTTCGTGCCGAACTCGAGCGCGCGGCGGACGGATCCGAACGGGCAGGGATTCCCGGCACGCGGGCACAGTGGACCGCGATCAGGGACGCGGTTCGGGGCTGGCGGGTCGCACTCGAGGACGGGAACGACGACGAGCGACCGTAGAGGCGTTCCCCGTTACCCGGCTCGAGCGGACTCAGACGACCCGCGAAATCATGTAGAGGTTGATCCCGACCGCGACGGTCCAGGGGATCGCGAGCCCGGCGGGGACGATCACCCGATACACCTGGGGAAGGAGGGGACGACAGGCCAGGCCGATGCCGACGGCAGCCCCCTTCATCGCGAGCATTCCCGCGAGCCCGTAGCTGTAGATCACGTTCCTGGCGATCGGGTTCGATTCGGCCAGCCCGAGCTGGAGGCCGACGAACGTCGTGACGACGTCGCCGACGAGCGAGAGCGCGACGAGGAGCCAGAGCGCGCGCTCGAGCGTCTGCGGCGTCAGCTCGCCGGGAAGCCGTCTCGAGGCGTATCCCTCGTCGAGGCTCATGAGTCTCCCCGCCGGAGTCGAACCGGCGACCGCCCTCGGGAGCGTATGGCTCGCTCGACGAGAAGCGGTTTTGTTATGGGAGCGATAGCGATCGGATAGGCGGCTGCTAAACGGTTCCCGATACCGAACTACAGGATCGTGCCGTGTTTCTTGTCCGGCAGCTCCTTCTCGAGACCCTCGTAGAACCCGAAGCGGGCCGACAGCTCCTCGCGGAGCGTGCTCGGCGGGACGATCTCGTCGATGACGACCTCGCTGGCCATCCGGTGGACGTCGATGTCCTCGCGGTACTCCTCGCGCAGTTCCTGCTCGCGGCGTTCGCGCTCTTCGGAGTCGTCGATCTCGGAGAGCTTGCGCGCGTAGACGGCGTTGATCGCGGCCTCGGGGCCCATGATGGCGATCTCGCCCGACGGCAGGCCGATGACGCTCTCGGGGTCGTAGGCGGGGCCGCCCATCGCATAGATGCCCGCGCCGTAGGCCTTGCGGACGACGACGGTCTGTTTCGGAACCGTCGCCGACGACGTCGCGTAGATCATCTTCTTGCCCTGCTCGAGGATGCCATCCTTCTCGACCTGCGAGCCGGCCATGAAGCCGGGCGTGTCACAGAGGTAGAGCAGGGGGATGTCGAACGCGTCGGACTTCCAGATGAACTCCGCGGCCTTCTCGGCGGCGTCGGGGAAGATCGCGCCCGCGCGGTGGGCCGGCTGGTTCGCGACGATGCCGACGGGCCGGCCGTCGATCCGGGCGTAGGCCGTGATAATCTCCTCGCCGTAGTCGGGCCGTAACTCGAAGTAGGAGCCGTCGTCGACGATTCGATCGATGACGTCGGTCATGTCGTACCCCTTGTTGGGCTCCTGGGGAACGATCGCGTCGATCCCCTCGGGAGAGGCAGCCGGCGGCTTCGGCTCCTGTTTCGGCGGTTTCTCGTCGGCGCTGTCGGGCAGGTACGTGATCAGCTGGGCGACGAGTTCGCGGGCGTGTTCCTCGTCGCGCGCAACGAGGTCCGCGGAGCCGGATTCGGCGGCGTGGACCTGTGGGCCGCCGAGGTCCTGCATGCTGATGTCCTCGCCGGTGACCATCTGGACCATCCGCGGGGAGGCGATCGCCATCGCGGACATTTCCTCGACCATGACGGTGAAGTCAGCGAAGACGGGGGTGTAGGCGGCCCCGGCGATACAGGGGCCGTAGAGCACGCAGATCTGGGGCACCCGTCCCGAGAGCATCGAGTGGTTGTAGTAGTACTTCCCGATCCCCTCGCGGTTGGCGAAAAAGCCCGTCTGCTGGTCGATCCGGCCCCCGGAGGAGTCCATCAGGTAGAGCACGGGTTGCCCGGTCTTCAGCGCCCGCTGTTGCATCCGAAGGAACTTCTCGACGCCCTTGGCTGCCATGCTGCCGCGCTTGACGGTGTAGTCGTTGGCCATGAAGTGGACGTCCCGGCCCTCGAACTCCGCGGCGCCGGTGATGAGCCCGTCGGCCGGAAGTCGGTCGTCGGTCTCCTCGTCCGCGTCGGCCCCGCGGGGGTGCCAGTCGTCGA
The DNA here is from genome assembly GCF_029688865.1 of Natronococcus sp. A-GB7. Classification (GTDB taxonomy): domain Archaea; phylum Halobacteriota; class Halobacteria; order Halobacteriales; family Natrialbaceae; genus Natronococcus. Next base: position 76,764 of record NZ_JARUKV010000001.1, read on the forward strand.
ACGCCGCGAACTTCCCGTCCTCGAACAGCAGGTCGCCGCCCTCCCCGCCGAACCACAGGTCGAGGCGATCCCGGACGAACAGCTTCTCGCCGTCCTCGAGTTGCTCGCGGTACTTCTTCGGACCCCCCTCGAGGATGTCCTCGATCTCCGCCCACAGCAGTTCCTCGCGATCGGTCGGGCCGAGCGACTCCGCGGAGCGGTCGTCCACTGATCGATCCGCCGTTGGCTCCGGTTCGGATGGCTCCTCGTGGGTCGCCGCCGGCTCGTCTCCGTCACCGACGTACACCTCGACGTCGCTTCCGACGTGTTCGGCCAGCGCAGCCGCGATCGCGGCCGCCTCGTCGTCGGACGCGGTCGCAGCGATACGAACTTTCATGACAAAAATTGCGACGGGGGGTCCCAAAACCGTTTTCACTCGCCGACGTCGGGATCCAACCGACGATTTCGCCGAAACGGCGGTTTCGGTGACTGTCCCGGTTCGAAACCAGAACAGCACCTGCAGGCAGAATCGGTAACCTCTAATTTGCCCAACCACGTAGTAGCTTCCGATCCAACGGGTGTACGTGACGATTAGCTATGCACACCCGGGGGGTACGCCGTAGAGCCACACTCGAGAGATCCGTAGTATGTCCGATGCGACAGCTTCCCGTTCCGCAGGTCGGCTCGCGAGGATTCGCGACCACGTAGAGAAGGGGATGAGCCGCCGCGAGTTCTTCCGGACCCTCGCCACCGGCGGGTACGCCCTCGGTATGGCCCACTTTCTCGGCGTCGAGGACTTCCTCGCGGCCGACGACGGCGAGGTCCCGGTCGTCACCGCGCTCGTCCGGAGCGATCCCGACGACCCCTGGTCGCTCGAGGAGCGCACGGAGTACGTTCCCGCGGACTGGTACGCTGCCGTCGAGAAGGCTATCGAGCTGAACGACCGCCTCTCCCGGGCCGCGTTCACCGGCTATCTCGGCAGCGCGGTCGTCCCCGAACGGTACGACGACGGCGGTGCGGCGGTCTCGGTCGGCGTCTCCGGCGACCTCGATTCGATCCGGGACGCGGTCGGCGACCTCTCCGAGGGCGTCTCCCTGAACGTCCGGGAGATCGTCGACGTCGAGGCGGTCGAGGACGGTTCCGACCGCTACGAGCCGCGGATGGCCGAATCACTCACCTCGAGCCAGGTCCCCGCTGGAATCGCCTGCGAGACGCCCTCGAGCCTTGCGACGCTCGGGCCGGCCATGTTCGATCCCGAAAGTCAGCAACGGTACTTCGTCACGGCCGAGCACGCCTTCGAGAAGCAAGACGAGGTCGATGGGGCGTTGCTCTCGCTCCCGCTCTCGGCCGAGGAGCCCGTCGAACTCGGCCCGGTCAGACACGCGTATCCCGTCGAGGACGTCGCCGCCATCGAACCGAACGGCACCCTCGAACCGTCGACGTGGATCGACGCCCCGGAGCCGGTCCGCGTGCGCGGCCAACTGACACGCTGGGGCCTCGCCGATCTCATCGCCCGGGACGAACGCCTCGAGAAGGTGGGCGCACTGACGGGCCACACGACCGGTCGGGTCCAGGGGTTCGACGCGGTGACCTGTTTCACCGACGACTTCTGTCGCCGGGGTCAGATCCGCTGGGGCGGCGAGATGGATCTGACCGACGGCGACAGCGGCTCGGTCAGCTACTACGACGATCCAGGGGGTGAGGAGGAAGACGTCCTCGTCGCCGGTTTCAACAACGCCCGCACCTGGTGGCCCGGCCAGAGCTACGTCTGGGGGGTCGCCGCCTACCGCGTCACCGAACGGTACGGTTATCACTTCTAACATGGAACGCGATACCACGCACGGATCCCGGATGTCCGACGATCACCCCTCCCGGCTGCGCCGCGCCGTCGCCAGCCTCGCGGCAGCCATCGGCGTCGGGACCCGCATCCTCGTCGACGCGCTCGTCGTCGGGCTCTGGGTCCTGTTTCTGACGCTGCTGTTTCTCTCGACGAACTGGCCGCGGTGGCTGTTCTATGTCCTCCTACTGGGTGGGGTCGGCGTCTACGTTCAGTTCACCGCCTGGTGGGGCGGGTCGACGTCGGGGTCCTGACCGCGACGCGAGGCGGGTTGCCTCAGTTATTCTCGTCCTCGGCGACGGCGAGTTCGAGGACGAAACTCGAGGACGAGACGATGTCGCCGAGTGGATCTGACCGACGGCGACAGCGGTTCGGTGAGCTCCCACCACCAGGAAGCTGGCCTCGTCTCACCGGTCGTCCGGGATCCGGGTGTGGGCACCGATCAGGGCGCGCTCGAGGTCGAACCCGCTGATTCTGGCTCCCTCGTCGACGATCGAGCCGCGAACGGTCGTCGACCCGAGGTACGCTTCCGGGAAGATAACCGAGCGTTCGACGTCGGCGTCGACGAGGGTCGCGTCCGCCATCACGTGGACGTCGTCGCCGACGCTGCTCTCCCGAACGGTCGCCGACTCGGCGACGTGGGAGTCGCCGTCGAGGTGCCAGGAGACGGCGTCGAGGTAACTTCCCCTGGTGCCGATGTCGTACCACGCACCGTCGAACGTGTAGGCGTAGGTGGGTTCGCGGTCCTGGAGCCACTGGACGAACCAGCCCGGCTCGTCCGGGTCGTTTCCCGCTTCGAGATAGGGGTCGAACAGGGACAGCGTCTCACCGGGGAACGCGTAGCAGCCGATCGAGACGAGCGAACTCTCCGGTTCGTCCGGTTTCGCCTGGAAGCCGACGACGCGTTCGCCGTCCAGTTCGAGCACACCGTACGACGTAGCCCGCTCCCGCGAGCAGACGTCGTAGGCGGCGATCGCCGGGCCCTCGCATCGGTCGAAGTACTCGAGGAACTCCTCGAGCGCGAAGTCGAAGAGATTGTCGCCCGCGATCACCAGCAGGTCGTCGTCGAGTCCTTCGCGGTCGATCAGCTGGGCGAGCGCGCCGACGACGCCGAGTTTCTCGTCTTCGCGTTCGGTCTCCTCGACGGACAGGCGCGGTTTGTCGTACGGTCCGTCCTCGAGGTGAGCCTCGAAGTCGGGGGCGAACCGTTCGTTCGTGCTCACGTAGATCTCGTCGATCCGATCGAGGGTCTCGAGTTCGGCGTAGATGCGATCGATGACCGTCGTCTCGCCGAGCGGGAGCAACATCTTGGGGCGGTGTCTCGTGATCGGCCACAGGCGAGTTGCGTAGCCACCGGCCAGAACGACAGCGGTGGTTGGGCCCGTCATTTCAGGCCTCTCCCTCGAGTACCTCGACGCCGACGAGCGGCTCCCCGGTGAGCGCGCGAACGTACGCGCCGCCGGCGACCGTGACGCGCGAGAAACCGTCCTCGTCGAAGTCGTACAGTTCGACGACGCGGGCGGTGTCGCCGCCGCCGACGACCGAGAAACAGTCGGTCCCGGCGATCGCCGAGACGACCGTCACGGTCCCGTGGGCGAACCGCTCGTCCTCGAAGACGCCGAGTGCGCCTTTGACGAACACCGCGTCGGCGTCCTCGACGACGTCGGCGTAGCGATCGGCCGTCTCGGAACCGACGTCGAGGAACGGTCGGTCCTTCTCGACTCTCTCGAGCGACGCTTCCGCGCGTTTGCCGTCGTCCTCGTAGGCCAAGTCGGTCGGGAGCGACAGTCGGTCGCGGTAGGCATCGAGGGTACGCTCGAGTCGATCACGATGGTCGTCCCACTGGTGGTCGAAAAGCGACGTCTCGGCGGCGTCGTAGCCCACGTCGTACCCGTCCGCCCGCAGGAAGAGTTCGCCGACGACGCCGCCGAGACAGAACCGGTCGACGGTGTCGTCGAGTCGCTCGATGATCGGGATGACGTCCTCGGCTTTCGTCCCGCCCAGGACCATCGTGACCGGACCGTCGAACTCCCGCTCCCGGACGGCCGTGATCGCCGTGTACTCCTGTTCCATCACGCGCCCCGCGTACGCGTCCATGACGCGCGGAAAGCCGACGATCGAGGCGTGGGAACGATGCGCGGCCGAGTACGCATCCCCGACGTAGGCGTCGAACTTCGGGGCGAGCGTCCGAACGAAGTCCGTCTCGGCTTTCACGTCCGGCTCTTCCTCGGGTAACTCCTCGTCGCACATCCGGGCGTTCTCGAGGAGGAGCACGTCGCCCGACTCGAGGTCGTCGATAGCTGCGAGCGCGTCCTCGCCGTACGTGTCTGCGACGAACTCGACGGGGTGATCGAGGTGGTCGGCGAGGATCTCGGCGTGTTGCTCGAGCGAGACGAACGTGTCCCGGCCCGGCCGACCCTGGTGGGCAAGCAGGGCGACCGCGTGGTCGTCCGCGAGCAGTTCCCGGATGGTTTCGGCGTGGCTTGCGAACCGGCGACTGTCCTGTGCGATCCCGTCCTCGACGGCGGCGTTGACGTCGATCCGGACGAGCAGGCGTCGCCCAGGTTCGAGGTCGTCGATAGTTCGAAACGTAGTCATGGCTGGAAAGTACTGCTCGCGTGTCTCCGTCAGTGGACGACGGTTCGCCCGGCATCGATGCTCTCCGACTCGGCCGCGACGTGTTTCGCGAGTTTGATCATCTGGTTCGAGAAGCCGTACTCGTTGTCGTACCAGGCGAGCACTTTCACGGTGTCGTTGGCTGCGACCATCAGTGATTCGAGGTCGACGTACGAGGCAAAGGGCAACCCGACGATGTCCCGCGAGACGATCTCGTCGTCGGTGTAGCCGAGGACGCCGGCCAGGTCGTCGTCGGCCGCCGCCCGGATCGCGTCGATCACTTCGTCCCGCTCGACGTCTTCCTCGATGTTGACGGTGATGTCGGTGATCGAGCCGTTCGGGACCGGTACCCGCATCGCCATCCCCTCGAGTTTGCCCTCGAACTCAGGGAGCACCTCGCTGGTCGCACCGGCCGCCCCGGTCGTCGTCGGGACGATGTTCTCGGCAGCGGCGCGGCCGCGCCGTCGCTTGGCCATGGGGCCGTCCACGAGCCCCTGGCTTCCGGTGTAGGCGTGGACGGTCGTCAGGAGTCCGGAGACGACGTCGAACTCCTCGTCGAGGACCTTCAGGACCGGCGCGACCGAGTTCGTCGTACAGGAGGCGTTCGAGAGGACGTCGTCGCCGTCGTACTCCTCGTGGTTGACGCCGTAGACGAACATCGGTACCTCCTTCTCGCCCTTCGGCGGCGCCGAGATGATGACCTTGTCCGCGCCTGCCTCGAGGTGCTGTGCAGCCTCGTCACGGGTCCGGAACAACCCCGTCGCTTCGAAGGCGACGTCGACGTCCAGTTCGTCCCACGGGAGTTCCGACGGCTCGCGCTCGGAGAGCAACCGGAACTCCTGGTCGTCCACCAAGAGCGTGTCACTGCGGCGAGAGACGCCGTCGAGCCGGCCGTGGACCGAGTCGTAGGTGAGCAGATACTCCATGTCGTCGTCGTCCATCACGTCGTTAATCGCCACGATATCGACGTCGTCGTGGGTCAGCGACGCACGGAGGAGACAGCGTCCGACCCGTCCGAAGCCGTTGAGCCCGATTCGAAGCGTTTCGCCGGTTTCCGAGCCGCCGTTCGTCTTCGCACTCATGATCGAGGCTCCACCCCCTGCGGGTAAATTTGTTGGCCTCGATCCGTCGGATATCGGGAGATAAACGCCCTCTAACCCGTCGATCCGCGTTTCTGACCCCAACTGATACGAGCGTCGTCGTGGTGGTGACGTGCACCGACGATGCATCCTCCCTCACTCCCGAACCGGTCGATCGAGGCCTACGCCACCGTGACGGGAGACGACCGCCTCGAGCGACTCCGCGAACTCGCCGAGACGCTGTCGGACGTCCGGATCCTGCACGTCAATTCGACTGCGACGGGCGGCGGCGTCGCGGAGTTGCTCCGCTCGATCGTGCCGGTCTGTAACGACCTCGGCATCGACACCGACTGGCTCGTCATGGACGCCGACGACGACTTCTTCGAGGTCACGAAGGCGGTCCACAACGGCCTCCAGGGGAGCGGCGAGCCGTTGACCGACGAGATGAAAGCGACCTATCGCGAGGTGACAGAGCGGAACGCGGCCGAGATCGAAGACGAGTACGACCTCGTGCTGGCTCACGATCCGCAGCCGCTGGGCATGCTCGAGCGACTCGAAGAACGGCTCCCGGACGCGCCCATCCTCTGGCGATGTCACGTCGATCTCACCGACTCGGTCGACGACTATCTCGCGTTCGTCTCGGAGTACACCGATCCGATCGATCACGCGATTTTCAGTCGCTCGGAGTACGTGGCGATCGACACGCCGGCGACGAGCATCGTCTACCCGTCGATCGACCCGGTGACGGAGAAGAACCGCTCGCTCGAGGACGAAGAGCTGGCGGCCGAACGCGACCGGCTGGACCCGCTCTCGTTCGACGCGCCGGTGGTGACGCAGGTGTCCCGTTTCGACCCGTGGAAGGATCAGTTCGGGACGCTCGAGGCGTACCGAACCGCCACGGAGGAGGTGCCGGAGCTCCAGCTGGCGCTGGCCGGCGGGATGGCTGGGGACGATCCGGAGGGACTGGAGCTGTACGAGCAGGTCGCCGAGAAAGCGGTCGGTGATCCGGACGTTCACGTCCTGACTGACCTCCCAGACACGACGATAAACGCCCTCCAGCGGCTGTCGGACGTCGTCGTCCAGAAGTCACTGCGCGAGGGGTTTGGCCTCGTCGTCTCGGAGGCGCTCTGGAAGCGCACGCCGGTCGTCGGCTCGACGGTCGGCGGGATCCCGCTCCAGGTCGAGGACGGCCGGAACGGCTACCTCGTCGATCCCGATGACGCGACGGGTGCTGGCGATCGGATCGTCGCTCTTCTCGAGAACGACGAGCGCCGTCGATCGTTCGGCGACAGTGCCCGGGAACACGTCCGGGAACGGTTCCTGCTGCCCAGACAGCTGGTGGATCTCCTCGAGATTTTCGTCGACGCTGTAGAACCCGATTCCTGAGACGGTCAGGAATCGGTACGAGAAGCCGCGACGGCACCGACGCCACCTATCTGACCCCCACACAGTTATGCGCGGAGACGGTGAAGCAACGCAGGACGATCCCATGAGCCGGTTCATCGAATCGATACTGATACCGACCGACGGCAGCGACGGGGCACTCGCAGGAGCCAAACGCGGGATCGCGCTCGCGTCGCAAATCGACGCGGACGTCCACGTACTGTCGATCGTCGAATCCCGATTCCAGGCGTCGGATCTCGACGAACTGGATCTCCTGTCGTTCGAAGAGAACGCCGAGGAGGCAGTCGAGGCAGTCGCGCAACTGGCCACGGACCACGACGACGAAATAGCCGTCACGACCACGATCAGGGAGGGGACTCCGTTCCAGTCGATCAGAGAGTACGCCAGTCGACGCGAGATCGACGTCATCGCCATGGGGACGAAAGGCCGAACGGGTCTCGACAGAGTGCTCCTCGGCAGCGTGACCGAGAACGTCCTCCGAACGGCCCGGACCCCCGTACTCGCGGTTCCACCGAACCCCGACGAACCCGCAATCGCCGACGTCCCGTTCGATCGATTTCTCTTGCCCACGGACGGCAGCGACGGTGCGGCGATCGCAACCGATTGGGGGATCGAACTCGCGAGCCGACTCGAGTCGTCGATACACGCGCTCTACTCGATCGACACGAGTCCGCTCGGTGACGAGCGAGAGAGCGACGAACTCCTCGAGGCTCTCGAGAGCAGGGGCGAAGCGGCACTCGACGCGGTCCGGGAGCGCGGCGAGGACGTCGGGGTGACCGTCTCGGGATCGACCGTGACCGGCGCTCCGGTGAGGGTGATCCCCTCCTACGCGACCGAGAACGACGTCGACCTGATCGTCATGGGGACCCACGGCCGGACGGGGATCGGCCAGTGGTTCCTCGGGAGCGTGACCGAAAACGTCGTCCGCCAGGCAGACGTGCCGGTGTTTTGCGTGCCGGTCAGCGCCCAGGAGCCGTGACGTCCTCCGGCGACTACCGCTTGCCGCCGTCCCGGAGCCGCTATCGGCCGCTGGCCACGGCGAGTTCCAGGACGAAACTCGAGGCGGAGACGATGTCGCCGATGCCGACCGTTCCTGCCGGTTCGTCGACGACGCGATTGGGGCAAGCGGCGACCGTGGGAGTCTCGAGGACGCCGTCCTCGGCCGTCTTGCCGACGTGATCGGCCAGCAGTTCGATCGCTTCCCGGCCCAACTCCGAGCGCTCGTACTCCAGCCCGGTTTCGAGGTCCTCGGGTTCGGAGATGTGTCCCAGCGCCGCCTTCGTCGCGGCGTTGACGGCGGAAAACTCGAGCCCCCGTCGAAGCGCCTCCGGCGAGTGGTACGACTCCATCACGGCCAGATGGTACTCCATCGCGTGTAACTGCAGACAGTCGACGCCGAGTTCCTCGCGGACCGCCTCGAGCATCCGGTAGTGGTCGAGGATCTCCTCGGGTTCGAACGGGGTCGCCTCCGACGGCGGCTCGTCGACGGCGTCGATACCCGCGTCGTCGTGCAGCATCGTCAGTTCGTGCGTATCGGCGCCGACGACGTTCGCCTCCGGCAGGATCCACTCGTACATGCTCTCCCTGAGGTCGTCGTCGTGGGTGACCGCGTACTCGACGTGGACGTCGACGTCGCTCCCGGACCGGAGCCGATGGATGACGTCTCTCGCGTGACGGTGGGTCTCCTCGTACCCCTCTTCGACGTGGTCGGGCGTGAGGTTGTGATACCCCGCCAGCAAGGCGCCGTCGACGTCCTCGCCGACCTGATCGATTTCCTCGTCGAGATCCCCCGCAGAGAGGTCGAACTCCGGCGGCCTCGAGGCGGCGATGAACCGGGTGTCTTCCGGCGCGGTCACGCCGAAAAACTCGTCTCCCTCTCTGAACTCGAACACCCAGTTGATCTTCGTCCGATCCGTGTTGACGGCCTCGGAGAGAGGGACGTGGCGCACCTGCCCGTCCTCGACGGTCGGATACCGCACCTCGTCGGGGTGGTCGAACATCGAGAGCTGTCGCTCCGAAATCAGGTAGGTGTACGTGATCGGCGCCGTTCCCAGCGCGGTGAGCAAGTTCGTCATGATCCCCGCCTGACCGCCCATCTGCTGGCTGTCGGGCTCGAGTTCCGCCTCGAGCGTCGTCGCGAACTCGTCGGCCATCGCGATCTCGTCTCCTCGGCCGGCGGCCATCGTGTGTGCGATCGCCGCCGCGAGTTCCCGTTTCGACGTCAGCGGACTCGGCGGGACGTCCGCACCGGGATCGGTCGGTCGCTCGAGGAACGACTCGAGTTCCTCGTCGACCCGAACGATCGCGTCGACGTTCGCGTTGTAAGCGACGAATACGGGTAACTCCTCGAGTGCGGCGACGTCCGCCTCCAGTTGGGCGTGGGCGTCCTGCATAGCAGGGCTCCCTCCCAGACGCAGGGGGTTAATCCTGGGGTGCTCGTGCCGTCCGTCGCCCCCCTGCGAACTTATTGTCGTCCGCGTGGTCCGAGTGACAGGCCGATGTCACGAGACTCGTTCGTCCGATCGCTAGAAGGGTTGAGCGGCGACGACACCGACGCCGTCGGCGGCAAGAGCGCGAACCTCGGCGAACTCGCCGACCTCGACGTCCCCGTCCTGCCGGGATTCACGACGACCGCGTCGGCCTACGACTACTACGTCGAGGAGACCGGCATCCACGCCGAGATCGAGTCGCAACTCGAGGGGCTGGACGTCGACGACGTCGCGGACCTCCAGCGACGCGGCGAGCGGATCAGGCGCACGATTTCGGAGGCGTCGATGCCGCCGGCACTCGAGTCGGTGATCCGCGAGCGGTACGTCGAACTGGGCGACGAACTCGGGATCGACGATCCGGAGGTCGCGGTCAGGAGTTCCGCGACCGCGGAGGACCTCCCGGAGGCCTCCTTCGCCGGCCAGCAGGAGACGTTTCTCAACGTCGCCGGCGAGACGGAACTGCTCGAGTCGATCAAACACTGTTTCGCCTCGCTGTTTACCGACCGCGCGATCGTCTACCGCGAGAACAACGACTTCGACCACTTCGACGTCAAACTCGCCTGCGCGGTTCAGAAGATGGGCCGGGCGGACCTGGCCTCGTCGGGCGTCCTGTTCACGCTCGACCCCGATACGGGGTTCGACGAGGTCGTCACGATCGAGGCCGCCTACGGCTTCGGCGAACCGATCGTCCAGGGCGTCGTCGACCCCGACCGGTACGTCGTCTTCAAGCCGACGACGGGTATCGTCGAGAAGGAGTGCGGCGGCAAGGCCCAGCGGATGGTCCGCCGAAACGGGGGCACCAAACTCGAGTCGGTGCCGGAGGAAAAACGAGCGGAGTTCGCGCTCTCGGACGATCGAATCCGCGAACTGGCACAGTACGCGACCCGGATCGAGGACCACTTCGGGACGCCACAGGACATCGAGTGGCTCGTCGACGGGGACCTCGACGAACTGTTCGTCGTTCAGGCCAGGCCCGAGACGGTCCACGGGGCAGCCGAGGGGAACGTCCTCCGCACGTACAGCCTCGAGGAGACCGACGAGCCACTGCTCGAGGGGGTTGCGATCGGGAACGCGATCGGAAGCGGCACCGTTCGCGTGCTCTCGGACCACCGGGAGATGGATCAGGTCGAGGAGGGCGACGTCCTCGTCACCGAGATGACCGACCCCGACTGGGTGCCGGTGATGAAGCGCGCGAGCGCCATCGTCACCGATAGAGGGGGCAAGACCTCTCACGCCGCGATCGTCTCCCGCGAACTGGGCATCCCCGCGATCGTTCGGACCGGAGCGGCGACGGAGTCGCTGTCGAACGGCGATACCGTCACCGTCGACTGCGCGGCCGACACCGGTCGCGTCTACGAGGGCGAACTCGAGTACGACGTCACCGAGGAGGTCGTCGACGACCTCCCCACAACCGACACCGACGTCAAGTTGATCCTCGGCGATCCCGGGCGGGCGTTCGCGCTCGCGAACCTCCCCGTCGACGGCGTCGGCCTGGCCCGTGAGGAGTTCATCGTCACCTCCCACGTCGGCTCCCACCCGCTCGAGTTGCTCGAGCGCGGCGAGGAGGAGCAGTTCGTCGATGCCCTCCGGACGGGGATCGCGAAGATCGGCGCCGCGTTCTACCCCGACGAGGTCATCTTCCGGCTCAGCGACTTCAAGACCGACGAGTACCGCAACCTCGAGGGCGGCTGGAAGTACGAACCCGAGGAGGCGAACCCGATGCTCGGCTGGCGCGGCGCCTCCCGGTACTACGACGAGGCGTTCCGGGACGCGTTCCGCCTCGAGTGCGAGGCGCTCCGACAGGTTCGCGAGGAGGTTGGACTCGACAACGTCATCGTGATGGTCCCGTTCTGCCGAACGCCCGAGGAGGGCGGGCGCGTGCTCGAGATCATGGACGAGTACGGCCTCTCGAGCGACGAGATGGACGTCTACGTGATGGCTGAACTCCCCGCGAACATCGTGCTCGCGGATCGGTTCGCGGATCTGTTCGACGGGTTCTCGATCGGCTCGAACGATCTCACACAGCTGACGCTGGGCGTCGATCGCAACTCGGAGAAACTCGCGCCGCTGTTCGACGAGACCGACGACTCGGTGACGCGGTCGATCAGTTCGCTCATCGAGGAGGCCCACCGTCACGACCGACCGGTCGGCATCTGCGGCGACGCGCCCTCGACGATTCCGGAGTACACCGAATTCCTGCTCGAGGAAGGCATCGACTCGATTTCGGTCTCGCCGGACGTCGCGGTGGAGACGATGCTGACGGTCTCGGAGTTCGAATCCTCGGAGTAGTTCCGTGGCTCCGTTTCGGCCGGATGGGTGCGAGGGACTGGAGTGACGAATCCGCCTCGAAAGCGAACTGCCGGTACGGCCTATCTGCACCGGAATTCGAGCAGGGGCCGTGAGAACCGGAGCATCAGACAATGCGACGCCAACAACCGCGGATACCGTCGTTGGCTACGCGACGAGCCCAGTGTCGATTGCGAGGGCGGCGAGAAGAACGAGACCGACGCCGCCGATTCGAACGGCTCCTGCGAGGACCGCTCGTTCCGCCGGAACCGATTCGGCGACGGCAAGTACGCTGAAAAACCAGCCCGCGGTCATCCAGCCGGAGTAACCGCGAACGAACGACAGCGTGAAGCAGGTAGCTGCCAGCAAAAAGAGGAGCCCGTTGGCCGGCCATCCGGCCGGCTCCTCGAATATCCACGCGAACCAGCGCGACCGTGACTCCGTTTTCGAACTCGCCATTGGTGGACAATTTGTGTCAGCAAGGTATAAAACCGGTTCGTCGAAGATCGACTCCCGGTTCAGTGAGTCGTGTTCCGACGATTGAACCACTCGGACCGGCTCGTACACGACGCAGCCTCGAGCCGATCGTACTCGAGACAGCCCCGGTAGACGTCGCTGGTCCTCGATTCACCGAACGCGATCCGTCGACCGCGAGCGATGCGCAAAACAGGGCTCGTCCTAGGCGAGCGCGTCCTCGAGGCGGTCGATCAGTTCGTCGTTGCCGACGTGTAGCGGCACGCGGTCGTGGAGGTCGTCGGGCTCGACCTCGAGGATCGACTGGCTCCCGTCCGAGGAGCTGCCGCCCGCGGTTTCGACGAGGTGCGCGATGGGGTTCCCCTCGAACTGCAGGCGGAGCTTGCCGCGGGGATTACCCTCGAGGGCGGGGTAGGCGAAGATCCCGCCGTAGGTGAGCACCTGGTTGACGTCGCCGATCATCGCGCCGCCGTAGCGGAGCTTGTGGTCCGGATCGGACTCGATCTCGCGGACGTAGGCCTCGAACTCGTCCGACCAGTGAGGGACGCGACCACCGAAACCGTAGACGAGGGGGTCCTCGGGGAGGCTGACGTCCTCGTCGACGACGCTGCGGTCGTCGTCCGTCAGCTCGTACTTCTCGACGACTCCGTCCCGGGCGAGGGCCATCGTCGTGATCGGCCCGTAGAGCACCCAGCCCGAGGCGACGAGCGAGGTTCCCGGCGCGGGGAGGGGCTCGTCGTAGATCCCGAACACCGTCCCCATCGTGTTGTTCGACTTGAGGTTCGAGGAGCCGTCGAGGGGATCGACGCCGACCGAGAGGCCGCCCTCGTCCCCGCAGTCGATCGTCTCGAGGCGCTCCTCGCTCGCGTACTGGCAGACCCCGTCGATCGACGAGATGCGGTCGGCGAGCAGGTCGTCGGCCCAGACGTCGGCCTCGGCCTGGGTCTCACCGCTGGGGTTCTCCGCGTCGGCGTCCTCTCGTCGGCCGACGAGGCCGTCCCTGATCTCGGGCGCCGACCCCGCGATCGTCTCGACCACCTCGTCGACCGCGCGACCGTCGTCGCGTCCGGTCATTCCTCGAGGGCTGCGTCGGCGGTCTCCTCCTCGAAGATCACCCTCTCGAGGGCGTCGAGGATCCGCGTGGGGTTCTCGCGCTGCCAGACGTTGCGGCCGACGGCCAGCCCCTTCGCGCCGGCGCTGACGGCGGACTCGACCGTCGAGAGGAACTCGTAGTCCGACGTCTTCGAGCCGCCGCTCATGACGACGTTCATATCGCCTGCGGCCTTGCAGGCGTGTTCCATCGCCTCGGAGCTACCGGGGTACTTGACCTTCGCGATGTCGGCGCCCAGCTCGAGGCCGAGGCGGGTCGCGTAGGAGATGGTGCTCGGCTTGGTATCGTTTTTCAGCCCCTGGCCGCGGGGGTACGACCACATGACGACCGGGAGGTCGTGCTCGCGGGCGTCCTCCTGGACGTCGCGGAACTCCTCGGCCATCTCGACCTCGTGGTTCGAGCCGCCGTAGAGCGTGAAACCGATAGCGTCGGCGCCGAGTTCGGCCGCGTAGTCGACCGAACAGTTTACGGCGGAGTCGTACTCGCCCATCCAGAGGTTCGAGGTGCCGTTTACCTTCAACAGGAGGTTGACGTCGTCCTCGTAGCTGGGGTAGTACCCCTCCGCGATCCCCTTCTGGACGGCCATGCAGGTGACGGCGTCGTGGGTCGCCGTCTCGAACACCGTCGACGGGTCGAGCTTCTCCGGGACGTCCTCGAAGTCGACGGGACCGTGCTCGAGGCCGTGGTCCATCGCGAGAATCAGTGACTTGCCGTCGCGAACGATCGGAGAGTCGTCGATCGGAATCATCTGTTAGACGGTCCACCGTGTCGGTATATATCTCTGGTGGTCTACCTGATAAAAATTACTTACAGCCGTAGTAAGACTCACTCTCGGTCGACGATCGTTGGATACTATCCCCCTTCGAAGCCACAATAAATAATACGACGTCCCGGCTCCGGCGACGTCCCACACGATCGATCGGCACGTTTACGGCACCGATAAGCAAAGTCCGCCTATGGTACGCGATCAGATCGACCGGATCGGCGTCGTCGGCGCGGGAACGATGGGCAGCGGGATCGCACAGGTCGCCGCGACGACCGGGTACGACGTCGTGCTCCGAGACATCGAACGGGAGTTCGTCGAGAGCGGGTTCGAGACGATCGAGGACAGCCTCGGTCGCCTCGAGCACCGCGACGCCCTCGAGGAGGATCCCGAGACGATTCGCGGTCGGATCGAGGGGACGACCGCCATCGACGAACTCGGCGACTGCGACCTCGTCGTCGAGGCCGCCCTCGAGGAGATGGACGTCAAACAGGAGATCTTCGCGGAGCTGGAGCGAGTCTGCGACGAGGACGTGTTGCTCGCGACGAACACGAGCACCCTCTCGATCACGACGATCGCCTCCGAACTCGACCGCCCGGAGCGGGTGATCGGCCTGCACTTCATGAACCCCGTCCCGATCATGGAGGGCGTCGAGGTCGTCGTCGGCGAGAAGACGACCGACGACGCGACCGAACTGGCCCACGACCTCGCCGAGGAGCTGGGCAAGACGACCTGGGAGTCCGACGACAAGCCCGGTTTCGTCACGAATCGGATCCTGATGCCCTGGATCAACGAGGGGATCCGGGCCTACGACGAGGGCGTCGCGACGAAAGAAGACATCGACGCGGGGATGGAACTCGGCACGAACGTCCCGATGGGGCCGCTGACGCTGGCCGATCACATCGGCCTCGACATCTGTCTCCACGCCTCCGAGACCCTCCACGAGGAGCTCGGCGATCGGTACAAGCCGGCCTACCTGCTCAAGCGGAAGGTCGAGGCCGGCGACCTCGGGAAGAAGACGGGCGAGGGGTTCTACGAGTACGAGTGACGGCCCCGCCGTCGATCCGACGGCATGCGCGGCAAGCTTTTTACAGGACGGCGAGAACGGTCGACCGATGCCCGGCTACAGCCGTCGGCAGCTCCTCGGTGTGGGTGCGGCCGGCGCCGGGACGGTCCTCGCGGGCGGGTACGGATGGAACCAGTACGCGACGCGCCACCATCTCCGCTTTCGTCCGCTCGAGGCCGTCAACGAGACGGCCGACCCCCTCACGCTCGAGTTCGCCGTCGAGGGGAACGGAATCGAAGCCCAGCGGACGGTCCGGCTGGCGCCGGCCGGCGAGGAGGGGGCGACGCATCTTCCGGGTCGATGGATAAAGAGCGCAGCCGAGTGGACCGTCAGCGCCGAGTACGAGGGTGAGACGCTCGAGATCCGGGCCAGCGAGATCACCGAGCGACTCGAGGGGGCGGGTTGGGGGCCGGACTGTGCGCGCGTCGCGCTGGTCGTGACGGCGACCGGCGAGCTGGAGGCGCGGGTCGGGCCCTGTTAGCGGTGCAGCGGTTTCTCGGCCATTTCCTGGCGGAGATCGCGGAGCTGAGAGCGGGAGACGCCGTCCTCGAACTGTTGGATGACGGCGAACACCTCGGCGCGGGAGATCTTCACGTCGCCCTCGCGGACGACGTCTTCGGGTCGTTCCTGGAGTTCCCGCAGGGTGCCGACCGCGAGCAGGTAGGGGATCGCCCACGCCGAGAGCCGGTTGCCGTGGCGCTCGGGGACGACCTCGAGGTAGCGGTGGGCATCGTCGAGGTAGTTCTCCGCGCGGCCGGTCACTCGCTGGATGACGTTGGTGACGCCGCGCTGGTTGTCGGGTGCGGTGACGGCGTCGGCGTCGACGTTCTCCTCGGCGAGCCACTCCTCGGGGAGGTAGACGTTGTTCTCCTCGTGGTAGTCGCTCTCGACGTCCTTGGCGATGTTGACGAGCTGCAGGAGGAGGGCGAACGAACGGGCGTTCTTGCGCATCTCCTCGGCCCGGTCGGGCGAGGCGCTGCGGGCGACCAGCCCCGTGATCAGGGTACCGACGGTGCCGGCGGCGTACCAGCAGTACTCCTCGAGCTCCTCTAAGGTCTGCAGGCGCAGGCCGCCCTCGTCGGCGTACCGATCCGTGAACATCGCCATCCCGTCGACGAGCTCCCGGACCGGGTCGCGCATGATCTCCCGGGGCTCCTCGTCGAGCGCCTCGAAGGTTCGCAAGACGCGTGGCGTCTCCGCGACGACCTCCCAGTCGGCGTTTGGCTCCTCCGGGATCCAGGGTTCGACGTCGGCCATGAACTGCTCGACCTCGAGGGGGTCGGCCGGATCGAGCAGTCGGTCGTACGCGTTCAACAGCTCGGTCTGGGTCTCGGCCGGAACGTGACCCGCGTCCTCGATCGTGTCGGCGACGCGACAGAGGAGATAGCCGAGGCAGATGTGTCTCGCCATCGGTTCGTCGAGGCGATCGATCGTGATCGAGAAGGTCCGAGAGACCCCGTGTACCGCCTCGTAGCACCACTCGAGGTCGGTATCGAGGTTTGTTTCAGGCTGGCCCGTTGTCATCTACTCGATACGGTTTGGTTCCCATCCCGGAAAAACGCCGCGGTCGCGGCGCGTCGTTCCGTTACGGATTCTCGCGGAGCCGACCGGTCACCGAATCCGACCGGAGCGATCGACCCGTCGCCCGAAAACGCCGAACGACGCGCTCGGAGTCGACGTCCTCGCGGAGAGACAATAATAAATAATCAACCTCGCAATATCTGCGTATGGAGTTTGCACTCTCGGCCGAGCAGCGCCAGATTCGGGAGATGGTCTCGGAGTTCGTCGACGAGGAGATCGTCCCCGTCGCGAGCGAGATCGATCACGACGACGAGTTCCCCGCCGACCTCGTCGACGAGATGGCCGAACTCGGGCTGATGGGGATGCCGTTCCCCGAGGAGTACGGCGGTGCCGGACTGGATTATCACTCCTATGCGATCGGCCTCGAGGAGATCTCGCGGGGCTCGGGCGGCCTGGGAACGGTCGTCGCCGCCCACATCTCGCTCGCCGGAAACATGCTCTACGAGTTCGGCGACGAGGCCCAAAAAGAGGAGTACCTGACGCCGCTGGCCGAAGGAAGCGACGTCGGCGCGTTCGCGCTCTCGGAGGCCGGCGCGGGTAGCGACGTCCCGGCGATGGAGACCACCGCCGAGAAAGAGGGCGACGAGTACGTTATCGACGGCGGCAAGCTCTGGATCTCGAACGGTTCGGTCGCAGATACCGTTACCGTCTTCGCCAAGACCGATCCCGACGCGGGCAACAAGGGGATCTCGTCGTTCGTCGTCCGCCCCGGCGAGGACGACGGCTTCCACGTCGAGGGCACCGAGGAGAAACTCGGCGACAAGGGCTGTCCGACCGCGGAACTGCGCTTCGACGGTCTCCGGATTCCCGAGGACCGCCTACTCGGCGAAGAGGGAGAGGGGTTCGTCCAGGCCCTGAAGACCCTAAACGGCGGACGGATTACCATCGCGGCTCGCGGCGTCGGCATCGCCCGCGCGGCCTTAGACGAGGCCCGCGACTACGCCAACGAGCGCGAGCAGTTCGACCAGCCGATCGGCGAGTTCCAGGCGATCAAGCACAAGCTCGCGGATATGGACACGAAGATCCAGGCCGCCAAGCTGCTGATGCACAAGGCCGCGGACAAGAAGATCCGCGGCGAGGACTACATCAAGGCCTCGGCGCAGGCCAAGCTGTACGCCTCCGAGGTGAGCCGCGAGGTCGCAAACGAGGGAATTCAGATCCACGGCGGCTACGGCTACACGAAGGACTTCCCCGCCGAGCGGTTCTACCGCGACGCCAAACTCAACGAGATCTACGAGGGGACGAGCGAGGTGCTGCGGAACACGATCGGCGATCAGGTCCTCGAGGAGTGATCGACTACTCCGCGTTCGGTTCAGCGTTCTCGTCCGTGTCCGCCGTCGACGACGTCATCGCGTAGGGAATCGTGACGGCGGCCAGGATCGCCGCTCCGAACACCGATCCGAAGATCGCGTCCGAACCGAGCGCGGTCGCGAGGCCCAGCGCGGCGCCCACGAGTATCACGAGCAGCAGGATGATCGCGTTCAACTGTCGCTTCAGCTGAGTGTCAACCATACCTACTTCTATACGATCGAACACATATGCTATTCGGCCGTCTCCTCGAGACACGTCCGAACCCACTCGCCGTGGTCGTGAACCCGCCGCTCGCCCGCCTCGGTCAGCGCGTAGACGTCGTGGAGCCCCTCCGTTCGCTTCTCGACGAACCCCGTCTCGACCAGCGCCGACAGCGAGCCGTAGAACGACTTCGGATCGAGACGGTCGTCGTAGTGGGACTCGAGGCGGGACTTGAGTTGCTGGCCGCGCAGTTCGCCCTCGGCCGCGAGCAGGAAACAGAGATCCCGGCGGCGGCCGCTCTGAAGCCACTTGCTCATACCGGGCGATCGATCCGCGCTCGCTCGAGGGTTACGGTTTCGCGAGGGTTCCGACTATCGCCCAGGCGAGGCCGCCGCCGAGGGCGATCGCGGCGAGATACCGGGCGCCGATCTCGAGGACGACGATCCCCGTATGGAGCTCGTGGCGAAGCAGCGTCCACCCGCCGAGGTCGACGACGACGGTTCCCGTGTCGACCGCGAGCGATCGAAAGACCAGTCCGACGAGGACCGCCGCGAGCGCGACCGCCGTTGCCGCGGCGCCGACGGCGGTCCGCGAGAGGAACTCGCGTCCGGGGAGCCGTTCGGTGCGGTCCCGTTCGGACCCGTTCGGGCCCGCCGGGGCGTAGATCCCGAACCCTCGAGCGTCCGCTCGCGGGTGGTCGCCGACGCGCACCTCGGCCGGATACCGCCAGAGCGCGAGCGCCATCCAAAGGTCGCCGACCGAACCCGCCGCGTTGACCGCCAGCGGGACGAGCCAGATCGGGGACGGACGGATCGCCATCGCGACCAGCCCCGCCGTGGTACCGATCACGAGCGGTGCAAGGAGGACGACGAGTAGCTGGTTCCGGCCGTAGCTGGCGGCGCCACCCCGAGCGTAGGCGTAGGGAAAGACGACCGAGACGCCGATCCCGTAGGACGGCGAGTCGCCGTATCGGGCCATGAACAGTCCGTGGACGAGTTCGTGGGCGACGACCGAGAGCACGCCGAGTCCGATCGCGACGAGCAGGGCCGGACCGCCGTGGGACAACATCCCGGTCGAGAGGACGATCGGCTCGAGGGAAGCCCCGTGGATCGCGGCGAGGGCGGCGCCGAACGCGTACGCCGACGCGAAGAAGCCGACGACCGAGACGAGAACCAGTCCGACGGCGCTCGACCGGGTGAGCCGAACCGTCTCGATCGGCTCTTCGGTCGCGGCGTCGTCGATCGCGGTTCCGTTCGGCGTCGCGACTGACACGTTCGTCCCTCTCGCGAGCGAAACGAAAGCGGTGTCGGTCGCCGACGAAACCGACAGGTTCCCGGTTGTCGACTCCACAGGATACGGTATGACCGACGACGACCGCACCGCCGAGTCGAACGGGATCAGGGCCAGCTACGAGGAGACCGGAGACGAGCGTCGACTCTCCTTCGAGACGACCGACGCGACCGAAGAGGCTCGAGCCGGCTCGACCGCGGCGATCGCCCAGAACCTCGAGGGGTACGCCATGCTGAAGGTGCGGCCGACGGCGGACGGCGACGAGCTCGAGCGCTACTACGGGTTCGACATGGCGCTCGATCACGTCGGGGAGTTACTCGGCGTTTCGCCCCGCGAGCTACCGGTGCCGGAGGCCGCTGCGGACATGGGGATGTAACCGACGCCGTAGTTGTTCGGTCGGCGACCGAACTGACTCGGGCGAGCGGGTTCGCCGGCGAAAAAAGCGGGAACCATAAATACGCAGAGTCGAACGGTGTAGACGAGAATAGCCGTGGCAACCGACCCGTTCCCCCGTCCGATTCGGACGCGTCGTCGTTTCTCCGCACTGCTCGCAGCGACCGCGCTCGGCGTCTACCTGCTGTTGATTATCGGTGCTACGACGTCGATCACGAACGCGGCCACTGCCTGTTCGACGTGGCCGACCTGTCACACCCCGGTCGATCCGCTGAGTCAGACCGACCTGGCGATCGCCTGGGGTCACCGGCTCGCCGCCGTCCTCGTCGGACTCCTCGTCGCCGCGTCCGCGATCACCGCGATGCTCGGTGCGGTCTCGAGTCGCGTCGTCGCCGCCCTGCTCGTCGGCGCCGTCCTCTACGTCGTGCAGGTCGGCGTCGGCGCCGCGACCGCCACGCTCGGTCCCGCCGCGATCGTTCCCGGGCTCCACCTCACGCTGGGCGTCGTGATCTTCACGGCCATCGTCCTGGCGCTCGCCTGGGATCTCGAGCTCGCGACCGGGAGCGAGGACGAGGTCATGGATACGCCGGAGCCGATCGACTCCGAAACGACCGCGGCAGCCGGAGGAGGCCGAACGCTTCCCTCGAGCCGACTCGCCCGCGCCCGGCTGACCGCCTTCGCCTACTTCAAGATGATGAAGCCCCGCCTGATGTGGCTACTCTGTCTCGTCGCCGCCGCGGGGATGGCCCTGGCCGCGGGACCGGCGCTCGACGCCGCGACGATCGTCGCCACGCTCGGCGGCGGCGTGCTCGCGATCGGCGCCTCGGGGACGTTCAACCACGTCTTGGAGCGCGACGTCGACCAGCGGATGTCCCGCACGGCCGATCGACCGCTGGCGACCGACCTGATCCCGGTTCGGAACGCCCTGCTGTTCGGGCTGTTCCTGACCGCGGCCTCGCTGACGGTCTTCCTGACGATCAACGCGCTGGCGGCCGCGCTCGGCCTCACTGCGATCATCTTCTACAGCGTCGTCTACACGCTGTTGCTCAAACCCAACACCGTCCAGAACACGGTTATCGGCGGCGCCGCGGGCGCGCTCCCGGCGCTGATCGGCTGGGCTGCGGTCACCAACGAGATCGGGCTTCCCGGACTCGCGCTCGCTGGCGTCATCTTCCTCTGGACGCCGGCGCACTTCTACAACCTCGCGCTGGCGTACAAGGACGACTACGCCCGGGGCGGGTTCCCGATGATGCCCGTGGTTCGGGGCGAGACCGAGACCCGAAAACACATCGTCTACTACATCGCCGCGACGCTCGCGGGAACGGTCGGGCTGGCCTGGATCACCGAACTGGGCGCGCTGTACGCGGCGACGGTGCTCGTCTTCGGCGGGATCTTCCTCTGGAGCGCCGTCGGCCTCCACTTCGAGCAGACCGAGGCCGCAGCGTTCCGATCGTTCCACGCCTCGAACGCGTTCCTCGGCGCGGTGCTGGTCGCGATCCTCGTCGACGCGCTCGTCCTCACGACGCCGATCTTCTGAGAGGCGCCTGCGGGAAACGGTATCGATAACAGGCCCGACTCCATACGCTCGAGCGAATGCACCGTCGTTCCTTCCTCACGCTCACTGCCACGGCCGGGTCGGCTGCGCTGGCCGGCTGTACGGCGCTGTTCGGCGCGTCGCTCCCCGACGAACTCGACGGCGTCGACCCCGACCCCGACCAGCTTCCGACGCCGACGGTCGGCTCGGGCACCGTTTCGATCGACGTCTACGAGGACCTCGCCTGCCCGAGCTGTCAGGAGTTCCAGGCCGCCGTCTTCCCCGAACTCGAGGCTCGCCTCCTCGATGACGACGCGGCGACCTACCGTCACCACGACTTTCCGCTGCCGGCCGACGAGGATCGGTCGATTCCGATGGCCAACGCTGCACGAGCGGTCCAGTCGGCGACCGAGAGCGGCGACGACCCGGGGGAGTTCTTCGAGTTCAAGCGGTTCGCGATGCACGCGGGAACGCCGAGCGACGAGGAGCTGGTCGAGATCGCGGCTGCGGAGACCGACGTCGATCCCTCGGTCGTCGAGGACGCCCTCGAGGAGGGCGCGTACTACCCGACGCTGGCCGCCGAGTGGGAGGACGCCGACGGGAGAGGGGTCGACCGCACGCCGACGGTGTTCGTCGACGACGAGGAGGTCGAGGATCCGCTCGATGCCGACGAGATCATCGCGATGGTCGAGGACGCCGTGTAGGCCGAGCTCGGGGTTCGAGTTCGAACCTGTGACTCGCGGCCGATCCGTGACACGTTCGTTCCGATCCGTTTCGCTCGTCCCCGTTTCTCCCCGGACGTCCCCGTTTCTCCTCCGTTCGGTCCGTTTCGCGAGGCGCGGTTAATACCGCGCCCCGTCTACGGTCGCTCGAGGGATCACTGATGTCGACAGCACGACGAGACCGACGAGCCGGTGAGATCGAACACGGCGTCGACGCCGAGACACACCTCGAGTTCATCGACTGGGTCGAGGCCAACCCCGAGGACGCCATGCTCGAGTTTCGGGCCTCGGGCGTCACGGAGGAGGTCGCCAACCGGACGACCGCGACGATCGGCGACTGGGCGCTCGGCGGCGAGGAGATGGGCGCCGAACGCGAACACACCCTCGAGTTCGGACTGCCCCCCGAACTGGAGGAGGCGATGGGGTACGTCGAGGCGACCGACCGCCACGAGGCGATCGAGGGCGCCCTCGCGGGGCTGACCGCCTGCATCAACGGGACGATCGTCTACAACGCGATCCGCGAGGGAATCGACCTCGAGGGCGTGACCACGGCGGTTCGCGCACCCGTGGACCTCCGGATGCTCTTTGGCATCCACGACGTCGACCGCGCCCACCAGATGTACGGCGAACTCGAGATCGACGTCGAGGTGACGGGCGAGCTCACGGCCGAGGAGAAGATGGCCGTCCGTGAGTACCCGAAACGGTCGCCGGTGTACACGCTCGTGACGCTCGAGCAGCCGAACAGACCGACCATCGAGTTCGAACCGACGGTCTAGCGAGAGCGGATACTTTCCTCATTTCGTTGTTCGGATCCAGTGCTGAATCTGAATTGGTCTGTTCGTTACGTATAGCGTGCACACGTACCTTTTTCCGCGTCGGGATTCCGCGCTTCGCGCGGAACCACTCGCGCAAAAATCTACGCTAAAAAGGCCGCTCGCTCCCGATGGTCGCTCGCGGGTGCTGTGCTTGAACAGTACCGCAGCGGTATCGGCTTCACCTGTACGTAACGAATCAGGCGGTTCAGATTCGACACGCCTGAACGAAGAAAATCACTCTCTACTGCTGAACTACTGCTCGCTCGAGCGGGCCGCGTCGATCCGCTCGAACTGCTCGCCGCTGAGTTCGACGTCGACGGCGCCGACGTTCTCCTCGAGCTGCTCGGGCGAGCGCGCGCCGACGATCGGCACGCAAGTAAACCGATCCTGGTCCATGAGCCAGCGCAGCGAAACCTGCGCGGGGGTGGCCTCGACCTCGTCGGCGACCGACTCGACGGTCTCGAGGACGTCCCACGCCCTGTCGGTCGCGTAGCGGTCCTCGAACACGTCGTCCAGGCTGCCCCGCGAGCCGTCGGGCGCCTCGACGCCGCCGTCTTCGGTACGCTCGTACTTGCCCGTCAGGAACCCGCCCGCGAGGGGGGAGTACGGACAGACGGCGAGGTCCCGATCGGCACAGACGTCGAGGTAGTCGCCGACGGCGTCGTAGTGGGCGGCGTTGACCATCGGCTGGGTGACGTCGAAGCGCTCGAGTCCCTCGACGTCGCTGGTCCACAGCGCCTTCGTGAGCTGCCAGGCGGCCATCGTCGAGGCGCCGAGGTGGTTGACCTTCCCCTCGCGGACGAGGTCGGTCAGCACCGACATCGTCTCCTCGATGGGGGTCTCGTCGTCCCAGCGGTGGATGTAGTACAGGTCGAGGTAGTCGGTGCCGAGTCGCTCGAGCGTGCCCTCGATCTGGGCGCGGATGTGTTTGCGCCCGAGCCCGGAGTCGTTCGGACCCGGCTCGCCCCAGCCGTCGAACTCGAAGTACACCTTCGAGGCGATGACCAGATCCTCGCGGTCCTGGCCTTCGAGCCACTCGCCGATCCACTCCTCGCTGGTGCCGTCGGGGGTGCCGTAGACGTTGGCGGTATCGATGAAGTTGATCCCGTGGTCGACGCAGGCGTCGAGCAGTTCGTGGGCCTCCTCGCGGGTCGTCTCGTTCTCGAGGTCGCCCGTCGAGCGACCGAACCGCCAGGTGCCGAAACACAGCTGCGAGACGGTCGTGCCCGTGTTACCGAGCGTGGTGTACTCCATGCTCGAGCGTTTCGCTGCGAGCGATAAAACGGATTGGGCTGCGGAAATCGACTTCGAGGGGCGCTCCGGCCGCCGTGGCCGACCCTGATTGCCACGAGGCTCGCCGCGTCGCTGACCGTCCTCTCCGTACAGCCGCAAGAGCAAGAGTTACGTCGCGCATTTCCTAACTCACGACCAGTACTCAATGGTACGCAGCCAACACGACGTGCTCGTCGTCGGGGGTGGGATAGCGGGCTGTTTCGCCGCAGCGACGGCAGCGGTCGAGGGGGTAGACGTCGTCCAACTGGAGCGAAAACCCCGCGACGAGGGCGGCTTCATCGCCTGTGGCGACGCGATAAAGAGCCCCCGAGATCCGAGCAACTATCCGGGGCCGATCGATATGGACGCGATCGCGAACGACGAGGCGGTCCTCGTCGACAACAACATCGATCAGATCGAGTGGTGGGACGAGGAACTCGGCGTGCGGAAGGTGTTGCCCTACCAGAACGGCAGCAACGTCATCGACCGCTACGAGTTCGGTCAGCGCCTGCTCGAGCAGACGGCCGACCACGGCGTCGAACAGCACTACGACACGGTGGTCAACGAGGTCGTTCAGGACGGTCGCGTCACCGGCGTCAAGGCGATCCGCGACGGCGAACCGGTCACCTACGAGTGTGACGTGCTGATCGATACCGCGGGCGCACAGTCGATCCTGCAAGACATGGTCGACTTCGAGGCGCTCGACACGCCCGCCGAGCCGACGTTCGAGCTTCCCCACTACACCCACTTCGGGTCGGCCTACCGCGAGATCATCGAGACCGAGGAGCCGGTCGAGTACCACAACGCCATCGTCGGCAAACCGCTCGAGGAGATGGGCTACATTTGGTACTTCCCGCGCACGCCGACGCAGATCAACGTCGGCCTGGGGTTCCAGATGAACAAGGAGCCGATCCCGCTCGCGGATCGCCTGCGCCGCGACGTCGAGAACCGGCCCGAGTTCCAGGGGGCGAGGGTCGCCGAGCGGTTCGGTCGGACGAACAAACTCGGCTCGGCGATCGCTCTCCGGCGACCGCTGGACTCGATGGTCGCCCCTGGCTACCTGACCGCGGGCGGTGCAGCAGGAACCACGCACCCGATCACGGGCAAGGGGATCCGCGGAGCCGCCTACTCCGGCTACTCCGCCGGGCGTGCGGCGGCCGAGGCCATCGAGGACGGGGACGTCTCCGAGGACGGACTCTGGGAGCACAACCGCTGGCTGTACCGCGAGCACGGCGAGGCCGCGAAGCTCGCCTCGTGGGACGCGTACAACGTCGCCGCGAGCTCCATCGACGTGAACGTCCTCCGGGCCGTCACCGCGTTGCTCCCCGAGAAGGAGCTTCGGGAGATCGTCGGCACGTCGACGGAGGTAGACGGACTCAAGAGCAAGCTGCTGGTCGGTGCCGGCGTCCTCAGGAACTTCGCGACGGAGTCCCGAAAGGGAACCTTCGACGCGCTCGGTGTGGACAGAAACGAACTGTACGAGGGCGTCCTCGGCCTCAAGCGGACGCGTGACTACGTCTCCGAGTACGAACGGCGGTACGAGGCCTACCCGGCCGAGCGGTCGTCGTTCGAACGGTGGCGCTCCGAGCGCGACCGCATCGACCGGGAGTTCTACGACGCCCTCGAGCTCTCCCCGAGCGACCGCAAGTACTGACCCCGTCGCCTCGAGGGGCGCGTGACCGATGGGGTCGCCGCCAACTGGTGCTCGACGGGCCGGTACGTCCCGTGTCTGACGACTCGGTACGTTCGGTGGCCAACGGCTCGACGCGTTGGCCGTCTCGAGCCCTCGAGCGTTTCAGAACGACGGCAACACCTCGTCCTCGTAGAACTCGATCGCGGACTCCTGATCGGGGCCGACCTGGTGGTAGTGGACGTGATCGTAGCCGGCGTCGACTGCCTGTTCGATGCTGTCGATGTGATCCTGCGGGTCCGGACTGGTCGTCGTCCCCGACTCCGCGATGTCCTCCTTCTCGACCATCTGGGCGGCCTGCTCGAAGTGGGCCGGCATCGGCAGTTCCTGGCCGAGTTCGCCCGGAACCGAGCCGTTCGGCCAGTACTCGTAGATCGTCTCGACGGCCGCCTCCTCGCTGTCGGCGTAGCAGCCGTGCAGTTGGGTGTACGTCGGTCCGTCGCCGCCGGCGTCCTCGTAGGCCTCGATTGGCTTCTCCTTCGGCCCCGAACACCAGAGCCCGTCGGTGTTGTCGGCGACCCACTGGGCAGTCTGGGGCCCGAACGCACTCCCGATCGTCGTCGGCTGCTCGTCGGGGCAGGTGTACAGCCGGGCGTTCTCGACCGTGTAGTGTTCGCCGTGGTGGCTCGTCGTCTCGCCGGTCCAGAGCTGCTCCATCACGTCCATCGCTTCGTCGAGCTTCTCGAGGCGGACGTCGTGTTCGGGCCAGCGCTCGCCCGTAACGTGTTCGTTCAGGTTCTCGCCCGTGCCGACACCGAAGGTAAAGCGGTCGCCGAACATCTCGTCGACGGTCGCGACCGCGTGGGCGACGTTGAGCGGGTGGATCCGGGTCGTCGGACAGGTGACGCCGACGCCGACCTCGATGTCGTCCGTCACGGTCGCGACCCCGCCCAGCGTCGACCAGACGAACGGGGACTCCCCCTGGGCCGGAACCCACGGGTGGAAGTGATCCGAGATCGAGAGAAAGTCGAATCCCGCTTCCTCGGCCCGCTGGGCGATAGAGATCAGCTCGTTGGGCTCGTGTTCCTCGCTCGAGAGCGTGTATCCGAGTTGTACCATCGACTCGGGATAACACGAACGCGCGTCTAACGGTTGGCCCTGCGAAAGCAACAGCGAATTACTCGAGCCGGTAGACGACCGCCTCGTAGGGCCGCAACTCGGCGTCGGTCGGATCTGCAGGCGACTCGCCGTAGTTCCCGACCAGAACCTCGAATCCGGCGGCCTCGAGCGCCGCCGGCTCGAACGTCGCGGGCTCGCCCGACCAGTTGAGGACGACCAGCACCCGCTCGTCCTCGAGCGTCCGGGTGTAGGCGAACAGCTGCTCGTCGTCGGGACAGAGGAGCTCGTACTCGCCGTAGACGAGCACGTCCTCGGCGTCTCGAAGCTCGATCAGCCGGCGGTAGTAGTGCCAGACCGAGTCCTCGTCGGCGAGGGCGGCCTCGACGTTGATTCGCGAGCGGTTCTCGTTTACCTTGAGCCAGGGCTCGCCGTCGGTGAAGCCGGCTCCCAGCGAGTCGTCCCACTGCATCGGCGTCCGCGCGTGGTCCCGGCTCCGGTAGTTGACGAACTCCCGAACGTCCTCGTAGGCGTCGACGGCGCCCGTCTCGAGCAGGTCGTCGATCGTCCCCAGCGTCTGGGGGTCGTCGATCTCCTCGCGGCTCCGGAAGTCGGCGTTGGTCATCCCGATCTCGTCGCCCTGGTAGATATAGGGCGTCCCCCGCATCGTCAGCAGGAAGGTCGCGATCAGCGTCGCGCTCTCCGCCCGGTATCGGTCGTCGTCTCCGAACCGCGAGACGAGCCGCGGGACGTCGTGGTTGCTCAGGAACAGCGCGTTCCACTCGAGGATCTCTTGCTTGCGGCTGACGATCTCCTTGAGCTCCGTCAACTCCCAGTCGCCGGGCTCGGCCCGGCCCCAGGGCCCGTTCTCGCCCGCGTCGACGTTCATGTGGTCGAACTGGAACACCATGTCGAGCCCGTCCCCGTCCTCGCCGAGCGAGGCAGCCGCCTCCTCGACGGAGGCCATCCCCATCTCGCCGACGGTCATCGCGTCGTAGTTCGCGAGCGTGTCGTCGTAGATCTCCCGCAGGTACTCGTGGAGACGCGGACCGTGACTGTAGTGTTCCGAGCCGACCAGCGCGTCGTCGGGATCGCCGTCGGGCAGCCCCTCGGCCTTCGAGAGCAGGTCGATCGCGTCCATGCGAAAGCCGTCGATCCCCTTCTCGAGCCACCACTCGATCTCCCCCTTGACGTCCTCGCGAACGTCGGGATTGCGCCAGTTCAGGTCGGGCTGGTGTGGATCGAAAATGTGGAGGTACCACTGGCCGCGCTCCTCGTCGTAGCTCCAGGCCGGTCCGCCGAAGATCGAGTCCCAGTTGTTCGGTGCGACTTCGTCGGCGGGGCCGTCGGCCGTCTCGTAGTCGGCTTCCGCGGTCGGTCGGCCCTCCTTCCAGTGGTAGTACTCCTCGTAGTTCCCGTCGCGTCGTCTGGAGCGCCGGAACCACTCGTGCTCGCTCGAGGTGTGGTTGACGACCAGATCCATGATCAGGCGCACGTCTCGAGCGTGTAGCTCCTCGAGCAGGCGCTCCCAGTCGGCCATCGTGCCGAACTCGTCCAGGATCGACCGGTAGTCGCGGATGTCGTACCCGTTGTCGTGGTTCGGCGAATCGTAGACCGGACAGAGCCAGATCACGTCGACGCCGAGCCGATCGAGGTAGTCGACGTTCTCGACGATTCCCGGAATGTCGCCGACGCCGTCGCCGTCGCTGTCGTTGAAACTTCGCGGATAGATCTGGTAGACGACCGCTTCTTTCCACCACGTCCTATCGGGTCGCTCGAGAGGGGCGCTCCGGCTCATCGACTCGTAGATCCCTCGAGCGCTCCTACAGTGTTTCGACACCGACTCGAGTCGGACGGACGGTTTCGTCGACTCTCGGTCTCCGTTCGGTCCTCGAGGGAACGGCTCGAGGCCAGTAGCCGAAAACGTAAACGCAAACGCAAACAGGCCGTCGGCCCAGTCGTGAGAAGCAGTGAGACGAACGTGCCCGGAACGAGCGTACGACGTCGCGATCGCCGAACGGAGTCGAGGGGGGTTACCCCTTCGTGCCGCCGAAGGAGAACCCGTCCTCGATGTAGCGCTGGGCGAACATGTAGATGAAGACGACCGGGGACGCGTAGACGAGTGCGAACGCCGCGAACTGCCCCCACGGTACGTTGTGTTCGTCGATGAGAGCGAACAGCCCGACCGGAAGCGTGTAGTGTTCCGGCGAGAGGATCAGCTGGGCGATGATGAACTCCATCCAGCCCACGAGGAAGATGAAGATGAAGATCGTGGCGATACCGGGCTTTGCCAGCGGCAACACGACCTCCCAGGCGACCCGGAACGGCGACGCGCCGTCCATGATCGCCGCCTCCTCCAGCGAGGTGGGGATCGAGTCCATGTAGGTCTTGAGCAGCCACGTGTTGAACGGCACGGCCATCGCCGCGTAGTAAAACGAGAGCACGAGCCGATTGTTCGTCACGCCCATACTCGAGAAGATGGTGTACAGGGCGATCACCGAGGCGATTCCCAGTCCGGCGCCGACCTGGGTGAACAGGATGTAGCCGTACAGGAGTTTCATCCGGCCCGCGAACTCCCGCCGCGAGAACGCGTACGCGGCCGGGACGATCATCAGCATCGCGAACACGACCGTCCAGAAGCTGATGAACATGCTGTTGCGGAAGTACCGGGGGAAGTCAGACGTCGAATCGACGTAGTTGCTCGCGTCCAGGAAGACGATTCGCGGCCACGAGATGTAGAACTCGACGTCGGTAAACGGGATGGTGATTCCGACGATCGCGCCGGGAATGGCGATATCGCCGATCACCCAGACGAACGCCGCGGGGTCGAACTGGCTGGGGATGAGCCCGGCGCTGTCGGTCGAGTACAGGGTCGCACCTTCTCCCTGCAGTGCGATGATGAAGATCCAGTAGACCGGGATCAACAGCACGAACACGAACACGATCGTCGCCAGCGTGGCGAGGACCGTCTTCGCGACGTCCAGCGGATCGATCGTTCCCCGTCGCATCCCGTCGACGGTGTAGGCGACGTCCTCGCGCCACTCCGCGGGCTTCTGGACGACGGTCCGGACGTCGTTACGGATCTTGTTCGAGAACCATTCGCGTACCGTCATGGACCGTCCACCCCTTCGGCGAGACGGCCTTTCCAGACTGCAACTATCATGAACGCTCCGATAAAGGCGACTGCCGACATCATGATCGCCGCACCGGCACCGTAGGCGTTGAAGTTAAACGCCTCCTGGTAGCCGTGAAGGACGATGAGCTCGTTCGCACGGTTCGGTCCGCCCCGATTGAACACGTACGGGATGAGAAACTGGGTGAACGAGGCCGCGGCAGTGAGGATCGCTGCGAACATCACCGGTCGCTTGATCGACGGCACGGTGACGTGCCAGAACCGGTGGAAGTAGCCCGCTCCGTCGACCTTTGCCGCGTCCATCAGTTCGTCCGAGACCGCCTGCAGCGCACTCACGGTGATGATCACCATGAACGGGTACGCCAGCCACATCTCCGTAAGCAGGTAACTCGCGAAGGCCATCCACCGGTCGTTGAGCCAGGCCTGCTCGCTGAACCCGAGGAAGATGACGGCCTGATTGGCCAGCCCGAACCGCGCGGAGCTGAAGATGCCGCTCCAGATCGTAATCGTGAAAATCGGCGGCAGCGCCCACGGGATGATGATGATCGAGCGCATGTACCGCTTCCCCTTCACCCGGTCACTTGTCAGGATCATCGCGATACCGACGCCGAAGGCGACCTTCAGCGCCACGCTACAGATCACGAACAGCCAGGTAACACCCAGTGAATTCCAGAACGTCGGATCGGAGAACACCGCGACGTAGTTCTCGAGGCCGACGAACGACTCCTCACCTCGAAGTCCGAAGAACCCGGTCAGACCGCCCGGTCCGTCCTGAAAGACGGTCGCCGGTTCCGCGTCCGTAAACGAGAGGTAGATCGTGTACGCGAGCGGGAAGAACATGAACAGGGAGAACGCGATCAGCCCGGGGAGGACGAGCAACAGTGGTCGGTGCTCCTCGAGGCGATCCCTGATGTGTTCCGGGACGGTCGCCTGATAGCGCTCGCGCGTCCGATCTCCGACTGAAGAAAGACTCATCTGTCGAGTTCAGTCCCAGGCGTCTTCGATTCGGCTCTCGGCGTCGGCCATCGCGTCCGCGACCGATTTGTTCCCGTTCAGCGCCTCCCACCACTCGTCCTCGAGCGGTTCCCAGACCGTCTGGAAGTCCGGATCGGTCGGCATCGGCTCGCCCTGGTCGACCGCTGCCGCAAAGCCCTGGAGGTCGTCGGTGAGCTCGTCCTCCTGTTCGCCGTCGTCGGCGAACGCGTTGTGAACCGGAATGAAGCCGTGTGCGTCGGCCATCTGGGCGATAGCCGCGGTGTTGGTCGTGTACCACTCGGCGAACGCGCGAGCGACCTCCGCGCGTTCGTCGTCCTCCTCCATTGCGGCCGCGAAGTAGATGAGCTGCACGCCGGTAAACGGACTCGGCGTGTGGCCCTCGACCTCGGGCCACGGGGCGACGCCCCACTCGAACTGGTCCTCGTCGAGCTGTCCGAGCTGCCAGGGGCCGCTGAAGAGGAACGGGGCGTTCCCTTCGAGGAAGATCGCTTCCTGTGCCTCGCCGTCGGGGTCGCCGGGCATATACTCCCAGACCTCCTCGAGGACGTACTCGAACCCCTCGACCGTCTCGTCGTTCGTGAGACCGAGTTCGCCGGAGTCGTCGTCGTAGTAGTAGCCGCCGAAGGCGTGTGGGAGTGCGCTCACGTGGTAAGCGTCCATCGGCCAGCCCAGGCCGTAGGTTCCGCCGTCCGGGTCGTGGTGTTCCTCGGCGATCTCGAGCAGTTCGTCGAACGTCTCCGGCGGCTCCTCGACGTACTCCGTGTTGTACAGCAGCCCAACAGTCTCAGCGGCGTGTGGGAGGCCGTGGAGTTCGTCGTTGAACATCCCCGACTCGGCGTTCTCGCCGAAGTACTCCTCGAGGTCGAAACTCACCTCGTCGGACTGATCGCTCAGGAATCCGTTCTGATGGTAGTCGCCGATCCAGTCGTGGGCCCAGACGAACAGTTCGGGCCCGTCTCCTGCCGGAATCGCGGCCATCGTCTGCTCCTCGAGGTCCGAGATGTGATCGGGCGCGACGTCGGCGTCGAACTGGTCGTTGAACGACTCGAGGTGCGACTCGAAGTCGTCCTGTTCGCCGCCGGAGAGCGAGTGCCAGAGCGATGCTTCGCCCGAGATGTCGTCCGGTTCGACCGTCTCCCAGTCCTCGTGTTCCTCGTAGTCGCCGGCGTCGTCGCCGCCGTTGCCGTCGTCGTCGTCGGACTCGGGCTCTTCGGTGCTGATACATCCCGCGAGGACGCCGACGGCGGAAACGCCTGCGAGATACTTCATCGTTGTTCTCCGATCCATGGTCATATCGATACCTGATGAATTATAACTTCATATATTTAGTAGTTGTGGGTGTCGCTGTCATATCGGGGAATTACACCGGCCGGAACACGCTCTCTGGAGGAAATTCGCGGACTCCACTACCTGAAAGGTGATCTCGACGAGCTAGGATGAAATAGTGCATCAAGCGTTACAAAATAGGAAAAGAATTATGTATGTTATCACCAGACAGTACGCAAATGGCGCGTTTGCACGTGGAGGATCTCCGAAAGGAGTTCGACAGAGGGTCGATCGTAGCCGTCGACGACCTCGAT
Source organism: Natronococcus sp. A-GB7 (assembly GCF_029688865.1). Taxonomy (GTDB): domain Archaea; phylum Halobacteriota; class Halobacteria; order Halobacteriales; family Natrialbaceae; genus Natronococcus. The sequence continues at coordinate 109,442 of NZ_JARUKV010000001.1, forward strand.
CTCGAGGTCGAGGACGGCGAGTTCGTTACCGTCGTCGGCCCGTCGGGCTGTGGAAAGACGACGACGCTACGGATGATCGCGGGACTCGAGGAGCCGACCTCCGGGTCGATTACCCTCGGGGGCGAGGACGTCACGGATCAGGGTGCGCGGACGCGTGATATCGCGATGGTGTTCCAGAACTACGCGCTGTACCCGCACAAGACGGTGTTCAAAAATATGGAGTTCGGACTCCGGATGAGCACCGACCTCTCGAAGGCGGAACGCCGGGAGAAAGTCGAGTGGGCGGCTCGGATGATGGACATCGAGGAGTTGCTGGACGACAAACCCGACGAGCTCTCGGGGGGGCAACAACAGCGGGTCGCGCTCGGTCGAGCGATCGTTCGCGAGCCCAAGCTCTTCCTGTTCGACGAACCGCTCTCGAACCTCGACGCCAAACTCCGGACGACGATGCGTGCGGAGATCCAGCGCCTGCAGGACGAGCTCGGAATCACCTCGGTGTACGTCACACACGATCAGGAGGAGGCGATGACGATGGGCGACAAGATAGTTATTCTCAACGACGGCGAACTCCAGCAGGTCGGTCCACCGAAGGACGTCTACGACGAACCGGCAAACCGGTTCGTCGGCGGGTTCATCGGCTCGCCGTCGATGAACTTCGTCGACGTCGTCGCCCGGCAGTCGGGCGATCGGATCGTTCTCGACGGTGGCGAGGCGTTTCAGTACTCGCTTTCGCCCGCTTACTCCCAGGAGGTGGCGATCGACGACGGCGAGGAGGCGGTTCTCGGCATCCGACCGGAGGACGTCCATCCGGCGGAGGGGTCAGACGGGATTCGAACGACCGTCGACGTCGTCGAACCGATCGGCAGCGACAACTACCTCTATCTCGATATCGGCGAGCAGTTCATGGCGCGAGTCAGCGCCGACTTCGAACCGGCGGTCGGCGAGACCGTCGAGGTCACGTTCGACGAGTCGAAGATCCGACTCTTCGACGATTCGACCGGTGAATCGCTACTACACTCGAGCAAGGCAGTGCCGATGCCCGAGCCCTGAACGACCTCCCTCCCTTCCCGATAGCAGCCCTCGAGTTCGTCCTCGCCGGCGGCTTTCGCCGGGCTCTCGGTGCGTCGGAAAGACATGTTGTAATAGTCGTTCGTTACTAACAGTGAAGTGGCCTGGTGTTCTCTGAGATCGCATGCACCATCCAGGGCCGCCGCGGTTCTGTGCCGTCGGCGAAACCGTCGAACTCGCGCCCCGAGCACCGGATCCGAACGTCGACTACGAGTGGAGGCTCGCGGAGAAACCGGCCGAGAGCGAACTGTCGGCTCCCGAGACGGCGGTCGCGGAGATCGAGCCCGATTCGCCCGGCACCTACCGATTCGAACTCGAGTCGCCTGCCGGCACGCACGAACAACGCGTTCGCGTTTTCCCCGACGTCCGTCGGAAGGCGAGTTTCGATCTCGACCGAACGGAACTCCCCGACCACGAGCCCGAAGACGTCTCGATCATGGGGCCGTTCAACGAACACCGGTTCGCGCGGGAGTGGCCGATCCTCGAGGACGACACCTACCGCTACGAGATCGAGGTCCAGCCGGGAACCCACCGCTACGGCTACGTTCCGGGCGAGGACTTCGAGAACGCCGTCTGGACGAACGTCGAGATCCCCGGGCCGGGTCGACCGCGAGTTCGTCTCGAGGAGGGGACCGACGAAGACGACGAGGCGGTTACCGTTACGGCCGGGGCGACACCCGGCACGGACAGCGAGTACGCCGCGGCGGACCTCGAGGTCGAGTTCTACGCCGACGACCGGGATCCGCTCTCGGACGACGACCTCGAGATCGACGGCCGCGAGGTCCGGGTCGACCTCGCGGATCTCGAGGAGGCCACTCGCGTTCACGCCGTCGCCGTCGGTGAGCGTCACAGCGTCGCCGACAGCGTCGTCGTCCATCCCGACGGGCGGGTCGACCGGACGAACGACCCGCCGGAGTGGGCCGAGGACGCGGTCGTCTACGAGATCTTCGTCCGCTCGTTCACCGACCCCGCGAGCTTCGAGGCGCTCGAACGGCGGGTGCCCTATCTCGAGTCGCTGGGGATCGACTGTCTGTGGCTGACGCCGGTCCTCGAGAGCCCGACCGACCACGGCTACCACACGACCGACTACTTCGACACCGCCTCCGATCTCGGCACGCGCGAGGAGTTCGAGTCGTTCGTCGACCGCTGCCACGAGGCGGGGATCAGGGTCGTCTTCGACCTCGTGATCAACCACACCGCTCGCGAGCACGCGGCCTTCGATATGAGCGCAGCCCAGGTGTCCGAGTACGACGACTGGTACGTCTGGGAACCGCTCGAGGACGTCGGGATCGAGGCGACGGATCTGGAGGGGGGACGGGAGGCCGACGCGCCGCCGTCACGGGTCACGATCGAGGGGCGGACCGAAGTCGCCGACTACTACTTCAACTGGCACGGGATCCCGAACGTCAACTACGATTCGCTCGCGGTGCGGTCCTTTTTCCGTGCGGTCGTCGAGGAGTGGGTCGACGTCGTCGACGGCTTCCGCTGTGACGTCGCCTGGGGCGTTCCCCACGGCTTCTGGAAGGAGGTGGCCGACCTTGCTCGCGATCGGGACGACGAGTTCCTGTTGCTCGACGAGACCATTCCCAGAGAGCCCGAGTACGCCGAGGGCGAGTTCGACGTCCACTACGATACGACGCTGTACTACGCGCTCCGGGAGATCGGTAACGGCCAGCGGGCCGCTGACGAACTGCTCGAGGCCGCACGGGCCCCCGAGCGGGAGGGGTTTCCCAACTGGTCGCTGCACATGCGCTACGTCGAGAACCACGACGAAACGCGGTACCTGACCGACTGTGGCGAGGCCGCACAGCGTGCGGCCGTCGCGGCTGTACTCACGCTTCCGGGGATGCCGATGATCTACTACGGCCAGGAGCGGGGTGCGACCGAGTACCGCCAGCGGATGCCCTGGGAGGGCGACAGCCGCGCGACGACGTACCACCGACGGCTCGTCGCGGCCAGGCGCGACTCCGCGGCGCTCTCCCGGGGTGTCCTCGACGGTCTCGAGTACGAAGCCGACTCAGAGCGCGTCGTCGCGTTCGCCCGCGAGGCCGACGCCGAGCGCGTCGCCGTCGCGCTGAACTTCGGGAGCGATCCCGTCGAGGTGACCCTCGATTCCCCTATCGAACCCGTCGACCTCGTCACCGGCGACGAACTCACCGTCGAGGACGGAACCGAGAGCCCGACCCTCGAGGTCGACGACGTCGTCGTCGCCCGCCTCGAGTAACGCACCCCATCGATCCGAAAGCGGGGAATCGAACCCCTTACCCCGGCCGCGCCGATAGCGACCCGTATGGATACCGCGGTCGTCGCCGAGGGACTCGAGAAGCGATACGACGGGACCACGGCGTTGGCGGGCGTGACGCTGTCGGTCGAGCGCGGTGAGGTGTTCGCGCTCATCGGCCCCAACGGCGCGGGCAAGACGACGCTCGTTCGCGCGCTCACCGGGACGACAGAGCCCGATTCGGGCAGCGCGCGCGTCCTCGGAGCGGTGCCGTCGGCCGTCGACCGCGACCGCCTGGGCGTGCTCCCGCAGTCGTTCTCGCCGCCGGATCGACTCACCGCCCGCGAGCTGGTGGCCTATTACGCGGGGCTGTACGACGACCACCGCGACCCCGAGGCCGTGCTGGCCGACGTCGGCCTGGCCGACGCCGACGACACCTGGTACGAGAACCTCTCGGGCGGTCAGCAGCGCCGGGTCTGTGTCGGCACCGCGCTGGTCAACGACCCCGACGTGCTCTTTCTGGACGAACCGACGACGGGCATCGACCCCGCGGGTCGGCGCACCGTCTGGCGGCTGGTCGAGGACCTCGCCGACTCGGGAACCACGGTCTTCCTGACGACCCACGACATGGCCGAGGCCGAACGCCTCGCCGACCGCGTCGGGCTGCTCGCCGACGGCGAACTCGTCGCCCGAGGGACCCCCGCGGGGCTGATCGCAGACCACGCCGGCTCGAGCCGGCTGATCGTCGAAACGCCGGCCGGTGCAGCGGCGTTCGACGACCTCCCGTTCGCGACCGCTGCGCGAGGAAAGGAGGTCGTCGTCCGCGAGGTCTCGCCCGCCGAGATCGGACGCGTCGTCGACTACCTCGAGCAGCGGGGGATCGACTACTCCGGGCTCTCCTGGGCCGAGCCCGATCTGGAGGACGTCTACCTCGAGCTGGCCGACGAAACCGAACTCGAGCGAACCAACAGTGCCGACCTCGCCCGCGCGGGTGAGACGGCGTGAGCCGGCTCGGTCGCGTTCGGGCCGAGACCGGTGCCGGCTGGCGGGCGTTCGTCCGCCGTCGGACCGCGGTCTTTTTCACGTTCTTCTTCCCGGTGATCCTGATCGTCATCTTCGGTGCGCTGGTGCGGACCGATCCGGGCGGGGGCGGACTGTTCGCGGAGCCCCCGGCGTACTACGTCCCGGGCTACCTGGCCGTCGTCGTCCTCTTTACCCCGCTGTCGCGGCTGGGCAGCGAGGTCGCGCGCCACCGCGAGGGGAGCCGCTTCGAGAAGCTGGCGACGACCCCCCAGACCAGAGCCGAGTGGCTGCTGGCTCAGACGGTCGTCAACGCCGTCATCATCGGGCTAGCGAGCCTGCTGATCCTCGCGCTCGTGATCGTCCTGACGGGCGCCGAGATCGTCTTTTCGGCGCTGCTGGTCCCCTACATCCTCGTCGGCGTCGTCTGCTTCTGTGGCGTCGGCGCGATGCTGGGGAGCTACACCGACTCCCAGGACGGCGCCGTCGCCGCCAGCAACGCCGTCGGCCTGCCGCTGCTCTTTCTCTCCGAGACGTTCGTCTCGCTCGAGCAGCTGCCCGGCTGGTTCGAACCGCTGGTGAACCTTTCGCCGCTGACGTACTTCGCCCGCGGGGTGCGGGCGGCGACCGATCCGACCGCTGGGACATCTACAGTCGCGGGGGTCGACCCCGCGCTGGCGAACCTTGGGATCCTCGCGGCGCTCGCGGTCGTCTTCTTCGCGCTCGGCGCCCGATCGATCCCGACGACCGACTGACACCACCCCGAACGTTTTGTGGATTCCCGCCGTTTACGGCCCATGAGTAGCGCAGATCCACAGGGATTGCAGGCGTTTCCCGACGAGCTCGCCTCCCGGGAGGCCTGGCTCGAGCCGTTCGACTGGTACCGGGAGATGCGCGAGAGCGCCCCCGTTCGGTACGACCCGTCCCGGGGGTGCTGGGACGTCTTCCGGTACGCGGACGTCAAGCGAGTCCTCGACGACGACGGGACGTTCTCGGTGAACCCGCGGCTGGCCGACGACTTTCAGGAACCCGATCGGCCCGAAGAGGGGCTGCTCTTCGAGACGATGCTCTTCCAGGATCCGCCCCGACACGACGAACTCCGCGGCGTCGTCGACGACGCGTTCGAACCGCGAGCGATCCGGGCGCTCGAGCCGGAGATCCGCGAGCTGGCGACCGACCTCCTCTCGGACGCGCTGGACGACCATCGGGGCGAGCTGGACGTCGTCGACGACTTCGCGTACCCACTTCCAGTCGTCGTCATCGCCGAGCTGCTCGGCGTTCCCGCCGAGGACCGCGACCGGTTCAAGCGGTGGTCGGACACGCTCGTCGAGTCCTCGAGCGCGGACGACGAGACCGAGGCGTTCCTCGAGCGCCAGCAGCAGGCCCAGATGGAGATGGCGAGCTACTTCTTCGAGATGATCGCGGACCGACGCGAGTCCCCGCAGGACGACCTCATGAGCCAGATCGTCACGCGAGAGCTCGAGGACGGGTCGCGGCTCTCGGAGGAGGAGGCGCTCGGCACCTGTATCCTGTTGCTCATCGCCGGCAACATCACGACGACGAACCTCGTCACGAACGCCGTCCGGTGTTTCGACGCCCACGACCTGTTCGAGGATCTCCGCGCGGAGCCCGACGCGATCGGCCGGGCGATCGAGGAGGTGTTGCGCTACCGCTCCCCGGTTCAGGCGATGTCCCGGGTCGCGACGGAAGACGTGACGCTTCGAGGCGCCGAGATCGAATCGGGTGACCGTGTCATCGCCTGGCTCGGCTCCGCGAACCGGGACGAACGGCAGTTCGAGGACGCCGACGCGTTCGTTCCCGACCGATCGCCCAACCAGCACCTCGGCTTTGGCCACGGAACCCACTACTGTCTCGGCGCCCCGCTGGCCCGGCTCGAGGCGTCGGTCGCCCTCGAGGAGCTGTGTGCCCGGACGGCGACGATCGAGACGGTCGACACCGACCTGCAGCCGGTTCGCAGTTCGCTGATCTACGGCGTCGAGTCGTTGCCGATCCGGTACGAGCGATCGTCCGAAAACTGATCCGTCCTCTCGATCGCGTCGAACCCGTAGTCTCCCGAATCGACAGACGGATTCGCTCGAGCTATCTGTAAATACAGGATAATTGTACCTAATATATATCTTCCGCTCTCCCTCACTAACACGAACGACTGACTATTGTTTTGTAGAATTGGTCGTAAGATTCGTCCGAAATGCCTCGAGAACTCGATCCAGCAACTCGACGAACCGTACTGCAAGGGTGTGCGGCGACAGCGGTCGGACTCGGCGCGCTGAGCGGCACCGGTGCGGCCCGAGGACGGGGAAGCGAGAACCGCAACCCGCGCTTGGAACTCGTTGGTCACTCTACGCTTGACGTCCCCGAGGGAAACATCACGAACATGGACGTCCGCGAGGACCTGGGGCTCGCGGCAGCAGGATCGTTCGTCAACGCCGATACCGACGTCCACGTCGTCGACCTCTCAGAGCTCGAGAACCCGGAGCGAACCGCAACGGTCTCGGCCGGCGTCGGCTACGTGAACGACGTGTTCTTCCACCCCGAGGAGCCGTGGGTGTTCACAGCGAACGAGGGCGGCGAGGACGCGGGCTGGGCGATCGTCGACGTCTCGGACCCGCACGATCCAGAGCCGCTCGGTCCGTTCACCGTCGAGGACGCGGGCGGCGTCCACACGATCATCGCGTTCGACGAGGAGTACGTCATCACGTCCGGCTCGGGCCGTGGGATGGTGGTGTACGACGTAGAGGATCCCACCGATCCCGAGGAGGTGTCGTCGTTCCAGGTCGACGGCGCGTTCGTCCACGACACCCAGGTTCGCGGCGACTACGCCTACCTCTCCCACTGGAGTCGGGGGCTCTACATCGTCGACATGAGCGACCCGGAGGATCCCAAAGAGGTCGCCTCCTTCGACTACCAGGAGGAGGAGGCGGACGTCCCGCTGCGGAACGCCCACCACGCGTTCCCTCACCCCGAGGACGACATCTGCCTGCTCGGCGAGGAGGTCGGTACGGGCGATCCGGGGTACAAGCACGTGATCGAGTTCGACCTCGAAACCGGCGAGACCGAGTTGCTCTCGTCGTTCCGCCCGCCACAGGGGAGTGCCCAACAACCCACTGGCCAGCAGGCGTTCTGGTGGACGGGCCACTTCTCGGACTGGGGCGTCGGCGACCAGCAGGATATCCTGTTCAGCGGCGACTACAAGGCTGGCGTCCAGACGTTCGACCTCTCCGATCCCGCCGACCCCGAGCGGATCGACCAGTACATGACGACCGAGGGGACAAACGAGGTCCGCCGTGAGGATCCCGAACGAGACATCGATGCCATCCCTCAGGTCTGGGGCGCAAACACAAAAGACAGCGAATACGTGTACGTCTCGGATGCGAACACGGGCGTGTTCGTGTTCACGTTCGAGGGTTACTGAGTCCGTCGGGCGCCCCGACGGACCAGCCTTCGAACCGACCGGATCGGACTCGAGGCGGGTCCTACATTCGACCGGAGAAGTCCCAGCCGTAGACGACCGCCGGCTCGATCGTGATCGTCACCTCCTCGCGGTCCTCGTCCAGCAACGTCCGCGCGAGCTCCGACTCCGTTCCACCGAGGTACCGCTCGAGCAGATCCCGAAGCACCTCCTTCTCGGGATCGGGCTCGAGCGACGCCGTACCCCGTCCGCGGACTCCGGCGTAGGGTGGGTCGTTCGTCGAGACCTCGAACGATACCTCGGGGGTCTCACGGAGGTAGGTGACGACGTCCGCCGAGGCGGCGGTCGCACACTCGAGAATCCAGCGGTCGCTCTCGCCGGCGTCGTCGCCGCTCTCCCGCTCGCCCCCGTCGTCTCCGCCGTCCGTCGGTCTCGCCTCGAGGAGCCGTCGGCGATACCACAGCGACACCATCCAGGGGTGACCAGCGGGAGTCCGACAGCCGAGTCGGATCGGGATCCTCTCCGCCTCGAGAAACGCCGCGATCTCCTCGCGCGAGCGAGAGCCTCGAACCTTCATACCGGACGAACGGGGTCCTCCCATACCAATCCCAGGGGCCGGGGCTCCCGAGTCCGGCTCACCGCGTCTCCTCGAGCAGCGCTTCCACGTCGACTCGACACTCCCGCTGGTCGGCTCGGTAGGCCGCCTCCGTCAGCGCGGTCACCCGGAGTCCGTCCGCTCCCGGGACGGCCGGGTCAGCGGTTCCCGCGATCGACTCGAGGAAGTTCTCGAGTTTCGCGGTCGTCAGCGTCGTAAAATCGGTGCGGGCGTCGATCGTGCTCTCGTAGACGGTCGCGCCGCGTTCGGCGAGGCGGATCCGCTCGCCGTCGAAGGTGACCCGGCCGTCCGTCCCCCAGATCGCGTACCCCTCCGCCGGCGTGAGTTCGACGCCGTCCCCGCAGATCGTGACGCCCGCGAGGATCGCCCGGTCGTCGCGTTCGAATTCGACCGACAGTGCGCTGTTGACGTCGATCTCGGCTCTCGCGTACGTTACGTCGGCGGAGACGTGGGTCGGCGTTCCGTCGACGATCCAGCAGAGTACGTCGAGCAGGTGTGATCCCGTATCGTACAGCTGCCCGCCGCCCGAGAGCGTCGGATCGACGCGCCAGGTCCCCTCGTGGAGCTCGAACCAGTTCTGGCCGAGAAACGCGTTCGCGGCGTGGATATCCCCGACCCGACCGTCGTCGACGAGCCGTTTGACCTCGGCGAACCCCGGGTGGAACCGGCGCTGGTACCCCACCTGCACGACGAGCCCCCGATCGTCGGCCAGCTCGAGCAACTCGACGGCGTCGGCGACGTCGGTCACCATCGGCTTCTCGAGGTAGACGTGGACGTCGGCCTCGAGACACGCCCGGGCCTGTTCGAAGTGGAGGGTATGAGGGGTGACGATCAGCGCGATGTCGATCCCGTCCCCGTGGGCGGCGAGCATCGCGTCGTGGTCGGCGTACGCCGGCGCGCCGAACTCGCGCTCGAAAACTTCCCGTGCATCACCGGAGACGTCGGCCCCCGCGACCAGCTCGACACCCTCGAGCCCGACCAGCACCTCGAGCTCGAGCTGCCCGAGTCCCCCGAGTCCGATCGCCGCTGCGCGGAACTGCATACCGCTACCGCGCTCCCCACGACGAAAAACACTTGCTAACACACAGCACAACAGGACTCTCGGAGCGTCCCGGGAGTCTTTGTTGCCGACCGGTCGGGAACGAGGGTCACCGGAAGCTACTCTCCCTCCGGGCGCGTTTCGAGGGGTATGCCTACCTGTCCCGGCTGCAAGAGCCAGCTCACTCACGAGGAGTGTCTCGCACACCTGCGGTACTGTAAGTGGCTCTGGAGTAGCGCTCCCGAACGAGAGTCGCGGTGGGGAGAGCAACTCCTTCGGGAACTCCGCGATCGAGAGCGATAACCCGCGGCTGACGACGAGAAACGGTCCCGCTCAGAGGGAGGGGACGAGCATCGCGAACTCGTAGCCGTAGATGTGGTTGAGCATGAGGTAGGTGACGATTCCGAGGACGAGACTCAGGATCCACGAGCCGGCGGCGATGCGGCCGACGCGAGCGTGGATGGTCTCCCGAAGTTCGGAGGGAGAGTGGGTAAGACCCAGGATCAGTGCGTACAGCACGACCGGGACCGCGACGATCGAGAGCACGATGTGGATCGCCAGCATCGCGAGGTAGAGCTCGTACTCCGGGGAGGGGCCGACGAACTCCTTCGTCCCGCCGCCGCCGACCCGGATCAGGTAGACGACCAGAAACAGGAGGATCGTCGCGAACGCGCCGGTCATCGCCGCGCGGTGTTTGTCGACGTCGCCGGCCCGGATCCAGTACCAGCCCGCGACGAGCAACACGGTCGTCACGGCGTTGATCACCGCGATCGCGTGGGTGAACAGGTTGACCTGTGCGTTCGTCAGATCCGGATAGATCGGGACGTCCGCGACGAACGTTCCGATGACGAGCGTGTAGCCGACGATCGTCAACAGGATCGTTGCGCCGATCGGCCGCTCCCGGAGTCGTTCTCTCGCGTCGGCGGTTGCCATCGGTCGAGGTTAGGAGGGATCGCCTATCTGTCTTGCCGTTTCGGAAGGCGCGCCCCGTTCACTCGAGCGAGACCGTCCCGCGGTGATCGACGGTGACGTCGTACCCGCAGTAAGAAAACGAGACGGAACCGGTACGCGGCCGTCCGTCCCGCAGCGGGGCGAACAGCTCGTCGAGAGCGGTCGGATCGACGACGGAGTGTAGTGGGTCGTACGCCGGCATCGTGAGCTGGTCGTACTTGATCCCTTCCGCGTCGGCGACGGCCTCGACGACCGCCAGGCTCGGCGGTTTCCGCTTCGTCTCGTCGGTCCCGTCGTAACTGCGACTCACGATAGAACTACTGTCCGAGAGCCGATAACGGTATCCCTCGTCGTGACCGATCGAACCGAGCGCTCACGAGAGCTCGAGCGCGATTCCGCCGTCGTCGACCGAGATCGTGACGTCGTCGACGCGCTGGTCGTACTCGCTCGCGTGGCGGCCCGACTGGCGGATCCGTAGCTTCTCCTCGAGCAGGTCGGCCTCCTCGAGGAGCTCGAGCTTTCGGTAGGTCGTCGAGAGGGGCACCCCACAGCGCTCGGAGAGCTCCGCCGCCGAGAGGTAGGGCTCGCTGTCGCCGAGCTCCTCGAGAATGCTGCGACAGTCGGCATCGTTGAGCGCGGTGAGAATCGCTTTGATGTCGTCCTCGCCGGACACGATCCGCGGTTCGTCGGTAAGTTGCTCTCGACCGTACGTCCGTGATGTCCCGGTCAGCGATTGGCTCATACTACACCGTGGTCGCCGGAGTGCCACCAGTGTTGACCACCGATATCGGGGATCCTTTATAACCCGATGTTACACATGGTCACGCAGGGCGGAGGCTCGAGGCTCGCCGTTCGTCACGCGGTCTCCGCGACGTCGAAGGCGTCGAGATCCACGTCGGCGCCACAGATGGCGCATCCGTTCTCGACGAGCGCGTCGCGCAGGGTGTCGGTGACGGCGATCGATCGGGTGCAGGCCGGACAGACGAACCGCGCGTTCTCGCGGGTACTCATACGTCGGACTACGCTCCCCACGCATAAGGTACCGATTCTCGTTCCGAGGGCGTGGGAAGATCGGTGTTCGGTAGCTCACTTTAAATACGACGCAGTCCGAACCCGCCTGTAGTACCTATGTCGTCGGGAATTCGTGCCACGGTAAAAGTAGACTCCCCGGAAGCCTGCCCGATCGCGCGGTTTTCGCGGGAGACCGGAACGACCATCGATCAGGTATCGACGAGCGTCTCCTGTGGGTCGGACGGATCGACGACCGAGTTCCTGGCCGACGCCGACGTCGAGTTCGACGAGTCGATTTCGGGCCCGGTGTTCTCCTACGGAACGACGAACCTCTACCGCTGTTCTCACGACGGCGAGGCGACGTGCCCCTGCGAGTGTCTGGGGGCGTACGACTGTCCGGTCCACCGTTATCGGGCGGTCGACGGGGAGGTAACGGTCGTCTTCCACGCCGCCGACTTCGATCAGCTCCAGGCGGTGATGAACGAGTTCCGGGAGCGGTACCCCGGCGTCGACGTCCAGAGCCTGCTCCAGCCACCCCTCAGCGGGACGCCGGAGGAACGGATCTTCGTCAACCGCGGGAAGCTGACGGACCGCCAGTACGAGGTGCTCGAGACGGCCTACGAGATGGGCTACTTCGAGCGGCCGAAGGAGGCCAACGCGACGGAGGTCGCGGAGTCCCTCGGAATCACCCAGTCGACGTTCACCGAACACCTCGGCGCGGCACAGCGGAAACTCCTCGGCGACGTCTTAGAGACCGGGACGTAGCATCACGGCCCGCTCTCTCTGGAGACAACGGAAGTAGTTTAGTGCTACGCCCACTCGGGGTACGACAATGGCACTTGCCGAGGAGACCGAGATGACCGACGGTGAGATCGACGCGTTTCTCAGCCGCCACGAGACGGGCGTACTGGCGCTCGCCGACGAGCGGACGCCGTACGCGATTCCGATCTCCTACGGGTACGATGCCGACGCCCGAAGCTTCTATCTGCGGCTGGTCTCGACGCCCGAAAGCGAGAAGCGGCAGTTCCTGGCCTCCTCGCCGGAGTCCCGACTCGTGGTCTACGAGGAGACCGATTCGGGCGAGACCTACCGAAGCGTCGTCGCCGTCGGTTCGCTCGAGGAGATCGATCCGTCGGAGCTGACCGCCTCCCACATCGAACAGTACGGCGAGGCGAAGCGGCCGCTGTTCGAGATCTGGGGCGATTCGAAGCAGAACCTCGACATCCAGCTCTACGAGTTCGAACCGACCGAGCTGAGCGGTCGGCGGACCGAGATCGATCGTACCGCCGAGGGCGAGTAACCGAACTCACAGTCGAGAAACGGCGGCGACACGTCTGGGTCTCGCTCGACCGGGGTGGAGAGCCACCTACTGTTTCGCGAAGTGTTCCTGTGAGACCGACGCGCCACAGACGGGACAGCCGTGTGATAGCGTCGCCTCGCGAACCGGCGTGTTGACGTCGATCTGTTGCCCGCAGTCCGGGCAGGTAAACTCGTATTCGGACATCCCTCGTGTGTTGTTGTAGAGAGTAGCTCGCGGTACGGAAGTCGTCGTCTCCACCATATCCGGGTAGGTTTAAGAGAATATCGGGATCGGCTCGCCCTCGCCTTTTTTCCACGCGCTGGGAACTGGCGGCCGATGTAATCGTGGTCGACCTCGAAGGGGAGCGTATGAGTGGATTGTCAGCGACGGTCGTGCTTCGCGACCCGGAGAGCTGCCCGGTCGCCCGCGCCACGAGCGCGACCGGCGAACCGGTCGAGACGGTCTCCCGGTCGTCGCTCTCGAGCCCGGAGGCGCCGGCTGTCGAGGAGTTCTCGATCGAGAGCGGGGATGAGTCCGAACCCCTCGAGTCGGCCGACGTCGGGGTCGAGCTGTCGACGGTCTCCGCGAACGAACACGGCGAGGTGTACCGGTTCACGCGGGATCTCGACGGTGTCTGTGCCTGCGAGGTCGTCGAGACCGAGGGGACGCCGGTGTCGTCGATCCGGGCCGAGGAGGGGGCGCTGTATCTGACCGTTCGGGCGTCCGACGTCGAGGCGCTGTCAGAGATCGTCGGCGCGCTTCGCGAACGGTTCGACGGCGTCGAACTCCAGCAGCTGCTCCGGACCGGCGAGGAGGAGTCGGCCGATCTCGCCTTCGTCGACCGGAACCGACTGACCGACCGCCAGCGGGAGGTCCTCGAGACCGCCCACGAGATGGGGTACTTCGAGTACCCGAAGCGGGCGAACGCGGGCGACGTCGCCGCGGCAATCGGTATCTCGCGGTCGACGTTCTCCGAGCACCTCGGCGCCGCACAGACGAAGCTCCTCGATTCGCTCCTCGAGGCCTGAGTCCGACCGGAACCCGTCGGCGTCGGCGGACCGACGAGTCGCCGGATCCGTACATTCACGGTGGCGGTCCGCACACACGGTGGTATGGTACGTCGAAGCCTGCTGTTCACGCCGGGGGACCGACCGGAGATGATCCGGAAGGCGGCCAGTTCCGGCGCCGACGCGATCGTGTTCGACCTCGAGGACGCCGTCTCCCCGGGGCGCAAGGACGAGGCCCGCGAGACCGTCCGGGAGGTCCTCGCCGATCCGGAGTTCGACCCCGACCCCGAGGTCTGCGTTCGGGTCAACGCGGCGGGTGCCGAGATCGAACGCGACCTCGATGCGCTCGCGGGCGTCGACGTTGACGCGCTCCGTCTCGACAGCGTCATGCTTCCGAAGGCGACGGCGGCCGCGGACGTCCGCGAACTGGCCGATGCACTCGAGAAACGTGGGTTTGCCTGTCCCGTTCTTGCGCTGATCGAGAACGCGGCGGGCGTCCTCGCGGCCCCGGAGATCGCCGACGCCGATGCGACCGACGCGCTCGTCTTCGGCGCCGAGGATCTCTCGGCGGATCTCGGCGCGACCCGAACGAAGGAGGGCACGGAGGTGCTCTACGCACGCGAGCGGGTCGTCCTCGCGGCGGCAGCCCGGGACTGCGAGGCGATCGACACGCTGGTCACCGACTTTGGTGACGGGGAGCGCCTGCGCGAGGACGCCGCGTTCTCGGTGCAGCTGGGCTACGACGGAAAGCTGGCGATCCACCCCGCCCAGGTCGACCCGATCAACGAGGCGTTCTCTCCCGACCCCGACGAGGTCGAGTGGGCCGAGCGCGTCCTCGAGGCCGAGCGGGAAGCCGAGGAGGCGAACCGAGGGGTGTTCGAGGTCGACGGCGAGATGATCGACGCGCCGCTGATCGCACAGGCCGAACGAATCCTCGAGCGGGCCGGTGGGGCGGACTAACAGAAAGGTCCCTATGATACCCTAGTATATTCGCTGTTTATCGGGTTGGCACCGATATTCGCTACGCTTATCCACCAGTCCGATAAACGCCTCCGTATGACCGGGCAGGCGAACCCATTCGAGAGTCTCCAGTCCCAGATCGACGAGGCCGCCGCCTATCTCGACGTCGAGGACGACGTCCTCGAGCGGCTCAAACACCCCGAGCGCGTTCTCGAGACGAACCTCACGATCGAACGCGACGACGGCTCCCTCGAGCGGTTCAAGGCGTTTCGCTCGCAGTTCAACGGCGATCGCGGTCCCTACAAGGGCGGCATCCGCTACCACCCCGACGTCAACCGCGACGAAGTGAAGGCGCTGTCGGGCTGGATGGTCTACAAGTGTGCGACCGCCGACATCCCCTACGGCGGCGGGAAGGGCGGGATCGTCATCGACCCGAAGGAGTACTCGGAAGCCGAACTCGAGCGCGTCACCCGCGCGTTCGCCAAGGAGCTCCGGCCGATGGTCGGCGAGGACCGGGACATCCCCGCTCCCGACGTGAACACGGGCCAGCGGGAGATGAACTGGATCAAAGACACTTACGAGACCCTGGAGAACACCACCGAGCCGGGAGTCGTCACGGGCAAGAACCTCGCCAGCGGCGGCAGCGAGGGTCGGGTCGAGGCCACCGGCCGCTCGACGGTGCTCGCCGCCCGTGAGGCCTTCGACTACCTCGGGAAGGACCTCGAGGGTGCGACCGTCGCGGTCCAGGGGTACGGCAACGCCGGCTGGATCGCCGCCAAGCTGATCGACGAGATGGGCGCGACCGTCGTCGCCGCCAGCGACTCCAGCGGCGGGATCTACAACGCCGACGGCTTCGATCCCGTCGCCGCGAAGGAACACAAGAACGAAACCGGCAGCATCGTCGGCTACGAGGAAAGCGAGGAGGAACTCACCAACGAGGACGTTCTGACACTCGACGTCGACCTGCTGATCCCCGCCGCCCTCGAGAACGCGATCGACGCCGACCTCGCCGAAGACGTCTCGGCCGACGTCATCTCGGAGGCCGCCAACGGCCCGCTCACCCCGGAGGCCGACGCCACCCTCGCCGAGGCGGACGTGTTCGTCATTCCGGACATCCTCGCCAATGCCGGCGGTGTCACCGTCTCGTACTTCGAGTGGGTCCAGAACCGCCAGCGCTTCTACTGGGACGAGGAGAAGGTCAACGAGGAACTCGAGGACCACATCGTCGACGCCTTCGACGCCCTCGTCGAGACGATCGAGGACAACGACCTCGAGAACCCCCGCACCGCGGCCTACGTGGTCGCGATCGAACGCGTCGCGAACGCCTTCGAGGAAGCCGGTAGCTTCCCGTAGCCCGCCTCGAGCTGTCGACCAGGCAACACGACCGCGAGCACGTCGACATGTTTTTCCCGACCCGGACGGACCGATCGACAGAGCGTGATCCGAGAACGGCTCTCCCGGTACCGCGAGCGCGTCCGCCGGGAGCTGACGACCGCCCTCCAGGAGGAGCATACTCCCCACGAGGTGGGGTTGAGTTTCGCGGTCGGGATCTTCGTGACGGCCATGCCGACCGGGGGGCTCGGAATCGGCCTGCTCGCCGGGCTCGCGGCGTGGCGATCCTGGGTCAGCAAGCCGGCGATCGTCGCCGCGATCGCCGTGCTCAATCCCCTCGTCAAGCCCGCCGTCTACGTCGGCAGCTACCAGGTCGGCGGCCTCATCTTCGGTGAGCGGCCGCTTCGCTCGAGCACCACCGACGCCTCGCTGCTCGAGACCGCGGGGATCGTCGTCAGGCAGCTCCTGGTCGGCAACCTTCTGATCGCCGCGGTGCTATCGGTCTCGAGTTACGTCGTCGTCGCCCGTTTGACCCGGCTTCACCGCGAACGGGCGGACGACCCTGCCGACCGGTCGTCCGCGTCGGCCGTCCTGGGACTGTTCCGACGCTAACGCAACGGTTCTTTTGAGAAGCCGACCGCTCGTCGGGTGCTCGAGCCCAGCTTCGGGTCGACGACGTCGTCAGCGTTCCGCTCGCTTCTAGACGACGCCCAGTCCGTAGACGAGCAAGGCGAGTCCCACCAGAACGGCGACGGCGCCCGTTCCTCGAGTGACGCTGACTCGGTCGGACGCCTCGAGTTCGGCGTCGTCGAACGGCGTCATCCCCTCCCGGCGCTGGGCCTCGACGATTGCGGGAGCGTACCGGATCCCCGCGAGACCGAACGCGAGGAAGACGACCCCCAGAGCCGTCACGAGCATCCTACAGGCCGAGTTCGCGGCCGATGACGAGGTGTTGGATTTCGCTCGTCCCCTCACCGATCTCCATGAGCTTGGCGTCACGATAGAACCGCTGGGGCGCGAAGTCGGTGGTGTAGCCGTAGCCGCCCAGCACCTGCACCGCGTCCTCGGCGACCTCGCGGGCCGCCTCGCTGGCGTCGAGTTTCGCCAGCGCGGACTCGCGGGTGACCGGCTCGCCCTGGTCGTAGCGGTGGGCCGCCTGATGGGTGAGCAGTCGGGCGCGTTCGGTCTTGCGGTGCATGTCGACGATCTTGTCCCGAACGGCGTCGAACTTCGAGATCGGCTGGTCGAACTGCTCGCGCTCCTGGCTGTACTCCTTGGCGTGCTCGTAAGCACCCTGGGCGAGCCCCGTCGACAGCGCCGCGATCGAGATCCGACCGCCGTCCAGGGTTTTCTTCGTCTGGTCCCAGCCCTCGCCCTTCTCGCCGAGCAGGCGATCCTCCGAGAGGCGGACGTCCTCGAGTTGAATCTCGCAGGTCGGCGAGGCGTTCAGCCCCATCTTGTCCCAGATCGTCGTCACCTCGAACCCGTCGTCCTCTCGAGGGTCGACGATGAACGTCGAGATCCCGTCGTAGCCGGCGCCGGGGTCGGTGACGGCCTTGACGAGTACCGAGCCCGCCTCGGAGGCGTTCGTGATGAACTGCTTCGTACCGTTTATCACCCACTCGTCGCCGTCTTTCTCCGCGACGGTGTCCATGTCGGAAGCGTCCGAGCCGCTGCTCGGTTCGGTCAGCGCCCAGCCGCCCATATACTCGCCCTCGGCGAGCGGGCGCAGCCAGCGTTCCTTCTGCTCGGGGGTGCCGAACAGCTCGATCGGCTTCGAGGCAAGCGAGATGTGGGCGACGTAGGAGAGCCCGACCGAGCCGGAGACGCGCCCGATCTCCTCGGCGACCAGCGAGTACATCAGGGTGTCGCCGCCGAGTCCGCCGTACTCCTCGGAGATGGGGACACCCATCATGTCGAGGTCGGCGAGCTGTTCGAAGATCTCCTCGGGGAACCGGTGGTCGTCCTCGATCTCCTGGGCGATCGGCTCGATCTCGCCCTGGCAGAACTCCCTGACCGTCTCCTGGATCATCCGGTGTTCGTCCGGCAGCTCGAAGTCCATATGCAATACTTGCCAGGCCCCGGAATAAACGCTCCGGAAAAATGATCAACTACGTTACCAGCCGCGGTCCCGATCGTCGTCCCCGGAGTCGTCGCGTTCCCGACGATCGTCGCGATCGCGGTCGTCCTCCTCACCCCAGCCGGCGTCGTCCCAGTCGTCGATCTCCTCGTCGTCGTCGTTCCAGCCGTAGTCGTCCGTCCAGTCGCCGTCGGCGTCGCGTTCGGACTCGTCCGGTTCGCGGTCCCGTTCCGTCCCGACTGACCGACTCGAGTCGTCCCGAACGGGCCCGGATGGCTCCTCGCCGCCGTCGGCTCTGATCGCCGCCCGTTGGTCGGGGATCAGATCGAGTTCGGCGTTCGTGTCGCCGAGCAACAACAGCGCGTAGTACTTGAAGTAGGAGACGACGGGGACCTGGACGAGCAACGCGGCGAGCACGAACGCGAGGATCCCCGTCAGAACTACCACTGCGGCGAGGATGGCGCCGACGTCGCCGAGCGCGAACAGCAGGACCGCGACGACGACGAACGGGATCGCGACGACGATACCCGCAACCAGCATGAGAATGCTGACGGCGATCCCGACCGCGGCCTGGATGATCCAGACGAGAACGAGGTAGACGACGTACTCGAGCCAGTTCGCCCGAACCGTCGGCCAGAACCGGCGCCACGCCGAGAGCACGCCCCGCTCCTCGAGGAGCATCACCGGGGCGACGAACTCGGAGGTAAAGCGGTTGATCACGGCGTAGACGAGGTAGACGCCGACTGCGAACAGCCCCGCAAAGCCCACGACTCCCACCCCGCCGTCGATGCCGCCGAGGCCGAACACCGTGGCCACGACGGGCGTCGCACCGACGAGCAGCGTGATCGCGAGGAGGGCCACCCGGAACCCGAACAGCCGGATCCCCCGGCCGACGTTCGCGTTCGAGTACCGACGAACGCGGACCGTCTCGGAGCGAAGCGACTCGATGAAGACGAACTCCATGATGGCTGCGACGAACGCGTATCCAAGCCACAGCAAAGCCAGAAAGCCCACTACGAGGGCGGCTGCGAGAAGCGCTTCGTCGGGAACGGCCTCGGCTCCGGGACCCGGCGCTTGCTCGGCTGCCGGCCCGACGTCGCCGGTCGGAGCGGACGGAAACCCGGTTCCCAGCCCGCCGACGAACAGCGCGAGTATCGCCAGCCGGAGCCACAGCCCGGCCCGAACCGGCGTCAGGAAATTCCGCGTCGCGTCGATCGCGTCACCGAGGTCGTCGACAGCGTCCATGCGTACCGGACGGTACCGTCGCACCGCTGATAATAATACTGTTCCGACGGTCCGCGAGCAGTCGCGCCGAACCGCGAGCTTGCCCGCCCAACTGGTCTCGGCTGCGACAGTTCGAGAGGCATTTAACCCCATCGCTCCTTCGTTCGACGTATGGATATCCGCCAGCTCGCTCGCGGAACCGTCGAGTGGAGCCGCATCGAGCGCGTCGTCCGGACGCTGGCGGAACGGTACGGTCGCGAGGAGGTCCGCGTCGAGTTCCTCGAGGCCGACAACTGGCTGTCGACGCCGTGTGTCATCGACGAGGAGTGGTTCGTCAAGATCGTCTCCCGGCAGAACGCGCTGGTCCACGCCCTGCTGACAACGGGTCGAAACGTCGGCGCCTTCTCTTCGGGCACGGAGGGGTTTTTCGACCGCTTCGACACGCCCCGGGAGATGGTCGAACACGAGTACGAGGCGACCAGACGGATGCGCGAGATCGGGATCAGCGCGCCCCGCCCGATCGACGCCTTCGAGGTCAACGGTCTGGGCGTGCTCGTCCTCGAGTATCTCCCGGCGTTCGAATCCCTCGACGAGGTCTCCGACGAGTTCGTCGCGGCCCGCGCCGTCGACCTCTTCGAGATGCTGGCGACGCTGCACGACCACGGGCTGGCCCACGGTGACCTGCGCGCCGAGAACATCCTGCTGTGTGACGGCGAACTGTACTTCATCGACGCCACCAGCGTCCACGAGGATCGGGTCGACGAGACGACCGCGTACGATATCGCCTGCGCGCTCGCGGTGCTCGAGCCCCGAATCGGCCCCCGAGACGCCGTCGATGCGGCCCTGTCGGTGTACGATCCGGAGACGCTGCTCTCGGCCCGTCGTTTTCTCGATTTCGTCCGGCTGCGCCCCGACCACGAGTTCGACTCGACGACGCTACGAAGCGAACTCGAGAAGGCGGCGGATCTGGGCCGACAGCGCTGACGGCGCCACGTCTTCGGGCGGTCGATCCGCGACCCCGCGAGTGCAGGCACCGGCGGTTTTTCTCGCTCCCCGTTAGCCCGTCCATGGGAACGCAACTCACCGAGGACGACGTCGGTAAACCGGTCGAAACCGCGGACGGTGAACGGGTCGGCGTAGTCGCCTCCCTCGAGGGCGTGACGGCCGAGATCGACCACGACTCCGGCGCGCTCGAGTCGCTCAGGGGAGCACTCGGTCAGAACGTCGACGACAGCGACGACACCGTCTCGTTCGGCGAGGACGACGTCGGCGCGGTCACCGACGAGACGGTTCGGCTCGAGCGCGCGGGCGACGACGGCAGCGCGAACGACGCCGAGGACGCCGGACGCGACGACGGTGAGCCGGTCATCGAACGCGACGAACGGACCGACGACGAGGGCTCCGGCGACGGCCGGCGCGACACCGGACAGGGGACCGCGGGAACCGACGACCTCCCCGACGAGTCCGGTCGCTCCGGCGAGGCTCTCGAGCCCGAGACCGAGGAGATGGACGAGGCCGGCGACGAGCGCCACCCCGACACCGAGGAGGCGCCACCCGAGGGCGATCGGACGGTGACGCGGGACCGCGGCAAGGACGAGGATCGGTGACTCCGCTCGGCCTGTCCCGTCCGTAGAACGACCTCGATCCGAGCCATCCGTTCCCGGAAGCAGTCGGTGTCCGACCAGCCGAAGCCGAAGCCACCGATTCGATCCCCGACGGGACGGCTACCGGTCGTCCCGAGTGCTGGACTCCTCCTCGGGAGAACGTAACACAAAAGCGCCTGCTCCGAGCAACGGGAGGTATGAGCCTGGACCGCGAGCTGTCGAGCGTTCGACTGACGCTCGATCTGTGGCATCCGAACTGCTGGGCCATCGAGGCGACCGATCGGACGGGGGGCGGCGTGCTCGCTCACGCGGTCTACAACTCGCCGAAAACCGACGAGGAGAGCCCGAACACCGTCAAGGGACTGTTCACGGCCTTCGGAGACACGTCCGCGGAGGTCGACGGACTGCTGGACGCGATCCGTGACTCCGAGCACTCGGGCGAGGTGTTCGAACTGCAGGAACGGTTCGGACGTGCCCGCAACGCGCCCGGAAACGTCGTTAGCGAGTTCTTCCTCGAGTACGATCCCGCCGAGATGATCTGTCCGACCCTGCTCGAGAACGGGTTCGTCCACAGCGCACCGGTTCGCATCGAGGACGGCAGCGAGAAGTGGAAGCTGTGTTTCGCCGGTGATCGATCCGGCATCGAGGCCTCGCTGGACGACGTCCGCGAGACGACCGGTGCCGAAGTGACCGTGACGTCGATCACGACCGCCGACGCGCCCGGACGGTCGACGCGTACCCAGCGCCTCGATACGCTGACGACCGCCCAGCGGGAAGTGTTCGAACACGCTCGCGAGACCGGCTACTACGAGTGGCCTCGAGAGACCACGACCCGGGAGCTCGCCGACGATCTCGATATCGCGAAATCGACGCTCCTCGAGCACCTGCGCAGGGCCGAATCGAAGCTACTGGATCCGTAGACGCGACGGGAGTCGGACTCGGCCACGGCCGGAGCCGTCGTCTTCGGCGCCGTCTCCGCTCGAGCAACCGAGCAAGGGCTGTTCGTTCGACTCAGTTCAGGATCGCCCGCAGCGCGAACGCCAGATTCTCCTTGCGCTCGCGAACCCGCCGATAGAAGTAGGAGAACCAGTTCGGCCCGTAGGGAACGTACTGGTAGACGTCGACCCCGCGTGCGGCCAGTTCGTACTGGGTGTCGGTTCGAACGCCCGTCAGCATCTGGATCTCGTAGGGCGTCCCGTGCGTTCGGTGCAACTCGCGTGCGTGGGCGATGACGTCCGGATCGTGGCTCCCGATCGCGATCCCGTCGTCGAACGACTCGAACATGTACTCGAGGAGGTCCCGGTAGACGTCGTCGACGCGGTCCTTGTCGGTGTAGGCGATCTCGTCGGGTTCGTCGTAGGCGCCTTTGACGAGCCGGATCTTGCCGGGGGCGTCGGCGAGACGCTCGAGGTCCTCGCGGGTGCGCTTGAGATTCGCCTGGAGGCAGAGGCCCGCTCCGCCCCCGTGGCGACGGACGAGCGCTTCGTAGGCGTCGAGGGTGGCGTCGGTCGTCGTGTGGTCTTCCATGTCGACCCAGACGAACACGCCCCTGTTTGCGCCGTAGTCGACGATCTCGATGAGGTTCCGTTCGAACGTCTTCTCGTCGACGCCGAGGCCGATCTGGGACGGTTTCACCGAGATGCAGGCGTCGAGATCCGACGCCGCGATGTCGTCGATCAGTTCGACGTAGGCGTTCGTGTCCGCCGCCGCGTCCGATGGGTCGTCGTAGTGCTCGCCGAGCAGGTTGAGAATGCCCGCGACCTCGCGCTCGTTGAGCGTCCGAGTGTGCTCGAGTACCTCGGCGGACGTCTCGCCCGCGACGAACTTGCTTGCGATAGGGGGTATCATTCGTTCGTACTCCTCGAGACGGCCCACATAAGCCACCACCCGACCAATACGTTCGATCTATCGTTGAGTGAAATCATCTCCGCACGGGGCCGACCATGATCGGTGGTGCTTACATAGGTTCGGGGTGTGAGTACAAACCATGTCGCAACAAACCGGGACGCAACCCCACCAGCACTACATCGCGGGAGAGTGGACCGACGGAAGCGGTTCGGAGACGTTCGCAAGCGAGAACCCAGCAACGGGCGAGACGCTGGCGGAGTTCCAGCGCGGGACCGCCGACGACGTCGACGAGGCCCTCGAGGCCGCAGAGGACGCCTTCGAGGAGTGGCGGGGCCTCTCGTACATCGACCGTGCGGAGTACCTGTGGGACATCTACCACGAACTCCGCGAACGCCACCAGGAACTCGGCGAAATCGTCAGCCAGGAGTGTGGCAAGGAGATCAGCGAGGGGAAAGCTGACGTCACGGAGGCCTGGCATATGGTCGAGTGGGCCGCGGGCAACGCCCGCCATCCCCACGGGGACGTCGTCCCCAGCGAGGTCGCGAACAAGGACGCCTACATGCGCCGCAAGCCGCGTGGCGTGATCGGCTGTGTCACCCCGTGGAACTTCCCGGTCGCGATCCCGTTCTGGCACATGGCCATCGCCCTGGTCGAGGGCAACACGGTCGTCTGGAAGCCAGCAGAGCAGACCCCGTGGTGCGGCCAGATCATCGCCGAGATGTTCGAAGATTCGGGGATTCCCGAGGGCGTGTTCAACATGATCCAGGGGTACGGCGACGCCGGCGCCGCGATCACCGACGACGAGCGCGTCGACACCGTCCTCTTTACGGGCTCCGCCGAAGTGGGCCAGGAGATCGCCAGCAAGGTCGGCGGCGAACCCGGCAAGCTCGCGGCCTGCGAGATGGGCGGCAAGAACGGCATCATCGTCACCGAGGAGGCCGACCTCGACATCGCCGTCCACTCGGCGATCATGTCGAGCTTCAAGACGACCGGGCAGCGCTGTGTCTCGAGCGAGCGCCTGATCGTCCACGAGGACCTCTACGACGAGTTCAAAGAGCGGTTCGTCGAGATCGCCGAGGACGTCGCCGTCGGCGACCCCCTCGAGGAGGACACGTTCATGGGGCCGGCGATCGAGGCCGACCACCTCGAGAAGATCGAGAAGCACAACGAACTCGCCCGCAAGGAGGGCGCCGAGGTGCTGGTCGACCGCTTCGAACTCGAGGACGGCGAGATCCCCGACGGTCACGACGACGGCCACTGGGTCGGTCCGTTCGTCTACGAGATCGAGTACGACACCGACCTGCGCTGTCTGAAAGAGGAGTGTTTCGGCCCCCACGTCGCCCTGCTCGAGTACTCGGGTGACATCGAGGACGCCGTCGAGATCCACAACGACACCCCCTACGGACTGGCGGGCGCGATCGTCTCGGAGGACTACCGCCAGATCAACTACTTCCGCGACCACGCCGAGATCGGCCTCGCGTACGCGAACCTGCCGTGTATCGGCGCCGAGGTCCAGCTCCCCTTCGGCGGCGTCAAGAAGTCGGGCAACGGCTACCCCAGCGCCCGCGAGGCCATCGAGGCCGTCACCGAGCGCACCGCCTGGACGATGAACAACTCCAAGGACATCGAGATGGCCCAGGGGCTCTCCGCGGACATCCTCACCCGCGACGACTGAGCGCCATCCTCCGATTTTGCTGGCAGTGAATCCGGCGGTTCCCTAACCTTAGTCGCGCGACGACTCCGTTCGGTGCTGTCCCCAGAATCCGCCGTGTTTCTCGACGGCCAGGTCGCCCCGCACTTCCGTCTGACAGGACAGCCGTAACCCGCTGTCGGAATCGTGTGGCGGCACCGAGAGCCGGCGCTTCTCGCGGCTCGTCGGTTCGCTCACGGGGCCGTCGATCTCTACGGCGCAGGTGCCACAGGTCCCGTGGCCCCGGCAGTTCAGCAGGCTCGACCGCCCGTTGTGCGGCGACAGCCCCGCCTCGAGCAGGACGTCACGAAGGATCGCCCCCTCCTCGCAGTCGATCTCCCGGCCGTCGAAGGTAACCGTCGGCATAGAACGGCGTACGAGACGCGGACCCAAAGCCGTTCGCGAGCCGGCAGTCTCGACGCGAGCGGTCGGGACGAGACTCGGTACCGACTCTCGATCACGCTTACGGCGGTCGAGCGTGTGTCACACACTGTGACGACGCACGATCCGTTCGGCCGCGCCGTCCGCGACCACTACCGCGGCGAACGAACGGCGCCGCTGCTCGACCGCGACGGCGAGGCGACCCGCGAGCATGCCATCGAGGAGTGGTACTTTGGCGACCACGACGGGGACGCCTGGCGCGACGCGTGGCTCGAGGGACCGCTGCTCGACGTGGGTGCCGGCGCAGGGCGGGACAGCCTCTACTACCAGAAGCGGTTCGAGACCGTCGCCGTCGAAGTGAGCGACTTCCTCGTCGACCTGATGCGGGAACGGGGCGTCGAGGACGCCAGACTCGCAGACATGTTCTCGCTTCGGGAGAGCTTCGGGCGCGACCGGTTCCGGTCGGCCCACGCGATCGGCACGCAGGTCGGACTGGCCGGTTCGATGGACGGTGTCCGGGAGTTTCTAGCCGATCTCGCGTTCGTGACGACTCCCGACGCTACCGCCGTGCTCGACAACTACGCGCCCGAGCTGGCGGCGACCGCGGACGCCTTCGGCTACCGCGAGGACGCCGCGTCCGGGCTGGCCTACAGAGTGTACCACTGCGAGTACGAGGACGTGGTCGGTCGGACGCTGCTGTTTCGACTGTTCAGCGTCGATCGGCTCCGTGAGGCGGCCGTCGGCACGCCGTGGACGGTCGTCGAGGCCCGGTACGGCGACGTCCAGTGGCGGGCCGTCCTCGAGAAGCGGTGACCCGTCGAGCCGAAGACTGCGCTCGAGGACGAAGGCGAAAGACGCGGGCGAAAGGAGTGGCGCGGGCGAAGGCGAGCCGACGGGAGTGGGTCGCTCGATTCCCGGGAGATCGAGCGAAGCGCGGCCGGAGCGACGCGCAGTGCCGGTCTGACGTGAAAAGCGCCTGTAACCGGCATCGAAGACAACGCCGTCAGTGGATAAAAAAACAGCGGTCGAGGTCGACTACAGCCGGCGGTCCCGAAGCGCGGGAAACTCCTCGCGGATCGACGCGATCGTATCCGGATCGATCTCGGCGGTGACGAAGGCCGGATCGTCGCCGCTCGAGGCGAGCGTCACGCCCCAGGGGTCGTACACCGTCGACCGTCCCAGCAGCTCGGCGCCGGCGTCGTCGAACTCGCCGGAGCCGTTGACCGTCGCGACGTAACACTGGTTCTCGATCGCCCGCGCTCGAGAGAGGGTTTCCCAGTGTTCGATCCGCGGGTAGGGCCAGGCGCTGGGGACGATCAACAACTCGGCGCCGGCGTCGATCAGCTCCCGGTAGAGCTCGGGGAATCGCAGGTCGTAACAGGTCGTCACGCCGATCGTGACGCCGCCGATCGAGGCGGTCTCGATTCGCTCGCCGGGAACGAGCAGCTCGGCTTCGGCCGAATCGTAACCGAAGAGGTGGTGTTTCCGGTAGACCAGCTGCAACTCGCCGCTGGCGTCGAACAGCGCCGCGGTGTTGGCCAGTCCCTCGTCGGCGGGCGTCTCGACGGATTCGGTCTCGGCGAGATCCTCGACGATGGTGCCCGCGAGAACGGCGATTCCGTGGTCGGCGGCAGCCTCGCCGAGTCGGGTAAACGTTTCCCCCTCGAACGGCTCCGCGTACCGTTCGTAGAGGTCGAACGCGAAGTAGCCGACGTTGAACAGCTCCGGCAGGGCGACCAGGTTGGCTCCCTCGTCGGCGGCCCGTTCGACCGCCTCGAGGGCGCGCTCGACGTTCCCCTCGACGTCGCCGGCCTCGATCTCGAGCTGTGCGAGCGCGAGGTCGAACCCGTCGGCGCTCACGGCGATCCCTCCAGATCCCGCTCGAGCGCGCGCCGGAGGTTCTCGAGCTCCTCGTCTAGATTGCGCTTGAAGAACTTCTCGACGCCCGGCAGCTTCCCGTCGACGACGAACTCGTTCTCGAGGCGGCTTCCGGTCTCGGTCTCGACGATCCGGTGTTCGCCGGTGACGTCCAACCCCGTCGATCGGCCGGTGAACTTGACGTACTCGGGGGGGTCGCGGGTGACGTCCTCGGTTTCGACGGCGACCGTCTGGCGGACGAGCGGAATCGGGAGCTCGACCTGCCAGGTCGCTCGGCGGCCCTCGGGCCCGTCGATGGAGTACTCCTGGACGACGCTGATCGCCCGGGCGCGGTTCTCCGGATCGACGATGAACTCCCAGACCCGTTCCGGCGGCGCCGCGAGCTCGAACGACCGGTCGACGCGTACAGTCATGCAACTACGTCGGTCGTTCTCGGGTAAAAAGACCACGAACCCCTCAGACGGTCAGTCACAGCGAGTTCCGACGCAGCCTCGAGTCACCGTGCGATCGCGTCGGAACCGACGTACCGCGGCTCGTCTCAGCTGACGGTGACCCGCCAGGTCGTCGATCGGGCTCGGCCCCACTTTTCGATGTCGACCTCATCGGACTTCTCGGCGAGATGGGGGAGGCGGGCGCCGACCTGCTTCGACGAGAGGCCGATCGCCTCCGCGATGTTTTTCGCCCGGAAGTACTGCTCGCCGCGGGCGGCACTCTCCCGGAGGTACGAGAGAATACGCTGCTCTTCGTCGGAGTAGTTCGTCATCGTCCGTACGCTCACTAGGTCGTCAGCAGTATTAACTTTTGACGGCGGATCTCGAGCGATCGTCTCGAACGGAACCCCAGTCAACTCGTCAGTCCCAGTAGAGGTGAATCGCGACGACCGCCAGCGCGCTGAACAGCATCGCGCCGGCGAATCCCCACGCGGCTTCGATGTCGGGGGCGCCGACCAGCATGCCGAGCGCGCCGATGGTTGCGACCGCACCGAGTGCAAGCGCCAGTCCCAGGCCCTTGTCCGTCGACTCCGATTGCGTAGCCATGCTCGAGGGTTCCGAGTGGCGTCGCTTAATTGCTTTCATTCGCGCAAGCGGACGGGTAGCCCACGGCCGGAGCGCCGGCACCGGGGCGGCGACTACCGACCGACGGAGGCGTCGAGGTGACGAACCAGGGAGCTGCTCACGAGCTGCTGGACGACGTAGAAGGCGGTAATGCTGGCGACGATCGTCCCCCCGCCCAGCACCGCGCCGATCATCACCGAGACGCTCATGTTCTTCATCGAACTCGAGAACAGGACGGTGACGCAGTCGTCCTGACGCATCCCGCGTGCGTACAGCCCGTACGCGACCGCCGCGCTGAGGCCGATCGCCGCGGCCCCGATCGCGCCGACGAACGCGAGCTGGGAGGGCTCGAGCGAGAGCGTCGAGCCGCCGACGCCGGCGTAGATCAGGGCGCCGATCGTGACGATCGAGAACCCGTCGAGCTGACTTTCGGAGACCGATCCGTCGGGGACGACGTACGCGAGCGCGCCGCCCGCGAGGACGATCGCGCCGAGCTCGAGGATCAGCTCCGAGGCCGAGACCTCGACCGCCGAGTCGGCGAACAGCGTGATGAGCGAGGGGGTGATCAGCGGCGCGAGCAGCATCGAGGCGAGGACGACGAGCGTCGTCAGAACGGTGTTCCCGCCGCCCAGGCGCGTCCAGATGATCGAACTCCCGGCCGCCAGCGGCGCCGAGAGGACCACCAGGACGCCCAGTAGCATCTCCCCGGAGAGCACCGCGGCGGCGACGGGGTACAGCGCGACCGGAACGAGCAGGTAGAGACAGAGCAGGGAGGCGACGACGGGCAAGGAGACGCGCTGCTCCGTGGCTTCGCCGAGACTGAATCCGTAGAACCCGGTAAAGATCAGCCCCGCGACGAGCACCGGCAGGAGCGGCTGGAGGGGGGCGGCGAGCGCCGGATACGCGACGCCCGCGAGCGTGGCGACGACCACGACCAGGAGCGTACTCTGTGATCGGACGGCGTTCCGGAGACGAGCGATGTGTCGGACGATGACAGCGAGTATTGGAACGGCCGTATATGTATCTTTTCAACCCTCTTCCATCCCGATTTAACATGATAGTCGGCCGCGCGACCGCGGTGAGTGGCCGGCAGGTTCGTCGTGGGACGAGCCCGCTGCACCGCAGCGACTCGAGCGCCCCCGAACTCGGGATCGAGTGTAGCGATCTCGCTGACGGCGGCCCGTACGCATCGACGGCGTGTTCGGGACGTCTACGGACGGTCGTCCGGAAGTACGTCGGGGTGGTCGCGTAGTAACCGGAGTAGCGGCCGGAGCTCGTCGAAACGCCGCCCCGTTCGGATCTCGTTTGCGTCCCGTCGCCAGTCGACGACCGCCGTCGACTCGAGTTTCGGCAGGTGCAAGTGGTGCAGCCGAAGCTCGAGGTCGCGTCCCTCCGACTCCGCGAGGGCCTCCTCTACGGAGAGTCGCGCGTCGGCGCCGTCTCGCAGGTCGCGTTCCAGCAGCGCCATCAGGAGCTCCCGTCGGCGGGCGTCCGAAAGGAGTTCGAGAGCGGCGTCAGTCGAGAGTCCGCCGGAGAGGTCCACGCTCTTATCGATCACGCTCCGGGATGGGCGAGACTCGGAAGAAAGCCTACTTTCGAACTATTTCGACTAACGACGGAACGGTATCGAACCATCTAGACCACCGGGGTCACGGGCGGCGCGTCGTCGTCCGTTTCGTCGTCCCGGTGACGGTCCCGGCCGAGGACGGGTCAGGCGTTCTCGAACGCCAGCTCGCAGAGGCGGCGCTGCGCCTCCCGGAGGTGGTGCGAGAACGTCGGCTGGGCGATGTCCAGCGCCTCGGACAGCTCCCGTCCGGTTCGCACGCGCGGCGATTCGAAGAACCCGCTTCGGTACGCGGTCTCGAGCACCTCGCGCTGGCGGTCAGTGAATCGTTCGTCGAGCACGTCCCGCAGATCCTCCCGGGTCGTAATCGGACGATCGCGCGTCCGCCGGGAGACGAGATCGGTCCGAGTGTACTCCTCGCGAACGGCCTCGACGAACGTTCTGGCGCTGTCGGCCGCGGGGAGATCGACGACGAGGGTCGTCCCCCCGTCGGTCGCCGCGAGGGACCGCACGACGCCGCCGTTCTCGACGACGTGCGATGCGAGGGTGCCTCCGGTGACCGTCACCTCGAACTCGCACTTCCCGTTCCCGCTGCTGAGCGTTTGGATTTCGGCGACGTCTGGAACCCGAGATGCGGCGGTACGAACCGGCTCCGGATCCGCCCCCGTCGCGCGGAAGAACAGGCGAGCGGTATCTCCCCGTTGGGGGACGAGACCCTCGAACTCGATCTCGCAGTCCGCCTCCCGAGCGAGCCGCGAGAGGACGTCGTCGGGCTCCCGAACGTCGATCGTCAGCTCGATCACGCTGTCGGTGAGGAGGGTGCGCTTGGTCTCGACGGCGTTGAGCGCGTGTGCGATCGTCCGACCGAGCTCCCCGAAGACGGCGTGGTCGCGCGCGTCGGGCTGGGGACGACTCGCGTACACCGCGAGGACGCCGTACCGCGAGCCGTTGTAGACCAGCGGGATGGCGATACACGAGCGCGCCCCTCGCTCGAGGGTCGCTTCCCGCCAGGGAGCGGCTCGCGGATCGATGGCGACGTCCGAGACGACCCGAAGCTCGCCCGTTCGTGCTGCCTCGGCGATCGGGTCCGCGCCCGCCTGTCGTTCGTCCATCCCGGTCGGAAGCGTCTCGAGGTACCCCCGGTCGACGCCGGCGAACTCCCGTGGCGTAACCGCGCCCGTCCCGGGGTCACGGTCGCCGATCCAGGCGAACTCGTAGCGATCCGCCTCCGCGAGGCGCTCGCAGACGGCGTCGTCGATCGCCTCGAGGCTGTCGGCCTCCACGAGCGCCCGATCGATCCCCCTGATGAGAGTGTTGAGGCCGTCGAGTCGCTCGAGCTCCTCGTTTCGCTCCGCGAGCTGGCGTTCGCCCTCGGCGCGATCCCACGCCGATTCGACGGTCGCTCCGATCGTCTCCGCGATATCGACCGTTCGCTCGTCGACCGCTTCCGGCCGCGGCGAGCCGCCACAGAGCACGCCGTGTCGTCCGAGGGGTATCAGAACCTTGCTCCGGAGGGTCAGGATGCCGGGCCCCGCCTCGGGGGCGGACGGGTCGCGAGCGACGGCGAGCTCGTCGCCGACGAACACGTCCCAGGCCAGCTCGTCGATCTCGTCGGGGTACTCGACGGCGTCGACGTCCCGTCCGGCGCCGACCCGATTATCGTAGCGATCGAGATCGCCGGCGGTCTCGTCGTAGCGCCACAGCGCGGTGTGCTCGACGCCGAGGACCTCGCGAGCGAACTCAGCGACGCGACCGGCGATCTCCCCGCTGTCGGCACCGATCAGCTCCTGGCTCGCCGCGCTGAGCCGCTCGAGCGCCGCTTTCGTCTCGTGATCGTCGTGGATATCGGTCGCCGTGCCGAACCAGTGGCTGATCGTCCCGTCGTCGTCCTCGATCGGCCTGGCCCGGACGAGAAACCAACGGTACTCGCCGTCGTGGCGGCGAACGCGGTGTTCACGTCGGAGCGGTTCACCCTCGTCGAGGGCGCGCTGGAAGCTCTCGAGGGACTGCTCGCGGTCCGCAGGGTGGATCGCGTCCAGCCAGCCGTCCCCGGTGGCGTCCTCGCGGGATTGCCCGGTGTACTCGAACCACTGTTGGTTGTACCAGGTCACCGTGCCGTCCGGATCGTTGCTCCACATGAGGTCGGGAACGAGGTTCGCGATAGCTCGGAACCGCTTCTCGCTCTCGCGTAGCGCGTGTTCGATCCGTTTGCGCTCGGTTACGTCGGTCGCCGCTCCGAACCACTCGACGATCGCCCCGTCCTCGTCGCGGATCGGAACGGCTCGAGATTCGACCCACCCTCGCGTCCCGTCGGCTCGCAGGACCTCGTGTTCTAGCTCGAAGGCGCTCTCGCTTTCAACGGCGTCGTCGATCGCATCCCGAACGCGTCGTTGCTCGTCCTGCGGAATGTACTCCTCAAGCCAGGTGTCGAGGGGATCGTCCGTATCCTCGAGAAGTCCTCGTCCGTCGAGTTCGTACATTTCGGCCCAGTCGGGACTCATCCGGTAGACGAGCTCAGTGGTCGCGGTCACGAACGCGTCGAGCCGCCGTTCGCTCTCGCGCAATCGCTCGTGCGCCCGCTCCTTGGCTCGCCGGAGTTCGTCGCCCTGGAGCACGGCGTCCGTAGCGAGGTGCGAGTCGCTCGGATCCGCTTCCTCGAGTATCCCCATCTCGCCGTCCGTCCGCAGCTCCCGAACGACGGGCGTGACGTCTTCGACCCGGTGGACGACGTACTCGAGGTCGCCGCTCGCGCCGAAGACCGGGGCGTTGACCGGAGTCCACCAGCGGTCCTCGAACCCGCCGTTTCCGTTGTCCCGCCGCGGGATCGGGTAGTACGTCACCGGCATCGTGTCCTCCTCCCGTCGCGCCTTCACCCGTTCGAGCGACGCGCGTAGTTCGGACACCCCTTCGTGATCGGGGTCGCCGGGATCGGCGGGAAAGACGTCGAACAGCGCCTCGCCTATGATCTCGTCGCGGTCGGTCATCGTCGCCTTGAGGTACGCGTCGCTCGCCGCCACGATCTCGTAGTCGTTGGGCTTCAGGATGAGGTATCGGCCAGGTACGTTCTCGAACAGCCGGCGAAACGTCGACTCGGCGGATTCCGGCGCCGCTCCGCCGTCGGCGTCGAGTTCGGGGCGTCGCCACCACACCCGACCGCGGGAGCCGACCTTCTTCGTCTCGAGACGGCCGTCCTCGACGAGCGCGTCCAGTTTGTTGTAGATCGTTCGGCTCGTACAGTCGAACTTCTCGGCGACCTCCGTCGTCGTCAGCGGCGTCCCCGGCTCCGCGAGCGCGTCGAACGTCTCGAGGACCTCGGTCGGCGTCGGGGTTGACGAACTCATTGCGTTGGAGACGACTCGGCAGGCCGCAACAAAAGGCTTCCGCCAACAGAAATTTGGCGTCGCCGACTCGCCGTGAGTCGGCCCGATCAGCTGATCGTCGTGTGCTCGGACTCCTCGTTGAGCGCGAGGTTCGCCGAGATCTCGGCGTTTCGCATCGCGTACTGGGCGGTCTGCTGGAGGCTGACGAGCACCTCGCGAACCCGCAGCAGGTCCTCGTTCGCCATCTCGGGGAGTTCGGCGAGGATCTCGTCCTCCCGGTCGGCGATCTCGTGGAACAACGCTCGGACTTCGTTAGACTTGTCGTAGTCCCGCTCGACGGCGGCCTCGACCGCCAGCGAGGTGATCTCGTCGACCGTTTCGTTCAGCTCGCGGATGTCCCGCATGACCGAGCTGTCGATGTCGAGGGTGTGCCCCTCCGTCTCCATGACGATGTCGGCGATGTCCTCGGCGTTGTCGGCCGTGAGCTCGAGGTTCTTCGCGATCGAGCGGTAGCCGATCAGCGGAAAGCCGCTGTTGAGCCCGACGGCCCGCGCGAGGTTCGGGTTCTGGTAGGCGGTGAAGATCAGGCGCAACAGGAGCACGAAGATCTTGTTGGCCTGGCGCTCGCGGTTCAGGGCTCGCTGAGCGAGATCCGGGTTGCCGTGGGCCAGGGCCTTGATCGCCTCCCCGCGCATCGTCCGGCCGGTTCGCTCGAGGCGCTCGAGGAGGTTGTCGAGGGTGAAGTCCTCGGGGTCGACCGAGCAGCGAATCGAGATGTTCTCGGGGGTCTCCTCGATCACGCCCAGCCCCATCAGCTGGGTCTCGGCCTGATAGACCGCGTTGATGTGTTCGGACTCGAGGGCGCCGTCCTCACACTGAATCCGGATCACTCGGCGGCCGAGGACGTACTGGGCGACGATCGCCCGTTCGACGGCGGCCGCGTCGAGGTTGTCGACGTGGATCGTCGCCTCCGTCTCCTCGGTGTTGGCCGACTCGGGCATCACCGTCAGCGTTCCCTTGCCGCTGGTCCGAATCGTCACTTCGTCTCCCTTCTCGACATCGTGTTCGGACGCCCACTCCGCCGGAAGGGTCATCGCGAGCGTCGACGGACCGAGTCGCTGCACTTTCCGCGTTTCCATGGGACGGGATAGGCTAGAGGACACCTTAGTCCTGACTATACACACAGTATATTCGTGCCCGATGGTAATATCCTTGTCACAGAATCCACAGAACCGGCTCTCCTTAAACAACCTTCACGAGCCGCGTCGTGAACCGTCCCGTCCGCACCTTCATCCAGCCCCGTAGCTCCTCGTCGAGCTCGTCGTCGTCGGTGTCGACCCGGAGCGCGTCGATCGCGTCCAGTTTCTCGCCGGCGGCGACGACCGCGATCTCGTCGGCCCGCTCGATGACGGCGGGCGAGAGCTGGTGGTTGCCCCGGCCGAAGACGAATCCCTGGCCGCCGATCGGCGAGACGACGATCGTGACTGGATCCTCGAGGACTTCGAGAATCTCCGCTTCGGCCGCGTCCCGCGCGAGCACCTCGCCGTCGCGCCAGACGTCGACCCCGAGCGGGGAGGCGTCGACCCCGAGTTCGGCCTGGATCGCGCCGACCGTTCCGCCGGGACCGAAGACGTAGGTCCGCCCGTCCTCGACTTCGCGAGCGAATCCAGCCGCCAGCGATTCGGTACTGCCGCTCGAGACCTGCTTGCCCGACTGGACGTCCGGCGCGACGGGCACCGGGACGACCGCCCGCAGCTCGGACCGAACCTCGCCCTCGCGGTAGGCCGCCTCGTCGATGTCGTTGACCTCGCGGGGCTCGACCGCGTCGAACCCGGCTGCGATCCGCCCGGCGTCTCTGGGCGTCACGGCGAACACCGACGAGTAGATCTTGACCCCCGCTGGTACGCCGAGCATCGGTGTCTCGTTACTCTGCTCCTCGAGCACCTCGGCGACGTCGACCGCCGTCCCGTCGCCGCCGACGAACAGGACGAGATCGACGTCCGCCTCGAGAAACGTCCGGACGGCAGCCCGCGTGTCCTCGGCGGTGGTCTCGGCGTCGCCGGGGTCATCGGGCGGTCCCTCGACGGACTCCGCCCACGGATCGTAGACGACCTCGGGCTCGAAACCGGCGTCTCGAGCCGCGTCCTCGCCCATCGGGCCCGCGGCCGCATACACCGTCAGCCCGTCGGTCTCGCGGGACAGCACCTCGAGCGCCCGGCGCGCTCGTTCTGGCGCCCGCGTGGTCGCACCGCGCCGACGCGCCTCCGTGACCTTCCCGTCTGTTCCCTTCAGTCCAACCCGCCCGCCCATGCCGGCGATCGGGTTGACGACGACGCCGATCGTGTCCATGGCGGGCTTTCGGAGGCGGCGACCAAAGCCGTGTGGCTTTTCACCGAACGACACGCTTTCTGAAAGACTAAGAGGGACCGGAACCGACCGCGACGCATGAACGAACTGATTGCCGTCGTGCTCGAGGCCGAACCAACGCTCCCGATGGATATCGCTGGGTGGGGAACGCTCCTGTTGAGTCTCGTCGTCACGATCGTCTGGCTGGCGTACCTCTACCGATAGCGCGGCCCGACTGGTATCCGCGACCGCTACGACTCCTCGACCGTCTCCACTCGCTCGCGGAGCCACGTCGCCGCCGACGTGACCGTCTCCTCGTCAGGTCCGGAGAGCTCGAGTCTGACCGACTCGCCGGGGTAGCTCCCCACCGAGACGTCGAACTCCCGGTTGAGGGTCTCGAGGCGATCGAGCAGCGCGCTCTCGGGTTCGTCGGCGACGACCGTCTCCCGGTACACCCGGGTCCCGGCGAACTCCTCGGCGACCGTCTCGAACATCGCTCGCATCTCGGTGGGAACCCCCGGGAGGACGTAGACGTTCTCGAGGACCGCGCCGGGAGCGACCCCCGCCTCGTTGTGTAGCGGCCGCGACCCCGCGGGCAGGTCGGCCGTCCCCGTCGTCAGATCCGACCGCGAGTAGCCGTGTTCCTCGAGCCACTCGAGGGCGGTCTCGTCGGTCTCGAGCTCCCGTCCGAACGTCGCCGCGATCCCCACCATCGTGACGTCGTCGTGGGTCGGCCCGAGCCCGCCCGTGACGAGGACGGCGTCGTAGGTCGCGCTGTAGTCGCCGACGACCGCCGAGATGTCCTCGATTCGGTCGGGGACGGTCGTCACGCGCTCGACGGTTACGCCTCGCTCCGCGAGCCGTTCGCAGAGCCAGGTGGCGTTCGTGTTCGTCGTCCGTCCGGCGAGCAGTTCGTCTCCGACCGTCACGACCGCGGCGTTCATACCCTCGCCTTCGAACCGACGGTTCAAATGGCTCCCGCCGGCCTGCTGACCTGCGCGGGGCAACGGCTCTCCGAGGCGGGCCGCCAGACGACCGTCTACCGGCGAACGGTCGACGAACTCGAGGTCGAGTTCTCGCTCGAGGGGCCGACCTGCTCCCGGGAGCGACGGAGCGAGGCGAGGGTTCGACTGCAGGACAGACTCGAGGGAGAACCGTAACGGCGGTTGGGAGTACGGTTTCGATATCCAGTCCTGGCCGTGACTCCGAAGAACAGTTCGTGCATTGCTACACCATCAAAGACTCCCTCAATCGCTCGACGGACGAACGCCAGCCGACGGGGCCTCAGCTGGACGGTTCCCTGTCGACTGACCGGGCAAGTCGCAAAAAACCACCCTCTTCTCGACGAAAGATCGATGCCGCTGAAGTCGATGCCGTCTCTCACCCGACCATGGGCTGCCGCCAATATATCCGGATCGAATCGCTCAACGAATACGATGGAAAATCATGGCTAACTCTGAGGCAAAGACGGCTCGAGCGGAGTGGGGAACTCGGTTCGGGTTCTTGATGGCGATGATCGGTGGAGTGGTCGGTGCTGGGAACATCTGGCGGTTCCCGTATATAATGGGTGAGAACGGAGGGGGTGCTTTCATTCTCGCCTTCTTTACGCTGATGATAGTCCTTGCAGTTCCAGGACTGATGGCTGAAGTTGCGCTCGGACGGTACGCAAGCAAAGGTGTGATCGGCGCGTTCCGCGACATTACTGGTCCGGGAGGATTGGTCGGATTTGGCGTCGTTGTCGTGTTAGTAAACATTGCGCTGATGTCCTACTACTCCCCCGTAGTTGGGTGGACGCTGTACTACGCAGTCCACTCGCTGTTGTTCACGTTCACAACGCCTGCCTTTGAGGCTGAGACCTTTATGAACGGGCTCTTCGCGAACTCGACGCTTCTAATCGGACTACATACGGTTGTGATGGGGAGCATTGCAGCCATTCTTCTCCTCGGTATCCGCAAAGGTATCGAACGAATCGTCGTCTACGCTGTGCCAGCGTTGGTGGTTTCGCTGTTCATTATGATGATTCGTGGACTCACGCTTCCTGGCGCAACCGACGGAATCGCGTTCGCATTTACCGTCGACTGGGCGTATCTTACCTACAGTAGTACTTGGATCGAGGCATTAGGGCAGGCTCTGTTTTCGACAGGTCTCGGCTGGGGGATAGCCCTGACCGTGGGCAGCTACCTTCGGGAGTATGACGATGTCCCACTCGGAGGAGGAGTTTTCACTGCGATTGGTGATTCGAGCATTGGTATCCTTGCATCGCTTGCGATCTTCCCAGTCGTCTTCGCTGTTGACGGGGTTGAGCCGGACGCTGGCGCCGGGCTCGCGTTCGTCTCGCTCGTGCAGGTGTTCCCGGAGATTCCGCTTGGTGGACTCGTTGGAATTGTGTTTTTCGTCGGCTTTTTCCTCGCAACGTTCACATCGGGTGTGGTCATCACTGAAGTCAGCGTCACGACCGTTTATGAAGAAACACGGTTTACTCGACCGCAGACGATTTTTGGCGTTTGTGGGCTCATCTGGGTAGCTGGCTTGCCAAGTGCGTACTCTGTCGATATCCTCGATTACGTTGATTTCGTCGTCGGGAGTTGGGGCCTGCCGCTCGCGACGCTATCGATCATTACGGCAATCGGTTGGATAATGGGACCCGAGCGGCTCCGATTGCTTGTAGTGAACCGAAATGCAGGCATTCATATCGGTAGCTGGTGGGATCCAGTTATCAAGTATGTCGTCCCCGCGGTGATGCTCTTTATTATGGGGTACTACGCGTACGACCAGTTCGGATCTCCCGAAATGATCGGAGGTGTAGTCATACTGATTACATTCCCGCTCGTCAGCTACGCGATCATGTCCGTTGCTGACCGGGATCAAACAGATTACGACGCCGAGCGGGCTCCCGTTTCGGGAGGTGACGATTGATGGATTTGACAACCGATGTACTCGCGATGCTTGTGTTCACCCTGTTATCGTTCTGGGGTGTCG
This sequence comes from Natronococcus sp. A-GB7, assembly GCF_029688865.1. GTDB lineage: Archaea > Halobacteriota > Halobacteria > Halobacteriales > Natrialbaceae > Natronococcus. The sequence goes on from NZ_JARUKV010000001.1 coordinate 147,366, forward strand.
CTACCGCAGCGCTCGTCCTGACGCTTCGCCAAGAAAGCCGAAAGGTAGAGATTTTGGAACACCAGGACCAGATGGACACGTACTCTCCAACAGCACTTGCGGAGTTACGTGAATGGATCGAGAAGAATCCGGATGACCCGCTCGTCGAGGAAGCCCGCTCCCAGTACAACGAGTGCGTCAAAGCACTCAAGGAAACTGACAACCACTTTTACGACTGGGATCGGACAGCTATCGAGTCTCTCGAACAGCTCTAACTCCAACTACTGTGGTTGAGAAGGCAACACTCCTTGAACACCTTCGAACGGTCACACGAATCTATTCACGAACCCGTTCGTATGGTTCGTGGAACCTCTGGTTCCGCGCCACGCCTACTCTTTGCGGTCGCTCGCTCATCCACTGTCAGAGTAGGGTCTGAAAAGCCTTCTCTCACTTCGCTCGGGAAGACCGCAGACAGTGTCGTCGATCTCCCCCGCTCATGCCCACGGTTCCTGTCGGTCGCTGTCGGCTCGAGCGCGGACCGACCGGCCTAAGTATTCCGAGAAGAATATCCAGGTATGACCGAGACACTCTCCACTCGCGAGGACGCCGACGTCGTCGGCAGCCGTCGGATCCTCCACGTCGGCCGGGATCGCCCGATTCGGATCAGCGCCGGCCATCGACTCCTCCACCACGACGGCAAGTGCGCCCGACCCCACGGTCACAACTACGAGGTGGCGGTCAGGGTCGAGGGCGAGCTCACCGAGGAGGGGTGGGTCGCCGACAAAGGCGATATTACCGCAGTGATCGACGAGTGGGATCACATGTTCCTGCTCGAGCGGGGCGACCCTCTGGTCGAGGCGTTCGAGGAAGCCGGCGACGACGACGGCGTCGTCGTCCTCGAGCACCCGCCCACGGCGGAGGTGATGAGCGTCCTCCTCGAGGAGAAACTCGAGGCGGCCCTGCCCGACACCGTGGTCGACGTCGCCGTCCAGGTAAACGAGACGAACGAGCTCTGCGGGGGAGGGCAGCTCTGAGATGCCCGTCTCCGACTCCGTCGACCGGGAGGCAGTCGGCGAGACACGGCAAGCGGACCGCGAGGGCCTCCCGATCAACGAGCTGTTCTACTCGCTGCAGGGCGAGGGGACCCTCGCCGGCGTTCCGTCGGTGTTCGTCCGCACCAGCGGCTGCAATCTTCGATGCTGGTTCTGCGATTCGTACCACACCTCCTGGGAGCCGACCCACGCCTGGATGAGCCTCGAGGAGATCGTCGCCGAGGTCGACTCCCACGCCGAGGCCGACCACGTCGTCCTCACGGGCGGCGAGCCGCTGCTCCACGAGCGAAGCGTCGACCTGCTCGAGGCCCTCGAGGAGCGGGGCTACCACACCACCGTCGAGACCAACGGCACGATCCACCGCGAGGCGCCGATCGACCTCGCCTCGATCAGCCCGAAGCTCGAGAGTTCGACGCCGACGCCGGAGCGCGACCCTAAAGGCGACGGTGAGTGGGCCGAGCGCCACGAGAACGACCGCATCGACCTCGAAGCACTCGCCGCGCTCGTCGAGGACTACGAGTTCCAGCTGAAGTTCGTCGTCACCGACGCCGACGACATGCCCGAGATCCTCGAGCTCCTCGAGGAGCTTCGCGACGCGACAAGCGAACCGATCGGCGACGACGACGTCCTCCTGATGCCGGAGGGCGCCACCCGCGAGCGCCTCGCCGAAACCCGCAGTCGCGTCGCCGAGCTGGCGATGGACCACGGCTTCCGGTATACTCCCCGACTCCACGTCGACCTCTGGAACGACGCCCCCGAAACGTAGTCGACGACACCGATCGCACCATGACCGACGACACCACCACGACGACCAAAGACACGCCCGCACGAAACGACGAATCGACCGCAAAACGCGCCGTCGTCCTCCTCTCGGGAGGGATGGACAGCGCCACCGCTGCCGCCGTCGCCCGCGAACGGGGCTACGAGATCTACGCCCTGCACACCTCCTACGGCCAGCGCACCGAGGACCGCGAGCTCGAGTGTGCCCGTCGGCTCGCCGAGGCGTTCGACGCGGCCGACTTCCTGCGGATCGAGACGGGCCACCTCTCGGCGATCGGCGCCTCGAGTCTCACCGACGACGAGCTCGACGTCGCCGACGCCGACATGGACAGCGACGAGATCCCGACCTCCTACGTCCCGTTCCGAAACGCGAACCTGCTGGCGATGGCGGTCTCCTACGCCGAGGCCAACGGCTGCGAGGCGGTCTTTATCGGCGCCCACAGCGAGGACTTCTCGGGGTATCCCGACTGCCGACCCGAGTTCTTCGAGGCCTTCGAGCAGGTGGTCGACGTCGGCACGAAACCCGACACCGAGATCGCGATCGAGGCGCCGTTCGTCGAGCTATCGAAGACCGATATCGCCGAGCGGGGGCTCGAGCTCGAGGTCCCCTACGAACACACCTGGAGCTGTTACCGCGAGAACGAACCGGCCTGTGGCACCTGCGACGCCTGCGCCTACCGCCTGCAGGCGTTCCAGCGCCTCGGCGTTCGGGATCCGATCGAGTACGAGCAGCGGCCGTCGTATCTCGAGGACGAGCCGACGGAGAACGAGTCGGCGTAGCGGTCGGTTCTCGCGACCCGAGTGTGGTCGATCCCGTCCCGGTCCCCGACGAGCTATAAGGAACCGCCTCACGTACGAACGGATGTCATGGGAACGACACCAACCGAGCGGGTGGACGGGGAGAGACATCCGACCGCAGGCGGCCCGTTGCCGGAGGTCGTCGACTGGATCCTCGCGACCGTCGTCGCGCTGTTCGGCCTGCTCTCGGTCGTCACCGGCAGCGCGCTCGTCTTTCTCGTCGACCGGGACGAGCTCGCGGCTGGGATCGAGGACGGCACGGTGACGGTAACGGTCGGAACGACGGAACTGACCGACGCCGAGGCGCTCGAGGTGGCCGACGCCGTCGTCTCGTGGACGGGGACGGGACTGCTGGTGGTCGGCGTCGCGACGGTGCTGGTCGCCGTCGGCTACCTGGTCGCGAGACGGCGCGCCCACCGCCGAAACGAGGCGGGCGAGCCAGCGAGTTCGTACGGAACGTACGCCCTCATCGGCGCCGTCGTCACCGTCGTGCTGTCGTTCGTCCCGTTCTCGCCGGCGCTGGGCGGCGCACTGGCGGGCTACCTCGAGCGCGGCGAGTCCGAGCGCACGGTCAGCGTCGGAGCGCTCGCCGGATTCTTGCCGGCGGCTCCGGTCCTCGCGATCCTTGCGTTCGTTCTGATCGGCCTGATCGCGGGGTTGTTGACGATCGGGCAGGTCGGAGAAGCGATCGTCGTCGGAGCGACCCTGTTTCTGACGGCGATGCTCGTCGCGACTCTCGTCGGCGCTCTCGGCGCGCTGGGGGGCTACGTCGGCGGCCGGTTCGCGGAGCGTCGAGCGGCGACGCCCCGCCCTCGAGGCACTCCCGATGACGAGTAGCGACGCGCTCTCGAGGACGCTCCCGATCGGCCTCCACCACCTCTAGTTCAAACGACCCTTTTACCTTGCCCCGGGATTTTTCGATCCCCGTCAACGAGTTAGTTGTGTGAAATTATCGCGACGGCGGCTCGCGACCGCGTCGGGGGCGGCCCTCGCGAGCGGCGCCCTCTGGTGGCGGTTCGGCCGCGACGACGCCTCGAGTCCGAGCGTCGAGCCCGTTCCCGGCGTCGGTGCGGCGACCGATCACGACGGCGACGCCGTAGAGCGGGCGGTCGAGGGCAACGTCGAGTTCGGGCTCGCGCTGTTGGATCGGCTCGCCGGCGCCGATCCCGACGAGAACCTGCTGGTCTCGCCGGTGAGCGTCGGCTTCGCGCTCGGGATGACCGACGCGGGGGCTCGTGGGGAGACGGCCGAGGAGATCGCCGAGGCGCTCCGGTTCCCCGACGACCGCGAGGCGCTTCGGTCGGCCCACCAGCAGCTCCAGTACGAATTAAACGAGCGCGCGGCCGCCGCGACGGACGGTGAGTTCGAACTCGCGGTCGCGAACGCTGTCTGGGGGCTCGAGGGGTACCCCTACCGCGAGTCGTACCTCGAGACCCTCGAGGATCGGTACGGGGCCGAGCTACGGACCGTCGAGTTCGGCGCGGATCCCGAGGGCGCCCGCGAGGCAATCAACGGGTGGGTCGCCGAACGGACGAACGAGCGCATCGACGAGCTGTTTCCGGACGGCTCGTTCGACGGTCGGACGCGGCTCGTGCTGGCGAACGCCGTCTACCTGCTGGCCGACTGGTACCACCGGTTCGAGGAGAGCGACACGCGAGCGGAGGAGTTCACGCTGCTGGACGGCGAGACGATCGAGGTACCCCTGATGCGCCAGACCGAGACGTTCCCCTACGCCGAGGTCGACGGCCACCAGCTCGTCGAACTCCCCTACGTCGGCGAGGGAGTCGGCATGCTCGTCGTGCTCCCGGCGGAGGACGAGTTCGAACGATTCGAGGACGAGCTCGACGCCGAATCGCTCGGGACGTCCGTCGACGCTCTCGAGGAACGGGAGGGCGAGGTCGTCCTCCCCCGGTTCGAGTTCGACGCCGGGTTCGGCCTGACCGACGCCCTCGCGGAGCTGGGGATCGAGCGGGCGTTCGATCCCGATCGGGCGAACTTCGACGGGATGGTCCCCCTCGAGGAGATCGACGAGAACCTGTTCGTCGACGACGTTCGCCACGAGGCCTACGTCGCCGTCGACGAGGAGGGGACTGAGGCCGCGGCGGCAACGGGTGCCGAGGTAGGTGCCGACTCCGCGCCCGCCGTCGACTTCCGGATGGTCGTCGACCGCCCGTTCCTGTTTCTGATCCGGGACCGCGAGACGGGCGCGACGCTGTTTCTCGGCCGCGTGGTCGACCCCCGGTAGCCCCCTCGAGCCGTCGAACTTACGGGGAGACGAATCGTCGAAGAACGGCCGTTTCGAGAGGCGCCGCGACAGCCGGCAATCGACGCCGGCTGCGGAAGGGTACTTCCGGGTCGGCCCCGAACGCCGCGTATGAAACGGATCGGGATCGTCGGCGCGGGCGTCGGGGCGGCGGGCGCGGCGTTCGCCCTCGAGGAGTCGACCGACGACGTTTCGGTGACGGTACTCGAGAAGTCGGGCGGGCTCTGCGGGCGGGCCGCGACCCGTCGCCGGGACGACATCGTCTACGACTACGGGGCGAACTACCTGAAGGCCGACGACGAGCGGGTCGTCGAGCTGGTAACCGAGACGCTCCCGACGGAGGGGCTCGTCGATATCGAGGAACCAGTCTGGACGTTCGACCAGGACGGCGCTATAGAACCGGGCCGCGACGCGGACGACCACAAGTGGACGTACCGGCGGGGACTGACCCAGCTCGCCAAGCGGCTGTTCGCCCGCACCGACGCGACAATCCACCGCGAGACGCGCGTCGAGCGACTGGTTCGGGACGACGACGCCGGAACGTGGACCCTCGAGGACGACGCCGGCAAACCGTGGGGGCCGTACGACATCGTTCTCCTGAACCCGCCGGCGCCCCAGACGGCGACCTTGCTCGAGTCGAGTAGCTGGGAGTCGGACCGACGGGAGTCGCTGCTCGAGGCGCTCGCCGACGTCTCCTACCGCTGCGTGTGGACCGGCGTCTTTCGCTACCCGTTCGAACTCGACGTCCCCTACTACGCGCTGGTCAACACCGACAAGGACCACGAGATCGGCTGGGTCAGCCGCGAGGAGTGCAAGTCCGGTCACGTCCCCGACGGCGACTCCCTGCTGATCGTCCAGGCCAACCACGAGTGGTCGGTCGACAACTACGATCGCGACCCGGAGCGCAATCTCGCCGAGCTCGCCGCGCTGACCGCCGGACTGCTCGAGGACGACCGCCTCACCGAGCCCGAGTGGACCGACCACCAGGGCTGGCGCTACGCGATCCCCGAGGACGGCGTCTCGAGTGGCTCGCTGGAGCGAGCCGAGTCCGAGGGGCTGTACTGCGTCGGGGACTGGGTCGCCGGCGAGGGACGGATCCACGCGGCGCTGCGAAGCGGCCTCGAGGTCGGCGAACGGATCGCCGAGGGGCGTCGGGACTGAGCGGTCGATCGGGGTCGCTACCGAACGAAAAGGGGGGAAGAGGGGTGGATCAGCCGGGATGGCGTACCAGCGATTCGGACGCAGTGGGGGGAAATCGGTCCCGGCTACCTTTTCGTAGGTAGTGCCCGATTAAATACTTTCTGCAGAATAGTGGATGAAATTAGGCCGCTGCGCCGCGAACCGCTCAGTTCGCTCGCGGCTCGAGCCGGATCGGGTACTCGGTGAGGTTCTCGTAGCCGTCCTCGGTGACGACCACCAGGTCCTCGATGCGGACTCCACCAACCTGGGGATCGTAGATGCCCGGTTCGACCGTGACGACGTGGCCCGGCTCGAGCTCCTCCCCGGTCGGCGAGAGGCTCGGCTGCTCGTGGATGTCGAGACCGACGCCGTGGCCGGTGCTGTGGATGAAGCCGGTTCCGGCGCTCGGGTCGCTTCGGAGCGTCTCGTAGCCGGCGTCCTCGATCACGTCACAGACCGCGTCGTGGACGGCCGCGCCGGTGACGCCGGGCTCGATCGCCTCGAGCGCGGTCTCGAACGCCTCGCGAGTGACCTCGTAGCGGCGTTTCGCTTCCGCGGTGGGCTCGCCACGGACGAAGGTACGGGTCATGTCCCCGAAGTAGCCGGTTCCCTTGTCCCGGGGGAAGATGTCGATCACGATCAGTTCGCCGGCTTCTAACGTACCGCTACCGCGGTTGTGCGGGTCGGCGCCGTCGGCGCCGCAGGCGACGATCGTCTCGTCGAGCGCGCAGCCGTGGCGCAACAGCGCGATCTCGATCTCCTCCTTGACCCGTTCGCTGGTCAGTTCCTCGCCGTCGAGGACGAGCACACCGTCCTCGATTTCGGCCGTCGCGATGAGTCGTTCGGCGACGGCCATCGCGGCCTCGTTGGCCGACTGGGTGGCGCTGATCTGGTTTGCCTCCCAGGGCGTCTTGGTCGCGCGGATCCCCTCGACGACGCCCTCGCGTTCGACGGCGACCTCGAGCCCCCGCTCGCGGAGTCCGTCGGCGGTTCCCGTCGGGAAGTTCCGCGGGACGGCGACCGAGTCAACGCCGTGATCGGCGAGGAACGCGGCGATCGTTCGGACCGTCCCCTCGTAGGAGCCGTGCTCGGCGACCAGTTCCTGGTAGTCGTACTCCGATCGTCGGCTCACGGAGTCGGCGTCGGCCTCCTTCGTCGCACGGCCGTACTCGAGCCCCGAGACCAGCAGGTGAAGATCGCCGTCGTCGGTGACGAGCGTCTGGTAGGCGTCGGGTGCCGTAAAGCCGGAGACGTAGCGCTGATCGGAGTCGGAATCGTCGTCGTCAATGAGGTAGCCGTCGAGTCCGCCGTTCTCGAGGACGGCGAGCAGCGGGTCGAGATCGGGTTCCATGTCACGTGGTTCCGGAACCGTCCCACATAATTACGGGGGTTGCGAACCGGCGTCGCGCCTACGGACCCGAGCGCAGCGAGAGCAGTATCAGCACCATCCCGGTGGAGACGAGGGCGGCCTGGACGAGACCGGCCGCGGAGATCGAGATCCCGGCCAGTCCGTACAGCATTCCCTCGCAGATCGCCCCGGTACCGATGAGAACGAACCCGCCGGAGACGTACAGCATCGGCTCGCTCCCGCTCTGTCGGTAGCCGTGGTAGGCCAGGTACGCGATCGTCAGGCTCAACGCGAGGACGACCAGTTTCGCCCCGTAGGCGGCCAGCGTGTCCATCCCGGAGCCGATCGGCGTCCCGACGACGGTCGGCTCCATCAGTCCTCACCCCGGAGCTCCTCCCAGAGATCGGTGAAGTTCCCGGCGAGGTCGTCACGGGTGTCGACCACGACCCGGAGTTCGTCACCCTCGAGCGTCGCGCGGACGGATTCGACGGTCGTCCGGTAGACGCGTCGGTGCGAGCCGTCCGAATCGACGACCCGCGTCTCCTCGAGCAGTCCCTGCTCGTCGAGGGTGTCGACCCGGCGGTAGATCGTCGGGAGCGAGGCGTCGCAGGCCTCGCTGAGCGCCTTCGCGGTCATCGGCTCGTCGTTGGCCGCCGTCAGAATGCGTCGGGCGTACGGATCCGCGAGCAGATCCAGCACTGGCCCGGGATCGTCACCGACGTTCGGTTGCACGACCGTCGATAGTGTCGAACCCAATCTATATCCGACGCTTTTCTGAGTGAGACGATTTCCGGGAAGACTTTCAACCCCCTTCACTGAGTGGTGGAACAAGTCCCCGCGAATGAGTTCGCCATCGTATATCGTCGCCTGTAAGCCCGCGATCGGACTGTACGGCCAGCACGATCCAAGCGCCGTTCTCTTCGAGGACGGGACGCCGGTGTTCGGTATCGAAGAGGAGCGGCTGACGCGGGACAAACACGCCGTCGACACGTTCCCCGAGCGGGCGATCCGCGCCTGCCTCGACTTTCGGGATCTCGAGCTCGCGGACCTCGAGCGGATCCTCCTCCCCTACGACCCGAAACTCCGTGCGCGGATTCGACGCCACTACGTCACCGACGCGATCACGGCAGACGGGCTCGCCCGAAAGGTGTCGGCGCTCGAGGAGACCGTCGTCGACGAGATCCGGAGTCGGTTCTTCCCGACACAACAGGTCGAGAGCAAGCTCGAGTCGATCGGAACGCCCATCCCTCCCGTCGAGTGTCGCTCTCACCACCGCTGTCACGCCGCGAGCGCCTTCCACCCCTCCGGGTTCGACGACGCGTTGATCCTGACGCTCGACGCGAAAGGCGAGTACGATTCGACGGTGATCTGGCGGGGCACCCCCGACGGGCTGGCGCGGGTCCGGACCTACGAGCACCCGAACAGCCTCGGGCTCTTTTTCGCCATCGTCACCGAGTTCCTCGGCTACCGGATGTTCAACGGCGAGGGAAAGGTCATGGGGCTCGCCCCCTACGGCGAGCGACGCCCCGAGATCGAACGCACCCTGCGGAGCCTGATCGACACCGGCGTCGACTACGACGTCACGGCGCTGACCAAACGCTGGGGGACCGGCTACGGCGTCCGCCAGCTCGAGGAGGCGTTCGGCCGGTCGCGAAACGACGAGCCCGGTCAGTTCGACCAGTGGGAGAAGGACCTCGCCCGCACGGCCCAGGAGCTGCTCGAGGAGACGGTCTGTGAGATCGTCGACGCCTACCTCGGCGCCTCCCGGTCGAGCAACGTCGCGCTCGCGGGCGGCGTCGCGCTGAACTGCAAGCTCAACAAGAGCGTGCGAGAGCTCGAGGCGGTCGACGACACGTTCATCCAGCCCGTCGCCCACGACGCGGGACTCGCGCTCGGCGCCGGCTGGCTCGAGCAGCGACCAGCCGACGTCGAGACCCAGACGACGGTCTACCTCGGCCCCGAGTACGGAACGGACGAGATCGAGTCGCTGCTCGAGACGAACAAGATCCGATACGGGAAACCCGACGACCTCGAGGCCTACGTCGCCGAGCGGCTCGCCGACGGCGATCTCGTGGGCTGGTTCCAGGGGCGGATGGAGATGGGGCCGCGAGCGCTGGGCGCCCGGAGCATCCTCGCCGACCCCCGCACCGCCGAATCCCGAGATCGGGTCAACAGGTACGTCAAACACCGCGAGGAGTGGCGGCCGTTCGCCCCCTCGATGCTCGAGTCCGCGGCCGAGGAGTACCTGATCGACGGCCAGCCCGCCCCGTTCATGATCGACACCTTCGACGTCCGCCCCGAGAAGGTCGACGAGCTCGAGGCGGTGCTTCACCCCGCCGACGACTCGACGCGGCCCCAGACCGTCCGCGAGGACCAGCACCCCCGCTACCACCGGCTGATCTCGGAGTTCGAGTCCATCACGGGTGTTCCGGTCGTCCTCAACACCTCATTTAACGACCACGCCGAACCGATCATCAACACCCCGACCGAGGCGATCAAGGACTTCTACGGGATGGGACTGGACGTCCTCGTCCTCGAGGACTGCGTCGTCGAGAAGGCGGCGGCGAAGACCGGCGAAGGCGCCCTCGAGGGCGACGCCGTGGCCGGCCCGACGGACGAGTAACGCACCGGACTCGTCACTCTTCTCGGCGACGGTCTCTCGCGGCTCGAAATCGCTCGCCCGGGGTTCGCCGACCGCAGCATCTATTGATGGCGCCCTAGTGGGACGGCACACGATGCACGTCGCAGTTATCGGCGCGAACGGTGGAATCGGCCGCGAGCTACTGCCCCGTCTCGCGGACGCCGGCCACGACCCGATCGGCGTCGTGCGAGACGAGTCGCAGTTCGACGAGATCCGCGAGCGCGGCGGCGAACCGCGCCTGGGCGACCTCGAGGGCGAGTTCGAGTCGGCCCTCGAGGGCGCCGACGCCGTCGTCTTTACGGCCGGTTCGGGCGGAGATACCGACTGGGGGAAGACGTTACTGATCGACCTCTGGGGCGCGCGACGAACCATCGATGCGTGCCTCGAGCACGGGATCGACCGGTTCGTGATGATCAGCGCCTACCGGGCCAGCGAGCCGCTGGGCGATCCCGAGGCGATGCGTCCGTACTGGGTCGCCAAACGCTGTGCCGACGACTTCCTCGAGGCGTCCGCGCTCGACGAGACGATCCTCCGGCCGACGGCGCTGACCGACGACGAAGGGACGGGCCGCGTCTCGGCGAGCTTCGAGTACGACGGCGAGGGCGGCGACGACATCCCGCGGGCCGACGTCGCCCAGACGGTCGTCGCCGCGCTCGAGACCGACGAGACGATCGGGGAGACGATCAGGCTCTTCGGCGGCGACACCGCCGTCGAGGACGCGGTGCGTCCCGAGCGCTGAGCGCGCCGGTTGCCGTTTCGAGCTCTCGATCGATGGGGGAGCGCGCCGGCTGCAATATCACCAGCATCGGTACCGTGATAGGGCGCCCCTTCCCAGGAGTCGGTATGGACGTCACCATCACTCCCTCCCGCGTCGCGGGACGGGCTCGAGCGCCACCCTCGAAGAGCTACACTCACCGCGCGATCCTCGCGGCCGGCTACGCCTCGCAGACGACGGTCCGGGACGCCCTCTGGAGCGCCGACACGAAGGCTACGGCGCGCGCCGTCTCGCTGTTCGGCGGGAGCGTCGACCGCGACGACGACGCACTCGAGATCGAGGGCTTCGACGGCCAGCCGGGCGTCCCCGACGACGTCATCAACTGTGAGAACAGCGGGACGACGATGCGGCTGGTGACCGCGGCGGCGGCGCTGGCCGACGGTACGAGCGTCCTCACGGGCGACGCGTCGCTCCGGAGCCGTCCCCAGGGACCGCTGCTCGAGGCTATCGCCGACCTCGGCGGTGACGCGTTCAGCACCCGCGGGAACGGGCAGGCCCCGCTGGTCGTTACGGGACCGATCTCGGGCACCGAGGTCTCCATTCCGGGCGACGTCTCCTCGCAGTACATCACCGCGCTGCTGATGGCGGGCGCGGTCACCGAGGACGGACTCGAGATCGACCTCGAGACCGAGCTCAAGTCGGCGCCGTACGTCGACATCACCCTCGAGGTGCTCGACGACTTCGGCGTCGAGGCCCGCAAAACCGACTCCGGGTTCGCCGTCGACGGCGGTCAGCGCTACGATCCCGCGGACGGCGAGTATCGGGTTCCCGGCGACTTCTCCTCGATCTCGTACCTGCTCGCGGCGGGTGCGATCGCCGGCGCCGAGGACGAGGCCGTCCGGATCGAGGGCGCCCAGCCCAGCGCCCAGGGCGACAAGGCAATCGTCGAGATCGTCGCCGAGATGGGCGCCGACGTCGACTGGGATCGGGAGAACGGAACCATCGACGTCTCGGCGACCGACCTCGAGGGGGTCGAGGTCTCCGTCGAGGACACGCCCGATCTGTTGCCGACGATCGCCACGCTGGGCGCGGTCGCCGACGGCGACACGCGGATCACGAACGCCGAACACGTCCGCTACAAGGAGACCGATCGGGTGAGCGCGATGGCCGAGGAACTCGGGAAGATGGGCGTCGAGACGACCGAGGAGCGCGAATCGCTGACGATCCACGGGAGCGAGTCGACCCTCGAGGGCGCCGCGGTCGACGGGCGGGGCGATCACCGCATCGTGATGGCGCTGGCGCTGGCGGGACTGGTCGCCGACGGCGAGACGACGGTCGCGGGCGCCGAGCACGTCGACGTCTCGTTTCCGAACTTCTTCGAGACGCTCGAGGAGCTGGGCACGACCCTAAAGCGCGACGACTGAGCGGGACGCGAACCCGAAGTCGGCGACCCGAACGGTCCTCAGAACGTGTAGGCCATCAACACTTCGTCGACGAACTCGTCGTCGATCGTGTAGTGGTTCCGGCGGATCCCCTCGGTGTTCCAGCCGTGGTCCTCGAGGAACGCCAGGGCCTCGTCGTTGGTCGCCGGAACGCTGTTGTACACCTTCCGGTAGCCGTTGGCCTCCGCCCAGTCGACCCCGCGGGTGAGCAGGGCGTCGCCGACGCCGCGTCTGCGGTGGTCGGGTCGGACGCCGACGGTGAGCTGGGCCGTCTCGCGGAGCTTCTCGACCTGCGGGAGATCGAGGTGAACCCAGCCTGCGATCTCGTCGTCGACCGTGGCGACGAAGAACACGCGGGACTCGACGGTGTTGTGGCGGGTCACCGCGTCCTCGTACAGCAGCTGCTCGGCGACGCTTTCGGCGACGACGTAGGACTCCTTCGCGGTCACGTCGCGGATCGCCTCGACCAGCCCGTCGAAGTCCCGATTCTGCCCGGGACGGATGAGGTAGGTTCCGTCGTCGGTCTCGTACTCCTCGACCGAGCCGACGTCGAGTGCGAGCCGGATCGTGCCGCCGTCCTCCTCGAGGTAGCCCTTGGTCTCCAGCGCCTCGAGCTCCGATCGGAACTGCTCGGGCGGCAGCGACGTCATCTCCCGAATTCGGTGTCGAGCCGCCGTCCCGTGGCGCTCGACGTACTGGTAGATCGACCTGCTCGCCTCGCTCTCGAACGTCGGCCGCTCGGGTGCACGCATGAGAGAGGTCATCGGGTGGCGCGAGTATAGTCCTTGCCATTGGGTACCATACTTTCCGACCCCTCCCGTGCCGGTGGGACTATCCCCCACGGCGTCGTCGGAACCGGTATGCGCGCGTCCCTCGAGTCGCGGCTCCGCGAGCGCCTGAGCGAGGACGGCTACCTGTTTCCCGACTACGACGGCTACTGCGTCGCGAACGTGCCGGAGACGGCGCTGTCGCTGCTCGAGGACGGGTTCGAGCGACGGCTGCCCGACGACGCGCTCGAGGGCGTCGACGCCGACGTCGACAACGTCGTCGTCTTCCTGCTGGACGGCTTCGGCTACGAACACTGGAAGCGCCACCGGCGGGTCCACCCGCTGCTCGAGCGCCTCTCGACCGTCGGCACCGTGGCGCCGCTGACGACGATCTACCCATCCGAGACGGCCGCCGCGCTGACGACGATCAACACGACCGCTCCGCCCGTCGAGCACGGGCTGTTGGGCTGGTTCCAGTACCTCGAGTCCGCCGACGAGATCGTCGAGACGCTGCCGTTCCGAACGCTCGAGGGCGATCCCCTCGCGGACGTCTCGCCGTCGTCCGACGCGGCGGAGCTGTTCGCCGGATCGTCGATCTACGAGCGGGCCGAACGAGCGGGGATAGACACGTACGCGCTCCAGCCCGCCGAGTTCGTCGACTCGGGGTACACCCGGGCGACGACCGCCGGTTCTACCCGGGTCGGCTACGACACTGCGACCGACCTCGCGCTGTCGATCCGGCGGGCCCTCGAGGAGTCCGCGACGCCGGCGTACGTCTACGCCTACGAGCCGACGATCGACGCCGTCTCCCACGCCGAGGGGACCGGTACCGAGCGCTACCGCCAGAACCTCGAGGCGATCCTCGAACGGCTGCAGTACGAACTGGTCGAGCGACTCGACTCCGATCTTGCGGAGCGGACGCTGCTGGTGGTGACGGCCGACCACGGGATCGTCGACACCGCGCCCGACGAGAACGTCGTCATGACCGACTGGGAGGCGTGGCCGGCGCTGCGGGAGACGTTCCGCCACGACGGGGCGGGCGAGCCCCGGTTGCCGACCGGAAGCCCGCGCAACGTCCACTTCCACGTGCGGCCGGATCGCCTCGAGGAGGCTCGTCGGATCGTCGACTCGGCTCTGGACGGCCGAACGTTCACCCGCGAGGACGCACTCGAGCGCGGACTGTTCGGTCCCGGCGAGCCCTCGGCGCTGTTCGACCGGCGCTGTGGCGACCTGCTCGCTGTCCACCGGAACCGCGGGCTGTGGTGGTCGGCGATGGATTCGATCGGGATGCACGGCGGACTCACCGATCAGGAGATGCTGGTCCCGCTGGCGGCAGCGCGTCTGGACGCACTGCAAGCGAAGTAGTACGGGGAGAAGACATATACGCTCACTGTCCCGTATTCAGCGCATGAGCCTCCCTGGCACGACCGACGTCCCGCCGGCCCTGGGGAACTTCCTCTATCTCGTCGGCGCGTTCTTCCTCACCGGAATGGCGACGCTGACGATCGTCGGTCTCACGGGTCTCGAGGGGGTCGTCGCCTACGCGGTCGCGGTCCCCGCGTTCGTCGCCGTCTTCGTCGGATTGCTCGCCGCGTACGAGCGCTACTACCTCGTCGAATGAGCCAAACGGAGGGCCGGAGAGCTACAGCGGGGTTCGCTCGACCGGTTCGGCCTCAACGATACCGATCGCGTAGCTCGCGATCCCCTCCTCGAGGGTCATCGCGCTGAACGCCCACTCCTCCTCGTCTGCCAGCTCGGAGGTGCTCGGCGTGGCGTCGTCGATCCGCTCGCCGTCGGCGTCGTAGAAGACGATCCCCACTCGAACGGACCGAACGTCCTCACCCGACTCATTGACGACGACCCCCTCGACCGACGCCGAGAGGTCGTCCTCGACGAGTTCGTGCTCCTCGAGCGCGAGCCCCTCGATCGGCGGTCCCTCCTCGATCCGCTCCTCGAGATCATCCGTTTCGTCTTCGTCCGTTTCGTCGTCCCCGTTCTCGTCGGCTTCCTCGTCCTCGCCACTATCGTCGTCGCCGTTTCCGCCGTCACCGTTCGCGTCATCGTCGCCGTTTGTGTCGTCAGTCTCGGTCTCTTCTCCATCGTCGGCTCCGACTTCGGTATCGTCGTCGGTCTCGTCCCCGTCCTCGGACGCGCATCCGGCGAGGAGCGCCGAGACTGCAACGCTCGTTCCAAATAGCACCGTTCGTCTGTGCATGCGAGAGCGTATCCCGCTCGTGGAGTTGAGTATACGCCGCCTATCTCTGGACGGGAGCGCGGCCGCCGCCCGGGGGTCGTCGTACGCCGTGCCTATCTCGGCCGGAGGGAGTCCGTCCGTTCCGCACAGCCGAGACCCGGCTGCGCCGTCCGTCGGTCGGCCCGACTCTTCGGGGGCGCCGAACCCGCCTCGCTCGAGTCGGCCCGTTGCGCTGGTTCTCGGGCGCAGTAGGCGGTTCCTTCCCGTGGCGGGGCTGACGTCCGCGGGTGGAAACGCCCTCGTAACTCCGGTTCGGTCCCGCGCTTCCGGATCTTGCACCGATCCTGCACCCATAAGTGTCCGCGTCCCCGAGGGGGTTCCAATGAACGGCAACCGCTTCGGTCGCCTCTTCCAGGTGACCACGTTCGGCGAGAGCCACGGGGAGGCGATGGGCTGTACCGTCTCGGGCTGTCCCGCGGGTCTCGAGCTCTCGGAGGAGGACATCCAGGCCGACCTCGATCGGCGAAAGCCGGGCCAGTCGATGATCACAACCAGCCGCGGCGAGCCAGACGACGTCTCGATCAAGTCGGGCGTTCAGGACGGCTACACCACGGGGACGCCGATCGGCATGGTGATCCAGAACAAGGACGCCCGCTCGGGGAAGTACGAACCGTTCATCACCGCGCCCCGACCGAGCCACGGCGACTTCACCTACTCGGCGAAGTTCGGCACACGCAACTGGGGCGGCGGCGGGCGC
Source organism: Natronococcus sp. A-GB7 (assembly GCF_029688865.1). Classification (GTDB taxonomy): domain Archaea; phylum Halobacteriota; class Halobacteria; order Halobacteriales; family Natrialbaceae; genus Natronococcus. The sequence continues at coordinate 163,281 of NZ_JARUKV010000001.1, forward strand.
TCCTCGGCCCGCGAGACGGTCAACTGGGTCGCCGCGGGCGCCATCGCGAAGAAACTGCTCGCCCGGGAGGGAATCGAGCTCAAGGCTCACGTGAACCAGATCGGCGACGTCGAGGCACCCGAGGTGAGCTTCGAGGAGATCAAAGCACACAGCGAGGAGAACGACGTCCGCTGTGCTCACCCCGAGACCGCAGCGGAGATGCAGGAGCTGATCGAGGAGTACCAGGACGAGGGCGACTCGATCGGCGGCTCGATCTACTTCGAGGTCCAGGGGGTTCCGGTCGGTCTCGGCGCGCCCCGGTTCGACTCCCTCTCCGCGCGGCTCGGACAGGCGATGATGTCGGTGCCGGCGACGACGGCCTTCGAGTTCGGACTCGGCACCGAGGCCGCGGAGTGGACCGGCAAGGACCGCAACGACGACTGGGAGTTCGATGCCGAGGGGAACCCAACCCCCGTCGAGAACGATCACGGCGGGATCCAGGGCGGTCTCTCGAGCGGCGAGCCGATCTACGGCGAAGTGACGCTTCACGCCCCGACCTCGATCCCCAAGAGCCAGCAGACGGCCGACTGGGAGACGGGCGAACTCAAGGAGGAGCAGGTCATCGGCCGCCACGACCCCGTTTTGCCGCCCCGCGGCGTCCCCGTGGTCGAGGCGATGCTCGCGCTGACGCTCGTGGATTTCATGCTGCTGTCTGGCCGGATGAACCCCGACCGGGTCGACGATCAGCCCGGCGAGTACGACACGGAGTACCACCCGAGTAGCCCCCGCAACGAGTAACCGACGCGACCGCTTTTTTGACGCCAGCGATACGTCCCGGAGCTCGAGCAGCGCGGATCGACCGTAGCGGGGCTGCGGTCCCGGATAGTCGCCGTCCGGCTGCCGGTGTCGGAGATCCGAACGCTTCCGTGGTACCAGTGCGTGGTGACTGCTAGCACATATTGTGGATGTTGTGTTACTCTCACACGCCATGGGGAGACTTGACATAGAAACCGAAGAAGGACGACGGGAAGCGTTGCGCCGAATGCTGACGATCCGAGCGTTCGACAGCGAGGCCGGAGACCGCTTCGCGGACGGCGAGATTCCGGGCTTCGTCCACCTCTACATCGGCGAGGAGGCGGTCGGCGTCGGTACCTGCGCCTCGCTCGAGGACGACGACTACATCGCCAGCACGCACCGGGGTCACGGCCACTGCATCGCGAAGGGACTGGACCCGAAGTATATGATGGCGGAGTTGTACGGAAGGCCGAGGGCTACTGCAACGGCAAGGGTGGCTCGATGCACATCGCGGACGTCGACGCGGGGATGCTCGGCGCCAACGGGATCGTCGGCGCGGGGCCGCCGCTGGCCACCGGCGCGGCGCTGTCGATCGACTACCAGGACCGCGACCAGGTCGCGGTCGGCTTCCTCGGCGACGGCGCGGTCGCCCAGGGGCAGGTCCACGAAGCGATGAACCTCGCGGCGACCTGGGATCTGCCGGCGATCTTCGTCATCGAGAACAACCACTACGGCGAGGGGACGCCCGTCGAGGAACAGCACAACGTCGACAACCTGAGCGACACCGCCCAGGCCCACGATATCCCCGGGCTGACGGTCGACGGGATGGATATCACTGCGGTCGCGGAGGCCGTCGGCGAGGCTCGAGCGCGCGCCAGAGCCGGCGACGGGCCGACGCTGATCGAGGCCGAGACCTACCGCTACCGGGGCCACTACGAGGGCGACGAGGAGCCCTACCGCGACGAGGACGAACTCGAGCGCTGGAAGGCCCGCGACCCGATTGACTCCTTCAAGGAGCGGCTGATCGACCGAGGCGAACTCACCGCCGAGGAGTTCGATGAGCTCGAAGGCGAGATCGAGGCCGAGATCGATGCGGCGGTCGAGTACGCCCAGAACGCGGAGCCGCCGGCGCCCCACGAGGCCTACGACGACATGTTCGCCGAGACACCCCCCGAGATCGAACGGTTTGCAACTGCTGCGCGGACCAGCACCGATGGTGGCCACCCCGGAGGTGAGCGACGATGACCGCACAGGCCGAACGCGAACTCGAGACCGAGACCGAGACGATGACCGTCCGGGAGGCCGTCCGCCAGGCGCTGCGCGAGGAACTCGAGCGCGACGAGGACGTCTACATCATGGGCGAGGACGTCGGGCTCTTCGGCGGCGTCCTCGAAGTGACGAGCGGCCTGTTCGACGAGTTCGGCGGCGAGCGCGTACGGGACACGCCGATCAGCGAGGCCGGCTTCATGGGCGCCGCGACTGGTGCCGCCGCGACGGGCACCCGCCCGGTCGTCGAGCTCATGTTCTCCGACTTCGCGGGCGTCTCGATGGAGCAGATCATGAACCAGATGGCGAAGATGCGCTACATGTTCGGCGGGAAGGCCGAGATGCCGGTCACCGTTCGGACGACCGAGGGCGGCGGCATGGGTGCGGCGAGCCAGCACTCGGGGACGATCCACACCTGGATGGCCCACTTCCCCGGGCTCAAAGCCGTCGCCCCCGGAACCGCCGCGAGCGCGAAGGGGCTAACGAAGGCTGCGATCCGTTCCGACGACCCCGTCTTCGTCTTCGAAAACAAGATGATCTACGAGCAGCAGGGCGCAGTGCCGACCGACGAGGAGTTCACCGTCCCGCTTGGCGAGGCCGCGATCGAACGCGAGGGCGAGGACGTCACCGTCGTCGCCACCCAGCGGCTGGTTGGCGAATCCCTACAGACCGCCGAGAGCCTCTCCGACGCCGGCGTCGAGGCCGAGGTAATCGATCCACGGTCGCTGTACCCCCTCGACACCGAGACGATCGTCGAGAGCGTCCGGAAGACCGGTCGGCTCGTGGTCGCCGACGAGAGTCCTCTGTCGTACGGGACCCACGCCGAGATCATCGCCCGCGTCCAGGAGGAGGCCTTCTTCAGCCTCGACGCGCCGATCCAGCGCGTCGGCACGCCGGACACCCACATGCCGTTTAGCACGCCCCTCGAGCAGGAGGTCCTGCCCGACGGCGACGACGTCCGCGAGGCGGTCGAGCGGGTGACGTAGTGGCCCGCGTCGGACTGGTCGTCAACCCCGCCGCCGGGCGCGACATCCGGCGGCTCACCGGCGGCGCCAGCGTCGTCGACGACTACGCGAAACGGCGGGTCGCCGACTGCGTCCTCGAGGGACTGACTGCGGTCCCCGACCCCCCGAGCGTTCGCGTCATGCCCGATCGATCCGGGATCGCCGACCACGTCCTCGAGGAGGCGCCCGACGCGATCGAGGCCGAAGCCCTCGATATCCCCCTCGAGCGGTCGGCAGCGGATACGCGCCGGGCGGCCGCACAGTTTCGCGCGGACGGCGCCGACGCCGTCGTCGTCCTCGGCGGGGACGGGACGACCCGCGACGTCGCCGGCGAGATCGGGTCGGTTCCGGTCGTCTCGGTCTCGACGGGAACGAACAACGTCGTCCCCTCGGCCGTCGACGGCACCGTCGCGGGCGTCGCCGCGGCGCTGGTCGCGACGAGCACCGTCTCGGCCGCCGACGTCGTCGAGCGGCACGGACGGATCGAGGCCCGCGCCGAGACCCCGAGCGGGGAGAAGCGACTCGCCGCGCTCGCGGCTGCCGAGGTCTCTTCCCGGTCGTTCATCGGTTCTCGGGCGCTGCTCGATCCCGACGACCTCGTCGGGGGCGTCGTCTCCCGGGCCCGTCCGGGCGACATCGGACTCCCCGCGGTCGCCGGCGCGCTCGAGTCCGTCGCACCCGGCGAACCCGGTGGCGTCGCCCTCCGGCTGACCGATCCCGTCGACGCCCCGCGGACCGCTCGGGCGGTGCTGGCACCCGGCGTCGTGGCGACAGTCGGGATCGAGTCCTGCAAGCGGGTCGAACCCGACGAGCCGGTCGCGTTCGAGGTTCCGGATGGCGTCGTCGGCGCCGACGGCGAGCGCGAACTCGAGCTCACCGATACGACGGTCGAGTTCCGGGTTCGCTCGGACGGTCCGCGACTGGTCGACGTCGACGCCGCGCTTGCGGCCGGAGCCGACGCCGGTACGTTCGCCCTCGAGGCGGTCGACGTGCCGCCGTCGCCGGAGGACTGAGCCCGAGCGTTCACTCGTTCGGGAGTACGCCAAACGCTATTTTCCCGGCGTCGGCACCATACCATAACTAATCCCAACTAAACGGACCGCGCCGCTTCCCCTAGATTCGCTCCCAGGAGAGCTCGAGCGCCAGATCCTCGCGGAGCAGCTGTGAGACGTGACAGCCCCGCTCGCCGACTTCGACGATCCGCTCGAGGGTTCCGTCGTCGGCGTCGCTCTCCAGGCGAACCGTCGCGGCGATCTCTTCGACCGCCCCGTGCTCGGGCTCGGCGTCGGTCGTGACGTCGATCTCGCCGACGGCGGCGTCGCGCTTCTCGGCCTGGAACCGAATCGAGAGCGAGAGACAGGCGGCCAGCCCGCCGAGGAAGACGTCGACTGGCGTCGGACCCGTCTCCGTCCCGCCGGCGTCTTCGGGCTCGTCGTAGCGCCACTCGAAGGAGCCGGCCTCGATCCGGCCGGCCATCCCCCCGGCGTTCGAGGCGGAGACGGTTCGGCCGGGCATCTCCGTTTCGGCCGTGTCCGCTCGGTCGCCGGCCGCAGCGGCGACCTCGTCCGGCAGCAGCGACCACGGCTCCTCGATGCGTTCGACCAGCGTCCCGAGGAACCTGGCGGCGTCGGCGCCGTCGACGACCCGGTGGTCGAAGGAGAGATCGAACGGGAGGTGACGGCGCCACTCGACGCCGTCGTCGGCGCCTCGCGTGGGTCGCTCGGCGACAGCGTCGACGCCGAGGATCGCGACCTGGGGCGGGTTGATGATCGGATCGAACGACTCGACACCGAGGACGCCGAGGTTCGTCACCGTGAACGTTCCGCCCCGCAGGTCGTCCATCGTGTACTCGCCCTCGGTCGCCGCGCCGACGAGCTCGCGGCGCTCGGTGGCGACTGCCTCGAGCGATTTCTCGTCGACGTTCCGGAGTACGGGGGCGATGAGCCCCTGCTCGATGTCGACGGCGACCCCGAGGTTGTGCTCGTTCCAGAGGCGGTGAGTGTCGTCCTCGAAGGTCGCGTTGAACTCGGGGTGATCCTCGAGCGCCGCCGAAATCGCGAGCAGGAGTACGTCTTGGACGGAGACGTCGACCTCGAGGGCGTCGTCCGCGGCGTCGACGGCCGAAAACAGCGCCTCGGCGTCGGCCTCGCGGTGGGTCGTGACGTGGACGGCCTCCCGGTAGCTCTCGCCGAGCCGCGAGGCGATCGTCCGGCGCATCCCGTCGAACGGGCGCTCCTCGCGAAGGGTCCGTCCGGCGTCGTCGGCCGACTCGGCGGCCGCCTCGACGTCCTCCTCGGTGACCGACCCCTGGTACCCCGTGCCGTCGACGGTCGCGAGGTCGACGCCCAACTCCTCGGCGCGCTTGCGGGCTCGCGGAGAGGCCTGGACGTCGCCTCCCGTCTCGCCCTCGTCGGCGTCGGCCGTCCGTTCGACGTCGTCCTCGGTGATCGCGCCCTGATACCCCGTTCCCTCCACGCCCTCGAGGTCGACGCCGAGCTCTTCGGCCCGTTTCCGTGCGCGCGGCGAAACCTTGCCTGCGTCGGCGGCCGACCCCGTCGCCGAGGCGGCGCCGTCGGTCGCGGCTTCGGCACTCGAACTCTCGGCCGGAGCCGGCTCGTCCGTGGGTTCGGCGCTCCCGTCGACGCCCTCGAGTTCCGCCTCGACCTCGGCCTCGAGGTCACCGATATCCGCGTCTGCGGGAGCGACGATCCCGATCGGGGTCCCCGGTGGCACCGTCTCGCCCGCCTCGAGGTAGGTCCGTCGGAGAACGCCGTGTTCCCGGGCCTCGATCTCTCCGATACTCTTCTCGGATTCGACCTCGGCGACGAGTTCTCCCTCTTCGATCGTCTCGCCCTCGTCGACCGCCCACTCGAGGAGCTCCCCGCGTTCCATCTCCAGACCGAGCTTCGGCATCTTGACAACGTACCCCATGTCACTTGCACACAATACAGCTCGTCACTAAAGCGTATCTCTCGTCCGGAGACGCCGAACGGCGCACCCGCCGCTCCGGGGAGCAGTTTCGGCCCGGCCCCCGTCGGCGAGTCCTCAGATGACGTTCTGGAGGATACCGCCGTCGACGACGACCGACTCGCCGGTGATGTTGCGGTTCTTTGCGAGGAAGACGACCGCCCGACCCATATCCTCGGGGTCCTGATCGCGACCCATCGGGATCGCCCCCTCGACCGTCTCCTCGTAGGTCTCGTCGAGCGACGGAGTCAGCACGTCCTCCCACATCGGCGTCTCGACGATCCCCGGACAGACGGCGTTGACCGTGACCTCGGGGGCGAGTTCCAGCGCCAGCGACTTCGTAAACCCGAGGACGGCGTGTTTCGATGCACAGTAGTGGGCGAGCCCGCCGGCGCCGATCTCGCCGGCGATCGAGGCGGTGTTGACGATCGTCCCGTTCGACTCTCGGAGATACGGGATCGCGGCCCGGGCCACGAGGAACACGCCCTTCGCGTTGACGTCGACGATCGACTCCCACTCCGCCTCGGCCATCTCCTCGACTGGGGCGACGGTGATAACACCGGCGTTGTTCGCCACGACGTCGATGCGGCCGAACTCGTCGACGACCTCCTCGACCATTCCCTCGACCTGCTCGGCGTCGGTCACGTCGCACTCGAGGACGTGTGCGCGCTGTCCCTCCTCCTCGACGCGATCCACGACCTCTCGGGTGCGTTCGATCCCTCCGACCGCCGTCGACGCCTGCTGGTTGTACTCCGTCTCGAGCACGTCTACGTCCGCGATCACGACGTCGCTCCCGGCGGCCGCGAGCTCGGCGGCGATCCCGGTTCCGATATCGCCACCGCCGCCGGTGACGATCGATACGCTTCCCTCGAGTGTCGATTCTTCAACCATGGCTATCGCCGATAGGGGAGCGAGTAGTATAGGAAAGCTAGTTGGTACCATATATCGCCCAGTTCGAAACGCTACGTACCGAGGGTAGAGCTATCAGTTTCGAACGACACAGAACGCTGCCTCGGGGTAGAAGGACTGTAGGCGACGTAAATTGGATGGTTGTACATTCTTCACGATAGATGCATGACAATCCATAGCAAAGGCTTTAGGCACGGTGAGACAAAAATTCGGATACGGCTGGCCAACTGGCCACTGATCTCAATGAGCGATGACGAACTCATCTGGCGAGTCTCAGGCGGTTCCGGAGACGGAATCGACTCGACGAGCCAGAACTTCGCGAAGGCGCTGATGCGCTCGGGGCTCGACGTATTTACACACCGCCACTATCCGTCGCGGATCCGTGGTGGCCACACCTACGTCGAGATTCGGGCGGCAGCAGACGAGGTACAGTCACGGGGCGACGGCTACAACTTCCTCCTCGCGCTGGGGGACTCCTTCGCCCGGAACCCACAGGAGGAGGCCTACTACGGCAACGAGGAGATCAAACCCCTCTCGGAGAACTTAGACGAACTCCGCGAGGGCGGGGTCATCGTCTACGACGAGGGGCTGCTCAGCGAGGACGACGTCGCCGAGCTCGACTTAGAGGAGCGCGCCGAGGAGAACGACTGGCACGTCTACCCGGTCGACCTGCGCGGCCTCGCCAAGGAACACGGCCGCGAGGTCATGCGCAACACCGCCGGCGTCGGCATCACGGCCGGACTGCTCGATATGCAACTCGAGCACATCGAGGACCTGATGTCCGACGCGATGGGCGGGGACATCCTCGAGGCGAACCTCGAGATCCTCCACGAGGCCTACGAGATGGTCGACGAGGAGTTCGAGACGACCCACGACCTCCGCGTCCCGACGGGCGAACACGACACCGAACAGGCGCTGCTGTCGGGGTCGAACGCGATCGCCTACGGCGCCATCGACGGCGGCTGTCGCTTCATCGCGGGCTACCCGATGACGCCGTGGACCGACGTCTTCACCATCCTCAGCCAGAACTTCCCCGACATCGGGGGCGTTTCCGAGCAGGTCGAAGACGAGATCGCCGCGGCCGCGCTCGCGGTAGGCGCGAGCCACGCCGGCGCGAAAGCCATGTCCGGCTCTTCGGGCGGTGGCTTCGCGCTGATGAGCGAACCGCTCGGTCTCGCGGAGATGACCGAGACGCCGCTCGTGCTCGTCGAATCGATGCGCGCCGGCCCCTCGACCGGGATGCCGACGAAACCCGAGCAGGGCGACCTCGAGTTCGTCCTCTACACGAGCCAGGGCGACTCCTCGCGGGTCGTCTTCGCTCCGGGCACCATCGAGGAGGCCTACGAGCAGACCCGACTCGCCTTCCACATCGCCTGGGAGTACCAGATCCCGACGATCATCATCTACGACCAGAAGCTCTCCGGCGAGAACAAGAACGTCGACGTCGAGTTCTTCGACCGCGAGCCCGAGCCGGGACTGGGTACGACGCTCACCGAGGAGGAGCTCAAGGAGGCCGCACACGACAACTCCGGCAAGTTCGAGCGCTTCGGCTACGAGGACAACGAGAAGAACGTCAGCAAGCGCTCGCTGCCCGGCCAGAAGGGCGGGCGCTACCTCGCGACCGGCAACGAGCACTCGCCCGTCGGGCACATCAGCGAGGATCCCGACAACCGGGTCTACCAGATGACCCGCCGCATCGAGAAGCTCGACTCCATCCGCGAGGAGCTCGACGAGGAACACGACTCCAACCAGACCTACTTCGGCGACGAAGACGCCGAGTACGGTATCATCACCTGGGGCTCGAGCCAGGGCGCCGTCGTCGAGGCCGTCGAACGGCTGAACGACAGCGGCCACTCGGTGAAGGGTATCAGCGTCTCCGACATGATGCCGTTCGCCGAGGCCGAGGTGACGGAGTTCCTCGAGAGCGTCGACGAGGCGATGGTCGTCGAGATGAACGCCACCGCCCAGTTCCGCGGCCTGATCCAGAAGGAACTCGGCCGCTTCGGCGACAAGATGACGAGCCTGCTGAAGTACAACGGTAACCCGTTCGAACCGGCGGAGATCGTCGAGGGCTACGAGGTCAACGTCGCCGAGGAGGACCGCGAACCGTCCGCACAGGTACGAATCGAACCCGCTGCAGGTGACTGAACATGAGTGCATTCAACGCAATCGGTGAGGAACGAGAGATCGACCGGGACGAGTACACGCCCGGCGTCGAACCGCAGCCGACCTGGTGTCCTGGCTGTGGCGACTTCGGCGTACTGAAGTCGCTGAAGCAGGCGCTCCCGGAGGTCGGCAAGACCCCCGAGGAGGTCCTGACGGTCACCGGGATCGGCTGTTCGGGCAAGCTCAACAGCTATCTCGACACGTACGGCTTCCACACGATCCACGGCCGCTCGCTACCCGTGGCCCGTGCGGCGAAGCTGGCCAACCCCGAACTCGAGGTCATCGCCGCTGGCGGTGACGGCGACGGCTACGGCATCGGTGGGAACCACTTCATCCACACGGCCCGGGAGAACCACGACATGACGTACATCGTGTTCAACAACGAGATCTTCGGGCTGACGAAGGGCCAGACGTCGCCCACGAGCCCGAAGGGCCACAAGTCGAAGACCCAGCCCTCCGGCAGCGCGAAGTCGCCGCTTCGTCCGCTCTCGATGGGGCTGAACGCCGGTGCGACGTACGTCGCTCGCACCGCCGCGGTCAACCCCAACCAGGCAAAGGAGATCATCAAGGAGGCCATCGAGCACGACGGCTTCGCCCACGTCGACTTCCTGACCCAGTGTCCGACCTGGAACAAGGACGCCCGGCAGTACGTCCCCTACGTCGACGTCCAGGAGTCCGACGACTACGAGTTCGACGTCAACGATCGGGCGGAGGCCGCCGAGATGATGCGCGAGACCGAGGACGTCCTCAACGAGGGCACCGTCCTCACCGGTCGGTACTACGTCGACGACGAGAGCCCCTCCTACACCGAGGAGAAGAAGGCCGTCGGCGAGATGCCTGACCAGCCGGTCGCCGAACGGTACTTCGACGAGGACGCCGAGTGGGAGCGCAGCTACGACCTGCTCGAGCGCCACACGTAAGACGACCCCGAGCGATCTTTTTCGCGGACGTGTCCGAGCCGACAGCGTCGCTTACCGATATGGATCCGGTTCGACGGTATCGGCTGTCGATGCTCGTCGTCGGCGTCGTAACCGTCGTCACCTACGCAGCCGGGAGCAACGGGTACCAGTGGTCGCCCCGCCCGACTCACTCCGCCGTGGCGTCGTCGTCCGCGTCGTACCCCCACCCCTGCGCGAACCGCTTCGTGAGCGAGCTCAGGATCAACAGGGCGACGAGCAGACCGCCGAACGCCGTCGAGGAGAAGCCGTACAGCAGCTGGTGGGCGCCGTAGGCGACGGTCACCAGCCCCATCAGCAGGGCCGTCGTCCCGGCCCGCCGCGAGACGTAGTCGGGATCGACGCTTTCGTCGTAGTGGACGTGGAGATCCGCTCGCCCGCCGAACGCGATTAGGACGGCAGGCGCGAGGATGACGAGCCCGCAGCCGATCCAGAACAGCCCCAGCAAGACGTTCGCGTCGACCATCGACGGTCTTCGGCGGAGCGAGCGAATAAAACCGGCGATCTCCCCGCCGTCGGGGTCGACCGAAAGTGGACCTTCAGTCACGACAGCCGACGTTTTCGAATACAAAAGTTATTTTCCGTCCGGAGCAAAACTATGCCGTATGAGCACGCAAGCGACGGAAGACCGCATTCTTGCGGTTCTCGAGGAGGACGCACAGGCGTCCTACGCCGAGATCGCCGACCGCGCGGACGTTTCGAAGCCGACGGTCCGCAAGTACATCAACCAGCTCGAGGACGAGGGGGTCATCGTCGGCTACTCGGCCGACGTCGACCCGAAGAAGCTCTCGAGCCAGACGATTGCGATGGTCGGACTCGACGTGGCCAGCGAGCGCTACGTCGAGGCGACGAAGGCGATCAAGGAACTCGAGGAGGTCGAGGCGCTGTACAGCTCCAGCGGCGACCACATGCTGATGGCCGAGGTGCGAGCCGAGGACGGCGACGCGCTCGGCGAGATCATCTCCGAGGAGCTGCTCGAGATCGAGGGCGTCACGGCCGCTCACCCCTCGTTCCTCCAGGAGCGACTGAAGTAACGCTCGCCGCGTCCGCCGTCGGCTCCGTCGCTTCTCGCCGCCGCCCCTGCTACGTTTTCCCGTCCCACTCTTTCCGTCGGATCCATACGCGCTCGGTCCGTAGCGGCCGCCGTGACGGAGACGATACTGCTCGATATGGACGGCGTCGTCCTCGAGGGACCGGGGACGCCGCAGTCGGTCTACGACCGCGCGGCCGACGCCGCGGCCGAGGAACTCGGGCTCGAGCCGACGGACCGACAGCGCCGCGAGCTCCGGAGCCACGGCTACGAGACCGTCGCATCGGCTTGTTCGGCACTCGGCGCGGACCCCCGGGAGTTCTGGCGCCGAAAAGAGGACGAGGCTTCCCGGCTCGCGGCCGAACGGATCCGTTCGGGCGAGCGGGGGATCTACGGGGACGTCGCGGCCCTGGAGTCACTCGCCGACGGAACGACGCTCGCGCTCGTCAGCAACAACCGCCACGAGACCGCCCGGTTCGTCGCCGACTTCCTTCCGGTGCCGTTCGCGGCCGCCAGGGGACGGCCGCCGACACCCGAGGGGTTCCGTCGGCGCAAGCCCGATCCCCACCTCCTCCGCGAGACGCTCGACGGGCTGGGGGTCGAGGACGGGCTGTACGTCGGCGACCGCGAGACCGACGTCCTCGCCGCCCGAAAAGTGGGTCTCGAGGCCGCCTACCTCAGACGACCGCACAACGCCGACGTCCCGCTGCCGGAGGGGGCGGTGTACGAACTCGAGGGGCTCGACGAACTGCCCGACGTCCTCGAGGCGCCCGAGGATCGATCGCGGTCGTTTCGGTAGTCCGCGAGACCCGAACGACTACGACGAGTGTATGCGTACGAGTTACGTGAGCACTCGACGGGATCGGACTCCTCGAGCGCCCGGAACACTGGACGGAGGCGAGACTACCGATGACCGAACGAACCGATCACGCGGACGAACGAGCGATCGCCGACAACTACGGCCGACCGGACCTCGAGCGGACGATCTTAGACGCCTACGAGAACGCGGGGATGGATACCACACGGCTCACCCGGGACGACACCGCCGCGCTCGACGAGTTCCACATCCAGGGACGCGACGCGACGAGAGCGCTCGCAGACCTCGCCGAACTCCGTCCCGGCGACCGGGTACTGGACGTCGGCAGCGGAATCGGCGGACCCGCGCGAACGCTCGCCGCCGAGTTCGACTGTCGCGTAACCGGAATCGACCTCGTGGAGGAGTACTGCCGGGTCGCCGAGACCCTCACCGAACGACTCGGGCTCGAGGACCGCGTGAGCGTTCGGCGCGGCAACGCCGTCGACCTGCCGTTCGACGACGGCGCGTTCGACGTCGTCTGGCTGCAACACGTTTCGATGAACGTCGCGGAGAAGGGACGACTGGCCGACGAACTCCACCGCGTCCTTCGACCCGGCGGACGGCTCGCCGTACACGAGGTCTGTGCCGGCCCCGGCGGCTCACCGCAGTTCCCGGTGCCGTGGGCGGACGATCCGTCCATCAGTTTCCTCACGACGGCCGAGGAGCTATCCCGGCTCCTGGCCGACGCGGGGTTCGAGGAACTCGAGTGGGTCGACGCGACCGACGACTCCCTGGAGTGGTTCCGGAGCAGGCTCGAGGCGATGGCTGCTCGACCGGCGGACGCACCCCCGCCGCTCGGCCTCAACCTGCTCATGGGCCCGGAGACGCCGACGAAGATGCAAAACGTCGTCCGAAACCTCGAGGACGAACGGATCGCGGTCGTGCGGGGCGTGGTGGAGAAGTCGGCCCAGCGGTAACCTCGTCGTAGCTCGCTCTCGGCCGCCGCTGGGCCCTCGAAACGAGAGCGAACCGCGCGACGTAGGCCTCGCGCTTTTCCATCCAGCTGCCCTACCGGTTCGTATGCCGACGTACGAACGGCAGACGCGGATCGAGGCCCCGCTGGAGGACGTCTGGGAGTTTCACTCGCGAGTAACGGGACTCGAGGGGGTGACGCCTGCGTGGATGGGACTGACCGTCGAGTCGGTCGTCGGCCCCGACGGGGAGCCGGATCCGGGCGTCCTCGAGGCCGGCTCGGAGGTGACGCTGTCGACACGCCCGTTCGGCGTCGGACCGCGCCAGCGGTGGACGTCGATGATCACCGAGCGCGAACGAACCGACGGAACGGCGTACTTCCGCGACGAGATGGTTAGCGGGCCGTTCGAACGGTGGGTCCACACCCACGCCTTCTACGGCGACGGCGACGAGACGCTCATTCGGGACCGCGTCGAGTACGAACTGCCGTTCGGTCCGCTGGGCAGGGCGGCGACGCCGTTCTCCCGGATCGGCTTCGAGACGATGTTCCGGGCTCGCCACCGGCTGACGAAGGAGCAACTCGAGTGAGCGGATCGACGGACGAACCACGCCTGTTTTGATCGCGGCGTCGCTACCTTCCTCTATGAGTGCACGCGATCGCCGATCGCTCGCCCGGCGACGGCTCCTGGGCGCACTGAGCGCGGGCGCCTGCGTCGCCGTCGCGGGCTGTCTGGACGGCGACGACGATGGGGACGATGGTGCCAGCGGAAACGGCGACGACGGCGACGAGACGGACGACGGTGAGCATCCGAACGCGCCCCACCTCGAGGAGTCCGGCGACGAACCCCTCGAGTTCGAGCGCGACCAGAGTTGCGTCGTCTGTGCGATGACGCCGACGGACTACCCCGACTGGCACAGCCAGCTCGCCCACGAGAGCGGCGAGCGGGCGGTCTTCTGTTCCTCGGGCTGTATGACCGCCTACCTCGCGGACGTTCCGGTCGACTCGGAGATCGTCGGCGCTTGGACGGTCGACTACGAGACCGGCGAACTGATCGACGCCACGGAGGCCCACTTCGTGATCGTCACCGACGAGGACGGCGTCGACGACGAGGTGATGGGGCTCAATCCGCGGGCGTTCGCCGACGAGGACGACGCCGTCGCCTACCTCGAGGAGTGGGACGCCGAGGAGCTCTCCGAGGACGATATCGTCGGCTTCGACGAGATCGACGCCGACGTCGCCTCGATCTACCGGGACGGTCGGTTCCCCGACGAGTAGGATCGTTTCGGCGAGCTGGTACCGGCCCGCTCGGCCGGCGACCGGAACTCGTTTGTTCCGATCACGTATTGTGACACGACGTGAACGCCGCCGACCTCGAGGTCACGCCGCTGGCCGCCCTGGGATTCGCCGTCTTCGCCGCCAGCACGAGCGCCATCCTGGTACGCTGGAGCGCGGCCCCGAGTTCGGTCGCGGCCCTCTACCGGGTGCTGTTCACGACGGCTATCGTTGCTCCGATCGCTCTGGTGTGGTACCGCGAGGAGTTCGCCCGCCTCGAGAGGCGGGACCTGGGCTTTGCGATCGTCGCCGGCGTCGCCCTCGCGGTCCACTTCGCGGCCTGGTTCGAGAGTCTCAATCACACGAGCGTCGCCGCCAGCGTCACGCTGGTCCAGACCCAGCCGATCTTCGTCGCCCTAGGCGCGGGGCTGGTGCTCGGCGAGCACGTCAACCGCGAGACGATCGTCGGCATCGTCGTCGCCCTGATCGGCGCGACCGCGATGTCGCTCGGCGACGCCGGCGAGGCGCCGATCTCGGACGCGACGATGTACGGCAACGCCCTCGCGGTCCTGGGGGCGGTCACCGTCGCGGGCTACGTGCTCGCGGGGCGGTCGATCCGCCAGCGCGTCTCGCTGTTTCCGTACGTGACCGTCGTCTACGCGGCCTGTACGCTCACGCTGTTCGTCCTCGTCGGCGCGCAGGGCCACGCCTACCTCGACTATCCACCGCGGGAGTGGCTGCTCTTTCTCGGGATGGCGATCGGGCCGGGGATCTTCGGACACACGATCGTCAACTGGGCGCTGAAACACCTCGAGTCGGTCGTCGTCAGCGTCACCTGGCTGGGCGAACCGGTCGGGTCGACCCTGCTGGCGCTCGTCTTGCTCGCGGAGGTGCCCGACGCGATCACCGTCGCGGGCGGGCTCGTCGTCCTCGGCGGCATCTACGTCACGACGATCGAGCGCGAGCGCCGGCGCGCCTCGAGCGGGTCGTAGCTCACTCCGAGAGCGTCTCAAGGTAGGCCCTGCCGTCGTCGGTGATCACGTAGACCCCGCCCGAGATCTGGCGAACGTGGCCGTCGGACTGAAGCTCGTAACAGCGTTCGGTGATCGTCACGGGGTGGGTCTCGAACTCGTCGGCTAACGTCACCATCTCGGCCGGCCCCCGCTCGGCAAGCGTGGCTAACAGCGCTTGGTCCGAGCATCCTTGCATGTGTGTTAATGCCTTACACACTAATGAGGGATATAAGGATTTCGACCACGAGCCGTCGGTCAGAGCCCAAGGATCGACCGCGCCTCCGCGGGTGTGGCGACGGGACGACCGAGTTCGTCGGCGATCCGGACGACCCGTTCGACCAGCTGGCCGTTGCTCTCGGCGAGTTCACCTCGCCGGTAGTAGACGTTGTCCTCGAGACCAACGCGGACGTGGCCGCCGAAGAGGGTCCCCATCGTCGCGAACGGCAGCTGGTGGCGCCCGAAGCCAAGCGTGTTGAACAGCGCGTCGTCGGGCAGGTTGGAGACGGCGGTCAGGAAGTTTCGCGGCGTCGGCGGGGTGAGCGTCCCCGGCCCGAAGATCAGCGTCGCGTAGACCGGGTCGGCGAGCTCGCGGCGCTCGAGCAGTCCCCGAACCTCGTTGGCGTGGCCGTCGTTGAACACCTCGAGTTCGGGCTTGATCCCGCGGTCGACCATCTCCTCGTGGAGGGCGTCGACCAGTCCGCGGGTGTTCTCGCTGGTGAGGTGGTCGTACCGGTTCAACGGACCCATGTCGAGCGAGGCCATCTCCGGTGGGGGATCGGTCCGCAGTGGGAGGTGGCGCCGGTCGTCGGGGGCGCCCGTTCCGCCGGTCGAGTGCTGGATGATCACGTCGTCGGCGTGTCGTCGAACCGCGTCGTCGATCTCCTGGAACCGCTCGGTCGCGAAGCTGCGCTCGCCGTTCGGCCGACGGGCGTGGAGGTGAACGACCGACGCGCCCGCCTTCTCGACCGCCGCGGCGGCCCGACCGATCTCCTCGGGCGTCTCCGGCAGGTTCGGGTTCGCCTCCTTCCCGTGGACGCCCCCGGTCAACGCCGCGGTGACGATCAGGGGCTCGCCGGCGAGGTAGGCGTCGTAGCTCATCCGTTCGCCGCCTCCGGGTCGTTGGCCTCGTCTCTCCCGTTGGTGTCGTCGCGAGCGCGCTCGAGGTAAATCTCGCAGTGGCGGTCGTGTGCGAGCTCGTACCGGTCGTTACAGACGTCGGCGCGCATCGGCTGGACGAACCGGTCGGCGACGGTACAGTACGCTCGCGGCTCGTCGAAGCGTCGGTCGTCGGTTCGGTCGCGGTACTCGAGGTGTGGGCAGGTCACGCCCGTCGGTACGTCTCGTTCGATGGTAACCGTTCTCACTGGATAGGACTCGGGCGAGTCGCGGCGAACCGGACAGAAAGATAGAGAATGGCTAGCTAGGTTATCGTCGCGGTCGTCGAAGAGAGAACCGGTGAGTCAACAATGGCGACCAGAGAAGAACCCATAGTCAACGGCGTCGACGTTTCCGGCCTCGAGGGTGCGATGGAGGCGATCGACAGCGACGCTACCGTCGGGGCGTTCACCTTCCGAGCCGAAACCGAGTGGGAGGACGCGCTGAAGGCCACAACGACCATCGACGAGTTCGATCAGGCGGGAGAAACCGTCCACACACGCGAGTTTACGCTCCAGGGCGACGAACCGGAGGAGATCCTCGGGGAGCGAACGGGACCCAACGCCGTCGAGCTACTGCTGGGTGCGCTCGGCTCGTGTCTGACCGTCGGCTACGCGGCCAACGCCGCGGCCATGGGGATCGAACTCGAGGACCTCCGCTTCGAGATGGAGGGCGATGTGGACCTGCGGGGCTTCCTCGGGCTCGACGAGGACGTCCGTCCCGGCTACGAGTCGATCACCTGTACGACCCACATCGAGGCGGACGCGTCGGAGGAGCGCCTCGAGGAGCTACGCGAGCGCGTCGAGTCGACCTCGCCGCTGATGGACGCCATCACGAACGAGGTGCCGCTCGTGACTCGGCTCGAAATCGAGTGAGACGCCGAACCGGTTCTTTTTGACCGATGGCTCCAGCACCGATAACGTCGGTGTCACCCCCTGACGTCGGTGTGAGCGAAACGTCTCAAGGCTCGAGCGCCTCCTACCGGTATGACACCCGAAACGCCCGGCCTTCACCACGTGACCGCGATCGCGGGCGATCCACAGCGAAACGTCGACTTCTACGTCGACACGCTGGGCCTGCGCCTCGTCAAGAAGACCGTCAACCACGACGATCCCGGCACCTACCACCTCTACTTCGGCGACGGGGAGGGGACGCCCGGGACGAACATCACGTTCTTCCCGTGGACTGACGAGGGCCGGCCCGGGCAGTTCGGCACCGGGCAGACGGAGACGACCGCCTACCGGATCCCGCCGAAGTCGGTCGACTACTGGCGCGACCGCCTCGAGTCACGGGACGTCGCGGTCGACGTCGCGGACCGGTTCGGCGAGACGGTGCTCCGGTTCGAGGATCCGGACGGGATCGGGCTCGAGCTGGTGGCTGCGGGCGAGGCGCAACGGGCCTCGGATAGTGCGAGCGGCGAATCGAACGCGACACCGTGGACCGAGGGACCGGTTCCCGCGGAACACCAGCTGCGGGGCTTTTACGGCGTGACCCTCGCGGTCGATTCGATCGAGGCGACTGCGGCCGTGCTGACCGATGTGCTGGGGTACGAACTCGAGGACGAGGTCGACGGCCGACGGCGCTACCGGAGTGCAGCCGGCGGACCGGGCTCGATCGTCGACCTCGTCGAGACCGACGTCGGCCGCGGTCGGATGGGCGTCGGAACGGTCCACCACGTTGCGTTCACGGTCAAGAACGTCGAGGAACAGGAGGCGTGGCGCGAGGCCTTCGCCGACCACGGGCTCTCGCCGACGGAAGTGATCGACCGAAAGTACTTCCAGTCGATCTACGTCCGCGAGCCCGGCGGGGTCCTCTTCGAGATGGCGACGACGGGGCCCGGGTTCGCCGTCGACGAAGACCCCGCGGAGCTCGGTACCGAACTCGTCCTTCCCGAGCACCTCGAGGACGAGCGCGAACGCATCGAGGCGCAGTTGCCGCCGTTCGACGACCCGACCGTTGACGCGAGCGACTGAGCTCGCTCCCTCGGGCCGGCTGACGCCGCTGGTCCTTTTTACTGCGGCCCCATCCTACGGGAAGTCATGACTGCAACCGACGAGACGACGCGCGATCCGGCGTTCCGGTTCGAGTACCACCCGGCGACGATCAGGTTCGGTGCGGGCTGTGCCGACGCCCTCGAGACCGAACTCGAGGCGCTGGACCTCGAGCGAGCGCTGGTCGTCTGTGGCTCCACGGTCGGGAGCACGCCAGAGGTGATCGACCCGGTTCGCGAGGGACTTGGCGATCGGCTGGCGGGCGTCTTCGACGAGACGACGCCCGACAAGCGCCTCGGAACGGCGTTCGACGGGCTCGATCGGCTCGAGACGGAGGAGGCGGACGTCCTCGTCAGTCTCGGCGGCGGGAGCAGCCTCGACGTCGCGAAGGCGGTCAGCGTCCTCGCGGCGAGCGACCGCTCGCGCGATCGGATCGCCGAGGAGTTCGCCCAGACGGGGACGATCGACGTCCCCGACGAGGGGCTGGTTCCGATCGTCGCGGTCCCGACGACGCTGGCCGGTGCCGACCTCTCGACGGGCGCCGGGATCACGGCCGCACCCGACTCGGGGCTGGTCGACGAGGAGCTCGGTGGCGGGATCTCGGATCCCGGGCTGATGCCGACCGCGGCGTTCTACGACCCCGAACTGTTCGCGACGACCCCGGATTCGATCCTCGCGGGATCGGCGATGAACGGCTTCGACAAGGGGATCGAGACGATCTACGCGGCCAACGCAACCCCGGTGACCGACGCGACGGCCAGGCACGGCCTCGAGAAGTTCGGGGACGGACTCGAAGCGTTCGGACGGGGCGATCGCGACGTCGAGACGTTCGAGACGCTGCTCGAGGGCCTGATCCTCGTTCAGTACGGGATCTCCCGTCCCGACGGGACGACGCTGTCGGTCGTCCACGCCTTCGGCCACGGCCTGCGGGACGCCTACGACCTCCAGCAGGGGGTCGCCCACGCGGTCGTCGTCCCCCACGTCCTGCGCTACCTCTTCGAGCAGGAGGGCGTCGACGCGCGGGCGGGGCTGCTCGCGAACGCGCTCGGGGTCGGCGAGGCCGCAGACCACGGCGCCGCGGTCGTCGACCGGGTCGCGGAGCTACGCGACGAACTCGGGCTCCCCGCCCGCCTGCGGGACCTCGAGTCCGTCGCGGACGACGAGTTCGGCGACGTCGCGGAGGCGATCCTCGCCGACGGCTTCATGGCCAACGCCCCGCCGGGACTGGACCCGACCGCCGCGGAGATCGAGGGCGTGCTCGAGGCGGCGTGGTAGTTCAGCGGCAATCGGTGATACGGGTTCGCCGTCCGGCTCCGGTGACGAATCCGACTCGTTCGGATCGTGCTGATCATAGCGCGGTCGCCGCCATCGGAGGACGGTGCGAGCCGAGTACGCGGTGCGAACGGTGGGCGATGCGATCCGTTCGATCATCAGTCGCAGTCGTCGGCGGGGGTATTTACCGATCGAAGGCGACGATTCGGACGATGGCTACCGAGGCTACCTTCACGGTTCCCTCGCACCAGTTCCCCCTGGGAACCGTGTTCGAACAGCTGCCGGACGTGACGGTTACGCTCGAGCGGATTATCCCGGCTCAGGACGTGGTGGTACCGTACTTCTGGGTGCGAGGGACCGTCGTCGACGACATCGAGGGCGCGTTTCTCGACCACCCCGGGGTGGAAGACGTCCGTCTCGTCGATTCCGTCGCGGACGAGTACTTGTTGCGCGTCGAGTGGACGCTGGAGTACGACGGCGTCTTGAGCGCGCTGACGGAGACGGAGGTTCCGCTCATCAAAGCCGTCGGGACCGATCAGCAGTGGACGTTCGACGTACGCGGTGACGATCGAAGCGATATTGCGGCCTTTCAGCACCGCTGTCGGGAGTCAGACGTTCCGGTCACGTTGACGAAGCTACACGCACTCACGCCGCTCGAGACGGAGACCGAGGCGGCGCTCACCGACACCCAACAGGAGGCGCTGGTTCTCGCCTACGATCGCGGCTACTTCGAATCACCGCGGGAGGTGACGATGGAAGATATCGGCGACGAACTCGGCATCTCTCAGCAAGCCGTCGCATCCCGACTCCGCCGCGGAATCAAGCACATCCTGGGAAGTACGATTCCCGAAACCGAGCGACTCCACCGGTAGATTGTTTTAAAGGGTTTTGTATAATACCAAGCTACTTTGACTGCGCTAGCCGTTGCAGTGGGGAACAGAATGCCCGGCGGTCAAAGCGAACGGATACTCGGCGAATGTCTCGCCTGCAGGTCGGTCTACGCCGCTCAACAGTGGGCTGACGGAGCGATCAAACCGATCGGAGCCAAAAACGGCTGTCGATGCGGATCGACGGAGTTTCGAGCGATCGAGAATCCGACTCTCGACGGTCGTCAGGAGGAAGACCCGATCGGCGAGTGAGGGGGCTCTCTTAGAACGCTTCTCGTACTCATCGAAGTGACAGATACTGATTGACAATGTACTGCTAGGGAACGTATCTATCCCGCTCCTGATACTATTTCACCCTCAATTTTGCAGTTATTACTTGTGGCTGGCGAAACAAGGTGGATGTATGCCCCACGATCAAGACATCGAAGGAGATACGTCTGGAATGACTTCCGAGTACGAGTGTCTCCAGTGCGGGAAAATCGTTCGGGCCGAAACCCATCCCGGAGAATGCTCTGAATGCAGCGGTGACTTCCATAATCGGGCAAAGTCGCTCGAATAGAAACTCTTAGGATCTCCGGACGGACACCACTTGCCACAATCCGTACATACAGAAGCGATAATCGCGTGCGCTACTTAGTCGCTTTACCAAGGCTATCTCTACTTAAGATAGCTCTAGTGTTCTGTTTGCATTCTCACGTAACGAATCGACCAGCTCAGAGTCACGTCGGATAGTGAATAACGAAATCGTGCCACTCTCCACTGCTAAACTAAGAAGCTATGACGCTATCTGCTACTCTCGCTCGAGGTCCGCGGACGCGGGCGGTTCGACGCCCCGTCGTTGCGGTTCCATCCCCTCGTGGAGCGGCGAGACGAGCCTGATCGCGGAGACGGCGAGTACCGTCGTTCCGGCCGCGAGGGCGAACAGTGCCGTCGGCGCCCCGAGGTGGACGACCTCGAGGACGGAGAGGCCGAACCCGCCCGTGAAGAGTGAGACGAGGGTCCAACCGCCGAGGTGGTCGGGAACGGCCTCGAGCAGCCGCTCGCGGAAGAACACGGCGTAGGCGGACCCGGCCCAGACGCCGACGGCGAGCGCGAGCCAGCTCTCGCCGGGCGCGAGCCCGCCGAGGTCGCCGGAGGCGAACCAGGCGAACAGGGGCAGTCCGACGAGCAGGGCGAGGAACTCGCCTGCCCGTCCGGACGGGCTGGTCCAGTCGCCGTCCTCGTTGCGAAACGGTTCCAGTAGGACCCGCGTCATTACCCGTCGGTTCGATGGCCACGAGGTTGAATGTTTCCCGAACCGACACGACGCTGTCGTTCCGGCACGTCCCTCCGCAAGCGCGGGATACTCCGGGCGGCAGCCCCTCGCTCGAGCCACGATGAGCGAGATGACTGCCTACGTGCTCGAGGAGTACGGCGATCCGGACAACTTCACCGAGACGACCGTCGAGGTCCCCGAGCCCGGTCCCGAGGAGATCCGCGTCGAGGTCGCCGCGACCAGCCTCAACCCGGTCGACTACAAGATCCGCCGGGGCGACCTCGCCGATATCGGTCCCGAGATGCCTGCAATCCTGCACTGTGACGTCTCGGGGGTCGTCGACGCCGTCGGCGAGGACGTCGAGGCCTTCGAGGAAGGCGACGAGGTCTACGGCATGCCCAGCGGCGCGGGCCGACAGGGCGCGCTCGCGGAGTACGTCGTCGGCCACGCGGGGACGTTCGCCCACGCCCCGGAGGCGATTTCGCTCGAGGAGAGCGCGGCCCTGCCCGTCGTCGCGCTCACGGCGTGGGAGATGCTCGCGGACAAGACGACCGTCGACATCGACGAGGAGGTGCTGGTCTACGGCGCCAGCGGCGGCGTCGGCCACATCGGGGTGCAAGTCGCGAAGTGGTTCGGCGCCGAGGTGACCGCGACGGGCTCGAGCGACGAGAAGCGCGAACTCGCCGCCGAGCTGGGCGCCGACGCGACCGTCGACTACACCGAGACCGACGTCGAGACGTACGTCGCCGAGCACGCCAGCGGCGACGGCTTCGACACCGTCTTCGACCCGATCGGCGACGACCATCTCGAGACGGCGTTCGAGGCGGTACGGCCGTTCGGAACCGTCGTAACGACCGAGTCGAGCGCGGCCGGAGAGCTCGATCTCTCGCCGATGCATATGAACTCGCTCGAGCTGGGAGTCGTGCTGGTCATCCTGCCGGTAATACTCGGCGAGCGCCGGGAACGGATCGGCGAGGAGCTCGCCGATATCGCGGCGCTGGTCGACGACGGCGCGGTCGAACCACACATCGACGAGCGGTTCGGGTTCGACGAGGTCGCCGCGGCCCACCGCCTGGGCGAGGACGGCGACTTCGTCGGGAAGCTGCTGCTGGTCACCGAGTGACGAGAGCCCCCGTTAGCCGGGAGCGACGTAAGCGAGGACGTCCTCGCGCGTGAGTTCGGCGTCCTCGCCGCGTTCGATCGCGACGAGTTCCCCAGTGACGGGAGCCGGCACGTCGATGCTGACCTTCTCGATCTGGATCTCGCAGATCGTCTCGCCCTCCTCGACCCGACGGCCCTCCCGGGCGAACCAGTTGACGACGACGGCCGTCTCGTCGTCCTCGACGTCCTCGGGCCAGACGCCGCTCGCGGCGACGGCGACGCGGTCGTCGGTCCCGCTCATGCGTCGTGTGCGGAGCGAACCGCGCTTTCGATATCCTCGCTATCCGGAACGACCTCGTTTTCCATCGGACGGGCGTAGGGCAGCGGTACGTCCGGCACCGCGACCCGCTCGACGGCCTCGAGGTCGGCGAGTCCATCCTCGGCGACGCTGGCGATGATCTCGCCGGTGACGCCGTAGGACTGGTAGTCCTCGTCGACGACGACGAGTCGGCCCGTCTTCGCGACCGACTCGTGGATCGTCTCCGTGTCGAGCGGTACCAGCGTCCGGAGGTCGATCACCTCGGCGTCGATCCCGTCCTCGGCAAGGGCGTCGGCGGCCTCGAGCGCCCGGTGGACGTGCAGACCGAGCGTGACGACGGTGGCGTCCTCGCCCTCGCGTTTGACGTCGGCGCTGCCGAAGGGAATAGTATACTCCTCCTCGGGAACGGGCGTCTTCGGGCCGTCGGGGGCGGGCATCCAGCCGATCCCCATCAGCCGCTTGTGGAAGAGGTAGACGACGGGATCGTCGTCCCGGATTGCGTTGTGCATCAGGCCCTTGGCGTCGTAGGCCGTCGAGGGAACGACGACCTTCATTCCGGGAAGGTGGGCGAAGGTGCCGTACAGCGTCTGGGAGTGCTGGGCGGCGTCGTTGTACGTGCCCCCGACTGCGGCCGTCAACACCATCGGGACGTTGACCGCCCCGCCGCTCATGTAGGTGTTTTTGGCCATCTGGTTGTAGATCTGGTCCATCGCGACGCCGAAGAAGTCGACGAACATCAGCTCTGCAATGGGGCGCATCCCCTCCTGTGCGGCGCCGACGGCCGCGCCGAGGTAGGCCGTCTCGCTGATCGGCACGTCCATGATCCGGTCGCGCCCGAACTCCTCGAGCAGCCCCTCCGTGCTGTCGAAGATGCCGCCGTAGTCGGCGACGTCCTCGCCCATGTAGAAGACCTCCTCGTCCTCGCGCATCTCGTGGGCGACGGCCTCGACCATCGCGCGGCTCATCGTCAGTTCGCGCTCGACCGCCCGCTGTTCCTGTTCCGACATCAGTCGTCACCTCCGGCGAGTTCGTGATCCGGCTCCTGGGCCGTCACGCCCGACGGCGGGTTGACGAAGACGTCCTCGTAGGCCGCGTCCGGATCGGGTTCGGGTTGCTCTTTCGCCCACTCGATGGCCTCGTCGACGCGCTCGCGGGCCTCCTCGCGGATCGCCTCGAGTTCGTCGTCCTCGACGCCCTCGCTTCGAAGGTCGTCGGCGAGGCGCTCGATCGAGTCGCGCTGCTCGGCGGCTGCCACGTCCTCGTCGGGCCGGTAGCTCTCGGGATCGCCCATGAAGTGACCCATCCGTCGGTGGACCTGCACCTCGAGTAGCGTCGGCCCGTTGCCGGCTCGCGCCCGTCCGACGGCCTCCTTCGCAGCGTCGTAGACCGCCGTCGCGTCGTCGTAGTCGACGCGGACACCCGGCATGTCAAACCCGCCCGCTCGCCGGGAGCCGTCGGCGACGTCGGTGACGCGCTCTTTGGGCATGCTGATCGCCCAGTCGTTGTCCTCGATCACGAAGACGACGGGGAGCTGCTGTACTGCGGCCAGGTTCAGCGACTCGAGGAAGGCGCCCTGGCTGATCGCCCCCTCGCCGAGGAAGGCGACGGCCACGCTGTCCTCGTTGCGCTTTTTCGCTGCGAGTCCCGCGCCGACCGCGGGCGGACAGCCCTGGGCGATGATCCCGCTGCAGGCGAAGCCAGCGTCGGGGTCGAACAGGTGCATGTGCCCGCCCTTCCCGCTGCTCAGCCCGCTCTCCCGACCGAAGATCTCGGCGGTCATTCGCTTCAGATCGACCCCCTTCGCGATCGCGACGTGGTGGGGGCGGTGGGGCGCCGTCACGGTGTCGTCGTCGCGAAGGTGCCGACAGACGCCCGCCGCAGCGGCCTCCTGGCCCGCGGCGAGGTGTAACTCGCCGGGGATCGGCCCGGCCGAGATGTCGAACGCCGGCTGTTTGCCCTCGAGATACTCCTCCTGAAGCCGCTCCTCGTAGTATCGTGCCGTTGCCATCTCCTCGAACATTCCACGCAATACGTTACCAGCCACCATGATATGCGTCGCTACCATCGACACGAATTATCATATAGATGGTGTCCGCCGAGCCGTCGAAACTGCAGTGGACGGCACACAGCGTATACTCGGCCGCACGAATACAGTTACATGAGCGTTATCGTCGAGTTCAGCATCGCGACCGAGGAGTTCGTTTTCGGCTCGGCCCTCGAGACGGTCGAGCACATGGAGATCGAACTCGAGGCGATCGTTCCCGTCGGAGGGCAGGTCGTGCCGTACTTCTGGGCGACCGGAGAGGGGTTCGAGGCGTTCGAGCGCCACGTCGGCTCGGACCCGGGCATCGAGAGCATCGCCCAGATCGATCGGATCGACGGCACCGCGCTGTACCGGGCGGTGTGGTCCGGCGACGCCGACGGCCTGCTGGAGGGACTCGCCGACTCGGAGGCCGTCGTCCTCGAGGCGATGACGACGGAGGCAGGCTGGTACTTTCGGGTCCGGTTTTCGAGCAACGAACTGGTCGAGCGGTTCTCCGAGTACTGCACCGAGCGGTCGATCTCGATCCGCGTCGATCGGGTCCACCCCCTCGCGGAGGCCCCGCGGGCGGGCCGGCGCTTCGAACTCACGCCCGGTCAGCGGGAGGCGATCGTCCTCGCGGTCCAGCGGGGCTACTTCGAGGTGCCGCGGGAGACCGATCTCACCGCGATCGCCGACGAGCTGGGGATCTCCCAGCAGGCGGCCTCCGAGCGCGTCCGCCGCGGCGCCAACGCGGTGCTCCGGGCCGCCCTCCCCATCCCCCAATCGGAGTGACCGGCTCTCGCCGCTCCTTATAAACTCGTTGTCGTAACCACCCGACGTTAGAAACGGAACGGCTGTTTACCCCAGTTTATGATGTCTCCCGGCCACGACGCGTCCGACGCGGTCGACGGGATCCACGACGTCTGCGCTCACCGGACTCGGCGGCGGCTCCTCCGCGTTCTCCGATCGCGGCCCGAGACGACCCTCGAGGCCGTCGCCGCGGCGCTCGCCGAGAGCGGAGACGACGTTCGACCGTCGGAGCGAACCAGGCTCGAGGTCGCGCTCTACCACTGGCACCTGCCGAAGATGGCGGATCGGGGTGTGATCGAGTACGACCCGGAAACCGGACGGATTCGAACGAACGGCGCGACGCGCGCCGCCTGGAGTCTGCTCCGGGCGCAAGAGGAGACGGATCGATCGAACCGAACCGACGGTCGGTGACCAGCCGAAGCTATCGAAGCCCGGCGAGCACCAGCACGATTCCCAGCAACGCACCGACCGCGACGAGCCCGAGGCCCGTAGCACCGATCATCTCGGCAGACGTCCAGCCGGTGATCTGGTCCTCGTAGGTCATCGCTCCGGCAGAGACGACCAGCGAGAGTCCCGCGCCGAAGATCGTTGTCGCCAGGTCCACGCCGAACGGATTTCCGATATCGACCATATCGCCAGTGGACTACCGGTGCGGATACGATCCGTGCCGTCTCTCGCAGACGGTATTTGTACTTTGCTGAGCGGTCCTCGAGGCGGCTGAGCGCGACCGTCGACGGCGACCGTCAACTCTCGTTCTCGTCGTCCCGTTCGTCGGGGCTGCCACCGGTCTCGTTCTCCTCGTCGATCGGGCTCCCGCCGCCGCCGTTGGAGTCGTTCGCCTCGTCCGGGTGGTCGATCTGGTCGTCGTCCTCGCCGTCGTCGTCGCTACAGCCGGCCAGCGCGGCCAGCGAGCCGACCGCAGCCAGGCCGGAGAGTTTCATCGCGTCTCTGCGCTCGAGGGGCAACTGTGAGTCCTCGGTCATCGGATACGTCGAGGTTCTCGACTCGCATGGATAGCCCTCGTGCTTGCGGGATCGGACGGGCGATCGAACGCCTTTTGCGACGCCGTCGGGTACGGTACCCCAATGGACGTACTGATCGTCGGCGCGGGGGCCATGGGGACGTGGTTCGGCGGCGCCGTCGACGCCGACGTCGCCTTCGCCGACGTCGATCCGGCGACCGCCGTCGCGGCCGCGGACGCCGTCGGGGGCGAGGCCGTCCCCCTCGAGGACGGGGATATCTACGACGTCGTCTGTATCGCGGTGCCCCTCTCCTACGCCGACGAGGCGATCGCCGCTCACGCCTCGCGAGCGAGCGATGCGATAGTCGACGTCTCGGGGGCGATGGCCGACCCGCTCGCGGCGATGGCTCGCCACGCACCCGATCTCGAGCGTGCGAGCCTTCACCCGCTCTTTGCGCCCGAACGGGCGCCGGGCTCGATCGCGGTCGTCCGCGAGAACGCGGGACCGACGACCGCGGCGATGTTCGAGGCCCTCGAGGACCGGGGCAACGATCTCGTCGAGACGACGCCCGAAGAGCACGACGAGGCGATGGAGACGGTTCAGTCGGCGACCCACGCCGCCGTTCTCGCGTTCGCGCTGGCGGCCAGAGACGTGCCCGACGGGTTCGAGACGCCGGTCTACGAGGAACTGCGAGCGCTCGCGGCGCGGGTAACCGAGGGAACGCCTCGAGTCTACGCCGACATCCAGGAAACCTTCGACGGCGCCGACGCGGTCGCCGACGCCGCTCGAGCGCTCGCCGACGCCGACCACGACGAGTTCGAGGATCTGTACGCGGCGGCGGCACGGAAGCTACGCGAGGAGGGTGATCACGAATGACCGACCAACGAGAGGCGATCCGTTCGAACGCGAAGTACCTGCGAAACGTCCGGCCGATCGATCCAGAGGAGATCTGCGACTACGTCGAGGGCAGCCCCCATCCGGCGGTCGTCCGCCAGCACCTCCGGGAGGACGCCGTCTCGCTGGGCCTGCTCGAGCGCGAGGACGGCACCTTCGTTCCGGTCGGAGACGAGCCCGTAAGCCCGCGTCGCGGCCCCGTCGAGCGCTTTCCCGACCGCTACGGGGAGCGACTCGAGGACCTGCTCGTCGACCGCTACGGCGTCGACTGGCATCGCGACGGAACGGGACAGCTCCTGCGGTCGACGATCCGCCGGTTCAAATCCCGCTACCTCGAGGGCCGACCCGTCGAGTACGACGACGACGTCGCTGCGGGCTACGCGATCTACCACCTGCCCGGCTACTACGCGGCGGTACAGTACGCGCTCGACGATCTGGCCGAGCGAGGGCTGCTAAACCGGGAGCTTCGGGTCCTCGATATCGGGGCCGGCGTCGGCGGCCCCGCCCTCGGGCTCTGTGACTACCTTCCCGACGACGCCGTCCTCGAGTACCACGCGATCGAGCCCAGCGCGGCCGCCGACGTCCTCGAGGGGCTGCTCGAGGAGACGGGCCGGAACGTCCACTCGACGATCCACCGCGACCCCGTCGAGGACGTCGACCTCGATTCGATCGGCGACGGCGAGGGGTTCGACCTCGTGTTCGCCTGCAACGTCCTGAGCGAGCTCGCGGACGCCGAGGCGGTCGCCCGTTCGGCGCTCGAGTCGCTCGCACCCGACGGCACGTTCCTCGGGATGGCGCCCGCAGACAGGAACACGAGCATCGAGCTCCGCGAACTCGAGCGCGACCTCGAAGGGACGACGGTCGTCCCCTCGAGCGCTGACGACGGCTCCGCCCGCGAGGTCACCGTCTACGGGCCGACGGTTCGGCTCTGGCCCGGGGCGACGCCGACCGATCGGGGCTGGTCGTTCGATGCCCGCCCCGATCTGGCGGTGCCGTCGTTCCAGCGCAGGCTCGACGAGGCGACGCCGGAGGACGACGCCGACCACGCCCCCGGCGAGTTCGTCAACGTCGATGTCCAGTTCTCCTACTCGCTGCTCCGTCTGGATGGGACACGCCGGATCGAGATCGACCTCGCGACCAGCGACCGGGCGAAGATGGCCGAGACGGAGCGCCACGTCACGAACCGGGTCGACCTCGCCGCGGCGAAGCTCAGTCGCTCGCTTTCGGCCGAGGACGCGAACCCGCTGTTCAAGATCAGCGACGGCAGCGAGACCGTCGATCACTACGCCGTGCTCACCCGGGAGAGCTCGCTCAACCGGCCGCTGGTCGAGGCCGACTACGGCGAGGTGCTCACCTTCGAGGGGATCCTGGTCCTCTGGAACGACGACGAGGAGGCCTACAACCTGGTCGTCGACGAGGAGACGATCGTCGACCGGATCGGGTAGGTCGCCCCTTCCGGAGCCCTTTTCGCGCCCCCGTCCGAGAACCTCGATATGAGCGACACTCTCGAGATCCTGTTGACGAACGACGACGGGATCGACAGCACGGGAATCAGAGCCCTCCACGACGCCCTCGCCGAGCACGCGAACGTTACCGTCGTAGCGCCCGCGAACGACCAGAGCGCCTGCGGCCGATCGATCTCCCACGCAGTCGACGTCCGGGAGCACGAACTCGGCTACGCCGTCGAGGGGACGCCGGCCGACTGCGTCGTCGCCGGCCTGGCCGAACTCGGCCCCAAGCCGGATCTCGTCGTCGCCGGCTGTAACGAGGGGGCGAACCTCGGCGAGTACGTCCTCGGACGATCGGGAACGATCAGCGCGGCCGTCGAGGCCGCGTTCTTCGACGTGCCGGCGATCGCGACCTCGCTGTACGTTCCGCTGGGCGACATCTCGTTCGACGAAATCGAGCTCGAGCCCGCGGATTTCGCGGAGGCGACCCGCGTTACCTCTTATCTCACCGAACATGCCCTCGACTCGGGGGTCTTCGAGCATGCGGCGTATCTGAACGTCAACGTTCCCCTGCCGGACACCGATCCCGCACCGATCGAGATCACCCATCCGTCGAAGCGCTACGAGATGGACGCCGAGCGAAACGGTGATGCCATCCACCTCACCGACCGGGTCTGGGAGTCGATGGACCCCGAGACGATCCCCGATCCTGAGGGGACGGATCGCCGGGCCGTCGCCGAGGGCCGGATCAGCGTCTCGCCGCTGACGGCACCGCACTCGACGAACCACCACGAGGCGCTCGAGGCGCTGGCCGAAACCTACCTCGAGACGGTCACCGCGGCCAGCAGGTAAACTCGGCGCGATCCGGAACTGTTTCTGTCTCCGCCGTCCTCCTGTTCGTACGACGCGCTCGGGAACCGATACTGGCGCTCGTACCGGGACAGAACCCTCTGGGACCACTGTCGCAACGTCGACGCCGACGGACCCCGTCGTCCTCGCGAACCGGTTCGGTCGACTTGCGCCTCGCAAGGCCGTCGCTATTCGGCCGTGATCGCATGAGCACAAACCGAACTCGACAGCAGACCAAGTATATAACGGACCGAACACAAGTGCAAGGTAGACCGACGTTCAAGCAGCGATACTCGCAGCGGAGGAGATCAACAGATGGTATTTAACACACTCTGGACCCGGCTCTCGTCGCTCTGGTCGAACGAGTCAGCCGGCGCCGACGACGCCGACTCCGGGACGGAACCGGAGACGGGGTCGACCGAAGAGCAACGAAACGAAACACTGAGCTACGCCGAACAGATCGAGTACGGCACGGACGATCGCCAGCTCCCCGACGACGACAAGGTGTTGCGCCTGCTCGTCAAACGCGGCGGGCGCGTCGACGAATCGACGGTCCTCGAGGAGACCGACTGGTCGGAAGAACACCTGCGCGAGGTCGTCGAACGAATGGAGGACGAGGACCAGGTCAGCGCGATCACGGTGGGACAGAAGCGCGTGATCTGCCGGCGCGGGTTCGAGCCGAAGGGATACCGCTCTCACCTCAACGAGTAGTCGGAGTTCGGATCGTGTTCGAGACGAGTGATTACCAGAGACGTCTCCTCGCGCCTTCCGCTCGAGTGCGCCGCCCGGTGCTCGAATCGTTCGAAACGGTCTTCGGGCGAGATTTCTACCCCCGTGGCCGGGATCGATCGCGACCGGAGCGATTCGACCGACGGCCGACTGTTGTAACCGCTACCGGTTACCTCTATACGGCAACACCTAACAAGCCCCGGAACGAATGTACTGATCATACGTTACAATGACCGATATCGGCGGATTCCAAGACAACGTCGCGCGCATCGACCTCAGCGAGGGCGAGGTAAACTACGAAGGTATCGACGAGGAGGACGCACGGAAGTATATCGGCGCGCGCGGACTGGGGGTAAAGTACGTTTTCGAACAGGGAGCGGACGTCGATCCGCTCGGACCGGACAACCTGCTGGCGTTCATGAACGGCCCGCTGTCGGGGACGCAGGTGACGATGAGCGGTCGGATCGCCATCTGTACGAAGTCGCCGCTAACCGGGACGGTCACCGACAGCCACCACGGCGGCTGGTCGGGCGCCCGACTGAAGTGGGCCGGGTTCGACGGCCTGCTGTTCGAGGGTGAGGCCGACGAACCGGTCTACGCCTACGTCGAGGACGGCGAGGTCGAACTTCGCGACGCCTCCCACCTCTGGGGGAAGGGCGTCCACGAGACCCGTGACACGATCGAGGAGGAGGTCGACGGCCAGTACGGCAAGAACCTCTCGATCATGGCGATCGGCGACGGCGGCGAGAACCAGGTCCGGTACGCCTGCATCATGAACGAGGACGACCGGGCCTCGGGACGGGGCGGCACCGGCTGCGTCGCCGGCTCGAAGAACCTCAAGGCCGTCGTCATCAAGTCCAACACGAAGATGCCCCAGCCTGCCGACCCGGAGACGTTCAAGGAGGGTCACCAGCAGGCGATGCAGGCGATCACCGAGTCCGACGTCACCGCGCCCAACGAGGGCGGACTCTCGATGTACGGCACCAACGTCCTGATGAACATCACCGAGGAGATGGACGGCCACCCGACCAAGAACGGTCGGTACACCTCGGCGATCTCCTACAACGACGCCGAACAGGGCGGCGAGAACGTTCTCGACGCCGAGCGGATCAGCGGCGAGAACGTCCGCGAGAACATCCTCGTCGACGAGCCGACCTGTCACTCCTGTCCCGTCGCCTGCAAGAAGGAAGTCGAGGTCGACGTGATGCACAAGGGCGAGGAGATGAACGTCCGGATGGAGTCGTTCGAGTACGAGTCCGCCTGGGCGCTCGGCACGAACTCGCTGAACGACGACCGCGACAAGATCGCGGTGATGATCGATCGCTGTAACGACATGGGGATCGACACGATCGAGGCGGGCAACATCATGGCGATGGCGATGGACGCCACCGAAGAGGGCAAGCTCGACGACGTCGACGAGGGAATGGAGTGGGGCGACGCCGACGAGATGATCGAGATGATCGAGCGCATCGCCAACCGCGACGGCGAGCTTCCGGACCTGCTCGCGGAGGGCCAGGAGCGGTTCGCCGACGCCGTCGACGCTCACGGCTGCCGCCTCGACGTCAAGGGCCAGGCGATCGCGGCCTACGACCCCCGCTGCATGAAGGGGATGGGGATCGGCTACGCCACCTCGAACCGCGGCGCCTGCCACCTGCGTGGCTACACCCCCGCCGCCGAGATTCTGGGGATTCCCGAGAAGGTCGACCCCTACGAGTACGAGGGCAAGGGCGAACTCACCGCCGAGTTCCAGGACCTGCACGCCATCTCCGACTCGTTCGACATCTGCAAGTTCAACGCCTTCGCCGAGGGAATCGAGGAGTACGTCGACCAGTACAACGGGATGACCGGTTTCGACGTCACCGAGGACGAACTGATGGAAACCGGCGAGCGCATCTACAACTTGGAGCGCTACTACAACAACCTCGTCGGCTTCGACGGTGACGACGACTCCCTGCCGGAGGTCTTCCTCGAGGAGGGCGGTACGCCCGGCCAGGGCGCAAGCGAGGGCGAGTACTGCGAGCTCGAGGAGATGAAAGAGGAGTACTACGAGCACCGCGGCTGGGTCGACGGCGTCGTCCCGGACGAGAAACTCGAGGCACTCGAGATCGATATCGGCCCCGGTACCGGCGTCAGTGCCGGCGACAGCGCCGGTGCGGCACCGAGCGACGACTGAGGCCGACGATCGGACCGTTCGCGGTCGACGATTTTTTGCGGCCTGTCACTGATGACCGACTCCGAACCCGAACTGCCACGTCTCGCCGACCTCGACCCGTTAGCTGACCGACTGCTCGAGCATGCCGCTTCCGAGTTCGAGCCCGCCCGAACGACCCTCGAGCTGACGGGGTACGCCGACGGCGACTACGAACTTCGGGCGTTCGAGACCGTCTCGATTCGCTCGGCCCCCGACGGCGACGGGGACATCTGGGAACGAGTCGAAATCAGGTACGATCGACGGCTCGAGTGGATTCAGCGCCGCCACTACTACGAAACCGACGAGGAGTGCCTCGAGGAAACGGTCACCGACCTCGAGGCGTATCCGGACCCGACGACCGCTGTCGACGAGTGAACGCTCACGAACTCGGGATCGGACGGACCGTTTCGCGACCCGATCTGCCTCGTCGATAGCGAAGCAGTGAGCGAAGGCCGGTCCGTTGCTCGAGACGTCTCTCGTGGAACGAATCTCACCAAAGAATAACGGCGGTATCGAGATTGCTACCAGCGGTTAGCAGTAGCTTTTCTTCACGTCGTCGTTCTTGTCGGCGTAGTCGTCGTGCTTGTCGTCGTTCTTGTCGGCGTAGTCGTCGTGCTTGTCGTCGTTCTTGTCGGCGTAGTCGTCGTGCTTGTCGTCAGCCTTGTCGTTGACGTCGTCGTGCTTGTCGTCAGCCTTGTCGTTGACGTCGTCGTGCTTGTCGTCAGCCTTGTCGTCGACCTTGTCGTTGACGTCGTCGTGCTTGTCGTCAGCCTTGTCGTCGACCTTGTCGTTGACGTCGTCGTGCTTGTCGTCGGCCTTGTCGTCAACCTTCTCGTCGGCCTTGTCGTTGACGTCGTCGTGCTTGTCGTCAGCCTTGTCGTCAACCTTCTCGTCGGCCTTCTCGTCAGCCTTGTCGTCAACCTTCTCGTCGGCCTTCTCGTCAGCCTTGTCGTCAGCCTTCTCGTCGGCCTTGTCGTTGACGTCGTCGTGCTTCTCGTCGGCCTTCTCGTCAGCCTTGTCGTCGACCTTCTCGTCAGCCTTGTCGTCGACCTTGTCGTTGACGTCGTCGTGCTTGTCGTCAGCTTTGTCGTCGGCCTTCTCGTCGACGTCGTCAGCCTTCTCGTCGGCTTTCTCGTCGACGTCGTCAGCCTTGTCGTCGGCCTTCTCGTCAGCCTCCTCCTCAGCTTTGTCGTCGGCTTTCTCTACCTCCTCTTTGTCGACACCATCGTCGACTTTCTCCTCATCGTGATCGTCATCGGTCGCAATCACGCCGGCGCCGCTGACGATGGCCACCGCCATCATCAGCGCCATCACGAGCGCAATCGCACGTTTTGAGATGTTTACCATTGGTAGCTCTGCACACCCGAAGCGGCCAGTACGGCGCCGTCACGCACCGGGTGCACGGGAACAGCTATCCAGAGACCGGATAGTAAGTATCTGCAGGCTACTCGATTCCGCTCGAGACAGCGCTATCGCCGAGATGTCTAGATGAAGCTTACGTACCGATCGGAACCCGTTTGTCGCACCGAACCATCCGAACCGCGATACTGTACACGTTCGGGACAGTTCTCGTGTACCGCCGAGATCGTCGT
Source organism: Natronococcus sp. A-GB7 (assembly GCF_029688865.1). GTDB lineage: Archaea > Halobacteriota > Halobacteria > Halobacteriales > Natrialbaceae > Natronococcus. Next base: position 197,885 of record NZ_JARUKV010000001.1, read on the forward strand.
GGGCACAGGTAACGCGACCGTCATGCGGAGAACACCCTTTTCGAAGCCCGAACTGTAGCTCCCGACGACCTTCCTCCCCCTTTCTACTGACGTGTAGTACTGTCATAGAGCGGAATCTATCGGTGAGATTCCCGTTCGATCGGCAGTAGGTTGGACGTACACCGCGGATCCGCGGATCGAACCGGCTCGAGACGGAGTCGAGTACCGAAGGGAGACTCGTCTCGCAGTACGGACGGATCGATCGGTGGATATCGGACTCGAGTGCGAGTCACCACGGAGCGGCGTCTCCCCGGTCGGTCTCGAGACCGTAGAAGCGTGTGACGACCGCGACCGGAAGGTCAGCGATGGGTAGCAGTCGCCCGTGTCGTCGTACTCGACGTCACCGTCGTTGGAAAAGTCTTCGCGCTGTCGGTTGCACCGCCGCGTTTCTCGGCGTCATCGTCGTCCTCCTCGGTAGTTCGGCGGCGTGGTCATCTGATTTCGGGACGTCGTAACTCGGATCTCTACGATCGGTTTCCCCCGAGAGCGCAATTTACTCGACTCGAGAGGCTCGTCCGTTCTCAGATACGAAAGGAGTCAGTCCGCGTCCTCGTCGTCCGCCGCGTCGTCGGGATCCGCGGGTGCCCGATAGATCGGTTCGTCGGCGTCCTCCTCGTCGGTATCGGACTCCGCAGCCTCCTCGTCTTCGACGGGTTCCTCCTCGGTATCGGATTCCGCAGTGTCTGCGTCGTCTAAATCGTCGGTCTCCGACACCTCCGACGAACCGTCCTCGAGTACGATCTGCCCGCGAATCTCGCCCTCCGGATTGGCCTCGGTAGCCACGCCGACGTAGATCTCTCGGTCGGCCAGCTTGGCCGCGACCGTCTCGAGATCGTGTCGCTCGAACGCCTCGAGTAACTCGTCGACGGTGAGGGTCCCCTCGGCGAGGGTCCCGTCGAACCGTCCCTCGGCGGACTCGTCGTCGGCACCGGGGTAGAGCTGAACGAACCTCTCTCCGGTCTCGCCGTCGGCTCCGTACCCGATATGTGCGTCCGTCGGATCACAGAGGTAGTCGACGTCGAGCACGTAGTGGACGGCTCGCTCCTCGAAATCGATCTCGAACGTGGCGGTTCCGCTCGCGTCCGTCTCGACGTCTCGCGGAACGGACCCCGCCGTGAGCTCCGCGGCGAACGTCGTCGGGAGATCCTCGAGATCGGTTTCGTCGTCGGTATCCGCGCCCGCAGTCCCCGCTGCGAGTCCGCTACCGATGGTTATACCCGTGGCCCGTAGCACCCATCGCCTGGATCGAAGAGCATCAGTCATGTATAGTTGAACTACAGTAGCAGAGATATTTCTGCGAAACCCGATAAACCCATTTTACGGAATTATATGAGTTTCAGAGTTTCTAATATGAATTGGGTCGAAAGTCAATCGGTATCCGTTCGCCGTTTCCGAGGCTCAGTTCTCAACTCAGGGTTTGCGGACCGAACGCGGTCCCCAGCGTTCCGACAGAGGGGTTCGACGGGTACCGGACGGCCAAGTTCGCGTTCGGAGTCCGTTTTTCGAGACCGTACGAGAAGGCTCCTACGACGTCGGCGTTCCCCTCGGATTCACGGACGTGGCGGGATCGGAGGAGTACCACTACGATGCAATCCACGGAACGAGTAAACGATCGGCTTCGACTGCGAGCCGACGGCGGTCGACCACTCGGACGATGGCAACCACGAGCTGAACGTCGGGCTCGAGCCCGAGCAACTTGGAGCCGAAAACCCACATCGAAGCTACGGAGTTTGCCCCGAGTGGGCGCGTCCAAACCGAGCAACCACGTCCTCCCGATGTACGACCCCGACGGCACGATGCGCAACCAGCGCGAGGAACCGGAGCAACCGATCAATCGGAGTTTGTTGCTCGATAAGACGCAGAAGCGTCGAGTCCCGCTCGAGACGCTCTGTTCGGCTCACCTATCTCGGGGCCGCTCGATTCCACGCTCTTTTCTCCTCGTGAAAGCCGATTTCTACCACGGAACGCACGAGTAGAGGGCCAAGAACGGGGAGGAGACGGGACGAACCCGCCGGGACTGAGCGACTCCTATAGGTTTATGAGGGACGGCGAGGACGCTGCTGGAGCGAGTGAAACGAACGGAAGGAAGTGGACTCGCGGGGATTTGAACCCCGGGCCTTCCCCGTGCCAGGGGGATGATCTACCACTGATCTACGAGCCCTCTCTGCACTCCCTGTTTTCGCACACATCGGTATAAACCCCTCGATATCGGGTGACAGCGGCGGGGAGGAACACGGTACGTGATCTCGAGCCACGCCCCTCTTTCGGTCGCGTCGCAGTCTCCTCGAGCGCCGAATCGCCGGGGGGCATCCGTGTGCATGATAAATGATTAGGCAGATACTGCCGTTGGATGTGAACGGGAACCATGAAAACGGCAATGCGGACCACCGACTTCCTCGACCGGGCCGTCGACCTCTACGACGACGTGACGGGTATCGTCGCCCACGACGGAACGGAGTACACCTACGCGGAGGTGAACGAGCGAGTGAATCGGCTCGCACACGCCCTCGAGGAGAGCGGCGTCGAGCAGGGTGATCGGGTGGCTCTGTTGGCGCCGAACACCCACTACTTCATCGAGACGCTGTACGCGACGAACAAGCTGGGCGCGGTGTTCGTCCCGCTGAACTACCGTCTGACGAGTGGCGAGTACGAGTACATCCTCGGGGACTGTGCCGCGAACACCCTGATCGCCGACTACGACTACGCCGACAAGGTCGAGCCGATCCGGGACTCGATCCCCGCCGAAACGTTCGTCGGCTACCGGGCCGACGAGATCGAGGGCGAGTGGACCGACTACGAGGCGTTCCTCGAGGGCCACTCCGCCGACGAACCCGACCGCCCCGATATCGGCGAGGACGACGACGCCAGCATCAACTACACCTCCGGCACTACGGGCGACCCGAAGGGTGTCGTCCGCACCCACCGCACCGAACACTGGCACGCCCTCGTGCTCAACCAGCACATGGAGATCCGCGACGACGACAACTATCTCTGGACGCTCCCGATGTTCCACTGCAACGGCTGAGGCCACACCTACGCGATCACGGGCACCGGTGGAACCCACGTCTGCCAGCGCACCTTCGACGCCGAGGGCGTCTTCGATCGGGTTCGGGAGTACGACGTCACGTTCATGTGCGGCGCGCCGACGGTGCTGAACTCGCTGATCCAGTACCACGAAGCAAACGACGTGGAGACGACGGGCGACCGCGACGTTCGGCTCGCGACCGCGGACAGCGCACCCGCCACCACCACCATCGAGACCGTCGAGGACGAGTTCGACTGGCGGATCATCCACATCTACGGGCTGACCGAGACCGCGCCGATCATCACGACCAGTAACTCGCCGCGGCGGCTCGCCCAGCGCGGGCGCGAACTCAAGGTCAAACAGGGCGCCGAGACCCTCTGTACGGACGTCAGGGTCGTCGACGAGGACGGCGAGGACGTTCCCCGCGACGGAGACACCATCGGCGAGATCGTCGTTTGGGGTAACCAGGGATGGATCGCTACCTGAACAAACCCGATGCCACCGAACGAGCGTTCTCCGAGCGCCTCGAGGGCTACTTCCACACTGGCGACCTCGCGACGATCGACGAGGACGGGATGGTCGCCATCCAGGACCGAAAGAAGGACATCATCATCTCCGGCGGGGAGAACATCTCGAGCATCGAACTCGAGGACGTCCTCTACGATCATCCGGCCGTCCAGAAGGCCGCGGTGATCCCCGTCCCCAGCGAGCAGTGGGGCGAGACCCCGAAGGCGCTGATCGTCCCCGGTGCGGACGCCGACCCAACCGAGGACGGGATCGTCGAGTTCGTCACCGACCGCCTGGCGGGCTACAAGAAGCCGACGAGCGTCGAGATCGTCGAGGATCTCCCGGAAACGGCGACGGGGAAGGTCCAGAAGTACGAACTCCGCGAGGAGTACTGGGACGACGCCGAGCGCCGCGTCGGCCAGCAGTAGGCCGAACTGGTTCGGCTCGGTCCCCGGTTTTGCTCTCGACACCGATTGATCCATCCGCAAGGAGTATAATGAACGATATCCAAGGATCTCGTATATGGAGGTTCCGCTCCTCGTAACCGACTTTCTCGACCGCGCACGGAAGTACTACGGCGACGAAGAGGCCGTCGTCGCGACGACAGGTGAACGCTACACCTACGACGAGTTCGGTGACCGCGCTGACCGCCTTTCCGCGGTACTCCAGGAGCGGGGCATCGAGAAGGGCGATCGGGTCGCGGTGCTCGACCCGAACACCCACTACCAGCTCGAGGCGGCCTACGGGATAATGCAGCTCGGGGCGATCCACACCCCGTTGAACTACCGGCTGACGCCCGCGGACTACGAGTACATGCTGAACGATGCCGGTGTCGACGCCGTCGTCGCGGACTACGAGTACGCCCACAAGATCGATGCCGTTCGCGAGGAGGTGCCGACGGAGACGTTTATCGCAACCGACGCCGACGCCCTCGAGGACTGTGACGGCGAGTGGCTCGACTTCGAGGAGGTCATCGCCGAGGCCGACGCTGACTACGACCGCCCCGAGATGAGCGAGGACGACGTCATCACGATCAACTACACCTCGGGGACGACGGGCGATCCGAAGGGCGTCATGCGGACCCATCGGACCGAGTCCTTACACGCCCAGCTGGTGACGATCCACCACGAGATCCGCGACGACGACGTCTACCTCTGGACACTGCCGATGTTCCACGTCAACGGCTGGGGACACATCTACGCGATCACGGGGATGGGCGCGAAACACGTCTGTACACGCGGGACCGACGCCGAGACGAACCTCCGGCAGATACGCGAGGAGGACGTCTCCTTCCTCTGTTGTGCGCCGACCGTCCTCACCCTGTTCGAGGAGTACCTCGAGGACAACAAGGTTCCGACGACCGGTGACGCGCCGATGCGGGTCACCGCCGCCGGCGCCGCGCCACCCGAGAGCATCATCGAGACCGTCGAGACGGAGTTCGGCTGGCACTTCCGCCAGCTCTACGGCGCGACCGAGACCGGTCCCCTGATCGGTACCTCCGCGACCCGGCGACTGATCGACGAGGACAGCGAGGAGCGCTTCGCCCTCAAGAAGCGCCAGGGGATCGCCCCTCTCGCGACCGAGGTCGAGGTCGTCGACGACGACGGGAACGAAGTCCCCTGGGACGACGAAACGATCGGCGAGATCGTCGTCCGGGGCAACCAGGTGATGGACGGCTACTGGGAGAAACCCGAGGAGACCGAAGAGGCGTTCGACGACAAACGCGAGGGCTGGTTCCACACCGGCGATCTGGCAGTCGTGAACGAAGACGGCCTGATGGCGATCCAGGACCGCAAGAAGGACATCATCATCTCGGGCGGGGAGAACATCTCGAGCATCGAACTCGAGGACACCCTCTTCGACCACCCCGACGTCGGCGACGTCGCGATCATCCCTGCGCCCAGCGAGAAGTGGGGTGAGACGCCGAAGGCGTTCGTCGTCCCCGCCAATGGCGACCCGGAGAACCCGCCGGTCACCGAGGACGATCTGACGGCCTACACCCGCGAGCGGCTCGCGGGCTACAAGGTGGTTCACCAGGTCGAGTTCGTCGACGAACTCCCCAAGACCGCGACGGGCAAGATCCAGAAGTACGAACTCCGCGAGCGGGAGTGGGAGGACGAGGAGTCGATGGTCGGGCAGGGCTGACGGCAGGACGCAACCCTTTAGTCGCTGCTCCCGGTAGCGACGGTGGGAAGCGCACGGCCGCAAATCCGACTCGCTGTCCACCCTTTCGGGCAGCTTGGGATTGCGGAAGTGCACGGGCAGCCGGAGATCCGGCTGCCGAACACTCGAGCGGTCAGTGCGGTTCCTATCCTCACCAATGGCACGAATGCACACCCGCCGTCGCGGCTCGTCCGGATCGGACAAGCCGACGGCAGACGAACCGCCGGAGTGGAGCGACGTCGACGCGGACGACATCGAAGCCCGCGTCGTCGAACTGGCAGAGCAGGGTCACGATCCCAGCCAGATCGGGATCAAGCTGCGCGACGAGGGCGTCACGGGGACGCCCGTCCCGGACGTCAAGCTGGCGACCGGAAAGAAGGTCACCGAGATCCTCGAGGAGAACGACGCGAAAGCGGACATCCCCGAGGACCTGCGCAGCCTGATGCAGCGCGCGGTGCGCCTGCGCGAGCACATCCGGGAGAACCCCCAGGACTACCAGAACAAGCGCGCCCTGCAAAACACCGAGTCGAAGGTCCGTCGCCTGGTCAACTACTACCGCGGCGACGAGCTCGAGGCCGACTTCCAGTACTCCTACGACGTGGCAGTCGAGCTCCTCGAGGAGTAAGGAATGTCTACAGAGGGTCGAACCGCCGAGGCGTCGATCGCCCCCCTCGAGAGCGCGGGCTTCGTCCGGCTCGTGGCGAGCGCCGACGGCGACGCGCTCGCGGCGACCGGGCTGCTCGCGCGGGCGATCCGCGAACGCGGAACGCCGTTCCAGGTAACCGTCGGCCGCACCGTTGCCGAACGGACCGAACGGGCGACGGCCGACGAACCCGAGGCCGACGACGCGACGATCGTCGTCGGTAGCGCCGACGCCGATCTCGACGCGACCCGGCTCGCAGCGGCCGACAGGGCCGCCACGCTCGAGGCCGTCGAACTCGTTCGCGGGCTGGGCGAGACGCCCGACCCCGTGCTCGCGCTTGCGGGACTCGTCGCGGCCGGGAGCGAACCCGGCGCCGGCGAGAGCGAGTGGGTACTCGAGACCGCACGGGATCGAAGCCTCGTCGATCGAGGACCCGGGGTCGCACTGGCGACCACGGATCCAGTCGACGGGCTCGCACACTCGACGCGCGTTCGCGCACCGTGGTCCGGCAACCCGGACGCGGTCCGCGACGCGCTTTCGGGGCTCGAGCTCCCCGAGCCAGACGCGCTCGAGATCGATGACCATCGTGCGATCGCCTCGCTGGTCGCGCTCGACGCGGTCGGCGCCGAGAACGCACACGAGCAAAGCGCCCGATCGGTCGGGCGCGCGCTGAAGCCGTACGCGACGCCCGAGGGACCGTTCGCAACCGTCGGCGGCTACGCCGACGTGCTGGCGGCGACGGCCAGGACCGAACCCGGGACCGGCGTCGCCCTCGCGATGGGCCACGGCGTCGACCGGGCCGCACTCGAGGCCTGGCGAACCCACGGTCGACGCGCCCACGCGGCGCTCGACTCGGCGTCGATCAGCCGACACGACGGCCTGTTCGTCCTCGAGATCGAGGACGGCCCCGTCGAGACGGTTGCCGAGGTCGCCGTCGCCTACCGATCGCCGGAACCGACCGTGCTGGTCGTCGGCGACGGCGAGGCCGCACTCGCGACTCGGACCGACGAGTCACTCGGCTCGACAGTCGAAGCGATCGCCAGGGCCCTCGAGGGCGACGTCGACGGGCTCGAGTACGACGACGGCCGGCGACGCGGCTACCTGCGGTACGACCCCGAGACGGACGACTCGACGATCATCGCGACGACGAGGGAGTTCAGATGACCCGACGAGCGACGATTCGGACGACCCACGACGATCCGGCGCTGATCGCGCGCGCGATCGCGCCGGACAACACCGACGAGATGGAGACGACGGTCGACGACGGCGAGGGAGGCGATTCCTCGAGCGACGACGCGGTCGTTACCCGGATCGAACGCGAGACGACGTCGGGGCTGCAGTCGACGGTCGACGACTACGTCGTCAACCTCGCGGTCGCGATCGAGGTCGCACAGCACGCACACCCGACGGACACGGGCACTGTGTCCGACACCCCAGATAACACCCAACTATGAGTGAACGATCGGTTTCACGAACGAAACAGGAAAAGCGGTGGTACACCATCCTCGCGCCCGAGCAGTTCGATCGCAAGGAGCTCGGTGAGACCCCCGCCGACGAACCGGAGAAAGTCTACGACCGAACCATCGAAACGACGCTCGGCGAGTTGACGAACAACGCCAGCGAGAACAACACGAAACTGACCTTCAAGATCACCGACGTCGGCAGCGACGCGGCGTACACGGAGTTCCAGGAACACGCCCTGACCCGTGACTACCTGCGCTCGCTGGTCCGCCGTGGCGCCTCGAAGGTCGAGGCCTACGTCACCGTCCTCACGACCGACGACTACCGTGTCCAGATCCAGCCCGTCGCCTTTACGACCAAAAAGGCCGACGCGAGCCAGGAGAAGGCCATCCGCGAGCAGATGGTCCAGATGATCGAGGAGGCCGCCGCCGAGCGGACCTTCGATGAACTCATCGACAGCATCGTCGAGGGACGACTCTCCTCGGCGATCTACGGCGAGGCCAAGACGATCTACCCGCTTCGCCGCGTCGAGATCCAGAAGACGACCCTCGAGGCCCACCCCGAGGAAGTCGCCGAGGAGGAAGCGACCTCCGTCGACGTCGAGGAAGAAGACGTCGCAGCCGAGGACTGACGCGACGCTCGAACCCGTTCGATCCCGATTTTTACGGCCGACCGTAGAACGCGTCGACGCCGTGATCGTCCCGCCAGGCGAACGCGAACAGCCGACGGGCCGGGAGTCGCTCGAGCCGTCGACCGTCCGCAGCCGAACCGGTGGCGGGGTCCCACGCGGTCCCGTCGGCGCGGATCGTCCCGTTGTCGGCCCTGTCGAACTCGAAGCCCGGGTTCTCGAACGCGTGAATTCCATCGTCGGTCGCGAGGACGACGGTATCGGTTCCGCCGACGGCCTCGTGGACGACTCCTCCCTCAGATTCCACCCGCGGGAGAGGGAATCCGCGCGCTTCGGAGCCGATCTCGAGTCCGAGAACGACGGTCTTGGGGCCGAACTCGGGGTAGTCCCAGGTGCGTTCGTCGCCCGTTCCCCGGTGGGCCGCGAGGCCGAACCCGTCGCTCTCGAAGTACGCTGCGTACGGCGCCTCGTCGTACTCGATCGGAGTCGGCTTGTCACCGTCGCTCGCCGCTTCGCTCACCGCGTTCTCTGGGGGCTGAAGCACCTTTCCGTTCGAATAGCGCTCTCGAAACCCCCTCCAAGTGAGTACGCCCGCAGGGCGAACCCGAAGCTCCCGCCCCCGCAGCGGGCCGTCGATACACTTACCAGACGACTGCTTCCACTCGGAACCGGTCTCTCGATCGTACATGACCAGATCGTCGTCGACGAGTTTCCCGCTGACGCCGAACTCGAGGACGCGGTCGTCGACCGTTCGATCGTAGACGACGGCGCTCCCGCAGAGCGGACACCACGTGACCGCGATCGGGTCTCCGTCGACGGCGTCGTTGACAATTTCGTGATAGTCCAGCACGCGGACCGGATACGCCTTCGGTGTCGACGCCTCGACGGCGACCACCTCGTCGTCGGGTTCGCCGACGCGTTCGGTCCCGAAGGTCGGGTCGTCGATGCTCGGAATCGCGTCCCTCGGAATCACCTGACGGACGTTCATGATCCGGCCCACGGTCCGCTGTAAAAAAAGATCCGCGCCGCGCGGGCTACTCGACGACGACTTCGCCGATCATTCCGCCCTTGACGTGGGGCTCGCAGATGTAGGCGTACGTCCCGGGAACCTCGAAGGTATGCTCGTACGTGTCCCGCGTTCCGAGCCGTCCACCCCGGTACTCGTGCCAGGCGTCGATCGCCGTATCCTCGTCCTCGTACCCGCCGCTCGCGAAATACGCGGCATCTTCGGGGATCTGGTTCTCGAGAGCGGTGACGGTGTGGTCGGCGCCGCTCGTGTTCTTCCAGACGACGGTCTCGCCGACGCTCGCGGTGTAGGTCTCGGGGAGGAACTCGTTGCGGCTCATCCCGATGTCACACTCCTCGCCGGCACACGGTCCGTCGTCGTCATCGAAGACGCTGAGGACGGACGAGCAGCCGGCCAGGCTGGCCGAGGCGGCGGTCCCGACGGCCGCAAGGTAGACGCGCCGGTGCATACGCGAGCGTTGGGACGGTCGCGGTATAACGGGTCCGGTTCGATTCTCGAACCGGAGGTTCGGCGTCGAACACGTTCGGATCCGTCCGCCGACCGCTCGAAGGACTCGAGTCGGTCTCGCGTCCCCTCGGGTTCGATTCGACCGTCGATCAGATTAGTTCACCGCCCCTCGAAACGAAAACAGTAAGGTGGCCGCCGCTCGAATCGAGGAGTATGCTTCCGCGGTTCGTCGGACGACTGGGGATCGCGGACGCGGTGACGATCGCCAACGCGACGCTTGGCTTCGTCGCGATCGTCGTCGCGTTCGTCGACATCGAACTCGCGGCGCGGCTCATCCTGCTGGCGGCGATCGCCGACGGCCTCGACGGGCTACTCGCGCGCCGGTACGGCGGGACCGAGGCGGGACCCTACCTCGACTCGCTGGCCGACGTCGCCTCGTTCGCCGTCGCCCCGGCCGTCCTCGCGTTCGTCGTCGTCAGCGACGGGCTCGGACTGAGCTTCGACGCCGTCACCGCCGAGTTGCTTGTCGTCACCGCGGTCTGTGCGCTGTTCGTCGCGATGGCCGTCACTCGCCTGGGACTGTACACCGCCTACGACACGACCGGTAGCTACACCGAGGGGGTCCAGACGACGCTGGCTGCGACGATCATCGGTGCTGCCATCCTCGCCGGTGACCCTGCCGACGCCCCCGTGCTCATCCTGGCGATCACGGCCGCTTTCACGTACCTGATGGTCTCGCGGATCCCCTACCCCGACCTGCTCGCTCGAGACGCCGCCATCATGGGGGTCGTCCACGCGCTGGCGATCCTCGTGCCGACGGCCGCCGGCCGAACCTTTCCCTACGCCCTGTTGACCCTCGGAATCGCGTACATGACGTTGAGTCCCTGGCTCTACTGGCGCCCCGAACCCCGCCCGGCCGAAACCGACCTGCATGGAAACGCTTAGGAACGTGCTGACACGACCTGTACGTATGAACGAAGTCACGCGTCGGTGTCGTCCCCGGGTGGTTCCATGAGCGAGGACGAGGCGAACGGTGACGAGGAGCCGGCCGACGAGCCGGACGAGCGGGAAACGGCCGACGAGGAAGCCGAAACCGAGGAGGAAGCGGAAGACCGGGCCGACGACGGAGCCGACTCCGACGAAGACGAGACCGAGGAGGAGCCCGAATCGCCCGAAGCGGGCGAAGTAGACGAAGACGACGGAGAGGATGCGGACGACGAAGAGGGCGCAGCGGACGAGGAAGACGAGAAAGACCTGGACGAGGACGCAAACGAACTCGAGGCGATCCGCGGCCAGCTCGAGGCCTTCGAGACCCAGATCGAGGAGTTCGAGGCCGAACTCGAGGCCGCCGAGACCGAGGACGACCTCGACGAGGTCGAGCCGAAGCTCGAGGCGTTCCGCGAGGAACTCGAGGGTCTCGAGATTCCCGACCCGCCCGAGGAAGACGAGGACGACGATGACGAGGAGGAAGACGTCGTCCACCCCGAAGAGGAGCTCCAGGACCGCTACGACGAGATCGAGGACGACCTCGACGACCTCGAGGACGACCTCGAGGACCAGCGCGGCCCCTACGCCGAGGACGTGATCGGCGAGATAAACGGCGTCGCCGGAACGATCACCGGCACCCGCTGGACGATCGAGGGCGAGGAGGAGCTGATCGACCCCGTCGAGGCGTTCGTCGCGGACGCAAACGAGCTGCTGGGCGCGTCCGTTTCAGTTCCTGACGACCTCGAACCCACCGAGTGTGCCGAACTCCGCGAGGACGTTCCCGACGAGGACGAGGGCGTTCCCGAACGGCTCGCGGCGACGCTCGAGGACGTCACCGACGCCGTCGAGGACGCCGATCTCGACGCCGACGAGGACGCCGAGACGATCGCCGCGCTGCTCGAGGCGACCGACGTCCTCGAGGACGGGGTCGAGGAGGCCACCGAGTGGACCGACCTGAAGGTCCGCGAACAGCTCCGTCGAGAGGGCTTTTACGACGTACTCGACCACGTCAAGGACTTCCCGCCGGAGTGGCACGCCCTGAAGGTCCACGAGAAGCGGGGCAACGTCGAGCTGATCCTGCTCGCGCTCGACTCCCTGGGATCGGAGTTCATGGAGGACCACTGCATGGAGGCCCTCGAGCGAATGGGCCGCGAGGAGGCTATCGAGCCGATGATCCAGAAGGCAAACCGCCGGGACACCAAGGCGATGAGCATCCTCGGGAAGATCGGCGCCGACGACGAGGAGGTCGTCGACACGCTGCTCGACTACGTCGACTCGAACATCCAGCTCCAGCGGCCCGCGTTCAGGGCGCTGGGCGAGATCGGCGCCGAGGACGCCGTCCAGCCGATCGCCGAGGAGCTCGCCACCAACGACGAGCCGGCCGTCCGCAGCAACGCCGCCCGCGCGCTCGGGCTGATCGGCGACACGCGGGCGATCCAGCCGCTTTCCGACGTCCTCGAGGACGACGACGCCGACCGCGTCCGTGCCAGCGCCGCGTGGGCGCTCAACCAGATCGGCACGGAGGACGCACTCGAGGTCGTCGCCGACTACGCCGACGACCGGGCCTACCTCGTCCAGGCCGAGGCCGAACGCGCCGACCTCGAGCCGGCTGCCTGATCGTCGCTCTTTCTCTCCGCGGGTTTATATCCGAAAGCGCGGCCAGGAGAGCCGATGGCCTCCAGGCGAGTCGCGCTCGTACTCTGCGCGACGGCCCTGCTCGGTACTCTCCTCGGGCTCCCGCTCGCGGCGAGCCTCGGCGCCGCCTCTCCCTCGTCGGGGCTCGACGGTTCGGGCGCGACAGCCGAGCGTTCGCAGTTGACAGCCGAAGCCGACGAAGCCGACGCCCTCCGCTGTCCGCAACCGGTTGACGCTACCGAAACGGTCGCCGATCCCCGAATCGTCGAGCTGTATCCGAACCCGACGACACACGGAAACGTCGGCGAGTACCTCGTCGTCGAGACGCCGCCGGAAACCGACCTCGAGAACTGGTCGCTCACCGACGGCCACACGACCGCGCAACTCCCGAACGAGACGGTGTCGGGCCGGATCGCGCTCACGAGCGATCCCGAAGAGACCCGCGAACTGACCGACGATTCGGTCGGCGAGCTCGAGGGAACGGTGCGACTCGCCGCCGACGGGGACGACCTCGAGCTTCGAAACGGGAGCCGAACGGTAGACGCGGTGAGCTACGACCGCGCGCCGACGGCCGAGCGGTGGTACCGAACGGCCGAGATCGACGGCAGCGAGCCGAGCGACGAGACACCCGGCAGCGGCGAGTGGTGGCCCCGCGGCGCGACCTGTCTTCCGTCGTCGACCGTCGACATCGACGAGGCGACCGCGTTCGTTCTTCCCGACAGCCCCGACGTCCCGCGGGAGACGATTCGGGAGGCCGACGACCGACTCCTGGTAGCCGGCTACACGTTCACCGACGAGGACGTCGCCGCCGACCTCGTCGCGGCCGCCGACCGCGGCGTCGACGTGGCGGTACTGCTCGAGTCGGGACCCGTCGGCGGGACGCCCGCGGCGACCGAGTCCGTCGTCGAGACGCTCGAGCGCGGCGGCGTCGACGTTCGGTTCGTCGGCGGCGAGGGGGCGCGCTACCGATTTCACCACCCGAAGTACGCGGTCGCCGACGACTCAGTTCTCGTGACGAGCGAGAACTGGAAGCCCGCGGGCGTCGGCGGCGAGTCGAGTCGCGGCTGGGGCGTCCGTCTCGCGGACGACGCGCTCGCCGACGAACTGGCCGCGATCTTTCGGGCGGACTTCGAGGGCTGGGACGCCAAGTCGGGAGCGAGCTTCCGGGAGGACACCTCGTTCGTCGAGGACGACGCCGCACCGCCGCGGGAGTTTCCGGCCAACCACGGGGCAGAGACCGTGTCGATCGACGAGGCCGAGCTCCTGCTCGCGCCGGAGAACGCCGAGCCCCGGCTGCTGGAGCTACTCGACGATGCCGACGACGAGATCCTGATCAAACAGGCCAGCATCGCCGACGACGTCTCCCTGCTCGAGGCGACGCTCGACGCAGCCCGGCGGGGCGTCGACGTCCGAATCCTGCTCGATTCGAGCTGGTACGTCGAGGACGAACACGAGACGCTGGCGGACGACCTCGAACGCACCGCTGACGACGAGGAGCTGTCGCTCGAGGTAACACTCGTCGAGGACACCGACGCGTTCGAGAAGATCCACGCGAAAGGGATCGTGATCGACCGCGAGGTCGCCGTCGTCGGCAGCGCGAACTGGAACGAAAACTCGCTGCAAAACAACCGCGAGGTATTGCTCGCCCTGCACGGAACGGAAGCGGCGACGTACTACGCCGACGTCTTCGAGAGCGATCAGGATACCGGCGACGCCTGGTTGCTTCCGTTCGAACTCTCCGTCGCGGTCGTCGTCGCACTCGCGGTTGCGGCGGTCGTCGGTCACCGATACGTGCGATTCGGTTCGGAGTAGCCGGTTTCGGCCGCTAATCCGCCCGGGTGGAGGCCTCGAGGTACTTGCAACAGTCCGCCTCGGGGTCGAAACAGTCCGGACACTCCTCGGGGCGGTCGATGATCGTGTCGAGCCGGTCGGCGACGGTGTCGTCGATCACCGCTTCGAGCGCGTGGGCTTCCTCCCGGAACTCCTCGACCTCGAGGACGTTCGCGAGGAACCGCTCGATGATGCAGTAGGTCTGGAGAGCGTCGTGGGCGCGCTCGAGTCCCTCGTCGGTCAGGCTCGCCCCCTTGTACTTCTCGTGTTCGACCAGGCCGCGCTCCTCGAGCTTGCCGATCATCTCGTTGACGCTGGCCGGGCTAACCTCGAGCAGGTCGGCGAGCGTGCCGGTCGAGGCCGGGCCGTCGTCGATGCGCTGTGCGAGGTAGATCGCCTTGAGATACTGGTCTGCGGTGTTCATCGCGTCCCTCCGTCGGTGTCGGTCCGGCTGCGATCCGTCGGTCGTCGCTCGGTCGGGGCGCCGATCATGCTCTGCGCTCCATAATCTCGGTAACTTCTTCGACGCCCTCTCGTTCCTCCTCGCGGATGTCGTACAGCGTCTCGAGGAGCCGATCGCGGTCGATGGCGAACGCCGCGTCGGACGCTTCGATCGCCTCGATCAGGTCGTCGTAGAACTTGTAAGCGGTCTCCTCGTTACAGAGCTGATCGTAGAGCACGCCGTCGGTGTCCTCGGGAGGACCGTACTGTGCGTCGACCAGAGCGTTGATCTCCTCGTAGGCGACCGTCTCGGCGTCGAGGTCGTCGACCAGTGTCTCGAGTCGCTCGCGGTGCTCGGCCGATTCCTCGGCGGCCTCGGCGAGCAGCGCCCGTACCTCGTCGTCGATCGCCTCGCGCTCGTCGGCCGGCAGCGACTCGAGGTGGTGGGCCGCGCGTGACTCGACCACCTCCTCCAGGACGACCCCGATCTGGAGGAGTCGGGCGAGCTGGTGGTCGCTCGAGACGCGCTGTCCCAGACTCATACACGTACCGTCGGTGAGCGTGCTACTTAACTTCAGGCATCCCGCCTCTGAGTGCTGCCGACGTACCGCCAGACGCGGCTGCCGGCACCGCCCTCGACCGCGTCGACCTGCTCGAAGACGTCTTTGAGAAACGCCCACCAGCCGTCTGCGGTTTCGTAGCCGGCTGGATGAGAGTCGTACAGCTCCGCGACGACCGCCGCCTTCTTCGTCTGCCCCTCGTCGCGAAGGAAGGCGATCGCGCGTCCGGCGACGGTCCGTCGCCGCTCGCGTCGATCCGCGGATCGACCCGGAACCGACAGCGCGTCGAGATCGACGAGATCGGAACCGGGCCGGAGCGTCTCCCGCCCGATCGGGGTCGTCGATCGGTACTCGAGGCCCGTCTCGACGTCCCGGTCCAGCCGACTGCGCGTCTCGGCGATCGCCCGCCGCGAGAATTCGTCGAGGCGATCGACCCGGACCGTCTCGAGGACGGTCGCATCCGCGCCGACGTCGTCCTCGGAAACTCTGATGACACGCTCCGGAGTCAGCGATCCCGGAGCGTCGTCGAATCCGGGGGTTTCGGTCGACCCACTCGTGTCGTCCGCGTCCGTCGTGGTCGAAGCCCGGTCCTCGGACTCGATCCCGAGCCCGTCCGCTCGAGGTCGAGCGTCCTCGGGCGCGTCCCGTCGATCGACGATCCACCGGACGTAGGCGTCTCGACTCTCGAACCCGAGCAGCCGTCGCTCCGTCTCGAGTTGCTCGAGCGTTTCGGCGTCGAACGCGACCGACAGCCCCGGCATTACCGATCGGTACCGGGCTTCGATACAAAAAAGCTCGTCAGACGGACGAAAACGGAGTGTCCGAACCGCTTCGATCCTCGTCAGTCGCGCTTCCGGAGACGCGCCGCGACGAGGTCCTCGAGGTCCTCACGGAGTTCGTCGACCGCGATCTCGTCGAGGACGGGCACGAAGAACCCTTCGACGAGCATGTTGCGTGCGGCTCGGGGCGAGATACCTCGGGAGGTCATATACAGCAGATCCTCCTGATCGATCTGGCCGACCGTCGCGGAGTGGCTGGCCTCGGTGTCGTGGTTGTTGATGATCAGCTTCGGCGAGGCGTCGGCCTCGCTTTCGTCACTGAGCATCAGCGTGTTCTCGCGCTGGTAGGAGCTGGTGTCCCACGCGTCGCGACCGACGTCCTGGACACCCTCGTACACCGAGCGAGCGATGTCGTCGGTGACGCCGCGGGTGACGAGGTCTGCCGTCGTGTGCTCGGCGCGGTGCCAGACCTTCGCGTCGAGGTCGAAGTGCTGGTCGTTGTGGCCGTAGAAGGCACCGACGATCTGGGTCTCCGAGGAGTCGCCGTTGAGCTCCGTGGAGACGCCGGACTTGGTCAGCTGCGTGCCGAAGTTGACCTCGATCCAGTTGATCGTCGCGTAGGTGTCGGCGTCGCCGCGCTTGAGCGCGAAGTTGTAGGCCTCCTCCGAGAGGTTCTGGAGACTGCCGTACTGAACGTTGCTGTTCTCGCCGGCGACGACCTCGACGATTCCGCTGTAGTACTGCTCTTCGGCCTCCTCGCCGGTCGACTGACGCTCCATGATCGTGACCGAGGAAGACTCCTCGGTGACGACGAGCGTGTAGTTGAACAGCGAGCTGGAGTTCTGCTCGGTTCGGATCGTCACGTCCTCGGCGTCAACGCCCTCGGGGACGTAGACCACGGTCCCGGTGCTGAACAGCGCCGTGGACAGGGCCGTCAGGTAGTTCTCCTGGGGGTCGACGATCGAGCCGAAGTGCTCCTTCAGGAGCTCCTCGTGTTCGGCAACGGCGTCGCTCCAGGGCAGAACCTCGGCTTCGTCGGGACCGACCTGGTCCTTGTTCTCCGCCGCGTTCAGCGGGTCGACGAGCGACTCGAAATCGAGCTCGTGGAGGTTCGTCCAGTCTCGACCCGGCGTCCGGATGACGTCGGGCATATCGAGCTCCTCGAGGGCTTCGAGCGCCTCGAGACGGGTCTCGAGCAGCCAGTCGGGCTCGTCCAGCCCGTCGGAAATCTCGCGTACCTGTTCCTCCGTCAGATTGGCGTGTACCTGCGTTCCTGCGCTCATATTATCCGAGGCTCCCCTCCATCTCGAGTTCGATGAGGCGGTTGAGTTCGACCGCGTACTCGATGGGCAGTTCCTCCGTGATCGGCTCGATGAAGCCGGCGACGATCATCTTCTTGGCGTCGTCGTCGTCCAGGCCGCGGCTCTGGAGGTAGAAGATGTCCTCGTCGCCGATCTTGCCGACGGTCGCCTCGTGGGCGACGTCGACCTTCGACTCCTCGATCTCCATGTACGGCATCGTGTCGCTGGTCGACTCGTTGTCGAACATCAGCGCGTCACACTCGACCGCGGTGCTCGAGTTCTCGGCGCCGTCGGCAATGTGGACGAGGCCGCGATAGTTGGTGCGGCCGCCGTCCTTCGAGATCGACTTCGACTCGATGGTCGAGCTCGTGTCGGGCGCGTTGTGGTAGACCTTCGCGCCGGTGTCGATGTCCTGGTCCTCGCCCGCGAAGGCGATGGTGATGTGGGTGTCCGTCGCGCCGCGACCCTTGAGAATCGTACACGGATAGAGCATGGTGGCCTTCGAGCCCATCGAGCCCGAGACCCACTCCATCGTTCCGTTCTCCTCACAGATCGCGCGCTTGGTGTTGAGGTTGAACGTGTTCTTCGACCAGTTCTGGACCGTCGAGTACTGGACGTGGGCGTCCTCGCCGACGAACACCTCGACGCCTCCGCTGTGGAGGTTGTGGGTGCCGTACTTCGGTGCGGAACAGCCCTCGATGTAGTGGACCTCCGAACCCTCCTCGGCGATGATGAGCGTGTGCTCGAACTGGCCCATCCCCTCGGAGTTCATGCGGAAGTACGCCTGCACGGGCATCTCGACGGTGACGTCCTCGGGGACGTAGACGAACGAGCCGCCCGACCAGACGGCGCCGTGGAGTGCGGCGAACTTGTTGTCGCTCGGGGGGACGCAGGTCGTCATGAAGTGCTCCTTGACGAGCTCAGGGTGCTCCTGAACCGCCTTGTCCATGTTCATGAAGACGACGCCCTTCTCCTCCCACTGCTCTTGCATGTTCTGGTAGACGACCTCAGACTCGTACTGAGCGCCGACGCCCGAGAGGGCGTTCTTCTCGGCTTCCGGGATGCCCAGCTTGTCGAAGGTGTCCTTGATCTCGTCGGGGAGCTCGGTCCAGTCGTCGACGCCTTCGCGCTTGTCGACGTCCGGGCGGATGTAGGGAACGATCTCCTCGATGTCCAGCTCGGTCAGATCGGGCTGACCGGGCCAGTCGGTCGGCATCGGCATGTTCTGGTACTGCTTGAGCGCGCGCAGACGCCGCTCGAGCATCCAGTCGGGTTCGTCCTTGTCCTCGGAGATCATGCGGATGACCTCTTCGGTCAGGCCCTTGTCGGACTTGACGGCGGCGTTCTGCTCCTTCTTGAACTCGAAGCGCGCCTCGGTGTCGGTTTCTTTGAGGTGGTCTTGTTCGGAACTCATGATTGGTATGTATTCGTGTTTACGGCTGCAGCGTTATTACGGTTGTTCTAGTCGAATTCGGTTACGCCGTGCCGTAGACCTCTTCGCGGACCCAGTCGTACCCCTTGTCCTCGAGCTCCTCGGCGAGGGAAGCGTCGCCGCTCTTGGCGATCTGACCGTCGAGCATCACGTGGACGTGATCGGGCTCGACGTAGTCGAGGATGCGCTGGTAGTGGGTGATCTGAAGGATCCCGGTGCCCTGCTCGTCGCGCAGGGCGTTGATCCCGTTCGAGACGTCCTGGAGGCGGTCGATGTCGAGCCCCGAGTCGATCTCGTCGAGGACGGCGACCGACGGCTCGAGGATGGCTGCCTGAAGGACCTCGTTCTGTTTCTTCTCCCCGCCGGAGAAGCCGGCGTTGAGGTATCGCTGGGCGAACCGCTCGTCCATGTCCAGCTGCTCCATCTTCTCCTGGAGGATCTCCTGGAACTCGGCGACGCCGACCTCGCCCTCGTCGACGTTTCCTTCCATCGGGGACGTCTCGAAGCCGGCCTCCTCCTCTTCCTCCTCGTCGCCGTCTTCGCCCTCGAAGAGCTCCTCGCGCTCCTCGATCTTGGCGTTGAGCGCCGTGCGCAGGAAGTTGACCATCGTGACGCCCTCGATCTCGGCGGGGTACTGGAAGCCGAGGAAGACGCCGAGCGCCGCGCGCTCGTTGGGTTCGAGTTCGAGCAGGTTCCAGGTGCGCTGGTCCTCGTCGATCTCGATGTCCTCGCCGAACTCGTCGTCCTCGAGGTGGAGCAGGACCTCACCTTCGGTGACGTCGTAGGCCGGGTGGCCGGCGATGACCTTTGCACAGGTCGACTTCCCGGAGCCGTTCGGTCCCATCAGGGCGTGGATCTCGCCCGACTCGACCTCGAGGTTGACGCCCTCGAGGATCTTCTCGTCACCGTCCGCCACTTCCGCGTGCAGGTTGCGTAGTTCGAGGCGTGCCATAGTAGTCTGTCGTGTGAACCGTGGGTCGTCTGCCTGATAACGGTTTCGTATGCGGTTGGATACGGTTTCGAATAACCAAGAATATTTTATTGAGCGGGAATCACCGCCGGAGTATCCGAAACCCCTACTGGCAGTGACTCCGAGTCATTCGGTCGGCACAGCCGCCTAATCTGCCCCAGGCGGACGAATTACTCAGTTCCCTCGAGCGGCCCCTACCAGTACTGGTCGAGCCCGGTCTGCTCCTGACCCGACTTTATCTCCTCCCAGGAGACGTCCAGCGCCTCGAGGATCCGCGAGATCGGTCCCTTCAGGGTCTTCTCGAGCATCGTGTCGTAGTCGACCGCGAACTCCTCGGGAATCTGATCGTCGTACTCGAAGCAGATAACGTCGGGATCGCGCTTGAACGCACCGTAGACGGGATCCCGGCGCGCGTCGAGCCCTTCCTCGTCCTCGAGTCGCTCGAAGAAGGCGGGATCGACGCGCTCGAGGTAGAGCCGTTTCGGCTTGCTTCCGCGCTGGAAGTTCGTTCCGAGCACCCGGTTTGCGTACTTCGCGCCCCGAACCTGGGCCGTATCCGTGTCGTAGTTGTCCAGACGCTTGCCGATCCCGCCCGGGATGGAGATCTCCTCGAGGCTCACCTCGCCCGCGCGGACGTCCTCGATGACTCCCTGGACGTACTCCTTGGCGCCCTCGACGTCGCCGTCCCTGACGATCATCTCGATCACCCGGTGTTGGACCTCCTTGGTGATCGGCGCGATGTCCGAGCGCTGGTACTCGAAGCCGACGATGTCGATGTCGTCGACGTCCTTGCCCTCCTTCCAGGTGATGTGGCCGGCGTAGCGTTTCTTCTTGCCCGCCTGGAAGAAGCGCCGGTAGAGCTTCTCGAACTCGATCTGGAAGCGGTGGAACTCCGCGTTGAGTTCGTCGCGCGCGAAGTCGTCGTAACGGTCGTTGATGTGCTCCTCGATGTCGAAGGACTGCTCGAGGGCCTCCTCCTTCGAGACGCCGGGTCCGAGCTCGAGCATGACGCTGTCGGTGTCGCCGTAGGTGACCTGGTAGTCGATCTCGTTCGCGGCCGTCTCGGTGAACTCGATGACTTCTCGCCCAGTGGCAGTGATCGCGGAGGCCGCTTCCTTGTCGTACAGACGGAACTGTTCCCATCCGGAGACGCCGTACAGCGATTGGCCGACGAACTGGAACTTTCCGTTTCGTCCTGCGAGCAGCGTGTGATTGTCCTCGACGGTAACACAGTAGACGCCGTTCTCGGCCGTGCTCCGGGACGAGCTTCGATGCATCCGAAGCGTGTTCTTCGACGCTTCCGTCACGTAGATCCGCCACGTCCCGCTGTCTCGGCTGTAGTTGGCGGTCAGGCCGAGGTGTGCACAGAGCCGAAGAACGTCGTCGCGAAGCTCGTCGCTCGAGGTAGAGTATCGCCAGGAGTTCACCTGTCGATCGCCGTCCCCGTCGATGAGAACCTCCAGAAACCGTCGCTTCTGTCGACGGCTACACTCGAAGACGAGGTCGGGAATTCGTTTCTCGAAACTCCCGTCGCCACAGCGTTCGGTCACGAGATCGCCGAGAAGCTTCGACGTGATCGTATACGACCGATCGTCGACGTACGAGTCGAATCCCATCCCGTCAAGGAGGTCACCGATCGTCGTGTGGTGATTTTCACCCCCATCAGCGACGGGACGATCGTCCTGCGCGAGCTTGACGGTCGTCGCAGAGCCACGGAAGTTCTCGCCGAACTGCTTGTCCTCGGACGTGTAGACGTTCCCTTCCGTGACGAACCACGCGAGGAGATCGAGGAAGTCGTCCCCGTCGTACGTCCGCGGAATCCACTTCCGGCCGGATTCACGGTGAACGAAGCTCGTCTCACAGACGTCTTCGATATACTCGCGGTGCTGTTCGAACTCCTCGGCAGTGAACACGTAGCCCACTTCCCCCACGTCGGCTTTCGGCACGCGGCGGGGCGTCCACCCCAACTCCGCGGTGAACGTGTGGCCGTGTACGGACGGCCGAACCCACACCTCGTACTCGCCGTCGATCAGCTCCGTAAGGTCGACGCTCTCGAGTTTGTCACCGTCGGGACCCTCCCAATCGTGGGGAAGTTCGTAGTTCGTCGCCCGGTCGAGATCGCCCGCCTCGACGAACCTGTATTCGTCTTCCGTGATCCCGTTCGTCTCGTTCTTGCGGACGAGCATTCGGTGGTTCGGCGTGACGCTGAAATCTATCTTGCTCGTCTCGATATCGATCAGATCGCCGTCATAGTCGGGGTAGGAATGGGTCTCGACGACGGGCTTGATTTCCAGTTCCTCCGTTTTCGGATCGAGCGAGTACACCTCGTCGCTGACCTCGAGATCGGTGATATCTCGGACGCCCTCGGGAGTCAACACCTCCGTATCTGGCGTGAAGCAGTTCATGATGACCTTCACCGCACCCTGCTGGCGGTCGTACTGCTCGTAGGCCGGCGTTCCGGGTTCGTGTTCGTTCCGGAGTCCCTTCTTCTCCTCGCGCTCGGCGAGCAGCTCCGTGATCATCTCGCGCATCACGCCGTCGGGCTCCTTGCGAAAGTGGATGGGCTCGGGTTGGGTTGGCGCGGTGTAGGTCTCGCCGTCGTACTCGTCGGGATCGACCCGCGTCTCCGGCGAGGCGTTGACCGTCGTCATACACATCGGATACAGCGACTTCAGGTCCAGTACGGTAACGTTCTCCTTGACGCCCGTAATCGGGTCGAAGACGGCCCCGCCCTCGTACTCCTCGCCGGCCTCCTGCTGGCCCTTCGATGGTAAGGCGAACTGCCCGTGGGCCTGGTGGAGGACGTACATGTCGACCGCATCGCCGGGCGTGGGAGCGTCCTCTAACTTGCAGCCGACGAACGCGCGCACCTCGTCCCAGAACGGAATGATGCTCTGCTGGCGGTCGAGCTCGACGCAGATTTCGACGTCCCGAAGGTTGTACGCGAGCAGCTGCGTGGGATCACCCTCCCAGAGGTCGCCGATGTCGCCCGCGTAGCGTTCCTTGCCGACGCCGAGTTCGGACTCGCCGACGGCGTCCAGTCGGTACGAATCGAGCTCGGAGAAGACCATCCGCTGGTAGCCGTACAGCAGGTCGAAGACGACCCGACCCTTGATATCGGGGCCGCCCCAGTTGCTGCGCCAGACCTCGTCGATCCGCGAGAGCCGGTCGATCTCGAGGTCGTACTCGTGGCCGCCCTGGAGGACCTCGAGGCGATCCAGCAGGTACGGCGCGTCGAAGTCCTCGAAGTTCCACCCCGTCAGCACGTCGGGATCCGTTTCCCGAATATAGTCGACGAACGCCTCGAGCATCGCCTCCTCCTCGTCGAAACTCCGCACCTCGTGGTCGAGCGGTCCCTCGATGGGGTCGTACTCCTCGATCGCGTCGGGGATCGGCCCGTCGCCGATCGGCGCCTCGTAGAGCCACATGACGTACTCGTCGCGGTACGAATCGTGGCTCGTGAGACAGATGATCGGCTCCTCGCCGTCCTCGGGGAACCCGGAGCGGTCGTCGACCTCGATGTCGAACGTCTGTACCCGGGGTTCGGCGTCGACGTCGACCGCCTCGACCTCCTCGTGGGGGACGACCAGCGAGTCGTCGTCGGCCCGTCGCTCGGGGACGCGGATCCCGCTGCGGACGTCCTTGTCGATGAGAAACCGGTTCGGGAACAGAATGTCGGCCTCGTAGTGTTCGAACTCGTCGCGGACCTGTCCGACGTCCCGGGGCGTCTGGCCGAAGATCTTCGTCAGCTTCTCGCCGCGAATACTCTCGTAGGGCTCTCCGTTTCGATCCTCCTCACGACTGCCGGTGAGACGGTCGTAAGCCTCCTCGGGCGGCCGCTCGAGGCTCTCGGTTGGCGCGTAGAAGTACGGGCGAAAGCCGACGACCTGGACGTGCTCGAGGTCGCCGTCGGAAGTTCGGCCGAAGACGTGCATGATCGGGCGCTCGTCGTCGCCGTAGCCGGCGATGGTGTAGTCAACCTGCATCACGGCGAGCTCGAGTGCCCCCGTCGGCTCCGGAAGCGTTTCCTCGCGAACGTCGACCACGGTTGTGCTCTCTCCCGTCCCGTCGCCGGCGACGGCGGCTGCCTCTTCGTCCGGCCGTTCGGAAGACTCGCGGGAAAACTCCGCGAGTCCGGTCTGGCCCGCCTCGGTCATTGTGTCGACGTTTGGCGCCGCCGGTTAAAAACCCACCATTCCCGTCGATACCACGCAAAACTGAAGGAAGAACAAAGCATATAATGTGGTAACACATAGCAAGGGCTACGGTGACCGACGTGTCCATTCGAGCCAACGAAGACGAGGTGGCGAATCGAGACGAACCGAGTAGCGAACCCGAGGGCACAGCGACGATCGAGGCCTACGAGATCGAAGATGGCGTCGTGTTCTACGACGCGGAGAACCCCCTCGCGTGGGTCGAGACGAACAGGACGCTGACGCTCGAGGAGTTCGTCTGAGGCTCCCGCGGGTGAACGCGAATCCTTTTCCTTGCGCTTCCCGTCTTCGACCGTGTGGTGTTCGACCGATCCGAACACGAACCCGAGGAGTGGGACCCCGAGGAGGAGTTTACCGACCCCGACAGCGACTCGCTGACGATTCCGAAAGTGTCAACCGAGGACGCGGGATCCGACCTCGGGTCGGATCTGCGCTCGGAGTTCGAGTCGACAGCCGACTCGGAGGCGGCGGTCGAAACCGACGTCTCGAGCGACCTGCTGCAGGCGTTCTGGTCGATCGTCCTCGTCGTCAACGCGGCCGTGCTCGCGTTCTCGCTCGGCGTGTTGTTCCTGCTCTTCGACGGCCCCTCGACGAACGCGTTCGTTCTCGTCGCCGGCGGACTCGTTCTCTCCGGGTTCGCCGTCTACCGCTACCGAGGCTACCAGGCGACGAACCGCGAGAACCCGCCGACAGCCGACGACGGGGCGGATGACGACGACGACGTCGACACGGATACCGCACCGCCAACACCCGGCGAAACGACTTCGGAGCCGGAGTCCGAACACCGATCACCCGACGACCCCGACCGCACATGAAACCCGTCCAAGACGACACCGGGAAGCGATACGTCCTTCTCAAACGTTCCGAGCACGCGAGTCTCGTTCGCGATCCCGAAACCGGAAACGAGTGTTACGTCCAGAACGACCGCCTCGAGCACCTCGCAGAGGAGTCCGTCCTCGAGACCGCCGCTCGGACGGTCGAGGGACCCGTCAGAACGCTGCTGTCGGCCGTCCACGACGAGACCGGTCTCGGGCTGCTCGTCGAACTCGGCAAGCGCGGCCCGCTTGGCGTTCGCGAGATGATGGATACCTACGACTGCTGCGAGAGCGATCTTCACGGCCGGCTCACGGTGCTGACGGCGGCGGACCTGATCGCCGAAACCGACGTCGCCGGCGAGCGCGGGTATCGACTCACCGACGACGCCGAGACCGCACTCGAGACGATCGGTGCCGATATCGGCGAGGAGTCGGCGGCCACTCGCTCGACCGACGACGGTCCGTCCGGGAACGACTCCGACTCCTGACCGAATCTCCTCGCCGTTTTCGAACCCGTCAGTCCGAGGTCAGCAGCGCCGCCTCCGTCGGCCGGCCGCGCTCGAGCCGGGATCGGTTCGAGGTCGCGTCCTTCTCGACGCGGACCAGCGAGTCGGCCGCACCGATCAGCTCCTCGTCGTGGCTGACGACGACGATCTGTTCGACGCCCAGATCCCGCATCGACTCGACCAGCGAGACCAGCTGCGTGACGTGTCCCGAGTCGAGGAAGACCGTCGGCTCGTCCAGAATGAGCGGCGGCATCGGCGCGGTTCCCTCGACGCCCTCCGCGAGCAGCCGGTAGATGGCACACCGCAGACTGAGATTAAAGAGCGCTCGCTCTCCGCCCGAGAGCTGTTCGGGCTCGAGCGGTTCGCCGTCCTTCTGGTAGACGGTCAGTCGGTACTCCCCGTCCAGATCGATCGCGGCGTAGGAGTCGTTCTGGTAGACCAGGTCGAAGGTCTCGTTCAGCAGTCGCTCGAGGGTCTCGACGTTTCGCTGGCGAAGCTCCGCGCGCAACTCCCCGTAGGTCGTCTGCAGGGTCTCGGCCTCGTCGTACAGCGAGTCGAGCTGCTCGAGTTTCCCCTCGACGGTCTCGAGGCGTTCTCGAAGCCGCTCGAGCTCCTCGATCTTCTCCTCGACGCCGCCGATCTTCCCCTGTAGCTCGTCGCGGTCGGCCTCGAGCTGCTCGAGTTTCTCCTCGACCTTCTCGAGGTACTGCTCGGCGTTGGACTTCTCGGTCCGGGCGGTCTCGATCCGATCGTCGTCGAACTCGGACTCGAGTTCGCGCTTGCGTTCGCGGTCGGCCGAGAGCTGGTCGCGGCGCTCGTCGTTCATCGTCTCCCAGTCCGCGCGTCGCTCCCGTAGCGTCTCGATCTCGTGCGCGAGTTCGGCGCGCTCGGTCTCGATCTCGCTCGCTCGACGAAGCGTCTCCAGGCGCTCCTTGATCTCGCCGCGCTCGGCGTTGATCTCGCCGAGTTCGGTCCGCGCGTCCGCGACCTCGCTCTCGAGGTCGCTCGCCCGCTCGCGTTTCGTCTCGGCCTCGCGCTCGTGCTCGTCGGCCTCCTCGCGGAGTCGGTCCCGCTGCTCCCGTCGGTCCTCGAGGCTCTCGCGCTTCTCTTCGAGCAGCTGTGTGACGTTCTCACGGTTCTCCTCGAGGCGGTCGACGCGTCGCTCGGCCTCGACCAGCGACTCGGCGCGCTCGATTCGCTCGTCGAGCTCCTCGCGGTCGTCCTCGAGCCCCGACAGCCGCTTCTCGAGCGTCGTGAGCGTCTCGCGTTTCTCCTCGAGGACGTCGACGTGAGGCGAGTCCGCGACGTCCTGGCCGCACTCGGGGCACTTCCCCTCCTCGCGGAGCCGTTCGCCCTCCTCGATCGCGTTCTCGATCGACCGGACCTCGGCGGTGACGTCGTTGATCGTCGAGACCAGCTCCTCGCGGTCGTCTTCGAGCTCCGCGAGGCGGGAGTCGGCCTCGCCGAACTCGATCGGTGCGCCGTCGAACGCCGAGCGGGCGGACTCGATGTCGTCCTCGAGGTCGTCGACTTTCCCCTCGCGGTCCGTGATGGCCTCGCGGTCGTCCTCGATCCGCTCGTCGAGCTCGTCGGCCTCCTCGCGGGCCCGCTCGGCCTGGGACTCGAGCTCGTCGGCCTCCTCGCGCAGCCGCTCGACCTCGCCGTTGCGCTCCGTGATCGAGACGCGGACGTCCTCGAGGTCGTCCCGGAGCTCCTCGTCGCGGGCCTCCAGTTCCTCGATTCGGGACCCGACCGCGTCGGCGTCGCCCGTTTCGAGTTCGGTGGCCGCGAGCAGCGACTCGCGTTCGTCCGCGAGCTCCTCGCGGTCGCTCCTGCGCTCGCGGAGGGTCTCGCCGGCGTTCTCGCGCTTTCGCTCGGTCTCGTCGATCTTCGAGCGCAGCTCCTCGATCCCCTCCTCGAGGTCGGCGATCTCCTCGCGGGTCTCCTCGTGGCGCTCGAGGACGTCCGCGGCCGTCTCGAGGGTCTCCCGCGCGTTCTCGCGCTGGGACTCGAAGCGCTCGATGTCCGAGACGACGTCGGCGTGACTCGACTCGAGCGCGTTCAGCCGGTCGTGGAGCTCCTGGTCTTCCTTGCGCTTCACCTGCGTCCGGAGATCCTCGAGCACCTCGCGCTGGCCGTCGAGCACCGACTTGACGCCGAGTCGGGCGTCGCTCGCCCGCTCGCGGTACTCCTCGAGCGCGCCCAGCTGCAGGAGGTCGTCGATCATGTCCTGGCGCTCGCCCGGCGAGGCGTGGATCAGCTTGTTCACCTCGCCCTGGCGGACGTACGCGCAGTTGACGAACGCCTCGGCGTCCATCCGCAGCAGCTCGGTCACCTCGTGACGGACGTCCCGCGCCCCCTCGATCGTCCCGTCCGGACCCTCGAGGACGCACTTGGTCGTCGTCGCGCGGTCGCCTCGCAGTTTGAGTCGGCGCTCGACGCGGTAGCTCTCGCCGTCGTGAGTGAACTCGAGTTCGACCTCACACTCCTCCTCGCCGGTCGTGATCACGTCGTCGAGGGTGCGATCACCCAGCGCCTTCGAGCCGTACAGCGCGAAGAAGACGGCCTCGAGCAGCGTCGACTTCCCGCTTCCGTTGACGCCGTGGACGATCGTTACACCGCGCTCGAGGCCGAGCTCGGCCTCGCCGTAACACTTGAAGTTCCGCAGGCGAACGCGGTCGACTCTCATTCGAAATCACCCAGCGAGGCGTACTCGCCGTCGGAGCTCGGCTTCGGCTCGGTCCGGTCCCCCGACTCCGCGTCATCGGTCTCGTCGGCCGACGGTCGGTCCGCTTCGGTTCCGTCGCCGTCGGCAGTGTCCTCGGACGCCGCGGCGACGTCGGGTTCGGAGTCCGCGCTCGAGTCGTCCGTCGCGGATTCGTCGGCGGCCGCTTCCGTCGCCGCGTCGGTCGTTTCCCCGCCGTTCGCCTGTACGTCGACCGCTTCCGCGTCGTCCGCGTCCGTCAGCTGATCCGCGACCGTCGACACGTCCTCGTCGCTCGGCTTCCGATCGGGTGCGGGTTCGAACGCCGTCTCGTCGTCCTCGAGCAGCTCTCGCGTGCGTCGCTCGACCTGTTCGCGGACGTTCGCGTCCGCGAGGTCGTCGTCGCGAACGGTGCGGTCGATCTCGAGGGCGGCGTCGCTGAGGCCGAGTTCGCGGACCCGCTCGCGGACCGCGTCGTCGGGGTTGGCGAAGCTGACCGAGACGCCCTCGCCCTCGTCGGGCAGCTCCCGGCGGTCGTTCACGCGAGCGACGAGCGCGCCGCGGTCGACGGCGAGCTCCTCGACGGCTGCGGGCGCGATCGGCTTCCCCTCGCCCTCGATCGTGACGATGACGACCGCGTCATCGAGGTCGTGCTGACGGACTCGTTCCTGGACCCGGTCGACGCCCTCGCCCTCGGCGAGTTCGATGTCGACGAAGACGAACTCGCGGGTCGACTCGAGGCCGCGACGGCGGATCGCCGGCTCCTGACCGGGTTCGAACGCGACGAGGTTGTACCCCCGATCCTCGCGCTCGCTTGCGCTCGCCCGCTCGGTGGAGCCGCAGTAGGTAACCCACGTCTCCCGTAGCTCGGCGGTGTCGGGGTGGTGGTTGTCGCCCAGCAGGACGGCGTCGAAGTCGACGGTCGACTCCGCGAGCAGCCGTTCGGTGTCCCAGTCCGCGTGGGGGAACGGCTCGAACAGCCCGTGGCTCACGAGTGCGGCGTGTGCCGCCTCGTCGGGAAGAGGTGCGAACTCGTACTCGAGGTCCTCGCGTCGGGATCGGGGCACGAAGTCGAGCCCGTAGAACGCGACGTTGCCGAGTACGTACGGCTCGGCACCGAGTCGAGTCGCGAGCCCCAGATCGGCGAAGAGATCGAGCCACTGGGCGTCGCGTTTCCCTTCGTGGTTGCCGACGACCGCGAGGAAGGGGACGTCGGCGTCCTCGAGCGAGCGAAGGATCTCGACGGTTCCCTGAAGATCGACCAGGTTCGGCCGACGGTCGTGAAAGAGATCGCCCGCGTGGATCACGGCGTCTACGTCGCCCTCGATAGCGTCCTCGGCTACGCTCCGGAACGCCTCGAGGAAATCCCGTCGTCGCTCGGGCGAGTTGTACTGCTGGTACCCGATGTGGGTGTCGCCCGTGTGTATCACCCGCGTCATCTACCGGGAGTTGATTACGGGGCCCTAAATGGATTCCGCGACCGGACTGAAAGTAGAGCGCGCTGACGAAAACGGAACGGCGACCCGTGGATGGAATCGGCGAGAGCGTCTCGCTACGACTCGATGTCGAGGCTGTACAGACGCTTGCGCGCGTCCGAGAACGAGAAGCGGGAGTCGATGACGTTCTCCTCGTCGAGTCGGTTCAGCGCGTACCGAACCGTCCGTGCCGGCAGGAGCGTCTCCTCGGCGATCTGCTGTTGGGTCATGGTGTCGTTGTACTCGAGAACCTTGGCGACGAGTTTCGCACTCGGTGGGAGCTCGCGGACGTCGTCCCACGACCCCCGGTTCGTGGGTTCGGGCTGTGGCGACTCTAGAGAACTCATCCTGTACTCCCATTACGAATACGGCCTGATAATATTTTCTATTCCATTCTATGTTCTATGGTAATATTCCTGTAGGGCTGTAGTTACCCGAAGCCTCTTATGAGCCAACACCCAACTCACGAGTGATGAGCGACACTGTGGACGACGTCGACCTCCCCTACGACGAGGACGAGGCGTCCCAACAGGAGAAAATCCAAGCACTCGAGGATCGGTTAGAGATTCTCGAGTCGCAAAACGAGGAGATGCGCGACAAGCTCCTCGATGCGAACGCCGAGAACAACAAGTACCAGCAGAAGCTCGAGCGGCTTACCCACGAGAACAAGAAGCTCAAGCAGTCTCCCCTGTTTGTCGCCACGGTCCAGGAACTGACGGACGAAGGCGTCATCATCAAACAACACGGGAACAACCAGGAGGCGCTGACCGAAGTGACAGAGGAGATGCGCGAGGACATCGAGCCCGATGCCCGCGTGGCCGTCAACAACTCGCTGTCGATCGTCAAGACCCTCTCGAACGAGACCGACGTCCGGGCCCGCGTGATGGAAGTCACCGAGAGCCCCGAGGTCAGCTACGAGGACATCGGCGGCCTCGAGGAGCAGATGCAGGAAGTGCGGGAAACCGTCGAGATGCCCCTCGAGAAGCCCGAGATGTTCGACGACGTCGGCATCGAACCCCCGAGCGGCGTCCTGCTGTACGGTCCGCCCGGCACCGGGAAGACGATGCTCGCCAAGGCAGTGGCCAACCAGACCGACGCCACCTTCATCAAGATGGCCGGCTCCGAGCTGGTCCACAAGTTCATCGGTGAGGGCGCGAAGCTCGTGCGGGACCTGTTCAAGGTCGCTCGCGAGCACGAGCCAGCCGTCATCTTCATCGACGAGATCGACGCCATCGCCGCCAAGCGCACGGAGTCCAAAACGTCGGGTGACGCCGAGGTTCAGCGGACGATGATGCAGCTTCTGAGCGAGATGGACGGCTTCGAGGACCGCGGCGAGATCCGCATCATCGCCGCCACCAACCGCTTCGACATGCTCGATCGCGCGATCCTCCGGCCGGGCCGGTTCGATCGGCTCATCGAGGTCCCCAAGCCCAACCAGGAGGGCCGCGAGATCATCTTCGAGATCCACACCCGCGGCATGAACGTCGCCGACGACGTCGACTTCTCGGAGCTGGCCGCCGAGGCCGAGGAGGCCTCCGGCGCCGACGTCAAGGCGATCTGCACCGAGGCCGGGATGTTCGCCATCCGCGACGACCGCACCGAGATCCGGATGGAGGACTTCCGTGGCGCCTGGGAGAAAGTTCAGGCCGAGACCGACGAGACCGACGAGGTCTCGAAGACGTTCGCCTGATCGGACTGTCGGGTCGACTCGTCCCGTCGTTTTCTCTCTACAGCGCGACGAAGACGAGCCACGGCACTACGAACAGCGCCACCGTCAGCACGGCGAGAATCAGGAGGTAGCCGACGACGGTGCTTCCCGCAGTGAGCCAGGCGGGATGCTCGAATTCGCGCATATCGATTGCCATGTGGGTACGAACCGGGGAGGCGTCCATAAACGTACCGACGCACTCGCGGTTCCGGTCCGCTTTTACCGGCCCACTGGCTATACGGTCGTAATGACGAAGATCGTCGTGGTGGACAATCACGGACAGTTCACCCATCTCGAGCAGCGAGCGCTTCGGGACCTGGGCATCCAGACGGAACTGATCGACAACGACACGGACCCCGCGGAGGTCGACGCCGACGGCGTCGTCCTCTCCGGCGGTCCCGACATGGATCGGATCGGCCGCTCGGCGGAGTACCTCGAGTCCGACGTCCCCGTCCTCGGCATCTGTCTCGGGATGCAACTGATCGCGACGGAACTCGGTGGCTCCGTCGGCAGCGGCGAGTACGGCGGCTACGCCGACGTGACCGTCGACATTGTCGACGAGAACGATCCGCTCACCGGTAGCCTCCACCCCGAAACCCGTGTCTGGGCGAGCCACGCCGACGAGGTCACCGAACTCCCCGAGGGGTTCGAACTCACCGCCCACAGCGACGTCTGTGACGTCGAGGCGATGAGCGACACCGACCGGGACCTCTACGGCGTCCAGTGGCACCCTGAAGTAGCCCACACCGAGGAAGGCGAGGAAATCTTCGAGAACTTCCTCGAGATCTGCGAGGAAAACGGCGTGTAACGAGAGGGGAGTCGCTACTCGTCCCCGGTTTGCGTTTCGCTCTTTTCGAACCGACCTTCCGAACAGCGACGGCTCGAGCGCACAGCGGGCCGATAACACCGGTGTTACGTGGTATCTCCGATGTCGCCAAACGCGTATATGGTTACGTGACGAATCAGGTAACGTAATGCAACCACAAACCGACGCCGCTCGAGCCGAGTCCGCCGCACCGATCGCGACCGACGAACGGAGGGTGAACTGAGATGAGTACGAGTGTTCTCGTCACCGGCGCAACCGGCAACCAGGGCGGTGCGGTCGTCGACCACCTGCTCGAGAGCGATACCGAGTTCGACGTCTACGGACTGACCCGGGACGCCTCGAGCGAGACGGCTCAGGAACTGTCCGAGCGAGGGGTAACGATGGTCGAAGGCAATTTGGACGAGACGGAGTCGTTCGCGCCCCACGTCGCCGAGGTCGACGCCGTCTTCGCCGTCACAAACTTCTGGACCCAGGGGTACGACGCACAGGTCCAGCAGGGGAAGAATATCGCCGAGGTCGCCGCCGACGAAGGCGTCGAGCAGTTCGTCCTCAGCGGCGTCGGCAGCCACTGGGAGGACACCGGCGTCCCCCACTTCGACTCGGCACAGGAGATCGATCAGCACGCACAGGATCTCGAGCTCCCGATGACGGTTCTCGGCCCCGTGTTCTTCTTCCAGAACTTCGAGGCGTTCGCCGAGGACGTCGTCGAAGACGGCCAGATCGCGCTACCCCTCGAGGAGGGCGTCTCGCTGCAGATGATCGACACCGACGACGTCGGCCACGCCGCCGCCGTCGCGCTCGCGGACCCCGAGGCGTTCGTCGGCGAGCGGATCGAACTCGCGGGCGACGAGCTCAGCCTGGCGGAAGCCGCGGAGACCCTCTCAGAGGTGACGGGCCGGGACGTCGAGCCGGTTCACGTCCCGATCGAGGACGCCTACGACTCCTTCGGCGAGGAGTTTACGGTCATGTGCGAGTGGTTCAACGAGGTCGGCTACAGCGCGGATCTCGAGGGACTCGAGGAGCGCTTCGGCTTCGAGTTCACCGAGTTCGAGAGCTACCTCCGCGAGCACGGCTGGGAGGACAAGGAGGGGATGGCCTCGGTTCCGGGCTGGGTCAAGGCGATGCAGTAGAACTCGAGCCGTTCTCAATCGTCGCTCGCGACGGGCACGCTTGCGCGGACCTCGAGTCGATCCAGGTCGCCGACGAAGGAGGCGAGCATCTCGCGGGTGACGTGGGGCATGCAGACGACCCGAAGCTCGCCCGTCGCGGTTCTGGAGAGCCGCCACCCCTTCGCCCGGAGCGCGTCGAACGTCGGTCGAGGGACCGACGCCGCAACCAGCGGCAGGGTCGGCTCGACGACTTCGTATCCTCGCTTCTCGAGGGCGTCGGCCAGCCACTCGGCGTTGTGCTGCGAGCGGACGTACTGCTCGCGGTACCCCTCGGGCCACAACGCCTCCATCGCCGCCACGGCGCTGGCGACGCCCGCACCCGACCGAGTCCCGGTCAGCGTCGCCTGGGCGGTCGACTCGAGATACGGCGTGTCGACGGCGAGTTCGTCGAGTAGCGACTCGGAACGGGCGAGCAGTCCTCCGGCGGGAACCGCGGCCTGGCCCATCTTGTGGGGGTCGATCGCCATCGTGTCGACGGGTGCGTGGCCGAAGTGCCACTCGTGGTCCGTGAAGGGAAGGACGAACCCGCCCCAGGCGGCGTCGACGTGTAATAGGGCACCGACCGAGTCGGCGATTCGGCCGAGTTCGGGGATCGGATCGACCCGACCGTACTCCGTGGTTCCGGCGACGCCGACGACCATGGCGGTGTCCGCATCGACGGAGGCTCGAACCGCCTCGAGGTCCGCCCGGTGGTCGTCGTCGGTCGGCACGAGTCGGAGCTCGACCTCGAGCACGTCCGCGGCCTTCTGAAAGCTGAAGTGGCCCGACTCGGAGATGACGACGTTCGGCCTCGGCGAGTCGGCCCGCTCGCGGGCGATCCGGACCGCCTGGACGTTCGCCTCCGTCCCGCCGCTGGCGACGTAGCCGACGGGATCCTCGAGGCCGGCGACCTCGCCGAGCAGGTCGACGGCCTCGTCCTCGAGGGCCGCGACCCGCTGGTAGGTGGCGGGATCGCCGGGGTTCGTCGCGAGAAACCGTTCGGCCGCATCGCGCGCGTCCGGGTGGGGTTCCGTACACATCGAGGATAGCACCCGGTCGAACGCCTGCGGCTCCGCTTGCATATCACTCAGCAGTCGGGTCAGCCGCTTAGTAGTTGCGTTCTCCCCGAACGGACCGTCCTCAGGGGTGGCGGTCTGCTCGATCGATGGCAGATACTCCGTTACACTACATACAGAGATACACTAGGAACACTTACGGGCGATCGGCGGTAAGAACACGTATGGCGATCGACATCGAAACGTTCGAGAAGACACCTGAAGACGAACTCCGGGAGCTAAGTAATCCGGAGAAGGTTCTGCAATTTCTAATCGCGAACGACGATCAAGCGTTCAAAGCAACGGAGATAGCCGAACGAACGGAAATCAACCGGAACTCGATTAGCACCGTCCTCGGCCGGCTCGAGGACCGCGACCTCGTCCGTCACAAAGGGGAATACTGGGCGATCGGCGACCGAGAACGGATTCGGTCGTTCGACCGATATCGACGGGCAACCGAACGGCTAAACGAACGATACGGGCCAGAGGACAAGGATGCGTGGCGAGCGCATGCAGTCGGCGCGGAGACACGGAACGACGGATCGGATGATGGCGAGTGACTTCGAGCGCTGTGACGTCTGCTACGGAGCGGACCCGTTCAAAGGTGACGACTACGCTCGGCCGTGGTTGATCATCAGTAACGAACAGCACCCGTTTCAGGGAGAACAGTACGTCGTGCTGGCGTTAACGACTCGAACGTGGCACGACGGGTTCGTTCGTATTTCCGAGGACGAATGGATCGAAGGCGGCACGCCGAAGCCGAGTAGTATCGTCCCGTGGAGCGTCGAAACGATCGAACGCGGGGATATCGAATTTCGGCAGGGACGAATCGAGAGCAGTCTCGTCGACGGGACGGTTGCTGAACTTACCGACTACCTTCGATCCGAAACGGTCGCCCGATAGCCGACACGAAATCGCGAACCGAACGACTGTCCTCGATCAGCGCACCGAGTCGAGCAACAGCTTCTGCTCGACGCGCTTGACTTCGTGTTGGACGTCACGGACGGCGTCGATGTTCGCCGAGATCGAGTGGATCCCCTCGTTGACGAGGAACTGGACCATCTCGGGTTTCGAGCCGGCCTGGCCGCAGATGCTCGTGTCGACGTCGTGTTCGCGACAGGTCTCGATGACGTCGGCGATCAAGCGGAGTACGGAGGGGTGGAGCTCGTCGAAGCGGTCGGCGACGTGCTCGTTGTTGCGATCGACCGCGAGCGTGTACTGTGTGAGGTCGTTCGTCCCGAAGGAGGCGAAGTCGATCCCGGCGTCGGCCATTCCCTCGACGGCCAGCGCCGAGGCCGGCGTCTCGATCATCACGCCCCAGGTTCGCTTCTCGGGGTCGATCCCCGCCTCGGTCATGAGCTGCTTGGTCCGGTAGACGTCCTCGGCGTCGTTGACCAGCGGGAACATGATCTCGACGTTGTCGTAGCCCATCTCGTACAGCCGGCGGAACGCCTCGAGCTCGTGGGCGAAGACGTCGGGTCGATCGAGTGAACGGCGGATCCCTCGATAGCCCAGCATCGGATTGTGCTCGTGGGGTTCGTCCTCGCCGCCCTCGAGCTGGCGGAACTCGTCGGTCGGCGCGTCCAGGGTCCGGACGCGGACGGGTCGGGGGTAGAACTCGTCGGCGACGCCGCGAACGCCCTGTACGAGCTCCTTGATGTAGGCGTCCTCACCGTTCTCTTCGATGAACTTCGCTGGCGTCTGGTTCAGCGAGAGGATCATGTGCTCCGTGCGAAGCAGCCCGACCCCGTCGGCACCGGTCGCGGCGGCCCGCTCTGCAGCCTCCGGAATGGAGACGTTGACCTTGACCTCGGTCGCGGTCATCGGCTTGACCGGCGACTGCGGGCGTACCTCCTCGACGGGTTCGGCCTCCTCCTCGGGCGAGACGACGTCACCCTCGAGGACCGAGCCCTTGTCGCCGTCGAGCGTGACGACCTGGCCGTCCTCGAGGACGGTCGTGGCGTTGGTCGTGCCGACGATCGCGGGCACGCCGAGTTCGCGGGAGACGATGGCCGCGTGGCTGGTCATTCCGCCCTCGTCGGTGATGATCCCTGCGGCGCGTTTCATCGCGGGTACCATGTCGGGCATCGTCATCTCGGTGACGATGATGTCGCCCTCGCCGACTTTGTCGAGTTCGTCGAGCTTGGTGACGATCCGAGCGGCGCCGCTGACCCGACCCGGACTCGAGCCCAGGCCGTCGACCACCACGTCGCCCGTCCCGGCTCCGGTCGCGCTCTCGGAGCTGTCGGCGGGCTGGGTCTGCGTCCCGCTCCCATCGGTGAGCCCCGCCGTGATGTCGCCGGCGTCGGTGGCGCTCGTCGCGTCGGCGTCGCCCTCGTCGATCGTCGTGATCGGTCGCGACTGGAGCATGAAGACCTCGCCGTCGAGGATCGCCCACTCGACGTCCTGAGGGGTGTCGTAGTGGTCCTCGACGTGCTCGCCGAGCTCGACGAGTCGGTCGATCTCCTCCGACGAGAGGACGCGGGCGGTGCGTTTGTCCTCCGGAACCTCGATCTCGTGGGTTTCGCCGGTTTCCTCGTCCTTGGTGTGCATCACCTTCTTTTCGGCGATGGTAACGTCGGTGTCACCGCCATCCCGCGGAACGATGTAGTTGTCCGGGGAGACGGCCCCCGAGACGACGGCCTCGCCAAGTCCCCACGCGGCCTCGATGATCATCGTGGGATCGCCGGTCGAGGGGTGACTCGTGAACATGACGCCGGATTTCTCGGCCTCGACCATCTGCTGGACGACGACGGCGATGTTCACCGCGGAGTGGTCGAACCCCTTCTCCTGTCGATAGTAGATCGCCCGCTGAGTGAAAAGAGAGGCCCAGCAGCTCCGGACGCGGTCGAGCAGGTCGTCCTCGGTGATGTTGAGGTAGGTCTCCTGCTGGCCGGCGAAGGAGGCGTCCGGAAGGTCCTCGGCGGTCGCGGAGGAGCGGACGGCGACGAACGCCTCCTCGCCCGAATCGCCGACCCGTCGGTAGGCCTCGAGGATCTCCTCGCGAACGTCCTCGGGGAACGGCGTCTCGAGGATGAGTTCCTGGGCGCGCTCGGCCGCCCCCGCGAGCGCGCTCGAGTCGTCGACGTCGACGTCGACGACCTCGAACAGTTCCTCGTCGATGTTCGCGTTCTCGATGAACGATCGGTAGGTGTCCGCAGTTACGACGAAGCCAGGTGGGACGGGAAGTCCAGCGCCCGTGAGCTCGCCCAGAGAAGCTCCCTTGCCGCCGACTCTCTCGAGGTCACCGGCGCTGATCTCGTCCAACCAGAGTACAGCCATCTGTAGCTGGAAGGTCACCGGACCGGCTAAAGAAGGTTGCGAACGGCACACATGATTTAGAACTCGTGACCGAATGAGTTTGTCGTAGCCGCGGCAATTTTGATCTGTCAGCCCTCGATTATTTCGTCGCCGTCGTCGTCGGGAACGACGAGGGAACCGTCGAGCGCCGTCACGCCGCGGCCCCCGACCCGAACGCGGTCGCCGACCCGAACGAGGACCGTTCCGGGGCGGTCAACGTAGTGGCCCTGCTCGAGGCGAAGCTCCTCGGGAAAGTCGTCGTCGAACGCGCCGAACCGGTCGAGGTACGCGCCGACGGCGCCGCTTGCAGTCCCGGTGACTGGATCCTCCGGAACGCCGGCGCCGGGGGCGAACATCCGCCCGTGCAGCGTCGACTCGCGCTCGAGGGTGTCGAACGAGAAGAGGTAGATTCCGGTCGCCTCGAGTTCGTCGGTAAGCTCCTCGATCGCGGCCGTATCGGGATCGGCCGCACCGAGATCCGAGAGATACGTAATCGGGACGATCAGGAACGAAAGTCCCGTCGAGGCGACCGCCAGCGGGATGTCGTCGCTGGCGCCCTCGAGCGCGCCGGTTTCGACGCCCAGCGCGTCGGCGACGCGGTCGTAGCCGACCTCGACCTCCCGGATTCGGGGATCGCTCTGGGCCATCCAGACCGTTCCGTCGGCCTCGAGCTCGGTCTCGAGGACGCCGACGTTCGTCTCGAGGGTCGTCGTCCCCGGCTCGAGGCCCTCATCGTGGAGGTGGGCGTAGCTCCCGATCGTCGCGTGGCCGCAGAGGTCGACCTCCTGCGTGGGGGTGAAGTACCGAATCCGACGGTCGGCGTCGTCGCTCGAGCGGAGGAAGGCGGTCTCGCTCAGCGCCAGCTCACGGGCGATCGCCTGCATCTGCTCGTCGGTGAGCCCGTCGGCGTCGGGGACGATGCCGGCTGGATTGCCCGTCAGCGCCTCGTCGGTGAACGCGTCGACCTGCAGGACCCGAATCGTCTTCATACGTCGGGATCGAACGGGCTCGGCATCAAACCATCGCAGCGTCGGCGGGCGATCGGTCGCGCCCGCGGATGCGTCAGCGCGCGAGCGCGATCACTCGACGGGACCGCCGCGGACGGAGAGAGTTACCGATCCGTCGGCCCTGTCCGGAATCTGCACCTCGACTTCGACCGACCGATCGCGGTCGTCGGGTTCAACCTCGAGCGTCCGTCGCTCGCCGTCGACCTCGAGCCAGTACGCGCCCGGCTCGCTCGCCTCGACGACGACCGTCGCCGGAACGGTCGTTCCCGGGAGGAGTCGGTCGTCGAACGTCACCGACTCGAGCTCGAGGGTCGCGCCCTCGAGATCGACCTCGAGGTCGGTCTCGAACGAGGTCGTGTAGACCGAAACGTCCCGATCGTCCTCGTCGTCGTCCCCGCCACCGTTGCCGTCGTCCGGCTCCTCGAGCAGGATCTCGACACCCAGTTCTCGCTCGACGTTCCCGATCCGGTTGCAGATCGTCTGCTGGGCCGAACCGGCAAAGAGGAGGCCGACGAGCTGGCCGTCCTCGAGAAAGACCGGCGACCCACTGTCCCCGCCCTCGGACATGTAGCCCGTGATCAGCTGGTCACGCAGGGTGACGGTTCCCTGTTCCGGACCGAACTCGACGTCGACGCTCGCGCTCGTCGCCTCGACCGTCGCGCTGGTGACGCCGGTCGTCCGTCCGGTTTTCGTCACCGTCTCCCCGCGGAGTTGCCCGTAGCCGTCGCGGCGAACACCGGTCGGCCACTCCGGGTCGAGTTCGTAGTACCGATCGGACTCCCGCTCCCGATCGACGGATCTGGCGGCGACGTCGACGCGGACCCCGTCCGCGATCGGAACGTAGCCGACGAGGTCGCCGACTGCGTCGTCGGGACCGCCGTCGTCGCGAGGTGCGGGCTGGCGAATCGGTTCGCCAGGGTCTGCCTCGTTCGAGCGCGCGTAGACGTGGTTGTTGGACAGCCGAACGAGATCGCCCGGCTCGGCGGCGTCACTCCAGACGGCGTCGCTGTCGGCGTCGTCTGCCACTCGTGCGGGATAGGGACCGCCGGTGCCGGCCGTCAGCTCTGCGTTGCTCTCGCTGACGCCGGCCGGAATCGGACGGTGGCGGTCGTTTCGTCCCGCCGCGGCCTCGGGAACCACCTCGAGCGTCGCTAGCGGATCGAACCCCTGCCGTTCCTCGCCGTAGCCGGCGTCGACGACGTCGACGGTGATGTCCGCGTCGCCGACCTCGTGGATCCGTTTCTCGACGTCGTCCTTGTCCTCGAGGGAGCTGGGTGGCTCCTTCTGTGAGACGAACACCCGAACCTCGTTTTCGCTCTCGTCGTAATCGACGCCGATCACGTTCTTGCACTCGAGCAGGTACTCGAAATCCTGTGTTGTAGGCATAATTTGAATCTACAACACATTCGTACTGAACTATCTTAGATGTGTGGCTGTCTCTCGCATTCTGGGACGCCCGTTTCAGCCCCACTTATGAGGACAGGGCGAATTCCTTCGGATAGGTGGCCACCAGATGTCCGACTTACCGGACGATTTCGACTGTACGATAACGAACTGGGACTACATCTACAGCCTCTGTCGCGACGTCAGCGACGAGGTCCGTCGAGACGACTTCGAGCCCGACGTCATCGTCGCGCTCGCTCGCGGCGGCTGGTTCGCGGGTCGCTGTATCTGTGACTTCCTCGGGATGGACGATCTGACGAGCCTGAAGATGGAACACTACGTCGGGACGGCCGAAAAAAGCGGCGAGCCGACCGTTCGCTACCCCATGCCGGAGGGGAGCGTCGAGGGGAAGGACGTCCTCATCATCGACGACATCGCCGACACGGGCGGCTCGATCGAGCGCGCCCACGAGTACGTCGACGAGCGCAACGCCGGCGAGGTCCGCACCGCGACCCTCCAGTTGCTCCAGACCAGCGAGTACGAACCCGACTACATCGGGGAACGACTCGAGGAGTGGACCTGGGTCGTCTACCCGTGGAACTTCATCGAGGATATGGTCGATCTGATCTCGGGGGCGATGGAGCGGGCCGACCGGGAGCAGTTCACCAGCGAGGAGATCCGCCACTTCCTCTCGGAGTACCACGGGATCGAGCGCATGGAGATGGAGATCGCCCAGCCAGACCGTCTTCAGGAAGTTCTCCGGGAGATGGATCGACGGGAGGTCGTCGAGATGGCCGACCACGGCGAGTGGCGGCTGCTTGAGTAGTCGGTCCGAACCCACACCGTTTACGTCCTCGCCCGCGCGAGGTGACCGTATGACCATCGGTGTCATCGGCGGCAGCGGTATCTACGAGGCACTGCCACTCGAGAACGTTTCGACGAAGTCGGTTTCGACGCCGTACGGCGAACCGAGCGAGGACGTAACGCTCGGCGAACTCGGCGGTCGAGAGGTCGCTTTTCTCCCGCGCCACGGCGGGGACCACCAGCACACGCCGACGCAGGCGAGCTACCGGGCGAACATCTACGCGCTGAAGTCGGTCGGTGTCGATCGGGTGATCTCGACGAACGCCGTCGGCAGCCTCCGCGAGGAGCTACCGCCCCGGACGCTCGTCGTGCCGGATCAGATCTACGATCGGACCAAACACCGGACGCCGACGTTCTTCGGCGACGGGATGGTCGTCCACATGAGTTTCGCCGAGCCGTACTGTCCGGAGATGACCGCACACCTCGCGGAGTCCGCCCGTGAAGCGACCGACGCCGACGTCTCGGAGGACGGAACCTACGTCTGTATCGAGGGACCGCAGTACTCGACGAAAGCCGAAAGCGAGTTCTACCGCGAGCAGGGGTGGGATATCGTCGGGATGACGACGATCCCGGAAGCGAAACTGGCCCGCGAAGCCGAACTGAGCTACGCGACTGTCGCGGGCGTCACCGACTACGACGTCTGGAAGGACGACAGCGAGGTCAGCCTCGAGGAAGTGCTCGCGAACGCGGAGGCGAACCAGGAGTCGATCAACGCCGTCATCGAGCACGCGATCCGGACGATGCCCGAGGACTTCGAGAGCGAGGCCTGGAACGCCCTGGAGGGAACGATCAACACCCCGACCGACGCGATTCCCGAGGAGACCCGCGAACGGATCGACCTGCTGGCCGGCGAGTACCTCCAGTAACAGACGTCTGCCGGCGCTGAAACGTCGACTACCGCGGTTCGTTCGTTTCGTGGAACCGTTTCTATTCGGGCAATCGGTCCGTTATCGACCGCGTAGAGGTGACGTATCGATCGGATACTGAGTCCCATGTTCGACAGGAATCCCGACAGCAGGGTGGGATCGGCCGTTATGGTGATACTATCCGAATCCTGCGAGCGAGTACCATACCAAATATCGTTGGAGCAACCCCTATGCCACTCTCACCCCTTTCCGTAAGTACGAGACGAACTGAGCCCGCCGATATGCTCGAGGAGGCGGTCGACGACACACCGTCGATCCCGAAGTGCAACAGTTGTGCACTTTCTCAGCGATTAA
This sequence comes from Natronococcus sp. A-GB7, assembly GCF_029688865.1. Lineage (GTDB taxonomy): Archaea > Halobacteriota > Halobacteria > Halobacteriales > Natrialbaceae > Natronococcus. The sequence continues at coordinate 239,985 of NZ_JARUKV010000001.1, forward strand.
TTCTTCATTAGTATCCTATGTTTAGGTATATCTTCAGAAGTTGAGATTGTCACGGAAAGTTTTATGTATGTACGGCCACCACTGTTCGAGTGAAGAGCATGACCCTCGAAACTGACCACTCAGCCCACTCATCGGACGACGAGGAAGAGGCGGTGTCCGACGAGACGCCGACCCTCTCCAGTGACGATATCTTCCACCTGCTCCAGACCAACCGCCGGCGGGACACCATCCGCTACCTCCTCGAGGAGGAGGGTCCCGTCAAGATGCGCGACGTCGCCGAGTACGTCGCCGCCCGCGAGAACGATACGACCGTCGCGGAGCTGTCCTCGACCGAGCGACAGCGCGTGTACATTCCGCTGTATCAGTCGCACCTGCCAAAGCTCGACGAGGAAGGCGTCGTCGAGTACAACCAGCCCCGCGGGATCGTCAAACCGACCGACAACCTCGAGATCTTCGCGCCCTACATCGAAGCGACCGAGAAGGGAACCGCGGAGCTCGACTCCCATCTCGCGAGCAACCGTGCGGTTCGAGAGTACTACGTCACCGCGGTCGCCGCGAGCGCGAGCCTGCTGTTCGCCTCCGCGGTCGGCCTCCTCTCGATCCCCGGCGTCGCCCTCGCGGCGATCATCACGGCGCTGTTCGCGCTGATCACGCTCGTCACGAACCTCTCGCAGTTCGTGGAGTCGGCGAACAGTCTCACCGCACAGTAACGTCTCTCTCTCGTCTGTAGTGGTTCGAGTGCGGGTTCGCCCGACCGAACCCGCTCCGGTTTTGCAACGATCGTTAGTTCGCTACCGGCTCGGCCCGATCGGTGTCGGCGTCGGTCCGCTGGAGCCAGAGATCACCGAACAGCTCGTCCTGCTCGAGCGTGATCGTTCCCCTGTGTGACAGAAAGAGCACGGCGAGATACGTCATCACGCGCGAGCCACCGACCTCGTCGATTTCGGCGTACAGGACCTCCTCGCGGCCCCGGTCGTACCGGCTCTCGAGTTCGGCCGCGACGTCGTCGATCACCCGTTCGATGTCCTCCTCGTGGGTCGTGTGCGTGACGTCATCGCTGGTCGGCTCGTCGTCGACCCGAAACTGGTCCTCCGCGTGGTAGCTCAGCTCCTGGACGCCGCGGTCGTACCCCCGAGGCGAGTCGCTCGTGTCGTAGCTCCGGGATTCTTTCCACCAGGTGTCCCGCTCGGCGTCCCTGAGATCGCGAACCAGTTCGTCGAGCGTCTCGGGTTTCCCGCGGGCCTGTTTGCGCTCGAGGCGGCGTTCCATCTCCGCCTCGAGCCCCTCGACGGGGTCGAACGCGGGCGCGTCGCCGCCCTCCTGAATCGGTCCGTCGTCGGCGAACGGCGCCTCCCACGGGGGCAGCTCCTCCTCCTCGGGCTCGTCCGGGCCGAACAGCTCGTCGCTTTTCATCCGCAACAGGACGCTCGCGTAGAACAGCGCCCGACCCGAGGTCCGCAGATCGGCGTCGTCTAACGCCTCGAGGAACCGATCGGTTACCTCGACGATGTCGATGTCCCAGGGGTCGATCTCCCCGTTCTCGGCGAGCTGGACGAGCAGTTCGACGGGCTCGACCTCGTCTTCGTCCTCGCCGTCGTCCTCGTCGACCGGTCCGACCTCCTCGTCGTCGAACTCGAACACCGCCTCCTCGTCGCTCGGTCGACCCCGTTCCTCGTGGCCGGCGATATTCAGCGGGATCTCGTCGTCGGAGTCGCTAGTCATCGGCCGGAACCTCCGCCGTCTCCCCGTCGCCCAGATCGATACCGGTTACCGCGCTCACGTTGTCCCGTTGCATCGTCACCCCGATCGCGCGCTCGGCGCGGTCGAGCATCGCCGAGCGGTGGGAGACGACCGCGAACTGGGCGTCCTCGGAGAGCTCGTCGACCATCTCGCCTACCCGATCGGCGTTGACCGCGTCGAGGAAGGCGTCGATCTCGTCGAGCGCGTAGAACGGCGCCGGGTTGTGCCGCTGGATCGCGAAGATAAACGCCAGCGCGGTCAGGGATTTCTCGCCGCCCGACATCGCGTCCAGACGCTGGATCGGCTTGTCGCCCGGCTGGGCCTTCATCGTCAGCCCGCCCTCGAAGGGGTCGTCCTCGTCCTCGAGGTGCAGCGATCCGGTCCCCTCAGAGAGCTGTTCGAAGATGTCGGTGAAGTGGCCGGCAATCGCCTCGTAGGCATCCATGAACGTCCGCTTCTTCTGGGTCTCGTACTGCTCGATCCGATCGCGGATGCCGTCGGCCTCCTCGACCAGCGTCGCCTTCCCCTCCTCGAGCTCCGCGAGGTCCTCCCGGACCTCGTCGTACTCGTCGATCGCGAGCATGTTGACCGGCTCCATCGCCTCCATGTCGGCTCCCAGGAGCTCGATCGTCTCGAGAACCGTCTCGTGGTCGGGAACGTCCTCGGGATCGTAGTCGCCGACCTCGGCCTCGAGGCTCTCGATCTCCCACTCGAGGTCCTCGAGCCGGCCCCGTTTGTCCTCGAGTTTGCTCTCGACGGCGTTGACCCGGTCCTGTTGCTGGTCGCGTTTCGTTCGAGCGTCGGCGAGCTCCTCCTTGAGTTCGCTGCGGTCGTCCTTGAGCTCGGTCAGCTCGTCCTCGAGCGCCGCGACGGCCTCGTGTTTCGCCTCGAGCTCCTCGCGTTTCTCCTCGATCGTCGCCTCGTGGTCGTCGATCCGGTCTTCGTGATCCGCCTTTCGGTTCTGGGCGTCCTCGATGTCGTCGTGGAGCTCCTCGATCGCGTCCTCGGTGTACTCCTTCTCCAGGCGGAGCTCGTTGAGTTTGCCGTCGAGGTCGTCGATACGCTCCTCGCGCTCGTCGATCTCGGCCTCGAGCTCCTCGATCTCCGCGGTGAGTTCGGGGATCTTCGAGTCCGCGAGTTCGGACTCGAGCTCCTCGATGTCGGCCTCGATCTCCTCGATCCGCTCGGTCTTCGCGTCGATCTCGTCGGAGATCTCGGTCATCCGCTCGTCGACCGACTCGCGCTCCTCGCGCAGCTCCTCGAGTTCGCTCTCGAGGTCGTCGATCTCTGCCCGTACCGTCTCGCGGTCGCTCTCGATGCTCTCGAGTCCGCTCTCGATAGAGCGGACCTCGTCGGCCGCGTCGGTCTTCCGGTCGCGGGCGTCGTCGAGGCGTTCCTCGACGCTCCGGAGCTCCTCGCGCAGTTCCTCGCGCTCTTCCTGCAGGTCGGTGATCCGGCTCGCGACGCGCTCGAGCTGGCCCTCGCCTCCGCCGGTAAAGGAGTACCGAGAGCCCTTCCGGGAGCCCCCGGTCATCGCGCCGCTTTTTTCGACGAGGTCGCCGTCGAGCGTGACCATCCGGTAGTCGCCCGTGTACGAGCGGGCCGTCTCGAGGTCCTCGACGACCAGCGTATCGCCGAGCACGTACGAGAAGATCCCCGCGTACTGCTCGTCGAACTCGACGAGATTGTACGCGAAGCCGACGATACCGGGATCGGTCGGCGCCGACGGGAGTCGGCGCTCGTGCATGTCGGTCATCGGGAGGAAGGTCGCGCGCCCGGCGTTGCGCGATTTCAGGTGTTCGATACACCGCTGGCCGACGCCGTCGTCGTCGACGACGACGTTCGCGAGTCGACCGCCGGCTGCGGTCTCGCAGGCGACGGCGTACTCGCCCGGTACCGATCCCAGCTGGGCGACCGCGCCGTGGACGCCGTCGACCCCCGCGTTCAGGATCGTCGTCACGGCGCGGCCAAAAGAGGAGTCGCCGCTCTCGCCGGCCTTCGCCTCGAGTTCGGCGTACTCCTGTTGTTTGGCCTGGATCTCGTCGTCGAGTTCGTCGAGCTCCGACTGGGTTCGGCGCTTCTCGGCTTTCAGGTCGTCGACGACGTCTGCGATGTTCTCGCGGTTCGTCTCGGCCTTCTGGAGCTCGCGCTCGAGGTCCGACTCCCGCTCCTCGAGTTCCGGAAGCTCCTCGCGTTTCTCCTCGATCGTCGCCTCCGTCTCCTCGATGGCGTTCGAGCGCCGCCGGGCCTCGTCGAGCAGGCGGTCCTGCTCGCGCTGGAGGTCGTTGCGTTCCGTCTTAGCTCCCTCGAGGTCGTCCTTACGGTCGGCGAGATCCGCCTTGAGTTCGTCGAACTCGGTGTCGACGGCCTCGATCTCGGCCTCGAGCTCGTCGCGTTCGGCCTCGCGTTCGGCGATCTCGGTTTTGACCGACGCCTTCTCGAGTTTGTGCTCGCGGATGTCGTCGTCGAGCTCGTCGACCTGTTCCTGCTTGCGGTCGATCCCGACGAACGCCTCCCGTCGATCGGACTCGGCGGCCTCGATCTGTTCCTCGCTGGCCTCGATCTTGTCCTCGAGCCGGGAGATGTCGCCCTTGATCTCCTCGATCTCGCCCTTGATTCGGAGCTGTTCGTCCTCGCCTTTCCGTTCGATCTCCGCGTTCAGATCCTCGAGATCCTCCTGGAGGCGAACGACCGTTCCCTGGCGTTCGTCCAACGTCCGTCGGAGTCCCTCGAGTTCGGATTCGAGCTCGTCGACGTTCGCCTCGAGCCCGCCGAGCTCCTCGCGTTTCTCCTCGAGTTCGCTGGCCTTCTTGTAGCTCTCGTACTCCTCTTTCTCGCGGCGAAGCCGTCGGTAGCGAAGCGCCTCCCGTCGTTCGTCCTCGAGCTGTGTGAGTCGAGTTCGCTTCTCCTCGATCCGGAGTTCGGCCTCGTCGATTCGTTCCTGAACGGTTTCGAGCTCCGCGAAGGCGTCTTCCTTTTTCGCGTCGAACTCCGCGACGCCGGCGATTTCGTCGATGATCTCCCGGCGGGCGTGGGGCGTCATGTTGATGATCTCGGTGACGTCGCCCTGCATGACGACGTTGTACCCCTCCGGGGTGACGCCAGCCTGGGCCAGCAGGTCCTGGATGTCCGAGAGGTTGACCGACCGGTCGTTGAGGTAGTAGTAGGAGTAGTAGTTGTCCTCGGTCTCCTTGACGCGGCGACGGATGCGGATCTCGTCGACGTCGCCGACGTCGTCGCTGCCGGCGGCGTTGACGACCTGGGACCGCTCGAGCGTTCGATCCGAGTTGTCGAGGATCACCTCGACGGTCGCCTCGCGGGGTCCGCCCGAGGAGGCGTCGTCCTCGTGTCCGGGGTTGTAGATGAGGTCGGTCAGCTTCTCGGCGCGAATCCCGCGGGTTCGGGCGAGCCCCAGCGCGAACAGCACGCCGTCGATGATGTTCGACTTCCCGGAGCCGTTCGGGCCGGTGACGACGGTAAAGTCCTCGTAGAACGGAATTTTGGTCTTGCGTCCGAAGCTCTTGAAGTTGTCTAAGACGAGCGCCTTGATGTACATACCCTTCTCGAATCCTCCGTCAACTCGGCCGCCGCGGGTCGACCTGCGGTGCGGTCGTGCGGTTATGCGACGATAATGTCGTCGCTACCTGAGTCTTCCGCTTCGTCGCCGTCGCTCTCCTCGGTCGCCTCGGCGTCCGCGGGTTCGGCCTCGGCCTCGACCTCGTCGGCCGAGGGCTCGGTTTCATCGCTCACCGCTGTGTCGACCGGCTCCTCGCTCTCGCTTCGTCGTTCGGGAACGCGGGTCGGGGTGTCGGCGTCCAGTTCGGCCTCGAGGACGCGAATACGTTCTTTCGCCTCGATAAGTTCGCTCGTCAGTCCCTCGACGGTCGACTCGAGTTCGGCGACGGTCGACTCGAGTTGCTCCACGCGATTGTTCGACATACCTTCTAGGGAAGGGTCCGGAACCATAAACGTACGTCAGACACAACTAACAGTTTTGGTAACTTACTGTGAATCTGTACCAAACTACAGCTCGCCGTGGTCGTCCATCCCCTCGATCGCACCCAGCGCGGCCTTCAGGATCTTCCGTTCGCTGCGTCGCAGGTTCATCGAGACGGCGGTCTTCGAGATGTCGAAGTGGTCGGCCAACTCGTCGAGGGTCGTCTCCCGGGGCGTCTCGTAGTAGCCGTTCTTCGAGGCGACCTCGAAGGTCTCCTGTTCGGTCTCGGTGAGGGAGCGACAGCCCTCGAGCAGGCGCAGCGCGCTGTCGGAGTTCTCGAGCAGGTCGAACAGCGTCGTCGGTCCGAACTGGTCGCGGTCCTCGACCTCGTAGTCGTTGTGTCGCTCGAGTTCGGCGAGAGTGCGGTCCTCGGCGTCGTCGTCGTCGAAGCCGACGTGCCAGCGCTCGCGGCCGTCCTCGATCCGGAACGGACCGGTGATGTAGCCGTCGTTCTCCTGGATCGCCCGCATCGCGTTCGTCTGTTCGATCGTCGTCCCGATCTGGGCGACGTTGTCTCGCTTCGTGAGGATGTAACAGTCGCGCATGTTCGGATGGGTCCGAAGCTCGTGGAGCCCCTGTTCCAGCGCCGGCGCCGACTCCCCCTTCGCGATGAGCCGCGTCTCGAGCTTCTCGGCGTCGGTGTCGAGTTGCCACTGGACGGCCGAGAACGCGACGTCGACGTCGTCAGTGGTGTCGATAAAGGGGCAGTCGTACTGCCGCATGTCGAGATCGAGGTCGATCATAGCACGGTACATTATAACCATAATACGGATATTAATCGTTCGCATCCGCGGCCGGCGCGAATTGCGGCCGCGCCGGCGGGTCGGCGAACGCCGTTGATATGTTAACGGGACCGCTTTAGCCCGTCCCGGTACACTGATACGGTATGTCACAGGATACCGTGAGCCCGCCGACGATCACGAACGAGGACATCCACAGGATCGCTGACGACTCCTTTGTCGCCCGAAACGTCTGTCTGGTTACCGGGGGTGGGTCCGGTATCGGCCGGGCGACCGCGCTGGCAGCCGCGGGCAACGGGCTCACCGTCGCGATCACCGACATCGACGAAGACGGGCTCGATGAGACCGTCGCCCGCGGCGAGGAACTCGACCTCGAGGGGGAGATCGTCCCGATCGCCGGGGATCTCACCGATGACGACGACATCGAACGAATCGTCGCCGAAGCGGCCGAACTGGGCGATCTCAAGTACCTCGCGAACGTCGCGGGGATGCAACACATCGACTCGATCGAGGAGTTCCCGATGGAGACCTACGACATGATTCACCGGATCATGCTCCGAGCCCCGATCTACCTCTCGAAGCTCTGTCTGCCCCACTTCCGGGACACCGAGGACGGACGGGGCTGCGTCGGCAACATGGCCTCGGTCCACGCCCACTTCGTCACGAGCGACAAGGTCGCCTACAACGTCTCGAAGTTCGGGCTGCGCGGGCTCACCCAGTCGATCGCGGCCGAGGGTGACGGCGAGGTTCGGGCCTTCTCGGTGAGTACCGCCTACGTGAAGACGCCGCTGGTGACCGCCCAGCTCGAGGATACGGCCGAGCAGCGCGGGATCAGCGTCCAGGAGGTGATCGAGGAGGTAATGCTGGGCCACTCCCGGGTCAAGGAGATGATGGAGCCGATCGACGTCGGCAACCTGTTCGTGCTCGGCTTCTCCGATCTCGGCCGACACCTCGACGGCGGCGACCTGTTGTTTGATGGGGGTATGACGCTAACCTACGAGTGAGAGTAACGATGGGAGAAACCACCAGTCTGGAAGACGTCGACGAGATCGTTCACGAACCCGACGAGGCGTTCGTCGAGTCGACCAACGTCGCGGCGTTCATGCGGGAGTACGGGATCGACGACTACGAGGCGCTGATCGAACGGACGACGACCGAACTCGAGGACGAGCCCGAGAGCGGGGTCGACTGGTTCTGGGACGAGCTGGTCGACTACCTCGGGATCGAGTTCTACGAGGAGTACGACGAGGTACGGGACGACGGCGAGGGGCCCCAGTTCACCGACTGGTACCCCGGCGGCGAACTCAACCTCGCCCACAACGTCGCCGACCGCCACGCCGCCCGCGACGAGGAGCGACGGAACAAGGTCGCGACGATCTGGGAGGGCGAGGACGGCGAGATTCGGGAGATCACCTACCACGAGCTTCGTCGCCAGTCGAACCAGGTAGCGAACGCGCTCGAGGAGCGAGGGATCGAGACGGGCGATACGGTCGGGCTCTACATGCCGATGGTCCCCGAGGTCGCCGCGATCCTCTACGGCTGTTTCAAGGTCGGTGCGATCGCGGTACCGATCTTCTCTGGTTTCGGCGTCGACGCGACCGCGACTCGGATCGCCGACTCGGAGTGTTCGGTGCTGTTTACCGGCGACGGCTTCTACCGGCGGGGGAGCCCCGTCCGTCTCAAGGGGTCGGCCGACGAGGCGATCGAGGAGGCCGGGTACGTCGAGGACGTGATCGTCTTCGATCGACTCGGTACCAGCAGTGACACCAGTGAGAACGACGTTCCCTGGACAGACGACCGCGACGAGTGGTGGGCCGACGCCGTCGAGAGCCGGTCCGACGAGTACGAGACGAAGTCGCTGGCCTCCGACCAGGAGTCGATGCTGCTGTACTCGTCGGGAACGACCGGGAAACCGAAGGGGATCGTCCACACCCACGCGGGTGTCCAGGTCCAGTGTCCGAAGGAGGTCCACTTCGGGATGGATCTCAAGCCCTCGGATCGGTTCTTCTGGGTCTCCGACATCGGCTGGATGATGGGCCCCTGGACGCTGATCGGGACCCACACCTTCGGCGGCACCGTCTTCATGTACGAGGGCGCGCCCGACCACCCGCAGCCGGATCGGTTCTGGGAGATGATCGACCGCCACGAGCTGACCCAGTTCGGGATCTCCCCGACGGCGATCCGGGCGCTTCGGAAACACGGCGACGACTGGCTCTCCGGCCACGACCTCTCCTCGCTCCGGTTGCTGGGGTCGACGGGCGAACCCTGGGACCCCGAATCCTGGCAGTGGTTCTACGAGAACGTCGGCGGTGGCGAGGCGCCGATCATCAACATCTCCGGGGGTACCGAGATCTGTGGCTGCTTCCTGATGCCGATGCCGACCGAACCCCTCAAGCCCTGTACGCTGGGCGGCCCCGGCCTCGGCATGGACATCGACATCGTCGACGCCACCGGCGAGTCGATCAAGGACGACAACGAACGGGGCTACCTCGTCGCCCGGGACTCCTGTCCGTCGATGACCAAGTCGCTGTGGTCGGGCGACGAGCGCTACCTCGAGGAGTACTGGTCCCGGTTCGACGACATGTGGAACCACGGCGACTGGGCCCAGAAGGACGAGGACGGGTTCTGGTTCCTCCACGGGCGGGCCGACGACGCGCTCAACGTCGCGGGACGGAAGGTCGGCCCCGCGGAGGTCGAGGGCGCGCTGATCGACCACGAGGCGGTCAACCAGGCCGCGGCGATCGGCGCCCCCGACGACACCACGGGCACGGCGGTCGTCACCTACGTCATCCTCGAGGACGGCTACGAGGAGAGCGACGACCTCCGCGGCGAACTGCGCGCGCAGGTCGGCGAGGAACTGGGCAAACCGTTCCGTCCGCGAGAGGTGCTGTTCGTCGACGAGTTCCCCAAGACTCAGTCGGGCAAGATCATCCGTCGGGCGATCGAAGCGACCTACACCGGCGAGGATCTGGGCGATATGAGCAGTATCGAGAACCCAGAGGCGCTCGAAAAGCTGGAAGAGGCCCAGTAGGGCGATCGTCGCGGACCGTTCCCGCGTTCCGGAACGGCTCGCCGGCGTCGATCTTTTCGACGAGACCGTCGGGGTCTTCGCTCCCGGCACCTTCGGCCTATCGTTCCGACACTCGAGACACGCAGGAAACCGACCCGACTCGAATCGGCCGCTCGGCTATAGCGGTGTCGGTACACGGTCGAGTTCGGTGCCGAGTACGGTTGGGTTCCATCCTCCGTCGGTGGGAATTCGCACAAGGGTATTAATCGGGCCGCTGCTTACAGGCCACATATCCACCCAGGGTGTACCATGACATGACCGAGTCGGGGACTGGATCGAGGGAGGGAAACTGACAGGAATGGACGGGATCGTAGCCCTCTCCCTCGCCGCGTCCGTCGGCATCGTCACACTGCTTTTCACGCGCGTCCGCTTCCCGGAGGTGCTCTAACGAGTCAGGAACCGAACTCGAGCGACGGTATCGACTGTAGACCACACGCGACCACGAATCCGATGGCAACAGACCCAATCGACTCACGCGACCGATCGACGACCCGACCGGACCCTGCGTTCGATCCGCAGGCGAACTACGACTATCAGAGCGAGGACGTCGAACGACCGACGCTCGTCGACGTCCTCGACCGACGCATCGCCGGCGAGGTTCGCGCGGACTCGTACTCACGAGAGCTGTACGCGACCGACGCGAGTATCTACGAGCTGACGCCGATCGCCGTCGTCTTCCCGCGTTCGACCGAGGACGTCGCCGCGGTCGTCGACTACTGCGCCCAGCGGGAGATCCCGGTGCTTCCACGGGGTGGCGGGACGAGCCTCGCGGGGCAGACGGTCAACGAGGCCGTCGTGCTCGATTTCACGACGCACATGGACGGCGTCGTCGACGTCGACCCCGACGCCCGCCGGGCAACCGCCCAGTCGGGGATCTACCTCGGAAGCCTCAACGAGTCGCTCGCCCCCCACGGACTGAAGTTCGCGCCCGATCCGGCCTGGGGCGACAAGAGCGCCCTCGGCGGGGCGATCGGGAACAACTCGACGGGCGCCCACTCGCTGCAGTACGGCAAGACCGATGCCTACGTCGAGTCCTGCGAGGTCGTCCTCGCGGACGGCACCCGCACGCGGTTCGGCGAGGTCGCCGTAGCGGAGCTGCCCGACCTCGCCGACGGCGACGACCTCGAGTCGGCGATCTACGCCGAGGTCGCCCGGATCCTCGAGGAACGGGGTGAACTGATCGCGGAAACGTACCCCGATCTCAAGCGCAACGTCTCCGGCTACAATCTGGACTGGTTGGTCGAAGACGCAATAGGCGGAGAGCGCGGCGTCGGCGAACCAGATTCCGAGGGCGGGACGGTCAACCTCGCGAAGCTGCTCTGCGGGAGCGAGGGAACCCTCGCGATCGTCACCGAGGCGACCGTCTCGCTCGAGCCGATCCCCGCCGAGAAGAGCATGACGTTGCTCGCCTACGACAGCGTCCTCGACGCGATGGCCGACGTCGAGCCGATCGTCGACCACGACCCCGCCGCGGTCGAGGTACTCGACGACGTAATGATCGACCTCGCCCGTAACACGCCCGAGTTCGCGCCCGTTACCGAGATGCTGCCCAAGGGGACGGCCGCGGTCCTCATCGTCGAATTCTACGCCGAGGACGTGACCGACGGCGAACGTCAGGTCGCGAACCTGCTCGCCGATCGCTGTCCGACGGTCGACCCCGCCGGCGACGCCGACCCCGCCGACGAGCGGGTCGTTGCCACCGAGGACGTCCGGGCCTTCGACGCGATCGAGGCCTACGATTCGGAGAGCCGGGCGAAGATCTGGAAGCTGCGCAAGTCCGGGCTCCCAATCTTGCTCTCGCGGACGACCGACGAGAAACACGTCGCGTTCATCGAGGACACCGGGATCCCGCCCGAGAACCTCCGGGCGTTCGTCGCGGACTTCCAGGACGTCCTCGAGGATCACGACACCTACGCCAGCTTCTACGCCCACGCGGGTCCCGGGGTCCTCCACATCCGTCCGCTGGTCAACACGAAGACCGAGGCGGGGCTCGAGCGGATGGAGTCGATCGCCGACGACGTGACCGACCTCGTGGTGGAGTACGACGGCTCGATCTCGGGCGAACACGGCGACGGTCGCGCCCGCACCCAGTGGAACCGCAAGCTGTACGGCGAGGAGCTGTGGGAGACCTTCCAGGAGCTGAAGACGGCGTTCGACCCCGACTGGCTGCTGAATCCAGGGCAGGTTGTCTTCCGTGACGAGAACCCGACAGACATGACTGAGCACCACCGGTTCGGCCCCGACTACGAGTTCGACGCCGGATTCGAGCCGCAACTCGAGTGGGACAACGACAACGGGTTCCAGGGGATGACCGAGCTCTGTCACGGCTGTGGCGGCTGTCGGGGCGAACAGTCCACCACCGGGGGCGTGATGTGTCCGACGTTCCGGGCAAGCCACGAGGAGATCCTCTCGACCCGCGGCCGGGCGAACGCGCTCCGCCAGGCGATGAGCGGCGATCTCGACCCCGACGAGGCGTTCTCCGAGGAGTTCGTCGAGGAGGCGATGGACCTCTGTATTGGCTGCAAGGGGTGTAAACACGACTGTCCGAGCGGCGTCGACATGGCGAAGCTCAAGGCCGAAGTAACCCACGAGTACCACCAGCGCAACGGGATCTCGATCCGCGATCGGCTCTTCGCGCACTTCGAGACGCTTGCGAAGGTGGGTAGCGCGACGGCACCGGTCTCGAACTGGCTGTCGACGCTCCCCGGGAGCGGCCTGCTGACCGAGAAGGCGCTCGGGATCGCTCGCGAGCGCGACCTCCCCTCGTTCGAGCGCCGAACCTTCGCCAAGCGGGTCGCCGACCACGAGCCCGCCGTCCCCGCAGCTGAAGCCTCTCGACGCGCGCTGTTGATTCCGGACGTCTACACGAACCACGAGCATCCCGAGGCCGGTGAGGCGGCTCTCGCGGTGCTCGAGGCCGCCGGCGTTCACGTCGAGGTTACGACGCCGCGGGACGTCGGTCGACCGGCGTTCTCGAAGGGGATGCTCGATCTCGCCGCCGAGAAGGCCCAGGGAACCGTCGACGGGCTCGAGCCGTTCGTCGAGAACGGGTGGGACGTGATCCTGATCGAACCCTCCGACGCGGTGATGCTCCAGTCGGATTACCCCGATCTGCTTGGCGGGCCCGCCGTCGATCGGATCGCGTCGAACACCTACGGCGTCTGTGAGTACCTCGATCGGTTCGACCTCGACGCCGCGATCGAGTTCGACGCGCCCGCCGACCACCTCGTCTACCACGGCCACTGCCACCAGAAGGCACACGCCAAGGACCACCACGCCGTCGGGGTGTTGCGCCGGGCCGGCTACGCGGTCGACCCGCTCGACTCGACGTGCTGTGGGATGGCGGGGAGTTTCGGCTACGAGGCCGAACACTACTCGATGAGCCAGGCGATCGGCGACGTGCTGTACGAGCAGGTCGCGGCCAGCCCGGGCGAGCGGGTCGTCGCTCCCGGTGCGTCCTGCCGGACCCAGCTCGGGGACAGGCCAGGTGCACCCGAAGAGCCGCCGACGCCGATCGAGGTCGTCGCCGACGCGCTCGAGTGACGGGGTAGTGGCTACTCGTCGAGGTCCAGGCAGCTCCTCGCGGTGAGCGACCCCGATTCTGACGCTAGTTCCGTCGGCGGAGCGGCGGCGACCCCCGGCTCGGTCGGGCCAACTGGACCGCGTTGTCCGGTTCGAGGATCTCGAGGACGGGCGGTGGCTCCGGCCGAACGGATATCGGAAGCGAACCCGACCTGCTCGGTGTTCCAGATCAGTCGCTGATGCGATCGCCGTACGAAACGCCCGCGGTCGCCTCGTTGATTTTATGATGGGTGACTCTGGGTACCAAATATGGCGAAGCTACCACACCGTGGTACCAACACTCGACGAACGTTTCTGACCGCGACCGGCGGAGCCGCGCTCGCGGGGCTGGCCGGCTGCCTCGGAGAGGGTGATGGCGGCGGCAGGGAGGACGACGATCCGGTTCGGTTCGTCCTCAACCCGGCGGAGGAACAGACCGACATCGTCGAGGAGTACACGCCGATGAAGGAGTACCTCGAGGCCGAAACCGGCGCGGAGGTCGAACTCATCCGCGCCGGCAGCTACGTCGAGACCTTCGAGGCGCTCAACACCAACCAGGCGGAGATCGCGGACACGTCGCCGACGGGGCTCCCGGGAAGCCAGGAGTTCGCGGACGTCCTCGGCATGCGGACGGCCTTCGGCGGCCCGCTGTACTTCTCGACGATCATCACCACGCCGGACAGCGACATCGAAACCATCGACGACCTCGCAGGCGAGACGATGGCCACCGGCGCGCTGCTGTCGTTCAGCGGGACGCTCGCGCCGGCGATGATGCTGAGCGAGGCCGGACTGGACATCGGCGACTTCCCGCAGGGTGACGCGAACGATCTCGAGATCCAGACCGCGGACGACCACGACACGACCCGCGAACAGATGATCAACGACGACACCGTCGCGGCCGCCGCGACGGGTGCGTTCGCCTCCGCACCGCAGATCCCCCAGGAGCAGTTCGACGAACACGAGGAGTTCGTCGAACACTCCGCGGAGTACGACGACGCGGGGTCGGCGCTCGAGGACGAGGCGGAGGAACTGCAGCTGGTCGCCGTCTCGGATCCACTCCCGCGGGCGCCGATCACGGCCCGGAGCGACTGGGACGAGCCAGTTCGCGACGACGTCAGGGAGGCGCTGCTCGACGCCGAGGAGGAAGACCTCATCCCGGAGGACGTCGATGAAGACTACGAGCTCTGGTTTACCGGCATCGAGGAGGCCGACAGGGACGACTACGAGCTAGTCGTCGAGCTCTTCGACGAACTGGGACTCGAGTTCGAGGACTTCGAAGACGAGTAGTTCCGGGCGCTAGAGGGGGTCGCAACAGCCCCCTCGAGTGGTATCGTAGTCGAAATCGAGGGTCGGCGGTTCCGGTGGCGTCGGTCGACAGGACCGCGATCGAACGTTCACCCGTCGAGTTCCATCGATTCCTGACGGTCGGCCTTCCACTGTTCGATGTCTCGATCGCGTGCTCCGGCGGGACGTCGATCGTCGGATTCTCCTCGAACAAGTGTATAACATACCGAATGTTTCTAAGGATGGGTGTCGAGTCAACGTGTAGAGCCATGTCCGACGACGAGACCGCCGGGCCGGATTCGACTCCGGTCGACGACGCGAACGACGGGATAGAGTTCACGACGCCTGCGGTCGACGACGCCAGCGGGTACGGCCTCTCGATGACCCTGCTCGGCGGGGTGTTGCTCGCGCTCGCGTACTACGGCTACCTCGCCGTGAGTACCGTCGGATTCGGTGCTGTACCCGAGCCGTTCTACGTGCTGGCGCTCGCGTTGCTGTTCGTGGTCGAACTCTTTCGAAGCCCGGGGTACGACGGGGAAGCGCTCGTCCGGGCGGTCGCGTTCACCGCGGTCTACGGCGGACTGGTCGTGTTCGCCATCGAGGGCGGCGCGTACCTCTTCGAGCGACCCGAGGCGGCACTCGAGGGATTCGTCGGCGTGACCGTCCTCGCCGTCTCGATCGTCGTCGCCGCGCTCGCGTACTTCCTCTTTCTCGCGGTCGTCAAGCCGTCACTGGCGGCGGAGAACTGACGGCCGGCCGGTGACCGTTTTGGGACGCCGCTCTGTGGGGACGAGGGCGGGCCGAACGACGCCCGGCAGTCGCTCGAGACGGCGATCGCTACTCGTCGAGATCCATCGACTCCTGCCGTTCCGTCTTCCACTTCTCGACGTCCTTGATCGCGTGCTCCGGCGGGACGTCGATCGCCGGGTTCTCCTCGAAGAAGTGGGCGGGCTGGAGCTTGAACGAGACTATCTTCGCGGGCAGGATCGGCCAGTCCTCTGGCACCGAGACGTGGGTCTGACAGAGGTTGTACCAGACGACGAGGTCCTCGTCCGCGATCGATCGGTCCGCCTCGGTCCAGGCCGGCAGCCCCTCGCCACCAGGGTTCTGGTTTGGATACTCGCCCGCGGGGTAGCGCTCGTCGTCGTCGTACCGCGTGACCCAGAGGTGTTTCTTCGCGAAGCCGGCCCGTTTCACCACGCCGGAGCCGGCCTGCATCGGGAACGCGGTGTTGGTCCCGTCGCCGCCCATCAGTCGATAGCCGACTGGCTCGCCCGTCGCGTCGTTTCGGACGTCCTCGTTGACGATCTCCCAGTAGCGACCCGCGTGGGTGTCCGTCAGACGTTTGGCCTCGGACTCCCGTTCGAACCGCGTGCGGTCGACGTAGGCGGCGTTCCCGTGCGGGTTCAGGTGTTTTCGGTCGGCGTCGGCGTGGGGCGTCGGATCGTACCCGTCGGGCCCGTAAGGCACCTCCCGGAGGTTCACCTCCTGGACGGTGTTTTTCGGACCGTCGACCTCGAAATCGAGCCGGCAGTTGAACACGTGCTGGTGGAGCATCGACTTGTGGCCAGGACCGATCGTCTCGGCGTACCCCGTCTCGCGGTCGTCGCCGAGCAGCCCCGTCGCGTTACAGCCCGTCAGTCGGACCTCGCCCTCGACGCTTCCGTCCTGGTAGAAGTACCAGTAGAACCCGAAGTCGTAGTTCCCGATCGTCGAAATGAACGAGATCACGAGCCGTCGGTTGCGCCGCACCTCGTGGTCGCCGACCCGCCAGTCGTAGTGCTTCCAGAGGAGGCCGTAGTCCTCCTCGTGGAGACAGATCGCGTTCGGGATCAGCTGCGCGTTGCCGTCGGCGTCGTTGAGCGCGGCGTCCCAGTAGTGCATGTATCCCAGACAGTCACAGCCCTCGCTCAGCGAGTTCGCCAGCCGACCCAGTCCGTACTCGCCGACGTCGAAGGGAGCCTTCCAGTCGTGGTCCGGGTCGGGGTCGTTGTACGCGGTGACGACCTCCGGCCACGAGGCCCGCCGGAGGATCGTCCGCTCGTCGCCGTCGTCGTCGTAGCTGACGTCGTGAAGCACCAGCCCCTCGCGGTGGTTGAACCCCACTCGAACGCGCCAGTTCTGCCACTCGACGGTGTGACCGTCGACCTCCCAGCTCGGCCCCTCCGGCTGGATCACGTTGTACGGCTCGAGGTCCTCGCGGAGGTCGCGTTTCTCCTCGCGGTAGTAGCTCGTCCGGAGGGTCCCGACGACGTCCTCGGTTTTGGGCCCCGTGTCGACGAGCTTCACTACCTCGCGGTCGTCGAGGTCGACCCACGCGTGGATCCCCGACAGCGGTCGGTTGTACGCCTCCGCACCCTCGTCCTCGGCGTCGCCTTGCACCCAGGCGATGCCGTGTGCCAGCCGTCGCTCCCGATCGATATCCTCGGGGACGAAGTCGTACCCCGCCGACCAGGCGGTGACGATCGCCAGATCGGGATCGGCACCGCGTCGGCGCACCGCCTCGCGGAACTCCTCGTTTTCCGTCACCGTCTGCTCGACCTCGACGAACTCCTCGCCGATCATCCGCGGCTGGCCGCGCTCGATCTCGCTCCACTCGACGACCGCCTCGTCGTCAAGCGAAACGATCCCCTCGTAGGACGCCCCCTCTGTCTTGTCGCGGGCGACGATCCGTACCCGTCGCTCCGGTTTCGGCCCGCCGTCCTCGAACGCCCGAAGCGCCGCCTTCGGTGGTTCGGCGAGCGTGATCTCGATCGCACGCGCGTCCTCGGAGAGCCCGCGCTCCTCGGTCGCGATCGACCAGCTCCGTTCGATCTCCGTCGGCGCTAGCGGCTCGAGTGGATGGTCGGAACCGTCATCTGTGTGAGACATTGCCAGCCAGATACGATCGCCTTCGATTTATAGCTATCCGGCGCCGCTACGGTCGGTTCTCGAGTTCGCCGGTCGGTCAGCGCCCCGGCGCCCAGAGTCCGATCCGGCGATCCAGCAGCGCGACGACGACGACGTGTGGCAGTGTCAACACTGCGATGCCGACCAGGTACACTCCCAGCAGGTCGTCGACGATTGCCGGCGTCGTCGGCACGAGGAGCGCGAGGGCGACGAACAGGACGAGCGCGCCGGCGGTCAACGGCGCGGCGTCGCGAGCGAACCGACCGAACGCACCGGCGAGCGGACCCTCGGCGAGCCGACTGCAGGCCGGCTCGTCGAGCAGCATCGCTCTGAGGATGTGGCGAAGCGAGTGCCAGAACGGAAAGTACAGCCCGATCGCGAGAATTGGAGGGACGACCGCGAAGTATGCAACCAGTCCGAGCGTTTCGCCCGCCTCGAGCAGCCAGGGACCGTGGTCGTCGGCCGCGCGAAACCCGATCGCGAGCGATCCCAGTATCGACGCCGCAAGGACGACACCGACGACGAGGCGCACCTCGGGCGTAAAAGCAGGCTCGAGGGCCGCCACGGCGGCGGGATCGAACAGCCCCACCAGCGTCTGCGCGACGAAGGCGTACTCGGCTGGAAACGCGACCAGCGGAACGAGCATCGGGATCCCGCCGCGAACGAACGCTGTCAGCGCGCGGGCCGCCCGCGTCCGGAGGTGGTCCGCACCCGCGAGCACGACGAGCGCGTAGACGTCGCCCTGGCCCCAGTGGACGAGCGTCAGCGCGATGAACGCCGCGAACGCGGCCGCGGGCGCGACCCACCAGACGACGGCGTACAGGCCGCCGACGGTCAGGTACAGGCCACCGACGAACGCCAGGGCTCGAGGAGTGACCGGGCGGCCGTACGCACGCGGGAGCACGAGATGGTCGACGGCGCCGTGAGGGAGCCCGAAGACGAGGACGCTCGCCGCGAACGGAAGCAGCTGTGCCCACAGTGGGATCGAGTCGGTGACAGCGGTAACGGCCGCGCCGACGGCCAGGGCCACGACACCACCGACGACGGCGATCCGGGTGGCACGCTTCCGTGCGGTGCTGGTCACCGCATCACCGCCGAGGTCGCTCGAGGACGCCGGCTCACTCATCGAGCGGTCGGCCGCCGAGTCGCCTCGCGACCGAGCGAACCGGTGAGCTGGCCGGATCGACGTCCAGGCGGTCGAGTACCCAGACGTAGAGAACGATTCCCTGCACGATGAAGACGTTCGTCAGCAGGAAGAACAGCATCTCCTCGAGCGGTAGACCGGCGACGCCGACGCCGATCGTGTGCGTCTCCGAGATCATCCAGATGCCGAGCGAGATCGCGACCCAGTCGGCGAGCCACAGGTACAGCGTCGGCACGGCGATCGCGAGCACCACCTGTCGTCTCGCGCGGACGAGGTAGGTGAGACCGAACCCCCACTGGATCGCGAGGATCGGGCCGGCCCAGAACAGGATCGCCCCGAGGTAGAACGTCGAGGTCGTCCCGAGGAGGAGCCAGCCGGCCAGACAGAGCGCCGCGCCGGCGAGCACGCCGACGAGCCGGTGACTCCCCGGGAGATCCAGCGAGACGTCAGCGACGTCGAGCAGGTGAAAGAGCCAGAACGCCGTCAGCGCCGTCTGGAGGACGAAAAAGAGGTACTCCTCGACGGGGGTGTACCAGACCGTCGCGATGACGGCACCCTCGCCGTACCACCAGACCCCCTCGGGGATCAGCGCGTTCGTCCACGGCGTGGTGTACACCATCGCCAGCGCGACCAGGATCGCAAACCCCGAAAGCGACCGCCAGTTCCACCAGGCTCGCTCGCGTCTGACGGCGAGCCAGCCGAGCAGCGCGATCGGCGGAAGCGTGAAGACGAGGTGGAAGCCGAGGTAGGTAAGCGGGGGTGTCATCGTGTGGAACTGTAGGGTGGCATCTGGTCGGTTGCGTCCGGGTCAGTCGTCGGCGGGGGTCCCGACCCCCTTCAGCGTGGTGCCGTAGTCGGCGTCACCGGTGATCGTTTCGGGCTCCTTGATGACGTACATCACGATCAGCACGGTGACGATGTACTTGGTGATGATGTCGAGGACGCTGTAGCCCCAGGAGGTCATCCAGACCTCGAGCAGCGCGAACCCTTCGACGCCGAGCGCCCAGAGGATCGGGTAGCCGAACCAGCCGACGACGGTGAGGATCTTCAGCGTGTTGAACAGATCCCCGGTGCCGGTCCGCTCGGCCTCCCGGGTCCAGTCGACCATGATGACGTAGACGATCACCAGGAAGAAGGCCGAACTGAGCACGAACCACCACCAGCGCATGAGGTACGAGGAGGTGGTCAGCGCGGCGGCCAGGCCGGTGACACACATCGCGATCGTCATCGAGACGGTGGTCAGGATCTTCGTCAGATTCGAGCCGGCGATCATCCCGAGCACGATCAGGATGAACGGCGTGGAGAACGTCCAGGTGAGGTAGCGCCCCCACATGGTAAGCACCTCCTCGCCCGCGAGCGGGTGACCTGCCGGCATCTCGATGAAACTCAACGTCAGTCCCGACATGAGCCCGGTGTAACTCGAGATCGAGACGACCGAGATCAGCATCGTCGCGACGACGATCAGTTTCGTCCGCGGGTCGGTCACGCCCCGGGCCATGGCGACGATAAAGAGGATCGTCAGCCCCGCGAGGGCGATGTTTGCGACGAACGAGAGCGTGAGCAACGTGTCGTCGAGCACGTGTTCGAATATCTCGGTCTGGGTCTCCGGTGCCTGTAGGATTATCTCCTGTGTGATCGCTGCCAGTGATCCGGTCAGTTGCATGGCTACGCTGTCATGTTAGGTTCCATCCGAAGTGAACGGGGTTCCATACTGGTAAGGGATCGCGATCCAGTGAGGGGTCCGAACGATTACGTCGAGTCGGTCGTCGTCCGTCGGACTCACTGGGGCTGTGGGACGGCCGCCCGTCGGCGCTCGCCCTCGCCCGTGATCAGGAGGTAGAGCAACAGGAAAGCGAGCGTGATCGCGACCGCGAGACCGGAGGTGACCTGCGCGTCGACGGCGAAGAGGCCGCCGGCCTGGACGTAGAGCTGGACGCCGGAGCCGTAGAGAGCCACGGCCAGGCTCGGGGAAAGAAGGCCGATCAGGGCCAGCGTCACGCTCGCGGCGACGATGATCGTCCCCGTCGAGATGGCGACGGTCAGGATCGCCTCCTCGATCCGGATCACGTCCGTCGCCTGCTCGACGGAGAGTGCGTCTGTCTCGACCAGCCAGAGAAAGCGCAACAGGAGGATCGCACAGAGGCTCGTCGAGACGACGCCGGCGAGAGCGATCGTACTGAAACCGGGCTCGATCGCACCTGAGGAGGCAGCGTCCCCCTCGAGCGATCCGATCAGACTCCGACGGGCGTACGTGGCGGGTGCGATCAGGATCGTCGACGCAACCGTCAGGATGCAAAACAGCACCTTGCCCCGGAGCCCGAGCGGGTAGAATCGCCTCGTCGACAGCGCCGCTCGGGCGTACGCCTCGCCCGAGAGCACCGTCTCCGTGACGTCGTCGTGGTCGGCCATCGAAGCCGTCTGACGTCGTGGAGAGGGATAATGCTTCGCGCTCGCGAGGCGAACACCGTCGCGATCCGCGCCCGCCAGCGACGTATTACTGGTTAGGTGTGACACTCACCGTCCATCTGCCCAAACGATCGAACGTCGTGAACGCGTTCGAACGGAGGGGCGGCGGTGCCAACTGATCTCAAGCGGGATCTCGGGCTGTTGTCGACGACAGCGCTCGCCATCGGGGCGATGGTCGGCAGCGGGATCTTCATCCTGCCGGCGATCGCCTACGTCGCCGCAGGCCCGGCCGCCGTCGTCGCGTTCCTGATCGCTGGCCTCCTGGTGCTCCCGGCGGCGATCAGCGCGGCCGAGATGGCGACCGCGATGCCCGAGGACGGCGGCGCGTACATCTACGTCGAGCGGGGGATGGGGCCCGTCCTCGGTACCGTCGCCGGGATCGGGACCTGGCTGATGCTCTCGCTGAAAAGTTCCCTCGCGCTCGTCGGTGGCGTCCCGTACCTGGCACAGCTCGCGCCGGTGCTCGCCGACTGGATCGTCGTGCTCGCGGTCGCTCTCGCGCTCTTTTTCACCCTGGTCAACATCGCCAGCGCGAAAGGGTCCGGCTCGATGCAGTTCGTCATCGTCGGCGTCATGCTCGCCGTCATGGCGTTTTTCATCGTCGGCGGCTTCTCGAGCCAGGCGTTCGCTCCGGAGCAGACGGCTGGCAGTTTCGACCTCACGGCCGACGGCATTCTCGCTGCGGTCGGCGTCGTGTTCGTCTCCTACGCCGGCGTGACGAAGGTGACTGCCGTGGCCGAGGAAGTGAAAGATCCCGGTCGGAACCTCCCGCTGGCGATGGTCGGCTCGCTGGTTTTCACCACGGCGCTTTACGTCGCCGTCGTGTGGATCGCGATCGCGCTCGCCGACCTCGAGCCCGGGGCCGGATTCGTCCCCGCGGCGCCGGGCGAGGAGACCGCGCCGATAGCGGCCGCTGCCGACGCCGCCTTCGGCCAGATCGGCGTCATCGCGGTCGTTCTCGCCGCCCTGCTCGCGCTCGCGTCGACGGCGAACGCGGGGTTGCTCGCCGCGTCACGGTTCCCGTTCGCGATGGCCCGCGACGGCCTCGTTCCGCCCCGATTCGAGTCGATAAGCGCCAGGTACAACACGCCGGCCAACGCCATCGCGCTGACCGGCGCCGTGATGGTCGTCCTCGTCACGGTCTTTCCGATCGAGCGGATCGCCCAGTTCGGCAGCGCCTTCCAGATCCTCGTGTTCATTCTGCTCAACGTGGCGCTGATCGGGTTCCGAGAGGGGGCGGTCGAGGAGTACTCACCCGCGTTCGTCTCGCCGCTGTACCCGTGGCTCCAACTGGTCGGGATCGGGGGTGGGATCCTCGTCCTGACCCAGATGGGGCTCGTTCCCTTCCTCGGCTCGCTCGTGATCGTCGCCGGCTCGCTGGCCTGGTACTACCTCTACGCCCGTCCGCGGATCGATCGGGAGGGGGCGGCGCGATCGGGGGTCAGACAGAGCGTGGGCGAAAGCGCCGTCGAGCGGACGGCGGAGCTGTTCGCGGCGGATCGACGCCACGACGTCCTCGTCGCGCTTACCGACGTCACGAACGACCGGACCCGGACGAATCTGGTCAGGATCGCCGCCGACCTCTCGCGACTCAGGACGGGGTCGGTTACTGTCGCCCGGTTCGCCGACGTCCCCCATCGGGCGTTCACCGGGAGCGGGCCGTCGGTGACGCGACGCGAGACGCCCGACTGGCTTCCGGTCGACGATCCGCCGAGTTGGATGCGAGAGACCGACTGGTCGCTCAGACCGTCCGGCGGGACGGAGGTACGCGGTCCGGCCGGCGCGTCGTTCGACTACCTCGAGATCGAGAGCGAGGACGTCCCCGACGCGATCATCGAGTTCGCCACCTTCGAGGGCTACGACCTGCTCGTGCTCGAGCGACGGCGGGAGGAGTTTCACCGGCCGCTCGCCGGGGGGCTGAACGACCACGTCCTGCGAAACGCCCCCTGTGGCGTACTGCTGGTCGAAGACCGGGGGTTCGACGGCGTCGACGAGATCGCGGTCGTCGCGAGCCGCGGAGCCTACGACCCGCTGAAACTGCTCGTCGCCGACGCCATCGCCGAGGAGACCGGCGCGGAGCTGGTCCTGTTGCAGGCGGTTCCGGCCGACGCACCGGGCCAGCGTCGCCAGGTCATCGAGGACTACCACGTGGACCTCATGCGAATCCTGACGGTGCCGGCCCGATCGCACGTCGTCGAGACCGACGACCGCGTCGAGGGACTCGCCCGGTTCGCCGAGTCGGCTGACCTCCTCGTGACCGGTACGGAGAGCCGCGGCATCGTGGGTGACGTGCTCGGCCGTCCCGGGGATCGGCTCGTGGATTCGGTCGACGTGACCGCGGTGATGGTCCAGCCGACCGACGAGCACCGCCCCGGGATCGTCCAGCGGCTCGTCCTCGACAAGCTGTTCGGCAGCTGATCCCGTTTCCTACCTGAAACAGCGAGAGAGTCCCGCCGTTTACGGCGGCCCGTGTGCCTCAAGTGGGACAGCCACGACTGGCTGGAGACACCACACTCTCACCGTCCCAACGAGGAGCACACAGACCCGCAAGTTGCCTCCGTGGACTCGGCGTAGCCGAGACTCCCAGCGTGAGGAAACCCCAGCGTTCACGCCGGGGAGGATGTCATTCCGACAGTTCGAGTCGGCTCTTGAGGTTCTCGAGCGTCGTTCGCAGCTCGCGCTCGTTGTACCGCCGGACGAACGGCTCGGCGGCTTTCGAGAGTACCCGCCCCGGGAGGTCGTACGTTCCCGTGTACGTCAGTCGGGTGCCGTCGTCGTGTGCCTCGAGTTCGATATCGATCTCCCCCTCGAGGGTGCCCGACATCGCGAACGTGTGCCGTTCCGGCGGCTGGTGGATCGTCTGGACCAGTTCGCCGTCGAGGCCGA
This sequence comes from Natronococcus sp. A-GB7, assembly GCF_029688865.1. Taxonomy (GTDB): domain Archaea; phylum Halobacteriota; class Halobacteria; order Halobacteriales; family Natrialbaceae; genus Natronococcus. The sequence goes on from NZ_JARUKV010000001.1 coordinate 263,762, forward strand.
CGCCGACCATCTCGTAGGTGAACTCGAGGCGCTTGCTCCCGTCTTCGATCGACTTCACGTTTCGGACGTCGGAGAGACTCGGCGTCACCTCGGCGTGGTTGTGGGGATCGTCGAGGTAGTCGAACGCTCGTTCGGGGTCGACGTCGATCTCGACGGTTTCGGATACCGTAACCATGTGCGAACGGTGGCGACGGCACAAAAGAACAATTTCCCTAACCAGTCCGGGTTCCGCGGCACAGAGCCACCGGAGCGATCGGTCGGTTGACGGCCGTATGCGGAGACAGTACCGCCGCGAGCGCGACGGGAACGTCTACCACCGGTCGTGACGGGAGCCCGCCCGGGGTCGCAGTCGGGTCAGCGACCGTTCGACCAGGAGTCGACGTAGGTGTCGACGAGCTTGCGCTCTGCCGCGCGAAGGTGCTGGTGAAAGGTCTGACGGGTGATATCCATCGTGTCGGCGATTTCGTCGCCGTCGGTCGGCCGCGGCCACTCGAAGTAGCCGTTCATGTGAGCAGTCTCGAGCGACACCTGCTGGCGGTCGGTCAACCGCTGTTCGAGATCGGACGCGAACTCCTCGGAAGTTCGCTCGCGCCGATCGTGTTCGACCTGCGATCGGAGTTCGACGCCGTCGTACAGCGATTCGAGCAGTTCGAGCACCGCCCGAACGTCGTACTTCAGCGGGAGGTCGACGACGACCCGCGCCCGGGTCGGGTTCGCGGTGACCCGAGAGACCGACGCCCCGTAGTCGGCCAGTTCGTCGAAGGGCGTCGCCACGTCGACCGCGAGGGCGAGCGTGTGGACGTCGTCGGTCCGGGCGACCTCCCGCACGTCCTCGACGTACGAGAGCGTCGCGAGATCCGGTACCGCCCCCTCACAGCGAATGGTCACGAACAGTTCCGTCTCCTCGCCCGCCGACGTCATCCCGACGTACTCGACCTCGCCGTTGACCGCGGCCGCGACGGCCGACAGCGGGAACGACGGGTCGGCGATCGACACCGTTACCTCGACGACGCGATCGGCCGTCAGGACCTTCGAGATCTCGATCGCGTTGAATCGGGTACCGATCATCGCGCCGATCGAGTCGAACAGCCGACCCTCGCGGGCGTCCAGGGCTGACTCGGAGTCACCGTAGACGCCGAGCAGCCCGTACCGCTTGTGGCCGTAGACGAGCGGAACGACGGCGATTCGGCACGCGCCGACGGCGGCCACGTCGAACGTCTCGGCGTCGCACTCCCGGACCGACTGCCGGGCGATCTCGTTCGTCTCGACGGCCCGCGAGACGGCGTCCGGGAGGTCCGCGAGCGATCGGCTCCCCGTTTCCGATTCGAGTCCGGCCGTTCCGGTCAGTTCCAGGGTCTCGCCGACCGAGTCGACCGAGCCGATCCAGGCGGCAACGTACCCCTCGGCGTCGACGAGCTCGTCGCAGATCCGTTGCTCGACGATCGGTCGGTCGTTCTCCTCGACCAGGACGCGCGTGATCTCGCTGAGAACGCCGTTGACTCGCGTGAGGATTCGCTCGAGCGCCTCCTTCTCGTCGACGAGTTTCTCGGCACGCTCCTCCGCGAGACGCTCCGCGGTCTTGCGATCGGTGACGTCCTTCTGGAACCCGACGTAGTGAACGAGCTCCCCGTCCTCGTCGTGGATCGGTGCGACGGTTAGCTCGTTCCACCACGGGGTGCCGTCGGACCGATAGTTTTTGAGTTCGACGGTGGTTGGCTCCTCCCGGTCGAGCGCCACCGATAGCGTCTTTCGGGCCTCGGGATCGGTGCCGGGACCCTGCAGGAACCGCGGGTTCCGTCCCAGGATCTCCTCCCGGGCGTAGCCGGTGATCTCCTCCCAGGCGTCGTTGATGTAGACGATCGGGTTGTCCGGCAACGAGGGATCGGTCATGGTGATGCCGACGGACGCGTCGTCGATCGCCCGAACGATCTCCTCGGGGGCCGGCTCGTGGTCGGAGACGTCCCGTTCGACCACCTCCGTCGCGGACGTGACCGCGGCCACCTCTCCGGCGAGTTCCTCCTGAGAGCCGTCGCCGTTTTTGGCGACGAACCGGTCGACGCCCGCCTCGAACGCGTCCTCGGCGACCTCTCCGTCGGCGTACATCACGAACGGGAGCTCCGGCTCCACCTCCCGAACCGCGTCGAACAGCGAAAGCCCGTCGTCGCCGGACAGGGACTGTTCGCTGACCAGGCAGTCGAACCCCTCGCTCGACAGCACCGCGAGCGCCCGCGTCGCGGAGTCGACCGCCGTCACCCGACACCCCGCGTCCTCGAGCGCCCCCGCCGCTCGGTCCACCCCGTCCTCCGAACGAACGAGGAGCGTGCGAGCTCCAGTCATAGTTCGGCGCTTGTGGCTCGGGCGAATAAACGGTTACCCCTATCAGGTTCCGCTGTGACCCCGGTCCGGGAGCACGAGGGGGAGCCGAACCCTGGTACTCGTAACGTGGCTCCCCGTTCTGGACACGAGACGACGCCGTCCCGTTACGTTTTACCCGACCCGGCCCGAATCGGGGTGCAATGACTGCCCAGACCGTCCAGCAGGGCGACCTCGTCACCGTCATCGGGCTCGAGGTCCACGTCCAGCTGGAGACCGACACGAAGATTTTCTGTAGCTGTGCGACCGAGGCGACCGACGAGCCGAACGACCACGTCTGTCCGGTCTGTCTCGGCCTCCCCGGTGCGCTCCCGGTGCTCAACGAGGGCGCCGTCGAGGCCGCAGTGAAGATCGGGAAGGCGATCGACGCCGACATTCCGGAGGAAACGCGGTTCCACCGGAAGAACTACTACTACCCCGACCTGCCGAAGAACTTCCAGATCACCCAGTACGACGAGCCGATCTGCCAGGAGGGAAAACTCGAGATCAGCGTCGAAGGTGACCGCCGAACCGTGACGATCGAACGGGCCCACCTCGAGGAGGATCCGGGCAGCCTCCAGCACGTCGGCGGTGGCGGCGGGATCGACTCCGCGGAGTACACGCTCGTCGACTACAACCGCGCGGGGACGCCGCTGATGGAGATCGTCACCGCGCCCGACTTCCGCAGCCCCGACGAGGTGCGGGCGTTTCTCTCGGAGCTCGAGGAAGTCCTCGAGTACCTGGGCGTCTTCGACGCCGAACGCGACGGCAGCCTCCGGATCGACGCCAACCTCTCGATCATCCCCGAGGATGAGATCGAGAGCGACGACGTCACCGAGATCGGTCCGGACGCTCTCGCCGCGGCCAACCGCACCGAGGTCAAGAACATCTCGAGTCACAAGGGCGCCCAGAAGGCCCTGGCCTACGAGGAGACCCGCCAGAAGAACGCGATCCAGCGGGGCCGAGCCGTCGAGCAGGAGACTCGCCACTGGGACGAGTCGCGGGGGATCACGGTCTCGATGCGATCGAAGGAAGAGGAGAAGGATTACCGCTACTTCGAGGAGGCCGACCTGCCGCCGCTGCGGGTCTCGGGCTGGAAGGAGGAGATCGCGATTCCCGAACTTCCGACCGCCCGCCGGGAGCGCTTCGAGGACGAGTACGGCCTGAGCGACGAGGCCGCCTCGAAGCTCACCTCGACGAAACAGGTCGCGGACTTCTACGAGGACGTCGCCGGCGAGTACGACCCCGATCTGGCGGCGACGTGGGTCGCCGACAACCTGCTCGGCGAACTCAACTACCGCGACATGGAGATCACGGACATCGAGGGCCGCCTCGAGGAGGTCACTCGACTCGTCGAGCTCGTCGCCGAAGACGAGATCACGGCGAAAAACGCCCGCGAGACGGTGCTGCGGTCGATGCTCGACGACGGGGCGGGTCCCGACGAGATCGTCGAGGCCGAAGGGCTCGGCAAGACCGGCGAGGACGAGGTTCAGCAGGCGGTCGTCGAAGCGGTCGAGGAGAACCCCGATGCGGTCGCGGACTACGAGTCCGGCGACGACGGTGCGATCAACTTCCTGGTCGGCCAGGTGATGCAGAAGACGGGTGGGAGCGCGGATCCGGGCGACGTCAACCAGCTGCTGCGGGCCGAACTCGAGTAAGCGTACCGAACGCGAAGCGGTGAACGGGCAGCGCCCGCGAGAAGCGATCACTGAAACAACGCTTTTCGTCGATCCTCACCGAACGAATCGGTGTGCGTCAAGTCGGTATCGATCGACCCCGCGAGTGGCTCACGATCGAGGACCTCGTCGGACGCATCGGAGAACGGGCGACGCGATCGCGTCGCCCCAGCACCGGCGGTCGCCGGACGCTGAGCGGGACCTCGAGCGTCTCGCGACGATCGGCGAGGTGCGCCGAAACGAGGATCCCTAACTCGCGTTCCGGTACCACTCGAGTTATCACCGATCGACGAGTGACACCTCCGTATGGACAGGATCACGCTGGGCAACGAGGAGTTCGAAGGCCGAAACAACGCCTACGTGCTCGCCGACGACGAGACCGACGAACTTGCGCTGGTCGATACCGGGGTCGCGACCGACGCCATCCGGACCGACCTCCGGGACGGGCTGGCCGAACGGGGCTACGAGTTCGCCGACGTCGACGACATCGTCCTCACCCACTTCCACGTCGACCACGCCGGACTGGCCGGCGAGATCCAACGCGAGAGCGGTGCAACGGTGTACGTCCACGAGGCAGACGCCCCCCTCGTCGAGCAGGACGAGGCGGCCGTCGCCGCCCTCGAGGACCGCCGCGAGACGATGCTCGAGGAGTGGGGGCTCCCCGAGGACGCCCGCGAAGAGCTGCTCGCGTTTCTCGACGGCTCGGTCCACATCGAGGGGCTGCCCGCGGAGCCGACCCCCATCGAGGACGGCACCGTACTGGAGGTCGGCGGGACGACCCTCGAGACGGTCCACGCGCCCGGCCACGCGGCGGGACTGTGCTGTTTCGAGATCGAGGACGGAGCGTCGGCCGACGGCACCGCTTCGGAGGCGTTCGTCGGCGACACTGTTCTCCCCGTCTACACCCCGAACGTCGGCGGTGCCGACGTTCGGGTCGATCGCCCCCTCGAGCGCTACGCCGAGACGCTGCGGGCGTTCATCGACCGGGAGTACGATCGGGTCTGGCCGGGCCACCGCGACCCCATCGAGGAACCCTCCGAGCGCGCGCGGACGATCCTCGACCACCACCGCGAGCGGACCGGGAACGTCCTGGACGTCCTCGAGGAACACGGCCCTGCCGACGCCTGGACGGTCAGCGCCCACCTCTTTGGCGATCTCGAGGGGATCCACATCGTCCACGGCCCCGGCGAGGCCTACGCCCACCTCGACCACCTTCGCCACGAGGACGTCGTCGCGTACGACGACGGCGAGTACCGGCTGCTCGAGCGGCCGACCGATCTCGAGGCACTCGTCTAGCTCCACGAATCCTCAGAGCGACGGCCTCCCCGCGATCGGCTCTCGCGACGGAATCGACTGCGCAGGGTCATGCTGAATCCCTTTTTGTCGTAGCGGTGACGGAAACGTATGCCAATCCGTCCGCCATCCGAGGACGACGTCCTGGAGCTGGGCGAGGAGCTGTTCCTCGATCTCACGCCGGACGAAGTCGAGTTCTACCACGAGCAGCTCACCGACAATCTCGAGGAGTACGAGACGATCCAGGCGTACGATCCCGAGCCTCGTGGGCCGATCACGCGAACCCGACCCCGAAACCCGGGAACCCGGCTCGACGACGACGAAGACCCGCACAACGCCTGGGTTACGAAGTGCGAGGTCGAGGGCGACGAGGACGGACCGCTGTCGGACTGGGAGGTCGCGATCAAGGACAACGTCGCGGTCGCCGGCGTCGAGATGACCTGCGGCTCGAACGTCGTCGAGGGCTACGTTCCCAACGCCGACGCGACGGTGGTCAGCCGGCTGCTCGAGGCCGGGGCCGACGTCGTCGGGAAGGCGAACATGGACGACATGGCCGTCACCCGGGTCGGTCACACCGCGTTCGGCCCGATCACGAACCCCCGCGACGACGACTACCTCGCGGGCGGCTCGAGCGGCGGCAGCGCTGTCGCGGTCGTCGAGGGCGAGGCCGACGCCGCGATCGGGAGCGACCAGGGCGGAAGCATCCGGATCCCCGCCTCGCTGTGTGGTATCGTCGGCCACAAGCCCACCTACGGGCTGGTCCCCTACACCGGCTGCGTCGGCCTCGAGCACACGATCGACCACCCGGGCCCGATGGCCCCCGACGTCGAGACGGCCGCAAAGATGCTTACGGCGATCGCCGGGAGCAACGCGGCCCATCTCCGACGGCCGACGGACGTCCCGACCGAACGCTACGAGGACGCGCTGGATGGCGACGTCTCGGACCTTTCGGTGGGTGTTCTCGAGGAGGGGTTCGACAAACCCGACGGTGATCCGGGCGTCGACGAACAGGTTCGAGACGCGATCGAGCTGCTCGAGGAGCGCGGCGCGACCGTCGAGGAGGTCTCGATTCCGCTACACGAGGACGCCGATACGATCCACAAGATCTGTACGAACGAGGGGCTGGTCGCCGCGATGATGGGCCAGGGCGTCGGTCACGGCTGGAAGGCCTGGTACAGCACCTCGTGGGTCGAGGCGTTCGGCAAGTTCCAGCGCGCGCAGGGCTACGACTTCCCGCCGAACCTCAAGCTCAAGCTGCTCCAGGGGCTGTACACCCTCAGTCGGTACCACTCCAGGTACTACGCGGCCGGCATGAACCTGATGCTCGAGCTGGCCGAACGGTACGACGCGGTCCTCGAGGAGTACGACGTCCTCGCGATGCCGACGACGGACGTGACCGCGCCCGCACACGATCCCGACCGGGACGCGTTCGATCGGCTCCTCGAGACTGACGTCCCTGCGAACACCTCGCCGTTCAACCGCACGGGCCACCCCGGCATCAGCGTCCCCGCGGGCGAGGTCGACGGGCTCCCGATCGGGTTGATGCTCGTCGGCGCGCGGTTCGAGGACGCGACGGTGTTGAACGCCGGCTACGCGGTCGAACAGGCTCGGACCGAAGTCGGCCAGTAGGGCCGACGACGGAGCCGATGCGTGCAGTCGCGTGACTCGAATCGGAGCGTTCAGACCGACGACGTCAGTCCCCCGTCGACGCGGATGTTCTGGCCGGTGACGTAGCTCGAGGCGGGCGAGAGCAGGTACGCGACGGCGTCTGCGATCTCCCCGGTTCGCGCCGGTCGCCCCATCGGGATCCGCGCTCGAGTCTCCTCGTCGACGTCGTAGCTGTCGACGAACCCGGGCTGGACCGTGTTCATCCGGATTCCACTCGCCGCGTACCGGTCGGCGTAGAGCTTGGTGAAGCTCCCGAGTCCGGCTCGAAGCACCGACGACACGGGGAACTCGAGCGACGGTTCGAACGCCGAGAACGTGGAGACGTTCACGATCGACCCGTGACCCTGCCCCTCCATGATGGGCGTGACGAGCCGAGCCAGACGCACGACGTTCAACAACACGAGATCCGTCCCCTCGTACCACTCCTCGTCGGTAATCTCGAGGAGGTCGCCCGAGGGCGGATGACCCGTGTTGTTTACCACCGCGTCGATGCCTCCGTAGCGTTCGTGGGTCGTCTCGACGAGGGCCGCCAGGTCGTCGGGATCGGTCACCGACCCCTCGAACCCGTCCCCGCCGAGGTCGTTTGCGACTTCGACGGCGCTACCCGACGGCGACAGCAGCACCGGCGTGTATCCTTCATCGGCCAGTCGCCGGGCGCAGGCCTCCCCGATACCGCTTCCGGCCGCCGTTACGATCGCAATCTTCTGGTCGGCCATATGACCACTACCCTGACACCCATTATAAAAGTCAGCTCGCCGCGCGGACCTCGTTCCGACCGAGTGTGAAGCAGACGGTCGGCCCCACCGATGAACCGCTACAGCTCCCGCAGCGTCTCGAGGTCCCGCTCGTCGTGTCCGCAGACGATCGTGGCGTCGTGGCGCCGTTGTTCCTCCTCGAGCAGCCGATGGCTCTCGAACCAGGAACGCTTGCACCACAGCAGGCTCCCGCCCATCGGGTGTTCGTCCTCGTAGTTCTCCCGGACGTAGGCCTGGTCGCCCGCGATCAGGACGGTGCCTGCGTCCTCGAGTTCGAGACGAACCCCCAGGAGACCGGGCGTGTGCCCCGGGAGCCGGACGAACTCGAGGTCGCGAAAGTGCTGCTCGCGGTCGCCGTGGACGATCTCCCAGTTCAGGTCGCGATCGAAGTCGCCCGCGACGTAGGCGTCGCTGCCGGCATCCGTCTTGGCGCTGTAGTAGGCGTACTTGAGCTCCCGTTCGTGGACGAAGATCGGCACGTCGGTCCCCTCGAAGGCGTACAGGCCGCCCGCGTGGTCGAGATGGAGGTGGCTCTGGATTACGCAGTCGATCTCCTCGAGCGCGTAGCCGGCCGACTCGAGGTCGTCCTCGAGGGGCCGGAGTCCAGTGTGTTCGAAGGCTGCGTACAACTCCGCGGGCCAGTGGCCCGAATCCGCCTCGGGGTGGGAGCCGGTGTCCCAGAGGATCGTCGCCTCGGGGTGATCGATCACGAGGTTGTAGACGGGGCCGTCGCCCATCGTCGTCTCGGGGTTTGGGTCGGCGGCCGATCCCATCGTGTGGCCCTCGAGAATGTGGTTGTAGTCGGTCGTGATCGTGCCGCGCTCGAGCGGCGTGAGTGTCGCCTCGACCATACCGCTCCTACGGTCGGTCGGAAGTTAGGTGTGGGCCTTCGTCGGTCGCCCATCGAATCGGTACGTCCGCTGGAGATGCCTGCCACAGCGGTACCCGCCGTGAGGCCCACCGAACGGTATGGTCAGAGTATCGACGATCGTCGCCCTGCTCGGTGTTGCACTGCTTCTGGTCCCGGTCCCGCCGTTTATTACCGCTGCGATCGGTATTCCGGTGATTCTGGCCGGGGTCGGCCTCCGACTGCTGACGGACCACTGACGGGTTCGGGGTTCGCCCGGCGACCGCGACGGGTACGACTTTCCGTCTCGGTTTCCAACCCCCGAGTATGACTCAGACGCCGCGAGCCGTCGTCGCCGGCGGCGGGCTCGCCGGACTCGTCGCTGCACGGCATCTCGCCGGTGCGGGACTGGACGTAACGTTGCTCGAACGGTCGGAAAACGTCGGCGGACGGGTTTGGACCCGTGAGCACAAGGGGTTCCGGTTCGACCGCGGATTTCAGGTACTGTTCCCGTCGTACCCCGCCGTCCAGCGGGAGCTCGATCTCGAGCATCTCGACCTGCGCCGGTTCGCACCGGGAGCGTGCCTCGCTCGATCCGGCCACCGATCGACGCTCTCGGATCCGATCCGGAACCCGCGAGCGTTGCTCGCGACGTTGTCGAACACGGACGTCTCGGTGGGGGACAAGCTCCGCGTCGCACGACTGGCGGTCGAACTCGCGCGACGCGACCCGGAGGCGATCTTCGAGCGTTCCGAACCGGACACGACTATCGAGGGATTCCTCCGTGACCGCGGATTCTCCGACCGGTTTATTCACAACTTCGTCGCCCCCTTCTACGGCGGGATCACCCTCGACCGATCGCTGTCGACCTCGAGTCGGGTCTTCGAGTACACGTTTCGGACGCTGCTGACGAGCCGCGCGGCCGTTCCCGCGACCGGAATGGCCGCGATCCCGGCCCAGCTGGCCCAGCACGCGCGGGACGCCGGCGCCAGCATCCAACTCGAGACCGAGGTGACCGACGTCTCGGTCGAGGGGGCAAACGGGGGGTCGGCGACGGTGACCGCGACCGAGAGCGAGTACGACGCCGACGCGGTCGTGGTCGCGACCGACCCGCCCGCAGCGCAGGAGCTGACGGGCGTCGAGTCGGTTCCTACCGACGCCCGGTCCTGCGTCACCCAGTACTACGAGCTACCGGCGGGAACGGATCTCGAGGACGGGGGGAAGCTCATCCTCAACACGGCCGACGAGGGCCCGAACCAGATCGTTCCCCACAGCGCGGTCGCTCCCGAGTACGCCCCCGACGGCGCCGAACTGATCAGCGCGACCTACCTCGGGGAGCGCGAGGAGAGCGACGCGGAGCTCGAGGCGATCACCCGCGAAACCCTCGATGCGTGGTACCCGGACCGTCGGTTCGACGCGCTCGAGACCCGGCGGACCGACCGAATCGAGTTTGCACAGTTCGCACAGCCGCCGGGCTTTCGCGATCGACTGCCCGATCCCCGCGATCCGGACGGCCCCGTCTATCTGGCGGGTGATTACACCGAGTGGTCGTCGATTCAGGGCGCGATGAAGAGCGGCCGCCTCGCGGCGAAGGCAGCGGTAGACGACCTCCGCAGGAGTCGTTGAACACCGTCGTACTCCCGCTCGCACTCGAGCGGTGAGTGAAGCGTTTCGCGGACCGCTGTAGCCGAACGTGCGGTCAGAGCCGATCCTGGAACAGAACCCCGTTGGTAACGAGCAACACGCTCATCACGGCGACTTCGAAGGACGCGACCCCGGCGAACCAGAACCCGAGCGCGACGCCGTTGAACCCGAGTGCGATAGCCGGCGCACTCGTCCGGATCGCACTCAGGTAGCGATCGATCCGATCGTCGGTTCCGCCGTCGACCGATCGGTCCGCCTCGGCTCCCGCTTCGGATCTCGCTTCGCGATCGTCGCCGACCTGACAGTCGTCCCCGCCGCGGGCCTCGTCGGGCGCCAGAAACTCGGTTCCACAGCGCCGACAGCTGATGTACCGCCTCGAGAACGGCATCGGGTAGTCCGCCGGGCAGTTCGGACAGACGAGACGATCCGCGACCGGACGGTGTTCTACGGGTTCGGCCATCTTGCTACCGAAGGGTATGTATGGTGTGGTATATGTCTTTCTGAAAATATAGTCTTTAAATTTTATATCTGTGGTTAGAGGAGACGGCGTGACTCTCCTAACGGCGGGAACCACAGGACGTCCCCACTCGAGCGATCGTGGACGGCCGGGTAGTACCCGTCGAGATCACCGACCAGGGGCGACTGCAGGTCGCTCGATCGGAGTCGGTTGACGGTTCGGCCGCCCGCGAGTCGGGTAAACGCCGGAAGAATCAGGGATGCCGCGCGGCCGTCGCCGCCGGGATCGTACAGAAAACAGGGCCGTTTTCGCCCGTCGATCTCGAGCGCCGGATGTTCGTGTCCGATAACGTACCGCGTCGCGTCGCGAACGTCGTCCGGAGGCGACTCGTGGCCGTGGCAGACGACCGTCTCCCCGTCGGCCAGCCGGTACGCGGGTGTCGTCTCGCCGTCGAGCACCGACTCGAGCATCGTATCGTGGTTGCCGGGCGTAACGACCAGCGAGGCACCGGCGCCCTCGACGCTGTCGACGAGCCGGGTAATCGATCGGTCGACGCCGCGAGGGACTCGGGAAAACGAGTGTAGCAGATCGCCGGCGATCACGACCGTTTCGGGGCTCCGGGCGGCAAGCAGTCCCTCGAGCCTGTCGCCGACGTCTTCCTCGCCGCCGATCGGTGCCTGGACTCTCGAGGCGGCGCCGCGTCCGAGGTGAAGATCCGCGAGGACGAGGGTCTCGGCGCGGGGAAAGTAGACGGCTCGATCCTCCAGTTCGAAGGGGACGTCGACGGCGTCAGTCATGGGTCGCGAGAGCCGCCGTCGGTTCGGACGTCCGCGCTGAGGGCCGTCTCGAGGTCGTACTCGGTGCCCGTGAGCACGAACAGCACCTCCTCGAGGGGCTCGAGGACCTCGGGGAGGATCTTGACCACCAGGTAGGTGACGCCGATCAGGGCGACGACCGCCAGCAACTGGGAGATGTAGTTGTGCGCGACGAGGTAGGAGACGCGGGCCTCCTCGGCGCCCATGTAGGTCGTTACCAGCGAGACGACGAGGTCCTGCTGGAACCAGCCGTGTGGGGTCGCCAGGCCGATGAAGACGTTCCGGACGAGGTTCAGCAGCCAGATGACGCCGATCGCGAGCGCGAACGCGGTCAGCTTTCGCCGGAGGGGGGCCGAGACCGCAGCGATCAGCCCGCCGAAGATGGCCATGCTCCCGAGCCCGGTACAGGCGAGTACGATGTACGTCGTTCGGCCCGTCGCGGTCTCCTCGGAGTCGAAGTTGAACCGACTCTCGTACCCGTTTACGCCCTCGTTGATACCGGGGCTGTGACCCAGCAGCTCCATCCCGTAGTGGGTCTGGACCGCGGTCGTCTCGATCAGCCACTGGCGGACGATGGGGATCGTCTCCGCGGGCAGGTAGATCAGCCCCATGAGCGCGACGGCCTTGGTCAGCACGAACAGCGACTCCCGGCCGTCCCACAGCAGGTAGCCCGTGTAGGCACACAGCGGTAACGCGACGAGCGCCAGCACCGTCTGGAGGGGGCTCTGTGCGTCGTAGTAGTAGTACGGCACCATCGTCAGCCAGTACGCTCCGAACAGCAGCCAGGCGACCCCCGCGATCGGGCGGGCGGGGGCCGCGACGTCCGACCACCGAACGAGCAACGCGAGGCCGAAGGCGACGATGGCGATCCAGGCCAGCGCGTCGATCGGCTGGACGCTCTGGAGCGCCGAGCCGACCGCCCCGTTGCCCGCCGACGCGACGCCGACGGCGGTCTCGAGTCCGACCGACGTCGAGGAGGGCGGCGACATAGTCATTCTTTCTGATGTACTCTCGCGGTATCAACTTGTTGCCTCGACGACCGAAACGGACCGGCGACTGCGTACCTTTTTTGCCGCGCTGGGGGAAAACGACCCGTATGGTCGACGTCCTCGATAACAAACGGGCTGCGACGCGGTTTCGGATCCTCGTCCAGATCGCCGAGCGCCAGCCCGCCGTCAGCCAGGGAGAGATCGCCGAGGAAGTCGGCGTCACGAGCCAGGCCGTAAGCGAGTACATCCGCGAACTCGTCGACGACGGGCTCGTCGAGAAGGAGGGCCGCTCTCGGTATCGGGTCACCAAGGAAGGGGTCGACTGGCTCTTCCAGGCCGCAGGCGACGTTCGACGGTTCGCCGATCACGTCACCGAGGACGTGCTGGGCGCGATGGGCGAGGATACGGCGATCGCAGTCGAGGCCCTCGAGGAGGGAGATATCGTCTCGCTGTCGATTCGAAACGGACTCCTCCACGCCGAGCCCGGCGAGACCGGTCCGGCGACGGGGGTCGCGACGACCGACGCCGAGGCCGGCACCGACGTCGGCGTCACGAGCTTCGAGGGCGTCATCGACCTCGAGCCCGGCTCCGTCACCGTCCTGCAGGTGCCCGCGGTGCGGTCGGGCGGCAGCCGCGAGATCAGCGCCGAAACGATCACCGAGCACTGCGAGGACGCCGACCTCGTCCTCGCGACGGGTGTCGAGGCGGTCGTCGCCTGCCGACAGGCCGAGGTCGATCCCGCCGTCACCTTCGCCGTCGGCGAGGTCGCGACCGACGCCGCCGAACGCGGACTCGGGGTCACCACAGTCGCGACGACCGAGGCCGTCGGTCGGGTCACCGATACGCTGCGGGACGCCGCCGTCTCCTACGAAGTCCTCGAGGGATAACAGTCGCAAGGGGGACAGTCTAGGAATTCGCGTTCCGTTACGTGTAGATATCTGCCCCGTCTGTCACGCAGCAGTCGCCTCGTCCGTGAGTTCGGACTCCACCGTGTTCCGGTGCCCGGACAGCCAAGTGCTCAGGGCCACTGCGACCCCGGTCAGAAGGCCGACCCGCAGCCCGAGCCGCTTCCCGCCGACCACGCCGGCGACGGCGGTCGCAACCACGAACGCAACGAAACCGCTCACGAGAACGTCGTTCGATGCCATACGTTTATCATTTCGGACAGAATCAAAGTCCCATCGGCCGAGAACGGCCGACTCCTCGGTGAACGACGCCGGCGATTCTCGAGGGCCGGAAGGTGTCGGCCCCGTGTCCTATGCGTCGGCGCTACTGTACCAGCTGATCGATGGATACGCGGGAGGTCCGCCTCTTCCCCACCCGAATACGACCGTCGGCAGCGAACCCGTACTGCCGACTACCGGTACGTCAGTCCCCTCGAGTCCCGCGGTCCTCGAGAACCTCGCTCGCGACCCGTTCCCCCGAGCGGATCGCTCCCTCCATGAATCCGCGCCACTCGAGCGCCGTCTCCGAGCCGGCCCAGCGGACGCGGCCGACGGGCTCGCGGAGCGCGTCGCCACAGGTCGTGAGCGTCCCCGGCGTCATCGCGGCGTTGTACCCGCCCGTCGACCACCGCGTCGTCGACCAGGCCTCGTCGTCGTACTCCAGTGGATCGGTCGCTCGCGGTCCGAGGTAGCGGCCGAGTTCCTCGAGCACCCGCTCTCGGCGTTCGGTCTCGGGTCGGTCGCTCCACTCGAGGGCGTCGGCCCCAGCGACGAACCCGACGATGAGTCCCCGATCCCCGCCGGGGAGCGTCGCGTCCGCGACCTCGGTCACAATACCGTTGGTAGCCAGCACAGATCCTGAGTAACCGTTCTCGCGCCAGAACGGCTCCTCGTAGGCGGCAAAACACTTGACTACCGCACCCATCGGCATCCGCTGGACTAACCCTCGTCGGCGGGCGGGCAGCGACGGCTCGTGGTCGATCCGATCGATCAGCGGCGGCGGGACGGCGACGATGGCGTCCGAGACCGCGTACGTCCCGTCGTCCGTCTCGAGGGTCACGTCGTCGCCCCGCCGATCGAGCCGGCGAACCGGTTCGGTCAGTCGGATCGCGTTGCCGAGACCGTCGGCCAGTCCCTCCGAGAGCTGCTGGGTGCTCCCGGCGAGTCGATACGCCTGCGTTGCGCTAGTCGACTCGCTGGGGATCTCGAGCCCGCCGCCGGCGTCGACGGCCGCGAGGAAGTACAGCAGCGAGATCGCGCTCGGTTCGACGGTGAACTCGGCGCGGACGAACGCATCGAACGCCTCCCGCGCGGCCTCGGACGCCATCGCCTCCCGCTTCCAGGACTCGAGGGTAGTCGCGTCCCTCCTGTCGGCGTCGGGCGCCTCGGAAGGCGACTCGAGGGGGACGTCGCGACGCAGGCTCTCGATCCGTTCGAGCGCCGTCTGCAGCTCCGAGGCCGATTCCTCGGGGAGCGCCCGAAAGCGGTTCTCGTGGTCGAACAGCTCGCCCGCGACGGCGACCCGATCGACGCCGTCGTCGTACTGCTCGCACAGCTCGAGGCCGAACTCCTCGACGAACTCGAGGACGCGCTCGTGGTCGGCCCCGATCCACTCGGCGCCGCGGTCGATCGCGTCGCCCGTCGACAGCGAACCCGCGGCCGTCCGACCGCCGACGCGGTCTCTGGCCTCGAGGACGACTATCTCGAGGCCGGCGTCGGTCAGCTCCCGTGCCGCCGTCAGCCCGGCGAGCCCCGCGCCGACGACGCCGACGTCGTAGCGTTCGGTCGTTCGAGAATCGGTCATATGTGGTCCGTGGGTCGGCGCAAAAATAGCGTTCGCGGTTCCCGCGGTGATTCCCGAAGCCGACCGACCCGAGATGGTGGGTGAAACGCGCTACTGCGGTGCAAGGTGTAGCGAGTGTACCAAGTAATCTGTGGAGTGTTTGGATGTCTCAGTACTGCTCTCAGTCTTTGGGTTCGACCTTGCCTGCGAAGGTTTGGAAGTCGATCGTCTCTTCGGGGATATAGAACGTGTCAGTACAGAACTCGTAGCTATTGTCCGGCGTTTCGGCGTGCCACAGGAGGTAGGCGAACTCATCCTCGACGATGGTGTCATCCACCTCGATGGTCGTCCCTTCCTGGGAAAGCTCGTCGAACAGATCCGCAAACAGCTCCTCGATTTCGTCGAGACCTCGGAAGACTCCCATGTTCGTAACGACGACCGAGCCATCGCCGTAGTCGGCCATGGTCTCTTCGAGTTCCTGATTGGCGAACGCGTCAAGGTGGTGGTCGAGCACGGCGTTTGTATCACTCATAGCTTGTCGTCCAGATACGCGTACAACGAACAGTCATATAGTGTTTGCACGGAGTAGCACCAACTTCGTTCTGTTCAACGGGGTAGAGATCCTCCTTTTTCACTCGCCGCGCTGAATACGCACTTTCCATCTTGGACGGCGCTTAGAACATCTGTTAGATGTAGCAGGATAGCCGCCAGTCAATACGCAGCTCTATGCAACGCGTATTGGTCTCGAGCGTAACTGTACTCGAGAGTGATAGCTGCTACGTATAGGCGAAGCAGATATCACCACCAGCATCCGCGAGCGGAGCGAGCGGTTTCCCGCCGAAGCGGGCGAAGCCCGCGGAGGCGGCTTTTTAGCGTAGATTTTTGGAGGAGTGGTGAGCGAGCAACGCGAGCGAACCCGACGAGAAAAAGGTACGTGGGCATCTGCAGGTAACGAGTCGGCCGATTCAGATTCTCGCCCTGTATTGAGTAGCGAAACCGCGTGACTGTTTGCTGAGAAAGCGAGCGTGCCGCCCGACCTCGCTCGCGGGCCCCGAACGAAGCCGCTATCCGATGTAGCGCAGGTCGTCGTCCGTCGGCACGTCCATCTGCTGTTGTTGCTGTTCCATCTCCTGGATCTTGCCGATGACGTCCTCCATCTCGTCGGCGCGCTCGTCGAGGCTCTCGTAGTCGAGTTCGAACCCGAGCAGCTCCTCGAGCACCTCGAGCACGGCGCGCGCGCTCTTGGGGTCGACGAGATAGCCGCTGGTCTCGCCCATCAGGCAGGCGGCCTCGAAACCCCGGCGCTCGCCCAGCCCGAGCAGGAGTCCGGAGACGCCGACGATACCGCCGGCGGGCTCGTCCTCGCGGAACTCGACGCCCGCGTCCTCGAGGGACTCGACCAGCGACTCGTCGCTGACGGCGCCGACGACGGCGTACTCGTCGATCAGTTCGCCGGTCGGCACGCCGCCGAGCGCGTACAGCTCGCTCGCGCCGAACTCCTCGGCGACGTCGAGAAACGCCGACGCCAGCACGTAATGACCCTCGTTCGTCTGGGCCTGGTGGTCACCCGTCAGTACGAGTAGGTCGCGACCGTCGGGCACCGAAATCGCGTGGATCTCGGCGCAGGTCAGGTCGGCGACGCCGTCCTCGATGCTCACCTTCGGCGGGAACTCGTGGGAGTAGATCCGCCGGACGAGGGTGCTCTCGCCCTCGAGCTCCTCGAGCAGGTGCTCGGCCGCGAGGCTGCCGACGTGTCCGACGCCGGGCAGCCCCTCGACGAGTACGGGGTCGTCCAGTTCGACCTCGGCGACCGCGTCGATCTCGAGTTCGTCCATACGCTATCAGCGGCTGCGACGTTTAAGAGCGCGTCGGTACTCGCCGTGGGCGTCCTCGGGGTCGAACGGTGCCGGCGCGCTGTTTACGGCCTCGGAACCGCAGTCGGGACAGGTCGAAGAAAGGGTGTACACCGGGCGGTCGTGGACGTCGCGCCACGCCGAACAGACCCGGATGTCGGATTTCATTCGTCGTCGGTGCGTCGTTCGCGGTGGAACTCGCCGGAGCCACCCTCACCCTCGATCGCGGCGACTGCACGCCGAGCGCTCTCCTCGAGCTGAGACTCGGCGGTCTTGTAGTTGGGCGCACGGACGTTGATCCGGTACTCCGGAGCGCCGACGTAGCTAACTTCGAGGTCGACCTCGTCGGGGACCTCTCCGTTGCCCTCGGCGGCCTCCAGGGCGGTTCGGATCCCGTCGACACCGGTCGGGGAGGCGTTCTCGAGGTCGACGTAGCCGGTGACGGTGACGTACGGCACCGAGACGTTCTCGCGGGCGGTTTCGACGAGCGCGCCGATCTCGTCCGCAGAGAGGTCGGTTCCCTCGAGGGCTTCCTCGCCGTGGATCGCGGCCTGCTTGAACCCGTCGTAGAGGCTGCCGTGGGCACCGATCAGTTCGTTGGCGACGGCGGTGTAGGTCTCGTCGTCGGCGTCCTCGCCGAGCGCGAGGCTCATCCAGTTGTCGGCCTTCTGTTCGTTTTTCCAGTCCTGGATCTTGTCGGAGCGCTGGTGATCGTTGACGTCTTTCAGCGAGAGGTCGATCTGCTGGGACTCGGTGTCGACGTCGAGTACCTTGCAGACGACGATCTGGCCCTCGCGAACGTGATCGCGGACGTTCTTGATCCAGCCGCTCGCGACCTCGGAGATGTGGATCAGCCCGCGCTGGTCCTGGTACTCCTCGAGGTCGACGAAGACACCGAAGTCCTCGATCTCGTCGATCTTGCCGACGACGAGCTCGCCGGTGTCGGGCCAGCCGCTGTACTTCATCGTGACTCGACTGTCTCGAGGATCTCGTGGTCGATCTCGGCCTTGCCGCCGGTCGGTCGCGCCAGCGTCGTTCCGCAGACGGCACACGCGACCTCCGTGGAGGCCTTGCCGAAGACGGTCTGTTCGTTCTCGCAGTCACTGCATCGAACGCTGTAGAAATTTCCTGCCATTGTGATCACTCCTGGAACTCGAGTCGGCCGGCGCGCCATCCCTCTCGGAGGTGGGCCTTGCCACACTCGCTGCAGCGGTACTTCAGGTCCGTTTTCTTCGTTGGCTTCTCGCCGCCGGGCACCTTCGAGAACCGACCGGCGTTCCCGATCGTCGCGGTGTTGCGCCGGGTGCGGCGCGCGTCCCATTTCATCCCCGAGGAGCGGCCGGTACGGGACTTCTCGACCTCGTGCTCGTGGTGTGCGTTGCAGTGCGGACAGTACGTATTGAATCGGCGTGGCATCTGCATCGTTAGCTCACTTGACGTGGGCTAAGACAGCGCTGTTTAAAACCCGTTTGGTTCACCGTCGCCGGGCGGTTCCCCGACCTTCGAAGCGTTTAATCCCCTCTCGCGTAAACGCATTCGCATGAAGCGTCTCATCATCCACGGGGACCCGGGTATCCGCAAAGGGGCCATCGTGGAGTACGACGGGGAGGAGGTGGTGTGTTTCGCCGTGACGCGCAACGGCGAGTGGCACGGCCCCGAGAAGGTCCAGCTGTGGTGTACCGTCGGCGCCGACTCGGAGTTCGAGGACTTCGAGAAGCGCAACTTCACCCCTCACTTCCTCGACGTCGACCGCGTCGACGCGGAGGAGATCGACGTCGTCCGCGCGAAAGCCGACCTCGAGCTATAGCCACGAACGCCGGTCGTTCTCTCGAGACCGACACTCCAGCCAGGGACGGCGATGTCACGATCACCTACGGACGCGCTCCGGGTGCGAATCCGGGCGTTGCTCTCGGCGACCCGGTTCACCCAGTTCGCGAGCGTCGGGCTCGTCGGCGCGACCGTCGACAACCTCGTTCTCGTCGCGCTCGTCGAACTCACCGTTCTGGGGCCAGTCGTCGCGAAGGTGATCGCCTGGGAGTTCGCCATCGCGGTGATCTTCGTGATCAACGAACGCTGGACGTTCGCGAGCCACGGCGCCTGGACGCCTCGAGCGCTCGGCCGGCGGTTTCTCCGGTCGAACCTGGTTCGGTTTGCGGGCTTTCTCGTCACGCTGAGCGTGCTGACTCTGCTGGTGTACGGCTTCGACGTCTGGTATCTGGCGGCGAACCTCGTCGGAATGGGGGTCGGCTTCTTCGTCAACTACACCTGTGAGAGCCTCTACACGTGGAAGGTCCACCAGGGTTGACGACAGAAACCCACATACGGCGGCCGAATCACAACCCTTAACTAGCGCACCGGGTTACGAGGAAGTAGCGGGATGGGATAGCCAGGAGATTCCGGCGGGCTCATAACCCGCAGACCGGTAGTTCAAATCTACCTCCCGCTACTTTTGACGAATTCAACGACGAACGACGAGCACGGCGAGGAGTGAGTCCGGAATTCGTCAAAGTAGTATGGGGTAGATTTGAAGCAGGGAGCAGCTTTGCTGCGACCGTGGTTCAAATCTACCCCCCGTTTCCACCTCGAGAACGGTCGAGCCGCCCTCGGACAACCGATTCGGGACGTACGGTCGTCCGACCGCAGCCGACTCGAGGGGAGGCCTGTTTTCCAAACAGTCACCGTCGCCACCAGCTCCTTGCTGCCATCCGACGACTCCCTTCACGCGGGTCACGGTAGCGAGGACGACGTCGAGTGGACCGAACTCGAGCCGTTCGCGAGTTCGCGCCCGAAAGACGGGACGAGCGACCGCTCGAGGGGTTCGACGAGATCGGCGGCGATGCGGCTGCCGGAACGAGTAGGGCGGGAGTATCCGGTCCGCTCGAGCCGTCCCGTTTTTCACGACACCGTCACAACTGACGGCTATGAGAGAGTCGATTCGGGCGGCGCTGGCTCGCGTCCGAAACCCCGAGTACACCGGCGAGAACAGGTGCGTTCCGTGTACGATCGTCAACGTCTCGCTCGCCGCCGTGGCGAGCGCCATCGTCGGTAGCGTCTCACGAAAGGGTGGCGCCGCGGCGTTCGCGGGCTCGCTGGCCGCGATCGGCTTGCGGGGCTACCTCGTTCCCGGAACGCCGGCGCTGACGAAGCGGTACCTTCCGGCGCCGATCCTCGAGCAGTTCGATACGCACCCCCTCGAGGAGACCGACGAGGACGCCGAGGAGCTGACGACCGAGACCATCGAGGAGTACGACCGCCAGCGTGAACGGGCAGTCGATCCCGAGCGGTTCCTGCTGGAGGTCGGCGCCGTCGAGGCCCGGGGGAACGATCTCAGCTTTACCGACGAGCTCGCCGATCGGATCGACGATCGGCTCCGAGCGCTGCCCGACGACCCGCTCGAGCCGGAACTCGTTGCCGAACTGTACGGGCTCGAGCCTGCGACGGTAACGGTCGTGGACCGTTCTTACCCCGCCGTCAGAATCGGCCGGCGGATTCACAAGTGGCCGTCGACGGCTGCCCTGCTCGCGGATCTCGCGACCCACCGCGCGCTCGAGGAGCTGACCGAACGCTGGCGGGAGGTTCCGCAGGCCCAGCGGATCGAACTGCTCGAGGTGTTGCGATCGTTCCGCGAGCGCTGTCCGTCCTGTGAGGGGCCGATCACGCTGACCGAGGACACCGTCGACTCCTGTTGTCAGACCTACGCGGTCCACGCGCTCAACTGCGATGGCTGCGGACAGCCGCTGCTCGAGTTCGATCCGAACGGTACCGATCATGGTTCGAGCGGCGGCTTCCAGCCGTAGGGATCCGCCGAATCAGGCGTCGTCGAGTTCGACGGTAATCGTCGTCTCGTCGTACAGTCCCTTCTCGTCGGCGTCGGCGACGTTCAGGCCGGCACCGATCGTGTGGGTTCCGGGCTCGGCGGCTTCCCACTCGTCGTCCGCGATTCGAAAGCGCTGGTGCCAGCGCTTCGTGAACTGTTTTCGTTCGCCCCGGTCGAACCGGAAGCCTCGCGGTTCCGCGGGTGGATCGTGGATCGGTATCTCGGCGGCATCGGTGAGTCCGTCGACGCTCCAGCGCCAGAGGATCGGCGAGCGCGTCGTCACCGTGATCGGGAACGGCATCGAGTTTCGCATCGTTACTCGAAACGGGATCGCGGCCCCAATCGGATACGTCGACCGCGGCGTCGAGACGTCGACCGAAATCGCTCGGTGACAGAGTCGGTCGGGAACGAACCGGCGGCTCAGGCTCGTGCTGTCGATCGACCGCATCGACTGCGGCTCGGTCTCTCGCTCTCGAGGGGAGAAGGGTTCGTCGTCGTCCCGGCGGAGGGCGCTCGACTCGTAGATCCGACGCATTGGCGGATACAGGCGCGACGAGAACTAAAACGTTCGGAACCGAGCGGCTAGTCGTCGGCGACGGCGTCGCTTACGCCGTCGTCCGAGCGGAACTCGCCGTCGGCGTATCGATCGTCGTACAGCAGACACGCGATCTCGTGGGTCTCGCCCGTCTGGACCTGATGGGGGTCGTGGGTCTCGCAGGGCGAAGTGAACGTCTCCTCGAGTCGCTCCCGGGCAGCCTCGAACTCTGCGGCGTGAAGCGCGTCGAGGCTCTCGTCGAGCGCTCGTTCGGCCGTCGGGTCGGAAACCGTCTCGGGAATCTCGAACTCCTCGCGGACCGACCGACCGAACGCCTCGCGTGTGAGGTCGTTCGGATCCGTCGCCTCCTCGTCGACCGACGTAATCGCCTCGATCTCCTCGGCTCCCCGAACCCGTAGTTTGAGATCGACGATCGAGCGCCAGACCACCTGTGGCAGGTCGATCCCGTCGGGCGGGATGATCCGCGGACACCGGGTGTGGAACCGACAGCCCGACGGCGGATTCATCGGCGACGGGACGGTTCCGGGGAGCAGGATCTGCTCGCCGTTCCAGAGCGGATCTGGCTCCGGAATCGCCGACAGCAGCGCCTCCGCGTAGGGGTGGTGTGGCGGCGAGAACACCTCCTCAGTCGTCCCGACCTCCGCGAACTCGCCGAGGTACATCACCGCGATCCGATCGGAGATGTGCTCGACGACGCTCAGGTCGTGGGCGATGAAGATGTAGGAGAGGCCGAACTCCTCCTGGAGGTCCTCGAGGAGGTTGAGGATCTGGGCCTGCACCGAGACGTCGAGCGCCGAGACGGGTTCGTCACAGACGATGACCTCCGGGTCGACCGCCAGCGCTCGGGCGATCCCGATGCGCTGGCGCTGGCCGCCCGAGAACTCGTGGGGATACCGGTGGGCGTGGTTCTGGCTCAGCCCGACGGTCTCTAACAGCTCGTAGATCCGTTCGGTTCGCGCCTCGTCCTCGGCGATGTCGTGAATATCCAGTGGCTCGCCGATGATGTCCCCGACCGTCAGCCGAGGGTTCAGACTCGAGAACGGGTCCTGGAAGATGTACTGGACGTCCGTCCGCAGATCCCGCAGCTCCGAACTCGAGAGGCCGGTGATCTCGACCTCCTTGCGGGTATCGCCCGAACCGGTCCGTTGGCGGTAGTAGACCGAGCCGTCGGTCGGCTCGAGCAGACGCAGCAGCGATCGGCCCAGCGTACTCTTCCCACAACCCGACTCGCCGACGACGCCGAGGGTCTCGCCCTCGTGAAGCTCGAGGTCGATTCCGTCGACGGCCTTGACCCACTGCGTTCGGCCGAGTAGCCCGTCGATGAACCCGCTGCTCGCGTCGTAGTACTTCGTCAGGTCCTCGGCCCGCAGAATTGGCTCCCCGCTGGACCGGCTCATCGTCGATCACCCTCCGGGTTCGGGGCGGTCGCGTCGGCGCGGGTCTCGTGGCCGTCGCCGACCGTGACCTCGTAGTCGAGTCCCTCCTGGAGTTCACCGGTGTACTCGAGACACGCCGCCGCGCGTTCGGCATCCACGCCGGACGCGTCCTGGCCCGTCTCCGGATCCAGAAGCGGGGGTTCACGCTTGGTACAGACGTCCTCGGCGTACGGACACCGGGGGTGGAAGCTACAGCCGGGCGGGAGCTCGACGAGATCCGGCATCGTGCCGGGAATCGTCTGCAGTCGCTCGCGTCTGTCGCCGACGCGAGGGATCGAGCTCATCAAGCCGACCGTGTAAGGGTGTTTGGGATCGTAGTACAGCTCCTCGACGGGCGCCTTCTCGACGGGACTGCCCGCGTACATGACCATCACTCGGTCACAGACCTCGGCGACGACGCCCAGGTCGTGGGTGATGAGCTGGATCGCCGTGTCGAACTCGTCGGCCAGGCTCTCGAGTTCCTCCAGGATCTGGGCCTCGATCGTCACGTCCAGTGCGGTCGTCGGCTCGTCACAGAGCAACAGGTCGGGGTCACAGGACAGCGCCATCGCGATCACCGCCCGCTGTTGCATCCCGCCGGAGAACTCGTGGGGGTAGTCGGAGTACCGCGACTCGGCCTCGGGGATGCCGACGGTGTCGAGGAGCTGGATCGTCCGCTCGCGGGCCTCCTCCTCGTCGTGGTCGAGGTGGTGTCTGACCGCCTCGCCGATCTGTTCGCCGACGGTGTAGACGGGGTTCAGCGCCGTCTGGGCGTCCTGGAAGATCATCGCGATCTCGTTGCCCCGGACGTCCCTGATCTCCTCCTCGCTCATCTCGAGCAAGTCCTCGCCCTTGAACAGGATCTCGCCGCTCTCGATGCGACCCGGGCTCTCGATGAGCCGCATCAGCGAGAGGGCGGTGACGCTTTTCCCGGCCCCGCTCTCGCCGACGACGCCGAACTTCTCGCCGCGTTCGATGCGATAGGAGAGGTCGTCGACGGCGGTGACGACGCCCTCCTGCGTGTAGAACTTGACCGTGAGATCGTTGACCTCGAGTAGTGCCATCTTAGCCACCTCCCTGCCCTTCGATGCCGGTCTCCTGGGCGTCGAAGGCGTCGTTGACCCCGTCGCCGATCATGTTCATCGCCATCACGAACAGGAAGATCGCGCCGCCGGGGAAGACCGTGGCCCACCAGGGGATCGAACCGCCGGGGCCCTGGATGAGCGTCTCTCGCGTCTGATCGAGCATCGTCCCCCACTCGGCGGTTCCGGGCGGCATGCCGAGCCCGAGGAAGCCGAGCGCGGCGACGCCGATGACGACGGTGCCGATGTTGAGCGTTCCGTAGACGATCAGCGGCGGCATCGCGTTCGGGACGATGTGTTTGAAGATCACCGATCGATCGCGCGCCCCTAACGCCTTCGCCGCCATAACGTACTCGTTTTCCTTGATCGTCAGGACCTCGCCGCGGATGAGGCGGGCGTAGGTAATCCAGCCCGGAATCGCGAACGCGGCGACGAGCTGCCAGTAGCCGCCGCCGAGCGTGGCGACGATGATCAGCGCCAGGATGAGACCGGGGAACGCGTAGACGGTGTCGACGATCCGCATCAGGATCTCGTCGGTCCAGCCGCCGTAATATCCCGAGATCGCGCCGTAGACCAGTCCGAACGTGGCGCTGAGTCCGACGACGATGAAGCCGATCGAGATACTGTACCGGCCGCCGTACAGGAGCCGTGAGAACAGATCACGGCCGTCGCCGTCGGTCCCCATCGGGTGAGAGAGCGTCGGCGAGTCGTAGACGCCCGCCGACGAGTCGGGGTTCATGTACATGATCGTCGTCGGATCGTAGGGCGCAAGCGAGAACGGCTGGACGGTCATTCCCATCACCGATATCGGACGGGCGAAGACCGCGAGCAGGGTGAGAACGCCGACGACGAACAGTCCGATCAGCGCCGACCGGTTGCGCTTGAACCGCTTCCAGGCCCGCTCGAACCGGCCCTCGGTTTCGCCGCCGCTCTCTTCGGTCCAATCCGACAGCGGATCGCGCTGTCGGACCTGCTCCGGGTCGAACCCGGTCACTCGGATTCGTCCGCGCTCGGTGTGTTGCTTGCTACTCATATCTGATCCTCGGATCGAGAACCGCGTACAGGATGTCCGCCAGCAGATTCGCCAGGACGATGAACACGCCGGTAAACAGCGTGATCGCCATGATCAGGTTGATCTCGCGCTGGTTGATCGCTTCGATGAACTCTCGGCCGAGTCCCGGCCAGTTGAACACCACCTCGACGACAACCGACCCGGCGACGATGCTCGCGGTCAGCGTCGCCGCCAGCGTCACAACGGAAATCAGCGAGTTCCGCAGCACGTGCTTGAGGATCACCTGTCGCTCCGGGAGCCCCTTCGCTCGCGCCGCGGTGACGTACTCCTTGTTCAGCTCCTCAGCCATCGACGTACGCATCACGCGCATGATACTCGCCGCCGCCGCGGTCCCGATCGTGATCCCCGGAAGGATCAGATAGAACAGCATCTGAGGGTGGTACAGCGGCAAGCGAGAGGGTGGCAACACGGTCCAGATCTCGAGCCAGAGCGCGCCGATCAGGATCAACATCAGGCCGAGCCAGAAGTTCGGGATCGAGATGCCCGACAGCGCGACGAACCGGCTGACGGTGTCGGCGAACTGATCCTTGTTGACGGCCGCGTAGATCCCGGTCGGGATCGCGATCACGAGACCGAACACCCAGCCGAACAGGCCGAGGACGATGGTCTCGGGAAGCCGCGCGAGGATAACCGACGAGACGTCCTGGCCGGAGCTGATGACCTCGCCGAAGTCGCCGGTCAGGACGTTCCCCATCCAGGTCAGATACTGCTCCCAGACCGGCCCGTCGAGACCGTATCGGGAGCGCATCTGGGCCTCGTCGGCTGCGGTCATATGGGGGTTCATCGCAGTCATCTGGCTGATCGGATCACCCGGCGTGAGATGCACCAGTCCGAAGGTGATCACCGAGACGCCGAACAGAATCGGAACGATCGATAACAGTCGCTTCAGTATGAAACGTCGTAAACTCATGATATTTCTCGAACACTGCAAACGGCTACCGGGGCGACCTCAGTCGAGGTCGTAGTCGTCGATCACTTCTTCGATTAGCTCCGCGGCGGCTTCGGGATCGTACTCGTTGTGGGGCCGGATGTTCTCCTCGAGGGCGTCGGCGTCGGTCGTCCCGTTCTCCTCGGCGAGCTCCGGCAGGTCGGTCCAGGCGGGACGCGCCCAGCCGTTGAGCACGTTGTCGACGATCTCCTGGCGCGGCACGAGGTGGTTGACGGCCCGGCGGAGACGCTCGTCGTCCCACGGCTCGACGTTCATCGGGTACTGGATGTACTCGTAGCCGCCGGCCTCGACGCTGTCGATGACGTAGTCGTCGTCCTCCTCGAAGTCGTCGAGGACGCCCGTGGCCAGCCCGTAGGTGATGTCGATCTCGTCGCTCTGGAGCGCTCCGGCGCGACTCGAGTCGTCGGGAACGATCTCGAACTCGAGTTCGTCGATGACGGGGCCGTTCGGGAAGTCCTCGGGCCCGTCGAACCACTCCTTGCTCTCGAGGCCGATCTCCTCGAGCCAGTAGCCGTCGTTTTTCGTGTACTCGATGTACTGTCCCTCGGAGTAGTCGCTGAGTTCGTACGGTCCGGTCCCGATCGGATCGTTGTCGGCGCCAGGGTCGAGCTCGCCGCCCTCGAGTTCGGCCTGCTCGAGCGAGTGGATGTACAGTCCGGGCAGCTCGCGTTCGGCCTCGGCGTCGGGGATCTGCGCGTAGAGGTTGACGGTGTACTCGTCGACCTCCTCGGCGTACAGCAGCGAGTCGTACGTCTGGGCCTCGAGGTCGGAGTTCTCGTAGCGCTCGGCGGTCGCGACGACGTGCTCGGCGGTGAGCTCCTCGCCGTTGGTGAACTCGATTCCCTCGTGGAGCTCGTACTGGAACTGCATCCCGAAGGTGCCGTCGTCGACGGCGTCGCCGGCCTGCTCCGGCGTGAGGACCCGAACCGTGTCGTCCTCGATCGGGTTGTCCTCGGGGTGAGTGACGACGATCTGCTCGTCGGTATCGAGGACGCCTTCCTCGTCGGCGTCGACCTCGATCATGTACTCCTCGTAGTCGGCTCGGTCGACGTCCTGGGTCTCGACGAGCTCGTAGTCCTCGGCGAGCCACGGGTAGAGGTTCCCCTCGCTGTCGCTGACGACCAGCTGCTCGAAGATCAGCACCTGGACGATCGTCGAGTTCGCGCCGGTCGTGTACGGCGGGTCGAACAGCTCGGGATCCTCGGTGAGTCCGCCCCGGAGGGTACCGCCCTCCTCGAGGTCCGAGAGGTCGGTCTCGTCGGGGTGGGCGTCCTCGTCGATCCAGGTGACGACCTCGTCCTGGGGGGCGTAGAGGCCGTATTCGAACGTGCTCTCGGTGAACGGGTTCTGACGGAACCCGTGAACGTTAGTGTTCATCACGCCGGCCTGCAGGTCGAAGTGCGTGATCGAGCTGTACCGTTCCTCGGCGAGGTACTCCCAGATCTCGTCGTAGCGCTCGCGTCGTTCCTCGTCGTCGTCAGCCACGTCGACGCCGTAGCGGGCGTCGTCCAACATCTGGTCGAGGTCGGCGTCGCTGATCCCGTTCAGGTTACAACACTGTCCGATGTTGTCGCTGTGGTGGAGCGCCTGACAGAAGCTTTCGGGGTTGAACGTCCCCGACAGCCCGATACAGGGGACGTACCCGTTCTCGGCGTACTCGGGGTCCATCACCCGCTGAGTGTAGTCGTTGAACTCGTAGGTGTCGATCTCGGTCGTGAAGTAGCCCGACTCCTCCAGGGAGGTCGCGATCAGGTCGACCATCTGGACCCGGTCGTCGTTGTCGGAGTTGACCTCCAACTGGACGTGAATCGGTGCGTCGTCGTCGCCGTCGTCCCCACCAAGACAGCCGGCGACCGCCGCGATACTTACCCCACCAGCACCCTGCAGTAATCGCCGTCTATCGATATCGATTGAGGATTGCTTGTGATCCTGCACCATGATCTTTCATGTGTAAAGCTGATATATATATGTATTGCTTCAGGACGGCGCAACACTTACCCCGTCTAATTCGGCGTTACTCTGGCGGATGGACGTCCAGTAGGATCACCAGTACGGGACGATCGTTGGAAAGATCCGGTTGCCTGTTAAAGGAATAGAAAACTATCCTAGAGTTTCAATCGTCTAGAAACTAACGTGTAACTCAATCGCCCTCTTCGTCGACGATGACGACCTCGCCGTCGACGACGTCGACGTTGATCAGCGTCTTGGCGTCGTAGCCGGCGTCCGCGACCTTGTTCTCGCCGCCGGCCTTCTTGATCACTGCAACCGTGTCGATGACCTCCGCACCGATCTCGTCGAGCGCCTCGAGCACCGCCGCCAGCGTCCCGCCCGTCGAGAGGACGTCGTCGAGGACGAGCACCCGTTCGCCCTCGCGAACGTCGTTGATGTACATCTCGTTCTCGGAGTAGCCCGTCTCCTGGAAGATCGCGACCTCATCGTCGAGCCCGTACTGCCGTTTCCGGATGACGGTCAGCGGGATGTCGGTCATCAGCGACACCGCGGTGGAGATATGGATCCCCATCGCCGCGGGCGTGACGATCCGGTCGACGTCCTCGAGATCGGCCTTCCGGATGATGCGGATGACGATCTCCCGCAGCAGGCCGGGGTCGAGCTTCGGGACGCCGTCACTGATCGGGTGGACGAAGTAGTGGTAGCCGTCTTTCTCGATGATCGGCGCCTCGAGGAGCGACCGCTTCAGCTGGTCCATGTCGTGGGTCGGACGGTAGGCGAGTAAAAGTTGACGATACACGCCGGAGCCGTCCGCGCCGAATCGTCCGTATTGCGGCTCTATCACCGGCATCGAGCGCTGTGAGCGAGCCACACGGCCGTCGGAGCGCGATCTCGGAACCCCGACGTGTCGCCGGCCCTACGTCTCGAGGACCGCCGCCAGCGAGTCGGCGACCTCGAGGGAGAGCCCCGTTTTCGAGCCCGTGTACGACGACGTCCCCTCCTCCCGTACCAGCAGCGCGCGCGTCCGATCCGATCCCATGACGCTTGCGTCGTTGGCGACGACGAACTCGAGAGCCGTTCGCTCGAGGGTCTCCCTGGCCCGCTCGACCATCGCCTCGTCGTCCCCCGAGGTCTCGGTCTTGAAGCCGACGATCGCCAGGTCGGGATGGGCCTCGCGGATCTCGTCGATGAGCTTCGGCGTCGGCTCGAGCTCCAGGGAGAGCTCCTGACCGGAGCGGATCTTCTCCGGACTGGACTCGAGGGTGTAGTCGCCGATGGCGGCGACCGACGCCAGCGCGTCGGCGTCGTCGCAGGCGTCGGCCGTTGCCGCGAGCATCTCCGCGGCGCTCTCGACCCGTTCGACCTCGACGCCAGGGATCGACTCCCACTCCGACCCGCCGCCCGCCTCGAGCGAGTGCGGGCCGACGACGCCGTGGACTAGCGTCACGTCGGCGCCCCGAACCGCACAGGCTCTGGCGACGGCCCGGCCCGTCTTCCCCGACGACCGGTTCGTCAGCACGCGAACGGGATCGATCGACTCGCTCGTCGCGCCGCTGGTGACGACGACGTGACGCCCCTCGAGCGGGCGGTCGTCGACCGCGCGGGCGACGCTCGCGACGATCGCCGCCTCGCTGGCGATCTTGGCTTTCCCTTCCTCGATTCGGGGATCGACGAACTCGACACCCCAGTCCTCGACCGTTTCGATCGCCTCGAGCACGCCGGGATGGTCGTACATCGGCTCGTGCATCGCGGGGGCGATCACGACCGGCGTGTCGGCGCCGAGCGCCGTCGTCGCGGTCGTGGTTACGGGCGTGTCGTCGACCGCACCCGCGATCTTGCCGACGGTGTTCGCCGTCGCGGGCGCGATCAGGAACACGTCGGCCCAGCCGTCGTACCCGCAGAGCTCGACGTGCTCGACGCTACCCGTGATTTCAGTGACGACGTCGTTCTCGGTCGCGAACTCGACGGCCCAGGGGTGGATGATCCCCCGTGCACTCCCAGTCATCACCCCTCGCACCGCTGCGCCGTGGCGTCGCAGCTCGTGGGCCAACTCGACCGTCTTCACGGCCGCGATCGACCCCGTCACTCCGAGCGCGACGTTGACTCCCTCGAGCATTCGTCCCCTACTCTCGCTCGGGACGTGTTAAGCGTAGCGAGGACCGCGACCTTACGGGTCGATCAGATCCCGTCCGCGCGCCGAGAGCGGGTTCGCGACCTCGCTGGTCACGTACTCGTGGCGCTTGCCCCGCAGGCGCATCGCGGTCAGGGCCTTGTGGGGCGTCGACGCCGCGAACAGCGCGCGTTCGTCGCGCTCGAGGCGGTCCGCGGGAACCGACCCCTCGGCTCGGATCGCCTCGAACGCGCGCTCGCAGCGATCCGCGATCCGCTCCCAGCAGACCCGCTCGTCGACCGGGAACTCGTCGGCGACCGTCGCGACCAGCTCCGCGAGGTGGTTCTGGAACAGCGCGTAGTGCAGCTTCCGGTAACAGTCCACGGCGTCGTCGGCCTCGAGGTCCGAATCCGGGTAAGGATCGAGCGAGAGGCCGCGCTCGGCGAGCCGATCCCGGTGGACGCGGATCCCGCCGAGATCGCGAACCAGCGTCGCGACGGGCTCGGCGTCCTCGAGGACGATCAGACTGTTCTGGAGGTGGCTCTCGAGGGCGACCCCGTACTCGCTCAGCAGGGCCAGCTGCTCGGGGACGACGACGGCGGCGTAGCGCTCGAGGAACAACAGCGCCGCCTCACCGGCCGTCGACGCCCCCGTTCGATCGCCGTAGCGCTCGATCAGCTCGCAGACGAGCGGGCGCCCGGTCGTCGGCGCGTCGGCGACCAGGCTCGAGGCGACCACCGGAACGCCGTCTTCGGGGACGAGCGGATGCTCGGCCGGGTTCTCCCGCAGCAGCCCCGAGAGGTGACGGGCGTCGTCGAACGCCTCGCCCTCGGGGTGGGGACCGCCCGGCGGATAGTAACAGGTTGCGGCCGGCTCGGCGAGCAGCCCCAGTCGATCGAGGTCCTCTCGCCGCTCGATCTCCCGGACGACGTCGGTTACCTGCGGCCCGTTCGAGACGGCGTGGGGCGACAGCGTCCGCACGACGTTGGTCGTCTGAACCGGAATCGCGAGCTTGAGATGTGGGAGCGGACCGTCGGCGGTCCGCTCGGTTTCGTAGGGAACGACGGTCCGGAGGTTGAGCTGTGGCGTCACCGGTACCGCGTAGTCGGCGATCGGAACGACCCGTCCGTCCTCGATCCCGTCCGCGTACCGTTCGGGAATCGTTCGGTGGTACTGCAGCGGGTGGACGGGGACGACCGCGTACGACTCCCTCGCGCGACCCGCGGGGATCGCTCGCTCGAGTGCGCCCTCGAGGCCCTCGAACGTCGCGTACAGGCGATCGGTCAGCCGTCCGTCCTCGGCCGCTTCTGCTCGTGTCTCGAGGGCGTACTCCCGGTCGACGGCGACGAACCGGAGATCGACCCGATCGGTGAACTCGGGCGCGTACGCGAGGCCGTCGGCGGCGTTCATGCCCCGACGGATCTTTCCGGCGGGGTGGAACGGGTGGCCGTCGGTGACGATCCGTTCGAAGGCGGTCGCGGCGTCGGCACTCGGGACGCCCGTCGCGACGGCCTCGAGGATCGACTCGCTCGCGGCGACGGCCGTCTCGACGGCTCGCGCGTGGACGGGCCTCGCCAGCCGCGCTAACGCGAGGTTAGCGACGCTCTCGGAAACCTCGAGGCGGATCCGCTCGGCCTGCTCGGCGTCGCTGAACGCCCCCTCGCGCTCGAGCAGCGGAACGAGGTCGACCGGATGCTCGAGCCCTCGACGTCCGCCATCGAATCCCGCCGACTCGGGCGACCGGCGCATCGGTCCGGCGAACCGAAAGCGGTCGTAGCCGTGTCTCGCCGCGATCGGAGCCACCAGCACCGTTTCGGAGGCCGGCAACGGTATCAGCGCGAGCCGACACCACCACTCGGGTAGCGGATCGACGAGCGACCGGAGTTCGGTCGCCTCGAGACCCTCGAGCGGAGCCGGCTCGTCCGGAACGGTTGGATCTGCCGGGTCGACGAACCTGAAGTCGGGGAGGCCCGCCGGCCGGCCGCGAAGCAGTCCCCGAACGAAGCGGCGGAGGATCTCTCGGCGGGCCCCTGGAAGCGCCTCGAGGTACGCCGCCTCGGCCGGAACGCTGAGATCGTTCGCACGCGCGTAGCCGGTAGCCGCGCCGAGGCTCTCCCGCTCGGCGCTCGTTCGGAGCCGAACCGACTCGCCGTCGAGGCGTTCGCTCATCGTCGCTCCGTCCGGACGATCGGCAGCGGGCTGTTCTCAATTTCCGGACCGAGGGCCGCTGCGGCGGCCGGCATCCGGCGGGTGCGGTTCATTCCCGGTCACGCTCGACGCTCGGGTGCATCGTCGGTCGCTCCTCGAGCGGTTCCGAGAGCGCCTCGACCATCGTTTCGCGGGCGCGTTCGTCTCGCCGTCGGCGCTCCTCGTCGTCGATCTCCTCACACGCCGGGGGTACCTCGCGGCCGCGGCCGGTGAAGTACCCCTCCGGGACGACCCAGTCCTGGTAGTAGTTGACGTCGGCGTCGTGGATCACCGCGAAGCCGACCTTCGCGCCGTGACCTGCGGCGACGATCGCCTGGTGGGGCTCGTCGGCGATCCGGCCCGCGGCGTAGACGCCGTCGACGGCGGTCCGGCCGCCATCGTCGACGCTGACGAAGTGTTTGTTCCCGCGCTGGAGCCGGCCGACGTCCAGCGGCACGAGGTAGTCGCTGTCCGGCCAGGAGGCCGCGATCACCCGCCGAGCCTCGAGCGGGTCACCCCCGTCGGTCTCGAGGACGAACCCGTCCTCGAGGTCGGTCTCGGCGGCGGGTTCCCCGAGTTCTCGGGGCTCCGATGCGGCGGCGCTATCGACGGGCTCGACGCTCGTCACCGTGCCGAGTTCGAACGTCACGCCGGCGGTTTTGGCCTGGTCACGGGTCAGCTGGAGGTACCGACGGGCGTCGATCCCGTCCGGAAAGCCGGGGTAGTTCTCGAGGCTGGCGTTGCGCGCGAGGATCGACTCGCCCCCGTCGACGACCAGCGTGTCCAGTCCCGCGCGCGCAGTGAAGATCGACGCGGCGAGGCCGGCGACGCCTCCACCGACGATACAGACATCTCGCATACGTGGCCGTTGACGGCCCGCCGTATAGAAGATTCCCAACCAGGTGCGTCCTCGAGCGCGAACCGTCGGTGTTCGTTCCGTCGCGACGCGTGACACAAATATAGCGGAAGCCCACGACTTCAGTCGTGGGAGGACGTCACTCTCCGAATGGGAATCCTTACTATCGGCGACCGTCTTATATGGGTCGTGGACAGGATCCTGCTCAGTACGGTCGCGTACCGCCCGCCAGAGGAGGTGTTCCCGTACGTTCAGTCGTTCGTCGACTATCCGCGGTACACGGAACATCTCGAGGAGGTGCGCGTTCGCGGAAACGGCGACGTCGGCTCGGTCTACGACCTCCGGGTCGCCTGGTGGAAACTCAACTACACCGCCCGATCGAAGGTGACCGCGATCGACGCCCCCCGATCGCTCGAGTGGCACCTGCTCAACGACGTCGACGCCAGCGGCGAGTGGCGCGTCGAACCGGAACCCGACGCCGCGCCCGCGGGCATCGAGACGGCGAGTCGGATCTACTTCGACGCAACTTACGATCCGTACTCGGCCGACGAGAGCGCCCTCTCACTGCCCCGGTTCGTCTCGCTGGACTGGGTCGTCCGAAAGGCCGAGCCCAAGCTCCTGAACGAGGCCGAAACCGTCGTCGAACGGCTGGTCGCCGATATCGAGGGCCAGTACCGGGACGTCGAGCTGACGGTCCACGAGATGCCGTAACCGACTGTTACTCCGAACTGTCGCTGTTATCGGTCCCCGACCGCCGAGGAACCGCTCCGGCTCGTATGCAGGCGCGAGCCGACTCGTTCGTTCCGACGGCGACGGAACCCACTGGGTATATAAAGGCGTTACATAGGTAGTCCGTATTCTCTCGGGGGTCGGTAGTCTGTCACTCTGTATGGGACGCTCGAGCACACGCCGGTCGGCGACGGACGTACGCTCCTCTGCGATCGATAGCCTCTCGACGGACACCGCAAGCGCACGGTTCACGCTCGAGGAGCGATGACCGACGACGAGGTCTCGAGGCGCACTCCCCCCGCGGAACCCCGATCCGAGGAGGCAGAGATCCTCCTCGTCGAGGACAACCCCGGTGACGTCCGCCTGCTCCAGGAAGCGCTGGCGGTCACCGATATCCCACACCAGCTTCACGTCGTCACCAACGGCGACGAGGCAGTCGAGTTCGTCTACCAGCGCGACGAGTACGCCGATGCACCCCAGCCCGACCTGATCCTGCTCGATCTGAACCTTCCGCACACGGACGGCCACGAGGTGCTCACCGAGGTGAAGTCGGATCCGGACCACAGCAGAATTCCGATCATCGTCCTCTCGAGCTCGAACGACGACGACGACATCCAGCGGGCCTACGCGGCCGGCGCCAACGCCTACCTGACGAAACCCGTCGATCCCGACGAACTCGTCGAACGGGTCGAACTGATCCAGACGTTCTGGTTTTCGCTCGCGCAGCTTCCGGACTGAGAGCGGTCGGGAGAGTGCAAGTTCGTTCCGCGAAATCCCGCGGCTTCTCCGGTGGACGCCTGCAAAAAAGCGACGCCGTCGGTGTACCCGATCGACGTCAGTACTGACTGCCGCTGACCCCGATGTCGTAGTCGTCGACGTCCTCGGCGTCCTCCAGAATCATGATCTCGAACGCCCAGGTCTGGTCGCCGTCGAGGTCCTGGGTGTTGGTCATGTACCGGTCGAGCTGGTGGCCGTCCGGATCGTAGATCCGAACGCCGACTTCGACGTAGTCGAACTGCTCGTCTCCGGTGTTCTCGATAATACCCTCGACCTCGATATCGTCGCTGAACTCGTCTTCCTCGATCACGAGCTCGTGCTCGAGGATCTCGAGGTCGCCGAACTCGAGGACGTCCTCGCCCTCATCGCGGCCCTCGACGTCCTCCTCGTCGAGTTCCTCCTCACCACCGTCGTCGGTCTCGTCGTCATCGTCACCGTTCTCGTCGCCACCGTTTCCGTCGCCGCCGTTCTCCTCATCACCGTTTCCATCACCGTCCTGATACTCGTCGTCACCGTTGTCGTCGTCGCTGGCACAGCCCGCCAGAACGCTGGTCAGCACCACTGATCCACCAAGTAGCACGTTTCTTCGATCCACGAGACAGTCAACGTCGACGACATACAAAAGGTTATTGAATTGATATGAGTACGCCGAGTACTTTCGCTACAATTTTCACATCAACGTATTAACTGATGGCGTGAGGTCGCTCGAACCGGGCACCACTCGTCGCTCTCAGAGCGTGTACTCGTGGTCGCCGTCCTCGCTCTCGAGGAACGCCTCGAGCAGGTCGATCGTCGCCGCGATATCGTCGACGTGGGCGGTCTCGGTGACGGTGTGGAGGTACCGCGTCGGGATCGAGATCGCGCCGACGGGCTTCGCGCCCGCGGTGTTCTGGAAGCCGGCGGTGTCGGTCCCGCCCGCGGGCAGGATCTCGAGCTGGAAGTCGATCCCCCGCTCGTCGGCGACGGCCTGCATCCGACGGTGGACCTTCGGGTTCGTGATGACGCTCGAGTCCTTGAGCTTGATCGCGGTCCCCCCGCCGAGTTCGGTGACGTGGTCGCCGTCGTCGAACCCGGGGAGGTCGTTGGCGACGGTGACGTCGAGCGCGACCGCGAGGTCGGGATCGACGTCGACGCCTAGCGCGTTCGCACCCCGGAGCCCGACCTCCTCCTGGACGGTCGCACAGAAGTGGATCGTGGCGTCGGGCGCCTCGAGCCGGCGGGCGGCCTCGAGCATCGCGAACAGACAGACCCGGTCGTCCAGGGCCTTCCCCGTGATCGTCTCACCGACGCGTTCGGTGGTCTGGTCCATCGTGACGAGATCGCCCGGCGAGATCCGCTCGTCGGCCTCCTCGTAGGGGAGGCCGACGTCGACGTCGACGTCCTCGACCTTGGCCTTCTTCTCTCGCTCTTCGTCGTCCAAAGTGTGGGGCGGGGGCGAACCGATGACCCCCGGTAGGTCGCCGTCCTCGGTGTGGATCGTCACCCGCTGGGCCTTCAGGACGCGCGCGTCCCACCCGCCCAGCGCGTCGAGTTCGACGAAGCCGAACCCGTCGTCCTCGCCGCGGACGTTGCGGACCATGAAGCCGATCTCGTCCATGTGTGCGGCGACGGCCACGGAGTACTCCGACTCGCCCTCGAGCGTTCCCACGACGTTGCCCATCGCGTCGGTTCGAACGCGGTCGACGCTGTCCTCGAGTTCCTCGACGACGAGTTCGCGGACGCGGTCCTCGTAGCCGGGGACCCCGCTGGTCTCGGTCAGCTCCTCGAGAAGTTCGCTGTCGAACGGAGGGGATTCCATGCCCGAACGTGCGGACGAACCGGTGATAAGCGCGTGGAAACCGATCGGTGCCCGATACGGAGTTGAACTCGAGGAAGAGTTAATTCACAGCCTGAGCGGCCAATACTGCCGATGTTGAGATATTAACCGCGGGGTATTAACGGGTCGGTCCACAAGGGATGCGTATGTCTGACGTACGTGTCGCAGGTTCCGGGCTGACCGCGTTCGGTCACAGTCCCGAGCGGACGAGCCGGGACCTCTTCGCGGAGGCGACCGTTACCGCCTTCGAAGAAAGCGGCGTCCCGAGAGGAGACGTCGACGCACTGTTGTACGGAAACTTCATGGGCGAGCTGTCGGAACACCAGGGCCACCACGGCCCCCTGATGGCCGAGGCCGCGGGGATCCAGGCGCCGGCGACCCGCTACGAGTCGGCGTGCGCCTCGAGCGGGGCCGCCGTCCGCGACGCCGTCTTCCGGATCCGCAACGGCGAGGACGACGTCGTCCTCGTCGGGGGCGCCGAGCGGATGACCAACCTCGGCACCGCGGGCGCGACGGAGGCGCTTGCGATCGCGGCCGACGACCTCTGGGAGGTCCGTGCGGGGATGACCTTCCCCGGCGCCTACGCCCTGATGGCACAGGCGTACTTCGACGAGTACGGCGGGGAGCACGAGGACCTGGCCCACGTCGCGATGAAGAACCACGAGAACGCCCTGACCAACGAGAAGGCCCAGTACCAGAGCGCGATCGAGATCGAGGACGTCCTCGAGGCGCCCCCAGTTTCGGAGCCGCTCGGACTGTACGACTCCTGTCCGATCTCCGACGGCGCCGCCGCGACCGTGCTGGTCAGCGAGGAGTACGCCGAGGAACACGACCTCGACGCGCCGGTCTCGATCTCGGGTACGGGACAGGGCGGCGACCGCATGGCCCTGCACGACCGGGAGTACCTCGCGCGCTCGCCTGCCGCCCGCGAGGCCGGCGAGGAAGCCTACACCGACGCGGGGATCGACGCGGCCGACGTCGACGTCGCCGAGGTCCACGACTGCTTTACCATCGCCGAGGTGCTAGCGATCGAGGCGCTCGACCTCGAGCCGATCGGCGAGGGGATCTCGGCCGCCCGCGACGAGCGGACGACGGCCGACGGCGAGACGCCGATCAACCTCTCGGGCGGGCTGAAAGCGAAGGGCCACCCCGTCGGGGCGACCGGCGTCTCCCAGATCGCCGAGCTCGCCGACCTGCTGGCGGGTGACCACCCCAACAGCGAGTTCGTCGACGACGCGACGACCGGCGTCGCACACAACGCGGGTGGTACCGTCGCCAGCGCGACCGTTCACGTGCTGGAGGTGAGCGACCGATGAGCGACGACGACGTCCAGGACGCCGGCTTCGACGAGTGGCTCGACGCCGCCGAAGAGGGCAAAGCCTACTGCCTCGAGTGTCCGGAGGGTCACGCCTCGCTGCCGCCCCGCCGGGTCTGTCCGGACTGTGGCGCGACCGACCTCGAGGAGACCGTGCTACCCGACAGCGGCGAGATCGAGACGTTCACCGTCACCCACGTCCCGACCCCCGCCTTCGAGGAGGACGCCCCCTACGCGACGGCCGTCGCCGCGTTCGGTCCCGTGCGACTGACCGGCCAGGTCGTCGGCGCGGACCTCGAGACCGTCGAGACCGGCCTCGAGGTCGAACTCGAGATCACGGTCTCCGAGACGACCGGCGAGCGCGTCCTCGGGTTCAGCCCGGCCTGACGGGCGGGTTCGGAAAACCCAGAACCGTTACTATCCTTCGCAGGTGAGTCGTGGGAGTTTCTGGACGTGCATCCCCTGTAGCTGAACTCGACGAGGTTCAGCGCGGAGACGTCCGCGAGGCGTGTGACGAACTCGATCTCGAGTGTTTTCTCGTCGAGGAGGCGACTGACCGGGGACTCACGCTGGCGTCCGTTCCCGTTCCGACGGGCGCCGTCGACGGAGCGTTACGGGAGCTCCGCGAGCAGGGTCTCGAGGCCGAGATCGAAGATGATAGTTCACCCGAAATCGGGAAGATCAGGGCCTGATCTGATAACGAAAGCGTATGGCTTTTCAGTCAGACGCCCGGTTATCCAGTACTCACAATGGACACCCTCTACGAGCAGACACAAGAGGAGATCAGCCCCGTAGACCTTCGATTTTCCGAAGACGAGATAGAAGCGCAGGTCGATCACCTGACCGACTTCGTTCGGGAACGCGTCGATGCGATGGGCGCGGACGGTGCGGAGATCGCGCTTTCGGGCGGCATCGATAGTACGGCGACCGCCTACCTCGCCGTCGAGGCACTCGGTGCGGAGAACGTCCACGGCGTGCTCCTCCCCAAGGAGGTAAACGAGGACGAGAACATGAGCGACGCCGAACGCGTCGCCGAAGAACTGGGGATCGAGTACGACGTGATCGGCATCGACTCGATCATGGAGGAGGTCCTGGCCCAGGGCGACGCCAAGACCGAGAACCCCTCCGAGGACGAGTGGGAGGGACGCTACGTCGGCAACACAAGCGCTCGCGTCCGGATGACGCTCATCTACCTGCTGGCCAACCGCGAGAACCGGATCGTGCTCGGCACCGGGAACCGCGCCGAGCTCGCGACCGGCTACGTGACGAAGTACGGCGACGGCGGCGTCGACTGCAACCCGCTTGCCAACCTCTACAAACAGCAGGTCCGCCAGGTCGCGGCCCACCTGGGCGTCGACGAGTCGGTCGTCCAGAAGACGCCGACCGGCGGAATGGTCGACTACGGTACCGACGAGGAGGAGATGGGGATGAGCTACGACACGCTCGACGCCGTTCTCGCGTTCTACGTCGACGGCAACCTCCCCGCGTCGGTGACGGCCCGACTGACCGACACCTCGATCGAGGCAGTCGAGCGTATCCAGGAGTTCCACGAGGAAAGCGCTCACAAGCGGACGCCGCCGACGGAACCGGAACCGCTGTACTAAGTTCTTCTCGCCTCGAGTCGCACGGTTTCTCTCTCGTCGTGAACCCGACAGCAGCGAGCGCTCGAGTCGGTCGTTCGTCAGGCCTCGAGATCGGAGTCGGAGCCGATGCCGGAGTCCGAGCTGGCCCCGGAGTCGACGCTCAGGTCGCCCTCGAGCAGCTCCGTGGTCAGGTATTCGACGAACTTCTCGGGGTGTTCGGCGTGGGGGAGCTGTGTCGCGTAGTCGATGACGACGAGGTCGCGGTCGGCCGCGTCGGCGAGGGTCCGTCCCTCCCGGAGCGGGACGAGTTCGGCGTCCCGGCCCCAGACGAGCGTAGTCGGCGTCTCGAGGGCCGCGAGTTCAGTCTGGAGATCGAAGTCGGGATCGAGCGTTCCCGCGGCGAACGAAGCGGGGGCGTACCGGGCGCCGGGCTGGTGGGCGCTCGTCCAGGCGTACTCGACTTCCTCGTCGTCGATCCGCTCCGGGTTGTAGTAGCCGTCGCGGTCGTAGAAGTACCGGATCGAGGGTTTGCTCGCGAGCAGGTTGAACAGCGTCGTGCCGACGACGGGCGAGCGGATCAGGGTTCGCAGCCACGGGCGGCCGTCGCCAGTGTCGCCGGTCGGGCCGATCAACACCAGGTGCTCGAACTCGCCGTCCTCGGCCGCGTCGACGGCGAACGCCCCGGTCATCGAGGACGCGATGACGATCGGTTCGTCGGTGACGTCGGCCGCGAAGTCGCGGATAAACTCGGCGTACAGCCCCGCGGAGTAGACAAGTGGCGGTCGCTCCGAGCGCCCGAACCCGGGCAGATCGACGGCGACGACGCGGTAGTTCTCGGCCAGCAGCTCGATGACGGGTTCGAACTCGTAGTTGCTGGCGCCGGCGTGGATCCCGTGGAGGAGCAGTAGATCGTCGTCGTTCGGATCGCCGGCGACGGTGTAGCTCACCTCCATCCCCCGCCAGCGGTACGTTCGCTCGAGGCCGGGCAGTCGGTGCTCGAACTCGCTGGCACGACGCTTCAGAAGTCGGTTGCCGAGCACGGCGGCCCCGACCGTTCCGACGATACCTCCCAGAACTGTTCGGACTCGCATACCAACTCGTACCGCGGCGATTACCTTAGGCCTGCGGTTGGCACAGCTACGGGTCGCGGGTTTCGAGCTCCGCGAGGCAGTCTTCGACCGGCGAGAGCACCTCGTCGGCGACGGTGTAGGGGTCAGTCTCGCCCGCGGCGACCGAAGCGGCGAGGTCGTCGATCCCGCCCGCGCGCTCGAGTTCGTCCTCGAGCATAGCGTGGACGTCCTCGCGCAGCAGGGTTCGGATCTCCT
This sequence comes from Natronococcus sp. A-GB7, assembly GCF_029688865.1. Taxonomy (GTDB): domain Archaea; phylum Halobacteriota; class Halobacteria; order Halobacteriales; family Natrialbaceae; genus Natronococcus. The sequence continues at coordinate 304,377 of NZ_JARUKV010000001.1, forward strand.
CGGCCGAACGCTGGCGGGCCTTCTCCGCACGGGCGCCGGAGTCGACGAGGTACTCCCGGTGGGCCGCGAGCTCGTCGATGAACTCGTCGACGCCGGTGCCATCGGTGGCGACCGTCTCGACGATGGGCGTCGTCCACGTCGCACGCTCCTCGTGTTCGTTCTGCGTCGCGACTGCGGAGCCGCCGTGGGCGTCGGCGGCGTCCGCACCGTGGTGGCCGCCGCCGCCGAAGCCGCCCCCGGAGTCGAGTTCGATCATCTCCCGGAGCTCCTGGACCGTTCGATCGGAGCCCCGACGGTCCGCCTTGTTGACCACGAAGACGTCCGCGATCTCGAGGATGCCCGCCTTGAGCGTCTGGACGTCGTCGCCCGACCCCGGCGGGACGAGCACGGCGACGGTATCGGCGGTACGGACGATGTCGATCTCGTTCTGTCCGGCGCCGACGGTCTCGATGATGATCTTGTCCTTCCCAAAGGCGTCCATCGCCTTCACCGCATCGGCGGTGGCGGTCGAGAGCCCGCCCAGCGTCCCACGGGCGCTCATCGAGCGCACGAAGACGTCCATATCGCCGACCGTCGAGGCCATCCGGATTCGGTCGCCGAGCACTGCACCCCCCGTGAACGGCGAGGAGGGGTCGATCGCGATGACGCCGACGGTCTCGCCGCGCTCGCGGTAGGTCTCGGCGAGCTTGTCGACCAGCGTCGACTTCCCCGCGCCGGGGCTGCCCGTGATCCCGATCACCTCGGCTTCGCCCGTTTGGGCGTACAGCTCGGAGATCAGCTCCCGGTAGCCCGGCGCGCGGTTCTCGATCTTCGAGATCGTCCGGGCCAGCGCGCGGTGTTTGCCCTCGAGGAGCTCCGCCAGCAGCGTCTCGTCGTCGGCGTTCATCGGTCGGGAGCGTTCTCGCGGACGAACTCGATCGTCTCCTCGATCGACGTCCCGGGACCGAAGATGGCCGACACGCCCTCGGCCTCGAGTTCGGGGCGGTCCTCCTCGGGGATGACGCCGCCGACGAGAACGAGGGTGTCGTCTTTGGCGTCGTACTCCTCGAGGCCGCTCATGATCTTCGGGACGAGCGTGTCGTGGGCGCCCGAGAGGATCGAGATCCCCAGGACGTCGACGTCCTCCTGGACGGCCGCCTGGACGATCTCCTCGGGGGCTTTGTGCAGCCCCGAGTAGATGACCTCGAACCCGGCGTCGCGGAACGCGCGCGCGATGACGTGTGCCCCGCGGTCGTGCCCGTCGAGACCGACCTTGGCGACCAGACAACGGATCGACTCCTGCTCCTGTTCACTGCTCATACGCTCCCTTCCCGAGCCGGCTGTTTGACTTTAACGGAAATTCCTGCAGATTTCTCCGTCCCGGTTCGCCCGTCAGCCGAGGATCGGTTCGGTCGCGACCGAAACGGTACCGAACCGGACAGCTCCGAGCGATCGTGACAACAGCCACCATTCCGAACCAAAGGCCTAAGAGCGAAACCAGCTTACATTCACCCAATGAGTATCGTACATCTATTGCGGAGGGATCTCTCATGGGCGTCGAAATAAAAGAAACTAGAGTAACCGACGCCGAGTTCGAAGCGATGCGGGAGTTCGTCTTCGAGTACCTCGCCGCGAGCGTCGAGAAAGAAGAGGAGGGCGGACGGATGCGCTGGTACCCCTGGCACTCCGCGGAGTACCGGCACAACCACATCCTCAACGTCGTCTCGCTGGCCGAGGAGATCGCCCGGAAGGAGGGCGCCGACGTCGACATCACCCGCGTCGCCGCGCTCTTTCACGACGTAGCGAAACTCGAGACCGACCAGGACCTCCACCCGGAGGCCGGCGCCCGCGTCGCCCGCGAGTACCTCGAGTCCCGCGCGGAGTATCCCGACTCCTTTATCGACCAGGTGTGTCGCGCCGTCGAACAGCACGCCTACCAGGGCGATCTGAACGACGTTTCGCTCGAAACCCAGTGTCTGATCGAGGCCGACCTGCTGGACAAGATCGGCGCCAACGGGACCGCCCTCATGCTGTTGCGAATGGGGTACGAGGCCCGCACGCATATGGACACCGACGAGATGGTCGAGCGCGTCTTAGAGCGCGGCTACGACGCGGCTTCACGGGTCGAGAGCGACACCGCCGAGGGGATCGCCCACCAGCGACTCAAGCGCGTCAAGTGGTTCCGCGAGTGGCTCGAGGACGAGATCGCGGCGATGGGCTGAGACGGCGTCGAAACGACCCTTTTCGTGTGATGTGCGGCTCGAGCGACGCGTCCGGCCTCGTCAGACGAGTCCCATCGCTCCGACCGCGAGGAAGACGACGCCGAAGCCCGCCAGCACGAGCGCGCTGCCCGCGGCGACGATCGGCGCCAGCGCGTCGACCCGCCGACCGGCCGATACCAGTCCCGCAGGGTAGAGGACGATCCAGACCGCGATCCCGCCGAAGAAGCCGGCCAGCAACGCGGGCGAGCCGGTTTCGACGACGAGTGTCCCCTCGAGGGCGGCGCCGACGGCCGGGACGTGTGCGAGGACGTCCAGCGATCCCGGTCGGAGCAGGCCGACGCCGGCGGTGAGCCAGAACCCGATCTGGTAGGGGTTGGTCAGCGACAGCGCGAACGTCTTGCGAAACCCGGTCGAGGTCGCGTGGCCCCCGTCGGTAAAGGAAGTCGCGGCTCGCGCCTCCCGGATCGCGCCGACGGCGAAGTAACACATGAGCACTCCGCCCAGCAGGTAGAGGACCGGACGAACGAGCGGGTAGCGGTCGATCACGGCCACGACGCCGGCCAGCGTGAGGACGAAGAAGAGCACGTCGGCGAGCATCGCGCCCAGTCCCGCCCGGAAGCCGGCCGACCAGCCGCGGACGACGCTCTCCTCGGCGATAATCGCGTTCATCGGTCCCGGGGGTGCGGCGAGTGCGATACCGAAGAGGACGCCGGCGAGCGCGGTTGCGACTGGCACGTGTTCGGTCTACTCTCCGCCGCCGATCGTGAAAAACGCCGCGTTCGACGGCTACTCGAGGCTGCCGGGAACGAACTGGCAGCCACAGGGCGAGGCTACCCCCTCGGTCGGCCCCGTCAGCGTTACCGTCACGATCGGCCGCCCGCAGACGGGGCAGTCGGGAAGCGTTCCCGGAGACTCCGAGTCGGCGGCGTCGCGGGTCATCGTTCACCCCGGTTCGGCGTTTGCGGTCGTCTCGAGCGAGGCGTTGAACGTGTTGCGCGGTCGTGGATCATGGATACAGCTCGGTTCCCACTCGAGACGGTGGCTCCCGAGTCGGCGTTCGACTGAACGTTCACCCGAGCGAATTTATTTCTATTGGCGATTGTCGTTAGCTGTGTCGTGACCGCCTCGCGGCTGTGTCGGACGGCGGTTAGTTCTTTGGCGCCAACGCTCGATACTGCGTGTATGAATCGACTCCGTGACGGTCCGTCGGCGGGCACGCCCCGGAACCGACGTCCGGAGACGACGAGGGAGCGATGGGACTGAACCGCCGAACGCTGCTCGCGGTCGCCGGCGCGAGTGCGGTCGCGGGCTGTCTCGAGGACGACACGGCGGATGAGTCCGACTCCGACGACAGCGGTGACGACGTCGACGACGAGCCCGAATCGCCGCCGTTCGAACTTCGAACGGTCGACGCACCCGAAAGCGAGGCCGGAACGACGACCGTCCCGGGCGAGGGGCAGGTCACGTTTCTCAACCCGACGCGGACGCTGTGTCCGACGAGCGAGGGGCTGATCGAGACGATCGGCGACGCCAGAGCCGACCTCGAGTCCCGGTACGACGTCGGTCCCGAAGGCGACGTTCGGTTCGTCTCGATGGTCGACCCCCGATCCGGTCCGGACCCCACCGAGGAGGAACTGGCCGACTGGTGGGAGGAACACGGCGGCGAGTGGACGGTCGGGATCGACGAGAACGGGACGATCAACGACTACTACGAGGTTCGCGGGTTCCCGACGGTGCTGGCCCTCGACGCCGACGGCGAGGTCCACTGGCGGGATACGGGCGGCACCGGCGCCAGCAACATGGTGAGGGGAGTCGAGCGCGCCCTCGAGGCCGAGTCTGAAGCTCCGGATCCGGAGGACGCGAACGAGTCGGAAGGGTAACTGAACCGGAGGATCCTTTTCCGTTCGTCCCCTACGTGAGGCCATGAACTGCCCTCCCGTCCGTCGGCCCACTGACGGCGTCGCCCCGTTCGGTCGCACTCGAGGGGTGAGTGACCGATGAGACGGCGCGACCTCGTCGCCGGGATCGGCAGCCTCGGCGTGCTCGCGGGCGCAGGGTCGATCGTGCGCTACGGCCCGCCGTCGGTCGGCGGCGACGGCGAGGCCGACGGAGAGACCGAGGACGACGGGGAGGAGGACGAGGAGTGGCCGATCGAGGTCGAGACGATCGAGGCCCGGGGGAGCGAGGCCGGGACGCTGACCGTTCCCTCCGAGGACGTCATGGTCCTCATGTTCTTCGTCAACGGCTGTGGCAACTGCCAGGTTCAAGCCGGACGCCTCGCCGACGCCAGGGGGGAACTCGAGGCCGATCACGGCGACGACGTCCGGTTCCTGTCGCTGACCTACGACTCCGAGGAGCAGATTCCGCCCGACGAACTCCGGGAGTGGTGGGAGACCCACGGCGGGAACGGCTTCCTGAGCTACGAGGCCTCGAGACCGATGCAGGAGTACGCGGCCGTCGGCTACCCCGTGACGATCGTCATCGATCCCGACGGGGAGGAACACTGGCGCGAAACGGGGACGACCAGCGGCCGCGAGGTCGCCGCGGAGGTCGAAAGCGTCCTCGAGGCGACGGCCGACGAGAACGGCGAAGCCGAGACCGAGGACCTGTCGGACGACGAGACTGAGAACGGTGCCGACGACGGAGCGGAGGGCGATACGGACGCCTCCGAAAACGAGAGCGACTCGGAAACGGACTGAAACGGCGCTACGCCTTCGCCTGCCAGCTTCGGACCCGATCCGCGCTAACGCCGTCGACGTCGTCGGCGACCGCGTCGGGGTCGGCGTCGCTCAGATCATCGAGGCTCTCGATACCCGCGTCGACGAGCTTCTCGACGGTCTTGGCGCCGACGCCGTCGAGGCTCTCGAGGTCCGACCCGCTGTCGGCCTCGCGGGCCTGGAACTCCTGGTAGTTACAGATCGGACAGCCCAGCTCCCAGGGTTCGTCGCCGCTGTGGACGACGAGTTCGGGGAGGTCGTGCTCCTCGCAGCGGTCGTCGGTGACCTCGATCTCGCCCCGGCGAGGCAGCGGTAGCGAGTACTCGCAGTCGGGGTAGCGCGTACAGCCGACCAGGCGCGAGCCGCTCTGGAGGGTCTTGACGACGAGCTCGCCGTCGTGCTCGTCACCGCAGTCGGGACAGCTACCCAGAATCTCGCCCTCGCCCGCCTCGTCGGCCTTACAGAGCGGGCAGCCGTGGACGAACGTCTGCCGTCCCGCGAGCATCTTCACCTCGTTGAGCCCGTGGTCCTCGCACTCGCCGTCCATGATCAGCGGCTTGCCCGTCGAAGGCAGCGGCAGCGTGTTCTCGCAGTCGGGGTAGCCGTCACAACCGATGAAGTAGGAACCGTGACGGCTCTGGCGGACGAGCAGGTCCTCGCCACACTCCGGACAGGGTCCCAGCCGCTTGTCGTCTTTGAGCGACTTGCGGAGGTGGTCGCCGATCTCCTCGCGGGAGTCGGCCAGGTTCGCGAAGATCTCCTCGAGCATCTCCCGGGACTCGTCGGTCACGTCCTCGAGGTCGGCCTCGCCGGAGGCGATCGCGTCCATGTCGGCCTCGAGCTGGGCGGTCATCCCCTCGCTGACGACCCGATCGGCGTAGTTCTCGGCCGCGTCGACGACGGCCATCGCCAGCTTGGTCGGACGGGGCGGGTCGCTCTCGATGTAGCCCCGGTCGTACAGTTTCTCGAGCGTGTTGTGGCGGGTCGACTTCGTTCCCAGCCCGAGATCCTCCATGGTCTCGATGAGCCGCGACTGCCCGTACCGACGGGGCGGCTGGGTCTCTTTCTCCTCGCATTCGACGTCTTCGATCGAAAGCTCCTCGCCCGTCTCGACGTCGGGGACGTAGTTCTCCGTGGTGTTGAAGTAGGGGTAGACGTCGTGGTAGCCCGGTTCGACGAGGCGCTTGCCGTTTGCCTTCAGGCGGGCGTCGTCGACCTCGGCGACGACCTTGAGGTGCTCCCATTCGGCGGGGTCGGCGACGGTCGCGTAGAACCGGCGGACGACCAGCTCGTAGATCTCCCACTCGTCGTCGCTGACGTCCCCGCCGCGGCTCGGAATCTCGCCCGTCGGGTGGATCGGCGGGTGGTCGGTCGTCTCCTCGTCGCCCTCCGTGGGCCGGATCTCGTCGGCCTCGAGCAGCGAGTCGGCCGAGTCGCCAAGCGTCGAGTGGCCGACGAACTCCTCGAGCAGTTCCTCGGGGTCTAAGTCGTCGGGGTAGACGGTGTTGTCGGTGCGGGGGTAGGTGATGTAGCCGGCGGTGTACAGATCCTCGGCGATCGACATCGCGCGCTTGGCCGAATAGCCGATGGCGCTGGCCGCGCGGATGAACTGGGTCGTGTTGAACGGCGCGGGCGGGGCGTCGGTTCGCGTGCGACGGTTGACGTCGACGACCGTCGCAGCGTCGCGACTCGAGAGGGTCTCGTAGACCTCGTCGGCGCGGGCCTCCGCCCAGACGCGCTCGGCCTCGTTGTCGTCCTCGTCGCGGTAGAAGTACTGGGCCTCGAACGTCGTCTCCGCCTGTCGGAGGTCGGCGAACAGCTCCCAGTACGTCTCGGGATCGAACGCCTGGATCTCCCGTTCGCGGTCGACGATCAGCTTGAGGGTGGGTGACTGGACTCGGCCCACGGAGATGAAGTCGTTGCCGAGCTGGCCCGCCGACAGGGAGAGGAATCGGGTGAGCGCGGCGCCCCAGATCAGGTCGATGATCTGGCGGGCCTCGCCCGCCGCGGCGAGGTCGAAGTCCAGCTCGTCGGGCTCGTCGAAGGCGTTTTGGACCTCGTTCTCGGTGATCGAGGAGAACCGCACTCGCCGGATCGGGACGTCCTCGTCGACCTCGCGGACGATGTCGTACGCTTCCTTCCCGATGAGTTCGCCCTCGCGGTCGTAGTCGGTCGCGATCGCGACGCGCTCGGCCCGCCGGGCGAGGATCCGCAGCGTCGCGACGATGTTCTCCTTCGTGGCGGTCTTCTCGATGTTCGCGTCGATGAGCTCGACGGGTTCGACGTCGCGCCAGTCCGAGTACTCCGAGGGGAAGTCGACGCCGACGACGTGGCCCGACAGCCCCACGCAGCGCTTGCCGCCCCACTCGTAGACGTTGACGCCGTTCTCGCGGCTCGAGTCGTACGTCCCGCCGCTCAGGATGTCGGCGATCCGGCGTGCGGCGTTGTCCTTCTCCGTAATGATCAGTTCCACCGCCGATCACCCCGCGGCTCGAGCGGGAGGTCCGGGAAACGAGTCGTCGTCATGGTCGCTCGGTACGATTGAGTCTCTGATAACGCTTTCGGCAAAACCGGCAGACAGCGCGGGTGTGCGTGCGTTACGCGGGCGTTGCGCTCGCGCGTGCACGAGGTGTCAGCAGAGAACAAAGAGAGAGAGAGGGTCCGACGAGACAACAGCGGAGGAGCGACCGTCCTACGCCGGCACCGCGCTACAGCGGCGTGAACGGAAGCGTCGCGAGCGACTCCGCGTCGTAGTCGAGGGCCGCGGACTGGTCGACGTCCGGCGGCGTCAGCATATCGATGATCCGTGGAGCGTTCTCGACCGCCCCCTCGCGTGCGCCGCCGAAGACGAACCCGCCGGCCTCGACCTCGACCGGTCGGAACGCGCCGAAGTCCTCGGAGCCGACGATCGGGAGGATCTCGGCGTCTTCGATATCGAAGTCGGCCCCGAAGGCGTCCTTGCCGACCGAGACGATGACGGTGTCCGTCTCGAAGTCGACGAACGTCTCCGCCGAACCCAGGTCGTTCTCGTCGGCGTCGACGACGGCGGACTCGAACCCGCTCGCGCCGATCCGGTAGTGCCACTCGGATTCGAACTCGGCGGTGATCGCGAGGTCGCCCAGTTCCGTCGTGCGGCCGTCCGCCCGCGACGGGTCCCGGAGGTACGTGACGAAGTAGTGGGGCGAGAACTCGCCGCCGAAGACGTCGTAGAGCTCCTCGATCTCGAGGGCGAACAGGTAGTCGGTCTCGGACTCGTAGACGGCGACCGACCGCAGATCGAACGCCCCGTCCCGGAAGTCATCATCGGTCGGATACACGTACTCGCCGGGCCCGTGGTCGTCGCCCTGCGGATCGTCGAACTGCGCGACGAGCTCGCCGGGCGAAACGGTGACCGTCGCCGACGCGAGGACGTCCCCGCCGTCGGGATCGCGCAACGCCACGTCGTAGTCGCCGGGCGCGGCGATCGTGTAGCCGAACTCGAAGGTCTCGTCGGACGCTCCCGGCGAGAGCCGGACGTTGTCGAGCGCGACGCGGTCGCCGTCGACCTCGACCGCGACCGTCGTCCCGCCGACGAACGCGCTGTCGTTGTCGCCCGTCGCCGTGATGAACGGCTCGCCGAGCCCCGCGTCCTCGTCGATGGCGTACGCGAGGTCCTGGGTCGGGCGCTCGTAGGTCGGGAGCTCGCTGCGTTCCCGCCCTCGGGCCCGCCGAAGACGGATCGCCGTCCCGCCGCTGCGGGCCATCGACGCCAGCAGCGTCGTGCTCGGGTCGACGATCGCCTCGTCGATCCTGACGGCTTCCGGATCGGACTCGTAGCCGCCGCCGATCCCGTCCGAGTAGATCTCGGCGACGTAGTTCGGCCCGCGAGGACCTGCCCCCTGGCCGGCGTCGCCGGAGCTCCCCGGCGCGAGGAACTCGAGGGGGACGTCGACCGCGCGGCCGCTCTCGTCGGTCATCGCGCCGACGTACCACTCCTCGCCGTCGCGGCGGGCGGTGACGACGTAGTCGCCGATCGCCGAGTCGACGACGGCCGTCTCGTCCCAGTCGGCCGCCGGGACGTTCTCGATGAACTCGAACTCGGGTTCGGCCGCGAAGTTCTCGCGCTCGGGCGTGTACCCCTCGTAGTCGGCTGGCACCGGGGAGGCGTCGCCGGGTTCGGTGACGGCGATCGTGTTGAGGTTGAAGCCGCCGACGTCGCCCTCGAACGTCTCGCCGTCCTCGTAGTCGAGTTCGACCGCGATCTCGTTGTCTCCCTCGGCGAGTTCGATCTCGGTCGTGAGCACCTCCCACCGGTCCCAGTAGTCGGTAAAGTCGGGTTCGATCGTCCGCGTCTCGTCGTTGACCCGCAGGGTCGCCTGCGGTCCGCCGGCCTCGATCACGCGCTCGGCGTTGTCCTCGGGGGCGCTCGCGTACCGCAAGTGCAGGTCGTACGTGCCCGCCGCGGCGTCGCGAACCGTCACCGAGACCGATGAGCCCGACGGGACGCGGTTTGGATCGACCGCAACGGCGTTCGTCCCGAACGCGTTGCGCCACTCGTCGAGCGTAATGAAGCCCTCGATCTCGCCGGCCGCGGCCTGGACGAGTTCGCCGACCTCGAGCTCCGGGCTGATGTAGGCCTCGAGGCGGTCGGCGGCCATCTGGAGCCCGCTCAGGTAGTTGGGGTACATCGCGAGCTGTTTCGCCCGCGTGGTCTGGACCTGATCGCCCCGGTCGTCGGTGAACGTGATGTCGAAGATCCCGGGCTGGTAGCTGACCGGACCGGCCAGGTTCCGCGTGAACGGGATCGTGACGTGGTGTTCCTCGCCGACGTTCGAGCTCAGCTGGTCGAAGCCGTCGAACTCCTGGGCCGTGACGACCTCGCGGTTGGCCACGTTCGGGTAGGTGCGGATCTCGCCGGTCGGTTTGATCCCCTCGTGGATCTCGAGCAGCTGGCGGTTCGCGGCGGCCTCCTCGATGACCAGCCGGTGGTGGTTGACCGCGAGCTGGTTGTGCTGGTTGTGGGTCGCCTCGGTCCCGTCGCCGTCGATGCCCAGCCCCGGATCCGAGACGTAGCCGTTCTTGATCGAGTGGATCCCGACGTCCTCGTACTGGGCGAAGATGTCGTCCTCGAGGATCTGTTCCTCGTAGTTCGGAAGCGCCCCGGCGGTCTCGTTGTGCATCGTCATCTCGACTGCGGGCTCTAACTCCCCGCCGAAGTCGGTCACCTCCCGAACGTCGAAGTCGGGATAGGACTCGTCGACGCCGAACTCGAGGCCGGTGCCGTCGCCGGGGTAGGTGTCCCAGCCCTGATTCCAGCCCTCGACGAGGACGCTGTCGATCCCGTTCTCGGCGGCGAAGGTCATGTACCGCTTCATCCGCTCGGTTCGGGCGCCGTGGATGTAGCTGGCCGGATCCTCGCCGTCAGCTGCGATCTCTTCGTCGGTCCTGTACTCCCAGTTGGCCGAGCCGGCGATCATCGTCCACCAGATACCGATGTACTTCCGGGGCTCGATCCAGTCGGTATCGGGCTCCCCGTCGACGGTCGGCAGGACCGACTCCTTCAGCGCCGAACTCAACAGCGGGATCAGCTGCGATTCGATCAGGTCGCCGTCCCGGCGACCGATCTGGATCGTCCGCCAGGGCGTCGCCGTCGGCAGCTCCAGGGAGGCCTTCGTCCCGTCGGGCAGCGGCGTCAGTTCCGTATCGAACGTCGTTCCACCGTCTTCGGACCGCGGTGCGAGCGTCGCGGACGCGTAGTCCTCGAGGTCCGCCTCGTGGACGCTCAGGTAGGCGTCGTCGTCCGCCCGCACCGTCAGCGGCGTGTGCGCGCCGTTTCGCATCGGCGTCCCGGTCGGCTCCGTCTCCCGGCTCCCGCCCGAAATCTCGCTGAGCGGGGTCTCGGTGTACTCCTGTTCGAACCGGGGGTTGACCACCTCGTTCGGGATCCACCAGGACGTGTAGTCGCCGGCAAAGGCGAACTCGGTGTTCTCGGCGGTGACGACGGCCCGGTCGCTGTTGCTCGCGAAGCTCTCGTCGAGGACCACCCGCATCCCTACGCCGTCGTCGAACACCCGAACCTCGAGGTTCGCGGACCGAGCCGGGTCCTCGGTCTCGGTCAGACCGACGACGAGCGACTCGTAGGGCTCGCTGACGCGCTCGAACTCGCCCCAGACCGGCTCCCACTCCTCGGTTGCGGACTCGCGGTCGGTTCCGGTCACCTCGAGGTCGACGCCGTCGTCCTCGCCCGCGCCGAACGTCGGCTGGTTTCGGAACTCGAAGCCGACCGTCGAGGGGTCGACGTAGGTCGTCCCGTCGACGGCAACCTCGTAAGTAGGGAGGCCGTCGGACGCGTCGACGGTAACCGAGATCGACCCGTCGGGCGAGTCGATCCGCTGGACGGGATCGTCCTCACCGTTCGTCACTCGAGCGGCGGCCTCGGTCGGTACCGATCGCGTGTACGCCGCAGCGGCCAGCGCACCTGCCACCCCGGACAGGAACGTCCGCCTGTTGGAGTCGAGTAATGATTGCTGTGATTGTTTTTCACGCATTATGGTCACAGTTCACATCCCATATTATAAACCATTGTGGTTCCGGAAACGGATACGGGAGTGGCGGGTACCACGGCCGGAAAGCCTGCGCTTTTCAGCCGCCCGGACGAGGTACGGACGAGGACCTACGCGTGACGGACTCGGAGCGCAAAGGCGTCGATATGACCACGGGGGCGATCCCGCCCAAGCTAGTCCACCTGGCCTGGCCGCTTGTCCTGGGGAACCTCCTGCAGACGTTCTACAACCTGGCGGATATGTTCTGGGTGGGTCGCGTGAGCAGCGAGGCCGTCGCCGCCGTCTCGCTGATGTTTCCGCTGTCGTGGATGTTCGTCTCGACGGCGATGGGACTGACGGCGGCGACGATCGCGCTGGTCTCCCAGTACGTCGGTGCCGACGAGGACCGAATGGCCGACCGAGTCGTCGCCCAGACGATCCTGCTCGCGCTGGCCGTCTCGAGCGTCCTCGCTGCCATCGGGCTCTACTTCCGGCGACCGCTGCTCGTCCTGATCGGCGCCCGCGACCAGGTGTTCGTCGAGGCGCTCGCCTACATCGAGGTTATCTTCCTCGCGCTGCCGCTGACCTTCCTCTTTTTCGCGTTCCGCTCGTCGCTACAGGGCGCCGGCGATACGAAGACGGCGATGTGGCTCGTGCTGATCTCGGCCGGACTCAACGTCGTCCTTGATCCCTTCCTCATCCTCGGCTGGGGGCCGTTTCCCGAGCTGGGAACCCAGGGCGCGGCCGTGGCGACGTTTATCGCCCGTGCGTTCGCCACCGTCGTCGGAATCGGGATCCTGCTCGACGGGCGGTTCGGCGTTCGGCTCCGGCTCGGCGACCTGACACCCGACCTCTCGATCCAGAAGCAACTGATCGACATCGGCTACCCGGCGACGATCGACGGCTGGGCGCGCAGCTTCGCCTCGGTGGCGATGGCCGGCTTCGTCGCCCGTTTCGGGGCCGCACCGACCGCAGCCTACGGGATCGGCGTCCGGTTCATGTCGGTGACGTGGGCCGTCGCGGGCGCGGTCGGCAACGCGACCGCAACCGGGGTCGGACAGAACCTCGGGGCGGGTACCCCCGACCGAGCCGCGGCCGTCGCCCGGGTCGCGACTGCGGGGACCATGCTGTTGATCTTCGCGGTTGCGGCGGTTCTCGTGGCCTTCCCCGCCCAGGCGATGCGGATCTTCGTCGCCGACCCAGACGTGATCGCAGAGGGCGTTCTCTTCCTCCGGATCATGGCGCCGTTCTGGGCGCTGTTCGCCGGCGTGATGGTCCTTCAGGGGGCGTTCCGGGGCGCCGGCAACACCCGTGAGGCGATGGTGCTTTCGTTCCTCTCGCGGTGGATCTTCCGGGTCCCGGTCGCGCTGGTGCTCGCCTTCACGGCCGTGACGGTGCCGTTCGTCGGCGTGACGATTCCGACGGTCGCCGCGATCGACCTCGGCGTTGCGGGCATCTGGTGGGCGTTCTCGTTCGGGATGGTGGCCTCGTTCGTCGTCGCCGTGTTCTGGTTCCGGCTCGGGACCTGGACCGAGGGCGTCATCGACGAGGCGGACGAGCCTCGAGACGCTCGGGCCAACTCGAGCGCGGGCGACGAGCGCGAGGCCGTCGATCCCTAACCGGAGCCGCCGACGGGGAGCCACTTGCGTAGCGTCGGACTGAACTCCGCGGCCATGCGCGCGTCGTCGTCGGTGAAGGCGTCCGTGAGGACGAGCGTGCCCGCGTAGGTGGCGACCACGACGATCGGCAGGACCGTGACGATCAGGAGATCGGACTCGAGGACGTAGACGACGGGCGCGCCCGCGACGATCGCCGGGATGCCGGCACCGACGATCTTCGCGAAGTCCCGGGTGAACGGGTGGATTCCGTCGAGGTAGTAGATCTCCGCGAGGGTCAGCCCGCCGACGAGAAACAGGGCGGTCGCCGAGCCGATCGCGGCGCCCTCCATCCCGATGAACGGAACGAGCGTAAACGAGACGAGGAGGTTGACCCCGAAGAGCACGAGAGTGTTGGCGAAGACGAACCGGGAGTAGCCAAGGCCCTGCAGCAGCGAGCCGTCGGGACCGCCAAAGGTGACGTTGAAGAGGAAGGCGGCGGCCAGCAGGGCGACGACGGCGGTCGCCTCGGCGTACTGGGGCGTGTACAGCACCGCGAGGAAGGAGCTCGCGCCCAGCGAGAGGAAGATGGCGACGGGCAGCGTGATGCCGGCGATCCAGCGGGCCATGATCCGGAACCGCTGTTCGACGAGATCGATATCGTCCCGGCTCTCGGCGATCAGGGGTTTGAACACGGGCGACAGCGAGTTGAAGATGATCATCAGTCCCGAGCCGAGCATGTAGCCGACGCGGTAGATCCCGACGTCGTCGGAGTCGAGGAAGAAGCCGAGCACGAAGTAGTCGACGTGGCCCATCAGCACGAAGACGACGCTGGTCATCGCCAGCGGGACCGAGTACTTCACCAGCGGGCCTGGTGCGACCAGCTCGAGCTCCCTCGAGAGCAGGTCCCAGGCCTTGTAGGTGAAGACGGCGGCGCCGACCGTGATCGCGACGAACAGGCCGACGATGTAGCCGGCGACGAGCCCGAGCAGTCCGAACCCCGCGAGCAACAGCCCTGCGGTGGCGGTAAACCGGACGATCGGCCGCACGAGGTCCCGCATGATGACCCGGTACTGAAGCTTCTTGATGCTGTAGTAGGAGGTCAGCAGGACGTTGTAGATCGCCAGCATCGGGATCGTCACCGAGAGGAGCAGGAGTCCGACCCGCAGCGCCGGCTCCTCGAAGAACTCCGCGAACGTGGCGGCGCTGAGCGCGAGCGCGAGCGCGACCAGCGACGACGTCACGAGCACCGTCGCGGTCACCTGGACGATCACGCCCTTTGCCTTCCCGTACTCGTCGTTGTCGAGGTACTGCGGGACGAAGTAGTCGATGGCGAGGGGAAGTCCGAGGTTGGCAAAGACCTGCATGAAGAGGATGACCGACGTCGCCAGCACGAACAGCCCGTAGACCGAGGGGCTGACGAACCGCGTCATCAGCATGACGATCGCAAACCCCAGCGCGCCGTTGATCACGTTCCCGGCGAACGTGATGCTCCCCTGTCTGGCGAGCGTGGTAACGCCTTCGTCCTGGTCGGTCATGGCAACGTGGGTTGTCGATGGTCGCGACGTTCCGTCGGCGTCGCGTGCGGTCGTCGGTTCGCTTCCGCGGTCGGCTCGGACACGTCAGACACCCGTCGCCGGCTCGAGCTCGTAGCTGTCGACCGCAGCGGCCTCCTCGCCGAAGTGAGGAAACTCCGCGTCGAACGGCCACTCCTCGCCCTCGGCGACGTCCTCCTCGACGTTCTCGATGACGCTCTCGAGCTCCTCCCCTTCGTCGTCGAAAAACGTCACTCGGATCTCGACGTACGACAGCGTTCGCTCGCCCGCGTTCCTGACGACGCCCCAGACGTAGACGCGTTCGTCCTCGGTACCGGGGTCGTCGCGCACGAGGTCGTCCCAGACGATCTCCACGTCGGCGGGTTCGGTGATCTCCTCTGCGTCCTCGGTGAAGTACTCGAGACAGCCCGACACCGACAGCGACGTGGCGACGGCCAGGAACGCACGGCGATACATCGAGTCGGTCGTTTGCAGCCGCGGGTCTTGAGGGTACGGATTCGGGTTAGCAACCCGACGTATCGCGACACACTTTTCACTACCGACTGTTACCACCTAGTTGTATGAGCGAGTTCGACAAGTTCAGCGACGTCGGCGAAGCGGACGTAACCCGTGCGATCGGACAGGAGTGGACCGAGGAGTTCATGGACTTCTCGGACTCCGACGTCATCATCGTCGGGGGCGGCCCCTCGGGGCTGACCGCGGCCAAGGAGCTCTCCGAGCGGGGCGTGAAGACGATGGTCGTCGAGAAGAACAACTACCTCGGCGGCGGGTTCTGGCTCGGCGGGTTCCTGATGAACAAGGTCACCGTCCGCGATCCCGCACAGAACATCCTCGAGGAGCTCGAGGTCTCCTACAAGGAGTCCCAGGACAGCGAGGACCTCTACGTCGCGAACGGTCCCGAGGCCTGTTCGGGGCTGATCAAGGCCGCCTGCGACGCGGGCGCGAAGATGCAGAACATGACCGAGTTCACGGATATCGTCATCCGCGAGGACCACAAGGTCTCGGGGATCGTGATGAACTGGACCCCGGTCCACGCACTGCCCCGCGAGATCACCTGCGTCGACCCGATCGCGGTCGAGGCCGACCTCGTCATCGACGCGACGGGCCACGACGCGATGGCCGTCAAGAAACTCGACGAGCGCGGGGTCCTCGACGCGCCCGGCATCGGCGACGCCGAGGCCAGTGCCACGGGAATGGACCAGACCGACGACGACAGCTACGGCGCCCCCGGCCACGACTCGCCCGGCCACGACTCGATGTGGGTCGGCAAGAGCGAGGACGCCGTCGTCGAACACACCGGTCTCGTCCACGACGGCCTGATCGCGACCGGGATGGCCACCGCGACGACCTACGGCCTCCCGCGGATGGGGCCGACGTTCGGCGCCATGCTCGTCTCGGGCAAGCGCGCGGCCCAGGAAGCCATCGACGAACTCGGCGTCGACGCCGACCCCGTCGACGTTACCTCGCGGGCGACGCCGGCCGACGACTGAGACGGACCGCCGTACGCTACCGTTTTTCGGCCGTCGTCCCACGGGGATCGTCCGGTATCGGTCGGAATCGTGACGAGCCGAACGGCACAGATTTTATACTCACAGTTCGGTTACCGTAGACGAGAATGGAGTCGCCCTCGCCGAACGGTCCCGACGTCCGTACGCAGACGCGGCGACAGAAGGTCGTCGCCGATCTCGGTCGACGAGCGCTCGAGACGGACGATCTCGAGGTGCTGCTCGACGTAGCGGCAGACGCCCTCATCGAGGGGCTCGCGATCGAACACGCGGCCGTCCTCGAGTGCCGTCCCGCCGACGAGGCGCTGCTCCGGGCGGGCGCCGGCTGGCGTGCGGGACTGGTCGGCTCGGCGACGGTCTCGGCGAGTGCCGAGACGCTCGTCGGCGAGGTGCTTCGGCGAGAGGAGCCGTTCCTCGTCGAGGACGTCCGTGACGAGGAGCGCGTCGACAGCCCCGAGCTGTTCGCCGATCACGGCGTCGTCGGCGGGATCGGCATCCGGATCGGTCCCGTCGAGGAGCCCTGGGGGGCGCTGGGGGCGTACGCGACCGACGACCGATCGTTCACCCGGCACGACGCCAGCTTCGTCGAAAGCGTCGCAGCCGTTCTCGAGACGGCACTCGAGAACCGCCAGACCCGACGGGAATTCGAGGACAGCTACGGTCGGATCTCTGACGGGTTCTTCGCAGTCGACGCGAACTGGAATTTCACGTACCTCAACGACCGGGCCCACGAACTGATCAATCCCGATGACCGGGAGCTCGTCGGCAGGAACGTCTGGGAATCGTTCTCGGCTGCCCTCGAGCGACAGTTCAAGCCGAAGTACGAGCGCGCGATGTACGACCAGGAGACGGTCTCGTTCGAGGAGTACTATCCGGAGCCGCTGGACAGCTGGTTCGAGGTGCGGGCCTACCCCTCCGAGACGGGACTGTCGGTGTACTTCCGGGACGTCACCGAGCGCAAGGAACGCGAGCGGGAACTCGAGCTGTTTCGGACGCTGCTGGATCACTCGAACGACGTCGTTCTGGTGATCGAGCCCGAGTCGGGGCGGATCCTCGACGCAAACGAGACGGCGTGTCGTCGGCTCGGCTACGACCGGAACGAGCTGCTCGAGCTGTCGGTCCCCGACATCGAGCGACGGTTCGCCGACATCGACGACTGGCGTGCCCACGTCGAAGACGTCGCGCTCGAGGACGCCGTGACGATCGAAGGGGTCCACGAACGGAAGGACGGAACGACCTACCCGGCGGAGGTCAACGTGAGCTACGTCGGGATCGACGAGGGGTACATGCTCGCGGTCGCCCGCGACGTGACCGATCGCCGACGACGCGAGCGCCGGCTCAGAAAGTCCGAACAGCAGTACCGAACGCTCGCCGAGAACGTCCCTAACGGGATCGTGACGCTGTTCGACGACGACCTGCGGTACACGCTCGCCGCCGGACGAACGTTCGATACGCTTCCGGTTTCGGCGGCCGAGATCGAGGGACAGCCGGTTCGGGAAACCTGGCCCGAGGACGTCGCCGGGACGCTCGAGAACGTCTTCCAGGCCGCCCTCGAGGGCGAGTCGGGGGAAGTCGAACTCGAGTACGCCGATCGCGAGTGGGTCGTCCACGTCGTTCCGATCACCGACGGCGACGGCGACGTGTTCGGCGGAATGACCATCGCGCAGGATATCACCGAGCGCAACGAGCGCGAGCGCGAACTCGAGATGCGCGAGCGCCGGCTCTCGACGCTGATCGAAAACGTCCCCGGGATGGTCTACCGCTGTAAGACCGAGCGCGGCTGGCCCATGACCTTCGTCAGCGACGCCTGCGAGGACCTGACCGGGTACGAGCCGGACGCCCTCGAACGCGGCGAACTCAGCTGGGGCGAGGACGTGATGGTCCAGGAGGACCGCGACAAGCTGTGGGAAACGGTCCACGAGCAGGCGTCGAAGGCCGAGCCGTTCTCCGAGACCTACCGCATCGAGACCGCCGACGGCGACCTGCGGTGGGTCAGGGACTACGGCCGCGCGCTCTTCGACGAGGAGGGGGCCGTCATCGACGTTGAAGGGATCATCGCCGACGTCACTGACCGAAAACGCCTGGAAGACGAGCTCAAAGAGCGAAAGCGCCAGCTCGAGGAGTCGAACGAGCGCCTGGAGCAGTTCGCCTACGCGGCGAGCCACGACCTCCAGGAGCCCCTGCGAATGGTCACGAGCTACCTCGGACTGATCGAGAACCGGTACGGCGACGAGTTCGACGCCGACGGCGAGGAGTTCCTCGCATACGCCGTCGACGGCGCCGAGCGGATGCGCGAGATGATCGACGCCCTCCTCGAGTACTCCCGCGTCGAAACCCAGGGTGACCCCTTCGAGCCGATCGAACTCGAGGGGGTCGTCGACGACGTCCTCGCCGATCTTCGACTCCGGATCGAGGAGACCGACGCCGAGATCGAGAGGGGAACGCTCCCCCGGGTCAGCGGCGACGGCAGCCAGGTGCGACAGGTGGTTCAGAACCTGCTCGAGAACGCGATCACCTACAGCGGGGACGAGCCCCCGCGAGTCCGGATCGACGCCGACCGACGCGGCTCCAGGTGGGCGATCTCGGTTCGGGACGAGGGAATCGGGATCGACCCCGACGAGCAGGGGCGCGTGTTCACCGTGTTCAACCGACTCCACTCCGCCGAGGAGTACGACGGAACCGGCATCGGGCTCGCGCTGTGCGAGCGCATCGTCGAGCGCCACGACGGCGAGATCCGGGTCGACTCCGAGCCCGGCGAGGGCTCGACGTTTACGTTCACGCTGCCGGCGGCGAGTGAGCGCCCCGAGCCGGGTCCCTGATCGATCACCGCGCATCCGACCTACCGAACGCGAACAGACAGGTCGGCGTTCGGTTCGATTTCGGGGCGCAGTGGTCCGCGACGAGACCGTCGTAGAACGTGAGCAATCGGCAGCGTGTACGTCTCGTCGATATCGTCGGTCAGGAACCCTACTCGAGGACCGGCACGGCAGTCGATCGTCGAACGGTCCGGAGCCAGTGCGAGGACGATCAGCAGCCGGATCGTCCCGTCGACTGGAAAACACCCACCCAGTGTGATACGTAGACCGGTCGGATCTTCGATACACGGGAACGCCCGTGGATCTCGATACCAGCGAACCCCGCGGGCCGAATCTATCCGCACTGTCTCCGGGCCGCCGCGCGTCCGAACTGCGTTGCACCGGTGCGGCTACGACCACTCACGGGATGGAACGATCCGGTGACCGCCTGGAAGGACGGCCCTCTGGACCGTGGTACACTCCCGTTCCCACACCCGTCCGTTCCGCGAGACCCGCACCGTTTTCGCCCCGCGACCGAAAGGGGCGAGTATGCACGTCGTCGTCACCGGCGCGACCGGTGGGATCGGAAGCTGGATCGTCGAGGGACTCGCGAGCGCGGGCCACGAGGTCCTCGGCGTCGACCTCGAGCGCCCGCCCGGCGAGCGCGAGAACGCCACCTTCCTCGCGGGGGATCTGACCGACCAGGGGGTCGCCTGGGAGACGATCGACGGGGCCGATCCCGACGCCGTCGTCCACTGCGCCGGGATCCCCGCGATGGGGATCCGTGCGGGCGGCGAGACCTTCGAAACGAACGTTTCGAGCACCTACCACGTCCTCGAGGCCGCCGGACGGGCGGGCGCGGACGTGGTCTGGACCTCGAGCGAGAGCACTTACGGGATGCCCTTTGCAGCGACTCCCTCCCTGCCGGAGTATCTGCCCATCGACGAGGCCCACCCGCAGCGCCCGGAGGACCCCTACGGGACCTCGAAGCTCGTCGGCGAGGTGATCGCCGAACGCACGGTCCGGGCGTTCGACGTTCCGGTGACCTCGCTGCGCCCCGCGTGGGTGAGCTATCCCGGCAGCCAGCAACTGGCCCGCGTTCGAGAGGCGCTCGACCCGGAAACGGCCGAGCCCGGGGACGAGGGGAGCGGCAACTTCTGGTCGTACGTCGACGTCCGGGATCTGGTCTCGCTGGTCGGAGCCGCCCTCGAGGCCGACGTCGAGGGCCACGAGGCCTACCTCGCGGTCGCGGCGGAGAACTACCTCGGTCGACCGACCGCGGAGACGATCGAGGCCGTCTACGGCGACCTGCCCGAGGACTGTACGCTCGAGGGCGAAGAATCGGCGTTCTCGACGGCGAAGGCTCGGGAGGTACTGGGCTGGGAACCCAAGCACACCTGGCGGGAAGCGGAGCAGGAGGAGCCGGTGGAGCCGTCGTTTCTGGACGGCTAAAACGGCTCGGGGCGGCTACCGGGGACTGAACCGTCCGGTTCGCCGATCGTCGTCGCCCGCGTCGCGGTCGGCGCGGTCGTCGTTCTCAGCGGGCGGTCGCTCGTCGTCGTAGATATCGACGTGGTGGACCGCGCTCGGCGAGAGCAAGCGGTTGCCCTCGAGCTCGAGCCAGCCGTTGGCGTGGACGACGATCGGACCCTCGTAGAGGGGGTCCTCGGCGTCGGCCTCGTCGTAGACGACCGCATCGTGGTACGCCTGCGTGAGCGGGTTCACCTCGTCGGTGAGGATCGACTCGCTGGAGAACACCGGCGGAAACATGTTTATCGTAGTGAGCGAACGGCGGTGGCATAAATCGGTCGCCGACTGCGGGACCGTAACTGATTCACTCCGTGGTACGACTAGGTAATACATGGTCGAGCAGATTCTGTGCTATCGGGCGCCGACGACGGTCGTCGACGCGGACGAGATCGCGGCCTGGCTCGAGGACCGCGTCGAGGCGTCGGTCTCGGTCCGGGATCGGTTCCTCGACGGTCACCGCGACGAGGACCTCGCCGAGCGGTTCGCCGAGGCGCGGGTCCCCTCGCCGTACGACCGCGAGACCGGCAACACGATGCTGGGGACGATCCGCTACGAGGAACGCGCCCTCGAGCACCCCGAGCGCGAGGGCGGCGTGCTCTACGATGGCCGGCAGGTTCAGCGGGCGCTGAACAGTGCACTCCCGTCCGAGGAGCGCGGACTCGAGACGCTACACGTCGCCCTCCTCGACCGGGTGATCGGCACCTGGGGTGACCACGACGGGCGCTGGCACAAGCGAGTGAACGTTCTCGGCCAGCCGGCGCTGCTGTCGGTGCCGGGACTCTACGAGGCACCCGCCAAGCCGGAGGCGTACTACAAAGAAAAACAGCGCCATTCGCTGCTGTCGGGCGACGCGCCGCCCCGAGAGGTCCTCGAGAACCGCGTCGAGGGCGACTTCCTGATCGAGGACGACCCCCGAACGACCGACGCGCTGAAGGGGTACGCCCTACAGGCGTACCACTTCCTCGAGACGGGGGAGCCGTTTTGCGACCGCGAGGGGTGTCGGCTATTCAACGCTCACTACCACGAGGACCTGATCGAGGCACAGCTTCGGGAACCCGAGTTCTGTTCCGACCACGCACGGCGGTACGGTCGGTCGTAGCCGACTACCGATCGCGCTCTTCGGGCAGACGGATCGTAAACGTCGAGCCCTCGCCGGGCTCGGAGTCGACCGCGATCTCGCCGTCGTGACGTTCCACGATACGGCGACAGAGCGCGAGTCCGATCCCCGTCCCACCGTGTTCGTCGTGGCTGTGGAGCCGCTGGAATACCCGAAAGACGCGCGCCTGCTCGTCGGGGTCGATCCCGATCCCCTCGTCGTGGACAGCGAGTTTCCACCCCGAGTCCGTTCGCTCGGCTTCGACGTGGATCCGCGGTGGCTCGTCGCCGCTGTAGGTGATCGCGTTCTCGAGCAGGTTCTGGAACACCTGCCGAAGCTGGTCCTCGTCGCCCTCGATCCGCGGCAGCGGGTCGGCCGTGATCTCGGCGTTGCTCTCCTCGACCCGGAGCCGAAGGTCGGCGAGAGCGTCCTCGAGGGTCTCGTCTAGCTCGATGGGTTCGAACGGATCGCCCTGGGTTTCGACGCGGGAGTACTCGAGGAGGGCGTCGATCATCTCGCGCATCCGTTCGGCGCCGTCGACCGCGAACTCCAGGAACTCTTCACCGTCCTCGTCGAGGGCGTCGGCGTACCGCTCCTCGATGAGCCCGAGGTAGCTCGTGACCATTCGCAGGGGCTCCTGGAGGTCGTGGCTCGCCGCGTAGGCGAACTGCTCCAGGCGCTCGTTCGACTCCTCGAGCCTGCGCTGGTACTCCCTGCGCTCGGTCACGTCCTGCACGACGAGCATCCCCTGTCGGGTCGATCCGGTCGTCTTGACGGGGATCGTGTGCGCCCACAGCTCCCGCCCGGCGTAGCTCACCTCGAAGGTGTGCTCCTCGCCCTCGAGGGCGTCCTCGAAGTACGGTTCGACCGTCTCGACGAGCTCCTCGGGATACCGTTCGTAGATCGTTTTCCCGACCGCGCTCTCCCGATCGATGCCGAGGTCGGCGACGAGGTTCCCGCCGGCGGCCGTATACCGCAGGTCGTCGTCGAACAGCGCGACGACGCCGTTGGGGAAGTTCTCTACCAGCGTTCGGTACCGCCGTTCGCTCTCCTCGAGCTTGCGGCGGTACTCTCGACGTTCGGTGACGTCGGTCTGCGTGAGGACGCCACGGACGACCTCGCCGTCCTCGTCCGTGATCGGCATCCCGTGGATCATCACCGTGCGTCGGTCCCCGTCGGCCGTCTCGATCTCGACGACGTCCGGTTCGAGGACGCTCTCGCCCTCGAGGACGCGACTCATCGGCCACTCGTCGGGCTCGATCGGCTCGCCGGTGTCGGCCCACCAGCCGTCGTAGCGCTCGTAGTCGGCGACGCTTTCGGCGTCGAAGACGTTCCCGCCCCAGATCTCCGCGGCGACGTCGTTGGCCTCGACCAGCCGCCCGTCCGGCTCCGCGACGACGACGCCGACGGGCAACACCTCGAACAGCGTCTCGAGCTGTCGCCGTTGCTCCTCGAGCTTTCGCTCGGCCCGCTTTCGTTTCGTAATGTCGATCAGCGCACCGGGGAACGTAACCGGGTTCCCGTCGGCGTCACACTCGACGTGGCCGCGGGCGACCACCCACCGAACCTCGTCGTCGGCGTTGCGGACGCGGTACTCCGCCTCGTACTCCCCGCACGTCTCGACCGCCGCCTCGATCTTTCGCTCGACCCGCTCGCGGTCGTCCTCGTGGATCGAGGAGACGAACTGCTCGAGCGAGACCCCCTCCCGGGCCGCGTCGGGGTCGACCCCGAACTGACGGGCAAACGAGGCGCCAGTGACGAACCGGTCCTCCGGGATCTGCCACTCCCAGGTACCGACCGCCCCGGCGTCGGTCGCGGCCTCGAGCTGTGATTTGGTCTCCCGGAGTGAGCGCTCGCGTGCTTTCTGCTCGGTGACGTCCTGTGCCATCGCCATCCCGGCGACGACGCTCTCGCTCTCGTCGGTTACCGGAACCGTGTGAACCCGCCAGTTCCGGTCCGCGTACTCGAGTTCGACCGTGTTCTCCGCCCCCTCGAGCGTCGCCCGCAGGCTCGGCTCCAGCACGTCGGCGACGGTTCCGTCGCCGATCTCGCGGACGTGTCTGCCCTCGAGTTCGTTCGCCTCCATCGGCAGGTCATCGAACGCGCGCCCCGCCGCCAGCGTGAACTCGAGGTCGTCGTCGAACAGCGCGACGATCCCGTTCGGGAAGCACTCGGCGAGGGTTCGGTACCGTCGCTCGGAGCGCTCGAGGTCGCGCTCGCGCCGTCGGCGCTCGGTCACGTCGCGGGCGATTGCGAACACGTACTCGCGATCCAGCTCGACGTAGCTGACGGTGACTTCGACCGGAAACGCCTCCCCGTTCGCCCGAACGTGCATCCCCTCGAAGGTCGTTCCCTCTTTCGCCCGCAGTTCCTCGACGAACGACGTCCAGGCGTCGTCGTCCGGCAGTTCGGCCTCGATATCCGGAACCGAGCGGTCCAACAGCTCGTCCCGATCGTAGCCGAGGTGCCGACAGGCCGTCTCGTTGACGTCCAGGAACCGTCCCGACTCGGGATCGATAACGAACATGCCGTCGTTGGAGTGATCGACCAGGCGTCGAAACAGCTCGAGTTCGCGCTCGCGCTTCTCGCGGTCGGTGACGTCCCGGAAGTACACCGACAGCCCCGTCTCGGAGGGGTACGCCCGAATCTCGAACCAGCCGTCCAGCGGCTCGGGGTAGTACTCCTCGAACGCGACCACCTCACCGTCAGCCACTGCCCGTTCGTAGCGGGGTTTGAACGCGTATCGCGTCGCCGCCGGGAACGCGTCCCAGATGCTGTGTCCGACGAGTTCGCGGTTCTCGGGGTTGATCAGCTCCTCGGCGCGGTCGTTGAGGTAGGTGAACTGCCAGTCCTCGTCGAGCGCGAAAAAGGCGTCCGAGATGCGACCGTGGACCTCCTCGAGTTCGGTCCGCTGGTCCTCACGTTCGACCGTCGACGCCAGGACGTTCGCGACGTTTTTGACGAAGTTGGCGTCGTTGTGGGTGAACGCGTTCCTCTCGGTCGCGTAGACGCCGAGAACCCCCCACGGCTCTTCGGGCGGACCGACGACGGCGCTGATTCCGCTGACGATGTCGTGGTCGACGAGCAGATCGGGACCGGAGAAGCGATCCTCGTCGTGCAGGTCGCCGACGACGATCGGCTCCTCGGACAGCAGCGTGTACCCCGCTTGCGAGTCCGTACCGACGGGGACCGTCGCCGAGCCGACCACCCCCTCGGGCCAGCCGACGCCCGCTCGAAGCGCGAGCGCGTCGTCGGAACGCCGTTCGAGTACCGCCGCGTACTCGACCTCGAGGGTCTCGGCGACGGCGATCGACGCCTTCCGAAACAGTCGATCGAGATCGTCCGCCTCGAGCGCTCGTCGACCGAGGTCGGCGACGACCTCCTGCTGTCGTATCCGACGCCGGAGCGGCCCGTCCCCCTCGGAAACCGAATCCATACTGAATCCGATACCAGAGTGGAACGCCTAAGTCCTTCTATCTGTGGCCTTCCGCCGTCCGACGGTCGTCGGTCGCAGCTCCCGGACGGGATCGGAGCCTACTTTTGCTCGAACGCCCTGGAAAACCGACAATGAGTGAGGAGTTTACGAGGGAGGTTCCCGTCCGATTTCGCGATCTCGACCCGCTGAACCACGTCAACCACGCCGTCTACGCGAGCTACCTCGAGTCGGTTCGGATCGACTACATCGAGGAGGTACTGGACCAGCGCCTGCGGGAGCTGTCGTTCGTGATCGCGAACCTCGAGCTCTCCTACCGACGGCCGATCGAGTACGGCGACGAGCCCGTCGTCGCGCTGTGGGTAACTGACCTCGGCGAGACCAGCTGTACGATGGCCTACGAGATCCGGGTCGACGGCGAGGCCGCCGCGACCGCCGAGACCGTGATGGTCCACGTCGACGCCGAAACCGGCGCCTCGACGCCGATCGACGAGACGGTTCGCGAGCGGATCCGCGAGTACGAAGGACTCCAGGCGTCGACCTAGGCGCCGTCGCCGATCCGTCCGCCCGTCAGCCGAACGACGCCGAAGACGTGGGTCTCGTCAGCGACCGCTCGCGAGCGCTCCCGGAGCCGCGCGTGGGCCGCGTCGATCTTCGTGTCGAGTCGCAGATGAGGCTCGTTCTCGTAGCGCAGCTTCGTCGTCGGTGGCGTCGAAAGGACGACGATCGCCCGGAAGACGGCGTTGACGGGCGGGGCGTACCACGCGTCGCTCCGGGCGGCGTTGGCGAGCACGACGTGGCCCCCGGGGCCGACGAGGTCACACCAGTCGTCGACTGCCCCCGCGGGGTCCTCGAGCATGCCGACGACGAACGTCGCGAGGACGGCGTCGACGTCCTCGTCGACGGGCGGTTGGGTCGCGTCGCCGCGGGCGACGTGGACGTTGTCGTACTCGGCCGTTAGATCGCGCGCCCGTTCGAGGATCGGTCCTGTGAAGTCGATTCCGACGACGGTTCCCTCGGGACCGACCTGCTCGCGCAGGTAGGGGAGGTTCGCGCCCGTCCCACAGCCCATCTCGACGACGGTGTCGCCGCGCTCGAGCCGACAGGCGGCCGCGGCCCGACGGCGAAGCGCCGGAATGCCGGGGGTGCGGCGCGCGATCAGGTCGTAGAGGCGCGCCCAGCGGCCGTAGAACTCCTGTGCGGTCTCCCCGCTCGTGCTCGCCGACATGTTAGAGGAGCTGGCGGACGCTATCGGCGATCGACTCCGCGTCGGACCCGAGCACGTAGATCAGCGGTTCGATCCCCATCCCCCCGGTCTGGTAGAGCACCGTCGCGTCGGGTTGGTCGTCGATGGCCGCGCCGACGCTCTCGTCGACGTCGCCCGACTCGTCGAACTCGGCGGTGACGTGGCCCTGCTCGGCGAGCTCCTCGAGCAAGTCGGGGTCGTAGGCGACGTTGATCGCCGCCGAGGCGTCGGAGCCGTGGCGACGCGCGGAGAGCAACACCGTCGCGACGTGCTCGGAGACCCCGAACTCGGGACTCGTGGGCACCGTCGTCCGCCCCTTTACGTCGAAGATCCGTCCCGGGACGCCGGCGACGTCGTCGACGTCCTCGGCGTCGGGCGTGCAGGCGACGAGGTTCGAGCCGACCGCGGGGATCAGGGTCGCGAACCCGCTCGCGTTCTCGAGGAGCCGCAGCCCGCGTCGCAGCGAGGACAGCACCCGCTCGCTGGTCCGAAGCTCGCTCTCGGGGTCGTGCACCCGAAAGCTCGCACCGTGGTCGGCCAGCTCGGGGACGGCCTCCTCGTGGAGCTGAGCGAGCAGGTCGCTCCCGCTCTCG
This sequence comes from Natronococcus sp. A-GB7, assembly GCF_029688865.1. Lineage (GTDB taxonomy): Archaea > Halobacteriota > Halobacteria > Halobacteriales > Natrialbaceae > Natronococcus. Next base: position 331,165 of record NZ_JARUKV010000001.1, read on the forward strand.
AGTTCGCGGACCAGCACCTCGGTCTCGATCAGCGCCTGTACCGGCGCCATATCGCCACTAGCCAGGCCCTCGCCGAGTTCGTCGACGAGGGCGGTGACCCGTTCGTCGTCTGCGATACGGTCGTTGACCGTCACATCCCCGTGGGCGTACTTCGAGACGGCGCTCTGGCTGATGCCGAGCACCGCCGCGACCTCGCTCTGCGTGAGTCCCCGCTCCCGAAGCTCGCCGGCCAGCAGCGAGCGGAACGTCGGCAGGAACTCGTCGACGACGATCTCTTCGACGAATTGCATTTCGTACGTGAGCAGACGCGCGCCGCGGAAATAACTCCTGGGTCCCGGCGGTCAGCGTCAGCGGACGATCGTCACTGGGACGGGAGCGCGACGGGCGACTGTTTCGGCGACACTACCGAGGAGGATCCGACTAACGCCGTCCCGACCGTGGCTGCCGAGGACGATGTGATCGACCCCGTGGGCGCTCGCGTACTCGGTGATCGTCCGCGCCGGCGATCCCAGCTTCAGCTCCGTTCGGATCTCCCGATCGTGCTCGGCGGCCGTCCGCCGCGCGTCATCGAGCACTTCCCCACCCTGTCTCCGGAGCCAGCCCTCGATCTCGTCGCTGTAGATGTAGCCGTCCGTGTTGCCGTACCAGTAGCTCGAGGGGTTGATCACGTGCAACGCGGTGAGCTCGGCGTCCGGAAACGACTCGACGGCGTACTCGAGGGTCCGGTCGGAGCGGTCGGATCGGTCGACGGGGACGAGGATCTGCTTCCCCATGCCACACCGTATCACTCGAGCGTACAAATCGGCATCGCTCGCGGCGACGGGGACCGCGGACGTCCTCGAGCCCGCCGCGTCGCGGACGATTTATCCCGTCGTCGGCGAAACCCTCTCTCCATGACCGACCAATCCATCGGGCTCGTGATCGGCTCCGGCGTCGCGACGTTTTTCATCGTCAGCATCGCCGTCGGCGAACTCGCTCGCGAGCTGATCGGAGTGGGACTGCTCGTCGGCCTTCCCGTCGGCGCGTTGGCTGGCGCCGTCGCGGTCGCGAGCGTCGCGACCGGGCTCGCCGAGTCGACCCCGCCCCGTCAGCGCCGGCTGACTGGTGGGTTCGCCGGGTTCACCATCGGCTTCGTGATCGGCACCGCGCTGTCGGCGTACCTACTCCACTTCGATCTCAGCTCGTCGGTCGCCGCGGGCGCTGCCGTCGGAATCGTCCTGGGAGTCGTCGCCTCCGAGCGGGTCTAGTCCTCGCGCTCGAGCTGGTCGCCGCCGAACTCGTCGTCGCTCTGGATCCGCGAGGCCTGCGGGCCGGCCTGGTCCTGGTACTTCGAGCCCCGCTCGCTGCCGTAGGGTCGTTCCGCCTCCGTTTTGAGCTCGGTGAAGGTGAGCTGTGAGATCCGCATCCCGGGGGTGAGCGCGACGGGCGCGGTGCCGAGGTTCGACAGCTCGAGGGTGATCTGGCCGCGGTACCCGGGATCGCAAAGCCCGGCTGTATTCGACAGGAACACCCCGCCCCGGCCGCCGAGGAAGTTTTCGATCGTCCGTCCGTTCGGCTGCACCTCGAGGTCGTAGGTCGGCTCGACGCGATCGGTCTCCTCGACGGCTGCGACCTTCTCGAACCGGACCCCTCCTTCGAGGAGCTGCTCGAGGCGCTCTGTGTCCGCACCTTCGTCGGCGTAGACGTCGCAGAACCGACGCAGCGTCGATCGCTTGACCGAGCCGTACTCCTCGTTTTCGACGTTCGAAATGCTCGATTTCGAGGAATAGCCCATCTTCTCTGCGGCGTCGATCATACGGAGCCCCGCCTCCTCGCGGAGGGACTGAAGCAGTTCGCTCGGGACAGGAACGTACTGGCCCCGCTTGTGAGCGTCCGGAGCGAGATCGATCGCCCATTCGGTACTGCTGTTGTGAACGTCGCTCGGTTCGATGTAGGTCTCGCGGTCCCGGCTGTAGGTCGAACTCAACAGTCCCAGCCGGCTAGCGAGATACAGCGTTCGGTCGGCGAGCGCTTCGTTCGCCGTGTACAGCGTGTCTCTCGTCTCGCGCCGACAACCGTCTCCGTCGAGCATCCCCTCGAGCAGCGCCTCCAGCACGTCGTCGGACCAGTTCCACGCGCGCTCCGGGACGTTCTTTTCGGCACCCTCGCCCGCCAGCCGTCGGAACAGTTTCGCCCAGAGTGCTGAACAGACGGTCAGCCGTTCGACGCCGTCGTTTCGTTCCCGTCGGTAGATACTCGTCCCGTACTGCTCGAACCACGATTCGACGCGGTCGAGCAGCTCCGGGTCGGTGTTCGCGATCTGGACCTGCTTTCGGCGGACGGAGCCCTCGGCGATATAGAAGCCGAGGACCCACCCGAACTCGGGCGTGATATCGAGATGCCGGGGAAGCCGCGCGTCACTCTGTTTGAACGCAACCTCGGCGTCGTCCGGCGTCTGTACGGACGAGAGACAGGAGAGCGGAGCCGCGTTCCTCGACTCGTAGTGACGGCGGGTCGTTCGTCCGATATCGTCGGTCCATCGAACGGCCCCCAACCCGTCGGCTGCGTACGCGACGATCTCGTCGTCCCCCTCGAACAGCGTCACGAGATCCAGCTCCGTCTCCGTCCCGCGCGGTCCGGGGAGCTGATCGGGAACCATTACGTGCGTTCCCTCGGCATCTTCGCTGGGAATCCGGGTGACGCCGCCCCACTCGTCGATCGTGAACAGGTTGTGATCCTTCGTGACGTGTACCTGTCGTCCGGACTCGAGCGTGACGCGGTAGATCCGCTTCGTCGGATTCGTGATGTAGTTCGTCACCGGGTGCGTGCTCACGCGAAGCGTCTTCGGATCGAACGCGACCGCGTGAGCCGGGCGCTCGTTTTCGACGATGTCGCCGATCTCGTAGAAGCCGTATCCGTCCTCCGGGGTCCACAGGAAGACCTCCTCGTCGGCGGGCAACGACGCGTGCACGACGACGGCGAGCCGACCCAGCGACGAGCGGCCCTCGACGTGGGCGATCAGATCGGCGGGGATCTCGACGCGCTCGTGGGTCGTCCCCAGCACGAAGTCCCCCGGATGGAGGATGAAGTCGTCGCCGTTGTCGACGACCGTCTCGGTGACGTACTCGTCGACCTCGTGTTCGGCGTTCGGGTGGATACAGGAGATGTTCGTCCGCTGGAACTCGAGGAACTCCCGGCCCAGGCGGAGGTCGACGCTCGCGGGCTGGATCTGCAACTCGGGATCGTCGAGGGGATCGATAGCGAGGTCCCCGTCCTCGAGGCGCTTCAGAATATCGGCGTCGGAGAGGATCATACCCGACGAGTCGAACGGCGGGGGTGTAAACGGTTCGACTCGGATCGAGCTCTCAGCCGAGGGCGGGGACGACGAGCAGGGCCGCACAGACCCCGCCCGCCAGCAGCGCGGTCGCGGTGGCGGTCGATCGCTCGAGGGAGAAGCCGACCGCGAGCCCGCCGCGCCAGACGTACGCGGCCCAGCCGCAGGCCAGGAGCGCGAGCGGGACGAACAGCCAGACGTCGGGGGCCGACGGAATCGCGTCCGGATCGACGCCGAGGGTCGCGAGCGCGGCGAGCGTGAGGTTGAAGGTGGCCAGCCCGACCAGCAGGGGAACGAGCCCCCAGGCCGCGAGCGAGAGCGTCTCGGCCGGTTCGCCGTCGGCGCCGACCGCGAGGACGAGCCCGTAGAGGACGATCGTCGGCACGACCCAGTACAGCAGCGTCGCCTCGAGGTGTTGAAGTGCCGAGAGCACCGTCACGGGATCGCCAGCGAGATCGCCCGCGAGCCACCAGCCGAGATCGACGGCGAGCGAGCCGAGCCAGTACGCGAGGACGAGCCCGACCGCTCGCCGCAGCGAGAAGGCGTCAGCGCGAGCGAAGTAGCCGTCGGGATCGGCAAGCGGGGTCGATGGCTTCGTCACGATCCGACCAACAGACGAGCGGCCCAAAACGGTTCGGATCGCGCCGGGATTTTCGCCGCGGCTATAGGGATCGGCCCCGTTCGCTCGAGCATGAAACAGGCCATCGTCGCCCGCACCGACATCGGGATGGGACAGGGAAAGCTCGCCGCACAGGTCGCCCATGCCTCGCTGTCGGCCTACGAGAAAGCCGACAAGCGAACCCGCGATCAGTGGAAGTCAGGGGGTCAAAAGAAAGTCGTCCTGAAGGGCGAAGGCGAACGGCAGCTCCACGAGCTCTCCGAAATCGCGGAGAGTCGCGGCCTGCCCAGTGCCGTGATCCGCGACGCGGGTCACACCCAGCTCGAGTCGGGCACCGTCACCGCGCTTGCGGTCGGGCCGGGCGACGAGGACGTCGTCGACCGCGTGACGGGCGAGCTCTCGCTGTTCTAGCTCGCCGTCCGCTTCGCCGGCTCGCAAATCCCTTTTTTGCTGGCGCCCGTCGATCGGGTATGACCGACGACCCACACGGCGGACAGTCGATCGAACGGGCCGGCGCCGACCTCGCCGACGCCTCGGCGGCGATGATCCTCGTCCACGGCCGCGGCGCCCGGGCGCGAGGGATGCTCGGGCTCGCCGACGAGATCGGGCGCGACGACGTCGCCTACCTCGCACCGCAGGCGGCGCGGGGAACCTGGTACCCGAACTCCTTCCTCGCCGACCTCGAGTCGAACCAGCCCCACCTCGAGTCGGCGCTCGGGCTACTCGGGGACGTCCTCGAGGAGGTGACGACCGACGACGGCGACGGGAGCGTTCCCCTCGAGCGGACGGTGCTACTGGGGTTCTCGCAGGGCGGCTGTCTCGCGACGGAGTACGCCGCCCGGACCGCCGACCGCTACGGCGGGGTCGTCGCGCTCAGCGGCGGGCTGATCGGCCCCGAGGGGACCCCGCGGGAGTACGAGGGATCGATGGCGGGAACCCCGGTGTTCGTCGGCTGCGGCGATCAGGATCCCCACATCCCCGTCGAGCGCGTCGAGGAAACGGCACGGGTGTTCGAGGACCTCGAGGCCGACGTCGAGAAGCGGATCTACGAGGGGATCGGCCACACGGTGCTCGAGGACGAACTCGAGTACGTGCGGGAACTCGTCGCGAACGTCACTGCCTGACCGAACCGGTTCGGGCGTATTTTACTGTCAGCTCGGTTATCGCTCGCCGCGCGGACCCAAAACAACGGGGAATTGGATTGAACACTGCCCATTCGGTAGCCCCAGGTGGTGATGAACGCTCGGTGTCCGGTATGCGACGACGGTTTCGGCGAACTGGTTCAAAAGGACCGCAGTGACGACGGCGTGGTAGCGGAGTTCGAGTGTCCCGACTGCGGACACGAGTGGTCGGTTTCGATCTAGCCGTTCGTCGCCATCTGTACTCTCCTCGATTCGAGAACCGACACGACACCAGCGTCGTCACTCGAGCAGGGACGTCGTCGAGAACGAACCGATTTACCCGCGGCGGCCGAACCGCCGGCAACGAGCATGCGTCCAGCCCACCCTACAGAGCAGGCCGTCGGGATCGACCACTACGTCAGCGACGCCGACGGCGTCGGCGGCCGCCTCCGCGCCGAGGACGACCAGTTCCGGGTTCGCGAACTCGAGCGCTTCGGTACCGAGTCCCTCGAGGCCTCGACCGACGCCTACCCCCACCTCGTCTTCCGGGCGACGCTGCGAGGGTGGGATACGAACGACTTCGCCTCCCGAATCTCGGATGCACTGGGGATCTCCCGCGAGCGCGTGAACTGGGCCGGGACGAAGGACAAGTACGCCGTGACCACCCAGCTGTTCTCGGTGTACGGCGCCGAACCCGAGGAGCTGCCCGACGTCGACGGCGCCGACCTCGAGGTGCTGGGTCGGGCGGGACGGAACCTCGAGTTCGGCGATCTGGCGGGCAACGCCTTCGAGGTCGTCGTCGGCGATCCGGAGCGCCCGGCAAACGCCGAGACGATCACCGACGAGCTGTGCGAGTTCGGCGGGCTCGAGGGCCGACGGGACGATAGCAAGGGCATCGACGGCGAGAGCGACGCAACACCCATCGGCGTTCCCAACTTCTTCGGCCAGCAGCGCTTCGGCAGCCGACGCCCGGTCACCCACAAGGTGGGCCTCGAGATCGTCCGCGGAAACTGGGAAGGCGCCGTGATGGCCTACCTGGGGAACCCGACCGACGCCGAACCCGAGGGGACACAGGAAGCGCGGGCGTTCGTCGAGGAGACCAGAGACTGGCAGGCGGCCCTTGAGCGCATTCCCAACCGCCTGCGTTACGAGCGCTCGATGTGTCACGCACTGGCCGAGTTCGAGGGCGAGCCCGGTCCCGAGGAGTTCCGCGAGGCCCTCGAGCGCGTTCCCTCGAACCTTCAGCGGCTGTTCGTCCACGCGGCTCAGTCCTACGCCTTCAATCGGATGCTAAGCGAGCGCCTCGAGCGGGGGCTCCCGTTCGACCGGCCCGTCGCAGGCGACGTCGTCTGTTTCTCCGACTCCGACGCCCCGGAGGGGCTCGAGCTGCCCGACACCGACCGCCTCCAGCGCGTCGACGAGCGCCGGGTCGACTCGGTCACCCGTCACTGCGAGCGTGGCCGGGCGTTCGTCACCGCGCCGCTGGTCGGTACCGACTCCGAACTGGCCGACGGCGAGCAAGGCGAGATCGAACACGACGTGCTCGCGGACCTCGATCTCGAGCCCGGCGACTTCGATCTGCCGGGGGAGTTCCACTCCACGGGGACCCGTCGAGCGATCCTGGTTCGGACGGACCTGGGGCTCGGACGTGACCCGCTGACGCTCTCGTTCGCCCTGCCGAAGGGATCGTACGCGACGGTCGTCGCGCGGGAGTATCTGAAGGTCGATCCCGTCGACCTGGGCTGACTCGTCTCGGCGGCGTCGCCGGAAATCGGCGCCGCCTACGCCTGACAGCCTTTTGCTCGCTCGACCCGTACCTCGAGCATGCGAAGCGAACGCCTGCAGCGGGAGATCGACGACCTCGTGGCGCAGGGATGGAAAATCGAGGACGAAGGTCGGGACAGGGTGGTGATGGTCGATCGGGAGTTCGGCTCCGTCGCCTCCCACATCCTGGTCGCGATCCTGACGATCTGGTGGACGATGGGGATCGGGAACGTCCTCTGGGGGGCGTACAACTACGTCTCCCGGTCGCGCCGGCAGGTGCTCTGGGAGGGACGCTCGCGCTGTCCGGACTGCGGCGCCGACGTCTCCGAGGACGCCGCGTACTGTCCGTCCTGTGGCACCGACGTCGAGACCGCGTCCGTCGACGGCACCGGGCTCGCGTGTCCGAACTGCGAGGCCGTCGTCCTCGAGGGGTCGCGGTACTGTCGGGCCTGCGGAACGAAACTCGCCGACGAGGTGGGCTCCACGTAGTCCGTGGAAAAACAGGGGCGTTTTACACCGGTCTCCCGAATCGCCAGTATGGAGTGTCGCCACTGCGGATCGGCCCTCGAGAAACCCGGAGACTTCTGTCTGGTCTGCCGGGCGGAAAACACCGAGGCCATCGTGCTCGAGGCGACCCGCGAGCGGGCGACGCTGACGATGCTGGCCGGCGAGGACGCCGACGACCCCATCATCGCCGAGACGACGGTTACGACGACGCCCGAGGACGGCGAGAACGAGGTCGTCGAACTGCGGAACTTCGCGGGGCTGCTGGCCGACGAGATCCGCCGTAAACGCCCCGAGGAGGTGTACGCCAGCGGGAGCCGGGAGGTGATCCGCGCCGTTCGGCGTGAGGTCCACTACCCCTTCTACCGCGTCGACGGCGACGCCGACGATCCGGTGGAGGCGACCCTCGAACGACGCGGGAACCGCGCGCTCGAGGTCGTCGAGACCCCGCCCGCCGAGAAGATCGGCGGCAGCCACTCGACGCTGATCGGCGGCCGAACCGGAATGCGCGCGATCCAGACCGTCGCGGGCCACCCCCACGTCAAGAAGGTCATCCCGGGACCGATCGACGCGGGCGGAAAGGGCTCGCAGTCGGGACTCCGGGCGAAAGTCACCCGCGCCGACGACGGCGGCAACGTCCGAATGCTCATCCGGGACGGCTCGAGCGTCCAGGAGAACCGGGTCGTCACGACGGCACCCAATCGGGAGCTGGGCGAGCGGATCCGGGACGATCTCAACGACGTGCTCGCCGACTCGGAGTTTCAGTAGCGGTAGACCGTCCCACGGGTTCCGTACTCGGCATCCCGTCTGAAGCTCGTGTTAGGTACAGGCGGAGGCGGTATCACTGCGGTAGCGCCACAAGTGCAGCACCCGCGAGCGACCATCGGGAGCGAGCGGCCTTTTTAGCGTAGATTTTTGCGCCCAGCGCGGGACCTGCGGTCCCGCGTGCCATGCGAACGAGCACATAGTGCTCGTGAGCAGAGAGTGGTTCCGAACGCAGTGAGGAATCCCGAGGCGGAAAAAGGTACGTGTACACACTCTTTACGTAACGATTCGGCAGGTCCGAGTTCATAGCCCAGACTGAACGAAAGATCCGTAGTACCAACTACTGCTACAATCCCTCGAGCGAACGCAGCTTCTGTTCGACCGGCGGTGGCGCGGCGCTGGGGCCGTCGCGGACCCGGTGGTCCGGAATCAGGACGGGTGCGGGGTTGTTATCCAGCGCCGTCCGGACCAGGTTGAGATCCTCGTTCTCCTCGTGGTCGAGCTCCGGGGTCATCCGCGCCAGCGTGCGGACGTCGACCTGGTCGCCGTAGGGGATCTCCCGGACTCCCTCGAGGACCGCCCGCTGGTCGGTCGGCATCGTCAGCGCGACCTGAACGTCGTCGAACTCGATCTCCTCGAGTCCGTCGAGATACTCGAAGATCCGATCGAGGACGGCGTGATCGTCCTCGGCGTCGTCCTCGGGCGTCTCGGGGAACGTGACCCGCAACACCCGTCCACCGGCGACGCCGACCTGCACGTATCGGTCGAGGTACGACGACTGTCGCGCGTAGATCCCGGCGTCGGTGACATCCTCCATGAGCGGTGATACGAGCGACGGGCTTGAATATTCGCCGGTCGTTCTGGCGTCGCGGACGCAAGCCTTATGTACATAACAGTACGTCGATGTACAATAATGACCTCTCCGACGGAGCTCGCACCCGAAGTACGGTCGATCCTCGAGACCGCCGGGGAGCGATCGAACGCCGATCGAGACCCGCTCTCGGTCGACGCGCGGTCGCTTCCCGAGGCGCTGGCTCGAGCGGAGGCCGACGGCCGGGTCCCGATCGTCGCCGAAGTGAAACCGACGAGTCCGACCGCCGACGGCACCCGGGCGGACGATCCCGTCGAACTCGCGGAGGCGATGGTCGCGGGCGGCGCGGCGGCGATCTCGGTGCTGACCGAACCCGACCACTTCGGGGGGTCGGCCGAGGCCCTCGAGCGAGTGCGGGCGGCCGTCGACGTCCCGGTCCTGCGGAAGGACTTCGTGCTCGAGGAAGGCGGGATGGACGTCGTCGAGGCCGATCTCCTCCTCCTCATCGCGCGGTTCGTGGACGATCTGGAGGAATTGGTCGAGGCCGCCCGCGAGCGGGGGTTCCAGCCCCTCGTGGAGGTCCACGACTACGACGAACTCGAGGACGCCCTCGAGGCGGGCGCCGAGATCGTCGGCGTGAACAACCGGGATCTGGCGAAACTCGAGGTCGATCTCGGAACGTTTGAATCCCTCAGTCCCCACGTTCCGGACGAGGTGACGCTGATCGCCGAGAGCGGCGTCTCGACCCCCGAGGACGTTCGTCGGATGCGCGAGGCGGGCGCCGACGCCCTGCTCGTCGGCAGCGCGATCATGGACCACGACGGTGCGGGCGACGTAACCGAGAACACGCGACGACTCGCGGACGCGACACAGGAGACACCCAATGAGTAAACCGGAGCGAAACCGAGACCGAGACAGCGAGGCAACGTTCGGCGAGTACGGCGGCCAGTACGTCCCCGAGGCGCTGATGCCCGCCGTCCAGGAGCTCGAGGACGCCTACGAGCGCTACGTCCTCGAGAACGAGGACGGGTTTATGGACGAGTTCCGCGAGCGGATGCGCGACTTCGGCGGGCGGCCGACGCCGCTCCAGCGCGCGGACCGGCTCAGCGATCGGTACGACCGCGAGATCTACCTCAAGCGCGAGGACCTGCTCCACGGCGGGGCACACAAGCTCAACAACGCGCTGGGCCAGGTGCTGCTGGCGAAGTACATGGGCAAAGAACGGATCATCGCCGAGACCGGGGCGGGCCAGCACGGCACCGCGACGGCGATGGCCGCGGCCCACCTCGATATGCCCTGCGAGATCTATATGGGTCGGACCGACATCAACCGCCAGCGGCCCAACGTCTACCGGATGCGGATGAACGGCGCGGAGGTCAACCCGGTTACCGCCGGCTCCGGCACGCTGAAGGAGGCGATCAACGAGACGATGCGCGACTGGGCGACGACCGTCGAGCGAACCCACTACGTGATCGGTTCGATCGTCGGCCCCCACCCGTTCCCGAAGCTCGTCCGGGACTTCCAGAGCGTGATCGGTCGCGAATCCCGCGAGCAGATCCGGGAGAAGGCGGGACGACTCCCCGACAGCGTCCTCGCGTGTGCCGGCGGCGGCTCGAACACGATGGGAACGTTCTACGAGTTCGTCCCAGACGAGTCGGTCGACCTCGTCGCCGTCGAGGCGGGCGGCTCGAGCCTCGAGATCGACGAGGCGAACGCGCTGGCACCGAACTCGGCGACGCTGTCGACGGGCACCGACGGCGTGCTCCACGGCGCGATGACCAAGCTCCTCCAGAGCGGCGACGGGCAGATCATGGAGTCCCACAGCGTCAGCGCGGGGCTCGACTACGCCGGTGTCGGTCCCGAGCTGTCGTATCTGGTCGACACCGGGCGGGTGACGCCCGTCAGCGTCGGCGACGACGCGGCGCTCAACGGCTTCCACCGCCTGTCGAATCTCGAGGGGATCATCCCCGCGCTGGAGACGAGCCACGCGCTGGGCTACCTGGAGCGCGCGGCGGGCCCCGCCGCGGATGGTCGAGCGGCGAAGCCGCGAGACGAGAACCACGAGGACCTCGGCGACCTCGTCGTCGTCAACGTCTCCGGGCGGGGCGACAAGGACCTAGAGACCGTCCTCGAGGAGACCGAGAAGCGCGATCTCGAGGCCGCGCCGGACGTGGAGGTGTTCGACCGATGAGCGAAATCGAGGCGGCCATCCGCGAGAACCACCCCGCCCTGATCACGTACATCACCGCGGGCGATCCCTCGCTCGAGGACACGAGGGAGTACGTCGAGGCCTTGGACCGGGGCGGCGCGGACCTGATCGAACTCGGGCTCCCCTTTTCGGAACCGATCGCCGAGGGGCCGACGATCCAGGCGGCGATCAACCGCGCGCTCGACGCGGGGACGACCCCCCAGGGGTTCTTCGAGCTGGTCGACGACCTCGAGACCGAGGCGCCGCTGCTGGTGATGACCTACTACAACATGATTCTCCAGTATGGGCCCGAAGCGGACGTCCGCCCGTTCGTCGAGCGCGCCGCCGAGGCCGGGCTCTCGGGGATCATCGTCCCCGACCTGCCAGCCGAGGAGGCCGACCCGCTGCGGGCGGCCTGTGACGACCACGGGCTCGACCTCGTGTTCATCGTCGCGCCGACGACCGAGGGCGAACGCCTCGAGACCATCATGTCTCAGGTCTCGGGCTTCGCGTACGTCCAGGCTCGCCTCGGCACGACGGGTGCGCGCGCGGACGTCTCGAACGCCACCCACGACAGCCTCGCGCGGCTCTCGGCGTACGATGTGCCCAAGGCGGTCGGCTTCGGCGTCAGCGAGGGCGACCACGCGGCCGAGATCATCGAAGCTGGTGCCGACGGCGTCATCGTCGGCAGCGCGCTCGTCGACATTATCGCCGAACACGGCGAGGGCGACGCGCCCGCGGCCGACGCCCTCGAGGCCAAAGCCGAGGAGCTCAAACGCGGCGCCCGCCGGGGCGGCGGGGTAGATGTACCGGAACCAGAACAGCCATAACCACCTGATTGCTAGACACTCGCAATGACCACAGGCACCGAGGCACGACTCGAGCGGATCGGTACAGACGGATCGTACGTAATCGTCCCGATGGACCACGGCATCACGATGGGCGCCGTCCAGGGACTGAAGGACATCGAATCGACCATCGACGGCGTGACGCGCGGCGGCGCCGACGCCGTCCTCACCCAGAAGGGGATCGCCCCGCGAGTCCACGACAACAAGAACGGCAAGGGGTACATCGTCCACCTCAACGGATCGACCACGATCGGCCCCGACGAGCAGGACAAACGGCTGACCGGCACCGTCGAGGAGGCGATTCGGGTCGGCGCCGACGCCGTCTCCTTCCACATCAACGTCGGCTCGAACTACGAGCCCGACCAGACCAGCCAGCTCGCGGAGATCACCGCGGAGGCCGACCGGTTCGGCATTCCCGTCCTGGCGATGGCCTACGCCCGCGGACCGGGCGTCGACTCCGAAGACCCCGAGTCGCTCGGCCACGCCGTCCGCCTCGCCGAGGAGGTCGGCGCCGACCTCGTGAAGACGGGCTACAGCGGCGACGCCGACAGCTTCCAGCACGTCATCGAGTCGACTCGACTCCCCGTCGTCATCGCCGGGGGCTCGCGGGGCACCGACCGCGAGACCCTCGAGATGGTCCGGGGCGCGACCGACGCCGGCGGCGCCGGCATCTCGATGGGACGCTCGATCTTCCAGCACGAGGACCCCGAGGCGATCGCGACGGCCGTCGGGGGGATCGTCCACGACGACCTCTCGGTCGACGAGGCCCTGACCGAGTCCGGCCTGGCGCTCGAGGTCTGATCGGCTCGAGAACTCGTTCGACCGTTTTCTCCGCGTTCGAACCCTCTCCCAGGCGGACCGGTCTGGTTCTCGGAGTTACTGTCAGCGCGTAGATAACCGCTATCTCCGTTCGGCGCCTCCGTTCGCCCGGAGAGTTCCATGAGCACACCAACCACCGAACCCGGAACCTACTCGTTACATAAGGGGTGGCGGACGCTCGCGATCGCGGGCGGCGTCGTCGCGCTGCTCGGCCTGCTCGCGATACTACTACCGCTCGCGACAGGTATCGCGATCGCCTTCCTCGTCGGTGCCCTGTTAGTCGTCGGCGGAATCGTCCACGCCGGACACGCGTTCACCGCTCGCGGCTGGCGTGGATCGCTGTGGCAGCTCGCGCTCGCGGTCGTCTCGGTCGGCGCGGGACTGCTCCTGCTGGTCAACCCGGTCGTCGGCCTGCTTAGCCTGACGATTCTGGTCGTCGCGTACCTGCTCGTCGACGGTATCGCCGAACTCGGGATGAGCCTCCGGATGTCCGAGGAGCCCGGCCGGGCCTGGATCGCCGCTAGCGGCGTTCTCTCGCTCGTCCTCGCGGGGCTGCTCTGGGCCGGATTTCCCGGAACTGCGGCCTGGGCGATCGGATTACTCGTCGGCATCAGCCTACTCACGACCGGGCTCTCGATGGTCGCGGTCGCCTACGGCGGGCGCCGGCTCGAGGACGACGTGGCGCCTCCCGCGACCGAACCCCGCGGCGCCTGAGACGCCGCCTTCGCTTTTCGGCCGAACTGCTTCACCCCCGAATTCCGAGCGGATCCGCCTCGAGCAGTGCCTCGACGACCACCGAGCCGACGCGCTCGGCGTTGTCGATCGCCAGCGCGAGACTCGCCTCGGTTCCATCGAAGCTCTCTTCGACCGTCTCGCCGGGCGCCGAGCGGTCGTAGTTGGCGACCGCGCGCACGCTCAGGTAGCGCTCGAGTAGGCCGAACCGCTCGAGGGTGGTCGCCGTCGCGGCGTCTTCCATCTGGGTCGTCGCGTAGGGGGCGACCCCGTACTGCTCGCAGAGCCAGTCGACCTCCCGGGCGTATCGCGGGCCGTGCCAGAACTCGTCGCCGCAGACGGTCGTTCCGAGCTCGACGGTCGGTTCGTCGTCGGGGGCGGTCGGGTACCGATCCTGGTAGGCCCGAACCTCGGGATCGCTTCCGAGGGAGACCCGCTCTGCTGTATCGAGCGCCGGCTCGAGCAGTCGGTTCTCGAGTCGATGCACGTAGTCCCGGGGACGGTAGGCGAGGGTGTCGATCGACTCGGCGGGATCGCCCGCCCGCTTTTGGTCGGTTTCGCCCCGATCCCAGCGGTGTTTGCGGTCCCAGTCGACGACCGCGTCCGCGAGGACGACCGAGCCCAGCGCGGCTCGAGACGGCGGTCCGCCCGCGATTCCCGCCGAGAGAACGTACGTCGACTCGAGGTCGAGTCCGGGGCTCGCGAGCAGCGCGGTCGTCGTCGTCGCGGCGTCGCTCTTACCGATCCCGGTCGTCGTGATCGCGGCGCCGTCGTCGGTGAGGTAGATCGGCGTGTCGGCGCCCGGAACGGCCAGCGCGTCGACGAGGTCGGCTCGCTCGAGCCAGGGCCGGCGCTCGTCCAGGGGCGGTTCGGCGACCGCGACGAGCACGAGCACGGCGGGAGAAGCCGGATCGTTCGGGTCGGGGCGTCGCGGCTCCGGAAGCGAGAGTTCGTTCACGACCGATCGTCGTCGCGGGCGAAAAAAGGCGTGCCGAAGGCGGGGTCGAAATCGTTTCGAGGATCGCGTCCGTCGGTCGAGTCGTGACCGACGAGACCCTCACGGTCGACGACGAGCTCCTCGCCCGCGCGCGGACCCACGCCCGCGAGGTCGTCGACGAGCACGACCTCGAGCTCGAGGTCGGCGCCCTCGAGTGGGCGGTCTCCTCGCGGGCGCGGCGTCGCGCGGGGCTGTGTCGGTGGGACGCCGACCGCGAGGTCGCGACGATCGTCCTCGCGCGCCGGGCCTACGAGCGCTACGAGTGGCCCGAGTTCGCGGCGGTCGTGCGCCACGAGCTCGTCCACGCACTGGAGTTCCAGCGCTTCGGCGAGTCGGGCCACGGCGAGCGGTTCCGCGAGCTCGCGGCCCGGCTCGAGGCGCCCCGGCGCTGTCGCTCGTTCGCCGAGCCGCGGTACGTGCTCCGCTGTCGGGGAGCGGACTGTGACTGGCGAGCGACGCGCCACCGGGCGTCCGAGCCCGTCCGGACGCCGGGCCGATACCGGTGTGGCGACTGCGGGAGCGCCCTCGAGGTCGAACACGCCGACAGCGGCCGACGCTGGGAGACCGCGAGCGGGTACGGCGGCGCGAAGGCCGCGCTCGGCGAGGACTGGTGAGCGGAGCGCGGAACACTTATCCGAAGACCGAGTACAGGTCCAGCCATGGGAATACTCGATCTGATGCTCGGGCGGTCGGGGGAGGGCCAGCAGGGAATCGAGGGCCACTCCTACAAGCTGCCCGAGGAGAGCCACGAGTTCGTCTACCCCGTCGCCGTCCGCCGGACCGAGCTCGAGGCGCTCGCGGAGCTGCTGGCGGCCGACGAGGCGGCGCCGTCGCTGGCCGACAACGCCGACGAGCTCCAGGATACCTTCGACGAGCTGTTCGACGGCCAGGGTCCCGACGCGACCGATATCGCAGCCAGGGAGCAGGCCGCTCGCTCGACGGTCGAAACCGTCCTCGGGACCTGGCGCGGACAGGTCCCCGACGGGGACGACGGCCTCGGCGTCGTCTACGTCCAGCAAGGGGAGTTCGAGGCGATCCGCTCGTTCGTCAAGCGCTGCAAGCAACGCGACGACGGCAACGGCGAGTTCGAGTTACCGGAGTCGCTGCCCGCGGTCGCCGCCCTGCTCGCGCGACTGGACGAGGCGACCGACAGCCGGTATCGCGCGGTCGTCCACACCGACCTGTTGCCCGAGACGTAGTCGCGATCAGACGACAGACAGGAACTCCTCGAGGGAGTCGAGTTCGTACGTCGGCTCGTGCTCGCGGGCGACGTCGTCGCGGCCGACGTCGATCCACGCCGAGTCCAGTCCCATCGCGTTGGCGCCAGCCACGTCGGCTCGCAGGGAGTCGCCGACGTGGATCGCCCGCTCCGGACTCGCCTCGAGTTCGCCGAGCGCGCGCTCGAACGGCGCGGCGTCGGGTTTCGGGAAGACGCCGGCGTTCGGATCGGTGTAGACGCGGACGTCGAAGGCGTCCTCGATGCCGAGCGCGCGGAGCTTCTGGATCTGGGTCCTCCGGCCGCCGTTGGTGATCAGCCCGACCCGACCGCGCTCGCGGGCGTGCTCGAGGGCGGCCTCGGCGCCGGGGCGAAACCGGACGGCGCTGGGATCCTGAACCTCGAGGTACCGCTCGGCCAGCGAGGGCGCGAGCGCGGGGTCGACGTCGGCGCGGTCGGCGACTTCGGCGAACAGCTCGGCGTAGAACTCCTCGGCAGTTTGGACCGTCGGCAGGGCGGGAACGGCCGCGTGGAGATCGGCGGGCGTACAGAAGGGATCGCGGTCGACGCCCTCGAAGGCCCGCTCGAGCACCGCGGCGGGGTCCTGCGTGGGCTCGCAGAGCGTGCTGTCGAGATCGAAACAGATCGCGTCGTAGGCAGCCATCTGGTTTCCGGTACGGTGGCGAGCGTTCTGAACGTTTCGACCCGTGACAGGTGGGAACTCGGTGCACAGCCAGGGATGTCGACTCGACCTTTCGATCCCCACGACTGCTGTCGGATCCGCCACGTTCAAGCCGTTGCCCTTCGAGACTCGAGCTATGACGAGAGCTGTCTGGGTCAAGGCCGACGACGCCGTCGGCGACTGGGACGCCCGCCGCGCGCGGATCACGACCGCGCTCGAGGCGGGCGCGGACTGGGTACTGGTCGACGAGGACGACGTCGAACGCGTCCGCGAACTCGGCGAGATCAACGTCGCGGCGTTTCGAACCGACGGAGACGTCACCCTGGTCGACGACGTCGACGTCGTCGACGAGGCCGAGACTGAATCGGAGCCGGCGTCAACCGCCGAGCCCGACGCCGTCGTCGTCGGCAAGGACGGTGAGGGCGACGGAACGATCGATCTTCCGGGCGATCTCTCGGGTTCCGCCGACCTCTCGACGCTGCGCCGCGAGGGTGAGCTGGACCGCGGTGCGTACGTTCGCATCCTCGCGAAGGAGTACGAGGCCTTCGCCGAGTCGGCCGCCGAGGAAGCCGACCACACGATCGTCGTCGGCGAGGACTGGACGATCATCCCGCTGGAGAACCTGATCGCCCGGATCGGCGAGGAGACCGAGCTCGTCGCGGGGGTCACCAGCGCTGACGAGGCCAGGACCGCCTTCGAGACGCTCGAGATCGGCGCCGACGCCGTCCTGCTGGATTCCGACGATCCCGACGAGATCCGCCGTACCGTCGAGGTCCGGGATGCCGCCGAACGCGAGTCCCTCGATCTCGACTACGCCGAGGTACTCGACGTCGAGCAGATCGGCAGCGCCGACCGGGTCTGTGTCGACACCGGCTCCCTGCTCGAGCACGACGAGGGAATGCTCGTCGGCTCGATGGCTCGCGGGCTCGTCTTCGTCCACGCCGAGACCGCGGAATCGCCGTACGTCGCCTCCCGTCCGTTCCGGGTCAACGCGGGTGCGGTCCACGCCTACGTCCGCACCCCCGACGGCGGGACGAAGTATCTTTCAGAACTACAGAGCGGCGACGAGGTCCAGATCGTCGACACCGACGGCAACACCCGCGAGGCGATCGTCGGCCGCGTCAAGATCGAGAAACGGCCGATGTTCCGGGTCGCCCTCGAGACGGCCGACGGCGACCGCGTCGAGACGCTGCTCCAGAACGCCGAGACGATCAAGGTGCCCACGAGCGCGGGCCGGAAGGCGGTCACCGACCTTGAGGCCGGTGACGAGCTCCTCCTGTACTACGAGGACACGGCTCGTCACTTCGGCGAGGCCGTCGAGGAGAGCATCATCGAAAAGTAGCCGGCGTCGCGGTCGGCGCTAGTTCGTCGGTTCGTCCTCGGGTTCGGCCGGCTCGAGTCGAGTCGTACACCAGTGACAGAACGTCAGATCCTCGTCGAGGGGTTTACCGCAGTGGGGACAGCTCGGTCCGTCCTGGTCGGCGCCGTTGTTCGAGCCAGGCGGGAACCCCATCGACCGGAACGTCGCGTCGATCGCGGCGAAGAGGATGATAAACGAGACGACGAACTGGCTGATCGTGTCGGTCTCGGTGGTGACGACGCTCACCGCTCCCGAGAGCGAGTCGGCGGCCGCGATCTGGTCGGTGGGAAACAAGATCGCCAGCGACGCCACGAAGATACCGCCGAAGGCGAGGCCACGAACCCAGTCGCGAATGAACACGTGGCCCGCACCGGGAAGGAGCACGGAGAGACCGGCGGCCGCGAGCGCGCGGATCCAAGTCATTGTACGTCAACCCGGTGGTGGAGCGGCGTCCTTAACATTCCGATTTCTCGTCAGGCCGACGCGTCCGAGCAGATCACCTCGAGTTCGACGGTCTGGGAGATCGTGACGCCGCTCGAGGAGAGTTCGACGGACGCCTCCGGCTCCGCCCCGATCTCCTCGCAGTCGACCGTTCCCTCGAGGATGGCGGTCTCGCCGGAACCGATGCTGTCGCCGTCCTGCCACAACGTGTTCTCGATTCCGTCCGGAACCTCGAGCTCCGTTGGCGTGATCTCCTCGTCGAGCCGGTTCGTGACCGTCAGCAGCTCCCGCTCGTCCGTCGTAGTTTCGTCCGCTTCCGCGGTCGCGTCGTCCGACTCGGCGTCGTCGTGCTCGACGGCCTCGACGGCGACGTTCGCGTCCTCGTCGTCGACGACCTGAACGGCGATCGAGCGGTCCATCGAGACGACGCTGGCGCCGGCGCTCGCGGTGATCAGCATCGCGACCGCGACGACGATCAGGGCGACTCCGAGGCGGACGCTCATCGTTTCGGCGGCCCCTCGTGGCCGATGCGGTTGCGCCGCAGGTAGTAGGTGTGGACGATCGCCGACGCGCCGAACATCGCGGTGAGCAGGGCGCCCAGTGCGACGGCCGAGAGCTCGCCGATCGGATACACCGGTACCCACGCGAGCGCCGTGATCACGGCGCCGACTCCCGACAGGCCCAGATAGCAGTGGCTCCACGGGATGTCGTCCTCGGGGACGTACTCGAGGTACAGCTGGAGCTTCCGGGCCTCGTCCGTGAGCGCGACCTCGCCGCGGTTGCGGTCGTACTCGATGACGCCGGTTTCGTCGAGCCGCGGCAGATGCGACTGTCGCAACGACGTGTAGACTCGCTTTCGTTTCTTCCAGGGAAGCTCGTCCGCGGGCGTCTCGTACTCCCACGAGGACACCGAGTCGACGAGGGTACGCAGATCGACCCGCTCCCTCTCCTCCCGTTTGAGGTAGTGCAGTACCCAGCGCCGGCGCTGGTTGCTCAACATCTCGAAGACGTCGTCTCGGTCGAGTTCTCCCGATTCGAACTCCTCCTCGTCCAGTTTGCTAACACTCATTCGGATCCCTCCCTCCGTACCCCCGGCGCCACCCCCCGGTGAGCGTGAGGTACACCGGCACGTGTTTACCCACGATATTTATTATTGAGCGCGTAGAGAACAGCTGACTAACACTACAATCGGGAAATAACCCTGAGAGGGGGTGAAAGTCATGATAAAGACGTTCTGGAACTATCTTCTGCAATCACATACTGGGGTGATTCTGGCAGTCCTTGCCGGTTCGTTTGACACTGCTGAGACAGTTCAAGACGATATTGACGGGACGATAGCGGGGGTTCAGGGTCGGCCTGACACCCTGCAGGAACTGCCAGACGTTATCTAACGTGCCTATAGTAAGGGACCACCCGCTCGTCGTCGGTTCCGGGTACGTCCGATCTCGCGGGTGGCGAGGATCCGGACGTGCGGGGGACGATGAGCACACAGCAACAGGGGAACGCACGGAGAGTTGTGAAGTTCGCCGCGATCGGCGCCGTCGCCGTCGTGTTGCTCGCGATCGTCGCGGGACACCTGCTCGGGGTTCCGATCGCGCTCAGCTACGTCGAAACCGGCAGCATGGAGCCGACCATCGAGACCGGCGACGGCTTCGTCGCGGTTCCGACCGCCGTCGCCGGTCCGGTCGAGGAGGGCGACGTGATCGTCTTCGACGCCCAGGAGATCGAGGGCGGCGGGCTCACGACCCACCGGGTCGTCGAGGTCACCGACCAGGGCTATGTCACCCAGGGCGACGCGAACCCGTTCCCCGATCAGGACTCCGGCGAGCCCATCGTGACGGACGGCCAGGTCGTCGCGACGGCCCTCGAGGCGAACGGCGACCCGGTGACGATTCCCCACCTCGGGACGGCGGTGATGGGCCTCGAGAGCGGGCTCGAGTCGAGCCAGCAGCGACTGGCGTCGACGCTCGGGACGACCGCCGTGCTGGGAACTCAGGGGCTGTCGTACCTGTTGCTCGCGTTCGGCCTGCTCGTACTCGGCGTCTCGCTCGCACTCGAGCGACGGAGCGGAGCGACCCGGGAACGCAGTCGGGAGCGCTCGCGCGCGGACGTGTACGACGCGCGGACACTCGTCATCGGGCTGGCTGCGCTGCTGGTCGTCGTCTCGCTGGCGACGATGGTCGCGATGTCGGGGACGACCGAGACGGGGATCGTCAGCGCGGAGTTCGACTCCGATCGCCCCGACGTAATTCCGATGGGTGAGACCGAGAGCCACGAGTACGAGCTGTACAACGGCGGGCTCCTGCCGACGGTGACGATCGTCGAGCCGGCCAGCGAGGGGGTCGCCGTCGACGAGCGGACGACGCTGGGCTACGGCGAGAACGAAACGGCGACCGTCGCCTACACGGCGCCGCCCGAGACGGGGTACTACCTCCGGTCGGTGAGCGAACGCACCTACTTCGCGGTGTTGCCGGAGCCGGTGATCGCGAATCTACACGGGATCCATCCGTGGGCGGCGATGACCGCTGTGACGGCAGTGCTGACGGGGATGCTCGTGGCGCCCCTGGCCCTCCTGGTCGGCACCGGTTCGATCAGGACGCGCTCGCGGTCTCGCTCGCGATCTTCCGGCGGTGTGAGCGACTGATAGCTATGATTCGATACAACGACTCGAACGACGGGGGGATCGACCGTGATCAGTGACCGACGGCGCGTGCGGCTTCGCACCGCGCTCGACGAGTGGTTCGTCGTGGTGGTCGTCGCCCTGCTCGCACTCGCCCTGCTCGGGGGGTGGGGCGCCTACGGCGCGGTCGCCGACGACGGCGACGAGGAGTTCGAACAGCGAACCGTCGAGGCGTGGTCGACGACCGGCGGTTTCGACCATAGCGCGACCGTCCAGGAGGAAAACGAGGTGTTCCCGGTCGGCACCGAGCTCTCGGATCGCTCGATGTACTTCGCCGAGATCGCACCCGAACTCGAGGCGACCTTCACCTACGGGTACGATGCGCCCGACGGCGACGTCGCGGTCTCGCTCGAGGCCGACCGCGTGATTCGGTCGGTCGGCGAGACCGACGACGAGGAGGTAGTCGAGTACTGGGCGGTCAACGAGACGATCGCCCAGGAGGAGACCGAGTCCCTCGCGCCCGGCGAGGAGCAGACGGCGTCGTTCGCCGTCGACGTGCCCGAAACGGACGCGGAGGCCGAGGCGATCCAGGAGGATCTCAACGAATCCGCGGGTGACCTCGAGACGGTCGTCGAGGTCCAGGTGGCGATCGAGGGGACGATCGACGGCGAGTCGGTCGATCGCGTCGACAGCTACGAACTGGTTCTCGAGCCCGACGACGCGACCTACGCGGTCGAGGCGCCCGCAGCCGAGGAACGGAGCGAGGAGCGAACCGAGGAAGTCGCGGTCGCGGGGAGCTCCGGCTTCGGCGGGCTCGGCGCCGTCGTCCTCGCCCTGCTGGGGCTCGGCTCGGTCGCGGCCCTGGGCGTCCTCGGCACCGCTCGGCGGAAGGGCACCCTCGCGCCCTCGGCGGCCGAACTCGAGCGCATCAATGAACGGTACGAGCGCGAGGAGTTCGACGACTGGATCTCCCGGGGTCGGCTTCCGGCCGACGTCCGGCAGCGTTCGCGGATCGAGATCGCGACCCTCGAGGACCTCGTGGACGTCGCCGTCGACTGCGATCGGCGCGTGCTCGAGGACGAGCGCGACGGGCGGTACTACGTCGTCGACGGGGAGGCGGTGTACGTGTACGCGCCCGAAGGGCTCGAGGACGGAGAGAGCGAGGGCGAGGGCCAGGTCCTCGAGCCCGATCCCCAAGAAGCCGAGGAGCCGACGGTCATCGGTGACGGGTCGGGTGAGGAGAGCGGGCTCGAGGGCGACAGCGACGACACCGACTCGTAGCGACGGTCCTCTTTTACTTGCTTCGCTCGAGTGACGGGAGACTGGAGATCATGGAGTGTGATTGCTCATTGTCTGGATCCTCGTAACGTGCCGACGATTCGGACAGTTCGTTCCTCAATTGTAGGTGGTTGCATGCTTGAGAGCGTTGCTCGAGCCGCATCGCTCGCACCTTCCTGTCAGCCACAACTGTTGTTCACCTCCGACACGGAGGGCCTGCGGTAGTTCGCTCGACCGAGGACGCGACCGATCCGGACTGCAGGCCGATCCACTCGCCGCGGTACGTCCCGGTTATCGTTCTCCTGACCGCCCGTACTTTTCGACGAGACTTCCACACGGCGATACTACCGTCCTGCAGGCTCGATACGCCGAATCTGCTGCCAGTGTATACAAAAGGGGTGTGCTATCGATGGCCAGAATGCATGCGCTCGAAGACGACGCCGCGATGGCGAACGACGATCGGTCGGCGGCTCGAGCGCGCAACAACTGGTGTTACCCATGGAACGACGTAAATTTATGATCGGTGCTGGGAGTACAGCTGTTGGAGCAAGCGCGCTTGTTGGCTCGGGTGCAGTAAGTCAAATGTCCTCGGGTCCCAGAGGAGTCTCAGTCGATGTCGTTGACGACGATGAGGGTTACATTGCCCTACAACCAAGGTCGGATGACCCATACGACGGACAGCGAAATGGTAACTTCGCAGACATTGGTGAAGATGGGAAGCTGTACCTTGATTTCACTAGTGACAATCCCACGAGTGCCCGGAGCGGTGATCCCGAAGAAGGAACTGGTCTCGGTGGAAAAGGTGTCAACCCTCAGTCTGTGTACTTTTTCGACGGTGTTTTCGATATAAGAAACCTCGCTAACGACACCGGAAGCGGAGTTGGAGAACAGGATATCTGGATCGAGAACGATGAACTTGATGAACTCACGTTTTATCATCTCAAGTCTGGAAACAGGGCAAATATCGAAGGACAGTCCAACTCAGTCGATATCAGTCCTGGTGATGCACTCCCAATCGGCGTGAAAATTGATGCGTCCGATCTGGAGTCGGGAGATGAGCTTGAGGGAGACATTCAGGTCCATTCGAAGGGTGGATCTTCCACGACGTACGGCCAAGACGTCTAAAATAACACATACACCTTCTTTGTTGGTATAGATCTCTTTTAGACACCGGCTTGTTGGTAGTTATCAATCAGCGTCATTTATTTGGTGAATCTCATAGCGCCGAAGACAACGGTTTTTGAACAAAATGTCAGGTAATCAGCCACCTTTGCTTAAGCGGATGCTGAGTCGAGATACGCGACGGTTCTTGTCAGCGTCTCAAGATTGTGGTATTCCAGTGGCGTCACCTCCTTGAGATCGATGGCCATGTGATCAGTATTCGAACAGTAAACTGACGCCGCGGTTCGTATGTAATGTCCAACCCCCCATCGGAATCGTCTTCACCGTCGTTCGGTCACCGACAGCAGCGTAGGGACGAGCCTGCGCAGCACTGTCATCGGTCCACCTCCAAGTCTTACTCCTCGAGTCGGCGGGATCGATGTCAGCCCTGTCCCTGAGCTCGGTAGTCGCACTGGCATGCCTCGCGAAGACAGCCACAGGTCCGGACCAGTACAGTACGACACGGAGCAGTGATCCGACAACGGCTGAGGCGTGTTCCAGTTTCCCTCTGGACCAGTACTGGACGAATCGGAATTTCGTTCTCTCGGCTTCACAGAGTGCCGAATTATCTTCACCACAGTTTTCGGGGTAGCTCTCTGGACGGTCCTCCGATGTGGCGACTCAGCCTCCGATCTCGAGGACCCGATCGTCACACTCCTCGCAGGTCGCCGCGAGGACGTCGTACCGGCGACAGCAGGACTCGAGGACCGCCTGATCGAAACTCACGGTGCCGCCGCAGGTCGGACACCACTCGAGGAACAGCCGCAGTGCCCCGAGGACCTCGCTGCGCCGGCCGAGAGGAAGCTCGTTCCAGCTCTCGACCCGATCCTCCAGCAGCCTGGCGCCGGCCACGTCCGCGACGAACGCCGACCGAGACTCCCACTGCCCGAGCCGCTCGCCGTCGACCACGGCGACGAACGCGGTGCCTTGCCGGCGGATCTCGAGTTCCGACGGCGGAATGCCGACGAGTTCGGCCAGTCCGTCTCGATCCGCGTTTCTCACGTCGACGGCCGTACACTCCCGTCGCCACGCCCGTTCGAACGTCGGCTCGAGGACCAGATCGTCGACGACCGGATCCTCGAGCACGACGCCGATCTCCCGGAGATACTGGTCGATCTCCAGCTCCGCGGCCGAGGTCGGAGTCGACTCCGAGGACGTTTCGAACCGCTCGGGCATCCGATCTGGAAAGGAGCACTTCGTCAGCCTCGGTGTTCCGGGAACGAGGGAGCCACGAAACCATATCGCCGCGACGGCGACGACGAACAGCACGATACCGGCGATCGGAACGGCGAGGCCGACGACGACCGCCACTACCGCTACGATCGCCAGGTTGAGGACGGTACACGGGATACACCTGTTCTCGCCGGCATGCTCCGAGCGGGTGGCTCGCTCGAGCAGCGTATCCCCTGTCATACGCTCGTTTGGGTCCTCGGCAAAATATGTATGATTGCTCTACCGGGGTCGGCCGCGCTCCTCTCACGCGGGCCCCTCAAACGACACTACTGGCGCCCGATCGGTGCCGTTCGGCTGTTTGAGTGTTCCTCCGTGGCGTTCAAGCGGAGGCAGACGAACGACAAGGTGATCGTGTAGCGTTTCAAGCCCCGGCTCCAGCGCTGGAAGCGCCGCTTTTCGTGATCGGTGAAAGCCGCTGGGAGCTGTTCGCTCAGTTTTCTGCCGTCGATCCGTCGAGATCGGCCACGAGCCTCGAGAGCGTCTCGAGGTCGTACTGTCCGGGCGCGGTCGCCTCGGCGGGGTCGACGGGCGCGTAGCCGATCTTCGAGCCGTACACCGGCGCGACGGCTCGCGTGTGCCGTCCGACCTCGCCCATCGCCATCGTCGCCACCCGATCGCCGTGGTACGCGAGCTGTTCGGTCGCCGACAGCAAGGCGATCGTGTCGGCTTTCGACTCTGCCGTCACAGCCAGCTTCGCGACGTCGGCGTACTTGCCCGCCTCGGTCAGCGTCGAGACCAGCTCGCCCCGGGGCGGCGTCCCCTCGAAGTCGTGCGAGGACGCGACAACCGAGACGTCCCGCTCCCGGGCGGTCTCGAGAACCGTCTCCGCCTCCCCGTCGAGGATCGACTCGAGTTCGACGTCGATCGCGCCGACGGCGTCGAACGCGGTCGCCTCCGAGAGGGCCTCGAGCCGGCCGTCGTCGTCGCCGTCCCACTCGCCGCCCTCCCAGGCGGCGCGATTGGTCGCGATAATCGGGAGATCGCCGTCGTACCCCTCGAGATCCTCGAGGGGGTCGTCGGTCAGGTCCATCCGGAACTCGACGGCGTCAGCGTGCTCGCGAGCGGTCGGCTCGTCGGCGTCGGCGAGGTCGGCGGTCGCGGCCGCAAGCGTGAACGAGTCGAAATCGATACCCATAGCTGTTCGGAGCTGAGAACGGGACGGCGAAAAACGGTGTCGGTCCGGGAGTTACGCCATGCCGAGGGTTTCCTCGGCCTCGAGCAGCTCGTGGTATCGATTCCGAATAGTGACCTCGGAGATGTCGGCGACGTCGCTCACCGCGGCCTGGGTCGTCTTCTCGTTGGTGAGCAGTGCGGCGGCGTACACCGCGGCGGCCGCGAGGCCGACGGGCGACTTCCCCGAGTGGACGCCCTTCTCTTTGGCGTTCTGGAGCAGGCCGCGGGCGCGGTGTTCGGCCTCGTCGGAGAGCTCGAGTCCCGACGCGAAGCGGGGGACGTAGCTCTCGGGGTCGGCGGGCTGGACCTCGAGGCCGAGCTCGCGGACGACGTAGCGGTACGTGCGGGCGATCTCGTTTTTCTCGACGCGGGAGACGTCGGCGATCTCGTCCAGCGAGCGCGGAACGCCGGCCTGGCGTGCGGCGGCGTAGACGCAGGCCGTCGAGACGCCCTCGATCGAGCGGCCGGGAAGGAGGTCCTCGTCGAGTGCGCGTCGGTAGATCACCGAGGCGGTCTCGCGGACGTTCGTGGGCAGTCCCAGGGCGCTGGCCATCCGGTCGATCTCGCCGAGCGCCTGCTTGAGGTTGCGCTCCTTGGAGTCACGGGTGCGGAAGCGCTCGTTCCACTTGCGGAGCCGCTGCATCTTCTCGCGCTGGCGTGATCCCAGGGAGTTGCCGTAGGCGTCCTTGTTGCGCCAGTCGATGTTCGTCGAGAGCCCCTTGTCGTGCATCGTGTTCGTCGTCGGTGCACCGACGCGGGACTTCTCGTTTTTCTCGGTGGCGTCGAAGGCGCGCCACTCGGGGCCGCGGTCGACGGAATCCTCCTCGACGACGAGGCCACAGTCCTCACAGACGGTCTCGCCGTGCTCGTCGTCGACGACGAGGTTGCCCGCACACTCGGGACAGACGACGTCGCTCTCCTCGCTCTCGGTCGTCTCCTCGCTCGTTTCGTGTTCGCTACGTCGGACTCTCGTGCTCGGTGATGCGTTAGTCATGGGATGACGGGTACTGCCCGGGAAGTCGCGTACAGAATCCGGACGGAGTTGCTACCTACTCGGTTCCGAGACACCGGAGTTAATGGTTTCGAAATCGCCGCCGTTCTCCGCTCGAGACCCGTTCTTCGTCAAAATCCGTGTAGAACTCGTGGCCGTGACCGTTCGGACTCGAAACGAAACGGGAGTTCCAAACGGTTCCGCTCCGAGCCCCGGGTATGGACGTCGCAGTCGGGAGCACGAACCCGGTCAAGGTCGAAGCGGTCGAACGAACGCTCGAGCGGTACGATCCGACGGTCACCGCCGTCGCAGTCGACTCCGGTGTGTCCGAACAGCCCCGCTCGGTCGCCGAGACGGTTTCCGGCGCCGAGAACCGCGCCCGCCGGGCCCTCGAGGCGACCGACTGCGAGTACGGGGTCGGTCTCGAGGGTGGCGTTGCCCGGGTGGAGGGGACGCCGGGTCTCTCCCTGGTCATGTGGGGTGCGGCGACCGACGGCGACCGCATCGAGCGGGGAAGCGGGCCGACGCTTCGGCTTCCCGACCGTATCGCGGGACGGCTCGAGGGCGGCGAGGAGCTCGGTCCGGTGATGGACGACGTGCTCGGCCGGGACGACGTCGCCGAAACTGATGGTGCCGCGGGCGTGCTCACGGGCGGGCTCACCGACCGAACGCGGGCGCTCGGCCAGGCGGTCGCCTGTAGCGTCGGCCCGCTCCTGACGCCGGCATACGAGTAGCCGCACCGGTAGCACCGTATTGAAGTTGCTCCCGCGGACAGTCGTCGATCCGGACCGATTAGCCGACCGTACCAACGCGTCGTTTCGGCCCCCGAATTCCGTCGTTACTTTCCGAGTAATCGCCAGACGAGAGTGAGTTAACCGGTCGTACCAAACCCCCTAAGAGCGTTCCCGGCGTGGCACGTCGTATGAGCACCGCAACGGCGACCGACCTCACGAGCAAACAGCGCCAGATCCTCCGGTATCTCCGGGAGCACGCGGCGACGAAGACCTACTTCAAGTCGCGGCTCATCGCCCAGGAGCTGGGGATGACGGCGAAGGAGGTCGGGTCGAACATCACCGCGCTCCAGGAGAGCGACTCCGGCGTCGAGATCGAGAAGTGGGGCTACTCCTCGAGTACGACCTGGAAGGTCAGCCTGTAGCGAGTCGAGACAAGGCGGCGGCTGGAGCGTTCTATCCTGCGAGCAGTAACCGCTCGAGTCGCCTCGCTACCCGTCGTAGGCGACGAACTGGTCGGCGTTGCGCGCGAGTCGGCGCGCGCGCTCGCCGAAGGAGTCGGCGTGGCGAACGACGAGCACGAGGACGGTCTCGGGTCGCTCGACCGCGTACCCGTCCTCGCGAGAGAGCAGGCCGGCCCCCTCGAGTTCGCCGGCGTACTTGCTCACCGTCGGTGCCGAGACTCCGAGGGCGTCAGCGAGGTCGCCGGCCGTCGACTCCGAGGACAGCAACAGTTCGATCAGCATTCCCCGCGGCGTGTCCCGGCGGAGATAGCCCAATGCACGTTTCTCGAACTCGTCGAACCGGTCGGCGGGGACGAACCGCTTGTAGTCGCCGTCCCGGTAGCGCTCGATGGCACCCCGCTCCTCGAGCTGGCGGAGGTGGTGTTGGGTCTCGCCGGTGCCCAGCTGCAGATCGTCGCGGATCTTCGAGAAGTGGGCGCCGGGCGTCGTCGAGAGATAGCCCGAGATCGCGTCGCGAGCGTCGCTCTCGCCAGTGTCGGCGCTCGCGGTTTCCGAGAGGCCCGCCACCGGTGCGGTAGCACCGAGTGCGGCGAACCGACGCAGGGTCGATCGCTTGTCGTCGTCGACCCCTTCGGACGATGTCATAACTCCTACCGTCTGCAATGTGATCCGCGGTAAAACAGGTTTCGCTCCGTCTCGACTCTCAAGACCGGCCGCGATACCGACTCAGTCGGTAGTCTGTGAGGGATCGGCCGCGTCGTTCCCTGCGGGCGACGGCTCCTCGTCGATCTCATCGAACTCGATCGCCGAGTCTGCCTCGAGCTCCGCGTCGATCTCGCCGAGGATCTCGGCGATGTCGTCGAGGCCGATCAGCTCGCGGGTCTCCTCGGAGAACTCGAGGCTCTCGAGGCGATCGCCGTCTTCCTCGACGTCGCTGCCCGAGAGGTGTTTGCCGTAGCGCCCGACCATCGAGGTCAGCTCCTGGGGCATGACGAAGGTGGTCGACTCGCTCTGGCCGATCCGTTCGAGCGTCTCCATTCCCTGATCGATGATGGCGCGTTCGCCCATCGACTCGGCCGAGCGCGCCCGCAGGACCGTCGAAATCGAGTCACCCTGCGCTTCCAGGATCTGGCTCTGCTTCTGACCCTGTGCGCGGATGATCTCGCTTTGCTTGTCACCTTCCGCCTTCTCGACGGCGCTGCGGCGTTCGCCCTGGGCCTCGAGGATCATCGCGCGCCGTCTGCGCTCGGCGGAGGTCTGTTTCTCCATCGACTGCTGGACGTCCTTCGAGGGGTTCACCTCTCGAACTTCGACCGACTCGATCCGAATGCCCCATTCGTCTGTGGGTTCGTCGAGCTCCTGGCGGATCTTCGCGTTGATCTCTTGGCGGCGGTTTAGCGTGTCGTCGAGCTCCATGTCGCCGATAACGGCCCGCAGGGTCGTCTGGGCGAGATTCGAGACCGCGCGCTCGTAGTCGTCGACCTCGAGGAACGCGCGCTTGACGTCCATCACGCGCATGTAGATGACGGCGTCGGCCGTGACGGGCGAGTTGTCCCGCGTGATCGCCTCCTGGCGCGGGACGTCGACCGTCTGGGTCCGCATGTCGTAGCTGTAGGTGTTCGAGACGAACGGCGGGACGACGTTGATCCCCGGCTCGAGCAGCTTGCGGTACTCGCCGAGGACGGTCAGCGCTTTCTTCTCGTAGGCGTCGACGATGACGATACTGCTCCGGAGGACGATCGGAACGAGCAACAACACCAGTAGTCCGATCGCCAGTCCGGCGACGGTCGTCGCCAAAAGCGGCGTAAGTAGAGACATAGTTCTACGACGCAATCAACACTCCAAAAGTGTTTCTACTACACTGATATCTGTGGTGACGTCGAGTGGTGCGAAAACGGGGTCGGCGCGCCGATAAAAAAACCGCGTACCGAGCCGAGTGCTAGTTGTTCGCGCTTGAGTCGTCGACCGGGGACTGAGCGTCGTCGTCGGGCTCAGTGGCGTCGGCCGCGGGCTCGGTCGTTCCGCCGTCGGTCTGCTGGAACTCCTGGTCCATCTCCTCGATGACCTCGTCGGGGTCGGAGATCTCGGCGGGATCCTGGCCCTCCTTGATCGCCTGGGCCTCCTGTTCCATCGCCTCGACGTCCATCTCGGCCTCCTGATCGATCTCACCGATGATCTCGGCGATGTCGTCGAGGCCGATCAGCTCGCGGGTCTCCTCGTCGAAGTCGAGGCTCTCGAGCTGGTCGCCGTCTTCCTTGATGTCGCTACCCGAGAGGTGCTTGCCGTAGCGCCCGACCATCGAGGTCAGCTCCTGTGGCATGACGAAGGTGGTCGACTCGCTCTGGCCGATCTGTTCGAGCGTCTCCATTCCCTGATCGATGATGGCGCGTTCGCCCATCGATTCGGCGGACTTCGCCCGCAGGACCGTCGAGATCGAGTCACCCTGCGCTTCCAGGATCTGGCTCTGCTTCTCACCCTGTGCGCGGATGATCTCACTCTGCTTGTCACCTTCCGCCTTCTCGACGGCGCTGCGGCGTTCACCCTGCGCCTCGAGGATCATGGCACGGCGTTTCCGTTCGGCGGAGGTCTGTTGCTCCATCGCGCGCTGGACGTCCTTCGAGGGATTGACCTCTCGAACTTCGACGCTCTCCACTCGAATACCCCACTCGTCGGTGGGTTCGTCGAGCTCCTGGCGGATCTTCGCGTTAATCTCCTGGCGCTTGTTGAGCGTGTCGTCGAGCTCCATGTCGCCCAGCACGGCACGCAGGGTGGTCTGGGCGAGGTTCGAGACGGCCTTCTTGTAGTCGTCGACCTCGAGGAACGCCTTCTTCGCGTCCATTACCTTGATGTAGACGACGGCGTCGGCGGTCACCGGGGAGTTGTCCCGGGTGATCGCTTCCTGACGGGGAACGTCGAGGGTCTGTGTTCGCATATCGAACCGATACGTGTTCGAGACGAACGGCGGGACCCAGTTGATCCCCGGCTCGAGCAGTTTGCGGTACTCGCCGAAGACGGTCAGGGCGCGTTTCTCGTAGGCGTCGACGATCTCGATCGCGCTCAGTAGCGCGGCGACGACGACGACGAGAACCAGCGCACCCAGAAACAGCAGTGCACCGCCGGTTTGCATGGGGAGTAATTCGATCGCCATACGTCGATCTTACGGCGGTGAGGGGAAAAACGTTCCCCCAGTCAACATGTCGCAGTCGATCAGCCCGACTTCTCGGTCTCCCGCTCGCGTACCGACTCGTCGGCGTTTGATTCCGCGGACCCGGTTTCGTCGACCGCCGGCTCCTCGTGGCTCGACGACTCGCGGGCGAGCGCCCGGTCGATCTCGTCCTCGCCGATCGAGCCCAGCGACTCGACGGTCAGGACGTTCCCGCCGCCGGGATCGAGGACGATGACCTCCTCGCCCTCCTCGATGGTTCCGCTCGAGGTCCGAGCGCTGTAGTAGGGAGCGAACCCACCCTGGTCGAGTTTGACCTCGCCGCTGCGGTTGGTGACGGTCTCGGTGACGTAGCCCGTCGTCCCGGCCAGGGACGCCGAGTCGGAGGTCTGGGGGGTCCCCTTCCCGCCGTAGAAGTCGAACTCGCGGTAGACGTAGGTCGCGACGAGCCCGATCGCCAGCGTCAGTCCCGCCAGCACCAGCAGGTTCGCCGCTGGTGGGAACAGCATCCCGATGAGTCCCGCACCGACCAGGGCGATGCCGATGACGATGAGATGGGCCCCCGGCGACAGCGCCTCGAGCCCCATCAACACGAGACCCGTCGCCAGCAACACGAGGGGCATATTCTCGAAGAGAACTTCGATCATGCCCGATGCTAAGGTCTCGCCGTGATTAAATGTTTAGTGGGCTCGGCGGCCGATTCAGAACGGCAGCGAGACGACGCGAGCGATCACGAGAAGCATCGCGATCGCTCCCAGCACGACGAAGACTGCGTTCTCGAGGGAGGGCTCGCCGCGTTCGATCGGCGTCGAACTCGGTTCGGGCGCGTAGGGGTCGTCGGCCTCGTCTCCGCCCTCGCCATCGCCCGCGTCGGTGTCGGCGTCGGCACTATCGTAGCTCGAGAGGTCGATCGGGATCCGATCGCGGTCGCCGCTGCGGACTGGGGCGGCCTCGGTCGTGTCCCGGACGTTTCGCACCGTCGTCCGCTCGTCGGTCGACCCCGCCGTCGGCTGCTCCCGCGTTCCGTCGTTTCCTTCGCGTCGGTCGCCGGGGGCGTCGCCTGCCATGCGTCGTGGTTGGTTCGCCGCGGTCAAAAACCCGTGGTCGTCGGTTCATACGGTTCGCTGCAAACCACTTCCGGCGCAACCGCGGCCCGGGCTGCGGTTGTGCCGGCAAATCGGTACGGCGATCGGTCTCAGTTTCGCTCGGTTCGGTCGCCGATGTCGCCGCCGTAGACGACGCCGCGCTCGGCGTCGAGGGTCACCGTCGATCCGTCCTCGAGTTCGTCGACGTCCGCCCCGCTGATCATCGGAACGTCGATCTCGCGGGCGACGAGCGCGGGGTAGCCCGTCATCCCCCGCTGGGCGTTGACGATCCCGCCGATCCGCTCGAGGTCCCCCTCGAACTCGTCGTCGAACGCCGACCCGAGCGCGACGATCGCGCCGTCGGGAATCTCCGAGAGGTCGCCATCCCGGAGCCGAACGACTGGCCCGGTCGTCCGGCCCTCGACGACGACCCGTCCCGTCGTCAGCGCGTCCGCGGCGACGTGGACCTTCATCATGTTCGTCGTGTTCGCCCCCTCGAGTTCGGTCATCATCCCACAGAGGACGACGACGGTGTCACCGCTGTCGGCGACTCCTGCATCGAGCGCCGCCTGGACGGCCTTCTCGACGACGGCGTCGGCGCCCTGGTCGGAGACCCGGGCGTATAGCGGCGTCACGCCCCATGAGAGGGCGAGTTGACGGCGGACTTCGTGGCTCTGCGTCGAGGCGACGACGGGAACGCCGGGGCGGTACTTCGCCGTCTTCAGCGCCGTATAGCCGGACTCAGTGGCAGCGACGATCGCCTCCGCGCCGATATCCCGGGCCATATAGCGCGCGGAGCGAGCGAGGGCGTCCGTTCGGGCCTCGCCCGCGGTCGGGACGCGTTGCTCGAGGGTCTCGGCGTACTCCTTGGAGTCCTCGACCTGACGGACGATGCTATCCATGGCGTCGACGACTTCGGGAGGGTGGTCGCCGATCGCCGTCTCCGCCGACAACATCACCGCGTCGGTGCCGTCCAGCACGGCGTTGGCAACGTCGGACGCTTCGGCACGGGTCGGTCGACGGGCGTGGACCATCGAGTCGAGCATCTCCGTCGCCGTGATGACCGGCGAGCCCGCGTTGTGACACTTGCGGATGATTCGCTTCTGGATCATCGGAACGTCCTCCATCGGACACTCGACGCCCAGGTCGCCGCGGGCGACCATGATCCCGTAGGAGGCCTCGATGATCTCGTCTAAGTTCTCGACGGCGCCAGCCCGCTCGATCTTCGAGATGATCGGAATTTCCTCGGCGCCCAGCTCCTCGAGGACTTCGCTGACCTCGTAGACGTCCTCGGCGTCGCGGACGAAACTCGCCGCGACGAAGTCGACCTCCTTCTCGGCGCCGAGCTCGAGGTCCTTCCGGTCGGAGTCGGTGACGATATCCAGATCGAGGTCGACGCCGGGGACGTTGACCCCCTTGCGGCCGCCGAGCTCGCCGCCGGTGTCGACGCGGGCCCGGACCGTCCCGCCGGAGCGCTCGAGCACCGTCGTCTCGATCAGGCCATCGTCGAGCAGGATGCGGTCGCCCGCCTCGACCTCCCGGATGGGGAGCGAGAGACCCACGCGCTCGGGGGACACCTCCTCGCCCTCGACGAACTCGATCTCCGAGTCCGTCTCGAGGGAGACTGTCTCTCCCTCCGGGAGCGGGGCTGTTCTGACCTCCGGTCCCTTCATGTCGAGCATGACGGCCACCGGCTCGTCTCGTTGCTCGTCGACCGCGCGCACGCGGTCGATCAGCGTCGCTCGATCCTCGAGGCTGCCGTGGCTCGCGTTCAGCCGTGCAACGGACATTCCGGCGTCGGCGAGCTCCGAAATCGTTCCCCGGTCGTCAGAGGCGGGTCCGAGGGTACAGACGATCTTCGCGTTTCTCATGTCGCCTGATAGCGCGAGCACTGACAAAAAGCTGCGTGGTTTACTCGGTCTCGAGTTCCTTGCCAGCCCATCATGTGCCACGGGAACGGTTTTCCGACGTTCGTTCCTCCCTCCCTGTATGCCAACGTTCGCATCCGTCGTGGAGCTCACGGATCGGGACGTCCAGAACATGCAGGAACTCGCCTCGATCTGGGGCGAGATTCGGACGGAGTTCGAGGAACACGACACCACGCTCCAGGACTCCTACGCGATGCTCGGCGAGCACGACTTCCTCGTCATCTTCGAGGCGCCCGACCAGGACTCGGCGTACAAGGCCGCACTAACCTTACACCGACACGGGCTCGACGCCCAGACGATGGCGCTGAAGGA
The DNA here is from genome assembly GCF_029688865.1 of Natronococcus sp. A-GB7. Classification (GTDB taxonomy): domain Archaea; phylum Halobacteriota; class Halobacteria; order Halobacteriales; family Natrialbaceae; genus Natronococcus. The sequence continues at coordinate 365,484 of NZ_JARUKV010000001.1, forward strand.
CACCGACGACTTCGCGGACCTCGTCGACGAAGTCTGACTCGGATCGGTTCTCGCGGTACTCGGTAGGGCGCCGTCCCCACGGCTTCGCACTGACACTGCGGCGTGCGTTCCTCCTTTCCGTTAGTTTCGGTCCGAATCCGATCGAGTCCCGAGGATCGCTACTCGAGAAGGTGACGCTCCGGAAGGTCTCCGACTCGAGGGAAAACCGCGAGGGCGACTACCGAACCTTCTCGCCGACCTCGGCGTCGTCGTGGGTCGTCAGCAGGTCGGCCTGCTCGCCCGCGGCGAGCACCATTCCGTTCGACTCGACGCCGAACAGTTCGGCGGGCTCCATGTTCGCCAGCAGGATACACTTCTGGCCGGGTAGCTCCTCGAGGTCGTGGAGCTGTTTGATCCCCGCGACGACCTGGCGGGTCTCGAAGCCGATGTCGACCTCGAGTTTGGCGAGGTCGTCGGCACCCTCGATCCCCTCGGCCGTCTCGATGCGGCCGACGCGGATGTCGACGTCCTGGAACTCCTCGAAGCCGATGCGGTCCTCGAGCAGGGGCTCGAGCTCGTCAGTGTCTCCGTCTGCCATATTTGTGGCTTCGTCAGCCGCCGTGTCGTCGCTTTCGGTTTCCTCGTCGTCTCCCGCAGCGGCGACGCGCTCCTCGAGCTTCTCGTTGAGCTCCGCGACGCGGTCGTCCTCGATCTTCTCGAACAGCTCGCCGGGCTCCGCGAAGCTCCGCGGCGGGGCCTCGAGGGCGGCCTGGAGACCGGCGTCAGCGATCTCGCCGTCCTCGCCGATCTGGTCCCACAGCAGCTGGGATTTGTCGGGCGTGATCGGCTCGAGCAGGACGGCGACGGCCTTGGCGATCTGAACGCAGTCGCGGATGACCTGCGCCGCCTGCTCGGGATCCTCGTCGGTGAGCTTCCAGGGCTCGTTGCGCTGGATGTACTCGTTGCCGAACTGCGCCAGGCGGGTCGCGGCCTGGCCGATGCCGCGCAGCGAGTAGTCGTTGACGGCCTCGCGAACCTCGCCGATGGCGCCCTCGATGCGCTCCTCGACCTCCGCGGAGACGTCCGCATCCGGCGTCCCCTCGAAGTTCCGGTAGGCAAACAGCAGCGAGCGGTACCAGAAGTTGCCGACCGTTCCCACCAGCTCGCCGTTGACCTTCTCCTGGAAGGCGTCCCAGGAGAAGTCGACGTCCTGCTGGAGGCCGCCGGTGGTCGTCAGGTAGTACCGCAGCAGGTCTGGGTGAAAGCCCTCCTCGAGGTACTCCTCGGCCCAGATCGCCCGGTTTCGGCTCGTCGAGAGTCCCTTCCCGTTGATCGTGATGAAACCGGTTGCGGCGACGGCGCGGGGGGCGTTGTAGTCGGCGCCCTCGAGCATCGCGGGCCAGAAGATCGTGTGGTGCTGGATGATGTCTCGGCCGATGACGTGGACGATCTCCCCGTCCTCTCTCCAGACGCGTTCCCAGTCGTACTCGTCGGTGCCGACGCGCTCGCTGTACTGTTTCGTCGAGGCGACGTACTCGATCGGGGCGTCGACCCAGACGTAGAGGACGACGTCCTCCGTGCTCTCGTCGTCACCGTTGGGGTAGTCGATCCCCCACTCCATGTCGCGGGTGAGACACCAGTCCTGCAGCCCCTCTTCGATCCACTGGCGGGGCTGGTTACGGGCGTTCGAGGTTCCCTCGAGCCCGTCTAAGAACTCGGTGAGGTAGTCGGAAAACTCCGAGACGCGGAAGAACTTGTGGCTGCGCTTGCGGTACTCGGCCGGGTTGCCGGTGATCGTGCTCGTCGGATCCTCGACCTCGCCGGGCTCTAAGTGGCGCTGACAGCCCTCGTCGCACTCGTCGCCGCGGGCCTTCTCGCCGCAGTAGGGACAGGTGCCCTCGACGTAGCGATCCGGCAGGTACTGGTCGGCGTCGGGGTCGTAGGCGACCTGGATCTCCTTCTCGTAGACGTAGCCCTCCTCGTCTAAGGTGCGGACGATCTCCTGGGTCAGTTCGGTGTTTGTCTCGTCGTGGGTGTGGCCGTAGTTGTCGAAGTCGACGTTGAACTTGGGGAACGTCTCCTCGTACTTACGGTGCCACTCGAGGGCGAACTCCTCGGGGTCGACGCCCTCCTGCTCGGCGTTGACGGCCACGGGCGTGCCGTGCATGTCCGAGCCGGAGACGTAGGCCGTCTCCTGGCCCAGCGTCTCGAGCGCGCGGTTGAAGGCGTCTGCGCCGATATATCCGCGGAGGTGACCGATGTGGAGGTCGCCGTTGGCGTAGGGCAACCCGCAGGTCACGATCGCGGGACTGTCCGTCGGAAACTCGTCGGTGCTCATATCTGTGATCTGTCGGTGGCGGGCGTAAAACCCGCCGGTTTTCGGTCGTCGGTTCGGTTCCGATCGCTACCCGTTGCTCGCGGTTCAGTCGTCGAGACGAGCCGGGTTTCGCCGCCGCGCGGAGATCGTATGACCGATGCGTTCGCGGCGGTCCTCCCGGAGACGGTGCCGTGGCTACATTCCCACTAAAATCGCGTCGGGGACGGCACGCGTCGTCACGTCCGTCGATTGTGCTCGGTCGAATATAAGTTCACGGCCAGTGTGTCACCGCTCCGGAGGACTCGTCGACGATCGGTGGCGACTCACCCGTCCGTCGGCTCGTCCCGGTCCGATTCCGGTGCGTCCCAGATCGGCGGCAGAAACTCGAGCCGAGCCGCAAGCAGGACGCCGAGGCCGAACAACAGACAGCCGAAGAAGGCGACCGCGAGCGCCGCGCCACCGGGAACGACGACGATCGCCACGGCCGCACCGACCCACGCCAGCCAGGCGATCGCCTCCCAGGGTCGGCCGCCGTACAGCCGCCAGCTCGAGAGCGAGAGCGCGAAGCCGCCGAGCGCGGCCGCCACCAGGACGCCCTCGAGGGTCGTCGACGCCGCGATCAGCGCGCCGACGCCGACGATCGCGACGACGTCGATTCGATCCAGGGGCATACCGATAGCTTCCCGCGACGGATCAAACGGGTATCGATTGCTACCGGTGACGACCGGGGCCTCTCACTCGAACGCCTCCGCCCGGCCGTGCAGCCGCTCGAGCACCGATGGCCGGCCGCGACAGGTGAGCGTGACCGTCTCGCCCTCGTAGTCGACCGACTCGACGGTCGTCCGATCGTAGGCCGTCGAGACCAGCGACATCGCGTCGTCGGTGTTTGGTATCCGAAGCGTCGCTCGCTCCTCGGGGAACCGCGCTCGAATTTCCGAGCGAACGGTCTCGAGGTTCGTCCCCTCGAGCAGGCTCGCGAGGATCGGGTCGGCCGCCGATTCCGGAACGAGATCCGCAGCTACCGAGGAGCGTCGCCGACGCTCCTCCTCGGACAGCGTCTCGGCCTTGTTGAGCACGGGGACGATCCGATCCTCGTCGACCCCCTGGGCCTCGAGCACCTCGAGGGACACCGACAGCCGCTCGCGGAACGTCTCGAGGGGATCGCTCGCGTCGACGACGAGGACGACGACGTCGGCCGCGGCCGCCTCCGACAGCGTCGAACTGAACGACTCGACGAGATCGTGGGGCAGATCGTCGACGAACCCGACCGTGTCGGTGACGAGTGCGGGCCGGCCCTCGAGGGTCGCTCGACGGGTCGTCGTCTCGAGGGTTTCGAACAGCCGGTCCTCGATCGCCGCAGTGGCGTCCTTTCCGTCGCCGTCCGCGGGAGTATCCTCGGCGCGATCCTCGAGACTCATCTCGTCGGCGAGGCGGTGCAACAGCGTCGACTTCCCGGCGTTAGTGTAGCCCGCCAGGGTAACGAGATCGAACCCCTCCTCGCGGCGACGCTGCCGGAACTGCTCGGCGGGCTCGGGCAGCTCCTCGAGTTTGGTCTCGAGGCGGTCGATCCGCTCCTCGACGTCGTAGATCCGGGACCCCTTCTCGGTCTGCTGGTTCAACATTCCCTCGTCGGCCGCGGCGATCACCCGCGGCAGGTCGTAGCGCAGGCGCGCCAGCTCGACCTGAAGCTGGGCCCGCCGGGTTCCGGCCTGACTCTCGAAGAGCTCGAGAACGAGCCGGTAGCGATCGACGACGATCGTCTCCTCGGGCATCCGTTGCTCGATGGTGTGGTGCTGGTCGGGCGTGAGCTCGCCGTCGACGACGACGCGGCCGGCCGCTCGCTCCTCGACGACGGCGGCGAGCTCCTCGAGTTTCCCGCTGCCGAGGTAGGTTCCGGAGTCGTTCGGCCCGACCTGCGTGACCGTCGCGACGACGTCGTCCCCGTTGGCCCGGACGAGCGCCTCGATCTCGTCGGTCTCGACGGGTGCGTTCGGTGATCGTTTCGCGATAACTGTGCGTGCGGTCTGCGTGGGAGCTGATCGTGACATGTTGGTCTGTGGCTGCGGGTACTGCGTGGCTCCGGCTCGAGTCCGTGCCGGACGAAACGAGCGGGGACCGGGGGCTGCGTCGCCGTCGACAGAACCGTCGATGACGGAGGCGAGCCCGACTCACCGAGCGAAAACGATCTCCATCTGCTGTGGCGTGAGCTTGCCGAGCGCGCTACTAATCGGTTGTGGTAGTGTGCGTTACTGTGGCACAGATGTCCGGGAACGCGGCTGCTCGGAACGGAATCGTCGCGAAAAGCGGGCCGAATACCTTACTCCCCGAACAGCTCGTCGACGGCCTCGCGCGCGGCGAGGGCGGCGTCGTCGGCGACCCGCTCCGGGTCGGCGTCTTCGTCGGGCGCGTTCAGGTAGACGTCGACCTCGAGGGTACCGTCCTCGAAGACGACCGTCACGTCGTAGTCCCGAACGTCAGATTGCTTGTACCGGGAGAAGATCAGCCCCTCCGCCGCGTCGGATGCGGTCTGGACGACCTCCTCGTCGGTCGGCTCCTCACTCGACATTTACGCGCCGCCGGCGCCGGGACCGCCCGGACCGGCCGGGCCGCCCATGCCGCCGCCCGCGCCGCCGAGCAGTTCCTCGAGCTCGCCCTGGAGGTCCTCGAACTGCTCCTGGACGCGCTCCTCCTGCTTCTCGAGGGTCTCGAGGCGGATCTCGAGGGAGTCGACCTTCTCTTCGAGGTCGTCCTCGGCCGTGCCGTAGTCGGTCTCGACGAACAGCTCGCCGACGTTACGGTACATCGTCGTCTCCTCGTCGATGTTGTCGAGTTCGTCGAGGGCGCTCTCGGCCTCCTCGAGGTTCGTCTCGGCCTGCTGTTTCTGCATGGCGACTTCCTGTGCGGTCTCCTGAAGACCCTGAAGCTGTTCGATTTTCTCCTGTGCTTCCGGCGGCAGGTTTCCTTGCATATCTCGACCGTCGCCCTCCGGACTGATAAAGCCAAGCTTTGTCGCTCGAGCGAAAGCGAGCGTCCGAACCCCGTTGGACGTGCAACCTCGACGCCTATCCCTCTCGCGGGCGTCCCTCCGGTGATGCGACGTCGCGACTTCCTCGCTGCCGGCGCCCTCTCGAGCGCGCTCTCGCTGTCGGCGGGCTGTCTCGAGACCCTCGGACGTGAGGACGCCTGGCGGGAATTCGTCGTGGATCCCCCGGACGGTACCTACATCCCGCCGAAGGTCGACGGGATGCTTCCGCTCGGCAGCGCCACGGTCGACGGCCTCGAGGTCTCGCTATCGGCGACGCGGCCCCATTCGTTCTGGACGGTTGCCGGCGACGAACGGGCGCGCGCGGACGTTCGGGACCACCACGACGTCCACCTGATGGCGACGGTCACCGACGCCGAGACCGGCCTCACGGTTCCGACGTCGGTGTCGACGGCGATCCGCAACCGCGAGGGACGGATCGACGAGCGAACCCTGTGGCCGATGCTCTCTCAGCGGATGGGGTTTCACTACGGCGATAACGTCCCGCTGGGCGAGGACGGCCCCCGCGTGGCGACCCTTCGGATCGAGCCGACGAGCGTCGACGCCGCCGGCGTCCTCGCCGACCGCCTCGAGAGTCCGCGAACCGTCGACCTCGAGTTCGAGTACGCGGCCGCGGAGATCGAATCCCTCGAGCGACGGCTGATCGACGAGGACGAGGGCCGTGGTGAGGCCGGGGCGGTCGAGCCGATGGAGCACGATCACGGGGGCCACGAGTCGGAGGACGATCACGACGACCACGACGACTCCGATGCGGACGACCACGAGCCGGGAGCCGACCTCGAGACCGCTACCGACGAGTGGCTCGGCACCGCTCGCAGCGGGGACCTCGAGTTCGGCGTCGGCGTCCTCGAGGACGGCTCGGACGGCGACGGCGAGGATGCCGTCGTCGTGAACGCGCGCACGCGGTACAACCAGTTCTCGGTCCCGCTCGCCGGACTGTCGGTCACCCCGGTTCGGGACGAATCACCTGGCGAGAAGATCCCGCTCGCGGAGCGACTCGACGCCGAACTGGGCCACCACTACGGCGCCCCCGTCGAGCGCGACCGCCTCGAAGCCGAGGAGCTGGCGGTGATCGTCGACTCGCCCCCGCAGCTCTCGCGCCACGAGGGGTACGAGACGGCGTTTTTCGACCTCGAGCCAGCGACGGTGTCGATCGAGTAACCCCGATTAGTCGGCTCGAGCGAGGTGGCCGTCCGCGCTGCGAACCAGGACGACCCCGACGACGAGCATGAGCACGCTCACCGCGAGCCAGTGGGGGTTCCAGGCCTCGGTGCCGTGGACGACGTTGTGCAGGTCGAGCACGTAGTGGCTGACGACGCCGTCGAAGACGTTGAACGCGCCCGCCCCGACGACGACGGAGCCGATCAGATACCGCGTCGAGAACCGGGCGTCGGTGCCGTTGACGAGCCGCCAGGTGAGCCCGAGGCCGACGCCCATCACGCCGAGCATTCCGAGCAAGAAGAGACCGTCGAACATGACGTTCGTCCGCATCCCGTCGAGGCTGTAGGGATCGTAGATTCCCGACAGCAGGTGATGAGTCTGCAGCGTCAGATGGAAGATCACGACGTCGATAACCGCGCCGAAGCCGAAGCCGACGGTCCCGCCGGCCAGCAGAACGCGCCGACGGCTCCCCGTGCCCGAATCCGTTACCATACCGCAGCCCTTCGCGGACCGCAGACAAAAGCGGCCGGCCGACGACTGCTACGTTCCCGAGCGCGACCGCACGCGATCACCGACAGCGGCGGTTCGCTCGGCGACGTCGATCAGCGAGAACCAGGTGTTCAGCGCCGCCCGAAGCGCGACGGGATCCGCGGCCTCGAGTTCGACTACGACGACTGACTCCTCGCGGTCGATCGTCGTTCGCGACCGCTCGTCGTCGATCTCGCCGATCTCACGGGCGACCGATTCGGCGACGATGCGGGCTCGAGCCGGGTCGTCGTACTCGAACTCGAGGGTCGCGCCGTGGGCGGCCACGGACGCTACCGGACGCTGACTTCCTTGACGTCGCGGCTGCGTTCCTTCAGGAGGACGCGGTGGCCACAGTAGGGACACCGAACGCCGCCGTACTCGTCGAGCTGAACGTCGCGTTTGCAGCGGGAGCACTTGTAACTCATGCGTAGAGAGTGAGAGACCGTTATTCGTCTTCGGCCAGTGCGGCTCGGATCGAGCGCTGGACGGTACGACCCGCGGGAGTCTCCGGGCGGTAGGCGCCGCCGGTGAAGACCTCGCCGGTCTCGTCGTTCTTCCAGATGCCGGTGCCGACGCGGGTGACGCTGTCGCCGTCGACCTCGGCGTTTTCCATATCGTCTTCGATCTCGCTGACGCGGCGTCGAGCGACGCGACCGTAGCGTGCGCCAAAACGGCCCGCGCTGCCGACTTTTTGGTTACCCATAGTACCGCTATCTATCGCTACTGGATTCTTAAACCTGTTGAGTTACGGTTACTCGTCGGCGGCGCGCTCGGCGACGGGGCCGGCAAGCAGCTCGCGGAAGACGAGCGCGAGCGCGGCGACCGGGCCGGCCGGGGCCAACGGCGCGGTGAGCAACCCCGTTCCGAGTCCCGTGGCTGCGATCGCCGTCTGAAGAGCGAGGCCGCTCACGGAGAGTAGCGGGATCATGGCCAGGATCGCGTCGGCTCGCTCGAGCATGGCTAATTACACCCGATCGGATAAGGGGCCGACAACCAGCAGCACCTGTCACTTCTCCGGAACGACGAAAACGATCGCTTCCGACTAGATTGTTGCCAGTAGCTGGTAGTACAGTTTTGCCGTTCAGTCATGTCCGTACGTCTGAAACGGTCGGTTCGTTCGTGGAGAGTGC
>NZ_JARUKV010000010.1 GCF_029688865.1 Natronococcus sp. A-GB7
AGGTACCTCCCGTACCCATCCCGAACACGGAAGATAAGCTCGCCTGCGTTTCGGCGAGTACTGGAGTGCGCGAGCCTCTGGGAAATCCGATTCGCCGCCACCACTCATACCACGACCGACAGTGGTCTAACGACGGTTCGATTCCGTCGGTCGGCATTACAGCGGCCATAGCGGCGAGGTGCCTCCCGTACCCATCCCGAACACGGAAGATAAGCTCGCCTGCGTTTCGGCGAGTACTGGAGTGCGCGAGCCTCTGGGAAATCCGATTCGCCGCTTCCTTTCATACTCTTTGTTCACCGGCAGTCGGAGCGCCGACTACGGTAGTCATTACCCCGTTGAGAAGTGCGTTGCCGGCCGCCAGCGGAGCCGCTACGTCTCGAGAACGCCTCGGTTCGCGGCCGATCGTACTCGAGGGTCCGAAGGCCGGTAGCAGCCGTCCGTTAGTCCGTCGCAAACGAGAACGGCCCGATGCTACTCGCCCTCGAGCGGCTCCCCACGTCGGTCGATTCTCGTCGCCGGGAGGCCAGCGCGCTCGGCGTGTTCCCGAACGGCGTCCGCGTCTTCGGCCTGATAGTGACAGAAGGTTCCCGTGACGTTCCCGTCCTCGTTCATCAGTACCTCGGAGTCGACCCACCGGATTCCGATGCCCTCGTCGCGGAGTTCCTCGAGGGTCTCCCCGGACTGTTCGCCGGCGGCCTCGAGTTCGGACTCGGTGATCGGGTCGTCGAGTTCGCGGAGGATCAGAAAGTCCTCCAGGTCGCTGTCTGTCATGATCCATGTTATCTCTCAACGTTATCTTTGATAAACATTCGTTCGATCCGGACTGATAGACGGCACGCTCGTTCGGGAGTCCGATCCAAACGTTCTTGCGTCCGTGCGTGACACGGTACCAAAAGACGATTCAATCGATGAAACTCACCGCCAAACCGCTCGTCTCGAACCAGCGTGGGAGCTCCGTCGCCGTCCTCGAGCGAGACGTAATGAACTCGCTCGGCGTCGAATCCGGAGAGTACGTTTCTCTCGAGGGGCCGACGGGCGAATCGGCCGTCGTCGAGGTGCTGTCGCGGCCGTCCGAGGAGCGGACGGAGCGAACGATCCGTCTCGACCGGGAGCTCTCGGAGGGACTCGACGTCGACGCGGGAGACCCCGTTCGCGTCGAACCAACCGAGGTCGGATCCGCCGAGCGGGTCTCGATAGCGTTACCCGACGACGTTTCCTCCGCCGAGGCACTCGAGTTCGCCCGGCGGGACGCGCTCGTCGGTCGGATCGTTTCGGACGGAGAGACGGTACGGATCGACGCCGAACCTTCCCGATCCGTTCCGATCGAAGTCGTCGACGTCGACCCGGCCGGTCCCGCCGTCGTCGAGGAGTGGACGTCGATCGTTATCGCTCCCGAACCGGCGACGATCGACGGGGTGGAGCGCGATGCGACGGCTCCCGCGGTTACCTACAGCGACGTCGGCGGCCTCGAGGACGAACTCGAGCAGGTGCGGGAGGTCGTCGAGTTACCGATGCGATACCCGGGGGTCTTCGATCGACTCGGTATCGACCCGCCGAAGGGAGTCCTGCTGTACGGCCCGCCCGGAACCGGGAAGACGCTCATCGCCCGCGCGATGGCCAACGAGGTCGGCGCCCACTTCCAGACGCTTCGGGGCCCCGAGATCGTCTCGAAGTACCACGGCGAGAGCGAGGAGCGGCTCCGTGAGGTCTTCGCGGAGGCCGAGGAGAACGCGCCGGCGATCGTCTTCATCGACGAGATCGACGCCATCGCGCCGAAACGGGAGGACGTCGGCGACGTCGAACGCCGGATCGTCGCCCAGCTGCTCTCCCTGCTCGACGGCGGCGACGACAGGGGACAGGTCGTCGTCGTGGGGACGACGAACCGCGTAGATTCGGTCGATCCTGCCCTCCGCCGGCCGGGACGGTTCGACCGCGAGGTCGAGATCGGCGTGCCGGACGCCGACGAGCGGTCCGAAATCCTCGGAATCCACGCGGCCGACGTCTCCATCAGCAACTCGGTCGATCTCGAGCGCTACGCCGAGCGCACGCACGGCTTCGTCGGTGCGGATCTGGAGAACCTGATCAGAGAGAGCGCGATGTGTGCGCTACGGCGGCTGCGAGCCGACTCCTCGAGCGATTCCATCGAACTGCCGGCCGACCGATTGGACGCCGTCGAGATCGCCGAGGCGGACATCGAGGCGGCGGTACGCGAGATCGAACCGTCGGCGATGCGAGAGGTGTTCGTCGAGGTGCCGGACGCGACCTGGGGGGACGTCGGTGGGCTCGAGGAGGTGACGCGAACCCTTCGGGAAACGGTCCAGTGGCCCCTCGAGTACGCCGACGCCTTCGATCGCGTCTCGCTGCGTCCGGCGACCGGTGTCCTGCTGTACGGCCCGCCCGGAACGGGAAAAACACTGCTCGCACGGGCCGTCGCCAACGAGGCTCAGTCGAACTTCATCTCGATCAAGGGACCCGAACTCGTCGACAAGTACGTCGGCGAATCCGAGCGCGGGATTCGCAACGTCTTCAGCAAGGCCCGCGAGAACGCGCCGACGGTGCTCGTGTTCGACGAGATCGACGCTATCGCCGGCACCCGAAGCGACTCCAGCGAGACGGCGGTCGGTGAACGCGTCGTCAGTCAGCTACTGACCGAACTCGACGGGCTCGAGGATCTCGAGGACGTCGTCGTCCTCGCGACGACGAACCGACCGGATCGGATCGACGACGCGTTGCTCCGGGCGGGGCGGTTCGAACGACACGTCCGCGTCGGGGAACCCGACGAGGCGTCCAGACGGGAAATCTTCGAGATCCACCTCCGGGATCGTCCGCTCGCGGCGGACGTCGACCTCTACGCGCTCGCCGAGCGGAGCGAGGGTGCCGTCGGCTCCGATATCGAGGGGATCTGCCGGACTGCAGCGATGAACGCCGTTCGCGACTACGTCGAGACGTCCGCGGGCGGTGAGCGTGACGGTCGGACCGACGGCGAAGCCGGGGCGAGGGCCGACCTCGAGACCCTCGAGTTGACGGCCGACCACTTCGAACGGGCCCTCGAGACGGCGGACGAGGAGCCGGGAGACGAGTTCGCTCGACTCGAGGACGGGTTCGACGCGTTCGTCGACGGCGAGTGAACCGGTCGGAGCCGAACTCCGGAGGTGACCACCGATGCTAAGTGTGTGCACGGCTAGTGATTGTGTATGTCACACAACCTCCCTCACGTCAGGCTCGGCGAGGACGCCGCGGAGCGCGGTGACAGCGACGGCGACGAGGGACCCGTCCGCACCGTCGAGTACCTCAACTACGAGACTCTGAGCGAACAGGGGTGGGATATGGACGATGCGGACCTCTTCGAGAAGGCAGCGGAGGCCGATCTGGGGGACGACGACTACGGGCGGGTCGAGATCACCGGCCGACGGTACATCCTCGACGCCGCCGAGGATCAGGGGTTCGAGTGGCCTTACGAGTGTCGCGCCGCCTCGTGTGCGAACTGCGCCGGTATCGTTTACGAGGGCGACGTCGAGATGGACATGGATCTCATCCTCACCGACGAGGAGGTCGAGGAGCGGGGGATCGTTCTCACCTGCCAGGCGCTTCCGGCCAGCGACGAGGTGAAAGTCATCTACAACGCGATGTATCTCGACTACCTGCAGGATCGGGTCATCGGCGTCCGAGAGGTGTAGCCCCCTGGGCGGATCGGGACGGCCGCTTCCGGCTCAGGACTCGAGTTTCTCGATGGCCTCCTCGAGACGCTTCGTGGGCGACTGCTCGGTGACGATCTGGTCCTGCCGATAGGCGTCTATCGGCTCGGTGTCGACGTCAACGTCGGCCTCGGCGAGCGCGTCGAGAGCCGTCGCGAGAACGACCGTCTGGTACTCCAGTTGAGACTCGAGTTCGTTGACCTGCTCGAGCGTTCGCTCGGAGAGGTCGGTGAGCGACGCCGAGTACTCCGAGAGGTTCGCTTCGGCCTGGTCGAGTCGTCGCTCACCGAGGCTGATCGTCGCGAAGTTCTCGAGTTCGTCGACGTCCTCGGACATCTGTGCGAGTTCGGACTCGACCGTTTCGAGTCGCTCGTCGACGACGCGTTCGATGTGCTGGTCGATCGTCGTTGCCTCGGATTCCGTTCCCGCGCTCGAGTCGGACGACTCGGCCGCGGTCTCCTCGACGGGTTCCTCCGCGGGGACGGCTCCGTTCTCGTTCGTACACGTGAGTACGTGGCTCTTGTACGGCCCCGGTGCCGGATACTCCTCTCCACAGTGTGCACACTCTGGCATACGGGCACAATCAACATGGTACTGTAAATAACTTTAGCTGCTGCTTCACAGTCGAAGCGACGGACGCTAATTGGAGACGGAGTCCCCCGTTACGCCGACTCGTCGGACTGCTCCCTGGCCTGAAGGATGAACGCCCGTTCGGGCGGCGGCGCGGCGTACAGTTCGACATCGCTGACCAGACGGTAGTACTTGCGATTCCCGCGGCGGTAGTGGTCGACGAGTCCCGCCTCCTCGAGCACCCCGAGGTGGTGGACCGCCGACTTCCCGTTCATCCCCACGGCTTCGGCGAGTTCGGAGACGTACTTCGGCTCCCGGGAGAGCTCTCGGATGATCTTCAGCCGTCGAGCGTTCCCCAGGGCCTCGAGCAGCGTCATGAACTACCGTACACGCAGCCGATAGTTGAGTGTTCCGTCACCTCCCGGACGCCGTCATGCACATTTATGTATCGACGGCGTGGTACACGTCACCATGACGAACAACGTCGAGTTCCCCGACGACGAGGATCCCGAGCGCAGGGTCATCACGGACGGCTTCTTCGAGCAGGAGATCTACCTCTCGCGAACCGAGACGGCGAGCTTCCTCCGTGAGATCGCCGACGCGCTCGAGAACGACGCGTCGCTGACGATCTCGGGAAGTAGCTGGGAGATCCCCTTCGAGTACCGCGAGCCGATCGAGGTCGAGATCGAGTTCTCCGGCCAGCGCACCTCGGAGCTCGAGATCGAACTCGAGTTCGAGCAGGCCCGCGGTGGGAGCGATCTCAGCGTCGAGTGAGCGTGCTCGGACCCCGATACTACTTCGGCGTCTACCACTGGCGGCGACGGTTCCGGTCGCTCGCGCTCGCGGCGGTCGCGCTCACGGCTGCGGCCGTCGTCGGGAGCCGAACACGGTCCCGGAACCGACGGGTGGCCGCGTCGATGGCCGCGTCCGTCGCGGCCGTTCGCGGAGCGAGGACGCTGCGCCAGCTGGTGGGTCCGACGCCGTGGTCGCTCGAGCGGGCGAAGTACGACGCGCTCGCCAGCAGACTCCCGCTCGACCGGGCGGATCGGGTTCTCGACGTCGGCTGTGGCACGGGGCGCTCGCTCGTGGGGATCGCACCGCACGTTCCGGCCCGAACGGACGTCGTTGGTCTCGACGTCTTCGACGACCGCGTCATCCTCGGGAACGGACCGCGGCTGGCACGGCGAAACGCCGACCGCGCCGGCCTCGGGGTCGAGCCGGTCGCTGCCGACGCGGCGACGCTCCCGTTGCGAGACGGCTCGGTCGACGTCGCGACCGCCTGCCGGCTACTGCACGATCTCCCGGCCTCGAGCGCCGAGAGCTCGCTTTCGGAGCTACGACGGGTCTGTAGGGCCGACGGATCCGTCGGTATTCTCGAGCTCCCGCTCGTTCCCGACGACGTTGCGGGCGATCCCGACCCGGAAGCCTACTGGGTCGATCGAGTCCTCGAGGCCGGGTTCGAGATCGAGCGCCTCGAGCGCCTCGAGCTGGCGGGCCGGGCGGAGCCCTACATCGTCATCGTGGCTCGGCCGACTACCGCCCGCTAAGCGGTCGACGACTCAAAAAAGACGAACGGTACGGGTCGCCTACTCGGAGAGCGAGAAGACGGCCAGGCGGGTGTCACGGCCCCCGGCACCGCGTCGGAGCCAGCCGCTGCCGCCGACCTGGATCGCGACGTACTGCTTCCCGGTGTCGGAGTCGTACCAGCTCATCGGGCTGCCGGCGATCGACGCCTCGCCGAGGTCGTACTCCCAGAGGCGGTCACCGCTCTCGCCGTCGTAGGCGATGAAGTCGCCGTTCTGGGTGCCGGTGAAGACGACGCCGGTCTCGGTGGTCACCATGCCGCCCCAGATGTAGGCGTCGCTCTCGATCCAGTCGCGCCAGACACGCTCGCCGGTTTCGGGATTGATCGCGACGATGGCGCTGATCTTCTCGTTGTACTCCTCGGGTACCGCTTCAGTCTGGTCCTCTAGGATTCCGCCCCAGTACTTTTTGCCCTCCTCGTACTCCTCGAAGCGCCACCAGGCCTCCTGGGGCGAGTTGTTCATCTTCATGTACGCAAGCCCGGTCTCGGGGTTGTAGGCCGGGGGCTGCCAGTCGTTGCCGCCCATCGCACCGGGCATGAACGGCATCCGGCGTCCCTCGTCGATGTGGGGGATCATCCGGTACATGTTCAGCTGCTGGACGCCCGGTTCGCTACGCTCGATGAGTTCGCCCGTGTCGGCGTCCATCGTGTAGGCCCAGCCGGTCTTGCCCGCGGAGACGACCACGTCCTTGGTCGTGTTGCGGTGTTCGATCTCCATATCCCGAATGAGGATCCGGGGCGCCGCGGAGTCGTAGTCCCAGACGTCGTGGGCGACCTCCTGGTGGGTCCACAGCCGCTCGCCCGTGTCCATGTCGAGCGCGAGCGTTCCACAGCTGTTGCGGTTCGGTCCCGGTCGGACGGAGCCGTCGAAGTCCGGTCCGGGGTTACCGATCGGCAGGTAGAGTCGTCGCTCCTCGACGTCGATCGTCGCGTTCATCCAGTTGGTCGCACAGGACTGGTTGATGCTGTCGCCGACCCACTCGGTCTCGGGGGAGGTCCAGGTGTGCCAGACTTCCTCGCCGGTTTCGGCGTCCAGTGCCGTGTGGAACCCGCGAACGCCGTACTCGCCGCCGGCGCTGCCGGTGAAGATCATCCCGTCGTACGCGATGGGCGCCCAGGTCGCGGAGTACCCCTCCTCGTGGTCGGCCGTCGAGGTGTGCCAGACCTCCTCGCCGGTGTACCGATCGAGCGCGACGACCCCCGAGTCGAGCGTCGTCATGAACACCTTGTCGCCGTAGGCGGCGACGCCACGGTTGTTGTCGTCACAACAGAGCACGACGTCCGAGGGAACGGCGTACGTATAGCTCCAGAGGATGTCGCCCTCGCGGGCGTCGATGGCCTTGACGTGGTTCGGGCCGTTCGACTGATACATAATCGGCGGATCGCCCGGCACGATCAGGGGCGTCCCCTCCATGCTCGAGCCGGCGCCGACGTCGAGCATGTACTCGACCTCGAGGTCGGCGACGTTGTCGGGCGTGATGACGTCGGCCGTCGTGCGGCGGTGTTGTCCGTAGTTGCCGCCGTAGGTGAGCCAGGCTTCCGGATTATCGCCGGACTCCTGGATCATCTCGTTCGTGACGTCGAACTCCTCGATTCGGTCGACGTCGTGCTGGTGCGTAACCGATTTGTCGGGGGATCCGAGCACGCGGAACCCCTGGTCAGTCTCCCTTACAACCGTATCCTTTGCGGCCTGTACGGCCCTGTCTTCTTCGAGTGACATTGATAATTACCTCGCTTCGGATGGCGCGCGCATCTCTTCGGTGATCCAGAACACGTTCTTGCAGATCTCCTCCTGGTTGACGATCATGATCGCCGCGCCGGCGGTGATCGCGGCTGTCAGCTGCGAGTCGGTCAGCCCCTCCTCGCGGGTGATATCGAGCGCCGCCTGCGCCAGCAGGTGGAACCCACCCAGCAGCGCCTTGATATCCCAGTAGCCGTCGTCGAGGATCTCCTCGGTGACGAGAACCCGGTTCTGCCAGAGGTGGACGTCCAGTGCGTCGACCCAGAGCAACGTCCCGCCCGCCGCCCGTTGGTGGAGGGGCGGGACGTGTTCGACGCCGAACTCCACCTCGGCGGGGATATCCTTCGTCGGCACCCATCGGGCGAGCCGATCGTTGTTGTTCGTGACGTCCATGACGAGCGCGATCCGTTCCTGCTCGTCGAACCCGAGCTCCTCGAGTTCGGCCGTCAGCTCGTCGGTAGCGATCAGCTCGTGAGCCGTTCCCTCGATGTGTTCGGGCGTGAACCGCGGCAGGTTCGCCTCGAGACTCTCGAAGAAGTCGACGTCGACGAGGTGGTCGTAGATCTCCCAGCCGGGCTCGGCGAGTTCCCGGTAGAGCACCTCGGCTTCGGTCTCGCCGTCCGGGATTCCCTGTTCTCGGACCTCCGGCAGACGCCCGAGCTGCCTCGAGAGCTCCTCGAGCTGTGTCTCGAGCAACTCGGCGTCCAGCCTCCCCGAGAGATCGCTTCGAATCGCTTCGCCCATCGAGGCGAACTCGGGATCGTCTTCGCGCTCTACCTCGTCACGAAGCCGTTCGATCGTCAGCTGATCCCCGTCATCGACCGCTTCGACGTCGAGCGTGCGGGCGAGCTGCCGCTGCGCTTCGTCCGTGATCTGTGCCGTTGTCATGCGTAGTGCTCCCGGTAGTACCTGTCGTGTCCCTTGGTTTCAACTCCCATGCAGTATGTGCCACCAACCTACACGATCTTAGACCTTATTATAATAAATCTATAACTAAAACTCGAAATTATATGTTCTGGGCTGTCGCTGTCGGCTTTTCGACAGCACCGCCGGTACCGTTTCCGTTCGAACTCGGATCTAACGGCCGTGAAACGTTTCAGCTATGATAGAAAATCGCCATTACCGGACCGATACACCGCGCCGTCGGTCGCGACGAACGGCGGTCCGGATACCGATCTGAACTCGACTGGACGGTGTTTCGACGGGGAGAACTTAAAGCTTAACCCAAATGATTTATAACTCCCATCCTCGACAGACAGTACTGGTGAGAGTGTGAAGCACACACAAAGTACGCGACGCAGTGTCCTCGCCCTCGGCGGCGCGGTCGCCCTCTCGGGGTGTGCCGGCCGGCTCGGCGGGAACGGCGACGGCGATCCGTCGGCGGAGAACGGGGTCGCGGTGGACTCCGTGTCGCTACTGCTCAACTGGAACATGGGTGGACTCCACACGCCCTACGTCGCCGCCCGCGAGAACGGGTTCTACGAGGAAGAGGGGTTTACCGACGTCGAGTTCGAGAGCGGCGACGGCTCCGACTTCGCGGCGAACCAGACCGGGCTCGGCAACACCGAGTTCGCGATCTCGAGCGGCGACCAGATCCTGACCGTCAACAGCAACGAGCTGTCGCCGCGCGCAGTCGGGATCGTCATGCAGCGGAACCCGAACGTCGTCTTCGCCGACCGCGAGGGGTTCGGCGAACTCACTGACCCCGATCAGCTCGAGGGCGTCACGGTCGGGAGCGGTCCGGGGATGGTCCGGACGATGACCGAAGCGTACCTCGACCACCACGACGTGCTGGACACCGTCGAGTACGTCGACGCCGGCTTCGACACCGTCCAGCAGCTACTGGCCGGCGAGATCGACGTCGCTGGCGGCGTGTTCAGCGACGTCGTCGACGCCCGCCACCAGGGCCGGGAGATCGACGTCCTCGAGATCGACGAGGCCGTCCCCTCCTACGGCCACCTGATTACGACCGACGAGTCGTTCGCAGAGGAGAACCCCGACACCGTCGAGGCGTTCCTCCGGGCGACCGCGAGAGGTGCCGTCTGGGCGGCCCAGAACCCCGACGAGGCGATCGACCACCTCGTCGACGTCCAGCCCGAACTCGAGGAGACCCGGGAGAACCAGTACGACAAGTGGGAGGAGATGTACACCGGATACATGCTCTCGGAGACGGTCGAGACGGAGGGCTGGGGAGCGAGCGCGCCGGAGCCGTGGCAGGAGACCCACGACGTGTTGGCCGATGCCGACGCCCTCGAGAACGAAGTCGACCCCGATGCCGTCTGGACGAACGACTACCTCGACGCCGAGGACGAGTACGTCGCGGAGTTCGCCGACCGGATCGATGAGTAACCGGCCCGCGGAACTCGAGAGACGCGATCGACGCACCGAATGATCGACGAGCAGGCCGACCGACGCGACGGACGACGGCTCGAGCGGATCCCGGGCAGCCGCGACGTTCTTCGGGGCTCCCGAACCCTCGCCCGCGGGCTCGCGACGCGACTGCTTCCGCCGACCGCCGTGTTCGTCCTGTTGCTCTCGACGTGGCACGGCGTCGTCGTCTACTACGACGTGCCGGCGATCGTGTTGCCGTCGCCGGCCGAGGTCGGGGCGACGCTCGTCGAGACCTATCCGACGCTGCTCGGCGACGCCGCCGTGACGGCAGTGACCGCCGGGATCGGACTCGTCGCCGGCACCGTCGTCGGTGCCGGCCTCGCCTTCGCGATGATCAGTTCTCGTCGAGCGGCGAGCACGATCCTTCCTTACGTCGTCGCGCTCCGAATCGCGCCGGTGATCGCGATCGCCCCGCTACTCTTTCTGTGGTTCGGTCGCGGCGTTCCCGCCCGGGCGCTGGTCGTCACCACGCTGACGGTGTTCCCGATCACGATCGCGACTCTGGACGGGCTCCGCGGAACCCCCGAGTCGTACCTCGAGCTGTTGCGAACGGTCGACGCGTCGTCGACTGCGGTGTTCGTTCACATCCGGCTCCCCGCGGCCGCACCGAGCGTCTTCGCCGGGCTCAAGATCGCCGCGACGCTGTCGGTTATCGGTGCGGTCGTCGCCGAGTTCGTCACGCTCAACGCCGGACTCGGCTACCGGGTGTTCGAGACGGCGGCGTACCTCCGGACCGCGGAGACCTACGCCGCGCTGGTCGTCCTCTCCGTGGTCGGTATCGGCTTCTATCTCGTTCCCGTCGCCCTCGAGCGTGTGCTCTGGTACTGATCGCAACACGGTCCCCTGGTTCTGGACGGGCGTCAGTCGAGGACCTCGAGTCCGAGCCGTTCGTGGACGCGTCGCTGAACGAGGACGACGATCCCGTACAGCGCAAGTCCCACGAGCAACAGGACGACGAGCGCTGCGAGCATGACGTCGGGGCGGACGTTCTCCGACCCCATCAGGATCAGAAAGCCCAGCCCGTTGTCGGCGACGACCCACTCCGCGACGACCGCGCCGACGACCGCGAGGGTCACCGACTGTTTCAGGCCGGCGAAGATGTCGGGGATCGCGTAGGGGACGTCGACGTACAGGATCCGCTCGATCGGCCCGGCGTCGACCGACCGCAGCAGGTAGTGGTGAGCCGTCGGCGTGCGATCGAGCCCCGCTGCGGTGTTCAACACCAGTGGGAAGAAGGTGATGAGCGCGACGAAGACGATCGCCGTCGTCATCCCCGTGCCCAGATAGATGAGCAACAGCGGGGCGATCGCGAGCTTCGGCAACACGCGAACCGTCACGAGGTACGGGTAGACGGCCCGTCGAAACCACGGGACGTACGCGACGAAGGCGGCGAGGGCGATCCCGGCTCCGATTCCGATCGCACCGCCGTAGACGACCTTTTCGAGGGTGTAGAGGGCGTTCACGAGGTACAGCTCCGGGTTGCCGGCCAGTCGCGCGACGACGGCGTCGGGAGCGGGAAGGAGAAACGGCGGGATATCCCCGAGCTCCGTGAGCGCCCACCAGAGCGCGACGCCGGCACAGAGCGCGCTCGCGGGGTAGACGGCGCCGCTACCGGTGACGGTGATCCGTTCAGTCATAGCTCTCGTGAAGCGTCTGGCGGACGGCCGCGACCTGTTCCTGGAACGCCTGCGAGCCCAGCGACTCCGTGTCGCGGGGGCCGGGGAGGTCGATGTCGAACGTCGCCTCGATCCGTCCCGGCTGATCGCGCATCACGACACACCGGTCGCCCAGAAACACCGCCTCGGGAACGCTGTGGGTGACGAAGACGATCGTCTTCCGCTCGCGGCGCCAGAGCGACCGGATCTCGACGCCGAGCTCGTCGCGGGTGATCTCGTCGAGTTCCCCGAACGGCTCGTCCATCAACAACACGTCCGCGCCGAGGTGGATCGCTCGAGCGATGGCGACGCGCTGTTTCATCCCGCCCGAGAGCGCGGCTGGCCGGGCGTCCTCGAACCCGTCGAGCCCCATCGTCTCGAGCAACGCGTGTGCTCCCTCGCGGTCCGGGGGCTTGTCGGCCATCTTCCGGAGGAAGACGACGTTCTCGAGGGCGCTCTTCCAGGGAAGCAGCGTGTGTTGCTGGAAGACGAATCCGATATCCCCCACCTCCTGTGCGACCGACGGGGCTCGGTCGTCGATTGTGACGCGTCCCGCGGTCGGCTCCTGGAGCCCGCCGATCGCGCGCAGCAGCGTCGTCTTCCCGCAGCCCGAGGGGCCGACGACGGTGACGAACTCCCCGTCGTCGATCCCGAGGTCGACGTTGGCGACCGCAGTGAAATCGTCGAACGCGACGTCGACGTTCTCGAGGTCGATCACGGTTCCTCCGCGAGCAGCTCCCCCTGCTCGAGGGCCGTCCGGAGTCGGTTCCAGGTTCGCTCGCGCTGCCAGCCCCAGCCGCGTTCGCGCGTGTCGTCGCTGTCCCCGAACTCTTCGACCGCCCGCTCGAACGTCTCCCGGACGCGCTCGGGCTCGTCGTCGCCGCGTTCGGCGATTCGCGCCGCCGCCGGATCGGGGTCACGAGTCGCTTCCCGCCAGCCACCGGCCGTCCCCGCGAGGAGCGCCTCGAGCGATGGCTGACGTCGGTCAAGCGCCCGCTCTCGAGCGACGATCGTCGGCCCGTAGATCGGGAAGTGATCGGTGAGCAACAGCGTGTCGACGGTCTCGCCGCGTTCCTCGAGCTCCCGCGGGTCGGTGATGGAGCCGGTGACGACGTCGGCCTCGCCGGCCAGCAGCGCCGTCCGCTCCTCACCGGTCGTCTCCTCGACCTCGAGGTCCCCCCCGAGAGCCGTCTGGGAGACGAACAGCCGACCGAGCACACCCGTTTCGGAGTGAGCGGGCATCCCGAGTCGCTGTCCCCGGAGCTGGTCGACGCTGCGAAGCTCCGCGCCGAAGACGTCGCGGGTGGAGTACAGCACCGTCATCGCGCGCTGGTAGAGGACCGCGACCGGCACGATCGGAACGCCGGCCGCCCTGGCCCGCAGTACGGTCGCGGCACCGGCGACCGCGATGTCGGCCTCGCCAGCGTCGACCCGGTCGACGGCGCGTCGAGATCCCTCGTGGTGCTCGAACTCGACGTCGACCCCGTACTCGTCGTACCAACCCGACTCGGCGGCCGCGTACAGCGGGACGTGAAGCCCGTTCGGCCGCCAGTTCAGTGCGACCGTCAGCTTCGGCTCCTCGGCCGACTCCGGCTCCCGCTCGGTCGTGTCGTCCCGAAAGATCTCGTCCGCCCGCTCGAGCAGTGTCGCCGCGTGTCGCTCGTACGCCCGACGACGGCTCGAGGCGAGGTCGTCGGTCGGTCGCCAGGCCGACGGCGGCCGTCCCTGGCTGGCGCTCGCGACCGTGGAGCGCTCGATCAGCCCGTCGGCCTCGAGGCGGGTGACCGCGTCACTGATCGGGGATCGGCTCAGCTCGGTCCCGACCCGAAGCTGGATCGTCGTCGCGGGGTCGTCCTCGCGGTCGGCCCGCAACAGCAGGTACGCAAGGACCCGCGCGGGCGTCCGTCCGAGCCCGACGGCGAGGTCGTCGACGACCGGTCGATCCTCGTCGTCGAGCACCCAGAACGTTCGCGGACGCATTCGTCCTGATTGACTGTGTGAGACCGCATAAGGGTACCCCCGCCGTTCGCTCGATACCAGAGACCATCCTCGAAAAAGCTGGACGTCGCTACCGGTGGTTCGCCGCGCGGTGGTCGACTCGCGTCGGCTTGACCTTGCCGTGTTGCTCGAGCTCGTGGGCGTTGAGTCGCCGCTGGAGGTCGGCGCTCGACGCGACGGCGAAGTACGTTTCACACACTGAACACTTATCGACGAGTAGATCGTTCGAACTCATAGTAGTAGTCTTCGAAGTCGAATACGCAGTTTTCGGAGCTTTCGACAGTCGTGCAAGGGATTCGAGGGGGATGACGGGCGTCGTTGCGTGGGCCGGTCCCTTTTTACCGGTCTCGAGTGCACCCAGTACCGCGGTATACGGCCCCCTGACGGCTGAGAACGGTCGTACCGGTGACTGCTAGCGAACCGCCTCTACCGGGCGGCGGAGCCGACCGTCGTCCGTCCGAGGATTCATTATCGTGGCAGTCAATACCAATCTATGGACCCGTACACGGACGACCTTCGGCTGCCGCGAGCGCGTCTCGAGCCGGACGCGAGGGCGACCGTGCGCTGTCGGGACTGTCGGGCGACCTTTCCGCGGCGGGACGTTCACCTGCCGACGAAGGGAACGCTTCGCTGTCCCGAGTGTGATTCCGGCGCGATCGCCGACATCGACTGAGGCTCCACACGCTCACGGACAGTCCGGGCCCCGAGAGCCTCGGGTACGGTGTCGCCGTGGACGGACGCCTCGAGTCCGTCGCGAACGTT
The DNA here is from genome assembly GCF_029688865.1 of Natronococcus sp. A-GB7. Lineage (GTDB taxonomy): Archaea > Halobacteriota > Halobacteria > Halobacteriales > Natrialbaceae > Natronococcus. The sequence goes on from NZ_JARUKV010000010.1 coordinate 14,398, forward strand.
TTTGCCGTGCAGCGTGGTAGTTTCCCACGGTAGTCAATGCGTCTCTTTCCCATGGATATCGGCCCCGTTCGACAGCCGGAGTACACGGGCGAAAACCGCTGTCTACCGTGTACGGTCGTCAACGTGGCGATCGCGCTCACTCTGGCGGGGACACTGGGAATCGTTACGACCGTCCCGGTCGGGGCGACCGCGCTCGGCGGCTTTCTCGCGGTGATCTACCTTCGTGGCTATCTCGTCCCGGGAACGCCGGAACTCACCGAGCGCTACCTTCCGGCGTCGGTCCTTCGGCTGTTCGGGAAGGAACCGATCGCGACCCGCTCGCTCGAGGGAACCGCGGCGGAGGATCCCTGGGACCAACTCGTCGCCGCCGAGGTCGTCGATCGGTCGTCCGAGGGGACGCTCTCCCTGACCGATCGGTTCCGGGAGGAGTTCCGCGTCGAAATCGATCGCCGCGAATCAGCGCCGGGAGCCGACGACGTCGAGGCACTCGCCGCCTCCGAGGCCGTCGAACGCGGGCCGCGGGCGTACTCGATCGACGGCAACCGTCTCCTTCGATGGGAGTCCGACGCCGCACTCCTCGCCGACGCTGCGGCCGCGTCGGTCCTCCGAGCGACGGTCGAGGGCTGGTCGGACCTCGAGCGCGACGCCCGTCTGGCGCTCCTCGAGCGGATCCGGCTCCTGCTCGAGCGCTGTCCGGGCTGTGACGGGCCGGTCGATCGAAACGACGAACGGGTCGACCCGTGCTGTCAACCACCACATGTCGCCGTCTGGACGGTCTGTCGGGACTGCGACGCCGTCATCGCGGACGTGACCGCCCCCGAATCGGACGTCGAGGTGTGGGCGGGACTGCTCGGAGTCGACGCGGACGGAGCGGCCCGAACCGACGCCTCGGAAGCGGTCGAGGGCTGGTCGAACTCCTGACGGTTCGGCCGGGATACGAGCCGACGCCCGAAGCGCCTCCGAGGGCTCGGTTTCTTCCGACGTTTGTTCCGTGCCCAGACTTGTGATTCATGGTGACTGTTAAATTTAACAGAAAGTATATACTGAATTACTGTATGATGAATGTGTATGGACCGGCGCACGTTCCTCACGGGAGTCGGGACCGTCGCGGGAGGGGCAGTCGCGTTCGACCGTGGTGTGCGCCGCGTTCGCGCGCCGGAGACGATAACCGTCGCCGTCTACCAGACCGACGAGCTCACGACCGGGTTCGTGGAGAGCGGCCAGCGACGGGACACGGGCCAGCGTCTCGCCGAAGCGGGGGTGCGGGACATCCTCGAGCCCCAGTTCGCGAACTCGTTCGAACTGCTCGACGAGACGACGACCGTTCCACAGGAAGTAACGGCGCTGCCACCGGCGCTGTCGACGTTCGGCGACGAGATGTCGGCCGCGAGACGGTCGCTCGTGAACTGGGTCGAGTACAACCGAACGCGGTCGTCCGTCGACAGCCACATCCTCCTCTCGCACCACCCGGAGATCAGATCGGGCAACGGTATCGCATCCCCCGCGATCCTCCCGACGTGCTGTGAACCGATCGACCGCTACGGGATCGCCTGGATGGCGGCCGAGGGGTCGAACCGCGTCGAGGCGGCCGTCGCGGAGACGGTCGCCCACGAGATCGGCCACACGATCGGATTGCAACACTCCCACGGCGCGAACATCGGCAACGCCATCTCGGTCATGCTGACCAGCTCGTACGCGCGACGCGTCGGTCGAAACCTCTTTGGAGACCGCGTTCAGCCCGCTGATCGTCGGGTGTCCGAGCTGAACGACGATATCACCGATCGCCATCTGCGGGTGTAATCGGGGTCGATCGACGACCCCCGGTCGGAAGCCGGCACCGCCCCTGCACTCGAGCGGTTCCGGCTCGAGGCCACACCCGTTCTCGGGTCTGTCGGATCCGCGACGGGAGCACGCGGTTTCCGGTAGACGGACGTCTCACAGCGAAGCGCGGCGAACTCGCCTTCGGAACCGGTAGACGCTACTCGGCTACTGGCAGGGACCGTACTCGACCTCGTCCCCGGTAACGAACGCGCGGAGTGTCGCCCGTGCGAGGTGCCCGTTCCGGCGGACGTGATGTTCGGGGACGAGCGGGAGGGGAACGGGACGGAACCCGTCGGTACGCATCGAGCGGAAGCTCGTGTACCGTCTGACGGGATTCTCTCCCCGGAACACGGACAGTTGGCCGTCCTCGTCGCGGCCGTATCGATACCGGAACGCCGTCGGCTCGGGGCCGGGACACCGCAGCGCTTCGACACTGTCGAGGACTGCGACAGTCTCGCCTCCGACATCGAGGATCAGCGAGGGATCGTCGCCGTCCGCGGCGGTTTCGCGCCACTCGATCCGACCGGAGGTACCGAGACAGGCGAAGCTATCGTCGGTCAGTCCGATCCGGTCCTCGACGGCGTAAAACTGCCTGGCACCGTCGCGTCGGGAGTCGAGAAGAAACGGAGACTCCAGCACCGCCCTCAGCTCGTCGTTCGTCCACCGGTCCGCGACGAGTACCGGAACGTGTCCCCGGTGTACAGCGGTCGCGATCCTCGAGACGATAGTCAGCGGCGCACTGTCCGGCGGGTAGACGAGGTGCAGCGGTGCGTCGACGCCGGCGAACGCCGTCGGACCGTCGAGGGCGAGCGTCGCGTCGCCGTCCGATCGGAGCGCGAACCCTCGGCTCTCGAGATCGTCCGTTACGGCGCCGAGGCGACGAGTCGCTGGATGAACCATTACCTCGAGTAGTGGGCCGAGAGTGATAACGCTTCTCGCGACCGAACAACGGAGTCCGCGGCGGGGACCGCGTTCGGCTCACACCGCTGTCGTTTCGGCTGTTACTATCCCTCCCCCGGTCGATCCTCCGGAACGTATGCAGGTCACGCTCACCGGTGCGGGCGGCGGAATCGGACGACGAATCGCGACTCGGCTCGCCGAGGCGGGCCACGACGTTCTCGGCCTCGACCGGGATCCGGACCGCCTCACCGACCTTCCGGCTGCAGTCGACACCGTCCAACTGGACGTACGGGACGAAGTCGCCGTCCGGGAGCTGCTGGCCGACCGACCGGTCGACCGCCTGATCTCGACGGTCGGCTGGTACGAACTCGGCGCGCTCGAGGACGTCTCGCCGGCGACGTTTCGGCGGCATCTGGAGGCGAACCTCGCCGCGGTCCACACGGTGGTCCACGCAACCCTGCCGACGCTTCGTCGTCGCGAGGGTCGGATCGTCGCGGTCGGCTCCGTTCTCGGAAACGTCGCGTTGCCGTACCACGGCGCCTACAGCGCTGCGAAAGCCGGGCTTCACGGGTACGTCGATGCGCTGCGACGCGAGCTCGGTCCCCACGGGGTCACGGTATCGCTCGTCGAACCCGGCCCCGTTCGGACGGGGTTGAACGAACGAGCGGCCGAAGCGCTCGCCTCCGACCCACAGAGCCCCTACGCCGAGCAGTACGCCGCGTTCGACGGCTACAGCCCGCGGAGCGTACGTCCGGAGACAGTCGCCGAGACCGTCGTCGAGGCCGCCACGACGGGTTCGCCGCGCAGCCGATACCGGGTCGGACGTCGGGCTCGCTGGCTTCCGCGGCTGTCGGCCGTGTTGCCGGACTGGATGGTCGACCGGATACTCCGTTCCGGACTGCCGGGTGGCCTGCTGGGCCGTCTCGTCGACCGGTGAGCCCCAGGTGCCCGAACGTGGAACCGTCCCGCCGATCGACGTGGACGGAGATCACACCGAGACGCTCACGGCGATTCCGGCGTCTCGAAGCCGATCGACGAGCGGCTCGCCGATTCCCGACGCCGGCGTCAGTACGCCACCCTCGAGCGGCGTTGCGGTTTCGTTGCGGACGAGACACATCGCGGCCTCGCTGAGCATCCGCGCGGTCGCGCCGTACCCCGGGTCGACGTCCGCGCGAATCGTCCCCTCGACGACGAACGGACCGTCGGTGGCCGTTCCGCGACCGAGGAGGCGAACCGAAAAGTGTCCGCTCTCGATCCGTTCCCTGCTCGGCCCCTCGCCGGGGTCGGGGAACACGAACCGCTGTAACCCGGCTCGGACCGGATCGATCGCCATTCCGGCAGCCGCCAGCCCGAACCCGCCGGCGACGAGGGCCGCGATCGCCCCACCCCGGATCCCGCTCCCGGTCGGAACGACCTCGGAACAGCGAAACTCGCGACCCCACGGGTACCCGAGGAGTGCGTTGCTACGTCGGATCACGCGTTCGTTCACGGCAGCCATCGGCGACGGTGCGGTCCACACCGATCGAAGCGGGTCCCGCCTCGGACGTCGCTGCTCGCTCGAGTCGATGCCGGTGCGCTCCCCGGGTGGCGCGAGCGAGTACGAGTTCCGGAGGGCTCGCCGAGCGATCGGGTCGGTCGACGCGGCGTCGAACATCGCGACCGCGCTGGCTATCGTTCCGCCACTGACACCGCCGCGCCCGTCGACGTAGAGCCGAACCAGGTCACACGGCGTTCCGAACTCGTCGACCGCAGCCGACTGCACCGCCATCGTCCCGACGTCGGCGGGGATCGAGTCCACGCCGCAGGTGTGGACGATCCGACTCCCCGCCTCGACGGCGTCCTCGTGGTACCGGTCGATCATCTCCCGGATCCAGTTGAGCTCGCCCGTGAGATCGCAGTAGTCGGTTCCGGCCTCGATACACGCCTCGACGAGCGGCGTCCCGTACGTCGTGTACGGACCGACGGTCGTACAGACGACGCGCGTACTGTCGGCGATCTCCTGGAGGCTCTCTCGGTCCGTCGCATCACCCAGGACGATCGGGAGGGAGTTCCACGTCCCGGCCTCGTCGACGAGGTCGGCCTCCAGCGTTCGAAGCCGATCCTCGTTTCGGCCGCCGAGGGCGAGCGACAGTTCGTCCGGGGTGTACGTTCCGGTGAGGTACTCGGCGACCAGCCTTCCGGTGAACCCGGTCGCACCCCACAGGACGAGGTCGTACCGTCGGTCGGTGTTCGACATTGTGTCACGCAGTTGGTCCGCAATCGCTTCAACCGTCGGGTATCGGCGATCACCGAGCCGACCGTACAGTTGCCAGTAACTCTCCAGCAACACGACCGACGGATCGTACCCGCCCGGAATATCCGTCTGCCTCAGCCGCCGTGTTTCCGGTACCAGACGCGCTCTCCGACCGGTGATTCGTCGTCGTCGATATCCAGCCGACCGAGAAACAGCTCCCGAATCGCGTTGGTGACGACCAGCTCGAGTGGTTCTCCGTCCTTGGGCGAGACGGTGACGACGCAGTGTCCGTCCCGCTGGCCGATCGACTCGATGGTTCCGGTCGACCAGTGCTCGATGTCGTGGGTGGGCTTCCGGGCGTGAATTCGATCGTGCATACTGCTAGCTGGATTGCCAGCGGTGTCTTCCTTTCGTCTACGGCGACCGATCGGTGCTCCCGAGCTCGAGCGGCCAGGACCGCACGGTACGCGCCACTGGGCAGTACCCGACCGAAAACCGAGAAACGGGGGAGAGTGCGCCGACAGGGATTCGAGCTACGCGAAACGCTCGCTGCGCTCGTGTTTCTCTGCTTCCAATTCCACAATCGAGGTTACGACTCCCAATGTGACTCGCACGCGATCTGCATTGCTCGTCGAGTGAGTCGCCGTAGAAATGCTCCGACAGGGATTCGAACCCTGGTCATTGCCGTGAGAGGGCAATATGATTGGCCGGACTACACTATCGGAGCGTCCGTCGGCTTTCGCCTGCACTCTTTCGTAACGCCGTGTACCGTTTAAGGGTTCCGTTTCGATCCGCCTCTGTCGAACCCTGACACGGGGTTCGGTGGCGATTGCGGCCCCTACTCGTCGAACGGCGACTTCGCCGCCTCGGGCTCGAACCCCTCGAGACTGATGATGTTCTCGCGGCCGACGCGAAGCTTGCTAATGTCGCCCTCGCGTTCCATCTCGGAGAGCAGCATGCTGACTTTGGACTTCGACCAGCCGGTTTCGTCGACGATGTTGACCTGTTTCATCCGACCGCCGTTCTCTTTGATGAGTTTGATCACTCGGTCTTCGTCGGTCAGCAGTTCCTCTTCGGTGAGCGACCCTGGCTCAGTCTGCTCCTCCGACCCCGCGGCCGCCGCGCCCGCCTCCGATGACTCCGCTCGAGGGCCGGTCGGCCCGTCGACTTCGCCAGGGGAGTCGTCCGGTGGTGTTTCGTCCCGCCTGGTTCGGTACCACGCGGCGGCGATAACGGCGCCGAGGACGACCGCGGTGGTGCCGAGCATCACCGGCCACGAGAGCAGGGTTCCGTCGCTCGAGCCGCCGGTCGTCCCCGCGGTGCCGTCGCTTCCGATGTCGTCGGCGTCCTGGAGCACGACGTGGGGGTGACCGTCGAGGAACTCCTGCTCGCCGGTCCAGGTCATCGAACTGGCGTTCTCCATCGTGGTGGCGGTGTACTCGCCCTCGGGATCGGCGTCGGTGAGCACGAGGTTGTCGCCGGGTTTGACCACGAGCGACTGATCGGAGCCCAGATACATGTTCTGGAACACGTCACCGACGACGATGCGGTCGTCCTCGACGTCGGCGAACCCCTCCCAGACGAACGACATCTCGATGACGCCCATCGCGCCGGGTCGGTACTCGGTCGACGCCGAGCGGTTGAACGCGGTCGCCTCCATCTCACGGTCGGTCGTCTCCTCGCCGGTGTCGGTCAGCGCCTCGGCCTGATCCGTGAACCGCTCGTAGAGCCCGGTCTCGTCCTCCTCGAACTCCTCGGCGAACGCGCCGAAGTTCGCCTCCTCGTCGTCGTCCCCGAGGCGCTGCTCGTGGCGGAACGTCCAGGTCGCGCTCCCGTTCTCGTGGACGGTGATCTCGAACGTCGTGCTGTCGAAGTTCTGGGAGTCGAAGTCGTCGACCGCGTGTTGGGCGGGGACCGCGCTCTCGCGGTCCGCGAGCGACTGCTGGGTGCCGTCGACGGCGCCGGCCATCGCTATCGGGAGGGTGAAGCCGGCGAGCACGACAGTAATGACGAGGATACCGACCCCGACGGGGACCGACCGAGTCATTCGTCCTCCACTACGTGCCGGAGCTAAAAATGCTTGTGAATATCGCGTTCGGTCGCTGATCGCCGCTCGAGGAGCCACACTGAGGTCGACACGCACAAGCCCCCCGCTCCTGTACGGCTCCGTATGGTCACGAACCTCGCGCAGGGCGTCCAGGCTTTCACCAGCAACGTCTACCTCGTCACCGGCGAGCGAACGGTACTCGTCGATCCCGGCGCGAACTTCGACGTCGTCGACCGCCTCGAGTCGCAGGTCGACGACCTCGACGCGGTCGTGCTCACCCACACCCACCCCGACCACGTCGGCAACCTCGAGGCGGTCAAATCGGCGTTCGACGTCGAGGTCTGGGGATACGATCCGTCGATCGACGGGGTCGACCACGGGATCGCCGACGGGGAGACCGTACGACTGGGAGATCACGACTACGTCGCGCTCCACACCCCCGGCCACAAGGACGACCATCTCTGTTTCTACTCGGCCGACGCGGGGATCCTCCTCGCGGGCGATCTCGTCTTCCAGAACGGGAGCTTCGGACGGACCGACCTCGAGGAGGGCGATCGGGAGACGCTGATCGAGAGCATCGATCGCGTCCTCGACCGGATCTCCCCGGAGCTCGCGGAGTTACACACGGGCCACGGGCCGAGCGTGACGACGAACCCCTACGATCACGTCGAACTCTCCTCCCAGATGGCCCGCCAGGCCTAACCCTGGCTGGCACCCTCGAGCAGGGCGTCGTAGGCATCGGCGTAGGCCGCGGCGACCCGCTCCGGGTCCTCGCGTTCCTCGCCCGTAAGCGGCGGCAGCCGGACCCGCTCGAGGGGATCGAGGTAGTCGAGGACCGTCGGCACTCGCTTCTCGAGGCTGCCGTCTTTCGGACTCGTGCTGGCGATCTCGCAGGCCCGGCAGTACCGATTGCCCGGATAGATCCGGGCCCGCCCCGGCTCGACGACCGCGACCGCGGCGATCGCCGCGGGATCGAGATCGTTCAGCGGCCGGGCGATGTCGCCGTAGGATTCGACGACGGCGACGTCGGCCGCCTCGAGTTCGGTCGAAAGCGACTCGAACGCCGGCACGTACCGGTCGGCCGTGACGTCGTTGAGCTCGTCGACGGTTTCGACGGGGATCGCCTCCTCGAGGGGCAGCGCCGAGGCGACCCGATCGGGGACGTCGACGGTAGCGTTTCGGACGTACGTCGGTTCGCCGGCCTCGCCCGGAGCGCCGATTCTGTCGACGACGAACTCCCGATCGGTCTGCCCGAGCAGCCCGGTACCGGGGCCGGGGCTGGGCCGCCACAGCCGGTGGACGGGGTTGAGCCGTTCGGGCTCGCGTCCCCGAGCCTCCGCGGCCGCGAGCCGTGCGGCATCTTTCCCGTACAGCCGACCGTCGGCGAGCGCCCGTCGACAGTCGTCGTGGTCGAACCAGTAGTCGTTGCCGGCGCGGGGTTTAGCGCCGACCGCGCCGGTTCGCTCGAGCAGGCCCGTCGAGAACGTCGTCTTGCCGGCGTCGACGCGATCCGACCCGACCACGAGGAGGATCATTCGTCCTTTAGACCGTAGAACCCGGGCTCCTCCTCGTCGCGCGGCTCGGCGACGACGAGCTCGTCGGCGTTAGTCATCACCCACGGGATCGCCCAGTCCAGCAGGATGTCCTCGGTCTCGCGGTCGATGTCCGCGTCGGGTTCGAGCCCCTGGAGCAGGCGCGCGATCTCGTAGACGGTGTACATCTGATCCTCCTCGAACAGCTCCGCGGGCGTATAGAAGTCACAGGGCGGGAGCTCGTCGAACTCGTCTTTCGGAACTGGCATGGACGTTGCTATCGGCGCGGCGCCACAAGACCGCACCGGTCTCGACGTCGGCAACGGCTCGAGCGCGCTCGCTTCCTCGGCGGTCGGCTCGCGGCCCGCGGCGCTATCGCCGTCGCTGAGCGGACGAGTGCGATAAAAATACGTGGGTTGCCAGGTCGTCGCTTACTCGAAGTGGTCGAGGCACTTCTCGTACTCTTCTGCGGCCTTGTCCCAGTTGACGACGTCGAAGAAGCCGTCGATGAACTCGCCGCGGTCCGGGCCGTAGTCGTAGTAGTACGAGTGCTCCCAGACGTCACAGGCGAGGATGGGGTGGGCACCCCACAGCGCGTGGAGGTCGTGGCGGTCGACCTTCAGGTTGCGAAGCTGCTTCGCGACCGGGTCGTAGACGAGCAGTGCCCAGCCACCGGCGCCGCTCGCAGCGGCCTCGAACTCGCCCTTCCAGGCCTCGTAGGAGCCGAAGTCCTCCTCGATGCGGTCGGCGAGGTCGCCCTCGGGTTCGCCGCCGCCGTCGGGGGACATGTTCTCCCAGAACAGCGTGTGGAGGTAGTGTCCACTGCCGTTGTGGGTAACGCTCTCCATCGCGGCCCCGGACGAGCCGAAGTCGCCGCTCTCGCGGTTCTCCTCGAGGGTCTCCTCGGCGCTGTTCAGGCCGTTGACGTACCCCTGGTGGTGCGTGTCGTGATGCCAGGTGACGACCTGTTCGGAGATTGCCGGCTCGAGCGCGTCGTAGTCGTACGGAAGTTCTGGAAGTTCGTGATCAGTCATAAGGACACCTCTATGATCCGTATCGGTAGCTCGCCTGTTAAGCTTTGAGGATGGGAATGCTATCATTCCACAGGGAAGAGGGCTCGATGACGGACGCCACGGCTCCGAGTTCGACCGTTACTGACCGCAGAGAAAGGGGCCGGCCGGCTACAGCTCCTTGTGTTTGGCATGCTCGAGCCACTCCTCGAGGGAGGGCTGGTTCCAGTAGCGAACGGTGTCGCTGCGCCGGTCGTGTTCGAGGAGACTGGTGTCGGCGAGCTTGGGAAGATGGGAGTGCCGGAGCTCCGTTCGGACGGTTTTCCGGTGTTCGTCGAACTCCCGATCGACGTCACCGGCTTCGGTCTCGAGTCGAACGACTGCGTCGGCGAGCTCGTCGACGGCGGCGACCCCGTCGGCGCGCTCGGAGAGACAGTACAGCGCGTACCGTCGTCGTCGGTTCGAGAGAAGATCGAAGATCAGATCCAAAGACGGGGGCTCCGCGCTCGCGATCGATCTCGAGCCCTGTTCTCGCTTACGCATTCACGAACCACCTACCGTGAGTTACCATTCGAAACCACCGTGCTCGTCTACTACAGCCGATACATTAGATGTTCCGTCTATGTAAGCTATCGACTCGTCTAATTTAATGTACTCTGGAAAACAGAAAATCCGGTCCTAAACGTCGATAACGAGTCGGAGTCGCCGGGTCGCTACTCGTAGAGCCAGCCGGCGTCGTGCTGATCGTAGTCGATCAGCTCGTCGTCGTCGAAGTGCAGCGAGATCTCTCGCTCGTTGGCGCCCTCGTCCTCGTGGTCGGCCGCGTGGACGACGTTCCGACCGAGGTCGAGCGCGTAGTCGCCCCGGATCGTTCCGGGCTCGGCCTCGAGCGGGTCGGTCTCGCCGATCATCTGTCGGACCTGACGGGTCGCGTCCTGGCCCTCCCAGACCATCGGGACGACCGGACCGGAGGTGACGAACTCGACGAGGTCGTCGTAGAACGGCTTGTCCTCGTGTTCGCCGTAGTGTTCCTCGGCCCGCTCGCGGGGCATGTTCTCGATCTTGATACCGACGAGTTTCAGCCCGCGCTCTTCGAGTCGGGAGACGACCTCGCCGACCAGCCCGCGCGCGAAGGCGTCGGGCTTGATCATCACGAAGGTGCGCTCGGCCTCACTCATCAGGCCTCACTCTCCTCGAGATCCTCGGTCTCGTCGACCGCTTCGTCGCCCGCGGAAGCGTCCTCGTCGTCCTCGTCGACGTCGGCTTCGAGATCCTCGTCCTCGTCGGCCTCGACGGTTTCGTCCTGGTCGGCTTCCTCGGCGGCGGGCGTGTCGGCCTCGGCGGGACCCTTGCCGGCGCGTCCGGCCTCGGTCCACTCGAGGTCACGCGGCTCGCGACCGAGCTTGTAGTTCTTCTCCGCCTTCGCGCTGGCGAAGTGAAGCACGGTACCGTCGTTCTGGACGTACATGATGCCCGTTCCGGGCTCGATATCCTCGCCCGTGTAGTCACAGGTACGTTTCTCGACCATTATTGTCCTCCGATGGAGTCCGCCTCGCGGGCGGTCTCGCGAAGCTGGAGTACGTCTCCTTCGCGGACCGGTCCGAGGCAGTTTCGGGTGATGATTCGACCCTGGTTTTCGCCCTCCTGAATGCGGCACTTGACCTGCATGGCTTCGCCGTGCATGCCGGTCTTGCCGACGACCTCGATGACCTCGGCGGGCGTGGATCCGCTTTCGTTCTCTTCAGCGCTCATCTCAGGTCACCTCAGTCGAGGTCCTCGACCTTGTTGGCGATCTCTTCGACGTCGTCGGACGCCTCGCCGGCGTCGACGATCGCCGCGGCGGCGCTCCCGACCTCGAGGCCGGCGGCGTGGCCGACGTCGTCCTGTGTCTCGACGAAGACGACGGAGATGCCCTTCTCCTCGGCGAGTTCGGGCAGGTGCATGACGATCTCCTCGGGGGAGACGTCCTCGGCGACGTAGACGAGGTCTGCGTTGCCGCGCTCGATCGCTTTGGTGGTTTCGTTGGTTCCTTTCTTTACGCGTCCGGTGTCTCGTGCGACCTCGAGGGCCTCGAGGGCGTCCTCTGCGAGGTCGGCTGGGATGTCTGTGGTTACGTAGACTGACATTGGTTGTTCACCTCTCCTACGCGCGGGCTCGCGCTCCCCTGCCGTCCGGGCTGGGTCCCGGGCCGACGTCCGGTCGGCGGAAGTCCTGTGAGGCTAGGAGCATCATCAACCCCGCGTAGGGTGTACTACGCAGTAGCGCTGCCCCCCTTAAAAGCGTGTCCAAACGGCCGGACGAGTGGGATCGGTCCGCACAGCCGGTAGCGGCTGTTTCGGATCGAAACTCGAGCTGCGCCGATCGGCCGTAGCCGACGTCGCCGATCGACCACACGGACCGCGACCGCCAGACCGTGACCTCTTACATCCGAGACGACGACTCGAGGGTATGGCCGCGGACGACGACCTCGTCGACCTCGCCCGATCGCTCCGGACGGAGGCGAGGCAGACGAACGAACGGCGAGTGCTGGTACTGGCCGGCGACCGAGAGCGCGGATACGAGCGCCTCGAGGCGATCCTCGACCGACTCTCGGTAGCGATCACCCGAACCACGCTCGTCGGTCCCGAGGATCGCCTACGCTGCGAGCAGCTCTCCCAGACCCACGTCGGCGAGCTGCTCGGCACGACGCGGGACGTCGTCGTCCTCGACGCTCACGACCAGCTCCAGCCCAACGCCCTCGGCAAGCTCGTCGGGACGGTCGACGGCGGCGGGCTCCTCGTCCTGCTGACACCGTCGCTCGAGTCCTGGCCCGATCGCCGGGACGCGTTCGACGAGTCCCTGGCCGTGCCGCCGTTTTCGCTGTCGGACGTCACCGGCCGGTTCAGACGCCGGCTCGTCGAGACGCTGCAGGCACACCGCGGGGTCGGGATCGTCGACCTCGAGACCGATCGGATCGTCGACGAAGGGCTGACCCGTCCCGCACCGAGGCTGGACGCGAGCACGGAGCCGGAGCCGCCCGCGAACCGCCGCTTCCCGACCCCGACCTACGGGTCCTGTCTGACCGACGACCAGGCCGAGGCCGTGGCCGCGTTCGAATCGCTGTTCGACGCCCCGGCAGCGGTCGTGCTCGAGGCCGATCGCGGCCGGGGCAAGTCGAGCGCGGCGGGGCTGGCCGCGGGCGCGTTCGCCGCCGACGGGGAAGACGTGCTCGTGACCGCACCCGACTTTCGGAACGCGCGGGAGGTGTTCGACCGCGCCCGAGAGCTCTGTGAGACGCTCGAGGAGTGCGAGACGACCGAACCGCGCCGGCTCGAGACGGTGGCGGGCGGGCGCGTCCGCTACCTCGATCCGGCCGCGGCGCTCGAGGAGTGCGAGGCTGCCGACGTCGTGATCGTCGACGAGGCTGCCGCGCTCCCGGTCGCCACTCTCGAGGGGCTGCTGGCGGCCGATCGGATCGCGTTCGCGACGACGATACACGGCTACGAGGGAGCGGGGAGAGGGTTCTCGGTTCGGTTCCGGGATCGGCTCGCCGAGAGCGAGCACGCGGTCACCGAGCGAACGCTGACTGAGCCGATCCGGTACGCCGCGGGCGACCCGATCGAGGTCTGGGCGTTTCGCGCCCTGCTGCTCGACGCCCGTCCTCCGGTCGAGCCGCTCGTCGCGGACGCCGCCCCGGAGACCGTCCGCTATCGGCGACTCGAGCCCGACGACCTGTTGGCCGACGAACGGCTCCTGCGGGAGGCGTTCGGCCTGCTCGTGCTCGCACACTACCGCACCGAGCCCAACGATCTTGCGCGCCTGCTCGACGCGCCGAACCTCGAGGCCCGCGCGCTGGTCTACGACGGCCACGTCGCCAGCGTCGCCCTGCTGGCCCGCGAGGGGCACCTCTCGGCCGAGCAGCGGGCGATGATGTACGAGGGTGGGCGCATCCGCGGGAACATGCTCCCCGACGTGCTCACGAGCCAGTTGCGGGACGAACGGGCAGGCGAGTCCGCCGGAGTACGGGTCGTGCGGATCGCGACCCATCACGCCGCGCGCTCGCGAGGGCTGGGCTCGCGGCTGCTCGCGGAGATCCGCGAGGAGTACGGGACCGAGGTCGACTGGCTCGGCACCGGGTTCGGGGCGACCCCGGGGCTGCTCGAGTTCTGGCGGGCGAACGGCTACGCGACGGTCCACGTCTCGACGACGCGAAACGACGCCAGCGGGGAGTACTCGGCGCTGTTGCTCTCGCCGACGGCCGAGACGGGCGAAGGGTTGCGCGACCGCCACGCCGAGCGCTTCGCCGAACGGTTCGCCGCCCTCTGTTCTGACGCCCTCGCCGACCTCGAGCCCGACGTCGCGCGGGCGGTCCTGCGAAGCGTCCCCGCCGACGCCGCCCCGTCGCTCGAGCTGAGCGCCCACGAGTGGCGCGTCGTCGCGGGCGCCGCCTACGGGCCGGGCCTGTTCGACGTCGATCCTGGCCCCTTCCGCGAGCTGGTCGTCCGATATCTCGTCGAGCAACCCGCAACGATCGAGCTGACGACCCGACAGGAGCGGCTGCTGGCTCTCCGAGCGCTGCAGGCCCGCGACTGGGAGACGGTCGCCGAGCGGCTCGACTTCCACTCCACGGGGCAGTGCATGCGCGCCCTCGGCGATGCGTTCTGCCCGCTGGTCGACCGCTACGGAACCGACGCGGCGCTCGAGGTTCGGGATCGGTTCGGGGGATCCTGATACGACCGCCCGGCGCTACGACAGCACTCGCCGCAGGATCGCGTTCGGAACGACGTCGAAGACCCGCGCGACCAGTCGCCACCGACGGGTGACGTAGACGTGGCTTCGTTCTCCGTGGATCGCTCGAGCGATCTGCTCTGCCGCGGTCTCTGGCGAACACATCCAGAACGAGCCGTACGCCAGCTCGGTGTCGACGAACCCCGGTTCGACGGTCGTCACCGTCACGTCCGTCTCGCCCCCGCGCGCTCGCGTCCGCAGCCCCTCGAGATAGGTCGTGACGAACGCCTTCGAGGCGTTGTACGCCGGCACGGCGCCGTTGCCGAAGTGGGCTGCGACCGAGGAGATGCCGACGAGGTGGCCGTCGATCCCCTGTTCCTCGAAGTGCGAGACCGCGGCGGTCGCGATCGCCGCGAACCCGCGAACGTTGACGTCGATCGTCTTCCGCTCGGGTCCCCACTCGAGGTCGGGGTTCAGGTCGGCGGTGCCGGCGCTGATGACGACGAGGTCGACCGACGCCATCGCGTCGGCGAGCGCGTCGAACCGCTCGCGGGCCGCCTCGGCGTCGGCGACGTCCATCGTCGCGACGTACGATCTGGTCGGTAACTCCTCGCCGATCTCCCGGAGCCGTTCCGTTCGCCTGGCCGCCAGCCCGACCTCGTAGCCGTCGGCGGCCAGCTTCCGGGCCAGTGCCGCACCGATCCCCGACGACGCGCCGACCACGATCGCTCCGCCCGTTCGTCCCATACCGGTCGGTTCGTCCCGCCGTTCCTAACCGTTCCGGAGGCGGTACGACTTTGCCGCCGCCGCGTCTTCGCCCTCCTATGGTCGACGTCATCGCCGCCCTCGCGATCGCCCTGCTCGTCGGCGGCGTCGCCGGCACTGTCGTCCCGCTCGTCCCCGGCGGCCTGCTCTCGGTCTCGGGTGTCCTGCTGTACTGGTGGGGGTCGGGGTTTACCGAGCCCGGTCCGATCTCCCTGTTCGTTCTCCTTTCCCTCGGCGCGCTCACCCTGTTCGTCGAGTTCTTCGCCGGCTCGATCGCAGCGCGGGCCGGCGGCGCCTCCTGGACGACGACGGGTGCCGCCGCAGTCGTCGGGATCGCGCTCATGCTCCTGACGGGCCCGATCGGGCTGCTCGTCGGCCTGTTCGGCACCGTATTCGTCCTCGAGTTCGTCCGCGGCGGCGACGTCGATCACAGCACCCGGTCGGCGTTCTACGCGACGGTCGGCATCCTCGCGTCGACGGCCGCCCAGGTCCTGCTGACGGCGTCGATCCTGCTCGGCTTCCTGGTCGCCGTGTTCGTGTTCTGACCGACCGTAAACGCCGAGTCACTGGCCATCGTCTCGAGCGTATGGACTGCTCGGAGGACGGCTGCGACCGCCCGGCCTGTGTCGAGCTCCACGTCCCGTGGGGCGAGAACAGGGTCGTCTGTGCCGCCCACGCTCGCGTCCTCGGGCGGCAGGACGGCGTCGTCGCGGATCCGCGTCCCGACAGCGGGGACGATCTCCTCGAGGACGACTGAGAGGAGATGGGGAGCACCCGCCGGATCGGATTGCGTAACTGGTTCTTCATCCGAAAAAATTTCCCAATCCACCAAGAGATCTATCCAACGCATTTTATAACTTCTCTCCGATCGCATATTTGGTTTAACTCCTTTGGATCGCATAGAATGGTGTATGAGAGACAGCACACGAGCGACTCGGCGCAACGTCCTCAAGACCGCCGGTGCCGTCGGTGCAACGGCGTTTATCGCGGGCTGTAACGGCAACGGCAACGACGAACCGGACGACGAGGAACCGGACGACGAGGAGCCAGCGAACGACGAGGAGCCGGACGAGAACGGGGAAGCGATCGAACCCGGCACGCGGATCGAGTTCGACGCCCAGACGGCGGGGTGGGTCGGAATCGAACCCGAGGAGATCGCCGACGAAGAGAATCCGACGCTCACCCTTCAGGAAGGCGAGGAGTACGAGATCGGCTGGGAGGAGGGCGACGGATCGCAGCACAATATCGAGATCCGGGACGAGGACGACGAGGTGATCGACGACCTCGAGACCGAGATCACCGACGAGGGTGGCGACGATCAGTTCCTCGAGTTCGAGGCCAGCGAGGAGATGGCGACGTACGTCTGTGAGCCCCACGAGACGACGATGGTCGGCGATATCGAGATCGAGGGCAACGGCGAGGCCGAAGAGGACGAGGAGGACGACGAAGCAGAGGACGAGATGGATGACGAAGAAGAGAACGGTGAAGACGAGATGGATGATGAAGAGGAGAACGGTGAAGACGAGATGGATGATGAAGAGGAGAACGGTGAAGATGAGATGGATGATGAAGAAGAGAACGGTGAAGACGAGGACGAGTAACGCCAAGAAGCTGCCTTCACCGTTCTGATCTGCGTCCGGCGGCCTCGAGTCGAAGGATTCGAGGAGCGAGCGACCGGCCGGACGCCGCCTAGTCGTGACGGCTCAGGGGTGGGTGTAGTAGGCGAGCGTCCCGTCCTCCCCGTCTACGCTGTCGATCCGGGCGAAGCCGACGCGCTCGAACTGCACCATCTCGTCGGGCTCGAGGGCGGCGACCTCGGGTTCGGCCTGGCCACTGACGTCGCCGTCCATCGTTCGCATTCGGACGGGGACGCTCTCGTTTGCGGGCACCCAGTGGACGACGTCGACGTCGCCCTCGCGAACGACGTCGATGTCCTCACCGGTGTACTGGAGCGTATCGCGGGTGTACTGGAAACAGCCCAGCCCCTTGAGCCAGATGCGGTCCTCGCGCTGAGGGAGGTCGTCGGGCTCGAGCAGAACGGCGTCGCCGGCGGGAATCTTCCGGACGCCGCGGTCCTCGTGGTTGGGGTGGAGCGGCGGGTTCGCCTCGTCGGGCGGGCTCCCACCCAACGGGACCTCGGCCCCGTCGCGGACGAGGAACCGGCGGTCGGTCTCCTCGTCGATCAGGTCGCGGTTGTTCGCGTAGATCGAACTCATCGCGAGGTCGACGTCGCTGGTCGACGTGCCGAGCCCGACCATCGCGTCGACGATGGCCTCGCCGCGGATCCCCCGCCGACGGAGACTCCTCAGCGTCGGCGCGCGCGGATCGTCCCAGCCGTCGAGTCGTCCCTCGTCGATCAGCTCGGCGATCGTCGACGTGCTCATCTTCACGTCGTAGGCGTCGATCTGAACGTGGCCCCAGTGGACGACCTCGGGGTACTCCCAGCCGAAGTAGTCGTACAAAAAGCCCTGTCGTTTCGCCGAGTCCTGCAGGTCGATCCCGCGGACGATGTGGGTGACGTCGACGACGTGGTCGTCGATCGCCGACTGGAAGTCGAGCATCGGCCAGCAGCGGTACTCCTCGGCCTCCTCGCGCGGATGAGGCGTGTCGATCATTCGGAAGCCGACCCAGTCACGCAGCGCGGGATTCTTGTGTTCGATGTCGGTCTTCACGCGGAGGACCATCTCGCCACTGTCGTAGACGCCCGCGATCATGTCCTCGAACTCCTCGAGGACCGTCTCGACGTCCTTCTCGCGGTGCGGGCAGGCCTCGCCGTTGTTTTTCAGTTTGGAGAACTCCTCGCCCGAACACGAGCAGGTGTACGCCCCGCCCATGTCGATCAGCTTCCGGGCGTGGTCGTAGTAGATATCGAGGCGGTCGCTGGCCTTGAACGTCGCATCGGGCTCGAAGCCTAGATACTCGAGATCCTCGAGGATCGCGTCGTAGGCCTCGAGGTCGGGCCGCTTGGTCTCGGGGTCGGTATCGTCGAAACGAACGCAGAACCAGCCGTCGTAGCGCTCCTTGTAGGTGCCGATGACGGCGGGCATCCGGGCGTGGCCGACGTGCCACGGTCCGTTGGGGTTCGGGGCACACCGCATCCGGACCTCGTCGTACTCCTCCGCGCGGGGGAGGTCGGGCAGGTCGTGGTCGTCACCCTCGTCCTCGGCCTCGATCTCCGCGAGCTCCTCGGGGGCGAGCTCCTCGAGTCGCTCGCGCTTCTCGGCGTAGGCGAGGTCGTTGACCCGTCCGACAACGCCGCCGACGACGCCAGGAATTTGGTCCCCGTGCTCGCGGAAGGAGGGGTTGTCGCCCATCAGCGGACCCATGATCGCGCCGACGTCCGCGTCGCTCTCGTGTTTCACCGCGTTCAACAGCGCGTGCTTCTCCGCCTCCCGTTCGATCCGGTCGCGCAAGTCGTCGTCCATTACCGTGGGGTATTCGCCGCCCGCTCAAAACCGCAGCGGTGTCGGCTCGTCGCCCACATTCCGAGCGGAGCGTGTCGGCTCACCGATCCCGTGTCAGGCCGTTGCGGGCGGCTGCTGTGCCGTGTCGATCCAGAACCGTTCGATCGCCTCCGCCATCGAGGTAAACTCCGGCATAGCGTCGGGCTTCGTGAGGTAAGCGTTTGCAGCGCTGGCGTAGCTCGCGGTGATATCCTCCTCGGCGCTCGAACTCGAGAGCACGAGCACCGGCGGCGGCGGGTAGTCGAGTTCCTCCTCGAGCACCTCGAGAACGGCGAGCCCGTCCTTTCGCGGAAGATTCAGATCGAGCAACACCAGGTCGGGACAGGGCTCGGAGTCCTCGGGCTGGCGGAAGTACGCTGCCGCCTCCTCTCCGTCGCTGATAACCTGGAACGAGATCTCGCTCTCGGTCGCGCGAAACGCCTCCTGCGTGAGGCGGACGTCACCCGGGTTGTCCTCGATCAGGAGTACGTCTACCGGCTCGTCGGGTGTGCGATCGTTCATACACACCACTACAGGAGTCACGTGCGTAAGACTCGTCCCTACACACTTGGTGATCGACGTCCCCTCGAGGGATCGTAGAGAACGTTCCGTTGAACGGCCGCACACGCCGATCCTGTCACCGATAGAACGCGAGGCGCCCTCGGGATCCCTCGGTCTCCCGGAACCCGCCCGTCTCGACGATCGGTAGTGACAATTATGTATCCACGTCTGGTGGATCCGTTATGGGTGGACCGAAGCATGTGGGAGAAATACTTTTGGCGGAGGACAATCCGGGGGACGTCCGCCTTACGAGAGAGATGTTCGAGAACGCGGACCTCCGGGGGAACTATCACGTCGTCACCGACGGCGCCGAGGCGCTCGAGTTCCTCGAGCGACGCGGCGAGTACGAATCCGCACCCCGTCCCGACCTCGTCCTGCTCGACTGGCACTTCCCGAAAAAAAGCGGGAAGGAGGTGCTACGAACCATCAGGGCCGACGAGGAACTCCGCGAGATCCCGGTCGTCGTACTGACGGGGACACAACCGGAGCTAAAGAAGCTGCAGTCGGAACCGCCGCAGGCGGACGCGTACGTTCTGAAGCCTCTCGAGGCCGAGGAGTGTCGCAGTCTCGTCGAGAAGTTCTGCTCCGATTGAGACGTCCTACTGCAGCGATTTCCCGAGCAGCCGGGGGACGATCGCGGTCTTCGGAACCGACAGCCAGGAATCCGAATGAGAACCGTCTCCAGCCGGATTGATCCCGGACGCTCCCGGCGGTACCCGCGTTGTCTCCTCGAGAACCGGGGCCGAGAACGACCCGATCAGTATCCGCGTTCGATCAGGTAGTCCGCGATGTCACAGAGCAGTTCGCGGGCCTCGTTGTCCGGCAGCACCTCGAGTCGGTCCTTCCCCTGCTCGACGAGCTCGCGAGCGCGATCGTTCGCGTAGGTGATCGAGCCGACGCGCTCGAGTTCGGCGACGGCGTCGTCGATCTCGCTCTCGGTGACTCGCTCGACGTCCTCGGTGTCGACCAGGTCCTCGATTTCGATCCCCTGGTCGCGGGCATGGACGGTGATCAGCGTCTGTTTCTCTTCGACGAGATCGCTCCCTCGCTGCTTGCCGAGTTCCTCGCTCGGAACGGTCAGATCGAGCACGTCGTCGTGGATCTGGAAGGCTCGACCGATGTCGAGGCCGTAGCCGTACAGCGCATCGACCGTTTCGTCGTCGGCTCCCTGCAAGATCGCCGGGAGACACGCCGACGCGGCATAGAGCACCGCGGTCTTCTGTTCGACCATCTCGAGGTACTCCTCGGGCGTGACGTCGTCGCGTTGCTCGAAGTCGACGTCCAGGGACTGACCCTCGCAAATCTTCGTACACGTCGTCGCGAGGATCTCGAGGGCGTCGACCGCTCGAGAGGGCTTTGCGCCGGTCTCGAGCATGATCTCGAACGCCTTCGAGTAGAGCGTGTCGCCCGCGAGGATCGCCGTCTCGAGGTCGTACTCCCGGTGGACGGCCGGGACCCCGCGGCGGAGGTCGTCGTCGTCCATGATGTCGTCGTGGATCAGCGTGAACGACTGGATGACCTCGACGCTGACGGCGGCTGCCATCGCGTCGATCGTCTCTGGCGCTCGCGGCTCGCCGCTCGCGTCGTCCGCGGAACGCGGTTCCGCGCTCTCTTCGAGCGTCGGAAACTCACGATACCCCCGCGAGAGCGGCTCGACGTCGGCGAGTGCTTCCGCGGTCGTCAGCAACACCGTCGGGCGGAGCCGCTTGCCGCCCGCGTCCAGCAGGTACCGCGAGGCCTCGTAGAGCCGTTCGGGTCGCTGGATCGGAAGCGCCTCCGGGATCGCCTCGTTGACCAACTTGCGGCGCTGGTTAACGGCCTCGAGCACTGCTTCCTCACGTGCCTCGGGACTGGTCATATCAGTCGACAAGCTGGATGAGGTTGCCGTTGCGGGTTACGTGCAGGTCACGTCCCATCTTGTACCCCTCGCTCTCGCAGAGGTCGACGTAGCTGGAGAACCCTTTCAGGTCCTGGTGGGCGGGGATGATGTGCTGGGGCTGGAGCGCGTCGAGCATCTCGTAGTGACCCTCCTGGTTGAGGTGCCCCGAAACGTGGATGTCGTCGTAGACGCGGGCGCCCTGCATACCGAGCAGTTTCTCGGCCTGGTAGCGCTGGCCCTCGTTGGTCGGCTCCGGAATCACGCGAGCGGAGAAGACGACCTTGTCGCCGTCGTCCAGTTCGTAGGGAGTCTCGCCGCGGGCCATCCGGGTGAGCATCGCGCGGGGCTCGCCCTGGTGGCCCGTCACGACGGGCAGGAAGTTCTCCTTGCCCTCGTTCATGATCCGCTTGAACGTGCGGTCGACGGACTTGCGGTGGCCGAACATGCCGAGGTCGTCCGGGAAGTCGACGAAGTCGAGTCGCTCGGCGGTGCCAGAGTACTTCTCCATCGAACGGCCCAGCAGGACGGGCTGGCGGCCGATGTCCTTCGCGAACTCGACGAGGCTCGTGACCCGCGAGATGTGACTCGAGAACGTCGTCGCGACGATCCCGCCGTCGTAGTCCTCCATGCTGTAGAGGACGTCCCGGAGGTGTTCGCGGGCGACGTTCTCGGAGGGCGTGCGCCCTTTCTTGTTCGCGTTCGTACAGTCCTCGATGTAACACAGCACGCCGTTGCCCTCGCGACCGATCTCGCGGAACCGCTCCATGTCGATCGGGTCGCCGATGACTGGCGTGTGGTCCATCCGCTTGTCCAGCCCGTAGACGACGGCGCCCTCGGGCGTGTGGAGCACGGGATTGATCGCGTCGATGATCGAGTGGGTGACGTTGACGAACTCGAGATCGACCTGCCCGGAGTCGCCGATCGACATCGTCTCCCCGGCGTCCATCTTCACGAGGTCGTTCTCGACGCCGAACTTCTGTTCGCCCTCGATCTGCTGTTTGACCAGTTCGATCGTAAACGGCGTGGCGACGATCGGCGCGTCGTACCGGTGGGCCAGTTTGGAGATGGCGCCGATGTGGTCTAAGTGGCCGTGAGTGGGGACGATCGCCTGGACGTCGCCCTCGAGGTCGCTCATGATCCGATCGTCCGGGATCGCGCCCATGTCGATCAGATCCAGACTGTGCATCCGCTCGGTCTCGACGTTGTCGTGGATCAGAACCTGCGAGAGGTTCAGCCCCATGTCGAAGATGACGACGTCGTCGCCGGCGCGAACGGCAGTCATCTGCCGTCCGACTTCCTCGTAACCGCCAATCGTTGCAATTTCGATTTCCATAGTTGCTAGCACTGAAAGCCGCGTGTGGACTCTCACTGAAACGGTCCGCGGACTCCCGGTTGTGCGGCCCCGGCGTCTTGCAGCGCGTCGGCCATCCCGCTATGCGTTCGCGGCGGGGTATTCCGCCAGTCGGCCCCGGAAACGCCGTGAGGCCCGAACGCACTTGCCCGCGGGTACGTTGCCTCTTCCTACACGCTCGGATGTTAAAAACGCAGTGGGTTGGGTTCCGGTGAACGCACCGAGCCGTCGATCGCGTGTCGAACCGCCTGATCGTTTGCTTTTGGACGTAGGCGATTGACGAGTCCCGATTCAGGTGTCGACGGCTGCGCAATCGGTTCCGAAGCACCAACGTTTCTTAACGCTCGCCGGGAAATCACCGCCCGATGACGAAGGATCTCGAGCGCGATCTCGGACTGTTCGCGGTGATCGCGATCAGCATGGGAGCGATGATCGGCAGCGGGATCTTCATTCTCCCGGGGATCGCGATGGCTGAAGCCGGTCCCGCCGTGATCCTCGCGTTCGTGATCGCGGCGATTCTCGTCGTTCCCGCCGCACTCAGCATCGCCGAACTGGGGACGGCGATGCCCGAGGCCGGTGGGGACTACGTCTTCATCGAACGAGGACTCGGTCCGTCGTTCGGGACGATCGCCGGGCTCGGAACCTGGCTCATGCTCATGTTGAAGGGGTCGCTGGCGCTGTACGGGGGGATGTTCTACATCAACTTCATCTACGAGCTTCCGACCTGGAGTCTCGCGATTCCCGGGCTCGGAGCCGCAGTTCCGATCCCCGGTGTCCGGGCGCTCGGCATTACGTTCGCGATCGTGCTCATCACGGTCAACCTGATCGGCGTCAAACAGACCGGCGGACTCCAGCTGATCATGGTCGTCGTCATGCTTGTAATCCTGTCGGGGTTCGTCGCCGGCTCGATCGTCCAGGTCGAAGGGGCGAACTTCGACGGCTTCTTCGACGAAGGAATAGACGGCATCCTCACCGCGACAGCGCTCGTCTTGGTCTCCTACGCGGGCGTCACCAAGGTCGCTGCCGTCGCCGAGGAGATCGAGAACCCGGGGCGGAACCTCCCGCTCGGACTTCTCGCGTCGCTGATCGTGACGGCGTTTCTCTACGCGCTGCTCGTGTTCGTACTCGTCGGCGTGATCGAGGGTGATCAACTCGCCGACTCGGAGGAGCCGATGGCCCTCGCGACGGATCTGCTCTTCGGCGGGGTGACCCTCGGCGGGCTCCCCGTCGGATTCCTGGCGGTCGCCACGATCATCCTCGCGGCCCTGCTGGCGCTCGTCAGTACCGCCAACGCGGGGATCCTCACCGCCTCGCGGTACCCGCTCGCGCTCAGCCGGGACGACCTCTTTCTGGACAGATTCGAGTACATCCACCCGCGGTTCAACACGCCGTTCGTCGCGATCCTCACCACCGGGGCGATCATCATCTTCATCGTCGCGACCCAGAACGTCGACGAGATCGCCAAGATGGCCGGGGCGTTCCAGATCCTCGTCTACATCCTCGTCTGTGGCGCCCTGATCGCCTTCCGCGAGCGCGACCTCGAGTGGTACGACCCGGAGTTCCTCACGCCGGGTTACCCCTGGGTGCAGCTGTTCGGCATCGTCTCGGGGATCTTCATCATCACGCAGATGGAGACCCAGGAGATCGTCGGCTCGATCGGGCTCGTGATCCTCGGATTCGTCTGGTTCAAGCTCTACGCCCAGGAACGGGTCGAACGCGAGGGCGTCGCGAAGGGACTCGCCCGCCGGGAGACCGGGCGACAGTTCGTTCGCGACACGGAAGAACAGCTCGAGCGGGAGGACCGTTACGAGGTCCTCATCCCGATCCGGCGGGACGTAACCCGGGAACAGGAGGACGCGCTGATTCAGATGGCCGCGCCGATCGTTCGTCGACGAGGCGGGCGGATTCGCGTGGTTCGGTTCGACGAGGTGCCGGACCAGGTGCCCCTCGATACGGCTGCCGCCGAGCTCTCCGAGGACGACGTCGAGTTCGAGGAGCGAACCGACGAGCTCGTCCGCTACCTCGAGGTGCCCGTCGAGGTCGGCGAGATCGTCAGCCACGACACCCGCCACGCGGTCGTGAACTTCGCCGATCGTACCGGGGCGGATCTCGTGCTGGCTCGCCAGCAGGCCACGAGCCGGCTCGGGACCCTGTTCGGACGAGACACCGACTGGATTATGGAACACGCCCCCTGCGACGTCGTCTTCGTCCAGCACGAACAGCGCGGGACCGTCGACGAGATCGCCGTCGTCACCGATCGCAGTCCGTTCAACGATCCGCTGAAGGTCGAACTCGCGGACGCGATGGCCGACACCCTCGGCGCGTCGGTCCGATTCCTCTTTGCCATCGGGGAGGACGCGCCGGAGGAACTGCTCGAGACGGTCGAGGAGTACCACGACGACCTCGACGACCTCTGTACCGTTCCCGTCGAGTCGACGATCGTTCGGACGAACGACGAGATCGAGGGGCTCTCGCGGGAACTCGAGTCGGCGGATCTGGTGATGCTGAGCACGGTCACGCACCGTCGACTACCGGACCTGTTCGTCGAACAGCGCTCGGACCGACTCGCCGCGGCGATCGAACAGCCCGTCCTGTTGGTCCACTCCAAGCGGACGCGTCGGGGGTCGTTCCTGCGCCCGATTCTCGACCGAGTGCTGTTCGACTGACGACCGCAGCTCTGCCTGTCGCTGGAGCCGTCGTGCTACGCTTCGATCTCTACGTCCTCGACCCGTTCGGTCTCGAGCGGGCGGGCCTCGTTCCTGTAGGTCGCGTAGACCGCGTCGGCCCACTCGCAGGCCTCGGGGGCGTCCGTATCGACGAGCACCGTCACGCCGCCGCTGTCGGGATCGTAGCCGCTGACGGCAACCCGGTCGTCGAGCCGGCTGATCCCGTAGGACGGCAGCTCGTCGTGAACCAGCGCGGTCAGGTTCCCGCTCTCGAGGAGCCTGTCACACCGTTCGGGATACGTCGATAGCATGTAGGCGGCGACGTCGGGCGAGTCGATCAGCTCCGCGTCCATACCCTCGAGGACGCGCCGTCCGAACTCGTCCGTACAGGGATCGTACAGACCCACGTCGAACCCGACGAACCGGAACCGATCCGTTTCGCGAAGCAGCGACCGGAACCGGTTCACCGGCCCGTACGGCGCATCGTGTTCGGCGACGGTAACGGTCGTCCGTCCGGGCTGTTCGAGGGCGACCTCGAGGATCGCGTCCGGAAGCTCCGTCCAGACGTCCCGCAGCGTTCGCTCGGTCTGGACCAGGTCGAGCAGTGTCTCGACCCCGTTCGCGACGGCCGTCCCGAGCGCGGTCGCCCCGTACCGGTGCCCGTCGCGGCGTACCCAGCTGCAGTCCTCGAAGGCCCGGAGCGTGCGTCGGATCGTCGACGGCGACGCCCCGGTCAGCTCGCGGAGTTCGCCGCGGGTCCGCGGACGAGCCGCCATCGCGGCCAGCGCCGGAACGCGGTGTTCCGACCGAACGAGGTAGGCGACGTCGTCGATCGCCCCCTCCCGCGGCGCCGCTGGTGCGCCATCGATTGACATAGTGTGAGTACAGCCCGGCCAGCGATAACCATTTCCTCACCGCGGAGCGACCGTTCGGCGCCGACGAACGTCACCGATGCGCTATTCGATCGTCGTCCCCGCCCCCTCGCCCTCGAGAAACCCCTCGAGCCCTTCGAGCCCGAAGATCGACGCGTCGGCCTCGAGCTCGAGCAACGCCCGGACCTTCGCGGCCATCCCGCCGGTGACGTCCGTCGCCTCGCTCTCGCCGAGGACGTCGGCGACGGTCCCGTAGGACTCGATGCGGTCGATGACCGCATCGTCGTCGTCGAGCACGCCCGGAACCGTCGAACAGAGCCCGATCCGATCGGCGTCGAGGGCTCGGGCGAGTTCGGCGACGAGCTCGTCGCCGCTGACGATCGTCGCGCCCTCACCCGCGTGAGCGATCACGTCGCCGTGAAGGACGGGGACGAACCCCTCCTCGAGCAGCGTCCGGACCTGTCCCGTCGGCAGGTGGAGTTCGCCGTCGGCGTCGCGGTGTCCCGCCGAGAAGGGGTGAACGGGCACCGCGGGGACATCGCGCTCGAGTAACCGAGACCGTACGAACGCGTTCAGCGTCGTCATCGCCCCGTGGATGTCCTGTACCGCGGCCGGATCGTGCGTTCCCGCGGTCGTGCTGACGCCGTGTTCGCTGGCGTTGTGGTGGCCGAAGCTCCCGCCGCCGTGGACGACGACGAGCCCTTCGGCGAGCGATTCCGAGGGGGACTCGAGTGCGGCGGCGACGGCGTCGGCGGCCCTGCCGAGCGCCTCGCCGTCCAGCGTCTCCGCGCGGTCCTTGTCGGTGACGACGCTGCCGCCGAGTTTCAGGACGATCATTCGAGTCGCTCCACCCCCGTTTCGGCGAGTTCGGCACGGAAGGTCTCCTCGCAGCCGGGCGTGTACGAGAGCGCGGTCTCGGTCTCGTCGGTCGGATCGAGCGCGACGATACAGCCGCCGCCGCCGGCCCCCGTCAGCTTCGCGCCGTAGGCGCCGGCGTCTCTCGCCCCCCAGACCATCGAGTCCAGCGAGCGCGAGGAGACGCCGAGCGCCGACAGCAGCCCGTGGTTGAAGTTCATCAGTCGACCGAGCTCCTCGAGGTCGCCCGCCTCGAGGGCGTCCTCACCGTTGCGGACGACGTCGCCGATCGCCGCGACGGTGTCCTCGGCGAAGGGGTACTCCTCTCGGAGTTTTCGGACCCCCGCGACGAGCTCGCCCGTATCGCCCGCGCCGCCGTCGAACCCGATCACCAGCGGGAGATCGGGCGCCTCGATCGAACCGCAGTCGTCGCCCTCGACGCGGACCGCACCGCCCGTCGCCGAGCAGAACGTATCGGCCCGGGAGGCCTGCCCGTCCTGAACCTCGTACTCCGTTCGAAAGGCGCGCTCGGCGATCTCGGTGGGCTCGAGTTCGACCCCGAGCTCGCGCGTCGCGGCGTCGATAGCGGCGACGACCACTGCAGCCGAGGAGCCCAGTCCCGCCCCGAGCGGGATGTCGCTCTCGATGGTGACGTCGAAACCGACCGCCTCCTCCCCGGTGACCTCGCGAACCTGGTCGATCGCGCCGTCGACGTACCCCATCGCCGCCGTCACCAGCGACTCGGAGACGTCGACGTCGGGCTGTTCGTCCGCGCTCCCGCCGTACTCGACCGTGAAACCGTCCAGACTGAGGTCCTCGGCGTGAACGCGGAGCTTGCCGTCGTCCCGTCGCTGGACGCCGACGCGTGCCCGTCGTTCGATCGCACACGGCACCGCGGGCTCGCCGTAGACGACCGCGTGCTCCCCGAAGAGATAGACCTTGCCGGGGGCGCTCGAGCGTGTCATACCCGGCCGTTCGAACGACGGCGGTTAATAGTTGACTGTGTCGGTGCGGACGCTCGTAGCGGCGCGAACGTCCGTGTAGAGCTACAGGACCAGAAACGAGACCAGCCGATAGACGATCCCGACCGCGAACATCGCGATGAGGCCGACCGCCGACAGCAACACGGGCAGCGGCATCTTCTTCTCTTCGAACGCGAAGACGTGCTCGAGCATACCCTTCCGTTCATACGGACGGTTCCTAATACTATCGCTCCGAAACGGCGATCGTCGAGAAAAGCGACCCTGTCGGTTAGACCATGCTCTCGAAGTCCTCGAGCGCGTAGGACGGCTCGGCGCCGCGGCGGTCGAGGACCTCGTTGGCGAGCAGCCAGTAGACCACGGAGAGGGCCTTGCGACCCTTGTTGTTCGTCGGGACGACCAGGTCGACGTTGCTGACCTGGTTGTTCGAGTCACACATCGCGATGACCGGGATACCCACGGTGATCGCCTCCTTGACGGCCTGGGCGTCGCCGATCGGGTCGGTGACGACCACGACGTCGGGTTCGATGTAACCGTCGTACTTCGGGTTCGTGAGCGTCCCGGGGATGAAGCGGCCGGTGCGGGCGCGAGCGCCCACGGCCTCGGCGAACTTCTCGGCCGGGAACCGACCGTACTGGCGGCTCGAGGTGACCAGGATCTGCTCGGGGTCGTAGTTCGAGAGGAAGTCCGCGGCCGTACGGATGCGGCCGTCGGTCTTCGAGACGTCGAGTACGTAGAGACCGTCGGTCCGGACGCGGTGGATGAACCGCTCCATGTCCTTGGTCTTCTGCTGGGTCCCGATGTGGACGCCAGCGCCGAGGTAGTCCTCGACGGGGATCAGCAGGTCGGCCTCCTCGTCGCTCATGACGTCGTCGTCGAGCGAGGGTCCTGCGTCTTCTTCGGCCTCGGCCGCGTCGGCCTCGGCGGGCTGTTCGGCTGCTGGCTCGACGTCCTCGTCGGGATCGGCGGCGGGGCCGGGCCCTTCGCCCGGCTCCTCGTCGATCTCCTCCTCGGCGGCGTCGAGCCCTTCCTGGGTTGCGTTGTCGTCTGTCATGTCGCGTCGTCTGCGATTCTGATGAGCTCGTTGAGCTTGGCGGTTCGCTCGCCGCCGACGGCGCCCGTCTTGATGAACGGCGCGTCGGTCGCGACGGCGAGGTGTGCGATCGTCGCGTCCTCGGTCTCGCCCGAGCGGTGGGAGACGACCGAGTCGTAGCCGTGTTCGGTCGCGAGTTCGATCGCGTCGAAGGCGTCAGTCAGCGTCCCGATCTGGTTGGGCTTGATCAGGATGCTGTTCGCCGCGCCCTGATCGATTCCCTCCCGAAGTCGGTCGGTGTTGGTGACGAACAGGTCGTCGCCACAGACCAGCGTCTGCTCGCCGACCTCGTCGGTGAGGTCGGCGAACGCCTCGTAGTCGTTCTCGTCGAGGGGATCCTCGACGTAGACCAGATCGTACTCGCGGACCAGATCGGCGATGTACTCGATCTGCTCGTCGGTGTCGCGGCTGACGCCCGCGGACTCGTACTCGTAGGTCTCCGAGTCGGCGTCGTACATCTCCGCTGCCGCGACGTCGAGCCCGAAACCGATCGCGAAGCCGACCTCGTCTTCGACCCGCGAGACGGCCTCGTCGACGATCTCGAACGCCTCCTCGTCGTCGATCGACGGCGCCCACGCGCCCTCGTCGCCCTTGCCCGAGGGGTAATCGCGCTCCTCGAGGATGTCGGCGACCTCGCCGTGGACGGCGGCGTTGGCGAAGACGGCGTCCTCGACGCTCGGTGCCCCGACGGGTGCAGCGAGGAACTCCTGGATGTCGGTCGCGTCGGCGGCGTGTTCGCCCCCGCCCACGACGTTGCCCAGCGGCGTCGGGAAGTTCTCGCCCCGGAAGGTGCCGCCCAGGTGCTGGAACAGCGGTGCGCCCAGCACGTCGGCGCCGGCCTTCGCGGCGGCCATCGAGATCGCGACCGCGCTGTTGGCGCCGATCTTCGAGAAGTCGTCGGTGCCGTCGGCGGCCCGCAGTGCCGCGTCGATCTCGCGCTGGTTGCCCGCGTAGGTCTCGTCGACGAGCCGCGGGACGGCGTGTTCGCGAGCTGCGGCGATCGCCTCGCGAGCCGGCAGTTCGATCGCCTCGAACTCGCCGGTACTCGCACCGCTTGGCGCCGCGGCGCGGCCGAAGCCGCCGCTCTCGGTGACGACGTCGGCCTCGACCGTGGCGTTGCCACGCGAGTCCAGGATCCGGCGGAGCCGGACGTCGGTGACGAGCGTCATCGCTTCGGCCCCCGGTTGACGGTAAAGGGGAGCACGTCGGCGTCGTACTCCTCGGCGGCGATCAGGATCGGCTCGCTCCGATCCGTCTCGATCAGCACCGGCGCGCCGTAGGAGATCTGCAGCGCTCGCGCCCCCAGAATGCGTGCTTTCTCGTATCGGTTGTGGCGTTCCTGTTGCATTGTTACTGGTATGGTGAGACCACGTCGACGAGGTCGGTGTGACTGACGAGCATCCGCCGACAGCAGTAGCGGTCGACGCCGAGCTCGTCGAGGACCTCCTGCGGGTCCTCGTCGCCCTGGTTGGCTCGCTCGTCGAACTCCTCCCAGTGTTCGCCGACGACGTTGCCACAGGTGAAACACCGGACCGGTACCATCATGCTTGAATCACCTCAGCGGTAGGACTTCTGGTAGCGAGCCCGAGCGCCCGGGCCGCCCCACTTCTTCGGTTCCGACTGGCGAACGTCGTTGACCAGCAGCGAGCGGTCGAACTCCATGTAGGCGTCGCGGAGCTCGGCGTCGTTCGTGTACTGGACGATTCCGCGGGCGATGGCCGTGCGGACGGCGTCGGCCTGTCCGCTGATGCCGCCACCCTCGACGTGGATCTCGATGTCCATCTCGTCGCGGAGTTCGTCGCCGGCGATGCGGAACGGCTCGAGCATCTTGAGCCGGGACATCTCCGGTTCGACCAGTTCGACCGGTTTCGAGTTGATACGGACGCGGCCCTCGCCCTCGCGAACGGTTGCGCGGGCGACGGCGGTCTTCTTCTTTCCACTCGTGTTCGTTACCATGTGACGTTAGCACCTAACTGTTCGCTGACCTCGTGCAGGTGCACGAAGCGGATGTTCGAGAGCCGATCGAGCGACGTGTCCTCGAGGACCTCTGCGTCGACGGCTTCGTCGTCCTCGTAGGGGTTACCGACGTAGACACGAACGCTGTCGAGCGCCTCGCGGCCGCGGGGCTTCTTGTACGGCAGCATGCCGCGGACCGAGCGCTTGAGGATCGTGTCCGGTCGCTTCGGGTAGTAGGGACCGCTGTCGGAGCCGAGCTCCAGACGCTTGCGGTAGGTCCCGAAGACGTCCTCGGCGTCGCCGGTGATGACGGCGTCCTCTGCGTTGACGATCGCGATGCGCTCCCCGTCGAGGGCGCGCTGTGCGACCTGGCTTGCGACGCGGCCGAGAATGCAGTCTCGAGCGTCGACGACGACGTCTGCTTCGAACTCTGCCATGCTCATCGAATCACCCGTACGTTGGATCCCTCGGGGTTGTCCTCGAGCACCTGCTCGAGCGGGACGGTGTCGCCGACCTGTTCGATCTTCGTCTCTGCGGAGGACGAAAAGTCGACGGCGGCGACGGTGACGTTTTTCTGTAGCGCGCCGGATCCCAGCACCTTGCCGGGAACGACGACGGTCTCTTCCTCGCGTGCGTATCGCTCGATACGGCCCAGATTGACCTCGGCGTGAGTTCGCCGGGGCTTCTCGAGTCGATCCGCAACGTCTTGCCAGACGTCGGCGTCCCGTTCCCGGGACGTCGACTTCAGCTCGGCGATGAGATCGTTGAGCCTCGGATTGGTTTTACTACTCATTGGTTTCCTCCAAACACTGCGTGATCGACGGACTCAGGACTGTCGTCGATCGGAATCGGTTGTGAGAAGTGATGCAGGGAGCAGGATTTGAACCTGCGGACTCCTACGAGACAGCGCCCTGAACGCTGCGCCGTTGGCCTGACTTGGCTATCCCTGCTCGCACTTCCGTGTACCCGTCGCCCCTTCAAACCCCTTTCGATTCGAGCCGCCGAGACCTCGCCAGTCTCGCAGGAGACGGCGCTGGCGAGGGGCGTTTCGGCGACGTGGGTTCGGGGGCGTCGGATCATGTCTATAGCTGTACTGCCTCTTCGAGTTCGGTCGCGCGGGCCTCGATCGAGTCGGCGGCTCGCGTGACCAGTTCCTCGACGGTGAACGAGCCGTCCGTCTCCACGTGGAAGACGAAGGCGTTCGGCACGTCCTCCAGGGTGACCTCCTTGCCGGGGTGTCGGGTCGAGATGTCGTGGTCGAACTCGCTCGTCGGTACGAGTTCGCCGTTCTCCTCGACGACCCCCCGGACGATCTGGGATTCGGGCTCCTGGAACTCCGGCAGGTCGTCGACGACCTCCACGCGCTGGAGGTGTCGGTAGCCGACCGCGACCCCGCCCTGGTGTTTCGCGTGGTTCTTCCCGCGCTCGAGTCGGGCCTCGGCCTCGGCCTCGAGGCGCTGGCCGTCCTTGAGCTCGATGATCGGGACGTTCTCGTCGGCGGCTTCGACGAGCGAGTCGCTCGAGACGAGATCGCCCGAGTAGGCGGTGGCCGGTCCTTCGACGTCGATCGAGAGCGTCACGGTGTCGTCCTCGACGAACTCGCCTTCCGGCGGGGTCGTCAGCGGGACGAGTCCGAGCCGCAGAGCGAGCTGTTCGTCGAACATCACCGACGAGTTCTCGACGAACCTGACGGTGTCGATCGCCATCGTCGGAACGTCGGCGACCATCGCGCGACGGATCCCGTTGGCGAACGCGGGGGTGATCCCGCGGACGAGGAACCGACCCTCTCGATCCCCGCGTTCGACGAACTCGACGTCGTACTCCTCACTCATGGGTTAGTAGCCGCCCTTCCCTTTGGGTGCGCGCGATCCGTCGTGCGGGATCGGCGTGACGTCCTCGATGCGCCCGATCTCGATGCCCGAGCGGGCCAGCGCGCGGATCGTCGCCTGCGCGCCGGGACCGGGGGATTTCTGGAGGTTGCCGCCGGGGCCGCGCACGCGAACGTGCAGGCCCGTGATTCCTGCGGCTTTGACCTCCTCGGCGATCGATTCGGCCATCTGCATCGCCGCGTACGGCGAGGCCTCGTCGCGGTTCTGCTTGACCGCGGTCCCGCCGGAGGACTTGGCGATCGTCTCCGACCCGGTGAGGTCGGTGACGGTCATGATCGTGTTGTTGAACGATGCGTGCACGTGGGCTACGCCCCACTTCTCGTCGTCCTGGCTCATGTTATTGCTCCTCCGCGCGTTCCGGGTGCAGGTCGTCCGACAGCGGGCTGTTCTCCTCGAAGCCGACGAGATCCTCCTCGTCGACGTCGACGACGTAGGAGGGGACCCGGTGGCGCTGGCCGTCGACCACGATGTGGCCGTGGACGATGAACTGACGGGCCTGCTGGGTCGTGTTCGCGAACCCCTTCCGGTAGACGACCGTCTGGAGACGGCGCTCGAGGACGTCCTCGATCTCGAGCGAGAGGACGTCGCCGAGCTCGTCGGCCTCGTTGAGGATGCCGACGCGCTTGAGTCGCCCGAGGAACTCCTCGGAGCGACGCATGACGGTCTCGTCGTCCTGGGCCTGGCCGAGCAGGTCACGAGCCTCGCGTCGGTAGGAACGAAGCTCGGACTGCGCTCGCCAGAGCTCCTCCTTGTTCGAGAGCCCGTAGCGCTCGACCAGCGAGTGTTCGTCGGCGATGCGCTCGCCCTGGTAGGGATGGTTCGGCGTCTCGTACTGCTTGGTGTCGGTTCCGAGCGGCATTATTCGTCATCCTCCTCGGCGGCTTCCTCTTCCTGTTCCTCACGGATCTCCTCGACGTTGACGCCGATGGTGCCCTCCGTACGACCGGTGGACTTCGTTCGCTGGCCACGGACCTTCTGGCCGCGCTTGTGGCGAACGCCCCTGTAGGAGTCGATCATCTTCATCCGGTTGATGTCGTGCTGTCGGGTCAACTGGAGATCGTTGCCGATCTCGTGGGTTGTTTCGCCGGTGTAGAAGTCGTGCTGGCGGTTGTTGAGCCAGTCCGGAACTTCGTCGGCGTAGTTCTCTACGAGTGTCACGACCTCGTCGATGACGTCTTCGTCGAGTCGGCCGAACGTTGCCGTTCGGTCGACGCCCGCTTTCTCGGCGATGAGTCGGGCGGTCCGACGACCGATCCCGTTCATCTCCGAGAGCGAGCGTTCGACGGATTTCGTCCCGTCGAGGTCGGTTTGACCGATGCGGACGAAGTATTGAAGGTCTTCGTCCTCTTGCTCTTGAGGTTCTTCCTCGCTCATGTGTGGTGAATCTGTGTCTGGTGTGCGCGCGTTTCAGAGCCGACCGACTGGACGTCGATCGGGTAAGCCGACGTCGTGGCGGGGATTTGAACCCCGGAGGCTTGACGCCACATGGTTAGCAACCATGCGCCTTGGGCCGCTTGGCTACCACGACACGGTGTGTTTATCGTCGCCCGTACGGACTCGGGGACGGCGTCCCCTGCACGTATTGCACTCACACCTATCGCCGATGGGTACTTAAGCGCAACGAATCCCCTCCGCTGCGGCCGTGACACGTTGACAAAACGGAAGGGCCGGCGCTTATTACCGACGCCTTCGTACTGCCGTCAACGCGTGCCACGAAACGCCCTCCTCGTCCGCCTCGTCGCAGCGGTCGCCGCGATCGTCGCGATCGGGCTGGCCGCGGCGACCGTCCGGTCCCCGCTCGAGACCGGCGGCTCCGGTGGGACGGGAACCGGCGAGGGTGACGGCGCCGGAACGGGGCAGCCGCCCGAGACCGATCCCCAGACCGGCGGCGAGATCCCGCCGTTTCTCGAGTACCTCCTCTACGCCGTCGTCGCCCTGCTCGCGATCGTTCTGGTCTGGTACCTGCTGGCCCACCGCCGGGACGCCGTTCGGCTGCTCGCGATCGCCCTCGTCGTCGCGCTCGTCGCCCTCGGCTTGGCGTACGCGCTGGCGGCGCTGGGAACGGTCCCGCTCGGCGGCGAGGAGCCGGCCGGCGACGAGACCGAGGAGCCGGGTATCGGCGAGGAGGGGGGCGAGCCCGGGGACGGTGACGGCGAGCGGTCGGTGCCCACCGGACCGCTGCTCGGCGTTCTCGCCGTTCTCGCTGCCGTCTTCGTCGGCGGGCTACTGTTGACCCGGAGTGCGACCGAACCGACGGCTCCGTCCTCGAGGTCGGAACCCGAAGACGACGGGCGAACGCCGACCGGAGCCGAGGCCGCTGCCGTCGGCTCGGCCGCGGGTCGCGCAGCCGACCGAATCGACGAGGGGACGGCCGCCGACAACGAGGTGTACCGCGCCTGGCGGGAGATGACTGCCCCCCTCGAGGTCGACCGTCCCGATTCGAGTACCCCCCGGGAGTTCGCCGACGCCGCGGTCGAGGCCGGACTCGAGCGCGACCACGTCGACGAACTCACGCGGCTGTTCGAGGACGTCAGGTACGGCGACGCCCAGACGACGGCGGCGATGGAGCGGCGAGCCGTGTCGGTCCTCCGGAAGATCGAGTCCGAGTACGCCGACGGCAAAGCGGAGTCGGGATCGGAAGAGACCGATCGGGGGGCCGCCGACGGAGGGGACGGGACGTGAACGCCCGAGCCGTCGCGTTGGCGCTCGGCCTGGCAGCGTTCGCCGCCGCGCTCGCCGTCCTCGCCGGGGTCCTCGAGTTCGGGCTCGCACAACCGGTGATGATCGCCGTCGGTCTCGTAGCGGTCGCGATCGGCCTCCGGGCGCTGTTCGCCCGCGAACCGCCCCGGAACGTCGGCACGCCCGATCCCGAGCGCCCGACAGCGGTCCCCGTCCCGGGCGAAACGCTTCGGGAGTCGCTCGGCGCCTTCCGGTCGATCGAGACGAGTTACGCGGTCACGAGCCGTCGAACCGCCGCGGGGCTTCGAGCCGCAGCGATCGCGGTCTGCTCTCGGTTCGGCGGGGACGACGAGCAGCGAGCCCGAGAGCGCGTCGAGTCCGGGGAGTGGACCGACGACGACGTCGCGGCCGCCTTCCTCTCGCCCTCGCTCGAGCGGCCGTCGGGATCGGTTCGCGACCGGATCGCAGCCGTCGCGGGTCGCGGGTCGCGGTTCGACGACGGCGTTCGACGCTCGGTCGCCGCCATCGCGAGGGTCGGCGACGGCGAGAGCGACAGCTCGCTTCCTCGGTACGATCCCGACGAGGGACGGTCCGCTCGCGACCGGGGGACACGGACCGCCACGGACCCGATCGACGGCACCCAACGGCGCCGCGAGCGCGCGACGAACTACTGGCACGGAATCGGCGTCGTCGCGCTGCTGGCTGTCGGCGTCGGTGTCGTCGCCGAGACCCCCGCGGTCGTCCTGGCCGGCGTCGTCGGCGTCGGCTACGCCGGCTTCTCCCGGGCGTTCGAGCCGCCCGAACTCGACCTCTCGATCGATCGCGAACTGAGCGACGACGAGCCCGCGCCCGGCGACGAGATCGACGTGACGGTGACGATTACCAACGAGCGCGACGGGTTCGTCCCCGACCTCCGGATCGTCGACGGCGTCCCCGCAGGGATGGCCGTCGTCGAGGGCTCGAGTCGGCTCGGAACCGCACTCCGGCCCGGCGAGTCGGTTCGCCTCGAGTACGCGGTCGCGGTCGGCCGCGGACGCCACGCGTTCGACCCCGCGCTGGCGGTCGTCGGGGATCTCTCGCGGTCGACCGAACGCGAGTACCTGGTCGGTGCGGAGACGACGGTCGTCTGCGAGCCCGAACTGCGGCCGGTCGCAGCCCCGGTTCCGCTGCGTCCCACCGGAGCCACCGTCTCGGGTCGCCTCCGGACGGAGGAGGCGGGCGCCGGAACGACCTTCCACTCGGTCCGGCAGTATCGGAGGGGCGACCCCCTCGCCCGGGTCGACTGGAACCGCCGCGCCAGAACCGGCGAGCTGGCGACGCTGCAGTTCCACGAGGAGCGCTCGGCCCGCGTCGTCGTCCTGATCGACGCCCGGCGGGACGCCTACCTGGCGCCCGACTCCGAGGCCACCCACGCCGTCGACCGGTCGGTCGCCGTGGCGGGTCGGATCGCCGCCTCGCTGCTGGCCGACGGCGACACCGTCGGCCTGGCCGGACTGGGGGCACTCCCGCAGGAGGCTGACACCGAGCCCTGCTGGCTCGCGCCGGCTGCGGGACGTCACCACGAGGCACGGTTCGCGGAGCTACTTGCGACCCACCCGCAGTTTTCGACGATCCCGCCGACGAACGAGGGACGATGGCTCTGGCAGCTACGCGGGCTCAGACGACGACTCGCGACCGGGACGCAGGTCGTCTTCCTGACGCCGCTCTGTGACGGCGTCTCGGCCGACATCGCCCGCAGACTCGATTCGCGAGGGTATCCGGTTACGGTCGTCAGCCCGGATCCGACCGCCGACGGCACCGCCGGCGAGCGACTGGCCCGCGTCGCCAGGGAGGTTCGAGGATTCGACCTCCGGCGAGCGGGGATCCCCGTGATCGACTGGCCCGCCGACGAGTCGATCGATACCGTCTTCGCCCGGCGAGCCGCGAGCGCGGGTGATCATCGGTGAGCGAGATCACTCGCCGACCGACCGTTCGCTCGAGCGTCGCCGCTGGTGCCGTCGTCCTCGTCGCCGTCCTCGCCGCGGGGAGCCAGTCGGCGAGCGCCCTCGGGTTCGGTGCGGTCGGTGGGGTCGTCTTCGCCGGCGGACTAGCAACCGGTCGCCACCGCGCCGTCGACGCCGGAGCGCTCGCGCTCTTCTTCGGGGTCGTCGCCGGCGGGCTCGAGGCGCCGACCGTCGAGGCGACGATCGTCGCCACGGTCGCGACCGTCGTCGCCTGGGACCTCGCCCACGGGGCGATCGCGCTCGGCGACCAGCTCGGCCGGGAGGCTGAGACGCGCCAGCTCGAGGCGATTCGGGCGATCTCGAGCCTTCTCGTGGGGCTGCTGTCGGGGACTGTCGGTTACGCGGTGTACGTCTTCGGCGGAAGCGGCCAGCCGGTCGCGGCCGTCGTCCTGTTGCTCGTCGCCGCGGTGCTCATCGTCGTCGGGTTCGGCGGCGGACGGGCGGGATCGACCCGTCGGCGACGAACACGCCACTGAGCGGCGGAGCTGCGGAGCGTATCGGCCACAATAGTTTTCTATGCTGACAGAAATGGTCGGTATGGAGCGACGCGCGTTCCTCGCGACGGTGGCGGCGACCGGGTGGTTCGCCGCCACCGCGGGCTGTCTCGAGCGGCTTCCGGGTGTGGGCCTCGAGACCTCGTTCGAGACGACCGCTGCGGAGTTGTCCGTCGAGGAGCCGCCCGATGTGACCGTCGACGGCGACGACGTCGTCGTCCGCGGAACGATCGAGTACGGCTCGAGCAGCTGTGGCGGGATCGAACTAGCTCACGCAGAATACGAGTCCTCGCAGCGCCGGCTCGACGTTCTCGTCGTCGCGGCCGACGACTCGGGGTGGGCGTCGGCCTGCTCGGACGATCTGGTCGAGGAAGGATACCGCCTCGAGGCGACGGTCGGCGACGAGCTCCGGCGGGTCGCCGCGACCGAACACCACGCGTTCGGTGAGACGTACTCGACGACCGTCGACGGACTGGATTAGACCTCCGCGTACCCCTCGACGTACTCGTCGTTGATCTCCCACTCGCCGTCGTCGTTCTTGACCATGTACTCTCCGTAGTAGGGGACCCGGTTCGCGACGACCTCGCGGTAGGCCTCCCGGATCTCGGGTTTGGTCATCTCGCCCATCGGGCGCAGGTCGTCGCTGCGGTTGAGACAGCCCTTCAGGTACCCCTCGTGGGTGACCCGAACGCGGTGGCAGTTCGCACAGAAGGTCGGGTTCTCGACGGGGTCGACGATTTCGACCATCCCCCGTCCGCCGTCGTCGTCCTCGATCCAGTACCGCTTCCGGTCGTGCATCTCCCGGTGTTCGACTTCGGCGGCCTGCTCGGCGAGCCAGTCGTGGACCCGCTGGATGTCGATGTTCCACTCCGGCCGACCCGTCAGCTCGGGCATGTACTCGATCAGTTGGAGCTGGAGCCCGTCGTTCTCGGCGACGTGGTCGACCATCTCCGGGACGTACCCCGCAGTGTGTTCGAAAACGACCATGTTGAGTTTGACAGGATCGAGGCCGGCGTCGACAGCTGCCCGGACGCCCTCGAGGACCTTCTCGTAGGCGCCGCTTTTCGTCACCGCGGCGAAGTCCTCGGGGTCGAGCGCGTCCTGGGAGACGTTGACCCGCTCGAGTCCGGCGTCGACTAAGTCCTCGGCCCGTCCCGGGAGGAAGGTGCCGTTGGTCGTCAGCGAGACCTCCATCGAGTCGGGCGTACGCTCGATGATCTCCTCGAGATCCTGGCGCAGCATCGGCTCCCCGCCCGTGAACTTCACCGAGTCGACGCCGAACTCCTCGACGACCTCGAGGAAGCGCACGACGTCGTCGGCGCTCATCTCGTCGTCCTGTGGATCCATCGGTCCGCGCGTGTCGCCGAGCCCCTCGTTGTGACAGTAGATGCAGTCGAAGTTGCACCGATCGGTGAGCGAGATCCGAACCCCCGTGACCTCGCGCCCGAACTCGTCGGTTAACATACCACCCAGTTTCAGGTGAAACCGCTTAAGTTCGCCGGACGAAATCGACCTTCGTAACCTATTTCGGTTTCGTCAGCGGCGGTGCAGTTCCACCTCACGTGGTGTATGACTCTTGCAGCCGGCCGTCGTGTGACTCGGTATGAGTACGATCGCCGAGTTCACGATCCCCGCCGAGGCGTTCGCGCTCGGGCACACGCTCGAGCACGCCTCCGATCTCGATGTCGAAGTCGAGCGCGTCGTCGCGGCGGCTCCCGAGACGGTGATACCCTGCGTCCGACTCCTCGGCGACGAGGAGACCCTCGAGCGCGCCGACGACGCGCTCGCCGAGGATCCGACGGTCGAGGCCGCGACGCCGATCCTCGAACTCGAGGACGAACGGTGTTACCGGATCCGGTGGAACGAGACGGTCGTCGACGCAGTCCACCTCCTGACCAGGGAGCAGGCGACGGTGCTCGAGGCGGGCCTCGAGGGCGATCGCTGGCGGTTTCGCGTCCTGTTTCCGGATCGGGAGGCGCTGGCCCGGAGTTACGAGTTCGCGACCGATCAGGGGGTTCCGATCGACCTGCGGAAGATCAACCGTCT
Organism: Natronococcus sp. A-GB7; assembly: GCF_029688865.1. Lineage (GTDB taxonomy): Archaea > Halobacteriota > Halobacteria > Halobacteriales > Natrialbaceae > Natronococcus. The sequence goes on from NZ_JARUKV010000010.1 coordinate 54,180, forward strand.
CGAGGAGACCCGCCACGGTCGGTTCGATCTGACCGATCCCCAGTACGAGACGCTCGTCGCGGCGCTCGAGTACGGCTATTACGATATCCCCCGGGAGATCGACATGGAGGCGCTGTCGGACGAACTCGAGATCTCACACCAGGCCCTCTCCGAGCGGCTGCGGCGGGCCCACCTGACGCTCGTGAGGGAGGCAGTCGGCACCGACGACGCGCGGTGAGCGCGCCGGCAGAACACCTACTTCCGTCGGCGGGCAACGAGCCTCCATGGACCGAGAGATGCTCGCGGATCAGCAGCGACTCGTCGAACTCGTCGAGGAGGAGGGGTGGGACGTCACCGACCTCGAGATCTCGGCCTACGATAGCCCGTGGTCCGACGAGGACGATCCCGAGGCAACGGTGACGATCACGGCACGAAAACCGTACGAGAACGAGGACGACGAGAGTGGCTCGGATCGCGACAGCGATGACGACGAGAACCCGTTCCGCGTGAACTAACCCTTGATGTTACAGACGGGGAACGTCCGCGCGACCTTGTCGCCGATCCCCAGCTCGTCGGAGACGCGGACGACCTCGTCGACGTCCTTGTAGACGCCCGGCGCCTCCTCGGCGACCGTCGCGCCCGACTGGGCCTTCACGTAGATCTGTTGCTGGTCCTGGAGCTCCTGTTGGACGTCGCCGCCCCAGTACTCGTTTTTGGCCTGGGTGCGGCTCATCAGCCGACCCGCGCCGTGGGCCGTCGAGCCGAACGTCAGATCCATCGAGTTCTCGCCCCCGCGCAGGACGAAGCTGCCCGCACCCATGCTGCCGGGGATGATGACGGGCTGGCCGACGTCCCGGTAGGCCTTCGGTATCTCGGGGTGACCAGCGGGGAAGGCTCGAGTCGCACCCTTGCGGTGGACGTAGAGTTCGCGTTCCTCTCCGTCCACAGTATGGGTTTCCTTCTTCGCGATGTTGTGGGCGACGTCGTACAGGAGCTCCATCTCCATCTCCTCCCACGAGCGGTCGAAGACGCGCTCGAAGACCTGCCGGGTGCGGTGCATGATCAGCTGGCGGTTGACCCACGCGAAGTTGATGGCGGCGTTCATGGCCCCGTAGTAGTCCTCGGCGAGCTGGGAACCCGCGGGCGCCGCGGCCAGCTCCTTGTCGGGTAGCCGATCGAGCAGCCCCTTGTGCTGTTGCTCGATCTTTCGCAGGTAGTCGTTACAGGTCTGGTGGCCCAATCCTCGCGAGCCGCAGTGGATGAGGACGACGATCTGGTCCTCCTCGAGGCCGAACGCCTCGCCCACGTCGTCGTCGAAGACGTCCGTCACGCGCTGGACCTCGAGGAAGTGGTTGCCCGAGCCCAGCGAGCCGATCTGGTTCTTCCCACGGTCCTTGGCCTTCTGGCTCACCTTCGAGGGGTCGGCGCCCTCGCGCATCCCCTCGTCCTCGCAGTGCAGGAGGTCGTCCTCGACGGCATGGCCGTGCTCGAGCGCCCAGTCCACACCACGGGAAAGGATCTCGTCGACGGTGTCGACGCCGGCCTCGACGATTCCGCCGCCGCCGAGTCCCGAGGGAACGTTGGCGAACAGCGAGTCGACGAGCTCCTCCTCGCGGCCCTGAAGTTCGTCGTAGGTGAGGTTCGTCCGCATCATTCGTACGCCGCAATTGATATCGTAACCAACCGCTCCAGGGGAGATACAGCCGTTCTCGGCGTCGAGCGCGCCGACTCCGCCGACGGGGAAGCCATACCCCTGATGGCCGTCGGGCATACAGATCGCGTTCGTCGTGATCCCCGGTAGGTGAGTGGTATTCTTGAGCTGTTCTAACGTCTTGTCCTCGCTGATCTCCTCGAGCAGGGCCTCGCTGGCGAGCACTCGCGCGGGGACGTTCATCTCCCCTTCCCGCGGGATCTCCCAGACGTAGTCGCGTACCTTCTCGAGGGTGATTCCGTCGGCGTCGAACGTAGTCATACGCGATACTCCGACGGCGACGATGAAAGAACGTTCGCCTCGAGGACCTCAGTCGACCTCGGTGAGCCGCCCGTCGGCGGCGAGGGGACCGCCGCCGGTGATCAGTAACACCGAAGCCATCCCGAACAGCGCGACGTGGGCCAGCACGGGGTCGTCGGGCAGCGCGAACAGCGTCAGGGTAAACATCGCAATCGCCGCCAGCGCCGTCGCACGGGTGAAGAGGCCCAGGATCAGGGCGATCCCGAGGGCGATCTCGGCGAGCCCCGCGCCCATCACCCACAGCTCCGGACTGACCGGGACGACGCCCGTCAGGTCGTACTGGTCGACGACCGCCAGCGCGATCCCCGGTCGGAGGATCTTCTGGGTCAGCCCGAGGTAGATGAACGTCGCCCCGAGACCGACCCGGGTCACGGTCGGCAGGTACCGCTCGTAGGGATCGATTCGGTTCTGAAACCGGCTGGCGCGATCGTGAAGGACGTCGATCCGGCTGTAGAGCGTTCCGTGCATCCCGGCCATCCGCTGGAGGACGTGGTCCGCACTCGGTTTGCCGCTCCCGACGAGCGCGACCGCCAGCAGCCCGCCGACGAACTCGAGCTGTAACAGGAGTGCGGGCCGAAACGCCAGTCCGACGAGGTACGCCGCGAGCGCTGCCAGCGCGACGACTCGAGTGCCGAGCCCGAACAGCAACAGGAAGCCCAGGCCGACCTGCAGGAGCCGAAGTTCGACCTCGACGGCGGGGCTGATGAAGTAGCCGCCGAACCCGGCTCCGATCAGGGGAATGCCAAACGAGATCCGCAACAACCACGGGATGTACCCGGTGTACTCGCCCATCGCATCCCTGAACGCGGCCACGTCTCGCGGTGCGGGCCGAACGTACAGATAGCCGCCCAGAACGGCCGGGGCGGCCAGGCCGCCGGCGACGAGCGGACCGACGACGAAGGGATCGGTTAGCGCGTCGGTCAGAAACTCCGCGACCGGAACGTCGTACTCCTCGTCGGCAACGTACTCCTCGTGGGCGCGGGCCGACCCGGTTGCGAGCGCGGCGAGCGCGAGCAGCGAGCCGACGGTCGCGACGACGGTCGCGACGGGTCGCGAGCGACGATAGTCGTCCATCGGGTAGTGTATCGCGGAGGCGACGGAAAAACATCCACCTGGCGGTTCCCGAACTCCTTCGGAGGAACTCCTGTGTATCGATTCCGGAGCGACCGCAAGCCGTCCTGCGGTCGCTCCGTGGCCCCGGTACGCCAGACCGTCTCAGACGTCGAAGACGACGTACGCCTCCCAGCCGTCACCGACCTCCTCGAGTCGCATCTCCGAGTAGGTGACGGCCTTGATCTCGCGGGCGGTGATCGCCTCGAGGGGGATCCCACGGGCGCTGCCCTCGAGGCGCCAGTTCTCCGCGTCCAACTCGTCGACCCGTTCGATGCGGTGGTCGACGGGCAAGGCCGCCCGGACGTCCCGCAGGTAGATCAGTTCGTCCAGGAAATCGAACAGCAGCGCCTCGCGGCTCTCGGCCGTTACCGACACCGAGAAGCGCTCGCCGGTTTCGTCCGGAATCGACTCGCAGGAGGCGGCCGCGAGCCCGTCGGCGATAGCTGCGAAGACCGCCTCGAGGCTCTCCCCGGTCGCTTCGACCCCGATGTCGGCGGTGTGGTCGCGAAGCTGGAATCCCATACTCTCCCTTCTCGAGCCCGTGAGGTATGTCCGTCGCTTCGATCTGCCGGCGTCGGGTCTCGGCAGTATCGAGGCGGGTCGGCGGGCGGTTCCCGGCGAACGACCGCGCTGCCGGTGGAATTATATTGGCGAGCCTGCTACACTGTGGTAGTGAGCGTCAACATCGACAGTCGCGTCGTCGCCCCGGGGAGCGACGAGTACGTCGACGAGGCCTGGCGACTCAAAGAGCGCATCAACAGCCAGGAGGGGGTGCTGAAGCAGCGCCACGACTTCTTTACCGACGCGTACCGTCGCTCGACGGTCCACTGCTACCTGCAGGAGGACGATCTCGTGGGTTTTGCGGCCGTTCGCCGCGACGGCTACATTCTCTTTCTGGCGGTCTCGACTGAGTTTCGCGGCCAGGGGATCGGCAAGCGACTCGTCGCGCGGGTCGCCGACGACAACGAGTCGATCACCTGCCACGCCCGGACCAGCAACGAGAACGCCCTCGAGTTCTACGAACACCTCGGCTTCGAGATCAAACGCCGGATCAACGGCTACTACGAGGACGGCGGCGACGCCTACTACCTCAAGCTCGGCTCGGACTCCGGACTGGCCGACCGGATCTCGGAGTTCGTTCGCCGGTAGATCGCCGTCGTTCCGCACTCGTCACCTCGCGAGCGGCTGCTCGAGACGGGTCCCCACGGGCCGGGGTTTTCGGCAGGATTATACCGCCACGACGACGAGCACACGAGGCGCATGGAGGAGCGAACGAGGGCCTATCTTCGGGGTCGATTCCGCGATCACTACCGCCGCACGGAGCTGACGCTCCCACCTGCGGCCAACGAGCGCGAGTGGGGGTACATCCCCTGGACCGAGGGGCCCGACACGACGATGGTCCGGCACCGTTCGCTGCTCGAACTCGGCGACCTCGAGGAGTTTCTCGTCCGCAAGCGGCCCCGTCACGTCTACTTCTCTGCGGGGCGGTTTCGCGACCCCGGCGCGAGCTCGATGCACGAGAAGGACTGGCAGTCCGCGGACCTCGTCTTCGACCTCGACGCCGATCACCTGCCGACGGTCACGCTGGGCGAAGACTCCTACGCCGAGATGCTCGCGAAGTGTAAGGACGCCCTGCTTCGTCTGCTGGATTTCCTCGAGGACGACTTCGCCTTCGAGGACCTCGAGATCGTCTTCTCGGGTGGGCGGGGGTACCACGTCCACGTCCGCGACGAGTCGATCCGACACCTCGACAGAGAACACCGCCGCGAGGTCGTCGACTACGTCCGCGGGATCGGCCTCGAGTTCGAGGAGCTGATCGAGACCGAGACCGTCGCCGGGCTGGGCCGAAAGACGCCGACCGAGCGCCGTACCCTGCGAACCGAGGGCGGCTGGGGCGCTCGGACCCACGATCGATTTATGGCCTTCGTCGACGACCTGCTCGCCCTCGAGGAGGAGGCGGCCCTCGAGCGGCTCCAGGCGTTCGACGGGATCGGCGAGGGGAAGGCGACGGCGACGTTAAACGCCGCCCGGAACAACCGTGAGGGGCTCGAGTCGGGTAACGTCACCGTCCACACCGCCGTCTCCCAGCTGGCCGAACGGTTCGCTCACCGGGCCGTCGAGGCCGACAACGCCCCGATCGACGAACCGGTGACGACCGACACGAACCGGCTCATCCGCCTCCCGGGGAGTCTCCACGGGGGCAGCGGGCTCGAGACGGTTCGCCTCGAACGCGACGAGATCGACGCCTTCGACCCGCTGGTCGACGCCGTCCCGGAGACGTTTACGGGCCACGAGATCCGGGTCGACGTCACCGACGGCGGCGAGGTCGAGCTGGGAGGAGATAGCTTTACGGTTCCGGAGGGTGACCAGTCACTTCCGGAGTACGTCGCCGTGTTCCTCATGGCCCGCGGCCGAGCCGAGAAGGAGAAAGAATGAATCTCGACGAGCTACGATCCGTCCAGAGCAAGGAGCGCCAGAAGGACAGCCTCCAGAACCTGCGCCCCTCGTTCTACCAGGAGGTCGGCGAGTACATCGCCGAGCTCGAGGCCGAACGCGATCGGGCGGCCGAGCGGGCCGACGACCCCTTCTCCTCGCCCGAGGTGAGCCGACTCACCGACGAGATCGAGACCGCCAAGGACGTCGTCGAGGCGATCTACGAGCGACGAATGGGCAAACTCGTCAAGCAGGCCAGCCTCGCCGCGGCCGGAATGGCGGCCAACGACGAGGGGCTCACCGCCGAGGAGGCCGACCTCTTCGACGACCTCGTCGACCGCATCGACGCGAACAAGAGCCGCGTCCTCGACGTTCTCGAGGGCCTCGAGGCCGAGAGCGACGGCACGTCCGAGTCCGACGACACGCCCGGAACCGAGAGCGAGACCATGATCGAGCCCGAGCGGGACGCGCCGGGCGACGACGGACCGTCGGTCGCCGAAACAGAGACGACCGACGACGCGCCGCCTGCGCCACCGATGGAGCCGGATCCGGCCGACGGCGACGCGGACATCGACCCGACGACCCTCGAGCCGGACGACGACCCCCGGGCGACGGACGCGAGCGATGTCACGGCCGCCGACGTTATGGGAGGAGCCGGCCCGACGACCGACGACGCGAGCGAGGAGGTGCCGCGACCGGGCGGCGAGCCGACGTCGCCGGTCGACGCTCCCGAGAGCGAAACTGCCACGCCGGACGGAAGCGATTCGACCCCCGGCGAGTCCGTCGATCCCGACCTCGAGGACGGAACGTCCGACGACCCGGAGCCCGCCGTCGAAGCTGCCACCGAGGACGCCGTCGATCGCGTAACCGTTCGGATGACGCGCGACGTCGGATCGATCCTCGGCGTCGACGACCGCGAGTACACGCTCTCCTCCGACGACGTCGTCACCCTGCCCGAGCAGAACGCCTCGCCCTTACTCGAGCGCGATGCGGCCGAACGGCTCGACTGAGGGCCGGACCCGTCCGACGCAACCGGAAGGCATACGACGCCTCCCTCGAAGGGACGGTATGCTCGAAACCGGCGACGACGCACCCGAGTTCGAACTGCAGAATCAACACGACGAGACGGTTCGCCGCTCGGAGTTCGACGGCCGGGTCGTCGTCTACTTCTATCCGCGAGCGGGCACCGACGGCTGCACGACCGAGGCCCGAGAGTTCGAGGCGGCTCGCGAGGAGTTCGAGGACCGCGACGTCGATATCGTCGGAATCAGCGACGATTCGGTTGCGGACCTCGAGTCGTTCGCCGAGGAGGAATCGCTCGGCTTCGACCTGCTCTCCGATCCCGAAGGGGAAGTCGCGACGCTGTACGAGTCCTACGGCGAGAAGCAGATGTTTGGCAACACCTTCGACGGCGTCTTCCGGAATACGTACGTTATCGGCCCCGACGGTACGATCGAGGCGGTCTACGAGGGCGTCTCGGTAGATGGTCACGCCGAAGACGTGCTCGAGGACCTCGCCGAGCGACGGACCGAGCAGGCCGCACCGGAGCGGTAGGGTTCCGCGAGCGGATTTCGGGGCCGGCGGCCGCACACCGAACCGGTTCGGCCAATGGCGCCGACGCCGGAACCGGTCCCCCGATTCCGGCACAAGGTGTTTTATTTCGACGACCGAACGCGCCGATATGGTGTTTCAACAGCTAGGGGACGTGCTCGAGGGAGACGATCTGACCGGTCGACAGGCCGCGATCATCGTCGCCGTCTGGATGGCGCTCACGGCCGTCTTCGGGATCGTTATATTCATCACCGCCTTCGTCCTCTAAAAAACAGTTCGTCGACCTGTCGAGACTACATCGACGGGAACGAGGACGCTTCCGTTACTGGAAGGTGCGACCGAGCTGGTCCTCGCCTTCGGCCTCGGGTTCGGCGGCCTGGAACTGCTGTTCGATCTCCTCGTAGCGCTCGCGGGTCTCGGGGGTCACGCTCGGCTGGACCTCCTCGAGGGCCTGCTCGAAGTGCTCCTTGCTGATGCGGACGTTCTCGATGGTGTCCGGCATGTCGTCGGGGTCGACCGAGTTGATGAACTCGCGGCTGGCGGCCATCGAGGCCTCGCGGGTGACGGCCTCGATGTCGGCGCCGACGTACCCCTCCGTTTCGGAGGCGAGCCACTCGAGGTCGACCGCGTCGGCCAGAGGCTTGTCGCGGGTGTGGACCTCGAAGATCCGCTTGCGACCTTCCTCGTCGGGAACAGGCACGTGGACGTGGCGGTCGAGGCGACCGGGACGCAGCAGCGCCGAGTCGATCAGGTCCGGGCGGTTGGTCGTCGCGATCACGACGACGTCCTCGAGCTCCTCGAGCCCGTCGAGCTCCGTGAGCAGCTGGGAGACGACGCGTTCGCCGACGCCGGAGTCACCCTGTCGCTGGCCGCGTTCGCCCGCGATCGAGTCGATCTCGTCGAAGAAGATCACGGTCGGGGCGTTCGAACGGGCCTTCTCGAAGACCTCGCGGACGCCCTTCTCGGACTCGCCGACGTACTTGTTCAGCAGTTCGGGCCCCTTGATCGAGATGAAGTTCGACTGGGACTCGTTGGCCACCGCTTTGGCGAGCAGGGTCTTCCCCGTGCCGGGCGGGCCGTACATGAGGACGCCCTTGGCGGCCTCCATGTCCATCTGCTCGAACACCTCGGGGTAGTCCAGCGGCCACTGGATCGTCTCGCGCAGCCGTTCTTTGGTGTCGCCGAGACCGCCGACGTCGTCCCACGTGACGTCCGGCACCTCGACGAACACCTCCCGGAGCGCCGAGGGCTGGATCCCCTTCATCGCCTCCTTGATGTCGCCTTCGGTCACCTCGAGAGACTCGAGGACCTCGGCGTCGATCTCGTCGGACTCCAGATCGAGATCGGGACGGATCCGTCGCAGGGCGTTCATCGCACCCTCGCGGGCCAGCGACTCGAGGTCCGCGCCGACGAAGCCGTGGGTGTTCTCGGCGTAGTGGTCGAGGTCGATATCCTCGCTGAGGGGCATCCCGCGGGTGTGGACCTGCAGGATCTCCTTGCGGCCGCCCTTGTCGGGGACGCCGATCTCGATCTCGCGGTCGAACCGGCCGCCACGACGGAGTGCGGGGTCGATCGCGTCGACGCGGTTGGTCGCCGCGATGACGGTGACGCGGCCCCGCTCCTCGAGGCCGTCCATCAGGCTCAGCAGCTGGGCGACGACCCGGCGTTCGACGTCGCCGCCGGCCTCCTCGCGTTTGGCGGCGATGGAGTCGAGCTCGTCGATGAAGATGATCGCAGGGGCGTTCTCCTCGGCCTCCTCGAACACTTCACGGAGCTGTTCCTCCGATTCGCCGTAGTACTTCGACATGATCTCCGGACCGGAGATCGTTTCGAAGTGGGCGTCGATCTCGTTGGCAACGGCCTTCGCCATGAGGGTCTTCCCGGTGCCCGGCGGGCCGTGCAGCAGGACGCCCTTGGGCGGCTCGATCCCCAGCTGCTGGAACAGCTCGGGGTGGCGCATCGGCAGCTCGATCATCTCGCGGACCTGATCGAGCTCGTCGTCGAGCCCGCCGATGTCCTCGTAGGTGATGTTCGGCACGCCCTCCGGCGATTCGCCGGCTTCGGAGCTGACCTGCTCGGCCGGGGTCTCCGAGATCTCGATGTTCGTCGAGTCGGTGATGACGACCGTCCCGGAGGGGTCGGCGCTGGCGATCTTCAGCGGCACCGACTGGCCGGAGCTGGCCATCGGGCCGAACGACAGCGAGAACGGCACCGTCTGCCCCTCGGTAACGGCCTGGCCGGACAGCTTGTCGCGCACGAGCGGGCCGATATCGCCGCGAATGCGGAGGTTCTGCGGGAGCGCGACCGTGACCGAGTTCGCGGGTTTGACGTCGGCAGGCTCGACGCTTACGTTGTCGTCGATCCCGACGTCGGCCTCCTGACGCAGGCGGCCGTCGATGCGAACGATGCCACGGCCCTCATCCTCGGGGTAGCCGGGCCAGACCCGCGCGACGGCCTGGCTGTCATCGTTGCCCTCGATGACGATGTAATCGCCGTTCTCGAGGTCGAGTTCGCGCATCGAGACGCGGTCGATCGCGGCGAGTCCGCGGCCCGCGTCCTTCTGCTTCAGGGGTTTGACGGTGAGTTTCATTGGTTGCCCTCCAGTTCGACAGTGAGCACGCCGTTTCTGATAAACGTGTGCGCGTCAGCTGCGCCGTCGGGCAGCTCGAACTCGTACTGGTCGTCGCCGTCGACGACGATGACCGTTCCGTCGGCGACATCGGCGGCGGCGTCGGTACTCGCCGTGCCGAAGTCGACGGCCAGCACCGATCCGTCCTCGTACTCGTAGCGACGAGCGATCTGCTCGTCTCCACGGGTGAATTGATCGAGTGTCATGGTGATACTAACTACGGGTAAGTGCTACTAGTATATAAGTATTTCCCCGACGAATCACGGTACGGAACCGGGGTGCAATAGAAGGGGCTTGTTCGCAGTTCAATGTACGGACTCCGTACTCAGGTTCCTATCGGCTCCGTCCGTTCCTGCCGGTTGTGCCGACGCCGGCTCGAGCCTTTATACCAGTTCCCCTCGTCCGGAGGTGTATGGAAACGGTTCGACACCACGGCCGGGAGACGGCCTACGAGGTCGCCGATCGAGGGGGAACGGGGCCGGCGATCTGTTTCGTCCACGGCAGCGGTGGGTCGCGGGCGGCCTGGAAGGCACAGCATCGCCTCGCCGACCGGTACCCGGTCGTCACCATCGACCTCAGCGGACACGGCGACTCCGAGGACGTCGCCGCCAGTGCCGGCTACACGGCGCTGTCGGCGTACGCCGACGACGTCGCGGCGGTCCTCGAGGAAACGGATGCGAGGATCCTGGGGGGGAGCTCCCTGGGCGGAGCCGTCGCTATGCACCTCCTCCTCGAGCGCGAGCCCGACGTCGACGGGATCGTTCTGGCCGGAACGGGCGCCAAACTTGGCGTGCTCCAGGACCTGCTCGAGTGGCTCGACACCGACTTCGACCGGGCCCTCGAGTTCCTCCACGGTCCGGATCGTCTCCTTCATGACCCCGGTCCCGAGCTTCGCGACGAGTCGATCGAACGGATGCGCGAGTGCGGACAGGGAACCGTACGACGGGACTTCCGAACCTGTCATCGCTTCGACGTCCGCGACGACGTTCATCGGATCGACGTCCCCGCGCTCGCGGTCTACGGCGAGTACGACCAGTTGACGCCCCCGCAGTACCACGAGTATCTCGCGGACGAGATCGGCGAGGGCGACCTCGTCGAGATCGAGGACGCGGCCCACCTGGCGATGCTCGAGCAGCCGACGGCGTTCAACGAGGCTGTCGCGGCGTTCGTGGGCGGGCTCGAGGAGTAACAGTAACCCGAGAGTTCCCGGGAGGCTGACTACGCTCTGGAGTAGGTTGTTCCGGCACCGAGGAGAACGACGGCACCGACGGGCAGAAACGTCGCCGTGTCCGGGCCGAGCCACCGCAGCTCGTCGGCCCTTCGAGGGTCAGTACAGGTCGTCGAGGTCCCGCTCCTCGTGGCTGTGTTCCTCGGCCGGGAACTCGCCGGACTCGACGGCCTCGACGTAACCCTCGACGGCCGAGCTCATCTCCTCGCGGACGTTGCCGAACTGCTTCGAGAAGGAGGGCGACCAGTCGCTGAGGCCGACGGCGTCGTCGACGACCAGCACCTGGCCGTCGCAGTCGGGGCCGGCGCCGATCCCGATCGTCGGGATCTCGAGCGCCTCGGTGATCTCGGCCGCGAGGTTCGACGGAACGTGCTCCAGGACGAGCGAGAACGCGCCGGCCTCCTCGTGGGCGACGGCCAGCTCGAGCATGCGCTCGGCTGCCTTCTGGTCGGTTCCCTGGCGCGGGTAGCCGCCGTACTGGTTGACGTGCTGGGGCGTCAGGCCGAGGTGGGCCATCACGGGAATGCCGAGCTGGACCATCGTCTCGGTCAGCTCGACGGTGTGGGGCCCGGACTCGAGTTTCACCGCGGCAGCACCCTCTTCTTTGAGCATTCGGCCGGCGTTCTCGAGGCTGTCCGTCTCGTCGACGCCGAAGGAGAGAAACGGCATGTCGGCGACGACCAGCGCCTCGTCGGTCGCCCGGGAGACCGCGCCGACGCGGGCTGCGACGTCGTCGACGGTTACCGGTAGCGTCGTCTCGTACCCGAGCGAGGTGTTGCCGACGCTGTCGCCGACCAGGATCACGTCCACGTCGGCCTCGTCGACGATCTCGGCCGTCGGCGCGTCGTAGGCCGTCAGCATCGTGATCGGTTCGGTTCCGGCTGTCGACTGCAGCTCCCGTACGGTAGGCATACGTGTGGGTTCGGCTCCCGCGAGTAAACGCCATCGTTCCGCGCCGACGATCTGCCACCCGCGACTGTTAAGAGGACCCGGTGAACACCTTCGAACGTGCCAGAACGCGTCGAAACGACCTCGCCGGACGGCGTCGACTTCGGGTGGGTGATGCAGACGACGTTCGTCGTCACGATCCTCGTCGGCGCGCCGATCGTCGCCCTGCTGTCGATCGGCGCCGACCTCCCGAGCTGGGGCGCTCGAGCCGAGTTCGCGATCCGAGTGGGTGCCGTCGTCTGGCTACTCGTGGCGCTGTCGGTGTTCGCGTACGCGAAGCGCACGCAGGAGTAGCTACTCGCCGCCCTCGACGTACTCGAAGTCGACGCCCGCACGATCGGCCGTCCGCTCGTCGCGCTCGGTGTCGCCGATAAACAGCGTTGACGACGGTTGCGCGCCGAGCCCGCGGACGGTCTCGAGCAGCGGCTCTGGGTCGGGCTTTCGCGTCTCGACGGTGTCTCGACCCACGACGGCGTCGACCGCGGGCTCGAGCGCGTGTTCCTCGAGCGCGATCCAACAGGCGGCCTCGCAGTTGAGCGAGCAGACGCCGACGGGAACTGATCGCTCGAGGGCCTCGTCCGCGCGGGTCAGGCGGCGGGACAGCCGCGCACCCTCGCGTTCGTGGTCGGCGATCGTCTCCTCGACAGCCGGCGCGATCTCGAACTTGCTCGCGGCCTCGAGCAGCTCCCAGAGGTTCTCGCTCGGCGGTTCGGTGGCGGCCCGGGCGTACACCGCGATAACGTCGATCGCGACGGCGTTCCAGTCGACGGCGAGGTCGACGAGGGTTCCGTCCAGGTCGTAGACGACGGCATCGTATTCGGTCACGACCGGTGATAGGGACGCGAGCAGAATAGCGACTTCGGTCCGCTACTCGAGCAGGTGGCGCGCGATCACCTTCTTCTGGACCTCGGTGGTCCCCTCGTAGATCTCGGTGATCTTGGCGTCCCGGTAGAGCCGTTCGACCTCGCCCTCGGTGACGTAGCCGTAGCCGCCGTGGATCTGGACGGCCTCGTTGGTGACGTGCATGGCCGTCTCGCTGGCGAAGTACTTCGCCATGCTCGCGGTCAGTCCGGCGCTGCCCGACGCGCGCTCGCGTGCCGCCTCGCGGGTCAGCAGCCGACTCGCCTTGATTCGGGTCGCCATCTCGGCGAGCTTGTGGCGAATCGACTGGAACTCGCCGATCGGCTGGTCGAACTGTTCGCGCTCCTCGCTGTACTCGAGCGCTTCGTCCATCGCACACTGGGCGAGGCCGACTGACTGTGCCGCGATGGCGATCCGACCGCCCGTGAGGATGTGAAAGGCGGCCGAGAGACCGCGTCCCTCCTCTGTCAGCCGGTTCTCGGCGGGGATCCGGACGTCGTCGAATGTGAGACTCGTCGTGTCGCTGGCTCGGAGCCCGAGCTTGTCCTCCTTCTCGCCGACCGAGAGCCCGTCGACGTCGCCCGGCACGAGAAACTGGGTCACCGTCGAGGGGTCGTCGCGGTCGGTCTTCGCGAAGAGGACGTAGACGCCCGCCCGCTTCCCGTTCGTGATCCACTGCTTCTCGCCGTTGATAACGTACTCGTCGCCCTCCCTGCGGGCCTCGGTCGACATCTCGGCGGGGTTCGAGCCGGCGTGGGGCTCCGAGAGCGCGAACGCGCCGACGGGACGACCCTCGGCCATGTCGGGGAGCCACCGTTCCTTGAGGTCCTCGCTGCCGAACTCGGCGATACAGGATGTTGCCAGCGAGTGAACCGACAGCGCCGTCGCGACCGCGAGCGCGCCGTAGGCGACCTCCTCGTTGACGACGGCGGCCGTCACGGGGTCGGCGTCATAGCCGCCGTACGCCTCGGGCACGGTGAGGCTCGTCAGGTCGAGCTCGGCGAGCCCGTCCCAGACGTCCTCGGGAAACTCCTGGCGCTGGTCGGCCTCGAGCGCCGTCGGTCTGATCTCCTCGCGGGCGAACTCGCGAACGACGTCGCGAACCGCCGCCTGCTCGTCGGTGAGTTCCATACGTCCCTATTCGAGCGCGGTGGCAAAAATGGCCACCACTCGAGCGCTCACCCCTCGCCGAGCCCGTCGGCCGACGCGTCGAGCTGCTCGCTCGCGAGAACGCGGTTCGCCCGGCGGAGTCGCTCGGAGAGGGCCTGGTGGGAGATCTCGAGTTCGCCCGCAAGCTCCTCGAGGGAGATCTCCCGGGGAACGTCGTAGTACCCCTGCTGGTAGGCCTCGGCGATCGCCTCCCGCTGGGGGTCGGTCAGGGTCGCCGCCATCTCGAGGCCCTCGTCCGCCTCGGCCTCGACCATGCGCCTGACGTCGATCCGCGCGTCCCGCTCCTGAAGGTCGGAGACGGCCTCGGAGACGCCCTCCCGCCGGGGAAACAACAGCGTAACCGTCCAGCGGCCGTTCGCGACCTCGGCGTCGAGAACCGTCCCGTCGTTCGCGTAGACCGCGCTGCAGACGGGCGTGGCGTCGTCGGCGTACCGGATTCGGAACAGCCACTCGTCGGCGTCGGGCCGCCGGAGCAGTCGGCGAAACGACTCGACGGTGGAGTCGTCCTCGAGTGCGTCCTCGACCGCGTCGGCGTCGGAACCCGCGAACCAGATCAGCGGGGCGGTCCGGACCGAGTCGTCGACGACGACGCTCTCGACCCGAAGCTCGAACGCCGACAGCGACCGGATCGTCGGCTCGAGCGCGAACTCGTCGGTGGGGACGGCGAGCTCCGCGATCGTCGTCACGTTCGATCCCCCTTCCCGTTCGCGTTCGAGCCCGGTCGCCCGTCGATTCCGATGCCGGAGCCGTACTGGCACTCGTATCCGTTCATAGCTGATCACCTGGTTCGATCGTACGACGCTGCGTGTCGATCACACCCGCACTCGACTGCGCTTGCGAAAGGGACAGCTCCGACGGAGTTGATGGGCCGGCCTACCTATTTCGGTGGTTCAAGTACCGATCCCGGTCGGCTATCCGAGCCTCGCGAGCCGATTGAGCGCGTACGTCGTCTGCAGGACGTCCACGCTCTTTCCGCGGTCGAAGACGAGCTCGTCGGTTCCAAGGACGTGCTCGAGGGTGTCCTGGGAGGCGTGTTCCGGCGCGGCCGCGATCCCGGCGTCGTTCTCCGCGACCCACTCCATGACGCGGCGATCGCTCTTGGAGTCGCCCATCACCAGCGCGAACGGATCGTCGATCCCGAGTACCTCGAGCGCGCGCTCGACGCCGACGACCTTGTTCAGCTCGAGGCTGCCGATCTCGGCGGCGTCGGCCTCGTAGTAGGCGACGTCGATTCGCCCGAGGACGTCCGCGAGTTCGTCGGGGATCGACTCGTCGTCCCGATCGGGGTACGCACCCCCCTCCTCGAGGACGGTCCTGATTTCGGGGTCCTGATCGGCGTAGAACGTGCGGGTCCGATCGCGGATCTCCTCGCCGTCGAACCCGATCGCCTCGCCGACGGCGTCGGCCAGCAGGTCGATCAGGTAGACGAGCGCGTCGTCGATGATCTCGCGAGCGTCGGCCGACCCGGTCTCGTAGTTGGGTTTCATCGTGACGTTGAACTCGTTGCCCTGCAGGTGACAGCCACGCCTGAGTGTGTCGGGGGCCTCCGTCAGGACTCGAGCCCGCAGGTCGTCGAACACCTCGCGGATCTCCTCGTCGAGCTCCTCGTACAGCAGCTGTTTGGTCTCGGCGCCGTGACCGGGCGTGAACACGCCGGTCCCCGCCTCGTAGACGATCGATAGCTCCCCGGAGTGGACGATCTCGCTACCCAGCCCCTGAATGGCAAACCCCTTGACGTTCTCCAGGGTCTGGCCCGTACAGATCACGATCGGGACCCCGGCCTCGTGAAACTCCGTCAGGACGTGGAGGGTCTCTCGAGGGATCTCGTTGTCCGTACTGCCGGCCGAGCGCAGCGTCTCGTCGACGTCGAGGACCAGCACGTTCACGCCGCGGCCATACTTGGCCTCGAGGTCGAGCGCGGTAAACGCCTGGTCGCGGGTCGCCCGCGCGGCGATCTCCGCGAACGTCTCGCCGGCGGCGAACGCCGATCTGATCTCGTCCTTCCGGTCCTCGAGCTCCTCGTTTGCCTCCTGCCAGTGCTCGAGGGCGACCCGGGAGTCGACGGCCGGAAAGACGTCGACGAACTCCTGGTACTCCCGCAACGTCTTCGTGTCGTACTCGTCGTAGAGCTGGTAGACGAGATCGTACCGTTCCATACCCGGGATACCGGAGAGACAAGTGATAATCCTTGCCAATACTGAGAGTCTTTCCAGGGAGTCGAGGCGACGTTCGTCGGCTGCGACACGAATATAAAAACGGCGCGCGAACCCTGAGGCATGAAAAACGTTGACGACCTCATCGAGAGTGCCGCCGAACTCGCAGACCAGGGGCTCTCGAAGGGCGAGATCGCGGACGAGCTGAACGTCTCCCGGGAGACCGCGAGCTGGCTGGTCGAGCGCGGCGACGCGACGGCCGAGCCCTCGAGCCAGTCGACCCGGCACTCCGCCGGGAACGGCGGCCCGCAGGACATCCACGTCGACTGGTCGGCGATCGGACGGGACAGCAAACGGATGGGTTCGATCGCGGAGGCCATGGCCGACCTGCTCGCCAAGCACGGCGAGGACGTCGATCTGACCGTCGGCATCGAGAAGGCAGGCGGTCCCATCGCGACGCTCATCGCGAGCGAACTCGAGAGTGACCTCTCGACGTACACGCCCGCGAAACACCAGTGGGAGGAGGGCGACATCGAGGAGCTCGGCGGCACGTTCTCGCGAAACTTCGCGGGCATCCGCAACCGCGAGTGTTACGTCGTCGACGACACCATCACGAGCGGCACTACGATGCGCGAGACGATCGCGGCAATCCGATCGGAGGGCGGCGAGCCGCTTGCGTGTGTCGTCCTCGCGGACAAACAGGGCGTCGAGGAGATCGAGGGCGTTCCCGTCTACTCGCTGTTGCAGGTCATCAGCGTCGGCAAGGACGAGTAACGGCTCCGACGGAACAGCCCGACCGTTCCGTCCGTTCGGAACGGTAACTGGCGTTTTCGACGCACGGACGTCCCGGTCCGGTCGGCCGATCTGTCGTTACCGTCGCCGAACGATACGCCCCGGTCGCGGAACGGTCGGCTCGAGCGACGCGGCTTTTCTCGCTCGAGGACTGGTTCGACGTAACTGTAGTTTGTGGTCGGCGGAGCGAGAATAGGCAGCGCATTCTCTTTGCGATAGGCTTCTCAGACCCGATTCGGAGTGACTGAACATGACGGACCATCTCACACGTCGGCGTCTGATCGCACTGAGCGGCACAGTTAGCGCTATCGCGATCGCCGGATGTAACGACGATCCCGAGGACGATCCGGAGGAAGATCCCGAAGAGGACCCGGAGGAGGATCCGGTCGAGGATGACGAGGAAGACGACCCGATGGACGATGAGGAGGACGATCCGATGGACGATGAGGAGGACGATCCGATGGACGACGAGGAAGACGATCCGATGGACGATGAGGAGGACGACGAGGAAGAGGACGACCCGATGGACGATGAAGAGGACGACGAGGAAGAGGACGACGAGGAAGACGATCCGATGGACGATGAAGAGGAAGACGACCCAGAGGACGAGGAAGAAGACGACCCGATGGACGATGAAGAGGACGATCCGATGGACGACGAGGACGACGAAGACGAGGAGTAACCCTCCGAACTCGGCCTCGAGGGACTGCAGCGACGTCCCACCGGCGTTCGGCAGAGAGCATCCGCGGAACCGCCGCTGGATCAGCGACGGCGCTGGACGGACGGCGGCATTTGTCGGATAAAAGAGGTGGTATCGGCGTTAGCCGTGGATTCCCATCGCTTCGATCTGTTCCTGATACCGGTTCCGGATGGTGACTTCGGTCACCTGGGCGACGTCGGCGACCTCGCGCTGGGTCTTTTTCTCGTTACACAGCAGCGAGGCAGCGTAGATCGCCGCAGCGGCGTACCCGGTCGGGGATTTGCCCGAGAGCAGTCCTTCCTCGGCCGTCTTTTCGATGATTTCGTTGGCCTTGGTCTGGACCTCTTCGGACAGTTCGAGTTCGGAACAGAAGCGGGGAACGTACTTTTTCGGATCGACGGGGCGCATCTCGAGGCCGAGTTCCTGCGAGATGTATCGATACGTGCGACCGATCTCCTTTCGTTCGACGCGTGAAACTTCCGAGATCTCCTCTAAGCTCCGCGGGATGCCCTCCTTGCGACAGGCGGCGTACAGCGCCGAGGTGGCGACGCCCTCGATCGATCGGCCGCGGATGAGGTCCTCCTTGAGCGCGCGTCGGTAGATGACCGACGCCACCTCGCGGACCGATCGCGGCACACCCAGCGCCGACGCCATCCGGTCGATTTCCGAGAGCGCGAACTGCAGGTTGCGCTCGCCAGCGTCCTTGGTTCGGATGCGTTCCTGCCACTTGCGCAGGCGGTGCATCTGACTGCGTTTCTTCGAGGAGATCGAGCGACCGTAGGCGTCCTTGTCCTTCCAGTCGATCGTCGTCGTCAGCCCCTTGTCGTGCATCGTCTGTGTCGTCGGGGCGCCGACGCGGGACTTCTCCTGTCGTTCCTGGTGGTTGAACGCCCGCCACTCCGGACCGGGGTCGATCTTCTCCTCCTCGACGACGAGCCCACAGTCTTCACAGATGAGCTCACCCCGATCGGAGTCTTTCACGAGATTATCCGATTCGCACTCGGGGCAGGCACGTACCCCCTCTTGCTCCTCGGATTCGTCCGTTTCACGCATTCGCTCCCGCTGGCGGGTGGACCGTGTCATCGCGCTTTTATAGTAGTACTACTATGATATATAAGTTCTGGGGTTCCCCTTCCGACATATTCCTAGTATCCGGCGAAAACGGCGGCCACAGCGGTTCAGCGGGATGGTTTACGATTTGAAACCGGAAAACCTTTATCCGGCTCTCCTCGAGCACGGACACGAATGCCAGTCATCGAGTGCGACGTCGACGACGCCCGCGAGCGCCTCGAGGAGGCGGGCGTCACCGTCGACGCCGGAAACACCGAACACGAACGCTGGCGAGCGACTCGCGACGGCGCGACGGCCGTCGCCTACGACGACAAGGTCGTGATTCAGGGCGAGACGCCCCGCAAGCTCGAGGCCCTGCTCCGCGAGGGCGGCGGTCGAGCCCACGTCTACTTCGACGGCGCCAGCCGCGGCAATCCCGGGCCGGCGGCGATCGGCTGGGTGATCGTCACGAGCGAGGGAATCGTCGCCGAGGGGGGCGAGCGGATCGGTCGAACGACGAACAACCAGGCCGAGTACGCGGCGCTGATCACGGCACTGGAGGCGGCCGAGGAGTACGGCTACGGCGAAGTTCACGCCCGGGGCGACTCCGAACTGATCGTCAAGCAGGTCCGCGGCGAGTACGACACCAACAACCCCGAACTGCGCGAGCAGCGGGTTCGGGCGCTCGAGCTGCTCTCCTCGTTCGACGACTGGACCCTCGAGTACGTCCCGCGGGAGGTCAACGACCGCGCGGACGGGCTGGCCAACGAGGCGCTGGACCAGGGATAGCGCCGAAAACGGCAACGGAAAGGGCTTCGAGCGCGAACGACGGGTATGAGCGACCTCGAGAACGGGACGGAGGCCGACGGTGACCGGTCGTCCGACGGGGAACGGTCCCCGGGAGAACTGCCCGACGACGTCGTCGACGAGGCCGAACGACTGACGCGGCTGGCTCGCACCGCGACCGACGAGAACGAGCGAACAGCTCGGCTCGAGCGACGCGACGACCTGCTTTCCGAACACGAGTTCACCGCCCGCGTTCGGGACGAGGAGGACGCGACGCTCGTGCTCCACCCCGAGGAGTGGCACGCCGACGGCGTCATCAGGACTGATCGCATCGAAGATATCGATCGGGCGATCGAGATCCAGCTCGAGGGCACCGAGGATCCCGACGACTGGCAGGCAGTCGACGAACGAAACCGCGAGCTGGTCGCCGAGGTCAGGGCGGCCCACGGCGACGTTCACGGCGACAACGCGGTCGCCCTCGCGGACTTCTTCGGCAATCACTACGCGAAGCCGATCGAATCGGCGACGTCGGCGGAACTCGAGGAGTTCCTGACGGGGTACTTCGTTCGGAACGCCTGGCCCTCCGAAAAGCAACGAGACGTGGTCGAGGAGTCGGTCGATCTCGTCTTCGAGGCGGCCGACGAGCCACACCCGGAGCTACGGAGCTCGTCGACCGTCGAATAAAACGGACGGTTCAGCGCCGATCTACACGTGTTCGGTGTGATCGAACGCGAACGGAGGTTCTGACACCTTAGTTATCGCTCGGTGCAGCACCAACTGAAACTGTTTGCACCCGATCGCACGACCGTCGTGCGATCGGGTGCGCACTGACTTTCAGTTGCTACTGTAGCTCTCGTCGACGAGCTGGCGGATCTCGTCGGCGCGGTCGTCGTCCGTGACGATCTTCGAGAGCGACCACTGGACGCCGTCGAGGACGGCCTCGTACCCCTCGTCGGTCAGCGAGTACTGGTTCGTCCGCTTGTCGAGTTCGCTCTTCTCGACCAGCCCGAGCTCGACGAGTTCGTCGAGGTTCGGGTAGAGTCGGCCGTGGTTGACCTCGGTTCCGTAGTACTCCTCGAGTTCGCGCTTGATCGCCAGGCCGTACATCGGCTCCTTTGCGAGGATGGTGAGGATGTTGGTCTGGAACGCGGTCAGCTCGCGTGCGACACTCTGATCGCTGCTGATTGATTGTGCCTCTGACATAGTCGTGTAACAGTCACCGGACTATTTAAGACTTCTCAACTATTTTGCTGGATCGACCCGCAGACCCCCTCCAGCAGCCGATACCGGCTCGAACGTCGATCTTCCGAGTTCCGTACTCCACGCTCCGTCGGCAGTCGTCGGCCGTGACGGCTGATACGATTACGAAAGTACTTTTTGGCCCACCGTGAACGTCCGAGATACATGGTCAATCTCTGGGAAGACCTCGAGACCGGACCGAACCCGCCAGAAGAGATCTACGCCGTCGTCGAGTGTCTCAAGGGCGAGCGCAACAAGTACGAGTACGACAAGGACGTCCCCGGCGTCGTCCTCGATCGCGTGCTCCACTCGAACGTCCACTACCCCTCCGACTACGGCTTCATCCCGCAGTCGTACTACGACGACGAGGACCCCTTCGACGTGATGGTTCTCGTCGAGGATCAGACGTTCCCCGGCTGTATCATCGAGGCTCGTCCCGTCGCCCTGATGAAGATGGACGACGACGGCGAGCAGGACGACAAGGTGATCGCCGTCCCGAGCGAGGATCCCCGCTACGACCACATCGAGGACCTCGAGGACATCACCCAGCAGCAACTCGACGAGATCGACGAGTTCTTCCAGACGTACAAGAACTTAGAGGAGGGCAAGGAAGTCGAGACCCAGGGCTGGGAGGACCGTCAGGCCGCCTACGACGCGATCGAACACGCCCAGGATCTCTACGACGAGAACTTCTAGCGGCGACCCCCGCGCCCACGTTCGATTTTCCGCCGACGGATTCGCCGGAGTTATTCCAGCCCGCCCGCCGTATGTGTTATGAGCATGGGTAATTTTATTGGGTGAGCCGTCGTACTACCGTCCGTCATGGCAGCAACCAACCCGTCCCCACGAGAATCCGCGTCGACCACCGAGTCGGTCGAATCCGGTACCGGGATGGCCCACCTGACGGTCGTCCCGACGAACTTCCGCTCCGAGAGCGCGGACGAGGAGACGGAGTAGCCCGGTTCCCGATCGCCCGCCGCGAGAGCGACCGGAGATCCTGCCGGTTTCTACGAGCTCCTCGAGGATCCCCTCCACCGGCGTCGGTCTACGTGTTCGGTGCGACAGTCGGCGACGCTGAACGCGAAACCAAGATCGGCGTCACCGGTTCTCGAAAACAGTGTCCGGAAACGAACCTTCTTGTATACGGTCGGACTACGGCCCCGCATGGGTTTGTTCGACCGGCTGCGGGGTGACGACTCCCCCCGAGTCGCGTTTATCGGCGTCGACGGCGTGCCGTACAGTCTGCTCTCCGAACACGAGGACCGCTTCCCGAACTTCGCGTCGCTGGCGGCCGACGGCACCGCGAGCGAGATTTCGAGCATCGTCCCGCCCGAGTCCAGCGCCTGCTGGCCGTCGCTGACCACCGGCGTCAACCCCGGTGAGACGGGCGTCTACGGCTTCCAGGACCGGGAGGTCGGCACGTACGACACGTACGTGCCGATGGGCCGGGAGGTCCAGGCCGACCGCGTCTGGGACCGCGTCCAGGAGGAGGGGCTCAAGGCGACCGTGATGAACGTCCCCGTTACGTTCCCGCCGCAGCGAAACGTGCAGCGCATGGTGTCGGGCTTTCTCTCGCCCGACCTCGAGAAGGCCGCCTACCCCGACGACGTCCGCGACTACCTCGAGACGCTCGACTACCGCATCGACGTCAACCCGAAACTCGGCCACGAGGAGGAAAAGGAGGCGTTCATCGAGGACGCCCACGAGACGATCGACGCCCGCTTCGAGGCGTTCGAACACTACATCGAGGAGGACGACTGGGATCTGTTCTTCGGCGTCTTCATGACGACCGACCGGGTCAACCACTTCCTCTTCAAGGACTACGAGCGCGACGGCCAGTACAAGGAGGAGTTCCTCGACTTTTACGAGAAGGTCGACGACTATATCGGACGGCTGCGCGAGGCCCTTCCCGAGGACGTCACGCTGATCGTCGCCTCCGACCACGGGTTCACGAGCCTCGACTACGAGGTCCACTTCAACGAGTGGCTCATCGAGGAGGGCTGGCTCTCCTTCGAGGGCGACGAGCCCGAGGAGCTCGGCGACATCGCCACGGAGACGAAGGCCTACTCCTTCATCCCCGGTCGGTTCTATCTCAACCTCGAGGGTCGCGAACCGCGGGGTTCGGTTTCCGAAGACGAGTACGACGAGGTTCGCGACGAGCTCAAGGCCGACCTCGAGGCCCTCGAGGGCCCCAACGGCGAGAAGGTCGTCGACCGCGTCGTCGAGAAGGAAGCGGCCTTCCGGGGCGACCACGACGACATCGCGCCGGATCTGGTCGCGATTCCGAACGACGGCTTCGACCTCAAGTCCGGTTTCAAGGCCGACTCCGAGATCTTCACCACCGGTCCGCGAAACGGAATGCACAGCTTCGACGACACCTCGCTGTACATCGACGACCCCGACGCCTCGATCGGCGACGCCGACCTCTTCGACATCGCCCCGACAATCCTCGACCTGATGGACCTCGAGTACAGCCGCGGCGACTTCGACGGCGCGAGTCTCGTATAGAACGCGCTGGGAACCGCCCTTTCGTGTCACAACGACTTGTCGTATTTACCGACGAGCGTCGAGCATGGGCGATCGACTCGTCGTCGGTGGCGTCGCGCTCGCGGTGCTTGTGAGTGCCTGGTAAGCTGGCTTACGGGCTCGCTGGCCGTCCTCGGCGGCGCCGTCTCCGGGAGTTTCGAACCGGGTAACGGGCGACGGCCTGAGAGCCGAGTCGATCCCGTTTTCCGCCCGGCTCGACTCCGCCAGGGTATGCAGGAAGTCATCCGCGCTCGAGGACACGAACACGTCAGCGCCGAACACGCGAGCACGTTCGAGGTGACGACCGACGACTACCTCACACCCGCCGGAGACTGCATCCTGGCGATCGACGCCGATCGGGCGCCCGCCGACTTCGACCCCGAGTTCGTCGAGGCTTGCCGAGACGAAGCGGCGACGATCACCGTCGAGATCGAGGCCAACGGCCACCGCGAGTCGGTCGCGGGACGCGGCGATCCCGACCTCGAGTTCACGAACGAGCGCAGCGCGGTCGGACGAACCAGCGACTACGTGGACGACCGAACGGTCGTGGTCGGCGCCGAGTTCGCTGCGGAGGGGTTCGACCGAGAGCTCGTCGACGCGCTCGCCGAGGGCGCCGAGGCGACGGTGACGCTGACGGTCGAGTAGCGGGACTGCCCCGCGATCGACGGTTTCCGTGGCCTTCACCGACGGTGTCGCGTTCGAATCGTCCGTCGCGGGCGACTGTCTCGGGCACCGAACGTTTTTCCGTCAAACTGGTGATCGGTAACGAGAGACGTGATGCTCGATACACAAACCACTGACCACCTCGAACAGCGGCTGGGCCGGGTCGAATCGCTCGATGAACTCCAGGCGTTCGTCGCCGCGACGTCGCGAGCGCTCGATGAGCCGTCGGCCGAACCGATCGACGTCCAGCGGGAGGAGCGGGTGATCGGCGGCCTCGAGCGACTGCTCGCCGGCATTCGGGAGAAACTCGAGACGCTGGCCGCCGAGGAGGGTGCGGAGAGCTACCAGCTCAGCGTCGCCGGCGGGACGACCGGGCTCTCAGTGACGGTGTCGGTCTCGTACACCTCCGGAGATCCATAGACGGGGAACTCGTGAGGACGGTGAGGCGCCCGCTCGAGCGAGGGGGTCGTGACGGGCGGTCGATCGAGCGATCGAGCCGGATCGCTGATTCCACGGCGGTTTTGCTTCTCGAACCCGAATCCCAACGTATGAACGACGATCAGGAGCCGTCGGTCAACATCAGCGGCGGCGAGACGGGCGGCGGGACCGCCGCGGAGTTCGACCCGGCGACCGCCGACACTCGTGCCGAGCGCGTCGTCGATCGGCTCGGCGAGTTGTACTGGGAGAAGAGCTACGGCGGGCAGGACGCCTTCACCTGTCTCGTGCGGACGATCCTGAGCCAGAACACGAGCGACAAGGCGAGCCAGCCGGCCCACGACTCGCTGGTTGACAGGTACGGAGGCGAATCGACGGACCTCGCGGAATCGCTCGCCAACGCCGAACAGTCCGCGCTCGCCGAGACGATCAGCTCCGCCGGGCTGTACAACCAGAAATCGGAGATGATCATCGGCGCAGCCGAGGAAATCCTCGAGGAGTTCGGCTCGGCTGCGGCGTTCGACGATTTCGTCAGGAACGAGAAACCGGAGGCCGTCCGTGAGCGGCTACTCGAGATCCACGGCGTCGGCCCGAAGACCGCCGACTGCGTTCTGCTGTTCGCGGGCGGGCGCGGCGGCGTCTTCCCCGTCGACACGCACGTCCACCGGATCTACCGCCGGCTGGGGATCGCTCCCGCCGACGCCGACCACGAGGAAGTTCGGGCGGTCCTCGAGCGCGAAATCCCTGCCGCGAAGTGTGGCTTCGGCCACACGGCGTCGATCCAGTTCGGGCGGGAGTACTGCACAGCCCGGAAGCCGGTCTGTCTCGAGGATCCCGACGCCTGTCCGATGGCCGACGTCTGTGAGCAGGTAGGGGTCTACCCGGAGACGGGCGAGGTCGTCGATCCGGCCGACGCGCCGGAGTCCTGATCGGTCGACCCGATCATCGAGTTCGCCCTGTTCGGTGATGATCGCCGGAGCGGTCTCGTTCAGCGTCCTGTGTTTCCTCTTTCGGGCGACGACGATTCCGCCGTCGCTCGAACTCGCCGTCATCGTGACGGCGTGGCTCGGGTGAGTCGACGCCGTTCCCGCTCTGGTCTCGGCCCGGAACCCGATCGAGATCCCGCCGTACGTCCCGTTCAGGTTCGAGTGGAAACCTGGTTCGCGCCCGAGGCGGAATCGTCCGGCGATCGGTCCGACGGGGACGGTTCCGAACGACCGACCGACGAATCGCGACGTCCGATCGGCACCGATTCGCCGACGAAAGCTCGATACGACGGCCGGTCCCCTCTGTTTTCATCGGCTATTATTACTACATCATAACGCCTTTATGTCGCAATCCGGGTTTACCGGGTACTCATGGCTGCAGACCCGAACCGGGATGCAGAAACCAACGACGCGAAGTCAGCGATCGGCTCTTCAACCGACTCTCGAGTAACCCCGACCTCCAGGCGCCGTTTCCTGTCCGCTGCGGCGGCCGGCTCGGCGACCGCACTCGCGGGCTGTGCCGAACTCGCCGGCAGCGACGGCGAGGACGTGTTGCGGGTGAGCGTCTGGAGCGGAAACTACGCCGATCGTTTCGAAGAAGGGCTCGTCACCCAGTACGAGGACGAACACGACGTCGAGATCGACGTCCACCGTGGCTGGGACGACATCCTTACCGACATCCAGAACGCGCCGGAGGACGAGCCGCCGTTCGACGTGACGGTCGCCGAGGGGAACTTCTACTACTACGGCCGCCAGGACGACCTCTTCGAGCCGATCCGCGAGGAAAACGTTCCCAACGCCGACGGGATCATCGACTACTACGCGGAGATGCGGGGGACGGAGTACGGACTGCCGGTCGACGGCGCGCCCTGTACCATTATCCACCGCGAGGACGCCGACGTCGAGCCCGAGACCTGGGGCGATCTCTCCTCGGAGACCGTCGCCGAAAGCGAGGGGATCGGCGTCGACACCGGGTTCTGGTGGTACCCACTCTACGCCGCCGCGATCGGCATGGACGAGGCCGAGGGAGCCGAGGAGATGCACGACGCGGAGCTCCACGATGACGTCCTCGAGACCCTCGAGGACTGGAATGTCGAGAGCTGGGCCAGCTCCGGCGAGGACATCTGGCAGGCGTTCGACAACGGCGTCATCGACGTCGCCCAGTGGTACTACGACCAGACGGCCGCCGACATCGACGACTACGACGGGCTCACCCACACGATGCCCGAGGAGACCACCGGCTGGTTCAACAACTGGTGTGTCGTCCAGGGGACCGATCGACGCGACGAGGCCGAGGAGTTCATCAACTTCCTGCTCGACGCCGAGGTCCAGTCCGAGTGGGCCGAAACCCACCCGATGATGTTCAGCAACGAGGACATCACCTACCCCGAAGAGCTCGAGGACGACCTGCCGACGACGACCGAGGAAGCCGAGACCATCGCCTTCCCCGACTGGGAGTACCTCGGCGAGCACGCCGGCGAACTCTCGGACGCGTTCTCGAGCATCCAGCAGAGTTCCTGACGACGATCTCCTTTCATTCACCTACTACGTATCAATGTCAGAGATTACGTTACGCGACCTGGAGAAGCGCTACGGCGAGACAACCGCAGTCCAGGACGTCTCGGTCGAGATTCGGGACGGCGAGCTGCTCTGTTTGCTCGGACCCAGCGGCAGCGGCAAGTCGACGACGTTGCGAATGATCGCCGGCCTCGAGACGCCGACCAGCGGCGAGATCACGCTCGACGGAGCCGACGTCACCGACCAGCCGGCTTACGAACGCAACACCTCGACGGTGTTCCAGGACTGGGCGCTGTTTCCCCACAAAACGGTCCTGGAGAACGTCGCGTTCGGACTCAAGATGCGCGACGTGCCGAAAGACGAGCGCCGCGAGCGCGCCGAGGCGATGCTCGAGCGCGTCCAGATGGGCGGCTACGGCGACGAGGACCCGACGACGCTGAGCGGGGGCCAGAAGCAGCGCGTCGCGCTGGCCCGCTCGCTCGCGGTCAACCCTGACGTCCTGTTGCTCGACGAGCCGCTGTCGAACCTCGACAAGCGCCTCCGCGAGGACATGCAGATCGAACTCCGCGAGATCCACGAGGATCTCGAAGAGACGTTCGTCCACGTTACCCACGACCAGGACGAGGCGTTTACCCTGGCCGACCGCATCGGGATCATGGACCAGGGTGAACTGATCCAGGTCGGCGAGCCCACCGAGGTCTACGAGAACCCTGCAAACCGCTTTATCGAGGGCTTTCTGGGCGATACGAACTTCGTCGACAGCCAGGTCGTCGGCGTCACGGACGGAGCCGTCCGCGTCGAGACCGAACTCGGGTACGAGCTCGTACTCCCGACCGATCGTAACCCCGACGTCGCCGAAGGGACGGAGTTGACGCTGTCGCTGCGTCCCGAGGTGCTCTCGATCGAACGGGATCCGACCGCCGACGCCGTCGAGGGACACGAACAGCCGATGCTCGCCGACGGGAGCACGTCGAACGCCGTCGTCGGCACGGTCGAGAACGTCCTCTACCGGGGGTCGACGGTGCGGTACTCCGTCTCGGTCAACGGGACCTCGATGTTCGCCGAGCGGACGGGCGCGAGTACCGACGCGCTGACCGCGGGTGAGGAGATCCGCATCGAGTGGGACGGCACCGACGTGCTCGCGTTCCGCACCGACGGCTCGCGGGTGACGCTCTAACAATGGCGGAGACGAACTCGCAGTTTCCGCGCTCGCTGAAGGGCGTTCGGGAGTCGCTCGGCCAGCAGTCCGGCTCGAACCGGGCCCTGCTGTTGATGGCCCCGCTGCTCGCCTTCGAGCTGCTGGTGTTCGTGGTTCCGTTCTTCATCCTCCTGCGGATCAGCTTCGCGGAGGAGTCGAGCGACCTCGTCTACGCCGAGGGAACCTGGACGCTCGAGGCCTACTCGAGCGTTCTCACGAGCGATCTTATCTGGAGCATCGTCGGCTACTCGTTCCTGCTTGGAATCGTCGTTACGGTGCTGTCGGTCCTGATCGGCCTGTTTTACGCCTACGCGATCTGGCGGTCGACGGGACTCCTCAAGTCACTGTTGCTGTTCTCGGTCGTGCTCCCGCTGCTGACGACGCTCGTCATCAGGACGTACGCGTTCAACCCGCTGCTGTCGCCATCGGGGACGCTCAACGAGCTGTTGCTCTCGCTGGGGCTGATCTCGAGTCCGATCCAGTTCGTCCCCGGGACCGTCGGCGTCGTCGTCGGCCAGCTCTACATCGTGCTCCCCTACGCGGTGCTGGCGATCTACAGCGTGCTGGCGACGATGGACTGGCACGTCGTCGAGGCCGCCCGCGACCTCGGAGCGAGCCGTCCGCGCTCGGTGCTCGAGGTTGTCGTCCCGCAGGCGATGCCCGGCGTCATCGTCGCGGCAGTGATCTCGTTCGCCTGGAGCGTCGGGGCCTACGCCGCACCCGACCTGCTGTCGGGCAACATCACGTTCGCGATGCAGGTCGAGGGGCTGATGCTCTCGGATATGCGCTATCCGCTTGCGGCCGCGTTCTCGGTGCTCATGTTGCTGTTGATGCTGGTCAGTATCGCGATCATGTTTACCCTGCTCAACCGAATCGGAGGTGAGTTCGAGCTTGCGTAGAGAACCCCTCGAGACCGCGGCGTTCCGCGCCGGCTACCTGACCCTGCTGGCGCTCATGCTGTTGCCGCTGCTGGTGGTCGTCGTGACGTCGTTCTCCGGTACGGGACGGCTCGCGTTCCCGCCGGAGAGCTACTCGCTGGTGTGGTACGGCGAGTTCCTCGACAGCGTCCGCTGGCTCGACGCCTTTACGAACAGCATCGTCATCGGCGTCGGTACCGCGCTGGTCGCGACGCTGCTGGGCGTGATGGGTGCGTTCGGCCAGGAGATCGACGACGGCTCGCTGGGAACGGTGCTGGCGCCGCTGGTTCTGATCCCGCTTTTGATTCCGCCGGTGATCCTCGGGATCACGCTGCTGATGTACTTCAACGAGGTCGGGCTCCGGGGCTCGTACGCGAGCATCGTGCTGGCCCACACGCTCTGGGCGACGCCGCTAGTCTACTTCGTCATGCGGTCGGTGTTCAGCCGATTCGACTGGCAACAGTTAGACGCCGCACAGGACCTCGGCGCCGGTCCGGTCCAGTCGTTCGTTTACGTCGTCCTCCCGAACGTGAAACACGGGATCTTCGTCGGCGGGCTGCTGGCCTTCATCATCAGCCTCCAGGAGTTCGTGATGGCGCTGTTCCTCTCGACGCCAAGCACCGAGACGATCCCCGTCCTCGCCTGGACCGAGATCCGGCAGGCG
The DNA here is from genome assembly GCF_029688865.1 of Natronococcus sp. A-GB7. Taxonomy (GTDB): domain Archaea; phylum Halobacteriota; class Halobacteria; order Halobacteriales; family Natrialbaceae; genus Natronococcus. The sequence continues at coordinate 83,730 of NZ_JARUKV010000010.1, forward strand.
CTGGATCCGATGGTCAGCGTCGTCTCGACGTTCCTGATCGTCATCTCGGTCGTCGGGATCCTCCTCGCTGTAGTCGCGACGAACCTCGAGTGGCTCTCGAAACAGCTCTCCTAGCAGGGGAGAGTAACCCGGCTTCGGTATTCAGAATCTGCGTGAGACTCGCGTTCAGTAGAGGCGGACGGCGTATCGCTTCGTTCTGACCTTTCCTTCTGCGGTGGTGCGCGCTGTCGACCGCCTGAGCGCGAGCGAGGGCGGTCGATAACATCGTGCGAGGGATGAGCGACCGAGCGCAGCGAGTGAGCGAATCGGCTGGGGAGGACGTGGCAATCCCGTGTGTTCGTGTGAGCAGAACCTGCTACTCGCCAGTATCCCCTGAAAGCCCCTGGCCCTTCCAGTCCCACCCGGCAGTGGTTGGTTGAGGCTACAGATACAACGCCGGCCGTTCCATTCGCACGCTCTGCGTAGCGACTCGAGCCACTCGTATTCACAGTCAGACCGAACAACAAAACCCTATTATCAACTACTGCTAGCGATCCGCCGCTTCAGTAGCTGAACTGGATCAGCGCCGAGCCCGCGAGGACGATCATCGACGCCGAGGCCTTCTGGGCCAGCGTGAATGGGTCGAACTGTTCCTGGAGCAGCGCGGGCGCGAGCTTCGACAGCGCGAGCGCGCCGACGAACACCATCATCACGTCGAGTTTGGTGATCGCGGTCGCCAGCGAGACGGGGCCGTGCTCGAGCGCCCGGATGAACGTAAAGAGCCCGACGGCGTTGAGCAGGCCGCCGACCAGCAGTAGCTTCGTCCCCTTAGTGAGCCGTACGCGTCCGGCCAGCAGGTCGGCGGGGTTCGGTTCGACCCCGCCGCCGCGAAACGGGACGACCGCGGCGATCGAGGCCAGTCCGCCGAGGCTGATCCAGAACAGGATCTCGACGGTGCCGAAGCCGTCCGTGAGTACCTTCATCCCCGTGTTGAACACCGCGAAGGCGATCGCGGCGAGGACGGCGACGCCAACCGTCGAGAACGTCAGGCTCTCGCGGAACGAGCCGGCGTCGCGGTCGTAGGAGATGAACAGCGCGCCGAAGACGACCAGCCCGACGCCGGCGTAGACGCCCGAGGGGAACGCCTCGTCGAGGATCAGAAAGCCGAGCACGAGCACGAAGACGGTCTCGAGCGACAGCGCCGGGACGAACCGCGAGACGTCGCCGTTGACCAGCCCCCAGTAGTAGATCCCGTAGGCGATCGTCGAGACGATGCCGAAGCCGAGCGCGACCGCGATCGGCGCGGGCTCGGCTCCCGGAACCGCGCCGCCGCCCGCCCCGGTCAGACTGTTTCGGATCGCGGGCCACTCGAGAACAAGTCCGACGAGGACGTAGACGGCGTAGAAGGGAATGCAGTTATAGATCGCCAGCGTCAGCGGGTCGTCGATCTCGACGCCGCTGACGACCTTCGAGAGCAGCGCGATCACGGCGTAGATTCCCGCAGTCAGGAAGGCATAGAGGAACCATGTCGACATCATGGACGGGTCGCCCCCCGAACGGTGTCGTTCGCGGACGACCGACCGGCGTTACAACCCTCGAGACGGCGACCGCTCTCGTCGCGTTCCATCGTTCCTAACCGAATGTCTCGAGTCCCAAGAGTCTCCCGTAAGAAGGTGCTGGTGTCACGCGCTCGCACGGCCGGTTCGTCGTGGACCCGGGTTTCAATCGAGCGTTCGAATCACGGGGGCGAACGGGTCGGAGCGTGGTAGGGACGAACCGTCGCTCGTCCGATATACCGATCGCACGCACCTGACACTACTCGAGACTGTACACGAACGAGGGGAGACGTTTCAGGTTGGTGTTCCCTGTACGCGGGCTATGACCGACGACACCAGCTGGCGTCACTCGGTGTTTCGGTGGACAGTTATCGAGGGGAACCGGTTGACCGTCGCCGGCGTACTTCTCGGCGGAATCGCGTTGCTGTTGCTCGCCTTGCTCGTCGTGAACCTGTTTCCTCGAGCGCCCGGTGAACCGCTGTACCTCCTGTTTAGCTCGTTTCTCGGCGGAAACCTTACACTTATAACGGTCGTCATCGCGATCAACCAGCTCGTGTTCTCTCGAGAGCTCGGCTCGCCGGGCAATCTGGAACGGCGAACCCGAAACGCCGTCGAGTACCGCGATCAGGTCCAGGATGTGATGGACCAGGCGGTGAGTCCGGTGATGCCGGGATCGTTCCTGCTCGTCCTTCACGAGAACCTCGGCAAGCGGGCCCAGTCGCTGCGCGAGACGGTGACCGACTCCCTCGACGGCGATCTCTCTGCGGAGATCGACGAACTCGTGGGCGCGCTCCGAGGCGACGTCAGAACCGTCACGAGGGCGGTCGACACGCCCGGCGCGGACGAACAGATCTTCGGCGCGATCGCGGCGACGCTGGGGACGACACAGGCCGAACAGCTGTACGATCTCGCCCGGATCGAGACGGAGTACGACGCACAACTGACCGACGAACAGCGCGAGCTGTTCACGTCGATCCGCGAGCACCTGCTCCATATCGACGTCGCCCGGAAGTACTTCCGGACAGTGTACATCACGAAGGAGCTCTCCTTTCTCTCGCGGGTGCTGCTGATCGTCGGACTCCCGGCGCAGCTGTTTCTCGCCGCGACGCTCGCGGTGTACGATCTCGCGGCGATCGAGGCGCTCCCGGCGGCGGGAATCGTCGCTGCGACGCTCGTCGCTATGGTCGCCTGCTTCGCGCCGCTTTCGATCCTGGCGTCGTTCGTTCTTCGACTGTCGTGGGTCGCACAGCGAAACGCGACCGTGATGCCCTTCGCAGCCTCGGAAAAGGATTATACCCTGTTTTCGACCGACGAGTGACGGGTCAAACCAGGGGATCGGTACAGCTCTCGTGTCGCCGACCTGCGCTCCGACGGTCCCTCAGAGGAATCGGAACGTCTCGAGGTTCTTCGGTGCGAACGTTCGCATGTTGTAGTCGTGGTACAGCGCCGAGGAGAGGTCCTGTGTGGAGCGCTCGTCGCCGTGGACACAGAGCACCTTCTCGGGGCGGGGGTTCATCGTCTTGACGAAGTTCTCGAGGCCGGCCCGATCGGCGTGGCCGGAGAAGCCGTCGACGGTCTCGACGTTCATGTTTAGCGAGAGCGTGCCGCGACCGCCGCCATTGCCCATGGCGCCGACCTCGCTGGTCGGGATCTCGTCCCAGCCGTTCTGGATGCGTCGGCCGAGCGTTCCCTGGGCCTGGTAGCCGACGAACACGAGCGAGGAGTCCGGGTCGGGACCGAGGTGGCTCAGCCAGGACATGATCGGGCCGCCGGTGACCATCCCTGACGTCGAGAGGATGATGCAGGGGCCGCCGTCGGCGACGTCCTGACGTTCCTCCTCCCCGGCGTCGATGTGGTTGAACTGCTCGGCGAGGAACGGGTTCTCGTCGTCGTGGAAGATCCGATCCCGCAGGTCGTCGCGGAGGTACTCGGGGTAGGTCGTGTGGATCGCCGTCGCCTCCCAGATCATCCCGTCGAGGTGGACGGGCATCTCGGGGATCTTGCCCGAGCGCATCGCCTCCTCTAAGACGAGCATGATCTCCTGTGAGCGACCCACGGCGAAGGCGGGAATGAGGACCTTCCCGTCGCGGTCGTGAGCCTCGTTGATAACGTCGACGAGCTTTCGCTCGGAGTCCTCCTGATCGGTCTGGTAGTCGTTGCGACCGCCGTAGGTCGACTCCAGCACCAGGGTCTCGACGCGCGGGAAATCGTTGACGGCGCCGTTGAACAGACGCGTATCGTCGTAGTGGATGTCACCCGAGAACGCGACGTTGTAGAGGCCGTCGCCGATGTGGAAATGGGAGACGGCCGAGCCGAGGATGTGACCAGCGTTGTGCAGCGTCAGCTTAACGTCGGGGGCGATGTCGGTAACGTCGCCGTACTCGAGCGGGATAGTGTGTTTGATCGCCTCGCGAACCATCTCGGACTCGTAGGGCGGTGTACGTCCCTCCTTGGAGGCGACATCGAGGTAGTCGAGTGTCAGCAGTCCCATCAGGTCCCGCGTGGGCTCGGTGCAGTAGATCGGGCCGTCGTAACCGTACTTAAAGAGGAGCGGGATCAGCGCGGAGTGGTCGAGGTGGGCGTGGGTCAGGACGACGGCGTCGATGGTCTGGGCGCCAGCGCCGAGCGCCTCGGGGGCGTGGAGGTACGGGACCTCCCCTTCGGCGCCAGGCTTGTCGCCACAGTCGATGAGGATCCGGGTTTCGGGCGTCGACAGGATAAATGATGCCCGACCGACCTCGCGACAACAGCCCAGCGTCGTGATCCGGACGTACTCGTCGTCGGACATCTCCTCGCGGTGGATCTGCCGGCCCACCCGCTCCAAGATATCCCGACGGTCGTCCCGTTCCTGCTTGAGGAAGCTCCGAACGTTCGAGACCGTCGAGGACTCGATCGGCGGCGTGCGGACGACTTCGGGCGTCCAGCCGACGCTTTTGGTGATATCCCGAAGCGTCGAGCCGTGACGGCCGATGACCATGCCGGGTTTCTCGGCCTCGATGACGACCTCGCCCGTGTCGGCGTGGAAGTCGAGGTCGGTGACGCCGGCCTCCTCCGGAATGACGTTCATGATCTGCTCGCGAGCCTCGTTGGGCCGCGAGAGAACGCTCGGGTCCGGGCGGACGGTGATCCGCTTGCGGAGCTTGCTCGCCAGCTTGCGGATGAGATCACCCTGTTGGGCGAACTCCTTGGGGTCGCGCGTGTACACGACCAGCTCCGGGCCTTCGTACTTCACCGAGGAAACCGAGATATCGTTCGGTAACTCGCTCGTGATCTCTGCTTTCAAATCGTCGAGTTGCTGCTCTACAGTGCTCATAATCGCCAGTTGTCGATTGCGTGAACTCGCCGACGAGGGGACGTCGGAGTCGCCGAAACGAACCCACCACCGCGGGGACCGTCGATGGACCACCGGTCGCCGATCGTCGGCCGTTGCAGTGATACTGCCGACGACCTCGGGCGACGGTACCGTCGGACAACGGAGGGTCGGTTCCGTCCGGTGTCCCGAATCATTGTGTGATGGTTCGTCCGACGAAGACGTACCCAGGTCGGTTATCCTGGTCCGTGCGGGAAGATTCCAGGGAGAACCCGCTTACCCGTGGCTATTCTTTGCGTGGTATAAAAGCCTTCGCAAAAACCAGGGTGGTTCGGCCCGAAGTGACCGTATGCATCTCACACCGGAGCGCGTCGCGGCCGAGTACGAGTGGGTTATCGACCAAGCCAACACCGTCGTCCCGATTATCAACGGCGTGCGCGACGATCTGGGATCGATCTTCGAGACCGACGTCGATCCCGTCACGGAGGACGCCTACCGCGGGGAGGTCGACACTGTCTTCGCCGACGGCGACCTCGCGGTCAACGTCGCCGCGATGGTCGCGATCCTGCGCGAACTCGACGTCGAGGGCGACTACCCCGGGTTTATCGTCGACGAGATCGTCGGTCGGGAGCTGGCGGCGACGATAGCCGGCACCCAGCCCCTGCGAACCCTCGGCGAGGCGACGTTTCACTACGCCGACCTGCAGGTTCACGGCGACGAGAGCGAAAACGCGGGCGTCGACGACTGCGAGGCCGCGCTGGCCGCGGGGTTTCAGGAGCGACTACCGGGTTGGAACTGGACCGAACGGGAGAGCCCCTTCGGCGTACGGTAGGGACTCGAGGGGCGGTCAGTCGTCGCCGTTCTCGTCTTCGTCCTCGGTCTCGGGATCGCCGTTCTCGTCCCCGTCGGTTTCGTCTCCCTCCTCGGCCTCGGGGTCTTCCTCGTCGTCCGACTCGTCGCCGTCGTCCGCGCCGTTTTCTTCGTCGTCGGCTTCGTCTTCTTCGAGTTCGTCCTCCCCAGCTTCGTCGTCCTCGGGCTCCTCCTCGACGTCGATATCCTCCTCGGGATCGGTCGGATCCGGCTGCTGTTCTTGCTCCTCGAGGATTCGGTCGTAGGCCGCGCCCTCGGAGAGCGACGCGATCGGTCCTCCCTTGAGCTCGTCGACGATCGCCTCGGCCTCCCCGTCGATCCGGTAGAGTCCGTACTCGGGACTCGAGTCCTCGATCGTGATGTCGTCGCCCTCTTCGGCTCGGGACTCGAAGTCGTCGATCGACTCCTCGACGAGCTCCTGCTGGCGCTGCTGGGCTTCCATCATGTCGATCTCCTCGTTTTCGACCTGCTCCTGGAGCTCCTCGATCTCCGCGGAGTCCGGCCCGATGACGGCCGTCAGAACGTCGTCGTACTCGCCGTCGTCGTCGCCGAGCAGCCCGAGGTCGCTGCAGCCGGCCAGTGCTGCTGCGGTCCCCGTCCCGGTAAGCTGGAGGAATCGCCGCCGATCGTGTTCGCTAGTCATTGGTGGCTCGAACGCGTCTCCCCACGAAAATAAGGGTTTTCGATCACCCCACACCTGCGGTCCGGATCCCTTTTGTCCGTCAGTCGGCTACCACGGGGCAGTGACATCCGGTATCCGGCACCCGCAGGCGACGACGCTCGAGCACCCCGCCCTCGAGGACGCTCGCGAGGCGATCGCCGACGGCATCGACCGGGAGGCGATGATCACGGTGTTCGGCCGCTGTTCCGTCGATTACGACGGTCGGGCCTCGAGCCGACTCGAGGCCGGCGACCGCCACCTCATGCTCAAACCCGACGGCGCGGCGCTGGTCCACACCGACGAGGGCCAACAGCCAGTCAACTGGCAGCCGCCCGGCTGCGAGCACGCGGTTCGCTGCGAGGACGGCGCGCTCGTAATCGAGAGCCTGCGCTCCTCGCCCGACGAGCGACTGCTCGTCAGCTTCGAGCTCGTGTTGCAGGTCTCGACGTTCGCGGGCTCGGATCCGACGGAACTCGCCGTCATCGGCACCGAGGAGGACCTCCGCCAGCGAATCCTCGAGGAGCCGACCCTGCTCGAGGTCGGCTTCACGCCGCTTGCGACCGAGCGGGACACGCCCGCCGGCGCGGTCGACATCTACGGCGAGGATTCGGCGGGCCGCTCGGTCGTCGTCGAACTCAAGCGCCGACGCGTCGGCCCCGACGCGGTGAGTCAGCTGCGCCGCTACGTCGACGCCCTGGAGCGGGATCTCCACGCCGACGCCTCGGTTCGGGGGATCCTCGTCGCGCCGTCCGTCACGGATCGAGCGGAGCGGCTGCTGGCCCGTCACGACCTCGAGTTCGTCGCACTCGAGCCGACCGACTGACTACGGTGCGTAGGTCCCCTCGAGCTGGCCCTGCGCGAGGACGTGGCCGCTCATCGCCGATCTGAGGCCGTCGGCGTCCGTCTCGGGGTCGAGCTCGAGGGTCGTATCGAGGGCGAAGATCGCGAACCGATACGTGTGCTCCCGATCCGGCGGACTCGGACCGCCGTAGCCGACGTCGCCGAAGTCGTTCGTCCCCTCCACCGCGTCGGCAGCGTCCCAGTTCTCGGGGATCGTTTCGGCCTCCGGAGGAACGTTCCAGACGACCCAGTGGTCCCAGACCTTCCCCGCGGGTTCGACCGCGTCGGGATCGTCCACGATCAACGCGAGCGATTCGACCTCGTCGGGCACGCCCTCGGTCTCGAGAGGTGGGTTGACGTTCGTTTCGCCGTAGCCGTACCGCTCGGGGATGCGTTCGCCGTCGTCGAACGCGGGGCTCGTGAGGGTAAGCGTCGCCATCATCCACTCTCCCACCTCGCCCACGAAGTAAGTTACACCGCGACCCGGTGACGTCGGTGTCAGCGCGAACTTATCCCGCTCGCTCGCCTAGCGCCGGTGATGACAGTTGCCTCTCGACTCACGAGCCGCAGCGATAGCGATGACGAACCCGTCGAGCAGACCGAAACGGTCTCCGAGACGGCCGACGACCGGTCGGTAACCGACACCCCAACTTTCCGCCTCGGGCGCATCCTCTTCGGAGGCGTGCTCGCGTTCAACGCGATCGACAACCTGCGGAACCTCGAGGAGCGCATCGGCTACGCGGAGTTCAAGGGCGCACCCGAGCCCGACCGCACCGTCCCCGCGGCGAGCGTCGGCCTGCTGCTCGGCGGGCTCGGCGTCGTCCTCTGGAAGCTCCCGGCCGCGGCTGCGCTGGGAATCGCCGGCTTCCTGGCCGGCACGACGCCCGTAATGCACGACTTCTGGAACCAGGACGATCCGGAGGACAGACAGCAAGAGCAGATCCAGTTCCTCAAAAACACCGCGCTGTTCGGTGCCGCGCTCGCGTTCGCACGTGTCGCCCGCCGTTCGGAGTAACCGCGACGCTCCCTTCTTCGCCGTTTCGACTACTCCTCGAGCAGCCGCTGTAACCGATCGAGCTCCGTCAGCGCCTCGACGGGCGTGAGGTGGGCCAGCTCGAGCGAGCGGAGCTCCCTCGCGACGTCGTCGGGAACCCCCTGACTCCCGCCGTCCGTCGACGCCGGGGCGTGGGCGTCCCCTCGTTCCTGCGGATCGGCCCGTGGCTCAGGCCCGTCTCCCGCCGGCTCGTCGGCGTTTTCCGCGACGAGCTCCCGGGAGCGCTCGACGACCGACTCGGGGACGCCCGCGGCGGTCGCGACCTCGACGCCGTAAGACCCCGTCGCCGCGCCGGGGGCGATCTCGTGGTGGAAGACGACCTCCCCCTCGCGCTGTTCGACCTCGAAGTGCAGCGTGAACGCGGCCTCGAGCTCGTCGGCCAGCTCGGTTAGCGGGTGGTGGTGGGTCGCGAACAGGGTCGTCGCGCCGACCTCGTCGTGGAGGTGTTCGGTGATCGCCTGCGCGATGGCGAGCCCGTCGGCCGTCGAGGTTCCCCGACCGACCTCGTCTAACAGGACCAGCGAGCGCTCGTCGGCCTCTCGCAGGATCGTCGCGAGCTCGTCCATCTCGACCATGAACGTCGAGCGCCCGCCCGCGATGTCGTCGCTGGCGCCGACGCGGGTGAAGATTCGGTCGACGGGCGAGATCCGGGCGGACTCGGCGGGGACGAAACTGCCGACCTGTGCGAGGAGGACGATCTGGGCCACCTGGCGCATGTACGTCGACTTCCCCGACATGTTCGGACCAGTGATCACCGCCAGCCGTCGCTCCGGCGAGAGAGCGGCGCCGTTGGGGACGAACGACTCCTGGGTGCGCTCGACGACGGGGTGGCGCCCGCCCTCGACGTCGATCTCGAGCCCGTCGGTCGCCTCCTCGTCGCGTTCTGCGATCTCCGGCCGGCAGTAGTCGTACTGGGCCGCGACGGTCGCAAGCGAGACGAGGGCGTCGACCGTCGCCAGCGCGTCGGCGAGCGCCTGGACGCGCTCGACCTCGTCGGCGACCGCGCTTCGCACCTCGCAGAACAGCTCGTACTCGAGCTCGTCCGCGCGCTCCTCGGCGCCGACGATCTCGTCCTCGCGCTCCTTGAGCTCGGGCGTGACGAACCGCTCGGAGTTCTTCAGCGTCTGGCGGCGCTGATAGTTCTCCGGTACCGCATCGAGGTTCGGATTCGTCACCTCGATGTAGTAGCCGTGAACGGAGTTGTAGCCGACCTTCAGCGAGTCGACCCCGGTTCGCTCGCGCTCGTGAGCCTCGAGGTCGTCGATCCACTGCTTGCCGTCACGCGCGGTTCCCCGGAGGTCGTCGAGGACCTCGTCGTACTCCTCCGCGACGATCCCGCCCTCGGTGATCTCGATGGGCGGGTCCGAGACGACGGCGTCGTCGATCAGTTCGCGGACGTCCGCGAGGGGGTCGAGATCCTCGCGTAGCTCCCGAAGCCGCGCGCAGTCGGCGTCGGCCAGCCCATCCCGGATCTCCGGAACGACCGCCAGCGTGTCCCGCAGCGAGCGCAGGTCCCGGGCGTTGGCCCGTTCGCGGGAGATCCGTCCGATCAGTCGCTCGAGATCGTAGACGTCCCGAAGCAGTTCGTATAGTTGCTCGCGGCACTGGACCGACCCGGTCAGCTCCTCGACGGCGTCGAGGCGGGCCTCGATCCGGTCGGGCTCGAGCAGCGGGCGTCGAATCCAATCGCGGAGCGCTCGCCCGCCGAGCGCGCTCGCGGTCTCGTCGAGAACGCCGACCAGCGTCGCGTCCTCCCGAGCCCGCACCGCGCGGGGTTCGAACAGCTCGAGGCTCCGCAGGGCGACGGCGTCGAGCAGGAGGTACTCGCGGGGATCGTACCGGGTGAGGTGGGTGAGATACTCGAGGCGATTCCGTGCAGTACCGTCGGCGTCCTCGTCCGTACCGCTCTCGGCGCCGCCGCGGGCGTACTCCGCGTACTCGAGCAGGGCCCCGCAGGCCCGGATCTCCGCGTCGCCGGCCAGCAGGGCGTCGGGCTCGCCGAAGTACGTCGAGACGGTTTCGGTCGCGCGCTCGAGGGCGAACGCGTCGGGGTCGAACGGCGTCACCATGCAGCCCTCCGGGAGGGGATCGCCGCTCGAGTCGGGGCCGACGACCGCCTCCGAGGGATCGAATCGGCTCACCTCGTCTGCTATCGCCTCCGCTGACGTCGAACTCGTCGCGAGGAAGTCACCCGTCGAGACGTCGAGCAGGGCCAGCGCCAGCGTCCGTTCGCGCCCGTCACCGCGGGCGAGCGCGGCTACGAAGTTGTTGTCGTCGCTCGCCAGCAGCTCGTCCTCGGTGAGCGTCCCGGGCGTGATAACGCGGGTAACCGCCCGCTCGACGACCCCCGGGGACTCGCCGGGCTCCTCGATCTGGTCGGCGACGGCGACCCGGTAGCCGGCCTCGAGCAGCTCCTCGATGTACGACTCGGCGTTGTCGACCGGAATCCCGGTCATCGGGTACTCTCCCGTGCTGTCCTCGCGGCTGGTCAGGGTCACCTCGAGCAAGCGGGCGGTGCGCTCGGCGGCGCCGCAGAACGTCTCGTAGAAGTCCCCCACCTGAAAGAGCACGAGCGCGTCGTCGTAGCGCGCACAGAGGTCGTGGTACTGACGCATCATCGGCGTCAGCTCGTCGCGTTTCTCGGCCATCGCGTCTGGCGGGCCAAGCGCCGGATCCATACCCGAACTCGGCCGCTCGACGGGGAAATAGCTTGCTGGATTAGCGCTCGAGGTAGTACTCGAGGTGATCCGTGCAGCCGGGGTTGAACGCCGTTTCGCAGTTCGGACACCGCGAGTCCGAGTCGAGGTACGCCGGCGCCGTCATCGCCGTCCCGCAGGCGCCACACAGTACCGAGGCCTCGTCGAATCTGTCGCTCGGCCAGACGACTGCCTCGTGGTCGGCGACGGCTTCGTGGCAGCGAAAACAGGGGTAGTACCGCTCGCAGCAGCCGAAGCGGAACGCGACGACGTCGCGTTCGGTGTGGTAGTGTTCACAGCGCGTCTCGGGATCGACCTCGAGTCCGTACACCGGAGTGTCGTCGACGAGTTGCACGGTCGCCTCGAGGACGGGGAACGGTTTCGTCGTTTCGACGAGTTGCGGCGAAAAACGGTAGACTGGAGAATGACCGACGGGAGCTGTCCGACTCGAGAGCGACGGGGTTACTCGAAGGCCTTCGTGTCGCCGCGGCGGTAGCGACCGAGCCGTCGGTACCCCTGGACGACGCCGTCCTCGTCGAGTTCGATCTCGTAGCGGCCGATGATGTCCTGGGTGTCGGGGACGGCCGACCGTTCGACGACTTCGACGACGGCGCGCCAGCCCTCGTCCATCGGCGAGATCTCGCTGACGCCGTCGAACTCGTGACCGATGAGTTTGCCGGCGGTCGACTGAACGATCTTCCGAATCGCCAGCACGCCCTCGATCTGGTCTTTCCCGTCGACGTCGCCCGTGTCGACGTCCTCGGGATCGGTCGCCTCCTCGTCGGCCATCTCGGCCGACTGGACGTCCTCCTGCTCCTCGCTCTCGGCTTCCGATTGATCTTGGTCGTCGTCCTGGTCCTCTTGCTCCTGTTCGTCGGCTGATTGACTCTCGCTCACGGTTGGATCACTCTCGTCGTGTTGATAACAGAACCCGTCGTCCTGGGCCGGACGGGAGCACCGCTCCCCGTCCCCGGTTTTCGCCTGACACTGGTCCGCTGTATTCGATTCTGCTTCGGCCATCGTCTTAGAGCGCGTCGCTGATTGCGTCGCGGAGCTCGTCGATTCCGTCGCCCTCGCCGGCGATCTTCGGTGCGAGCACGTCGGTGAACACGTCGACGAGCAGTTCGTCGTCGAACTCCTCGGCGCCGTCCTCGGCGAACACCGACAGCCCCTCTGCCGCAGTGATCGCCGCGCGCGTGCCGACGACGATGTCGAGTTCTTCCCGGAGCGTTCGGATCGCGTCGACCACCTGTTCGATCGTCTCCTCGGGTACGTCGACGTGGGCGGCGACGATCTCGCGTTCGGTTTCGGCGTCGTAGTAGTCGACGTTGACGCCGACGAACCGGTCGAGCAGCGCGTCCTGCTGTTCGTGGACGCCGGCGTACTCGACGTCGTTCGAGGTTACGAGCAGTCGGAACTCGGGGTGGACGTCGATCGTCCGATCCTCGCCGTGTTTGCCCGGTCGCTCGAGGATCCCCTCCTCGAGCACTGACAGCAAGACGTTGTGAGCCGAGGGATCGCTCCGCGAGAACTCGTTGTAGACGAGCGTCGCGCCCTCCTTGACCGCGACCGAGAGTGGGTTGTCGACCCACCGCTCGCGGACGACCTCGGTCGTCTTGCTGACGCCGCTGACGAACTGGTCGCGTTCCTCGTAGCGCTCGCCGCCGGAGTGGGTGCCGACGAGTTCGGCGGTGCCGACGGCCTCGTCGCCGTTGATCCAGACCACCGGACGGCCGCGCTCGGCGGCGGCCGACAGCGCGAGGGCGGTCTTCCCGCAGCCGGTTGGACCGATCAGGTGGACCGGCTGGTCGGCCTCGAGCCAGCCGACGATTCGGTTCCGAACCGACGCGACCGCGTCGGTTTCGACGAACGGATCGGGGGCGATCTCCTCGGGGCTCGACAGCGGCGATCCGTCCGAACTGCCGGAGCCGCCGGTGCTTCCGGAGCTACCGCTCGTCCCGTTCGACGCGCGCTTGCGCTCCTTCTTGGCCATCTTCTTCGCCTTCCGACGCTTCTTCTTGCTCCGATCCGACCTGATCTTCCGGCCACGAACCTTGCGGTCCCGCGAAGACGAATCCCCCATGTGGATTATTCGGAGGCGGACTGTGGCGAGGACTCTGGTCGTTCCTCGATCTCGAGCTCCTCGAGGTCCTCGAGATCGCCCTCTGCGGTCGCTTGTTCAATTTTTGAGATCTCCTCCGCGTAGTGGAGGAAGGTGTCGACGGAGGCGACGACGACGCGGGCTTCGATCGTCAGGAGTTCGATTCCGACGACCGAGACGCGTGCCCAGACGTCGATGACGACGCCCTTGTCGAGAACACGGTCCAGTACTTCCGCGAGACTCGAAGCATTTGGTCGCTGTTGGGATGCCATTGTAACCCGCCGTTCTCGTGCGACCCGTACAAACACTGTCGCTGCGCATGCAAGCTAACCCTCGCTTCGAGGGGTGTACTCGCCGACGCTGCGTCTGCAAGCAGCACCATAACGCGCGCGGGAGCCCTACCGACACGACGAGTTGTCGATCCAGTAGGTCTTATCTTATGGTACGGACACACACCTCGTTCGGACGGTTCGATCGATCGCAGCGACGGACGGTGATGCGGTCGTGAGTCACATATACGTCTACGGCGTCGTCGAGGCAAGCGACGACGTCGAGTTCGAGACGGACGCGGTCGGTGACGCGGACCGCGTCTACACGATCTCCCACCGTCGCTACGCGGCAGTCGTCTCGGACATCGACACGACCGAGCCCGAAGAGACCGACGAGGACGCCCAGCGCCACGACGATGTGCTCCGCGAGATCATGGAGTACGAGGGCGGCCAGACGATCGTCCCGATGCGGTTCGGGATGGCGTTCGAGGGGAACCGCGAGCTGAAAAACGTTCTCCGGAACGCACAGCCGGCGTTTCGCCGCGCCCTTCGGGATATCGACGGGAAGATCGAACTCGGCCTCAAGCTCGTCGAGGAGGAAGACGCCGACGTCGACCGCGAAACGGTCGAGGACGACGTCGCCGACCGCTTCGAGCCGATCGCCGAGCAGTCGGTACCCAACGACCTGTTCAGCGACCGGCTGGTGTTCAACCGGTCGTATCTGGTCGAAAAGGACGATCAGGAGGCGTTCGGCGACGCGGTCGGCGAGCTCGAGGAGGCGTACGAGGATCGACTCATCGTCCAGTACACCGGCCCGTTCGCACCGTACAGCTTCGTCGACGTCAAGATCGGGGCCCAGTAACCATGTTCGTGCTCGACGATCTCCTGTTCCGGCCGTTCATCGGTATCGTCGACGCGTTACACTCGATCGCGCTCGACGAACTGTACGATCTAAACGAGCTCGAGGACCAGCTCAAGGAGAACCAGCTGCTGTACGAACTCGGCGAACGGCCCGAGGCGGAGTACCGCGAACGGAAGGCCGAACTCGAGGAAGAGATCGAGATCGCTCGCGAGGTCCACGAGCGGTTCTCTAGCGGCCGCGTAGAGGTGAAACGATAAATGTCCGACTACACCGACGATCCGACCGAACCGAACGACGACCGCAACGACCGCTCCGACCACTGGCTGACGAGCCTGCTGTCGGCTCTCGAGCGACTCGAGGGCAGTGACGGGTCGGCAACCGGTCGCCGAAAACGGAGTTCGATGAGTCTGAACTACGACGTCTCGGTCGGTTCGGGGCTCGACCGGGCGATCGACAGGGTTCGAGCGCCGACCGACGATACTCCTGGCCGGAAGCGATCCCGGCGCCAACGCCGCTCGCCCTCGCCGGACGGTCACGTCACCTCTCGGCTACACGACGAGGAGCTGCTGGTCACGGCCGATATCGCCGGCGCCGACGCGGACGACGTCACGGTCGGCTTCGACGGGGACGAACTCGTCGTCGCCGTCTCCGGCAGCGAACTCGGTCGGGTCGACGTTCCCTGGGATGATCGGACGTCACGAGCGACGTTCAAAAACGGCGTGCTGACCGTCGTCGTCGAACCCGTGGAGGACCAGCGATGAGCGAGGGCGAGGACGAAGAGACGTTCGAAGAACTGCTCTCGGCGGCCGAGTCGAGCCTCGAGAACCTCGAGTCATCGCTCGAGGGAGTCGACACGCCCGACGAGCTCGGCGACGGCGACCTCGAGGAGCTGCTCGGCGACGTCGATACGCTCGTCCGGATCGCCGAGGAGACGGCCGAGCTGATCGAGTCGCTGGATCTGACGGAGCTCCCGGAGGCCGTCGACCGCGACGACCTGCTCGAGGCGATCGAAACGGGCGAGATCCCCGATGCGCTGGCCGACGAGGAGACCGGTGCGAGCGACGTCATCGATCTCACCCAGCTGTTCTCGGCGCTGGACCTGCTGAGCATGTGGGATGCTGCCGACCTGACCGAGATCTGGGAGGAGAAACGCGAACTCGACGACGCGACCGACGAGCTCGACGACGAGGACGACGGCGCCCTCGAGGACGCCGCCGAGACCGTCGTCGACGAGGGAACGGACCTGATCGGCGACGAGGACGAGGACGGGCTCTTCGAGGAGATCGACCCGAGGGAGGCGGCGATGGAGGCCTTCGAGAAGCCCGATATCGAGGACGATCCGGAGGCGTACCAGGTGTTCATCCAGCAGCAGGCAATGCGCGGGATCGACGCCTTCCGCGACGCCTTACTCGAGACCCACGAGACGTTCCAGGGGCTCTACGAAACCAACCGGGAGAAGATGCGACGGGAGGACACGAGCCCGTCCTCGCGGAACCCGACTGCGGCCTCGACGCTGCCGACGGAGCGACGCGATATCGGTACCAGCGACACGCGCCACTCGACGGTGCCCCAGCAGGTCAAGCTCTCGACGGCGCCGACCCGCAGGCGCATCTACGGCCGTCGGTTCGAACTCGAACTCGAGCGAAAACGACGCCAACAGAACAATGACTGACACCATACGCAGCAGCCGGACGAAGCGAACGAGTATCGCCGGCCGATCCTCGAGCGGTGACGCTCGCGCGATCGGAACGGCCACGGCTGAACGACCGATCCGGGACAACGACGGACACGGCGGAGGTGATCGGCGTGGTCGATGAGTTCCAGCCCAGCCGACAGAAGGCCGACCTCGCCGAGGTCGTCGAGATGCTGCTCGACAAGGGGATCGTCATCAACGCCGACATCGCCGTCTCGATCGGCGACACCCAGCTCCTTGGCATTCAGCTCCGGGCCGCGATCGCCTCCTTCGAGACCGCGGCGAAGTACGGTCTCGAGTTCCCCGAGGGAACGGACATGCAACGCCTCGCCGAGGCCGTCGACGACCCCGAACTCGCCGAGGAGCGACAGGCGACCGCACCGGTCGATCCGACCCGCGGCGTCAACGTGACAGCCGAACCCGACGAGGAAGAAGACGGGTCGAACGGCGAGGACGAAGCCGAGTCCGACGGCGGAGACGACGTCGTAGCAGCCGACCACCCCGGGCTGAGTCCCGACCCTGATCAACCGACCAGCGGCGGGTTCGACCTGCTCAGCGACGACGCAGACGACGAGTCGGGGGACGAATCGACCGACGAGGAGACCGAGGAAGCGGAGGAGGACTGACCCGTGTCGACGATCGACGTCGGCGACGGCGAGAACGCGCGCGACGGGCTGTTGACGCTCGTCATCGCCGTCGTCGAGATCCTGATCGAAGCTCTCGAGGGTGAGGCCGTCCGGCGCATGGAGTCGGGCGATCTCACCGACGAGGAGATCGAACGCCTCGGCGGCCAGCTCGCGACGATCGAGGCCGAGATCGAACAGCTCAAGGAAGACGAGGGGATCGAGGACGGCGTTGATGACCTCCGGGGCGAGCTGGACGGACTCGTCACCGACGCGATCGAACAGCTCCAGGGGGAGACGACCGCCTCGAACAAGCCCGGCTACTCCGTGTTCGGAGGTGAGGAGCAGTGAGTTCCGACGACCGCGACGAGCGAGCCGAGGGCGCCGACCGGGAGCCGGGTGTCGACGCCGACGAGGTTCCCGAGATCGACGAGGGTCGGTACCTCTACTGTCTCGTACGGGCGAACGCGGACGCCAACCTCGAGCTGACGGGGATCGACGACGAGCCGGTCTCGATCGTCGTCGAAGACGGGATCGGTGCGGTCGTCCACGCCTGCGAGGGGATCTACGACTCGGCCGATCTCGCGCAGGTCAGACGCTGGCTCGTTCGCCACCAGACGGTCATCGACGAGGCCAGCGAGCGGTTCGGGACACCGATTCCGTTCCAGTTCGACACGATCCTCCGGGGTGACGACGAGCGCGTCCGAGAGTGGATCGACGACGAACGGGACACGCTCGGGCAGGCACTGTCGGGGCTTGCCGACCACTGGGAGTACCGCGTCGAAGTCGTCGAGGTCGATCCCGTCGACGACGAGACGCTGATCGAACGGGACGACCGACTTCAGGAGCTTCACGAGAAGATCGACGACTCCGAGGAGGGAACGGCGTTCTTACTCGAGAAGAAACTCGACCAGCGCCTGGCTGCGGTGCGGGCGAACCGCCGGGAGTCGGCGACCGACGACCTCGAGGAGCGCCTCGCCGCCGAGGCCCGCGAGGTCCACTCCCTCGAACGCTCCCCTTCGGCGTCGCTTTCCGACGAGGTCGCCGACGAGGACGACGGTGAGGGAGAGACGCTGTGTCGACTCACGCTGCTGGCCCACGAGGACGACGAGGGGGCCATCGGCTCGATACTCGACGACGTGGCGGCGACGGACGGGCTCGAGGTCCGGTTTACGGGGCCGTGGCCGCCGTACACGTTCGCGCCGGAGCTTGGCAGCGGCGAGGGAACGACCGACGGAGGACGACGGCCATGAGACCGCGAAAGGACGAGGACGCGCTGGTCGACGTGCTCGACGTCGTGCTCAGAGACGGGGCGATCCTTCGCGCCGACGTGATCATCTCGGTCGCGGACGTGCCGCTGGTCGGGATCAAACTCTCGGCGGCGATCGCCGGAATGGAGACGATGACCGAGTACGGACTGTTCCAGAAGTGGGACGTCGATCGGCGGGCCAGAGCGGTCGAACGCCGGCAGTACGGCCGAGGGCGCGACGACGACCAGGAGTCGATCACTGTCAACGGCCGGAAGCGAGACGAACTCGAGTAACGGGACACCCAACTCCGAGAGAGGGACCGAGCGGTCAGGCGAACGTCGGTCGCTCGGTCGTGAGCTCGACCTCCCCGGAGACGGTCTCCTCGTCGCGGTCCTCGTCGTAGACGTACTGTCCGGAGCCGCCACAGAGCGTACACTCGTAGTTCTCGGAAATCTCGTTGATCATCTCGCCGTCCTCGAAGTAGACGCGGCTCTGGACGATCTGCAGGAACTGCGGCGTCTCGCAGTTGGCACAGCTGATCATATCGGTGAGGTAGCCGTGATCGGTTGTAGTTATCCGGCTTGTAACCGGTGGATCGGGACCCCCTATGGACGTCTTACCTGTCAGGCGCCGTCAGCTCGACGGCCGGACCGAGCACCCCGCTTCTCGAGCGGTTACGAAGCGGCGCAAACGCAGAGTAAACGAGTCATAATCGCAAGACGGAAGCGGAATCGTTCGGGTACCGAGAGGCGAATTAGTGACCGAACAACCGTCGGTATGGCGGACACGAACGACGAGGTACTGACGTCGGGCCGAACGATCGGCGACGACTCGTACCCGAAACGACCGACGGGATCGGTCCTCGTCCGAGAGGCGGCTCGTCCGTCAGCTCGCACGCTGATAGCGACGGGCTCCGGCCGACCGTGCGTTCGTCCTCCGTAGCCGAGCGCTACGTCGGCGGTATACACTCCCTGTCGAGAGTTCGGCCGTACTAGCATGTGACAAGCCGCCGCATAACAATGTCGGTCTCGTGCGACTCTTCGTCCGCGGGGATACCCCCCGCCGGGTGCGCGCTCGGCCCGGACGCCGACGCGCTGACCGGCCGACTGCGTGCGGTCGTACCCGGAACGCTCGGACGTGGACTCGCCCCCGCTTCGAGTACGCTCATGTCTCTCACGCCAGGGTGGGTTTCCCGCCCCCACCCGGTTCAAAACGCTCGCGAGCCCCGCGCTCAGAATTCGGTAACGACCGGAATGCCGACGGTACCGTAGTCGTCCATTGCAGCAAGGGTCTCGGGCAGTTCCTCGAGCGAGAGTCGCTCGCCGATGATCTTGCTCGGATCGAGGGTTCCCGCCGCGATCAGCCGGAACAGCTCCTCGTAGCGAACCAGCGGCATGCCGAAGGAGCCGCGGAAGTCGATCTCCTGCATCGTCATCGCGTCGACCGGGAGGGAGACCTCGCCGCCCTCCTCGTCGGTCGTGAGTCCGACCTGGACGTGGCGACCGCGCTTCCCGAGGCTGCCGATCGAGTTGCGGCAGGTCTCGGCGATCCCGAGCGCGTCGATCGACACGTCCGCACCGCCGTCGGCCAGCGCTTTCACCTCGCTGGCGGGGTTGTCGGCCTCGTCGGCGTTGACGGTGTCGACCGCGCCGAGCTCGCGGGCCCGCTCGAGTTTGTTCTCGCGGACGTCGACGGCGATCGGCTGGGCGCCGATCGCGCTCGCGATGTGGATCGCGGAGAGTCCGACGCCGCCACAGCCGTGGACGGCAACCCTGTCGCCGGGCCGCAGATCGGCGCGGTCGGCCAGCGCGTGGTAGGCGGTCATGAACCGACAGCCCAGCCCCGCCATCTCGGCGAACTCGACGTCCTCGGGGAGTTTCACGCAGTTGAAATCCGCCTCCCGAACCGGGAACGCCTCCGCGAACGCGCCGGGGGTGATGCTCGTAAACCCGAGTGGAACGACCGTCTCGCAGACGTTCGCCCGCCCGGTTCGACAGTGCCGGCAGCTTCCGTCGGCGAGGTGGAACGGGACGGTGACGCGGTCGCCCTCCGCGAGCGTCTCGACGTCCTCGCCGACCGCCGCCACGATGCCCGCGGGTTCGTGACCCAGAATCTGTCCCGGCTGGGCCTGCGCGCCGACCCACTCCCAGTCGCCCTGCCAGGCGTGCCAGTCGCTTCGACACACTCCGCAGGCTTCGGTCTCGACGACGACCTGATCGGGTTCGGGCTTCGGGTAGTCGACGGACTGGATCTCGAGCGGTTCGCCGTACTCCGCGAGTACTGCAGCTCTCATGTGTTGGGAGTACACACACCGCGTACAAAACTGTATGCGGCCTGACTCGAGCGTCCGGTACTACGCTGCTCGCTGTTCCGGTCCGGTGGCGCCAGGGATTTCGTCGGTTTCGGTGACATTCATACAGATCACCCCACGGGGAATCAATTGATTAATACCGCCCAATTTCGTTTGATATGGCTGTGGCATCCAATATTACGCTGATGAACAGCGGGATCAACGGCCTGGATGAGATCCTCCACGGAGGGCTCGCGAAGGGACGGATGTATCTCGTCCACGGCCAACCCGGCACCGGGAAGACGCTGCTCGGTATGCACTTTTTGGAGGAGGGGTTGCAAAACGGCGAGACGGTGCTGTTCATCCACGGAGAGGAGTCCAGACAGGAGATTCTGGCCAACGGCGATGCGGTCAATATCGATATCAGCGACGCCGAGTTTCTCGATCTCGGCCCGGAGTCGGACTTCTTTACCGACGACGACTCGTACGACTTAGTCGAGCCAAGCGACATCGAGCGCGATCGCTACACCAAGCGCATTCACGAGGCGATCAGGGAAATCAACCCCTCCCGTGTCGTCCTCGACCCGATCTCACAGCTCAGGTACGTCGAGGCCAACGAGTACCAGTTCCGCAAGCGGATCCTCTCCTTTATGCGGTTTCTCAAGCAACACGAGATCACGGTCCTCGTCACGGCGACGCTGCACTCCAAACCCGAGTACGACACCGAGTTGCGCTCGCTCAGCGACGGAATCATCAAGCTCACCCGTGGCAAGGAAGGACGGCGCGTCGAGGCGACGAAACACCGCGCGCTCGGTCAGATGGGCGGCGATCACGGGATGGCGATCCGGGAGAACGGACTCGAGATCTATCCCCGCCTTATTCCCGAATCACACCAGCACGCGTTCAAGCCCAAACGGATCCACTCGGGAATCGACGAACTCGACGAGCTACTCGGCGGCGGGTTCGACCAGCGCACAGTCACGTTCATCAGCGGACCGACGGGTGCCGGCAAGACCTCGACTGGAACGCAGCTACTGACGCAGGCGGCCAGAGACGGACTCAACTCCGCGATCTACCTGTTCGAGGAGAACATGGAGACGTTCACTCACCGCTCGGAGTCGATCGGCATCCCCGTCACGGAGCTGCGCGAGGAGGGGACCCTCTCGGTGAACGAGGTCGAGCCGCTTGCGCTCTCGAGCGAGGAGTTCGCCCACATGGTCATCGAGCAGGTCGAGGAGGAGGGGACCGATATCGTGATGATCGACGGGATCGACGGCTACACGATCGCGATTCAGGGACAGGAGTCCGAACTCGTCCGGGAGCTCCACGCACTGGCGCGCTATCTGAAGAACAAGGGCATCACGGTGTTGATCACGAACGAGATCTCCGAGATCACCGGGATCACGGAGGCGACCGACAACCAGCTCAGCTACATCGCGGACAACATCGCGTTCGTCAGCTACGTCGAGATGGACGGGAGTCTCCGGAAGGTCATCGGCGTGCTCAAGAAACGAACCGGAAGCTTCGAAAAAACGCTTCGGGAGTTCGAGATCACCGGCGACGGTATCCGCGTCGGCGAGCCGCTGACCGGCCTTCACGGTATCCTGCAGGGCTCACCGATGGGACGAACGATCGATCCCGCACGGAACGAATGATCACACCACACCGCAGTCCGACGAAATACCGAGCCCGCGTATGAGCAGGAACGATCGGCAGAACACGGTCCAGCTGCTCATCAACGAGGAGGGGAATCGCACTGCGGTTCGGGAGCTGCTCACCGACTACTACGAGGTCGAGACCGAGCCGTCGCTCGTCGAAGCCGACCTCTATCTCGTCGACGACTACTCGTTTCACGACTACCACGACGCGCTCCGCGAGCACGTCCACGAGAGCGACCCGGTCTTCTGTCCCGTCGTTCTCGTCCGCCGCGACGACGACCACCACAGGGTCACGCTACCGAACCCGGACGAACGCGACCCGCCGCTGCTCGTCGACGACATCGTCGAGGCACCGATCGATCGGACGCTGCTCTTTCGGCGGCTGAACACGCTGCTCGTCCGACGCAGCCAGTCCCAGGAGCTGATGCACTACATCTCGAAGCTCGAGGAGTCGAACCGGTCGCTCGAGCAGTTCGCCTACGCCGCCTCCCACGACCTCCAGGAGCCGCTCCGGATGGTCTCGAGCTACCTCCAGCTGATCGATCAGCGCTACGAGGACGAACTCGACGAGGAAGGTCGGGAGTTCCTCGGCTACGCCATCGACGGCGCCAACCGGATGCGGGACATGATCGAGGGGCTGCTCGAGTACTCCCGCGTCGACACCCGCGGCAGTCCGCTCGAGCCGACCGATCTCGAGGCCGTCCTCGACGAGGCGCTCGCGGACCTCAGAATGAAGATCGACGAGCACGACGCCGAGATCGAAGCCGAACCGCTCCCGACCGTTCTGGGCGACGACGACCAGCTCCGACAGGTGTTCCAGAACCTGCTGAACAACGCGATCGAGTACAGCGGCGACAGACCCCCTCGAGTACGGGTCAGCGCACGACGACAGGACAGAACGTGGCGGATCGCCGTCTCCGACGACGGCGTCGGGATCGACCCCGAGGATCAGGACCGAATCTTCGAGCTGTTCCAGCGGCTACACAGCCACAAGGAACACGCGGGAAGCGGAATCGGGCTCGCTCTCTGTAAGCGGATCGTCGAACGCCACGACGGACGAATCTGGGTCGATTCCGACTCGAGCTCGGGCGCGACGTTTTCGTTTACGCTCCCGGCGCTCGACGCTCGACGGGAGTGACCGCCGAGGTGCAAGCTGTGACTCGGCGAGAAGTGCGGTAACAGCCACCATAGTTCCACCGCTGAATTCAAAGATAGGAAGGTGCTTTACGCTGGACCCACTCCGACTAGCCGAATGAGGCGACGTCGAATCCTGGCCGCCGGCGGAGTGGTTGTCGGAACGTCCGTCGCCGGCGCGGCGAGCCGACTGACTGACGGCGCGGAGTTAGTAGCGCGCGCTCGCGACTCGAGCGACGAGAGTGCGCTCGAGACGAACGCGGAGACGCTGCTGTCCGACACGGTTCACGAGACGACGCTGTACGAGATCGACGCCCCGGCGGACGGGCCGACAGTGATGATCTTCGGCGGCGTTCACGGCGACGAGTACAACGGGATCGACGTCGCACGCGAGGTGGTCGACTGGGCTCCCGACGCTGGGACGCTCGTCACCGTTCCCGAAACCGACCGCGTCGCGGTCGAAAACGACGAACGGGAGGGAGTCGATGGCGACCTGAACCGCCAGTTTCCGGCCGAGGAGGGACCAGCGAGCGACCTCGCGGTCGGCATCTGGGACGCCGTCGAACGCCACGATCCCGACGTTGTACTGGATCTCCACCGATCGCTCGGCGTCTACGGCGTCCACCAGCAGTACGTCGGTCAGGCGTTGTTCTACTCGCCGGGTGCCGACGGAGAATCGATCGCGGCGACGCTCAACGACGAGGCCGTGCCGTGGTATCTCCCGATGCACCGGTTCGTCGCCCACGAGAGTCACCTCTCCGGGCCGCTACTGTTCCACGAGACCGCACGGGAACTCGACGCCGCGTCGTATCTCTTCGAGACGACCAACTTCCTCCTCGATCGCGAGACGAAAAACGAGATGACGCGAATCGCGACCGCAGCGGTGCTCGACCGACACGGACTGCTCGAGGGGGGTCCGTGATGGCGCCGTCGCTTCGACGGGTGCTGACCGCCCCCGCGACGATCGCGACGTTCCTCTTGCTGGTCGTCCCGCTGGCGCTGGGCTGGTTCAGAACGTCGCTGCTGTCGCCGCTCGCGCTGCCAGGATATCTGATCTACATGGTTGGGTCGGCGATCGGCAATCTCGTCGCGCCGCGGTTCGAACTTTGGGTCTACTGGATCCCGTTTCTGGCGGGTTCTTACGGCATCGCCGTGACGATCGGTTACGCCGTCGAGCTCTTGGTCGATCGACCCGAGTCGCTCTGAGGTCTTCGTCCTCGACGTCCCGTCCCGATCGACTCCTTACGCCGAACTTTCGTTCTCTGTGTGCGAACTGCTAGCAAGGCTTATGATGGGTGGACCCATAGCCCCGCGTACACACCGATATGCCATCCAGGTCCCGACCGCCCCGATCGACCACCCTCTCGCTGTCACACGACGAGCACTGGACGCTTCATCACGTGTTGCTCCACCGAATCGAACAGGAAGAAACCGCTGCCGACCCGACAGACGTCGACTCGCCGCCCCTCGAGCTGTTTCAGGCGTTCGAGACGATCGACGGCGGAGCGGTCCGGTTTACCGACCCCCAGCTCGAGGCGATTCAGACGACTCTCGCCAGCTACCAGCGGTCGACGGACTGGTGGGAGCTCGAGCGCGGCGCACTCGAGTCGCTACTCGAGCACGTTACGGACGCCCTCGAGACCGATCGGCTGCCAGCCGACTGACTCGAGGGCGTGCGGAGAGAACGGTGCGACGGATACCCCGAGCGACGGCATGGCGCTCGGCGGTCGTCAGTAGTACAAGCAGCCGATCGTCTCGGCGGCGTTAGCAGTCGACCGGAAGGTCGTCGACGGTGCGGTCGCCGCTGAGGTCGTAGTCCTCGCCGGCGCCGATGCTGCCGTCCGAACTCCCGCCGCTGGTGTCGTCAGCGGACTCGTCGTCGTAGCCGTCATCGTCGTCGTCTTCGTAGCCGTCGTCGTCTTCGTAGCTGTCGTCGTCGTCTTCGTAGCCGTCGTCGTCGTCGTCGCCATCGGTTTCCTCGGTCGACTCGTCGGCTTCGTCGGCTGACTCGTCGACTTCGTCTGCGTCGTCAGCGTCGGCTTCGTCGGAGTCCTGAACCTCGGATTCCGTCTGTGGTTCCTCGGCGTCATCGTCGCCGTCGTCCGATTCGGCGTCGGCGTCGTCGTCAGATTCGGCATCGACGTCTTCATCGTCGGACTCGGCGTCGGCGTCCGTCTCTGCATCGTCCTCGAGTTTGTCCTCGGACTTCTCCCCCTCGGGCGCGGCGTCGAGACGGGCGTCGAGCCAGTCGATGATCGCCTGGGTTCCGTGGTGTGGCGCGGTCGTGTCGCCGGCCAGCTCGAGCTGTGGCGTATAGGTGATCCCGTCGTTGCTGGCCAGGGTAGCGACTTCCTCGACCGCCCCGTCGTACTCGCCGGCTTCCGCGCGGTCGATGACGGCGTCGACGTTCGACACGTCGGCAGCACGCGCTCGGTTCTCGAGCTCCTCGTAGCTGATGTGTCCCGACGGCATATCCGAGTACGTCTCGGTCACGAACTGCCAGTAGCTGTTCGGGTCCTCGTCCCAGACGGCGAGTCCGACGGCCGCGAGCCGCGAATCGGTGCCCGAAATGAACGGCTGTGAGGTGTCGCCCGGCTCGTACGCGAGGTTGCAGAACTCGACGTTGAGTTGACCGTCGGCGACGAACTCCGAGATGATCTCCTGGAGGTTTCCGGAGACGAAGTCCTGGCTCGACGGACACTTGAAGTTCCCGTAGAAGGTTGCGGTCGGCGCGTCGCTGTTCGTCCCGACCGTCGGATACGTGCGTTCGTCGGCGTCGTCCGGAATCGGTACCCCGTCGGACGATGCGTTCCCGGACGCGACCCCAGCGAGTCCGAGCAGCGAAACGGCCCCAGTAGTTGTCAGTACACTTCGACGTGTCGTCTGCGACTTCCGTGACATCGACTGCACCTCATCAGGGAGGGAGTATAAACGGGTTCAGCCGTTCTGTACGCTTCCCCGAACTTTACCAAGCTTCTACCCGTTCCAGACATCTCTCGGAACCACAACTGATCGGTGCACTGTTTCAGTCCGATTCGAGTCGTTGGCGTCGTACCCAGCAAAACGCAAGCAAGCGCCGTCGTTCGCGAGAGCGAACGATTACTCTCACCCCCAATTCGAGTTTCGATTCTCGAAATGATGTAAGTACAGCAGGCGGTTCCGACTATCCTAACTTCTATTTTGCTGATGTTTATCTAGAGATCGAATGTCGTGGTAACGACTGTCAGTATCGACCGGCCCCCAGAACTGTATCGGCTCTCGAGACGAGGCTTCTGTCGTATCGGTTACCAAACCCGGCAGCGAGATCCTTTGTCCGGAGGTGGGTTCGGCGACGGTCGCCCGTCCTGCTACCGTGCCGTGCCGACTCGGAGCGGTTGCGAGAGCGGGGCTCGTCCCGACGGTCGCGTCCTCCGGCGAAGGGGCGGTTCCTCGAAGCGTCGACGGCCCGATCTCAGCGGCCGATCGTTCCGCTGCGGGTGACCGGAGCGTCGGGATCGATACGAAACGCGATCACCGTCGATTCCTCGGTTGCGGCGACGGACACGTCGGTTTCTCCGGTCACGAGCGCGCTCTCCGTGTACCCGACCGACGCGCCGTCGACCGTGACCGCGCCCTCGAAGACGTACAGGTAAGTGTCCCATTCCGGCCGAGGGGGGAGCGTAACGGCCGCGCCGGCGTCGAGACGGCAGTCGTAGCAGTGGACGTCGTTGCGGACGGATAGCGGGGCCTCGCTGTCTTCGGGACCGAACAGGTGACGCCACTCGTTGCGAACCGCGTCGGGAATCCGCTCGTGCTGGATGCCCGGCTCGAGCTCGAGGCTGTGAGGACGGACGAATATCTGGAGCATCCGCAGCGGCGGATCGTCTGCGGCGGTTTCCTCGGCGTGCCAGAAGCCGCTGCCGGCGTTCATCACCATCAGGTGGTCCGGATCCGTGATCAGTTCGTTTCCCTGTCGGTCGTCGTGGCGCATCACGCCCTCGGGAACCCACGAGACGATCTCCTCGTTGCGGTGTTGGTGCATTCGGATCACCGTCCCCGGGTCCATGAACGACTCGACGACGGTCGCCAGCGGCCCGTAGCCGTGATCGTCGTGACCGGGAACCGCTCGGCCGGGAAAGTTGAAGTGCGTCCTGAAGTTGCCCTGATCCTGTGAAACCGCCGTTCGCGGGGCCGTATGGATCTGAAGGTTCGAGCGTGCTGATCCGGACTCGTCCATTGCCGACGTTAGCGGTCCCGTGGCTAAATGCGTTCTGAGCGTTCGAATCTCGCACCCTACGTGTGGATAGCGGAGACGAGTACGGGTCGCGAGCGTCGCCCGTTTTGTGATGGGTTCTATCTGCCCCGGATTCCGACCGGCGGTTAGTCAGAGAGCCCCGGGGAGGGTGCTGGTTCCGCCTCCTCCGGCGTTACGTCGAGTTCCGACGCGACCAGCGACCGGTACGCGCGACGAAGCCGCTCGGAAAGGGCCTGGTGGGAAACGTCGAGCTCCTCGGAGAGTTCCTGCATCGAAACGTCCCGTGGGATTTCGAAGTAGCCGTGGTTGATAGCCGCGACGAGGGTTTCGTACTGGTTCTGCGTGAGGCCGGACTGCGAGCCGGTTTCGCCGTTCGTATCGTAGAGGCGGATCACCGTCGGCTCGAGGTCCTGTTCCTCGAGTCGGGTGTGAATCGAGCTCGCGTCGCTGCGCTCTTGTACTCGAATATCGAGGATCCAGGAGCGACCCGTGGCCGAGGCGTCCAGGATAGTTCCGCCCTCCTCGAGCACCAGCTCGAAGAGGTCGATCGTTTTCGGCGCGAACTCGACGTTGTACAGCCACTGTTCGTCGTCTCCGCTGACCAGCGCGTACTCCTCGATCGTCGAGGCTTCCGCCAGGCCCGTCTCGATCTCCGCTTTCGATGCACCGGAGAGCCACAGATCGTACCCGTTCGAGACGACCCCGGCCTCCGCTTCGCACGTGAGCGACGGCACGGACTCGAACAGTTCCGCCAGCCCGGTCCCCTCGCTCGAGATCTCGAGATTGATGATCGAGGTCATGTGTTCGATTCGAACGACACGCCCCAGTTCCATAGGGGCGGCTCCAAATTTGCTAGCACCGTCAATAGAGAAAGTATCGCTGTGTTACATCCGATGCCGTAACGACGACCGAGAATCCGTTCCACTTCGGCCTCGGAATCCGGGTCGCTCGAGGTGTCAGACGTCCCGAGTCGACGATCCGGGTCTCGAGCGAACGGATACCGCCCCAGTGGGGCCGATCAGTCGTCGGCTTCGGTCTCGAGCCGGAACTGCTCGTTTTCGGAGACGGCCTCGAGGACGATACTGGTGTTCGATCGGGTAAGGTCGGGATCAGTGATCAGGGCCTTGATCTGGTCGTTCATGTCGTCGGTATCCTCGAACTTCCCGATCGCGATGATATCGTAGTCGCCGGTAACCTCGTAGACGGAGACGATCTGATCGTGATCCCGAAGTGTGGACGTGATCTCCGAGAGGGCGCTTCCGTCCACTTTGAGCTGCATCACGGCGGTCACGTCGTATCCGGCGGCGGCGTAGTCGACGACCGGTGTGTATCCCTGGATGACGCCCTCCGCTTCGAGGTCAGAGAGGTGGTTCGAGACGGTCGTGACGGAGACGTCGAGCTCCTCGGCGAGGCTCCGAAGGCTGGCGCGTCCGTTCTCGAGCAGTTCGTTTACTAGATCCGTATCGAGGTGTTCGTAGGCCACTGCGTAGTACGATCTCTCCACTCCGTCTAAACAGTTACGAACAGTCAGTTTTTCGCCCTCGTATTTGAATTTGCAGTTACCTCCGGCGACTACCCGTTGCCGTTTTGACGAGACGTCCACTCGAGCCGATCTGCGTTCTCGCGCACAGCGGCCGATGGGTGTACGGCTCCGGCCCCCTGACACCGACCTGGCGGGACGGCACCTCGCTTCGCCCACGGCTTCGCTGCTCGCGTTTGGTGGGACCTGCTCACAGCCCGTTCGTCCCCGAGTCGTCGACTGGACTTCGGACAGATTCGAGCGACGCTCGAGAACGTGCCCGCTTTGCTCGCAGAACCCCGGTCCAGTTCGAATCTGTCGTACCGATCCCCGACGGAACGATGATTCGCTTCGCTCGACAGTTCGTTTCCTCGGAGATGGGTTGGGGCAGATTTGGACCACGGTCGTTCCGCTACGCTCCACTCCTTAGCTCGAACTACCGACCGTTTTTGACGACGCGGACTCCTCGCGCTGCTCGTCGTCGTTGTGTCGTCAAAAATGGGTTGGGGCAGATTTGAACCACGCCGAGACGGTCTCGCTCGCTCCCTGCGGTCGCTGCGCGAGTTGCGACTCGCCTAGTTCAAACTGCCCAACGTAACGAATTTGCTGCTCGCGGATTGCTCGCAGCAAAATTAGTGGGTTGGGGCAGATTTGAACTGCCGACTTCCTCCGTGTGAAGGAGGTATCATAACCGGACTAGATCACCAACCCGCATCCCGTGATATCCGTGCGCTCGACTTAAGCCTTCCTTTCACTTCCGGCTCTCGAGGCCCCGCGTCGCTCGAGCGATCAGTACTGTGGGGCTTCCTCGGGTTCGCCCTCGCGCTGGTTGACCAGCCGGGCGAACGTGAACAGCCCGTCCGAGAGGCGGTTGAGGTACTCGACGGTTCGTTCGTTGATCCGCTCGCTCGAGGCCAGCCCGACGGTGCGGCGTTCGGCCCGCCGACAGACCGCGCGGGCGTGGTGAAGCCGAGCCCCGTGATCGCTGCCGGTGGGCAAAATAAACGAGGTCAGGGGCTCGAGTTCCTCGTCGTACTCGTCGATCCAGTCCTCGATCGTCTCGACGTGGTCGGCCCGGATCTCGGGGTCGTCCTCGTCGGGATCGGGGTTCGCGAGGTCGGCCTGGACGACGTGGAGGTGGTTCTGGATCGTTCGCAGTCGCTCGTCGACGTCGTCGTACCCGGTGGGACGCACCGTGCCGACCAGCGCGTTGACCTCGTCGACGGTACCGTAGGCCTCGATCCGCGGATCGGTCTTCGAGACGCGAGTCATGTCCCGGAGGTCAGTCTCGCCGTCGTCGCCGCGACCGGTGTAGATCGCCATGTCGGGATCGACGGACGGTTTGCACTTAACTTCGCCGTCCACGGCGGCGATCGGTCGCCTCCGCTCGCCCGAATCAGTACGTTAAACACGCTCGATTCGGTAGTGGCCGGTATGGCCCTGGAACTCGACCACGAGTGTCCGAACTGCGGGGAGAAGACGTTCTACCGCGCCGCGAGCACGACGGTACACCTCGGCGAGAAGGTCAAGTGGCACTGTCCGGACTGCGACTACGGCTTCGTGCGGATCAACGGCATCGACTCGAGCGCGGCCTGAGTCGACTCGAGCGGGGATTTTCCCACTCGAGTTTTCGAGGAGCACCGAGTTCGTCACGACTGCGGACGAACCCGGTCCCGAACAGTCGAGAGCGAACGCCAGACCCATACTCTCGCGGTTCGACGACTCACTCGATGCAAGGACGCCGGCTCGCGACGACCGAGGAGATCATCGCGATCGTTAGCCCCGACAGCGACGACGTCGTCGCTCGCCTCGCGGCCTGGGCCGACGACCGCGGGGTCGGGCTCTCGACGGTCGACGTCGGCGAGCCGATCGGTGACGTCTACGACGAGAATCGGGCCACGCTCGGGGTTACGATCGGTGGCGACGGGACCTTCCTCGAGGGGATCAAGACGTTCGCTCCACGGGGCGTTCCCCAGCTCGGCGTCAATACGGGCACGCTCGCGTTTCTCTCGCGCGTCGAGCCCGAGGACCTCGAGGCGGCCCTCGACGAGGTGATCCGCGGTCGGGCGACGATCGACAGTCGCCAGCAGGTCGCCGTCCGCGGTTCGGGCCTCGAGGCGACCGGGATCAACGACGTCATGATCGAGCACGTCCCGCCGGAGAACCCGATCGACCGAAAGGTGACCCGGCTGGACGTCTACGCCGACGACGAGTACGTCGGCGAGTTCGAGGGGACCGGGATCGCCGTTTCGACGCCGACGGGCTCGACGGGCGTCTCGCTGTCGGCCAACGGCCCGATCCACTATCCGGCGAACAACCACACCCTCCAGCTGGTTCCGCTCCACACCCACCAGCTCGGGGTGCGGCCGATCGTCGTCTCGCCCGAGACGGAACTTCGGATTCGGACGCAGGGCCCCGCGAGCCTACTGGTCGACGGCGGGCGGGCCAACGCGCTCCTCGAGGAGGGCGAGGAGGTGCTGATCACGGGCGCCCAGAAGCTCGCCCACGTCGTCCACACCAGCTACGACGACCACTTCTTCACCGCGATCTCGAAGAAGCTCGGCTGGGACATTCGCGATGTCGACGAACCGCCGCGGGTCCCCGCGTCGCGGTCGGAAACGGGTGCCGACGGCGACGACTTCCTCGAGCGCGCGCGGACGATCGCTACCGAGGCGGCCGAGGCGGCCGGCGAACCCCTCCGGGAGCTCCACGGCCAGGTCGAGTCCATTGCGGTCAAAAGCGACAAGTCCGACATCGTTACCGAGGCCGACCACCAGGCCAACCGGATCATCACGACGGTGATCGAAAACGAGTTTCCCGACCACGGGATCGTCTCCGAGGAGCGCCCGCGGGACGTCCGCGAGGACGGCTACACCTGGGTGGTCGACCCTCTCGACGGAACCGGGAACTTCGCCCACGGCAACCCCAACTACTCGATATCGATCGCGCTGCTCGAGGGCGAGTACCCCGTCGTCGGCGTCGTCTACGTCCCAGAAACGGACGAACTGTTCAGCGCGATCGCGGGGCAGGGTGCCCGCCGGGACGGCGATCCGATCGAGACCACCGACCGGGATCGCCTCGACGAGAGCATGCTCATCTCCGGCTACGACCCGGACGGCTCCTTTCTCACGCGGTTCTACCAGGAGACCCGCGGCGTCCGACGGCTCGGGTCGACCGCGCTCAACTGCTGTTACCTCGCCAGCGGCAGCGCCGACGCCACCTGGGAGTACGACACCTACCCCTGGGACGTCGCCGCCGGCCTGGTGATCGCCCGCGAGGCCGGGGCCCGGCTCACCGACGAGCGGGGCGAACCGTTCGTCTTCGAACTCGAGACGGAGGGACGGTCGGCTCTACTGGGCTCGAACGGCCCGCTCCATCCGGCGCTGCTCGAGCACCTCGAGGGTGGGCGGGACGACTGCGAGCGGTAGCCGGGCGGAGAGGGTCGACAGCGGTCAGCTCAGAACGGCCACGCCGGCGACCGCCGCACCGACGTAGACGCTGTGGTAGAGTGCGGTCGCGATCGACATGTGGAACGCGTACCGGCCCGCCGGGTAGGAACTCAACGCCGCGGGAACGGCGATGATGCCCCGACTCACCGGGACGACGTTGGTCGTAAAGATCGCGACCCCGCCGTGTCGTTCGAACCAGCGATCGAGCCGGCGGTACCGTGCCGACTGCGGGTCGAGTTCGACGTACGGAAGCTCCTCGAGGACGGACCAGCCGTAGCGACTGACGGCGAGATACAGCACCAGTTGCCCGAGGACGTGGGCGATCGTGACGACGACGACGACGAGTACGGCCTCGCGACCCGTGAAGCCGCCCCCGACGACGTAGCCGGGGAGGAAGACGCTCGTCGGGAAAACCTTGCCGACGAGCGCTCCCTTCAGCACGAACACCCCGAACAGCACCGGGAGGCCGAAGGCTCGGATCGCGGCCTGGAGAACGTCGACGGACGTCGCCGTCGATCCGATCATCGCTCGGCTTCGGCCGGCCCCGTTCGGACGATTTGTTCCGCTGCCAACATTCTCGTTAACTATCTGCTCCAGCCCGCCACGTTATTTATTTTGTGGTGATCCTAACAACGATCTAATTGACCGAGTCGAACAGGGATGGGACGGTCTGGTGGCGGTCGCCGATCGCGGTCGGTCCCGGTTCTCCCTTCCCTCGAGCATCGCTTGCCGGTTCCTGTACGGTCCTAACGGGCGGGGACGTACACCCGCGGACATGCAAACGATCGCCGATCGCCGGGTACAGTTCGGCGAGTTCGCCGGCCCCCTCGCGCACGGAGCGTCGTTTTTCGACTGGCAGCTGATCTCGACCCAGGAGGTTGCCGCCGCGTTCGACTACTCCTTCGCGGAGATCCTCGCCGACGGCGGGATCCCCTACGCGCCCGTGGTCGTCGCCACCTCCGTCGAGCGCTACCCGCACCTTGGGGAGACGATCTCGGTCGAGACGGTACCCCGGCGCGTCGGGGACTCGAGCGTGGAGCTCGTCTACGAGATCAACGACGACGACGAAAACCGGCTGGCGACGGCTCGAATGACCCACGTGACGATCGGACCCGACGGCGCCGCGCTGGCGCTGCCCGAGGACGTTCGGGCGGCGTTCGCGGACGCCTGCGTCGATCGGGATCCGTCAGTCGGTCCCGCGAGTGAGCCGAACGCGGAGGACGAAACTGGAGCGCTGGCGTCGTTCTCCTCGTCGTTCGAGATCCACAGCCCCCACATCGAGGGCGCCGAGTTAGCGTACTTCGAGGAGTACCCGCGCTTCGCCGACGTCGCCCTCGAGCACCACCTCGAGGAGCGCGGAACGAGCCTCGACGAGCTGCGGGGCGAGAACGAGCCCTACCGAATCCGAGACTGGCGCTGGGAGTTCAAGGCACCAGTTCAGTTCGAGACGACGCTGCGGGTCGACTGCGACGTCCTCGAGGCATCCGACGAGACGATCCGGATCGCCCACGAGCTCTCGAGCGACGGCCGAACGAACATCGAGGGGATCACCGAGTACGGCTGTTTCGACCGCTCCGGGGCGCCAGTCGCGTTCGACGAGGCGATGCTCGAGCCGTTCCGAACGTAGCGAACCGGTCCCGCTCTATTCGTCGTTCTCGAGGGCGTGCCAGGACAGCCGCGGGCTCCGCGCCGCGTCGGTCTGGTCGATCCGACGGGCGGCCGTCCGCTCGGGGGCTGCCTCGAGGGTCTCGTCGTCCTCCGCGGCGACGGCGTTGAACGCGGCGGCGAGCCGGTCTAAGGTGTCCTTGCTCTCGACCTCCGTCGGCTCGGTCATCAGCGCCTCGGGAACGATCTCGGGCCACTTCGTCGTCGGCGGGTGGACGCCGTAGTCGAGCATCCGTTTGGCGACGTCGGCCGCGTCCTGGTCGCCCGCGCTGGCGACGAACTCGTGGTGGAACGGCTCGTAGGGAACGTCGTACTCGATCTGACTGGCGAGGTAGTTCGCGTTGAGCACGGCCGTCGCGCTGGCGTCTAACAGGCCCTCGTCGCCCAGCCGAGCGATGTAGGCGAACGTCTTGACGAGCACGAGCCAGTTGCCCTGGTAGCCGTGGACCTTGCCGATGGTGTGGTCGGGGTCGAACAGCTCGTAGGTCGGCTCGGAGCCGCTCGAGTCGTCGGCCTCGCGAACGCGAGGGGCCGGCAGGAACGGCGCCAGCTCGTCGACGACGCCGACCGGGCCGGCACCGGGGCCGCCGCCGCCGTGGGGCGTCGCGAACGTCTTGTGGACGTTGTAGTGCATCACGTCGAAGCCCATGTCGCCCGGCCGGGCGCGACCCAGGAGGGCGTTCAGATTGGCGCCGTCGTAGTACAGCAGCCCGCCCACGTCGTGGACCATCTCGGCGATCTCGGTGATGTCGCGCTCGAACAGGCCGAGCGTGTTCGGATTCGTGAGCATCAGTGCCGCCGTGTTCTCGCTCAGGGCGGCCTCGAGCGCCTCGAGGTCGACCCGTCCCTCGTCGTCGCTGGGCAGGGAGACGACGTCGTAGCCGCCCAGCGCCGCGGTCGCGAAGTTGGTGCCGTGGGCGCTCTCGGGAACGATCACCTCGTCGCGGTGGCCCTCGCCGTTGTGCTCGTGGTAGGCCGTTGCGACGCGGATCCCGACGAACTCGCCGGCCGCCCCTGCGGGCGGCTGCAGCGTCACGGCGTCCATCCCGCCGATCCGTCCGAGATAGTCCTGCAGTCGGTACATGAGTTCGAGGGATCCCTGAACCGACGTTTCGGAGCGATCCGGGTGGACTGCAGCCTTCGGCAGCGCCGCCACGTCCTCGGTGAACTTGGGGTTGTACTTCATCGTACACGACCCCAGCGGGTAGGGGCCGCTGTCGATTCCGTAGATCATCTGGGAGAGCCGCGTGTAGTGGCGGGCCAGTTCGGGCTCGGAGAGGGCCGGCAGCTCGAGGGAGTCCCGCGTCAGGTCGTCGGGCAGCGGCGAGTCGTCGTCGCCGCCGATCTCGACCGTCGTCCGGTCCTTCTCCGAGAGCAGGGGCTCGTACTGGCCGTCCTCGACGTAGCGAGCCTGGTCGTAACGCGCACGGTCGTCGCGTCCGGCGCCCGAGTCGTCGCTCATCGGGCCACCTCCGTGAACGCGTCGACGAACGGATCGATCCGCTCGTCGGGGACGCCGGCGACACACACCTGAATCTCGTGTTCGCCGACGACGTGGACGGCGAAGCCGCGCTTCTCGAGGTCGTCGGCGACGGCCCGTGCGGGCTGGTCGACGCGGGCGACGAACTCTCTGAGGTGGTGGCGGTCGTGAACCGGCGCTGTGACGCCGACGATCTCGTCCAGTCGGTCGGCGAGGTCGTCTGCGCGTGTCACGCCGCGCTTCGCGAGGTCGACCATGCCGTCCGGCCCGAGGTACGCGGCGTGCATCGCGGTTCGCAACGCCACCCACGCCTGGTTCGTACAGATGTTACTCGTCGCGCGCTCCCGGCGGATGTGCTGTTCGCGGGTCTGCAGCGTCAGCGTGTACGCCCGTCGGTCGGTTGCGTCCTCGCCGGCACCGACGAGTCGGCCGGGTACCTGCCGCAGATAATCCTCACGGCAGGCGAACAGGCCCAGCCCCATCCCGTAGCTCGTCGGCAGTCCGAGCACGCTCGCGTCGCCGACGACGACGTCGACGCCGACGTCAGCGGGGCGCTGGAGCACGGAGAGCGCAACCGGGTCCGAACCGAGGACGAACAGCGCGTCGGCCTCGCCTGCGAGATCGCCGATCTCGGCGAGTCGCTCCTCGATCGTTCCCCGTACCGTCGGGTTCTCGGCGTAGACCATCACGACGTCCTCGTCGACGGCGTCGGCGAGGGCGTCGAGATCGGCGTTTGCGTCGTCCGTCGGGTACGTCGCTACCTCGAGATCGGTGCCGGCGACGTAGTTCTCGAGCGTGCTCCGGCGTCCCTCGAGCAGGAGGTCGGGAACGAGGACGCGGTGGCCGCTCGTGGACCGAACTCGCTCGGCGAGGGTTGCGGCCTCACCCAGCGCCGTCGCGGCGTCGTACATCGAGCAGTTCGCGACCTCGAGACCCGTCAGTTCGACCAGTAGCGACTGGTACTCGAACAGCGCCTGCAGGAAGCCCTGGGAGACCTCGGGCTGGTACTGCGTGTAGGAGGTGAGGAACTCCGAGCGATCCGCCAGGTGGTCGATCAGCGAGGGGACGTAGTAGCCGTAGTGACCCCGACCGAGCAGCTCGGTTAGCTCGTCGTTTCGCCCCAGTACCGATCGTACCAGCCGCCTCGTCTCCCGTTCGCTTCGCGCGTCGATTCCGAACGCGTCCTCGAAGCGAACATCGTCGGGGATGTCGAACAGTTCCTCGACGTCGTCGACGCCGACCGACTCGAGCATCGCCGTCCGTTCGTCGTCCGTGTAGGGAGCGTAGGGGCTCCCGGTAGCGTGTGATCCGTTCATGTGTAGCGAGGGTCCCGGTCGTCTCGGATCCGCCCGTTGCGATCGCGGCGAGTCCGGGTTTCGTTCCGAGACACGATACGTGGTAGTTACGGACACGGGGTAATGAACGCACCTCTTCGCGGGGCGAGTATCACTCGGCGGAGTCGGGTTCGGAACCGGTCGACCCCGACCGGTCGCTGTTGGATTCGGGGTCCGGTTCCGGACCGGGCTCGGCAGGGGGCTCCGCGCTCGAGTCGCCGCCCGGATCGTCCTCCTCGTCCGGGATCGGCGACTCATCGGTGATCCCCGTGCTCGGGGCCGTGTCGGCCGCGGGATCGGCCGCGGGAAGCGGTCCGACCGGCGGGTCCCCCTCGGCGATCGCCCACTCACGGGCGAACAGATCGAGGGTGATCTTCGCGCCGCCGAGAACGACAGGGCCGATAAAGAGCCCGACCGCGCCGAAGACGACGAGGCCGCCGAAGATGCCGACGACGACGATCGCGGAGTTGAAGGCGCTCGTGCGGCCGATGAGGGCGGGTCGGAGGTACGTGTCGGAGGCGCTGACGAGCAGGCCGTAGCCGACGAGGATCGCCGCGGGGACGGTTTCGCCGATCACCGCCAGGTAGATCGAGATCGGCATCCAGACGGCGAAGACGCCGATCAGGGGGAGCAACGCGGCGACGAACGCGGCGACGGTGAGCAACACGACCGCCGGCAC
The DNA here is from genome assembly GCF_029688865.1 of Natronococcus sp. A-GB7. Taxonomy (GTDB): domain Archaea; phylum Halobacteriota; class Halobacteria; order Halobacteriales; family Natrialbaceae; genus Natronococcus. The sequence continues at coordinate 120,936 of NZ_JARUKV010000010.1, forward strand.
GTCGAGAAACATGAGTCCGACGCCCAGCAGGACGGCCTGGATCATCGCGACGACGACGTTGCCGACGACCGACGCCCACATGAGCTGATCGAGTTCGGTGAGCAGCTCCCGCTGCACGTGGTCCTTGACGGGGAGTACGTACTGCACCCAGCCGACGAGCCGATCGCCGTCGCGGAGAAGCGCAAAGAGCACGAACACCGTCACCGTCAGCCCGATGGCGATCGACGGAACGCCGCCGACGAACTCGAGCGCACCGGTCGCGAGCTCCTGTAACCCGGTCGCGATCGGCTCCTGATAGGTGTCGTACGTCTCCTGGAGGTCGACGGGGTAGCCGAACTCCGTCTCGATCTGCTGTTCGATATCCTGTACGTTGAGCGTCCCGTCCTGGACGTCCATGGCGATGTCGAGCGCCTGCCCGAGCGCGATCGCGAGCACGTACATCACCGGCAGCAGAATCGTTAGGATCGCGACGACGACGAGGACGAGCGCGGCCGTCATCGACCGAACGTACTTCTCGAGCTGGCGCTGGGCGGGCATGAGAATGTACGCGAGGATCACGCCGAGCAGGACGTACTGGAGATACGGCAGGACGATAAGCGCCGCGAGCAGAACGCTGACGAGGGTGAGAACGACCAATCCCGCTCTGTCGGAGAGCCACTCGGACAGCTCCGGGCGCGTCGACATAGCTTCCGATTGGGTGGCCAGGACTAATTAGTTCGCGTTGAGATCGCTCCGCTGTCGCCGAAGGGGCGCCGTCGGTCAGTTCCGAAGCGACCGCGAGCTGGCCTGCGCTCGCTCCGAAAAACCGGTAATAGCTCGTCTCAGTCCTCGAGCAGCGACCGCGAGGAGTTCGTGACGACCAGGAGGCTGCTCGCACCCATCGCGAGCGCGGCGAACAGCGGGTTGAGCAGTCCCGTCACGGCAAGCGGGATCGCGATCCCGTTGTAACAGAAGGCCCAGCCGATGTTGCCCTTCACTCGGCGGTCGGTCGCTCGCGCGAGTTCGAAGACGGTGTCGACCGACCCGAGGTCGTCGTCGACGAGCGCGACGTCGGCCGCGTCCGCAGCCATCGCGGTCCCGCCGCCGAGTGCGATCCCGAGGTCGGCGGCAGCCAGCGCCGGCGCGTCGTTGGTTCCGTCGCCGATCATAACCGTCCGACCCGTTCGCTTGAGCCGTTCGACGGTCTCGGCTTTCCCCTCCGGCGGGACACCCGCGAACACCCGGTCGACCGACGGCTCCTCGCGGAACCGACGGGCCGCGCGGGCGTCGTCGCCGGTGAGCACGACGACGTCGGTGTCCGTCTCCGCGATGGCCGACAGCGTCTCCGACCATCCCTCGCGAAGGTCGTCGCCGACGACGATCACACCCTCGGCGACGCCGTTCCGGCCGACGGCGACCGGAACGCGTCCCGTCTCGCGCCCCGACTCGATGCGGCGGGCGACGTCGTCGGGAACCGTCCACCCCCGATCGCGAAGGAGATCGGGGTGGCCGACGACGATCTCGTCGCCGTCGACGACGCCCGCGACGCCGTTGCGGTGGCTCTCGAAGGAGTCGATACCGTCGTCAGCTTCCCCCTCGGTCTCGAGGGTGTCCTCGTCCTCGCCGTCGACTCGAGCCGAGCCGGGGGCCGACTCGGTCTCGAGCGTGCCGCCGTCCGCGACGGGGCGCTCGGCGGCGATCGCCTGCCCGACCGGGTGCGCGGAGCGGCGCTCGAGTCTGGCCGCCTGCTCGAACAACCCGTCCTCGAGGTCGGTCTCGACGACGGTCATCTCCCCGGTCGTCAGCGTTCCCGTCTTGTCGAAGACGACGGTGTCGGCGTCGCGGATGCGCTCGAAGACGGTGTCGTCGAAGACGACGATCGACTGCTCCAGGGCGTCGCGAATCCCCGCCGCGACCGCCAGCGGGGTCGCCAGTCCGAGCGCGCACGGACAGGAGACGATCAACACGGTGAGCCCGACCAGCAGGGCGTCGGCGACGCCCGCACCGGTCAGGAGGTAGATCGTCGTCACGACGACCGAGAGGACCAGCACGAGCGGGACGAAGATCGTCGCCAGCTTGTCGGCGAGCTTCTGGATCCCGTGGCTCGAGCTCTGGAGGTCCCAGACGAGTTCGGTGACCCGATCGAGGCTGCTGGTGGCATCCTCGCCGACGCGGACGGTGATGGCGCCGTCGGTGACCATCGACCCGCCGACGACCCGGTCGCCGGCCGTCTTCCCGACGGGCAGGGACTCGCCGGTGACGACGGCCTCGTCGACGGCGACATCGCCCTCGACGACCTCGCCGTCGACGGGGATCCGCTCGCCGGCCCGCACGAGGAGTCGGTCGTCGGCCTCGAGGTCGTCGACGGCGACCTCCTCGTGGCTCCCGTCCGGGCCGACGCGACGGGCCTCGTCGATCTGGACTGCCGTGAGGTCCGAGAGGCGCTCGGTGGCCTTCTCCTTGATCGTCGACTCGTAGTAGTTGCCGACCGAGACGATAACGATGATCGCGACGGTGACGTCGTAGTAGATGTGGTCGCCGCCGACGGCGATCGACAGCGTGCTGTAGAGGTAGGCGCTGACGGCCGCGATCGTTACCAGCAGGTCCATGTTCGGCGACCGGGTCTTCGCGGCGACGTAGGCGCCCTGCAGGATCGGCTTGCCGGTCACGCCCAGCACGATCGTCGTCAGCGCGGCGATCATCAGGTAAAACGGCGTCGCGAGCTCGCTCGCCAGCGCCTGGCTGAGGAACTCGTACGTTCGTTCGTCGTAGAACAGCCCGCCGAAGTAGGTTGGGTAGATGATCAGCAGGTACTGCATCATCACCATCATCCCCATGAGGACGCCGACGACGATCCGGCCCATCATCCAGTTGTCGGCCTTCCGGCGCATGAACGCGTCCTCACGGTCGTAGGCGCTGTACCCCAGCCCGCTGATCGCCTCCTCGAGTTGGGTCTGGGAGACGGCATCGGGATCGTGGTCGATCCGAACCGTGTCGGTGACGTAGCTCGAGTCGGCGTTGCTGACACCGTCCTCCCGGAGTGCGGCTGACTCGATGAACGCCTCGCAGGTCGCACAGTGCATCCCGTCGACCTCGAGGTACGTCGACTCGTGGTCGTCGGGCACCGCCCGCTCCCCGGCGTCGGCACGCTGTCGACGGACGTCCTCGGGGGCGACGTCCTCGACGTCGCCCAGCGCGTCGTAGACGTCCCGGCAGCCGACACAGCAGAAGCGGTTCCCCTCGTCGTCAGTGACGTCGCTGCCCTCGACGGGAAGCTCACACAGGGTGCAACCGGTTTCGTGGGTGTGGTCTGTCATCGTTCAGTGGTGGTCGTGGGCGTCGGCTCCCGGTGCGTCGATCCCGTCGTAGAACGGGAGCTCGGGATGAGGCAGGTGGATCCCGATACTCATCAGTCCGTGGGCAAAGAGGACGTAGCCCAGCACGACGAACGCAACCCCGAGCAGGCGGTGGACTCGCTGGCGGTGGACGACGTCGACCGACTCGATGACGGTGCCGTAGAGAAACACCGCGGGAACGGTCCCGATTCCCAGCGCCGCGAGCGCGAGGGCACCCCCGGCCGGCGACCCGGTCGCGAACGCGTAGAGGAAGGCCGGGTAGAGGATCGGACAGGGGAGCAGCCCGTGAAGCGCGCCCAGCCCGACGATGCCGGGGCCGTTCGCGAGTCGATCGACGTGGCCCATCAGCCAGCCGGTCAGGCGCTCGAGGCCGGGCAGGTGGATCCCGCCCGTCGTCCGCCCGAGCAGGTAGTAGATCCCGGTGGCGATGACGAACCCGCCGACGAGCAGGCCGACGCCACCTCGGATCGGTTCGACCAGGGGCGTCAGCGAGTCGGTCGTGACGAACAGGAGGCCGCCGAGCGCGCCGAAGAGGGCACCGAGGAGCGTGTAGCTCGCGGTTCGACCGAGGTTGAACAGCGCGTGCTGGCGCACCTCGTACGTGCTCAGGTGCGAGCCGCGTTTTCCGGTCGCCGCGCCGTCGTCCATCCGACCCGCGTAGACGGTCACCAGCGGCCCACACATTCCGATACAGTGGGCGCCGGCCAGCAGGCCGATGAGCAGGAACAGCGCGACGTCGATGCCGAGGAGGGTAAACGGGTCCATGTGTGGTCGGAGTCGAGGGCGATCGGGAGGCGGTACTCGTTGCTCGAGCTATCCGCCGGACAGGGTAATCGGTTTCGCCTCGAGCCACGCTCGGCCGCGGCGTCGAGGAAGCGAGCGCCGAACGACCGTACGGGTTCGGGTCCGAGCCAGCACCACACCGCGTCCGAAACGGACAAACGACTATCACGTTCGCGCCCGAACGAGGACGTATGCTTCGAACCCTCCTCTCGCGCGTGCTGCCCGGGTCCGACGACGGCCGCGACGAGACGGGCTCGGATCGGGACGAGACCGACTCCGAGTTCGCGGGCTCGCGGCTCGACGCGTCAGTGGTACACGCTCACGGCGGGGACGTCACACTCGAGAACGACGCCGACGCCGACGAGCTCGAGTCGCGGGCGCGAGCGGCCGAGCGGGAGCGGTGGCGGGAGTAAGTCGGTCCTGGCGATCGGTCAGTCGAGTGCGTTCTGCCGAACGAGCGTGTCTTCGGCGAGGTACCGCTCGAGGACGTGAGCGTCGTCCTCGAGGACCACGAGGCGCTCGCGAAGCAGTTCGCCGGTGGCCGTCTCGCCGACCCGTTCGACCTGCTCGACGTGGTCGCGAAACAGCGCCGCGAGCGTCGCGTACCCCTCGAGATCGCGCTCGAGCGACGACCGCACGTCGTAGTGGTGGGGCGCTTCGATGTGGATGGGCGCGTGCTGGCGGATCCCCATCGGACCGCAGACCGGCACCCCGCCGAGCGCGTGGACACGAACCGCGAGGGCGTCGGTCGTCTCGGCGAGTCGATCGGCGGCGTCCTCGAGAAAGCCGCCGAGGTCCTCGCGTTCGGCTCCCTCGAGCAGCCAGTAGTGTTTCCGGACCTGATTGAACAGGATGTACAGTCCCGAGAGCTCGGCGTTCAGCGCGTCGACGACCCGCTTTGCCGCCTCGCGATCGATTCGGAGCTCGTTCTCGCCGATCGTGTTCCACTCCTGGCGGACGTGCTCCGCGCCGAGGCTTCGAAGGTGCGGTTCGCTCGCCATGGTCAGTTCGTCGCCTCCGTTAGCACGAGCGTATCGCTCTCGAGGAACTGCTCGATCGCGTGGGCGTCGTCCTCGAGGGTCGTCAGGTGGTCGTCCAGTCGTTCGGCCGTCCCGAAGTCACCCACCTCCCGGGCCAACTCGACGTGCTCGCGCACGCTCGCGACCAGCGTCGCGTACCCCTCGAGATCCCCCTCGAGCGACGCGCGCAGATCGTACAGATCCTCGGCCTCGAGGTGGACCGCAGCGCGCTCCTGGATCGTCGGCGGCGTGTTCGGCGGGATGCCGCCGAGTTCGACGATCCGGACCGCGAGGTCGTCGTTGATAGCGCGGACTCGTTTGTACGCTCCCTCGAGGAACGCCGCGACCTCGCGGAACTCCGCCCCCTCCGCGGTCCAGTAGTGCTTTCGGAGGAGATAGAAAAGGTTGAACGAGCCGGCGCAGTCGACGCCGAGGGCGTCGACGACCGTCTCGGCCGCCTCGGGCTCGATTCTGAGGTCGTTCGTCCCGACGGTACCCCACTCCTGGCGGCGATCACCGGTGTCCGGTTCGCGAACCAGCCCGATCTCTCGTCTCGTCATCATGCGCTATCTTTCCCCGACCGACTTATAATTCATCGCTGGCTGGCACGTCGCCGACACGACCCCGGAGAACGATGGCTCCGAACGAGTGGTGGGTCGCTACAGAGCTACGCTACGTAGCGGTACTTGCGCTCGCCCATCCCGACGTACCTTTTTCCTCGCTCGCAAACGCGCTCGCTCGCAAAAATCTACGCTAAAAAACCGCTACTCGACGTAGCGGTACTTGCGCTCGCCCATCCGGCCCCAGCCGTCGAAGACGAACTCCTCCTCGGGCGTCGTGAACTCCTCGACGTCGACGTCCATCTCGTGGTTGTGGGCGTCGTGGACCTCCTCGTAGTCCTCCCAGCTCATGTCGTAGCGGGCCGCGAGCTGTTCGTCGACGTTTAATGCCGCGATCTCCTCGTCCCAGCTCTCGCAGACGGTCTCGGCGTGGATCTCGGCCTGGGCGCCGCTGCCGTAGGAGCCGACCAGCAGCGTCTCGCCGGTTAGATCGCGGCCGTCCTCGAGGGCGTGTTTCATCGCGCTGATTCGGGCGATGTGGACCGAACCGGTGTACCAGTTGCCGACCTCGCGAGAGATCGTCAGCGTCGGGTCGATGGTCCGAGCGTACCACTCCTGATACTGGTCGGTTCCCTTGAGTGCGTCCGTATACTCCCGGACGGCCTCGTGGTAGTCGTCCTCGGTGTCGAACGCCTCGCGCCGGGGCTGGCGGCCGATCTCCTCGGCGAGCTCCTCCTCGATGGCCGTATCCCGCGTGATGTGCCGATAGCCCAGCAGGCCCGCCTTGCGGACCATCCCCGGGAACGGCGTGTGGAACGGGATGAATGCGATGTCGTCGGGGTGGACGTCGCCCGCGACGCTCTCGAAGTCCTGTAGCGCCTCGCGCATCCGGGCGAGGTAGACCTGTACCGATCGCTTCCCGTCGACGGAGGGGAACTGCTGGTTCGGTTTGAGGAAGTCCGTCTCGTCGGCCGAGCCGTACCCCTGCTCGGGCGAGAGCTCGACGAGGTCCGGGTCCTCGGCGATGTACATCGCGACGGCTCCCGCACCCTGGGTCGCCTCGCCGGCGTCGCCGCGGGCGTAGAGCGCGGTGTCGGTCGCGATCACGATCGCGCCCCGGCCACGGTTGCGACCCGCGCGGATCCAGTTGTAGGCGTCGTCCAAGCTCTGGGTACCGGCGATGCAGGCGAACTTCCGCTCGCCCTTGTTGGCGTGGTGGAAGTCGCCCTCGTAGACCTGCTCGAGACAGCCCGCGACGTACGTCGAGACGGGCTTCGAGTTGTCGAAGGCGCTCTCGGTCGCGACGTCGATCCGACCGACGTCGTCGGGCTCGAGGCCCTTCCGTTCCATCAGTCGGTGGGCGGCGTTGGCCCCCATGGTAACGATATCCTCGTAGCTGTCGGGGAACGAGCTGGCGTTGAGTCCCAGCCCCTTCGTGTACTTCTCCGGATCCTCACCCTTCTGGGGGGCGAAGGTGCCGGGAAGGTCGAGCTTGAGGTTCCCGGTCCAGATCTCGACGGCGTCGATACCGACTGTGGTCATAGTACGGGAATACTGTCCGATCTATATGATATTGTCGTTCGTCGTTTCGACGGTCGTCGAACACCGCGTCGACGGTGCGAGTCGCTCCGGGAGCGACGACGGGCGAACCGGTCGGTTCGAGCGACGGGCGTCGCAGGAGAATCGCTCGTCGGCTGTCGAACCGATCGGAGAGAAAGCGCTGCGAGAGTCAGTCCTCGTCTTCCTCGACGACCTCGGGATCGCTCATCGCGCTCTGGAGGCTGTCCAACCCGTTGATCCACTCGGTGACCAGCCCGTACTCGAACTCCTCGGCGACGCCCATATCGAGCTCCTCGTCGTCGATGACGAGCGTGCCGGCCTGGGCGGCGTACCCCAGCGCCGCGTCGAGGTTCTCCTCGGCCTCGGCGTCGGCGGCCGCGCCGAGATAGTCGGTGACGGTCCCCTCCTCGGCTGGACCGTTGGCGATGTACTCCTCGGCGGCAAAGAAGACACAGACCAGACTCGTCTGAACGCCGTCGACGAGGATCAGCTTCTCCTCGTCCTCGATGTCGACCTCACTGAGGACGACCTCGCGAACGTCCTCGATCTCGGCCAGCGCTTCCTCCTGCTCGAGCTCGCCGTCGTCGTAGTCGGCGACGATCTTCGCGATCGCGATCGCGGTGTCGTCCTGTAGATTCAAGAGGAGCCGCGCCGAGTCCTCGTCCTCCGGATCGATCTCCTCGTCCTTGATGCGATCGATCCAGTTCTGCCAGCGTTCCGCCGAGTAGTACTCGGTGGGGGGATTGCTCATACAGACACCTACACCGGCCGCTTGAAATGCCTTTCTCTACCTGTATTCCGCGACGACAATCCCGAGACGGCCGTTTTAGGCCCGCTCGAGCGTCGATTCGGTGTCGATACCGTACACCCGCTTCGGGGTTTCGACGTGGGCGTTTCTGATGGCGTCGTCGTACCCGTTCTCGAGTAGCCACGCCACCCGCCGGGGGACCGTTTTCGGACCGAGCACGGCACCCGGGCGGTCCGGATCGTCGATGTAGTCGGTCTCCATCAGGAACGGCTCGCCGCGCTCGGCCGCGCGCTCGAGTTCGTCCTTCTCCCCGATGACGCTCGGAATCGGTCCCTCGAGACGGCCGCCCGCGTAGTGTTTGACCACCTTGTGGGCGGGGAGTCCGGCCGCTTCAGCCCACTCGGTGACCTCGGTGAGATCCTCGCCGCCCTCGGCGTGGAGCTGGACGGCACAGTCCAGGTCCGCTCCGCGCTCGAACGCGCGACGCATGACGGCGTTCGAGGCCGCCCAGACGTCGTCCGTGACCTCGTAGTGCGGTCGCCCCGACTTCAGCGCCAGCGCGTCGCCGCTCTCGACGTACTCAGCGGCGACGTCGATCCCGCCCTGCATGATCTCTCGAGCTTCCTCGGGGGCGTACCCCCGTTCGTCCACGAGCCGCGAGATCAGTCCCGGGTGGACGCCGAGGACGGGCCAGGCCCGACCCGGCAGTTCGGCCGAGGCGTCGGCGACGATCTCGAGGGTGCGCTCGAAGACGGGTCTGAAGTCCTCGCCCTCGTCAGCCTCGACGCCGAGGTGCCAGGAGGGTTTGTTCACCACGAGCATGTGGGTGCCGTCGACGCGAACGAAGTCGCGGACGGCGTCGATGCCACGATGGTTGTCCGGGTCGAGGTGGAGGTGGTTGTCGAGAACCGGCGTCTCGTCGTCGATCATACACGGCCGTGGGGCGTCCGCGGCCGAAAAGACACCGACTCGCTCGCGTCCGGCTCGCACCGACGGCGTTACTCGCCGAGCGTCACCGCGTCGTCGGCCGCGTTCCGCAGCGCGTCCGAACGGCCGTAACTGCCCGGGGCGATGGCGATCGTCTCGACGCCGACTCGACCCGCGTGCTCGAGGACGGGTTTGAAGTCGGTGTCCCGGGAGGCGATCGCGAGTCGGTCGATCGCCTCCTCGCCGGTCAGCGCGGTCGCGTCGACGGCGAGTTTGACGTCGACGTCGCCGCTGGTGACGATCACCTCGAAGCCGCGGGCCTCCGCGGCCTGGATGAGGCCGGGCGTGGCGTGCTCGTCGAGGTAGAGTCGGAGGACGCCCACCCGACCGAGCTCCTCGGCGGCGGTTCGCAGGTCGTCCAGATCGACGTCGAACTCCTCGCGGAAGACGTTCGGCCCGTCCACGAAGAGGCCGACCGTCGGTCCATCAGTTCCGGTCCCGAACCGGGCCCGGAGGCGGTCGAACATGCCGTTGAATTCCGCTCCGTAAAAAAAGGTGTGACGAAACGCCGCGGAAGACCATCGGGGCGGCGCTCCTCGAGGACCGATTCGTTTCTCCTCGGAGCGAACGCGCTGACGGCAATATCCGCTCGAGATTGCCGTCTGCCTTGTGAACCTCGTTCCGCCACGAGCGGTTCTCGTGGACCCGATGAGCGACCCACTGCCGACAGTTGTCGGCAAGTATTGCTAACATAAAACAAACTTTGTGTTAGTTTATATTTGATGTATGAGGAACTCGGAAACCAAACGTTGCTCACAGATCCATCTTAGAAGCATTCTTCCACGTACACTCAATCATATTGGTCTATACTCTATAAATTGTAACTTGTTTCATAAGAATTTAATATACTCTTGTGCTCCGACTGCATGTGTCATGACAGGTGATGACATTCACAACACTGGTCGACGAAGCGTACTCCAAGCAGCGGGCACACTGGGTGCACTCTTCGGTCTGAGCGGGGTCGCGACGGCGAGACCTGGCCGGGAGCCGGGACCGAAGAAAGAGGAGATCCTCGTCGGCGTCGACGACTCCGTCTCGGACGCGGAGGGGACAGTTGAACCGAAGATCCCGAACAACGCCGCGATCGTCCACGCGAACGAGACGCTCGGCTACGTCGTGGTGGAGTTCCCCGAAAATGCAAACGAGCGGGCGAAGGAGAACTTCAAGGAGAACGTGCTGGGCGACCGTGATATCGCGTACGCCGAGGAGAACGCGACCGTCGAGGCGTTCGCCACGCCGGACGATCCCCAGTACGGCCAGCAGTACGCGCCCCAGCAGATCAACTGCGAAGGTGCCTGGGAGACGACCTTCGGGGATTCGGACGTGACGATCTCGATCGTCGATCAGGGGATCCAGTACGACCATCCCAACCTCGAGGGGAACATGGACGGCAGCGTCTCGGACTACGGCGAGAACTTCGCCGGTAGCGGCAGCGACCCCTACCCCGTCAGCGAGGGAGAGGACCACGGCACCCACGTCGGCGGAATCGCCGCCGGCGGCACCGACAACGGAACCGGCCACGCCGGGATCTCGGACTGTTCGATGCTGTCGGCCCGCGCGTTAGACGACAGCGGCGGCGGCTCGCTGTCGGACATCGCCGACGCCATCCAGTGGTCGGCCGACCAGGGTGCCGAGATCATCAACATGTCCCTCGGTGGCGGCGGCTACTCGAGCACGATGGACAACGCCTGCGAGTACGCCCGAGAGCAGGGATCGCTGCTGGTCGCGGCTGCCGGCAACGATTTCGGGGGGAGCGTCTCCTATCCGGCGGCCTACGACAGCGTCGTAGCCGTCTCCTCGCTCGACGAGACCGAGTCGCTGTCGGACTTCTCGAACGTCGGACCGGAGATCGAACTCGCCGCACCCGGCACGGACGTGCTCTCGACGGTCAACTGGGACGACTACGACGAGTTCTCGGGGACGTCGATGGCGTCGCCGGTCGCCGCGGGCGTCGCGGGACTCGCACTCTCGGCTCATCCGGGGCTCTCGAACGAGGCGCTCCGTGACCACCTGCGGACGACGGCCGTCGACATCGGACTCCCGGAGGACGAGCAGGGAGACGGTCGGGTCGACGCCGATCTCGCCGTCAACACCGACCCCGACGAGGAGCCGGACGACGGCGATGACGACGATGACGACGATGACGACGACGGGGGAGACGATCCCGGCGACGGCGAGGAGACGACCTCCATTACCGACACGCTCTCGAGTTCCTGGGACAGCGACTGCTGGACCTACGGCTGGCAGTTCGAGGACACTCGACGGGTCGCCATCGACCTCGAGGGACCGAGCGACGCCACGTTCGACCTCTACGCCAACGAGCGCAGTAGCTGTCCGACGACCTCCGACTACGACCACATCTCCTACACCTGGGGCAGCGACGAGGAGATCGTGATCGAGGATCCCGACACGGCGGCGGACCTGCACGTGCTCGTCGACGCCTACAGCGGCAGCGGCGAGTACACGCTGACGATCACCGAGTACGAGGGCTAAGCCGCGCTCGTTCGCGGTCCTTTTTCCACCGTCGGCGACCGGGTTCTGCGTGCGAGACGACCACGACCGACGAAAAGACATTACTACCCCCGGAGTGTCAAGCCGACTATGCCGCTTCAGACGCCGCCGTTGCGTGGGATCCACGCCGATCGTGGAGCGAAGTTTACGGAGTTCGGTGGCTGGGACATGCCCGTGGAGTTCGACTCGATCCAGACGGAACACCGGGCGGTCCGGGAAGACGTCGGGATCTTCGACGTCTCTCATATGGGTCAGATCCACGTCACCGGGCCGGACGCCACGACGCTGATGCAGCGGCTCACCACTAACGACGTAACCCGCCTCGAGGTCGGCGACGCCCAGTACGCCGCGATCACCGACGAGGAGGGCCTGATCATCGACGACACGGTCGTCTACCGGCTGCCAGACGAGGACGGCCAGCCGACGTACCTCTTCGTGCCCAACGCCGGTACCGACGAGGCGACCCACGAGCGCTGGATCGGCTACCGCAACGACCTCGAGCTCGAGGCGACCGTCGACAACCAGACCGACGAGTACGCGATGTTCGCCCTGCAGGGACCCGACGCGGCCGACCTGCTCGAGGACGTCGCCGACGGCTCGCCGACCGACCTGGGTCGGTTCGAGGCCGCGTACGCGACCGTCGCCGGCGTCGAGTGCTGGACCGCCCGAACCGGCTACACCGGCGAGGACGGGTTCGAGCTCGTCGTCCCGTGGACCGAGGCCGAGACGGTCTGGTCCCGGCTCGAGTGTCAGCCCTGCGGGCTCGGCGCCCGCGACACGCTCCGTATCGAAGCGGGGCTGTTGCTCGCCGGCCAGGAGTTCGACCTCGAGTCGAATCCGCGAACGCCCTACGAGGCGGGGATCGGCTTCGCGGTCGACCTCGACACCGAGTTCGTCGGCCGGGACGCGCTGGTCGAGGCGAACGAGGACGGCGTCGAGGAACAGCTGGTCGGCTTCCAGCTGATCGATCGCGGCGTTCCACGTCACGGCTACGATATCACGAACGCCGAGGGCCGGGTCATCGGCAAGGTCACGAGCGGCACGATGAGTCCGACCCTCGAGCAGCCGATCGGACTCGGCTACGTCCCGGTCGAGTACGCGGATCCGGGAACGACGCTCCAGGTCGTCGTTCGCGGCCGATCCAAGAAGGCAAGAGTTGAAACCACGCCGTTCATCGACACAGCATAACTATGAGCTTCGACGTTCCAGACGACCGACGGTACCGCGAATCGCACGAATGGGCACTCCCGACCGACGACGGGATCCGCATCGGCATCACCGACTTCGCACAGGACGAACTCGGCGACGTCGTCTTCGTCGAACTCCCCGACGAGGGCGAGTCGATCGCCCAGGACGAGGAGTTCGGCGTCATCGAGTCGATCAAGGCCGTTTCCGACCTGTACGCACCGGTCGGTGGCGAGGTCCTCACGGTCAACGAGGAACTGTTCGACTCTCCGGAACTCGTCAACGAGGACGCGCTCGGCGAGGGCTGGATGCTCGAGATCGAGGGCGCCGACGAGACCGAACTCGAGGCGCTGCTGTCGGCCGACGAGTACGAGGACCAGATCGCCTGATCAGGGCTCCTGCGGCGTCTCCCGATTGAAAAGCACCATCGCCGCTCCGGAGACCACGACGGTCAGTACCGCCCAGACGAGCCACAGTTCCGGCTCGTCGACGACGTAGACGACGACGAGCGTCGCGAGAAAGACGGCCGTCAGCGCCGTCGTCCACAGATCCTTTCGGCGGGCCGGTGTCTCCGACATTCCTTACTCGAGCGTGACGAGGTGGTCGAGCAGCTCCTCGAGCGGTTCGGTCGTCACGGCCAGCGAGTAGCCGTCGATCCGGGCGAGGTCGGCGGCGTGCTCCCACAGATCGTCCTCCTCGATGCCGTGGAGGACGACGGCGTTGGGCGTCGGGTTGACGACCCGGAGCGCGACGGCGACGGCCTCGCCCCGCGTGACGCCGGTAAAGACCAGTACGCGGTTCGTGCTCTGGCCGTACAGCCGGAAGAACTCCTCGCTCGAGAGGCGGGTGATCGCCCCGATGCTGTCGATGACGGTGTGGCCGCTGACCTGATCCGTGCTGCCGGCGGCGACCTCGGTCGCGCCGATCTCGTCGTACAGCTGGACGAGCGGTTTCGAGGTCGCGTACTCCCGAAGGTCGTAGACGACGTCGCTCTCGAAGCCCGCCGAGAGCACGCGGCCGTACTGGCGGATGCGATCGCCGCCGCGGCGTTCGTCGATCGCGAGCAGCCCCTCGACGAGCCGGCCGACGACGCCGATCCCGGGGCTCTCTCGGCGCCCGCTCTCGTAGTCCGAGATAACCGAGGAAGACACCTCGAGTTGGTTGGCCAGGTCGGTCTGGGAGACGCCGAAGTCGGTTCGCCACTTGCGCAACGTCGCGCCGGGGTCGTCGCTCAGCGTGATCTCTCCGGCGATCTTCTCGGCGAGCTCTCGCTTGGGTCCACGGCCGCCCATACGCGACGGTCGTCCGGTCGACCCAAGTAGCTACCGGAGTCGGCGTCCCCCGAAACCGGCAGCGGTCGGCGGGCGCGCGGTCAGTCGGTCGACTCCGGCGTCGCGGGATCGACCGTCTCGATCCGCGCGTCGATCCAGCTCGCAGCGGCCTCGAGGGTCTTCGGGTCGGATCCGGAGAGGCGGATCCGACCGGGTCGGTCCTCCCCGCGGGGGTAGCTGCCGACGGCGACGTCGAACTCGTCGGTCACCCCCTCGAGGACGGCCGTCAGCGACCCCTCCGGGGCCGGTGTGTAGACGGTTCGGGAACGGGCCGCTCCCGCGAACTCCCCGGCGACCTCACGGAACATCGCCCGCATCTCCTCGGGGATGCCCGCGAAGACGGAGACGTTCCCGACCGTACAGCCCGGCGCCCACGCCTCCTCGACGACGATCGGTACCGCCCCCTCCGGAAGCGAGGCTGCGGCCTCGAGGTCGATCTCGAGGTCGTACTCCGCGACGAGATCCGGATTCTCTTCGCGGAACCGCCGGGCCTTCTCGGTCAGGCGCTCGTAGATCTCCTCGCGGACGACCATCTCGCGACCGAGCCCCGCCGCGACGGCCTCGAGGGTGACGTCGTCGGGCGTCCCGCCGAGCCCGCCGGTGACGAGCACGGCGTCGAAGCGCTCGCTCCAGTCGGCGACGGTGTCGGCGATGAGCTCGCGGTCGTCGGGGATCGTCAGGATGCGCTCGACGGTCGCCCCTCGCTGGGTCAGCTGTTCGGCCAGCCAGGCGGCGTTCGTGTTCGTTGTCGTCCCCGCCAGCAGCTCGTCGCCGACGGTGACGATCGCGACGTTCATGGATCGGGTTGGGGCTCGAGTCAGTTAGCGACTGCGCTCGCTGCTTCCGGCCCTCGACGACGGTCAGTCCCGTTTCGGTGAAAAAGAACGGTCAGGACGATTATACCGTTCTGACAGTCTCGAGCGCGTTGATCCGACCCGCACCGGTTTCCGGATCGCCGCGGCCGTCGCCCGTCGCGCCGCGCTCGATGACGTTCTCGACCTGGTTCGCGTT
This sequence comes from Natronococcus sp. A-GB7, assembly GCF_029688865.1. GTDB lineage: Archaea > Halobacteriota > Halobacteria > Halobacteriales > Natrialbaceae > Natronococcus. The sequence goes on from NZ_JARUKV010000010.1 coordinate 135,966, forward strand.
GGCGTCCGCTGGCTCGCGTTGGCGTCCGGCTCGAGTTCGCGCACGAGGCCGACGAGTCCGGCGACCTACGGGGCGGACATCGATGTGCCGGATGCCGAACCGTACATTTCGTCGTCGTCGTACTTCTTCTCGAAAGACGGGCGAAAGCTAGCTCGGAGACGCCCCGGAACGGTGTCTCGGCTCTACCGAGAGGAGTTGTGGCACCGCCGTTCGCACTCATCGGATCCGAGGGTACATCGTCTCGAGCGCCGATGCGAGGACATCATGTCCCGCCTCGACCCGAGGACGGTCGCCGAGGAGTGGCGCTCCGCAATCCCTAAACGCGACTCGCATCACCCACGCGTCGATGAGCGACTGGACCGAGAACTCGAGGAAGTACGATAGAGATTCGATGTACTGAGAACGTCGAATATGCGTCGTTGGTCGCTCGTGAACACAGAAACACACTCCGACAAGTGAACACAGAATGGGTATCATCCGTATATCGGGGAACGCTTTTTGTCTTGCCCACCGTACACCGAGATATGTCAGACGTAGCGCTTGACGACCGCGGTCGTCTCACGCTTCCGAAGGACGTCCGAGAGCGATACGGGGACCGATATCACGTCGTTCAGCTTCCCGACGGGATCAAATTGGTCCCGGTCGCCGACGACCCGCTCGAGGCGCTCAGGGACGAATTCGCGGACGTCGAAAAATCGGCCGACGAACTCCGTGAAGAAGCACGTGAAGCAGCGCTCGACGAGGCCGGACGATAGATGTACGCCGAGACGGACTTTCTGCTCGCGCTCATCAAGGACGAAGACTGGCTCGGCGAGGCCGCCGAGTCGGTGTACCGGGACCATCGCGACGAGTTGTGGACGTCACAGTTCACGCTCATCGAACTCCTGATGGTCGCCTACCGGGAGGAACGTGATACCGAACGCGTCGTCTCGAACGCCGCCACCCTCGTCGAGGTACGCGGTGACGTGGAGACGGTCGTTACGGCGGCGACGTACGTGGAAGACCACGATTTCACGCCGTTTGATGCACTCCACCTCGTCGAATCCGACGGCGATACTATCGTCTCGAGCGACGATACATATGCGGACGTTACGTCCCGCCTCGATCTGAAGACGGTCGCCGAGGAGTGACGCTCCGCAATCCCTAAACGCGGCTCGTTCCAATCACGAGTCAATGAGCGACTGGACCGAGACGTACCGCCCGACGACGCTATCGGAGGTACGCGGCAACAACAAGGCCCGGGACCAGCTGAAGGAGTGGGCCGAGAGCTGGGACGACCACCGAAAGGCGGTGATCGTCCACGGCAGTCCCGGCGTCGGGAAGACCTCGGCGGCCCACGCGCTGGCCAACGACATGGGCTGGCCGGTGATGGAACTCAACGCCAGCGACAGCCGCGGCGCCGACGTGATCGAGCGCGTCGCGGGCGAGGCCGCAAAGAGCGGCACCCTCACCGCAGGCGGGTCGGGGCGGCGGCTCGTCATCCTGGACGAGGCGGACAACTTCCACGGCAACGCCGACTACGGGGGCTCCCGGGAGGTGACCCGCGTTGTCAAGGACGCGAACCAGCCGATCGTCCTCGTGGCAAACGAGTTCTACGACATGAGCCAGTCGCTGCGCAACGCCTGCGAGACGATCGAGTTCCGGGACGTCTCGAAGCGATCGATCGTTCCCGTCCTCCGGGACATCTGCCGTCGCGAGGGCGTCGAGTTCGAGGAGGAGGCCCTCGAGAAGATCGCCGAATCGACCAGCGGCGACCTCCGCTCGGCGGTCAACGACCTGCAGGCGGTCGCCGAGGAGGCCGAACGGCTGACCGTCGATGACGTCGTCACGAGCGAGCGCGACACCACGGAGGGTATCTTCGACTTTCTCGACGCCCTCATCAAGGAAGAAGACGCTCAGGGGGCGCTGTACGCCTCCTACGACGTCGACGAAACCCCCGACGACCTGCTGAACTGGATCGAGGACAACGTCCCGAAGGACTACCACGGTGAGGAGCTAGCCGACGCCTACGGCTTCCTCTCGAACGCCGACCGCTGGCTCGGCCGGGTGCGGGCCACGCAGGACTACTCGTTCTGGCGGTACGCCACCGACAACATGACCGCGGGGGTCGCCGCCTCCCGCCGCGAACCGAAAGGTGGTTGGACTCGCTACGGCCCGCCGAGCTACTGGTCGAAGCTCGGCCGCACCAAGGGGACCAGAAACACTCGCGACGCCATCGCCGAGCGTATCGCCGAGCGCGAGGGTACCAGCGTCGCGACCGCCCGCCGGGAGATCCTCCCGTTCCTCTCGGCGATGACCCACCACTGCAAGAACCGCGAGCTCACGGTTCGGATGGCCGCGGTCTACGAACTCGACGAGGGCGAGGTCTCGTTTGTCACCGGTAGCGGAAAGACGACCAACAAGGTCGAGTCGATCGTCGCCGACGCCGAGGACCACCGCGAGGAACAGGCGGTCGAACACTCCGGCGGCGCCTTCTTCGGGAGCGCCTCGAGCGACGCCGACCTCGAGGACGTCGACGAAGACGGCACGGCTCAGAACGATGGGGACGACCAGCAGTCGCTCGAGGCCGTCGCCGAGACCGGAGACGAGGAGGCGTCCTCAGGGGAGTCGGCCGACGAGCCCGCGGAACCCGACGACGACCAGTCAGGGCTCTCGGATTTCATGTAGGGACGATTATCATCGGCCCGTCGATATGTTTAATTGTGAACCGATCGACACTATTACGGCGGTCGGTGTGGACACCGACTCCTGGTGAGTGTCGAATAATGACCGACTACGACTGTCCGCTCTGCTCGAACGACTACGAGGAACGTACGGATCTCCGGATCCACCTCGAAGTCAACCACCGGAAGTCGGCGATCGTCTCGGAGCTCATCGAGGCGTCGGCGGCAACCGATTCGGCGGCGGGAAGCGACGAACTCGTTCTGGAACGTGACCGGCCCGCACCACCGCTGTAGCCGGCAGCTACGCCCTTTCGTTACGCCGTTTCGAGGAGCCGATCGACGAACGACCGCTGGAGCGCGTCGTGAACGCCGTTCGCGAGCGTCGCCGGATCCGAACCCGGAAGCGGCGGCACCGTCTCGACGGGGTGGTCGGTCATGCGCTCGAGCGCTCCGGGATTCGTCCGCTCGGCGACCGACGCTCCCTCGTACTCGTTGCAGACGATGCCGTGAACGTCGACTCCGCGTCGCTCGAGGGCGTTGACGGTGAGCGCGGTGTGGTTCAGCGTGCCCAGCCCCGATCGCGTGACGACGACCGCGCTCGAGGCGAGGTCGGCGACCAGGTCGATCACCTCGCGGTCGCCCGCCAGCGGAACCCGGAGGCCGCCGATCCCCTCGAGGAGAGAAACTGGCACCTGCTCGCACTCGCGGCGGCAGTCCGCCAGCAGCGGCTCGTACTCGAGGGGGTCGTCCGCCCGTTCGGCCGCGACCCGCGGCGCGAGGGGCTCCTCGAAGTAGCGCAGGCAGGTCGCCGCCTCGTCGGTCTCGCAGGCGTCGGCGACAAACGCCGCGTCGTCGTCGGGTGGATGTCCCGTCTGTGCGGGTTTGATCGCGCGGGCGTCGACGCCGCGGTCGCGAAACTCCCAGGTGAGCCCGGCGGTGACGACGGTCTTGCCGACTCCCGTGTCGGTGCCGACGACCGCGATCGTCGTCGAGTCGCTCACAGGAGTCCGACCTCCGTCCCGGCCGCCTGGAACGCCTCGAGGCAGGCGACGACGTCGTTACGATCGTGAGCCGCGGTCGGCGCGACGCGGATCCGGCAGGTCCCCTCGGGGACCGTCGGCGGTCGGATCGCCGGCGCGATCACGTTCCGGTCGCGGATCCCGGCCTCGAGCGCCAGCGCGTCCTCGCGGTCGCCGACCACGATCGGCAGGATCTGGGACTCGCCGGGCACCTCGAACCCCATCGACTCGAACCCGTCCCGGAGGTGGGCGACGTTCTCCCAGAGCCGCTCGCGGGCGTCGCCGTGGCGGGCGAGATGGAGGGCCTCGCTGGCGGCTGCGGCCGCCATCGGCGTCAGCCCCGTCGAGAAGACGAACGGGCGGGCCTCGTTGACCAGCAGTTCGACGAGTGCGTCGCTGCCGGCGACGTAGCCGCCCTGGCTCGCCAGCGCCTTCGAGAGGGTGCCCAGTTGCACGTGAACCCGATTCTCGAGTCCCTCGGCCTGGACGACCCCGCCCCCGTCGGCGTACAGCCCGGTCGCGTGGGCCTCGTCGACCATCACCCACGCGCCGAACTCCTCGGCGACGTCGCAGATCGACTCGAGGGGAGCGACGGTGCCGTCCATGCTGAAGACGGTGTCGGTGACGATCAGCCACGACTCGTCGTCGGCGCCCGGTCGGTCGGCCCGGGCGGCCAGCTCGGCCCGGAGGCTCGCGGCGTCGCAGTGGTCGTAGACGACCGTCTGGGCGCCCGAGAGGCGACAGCCGTCGACGATGCTCGCGTGGTTGCGTTCGTCGGAGAAGATCACGTCCGGCTCGAGGGCCGTGATCGTGCCCACGTTGGCGGCGTACCCCGACGAGAAGGCGAGCGCGCGGTCGGTGCCCTTGGTCTCGGCGAGCAGCCGCTCGAGGTCCCGGTGGACCAGCGTGTCGCCGGTGACGAGTCGGCTCGCGCCGGCCCCGGTGCCGACGGTCGCCCCGGCCTGGCGCGCAGCATCCTGGACGCGCTTGTCGGCGGTCAGTCCGAGGTAGTTGTTCGAGGCGAACACGAGCGCCTCCTCGGAGTCGAGCACCGGTAGCTCGCCTCCCGACGGCGACGCGAAGTATCCCCGCTCTGCGACCCGGTCGGCGGGCGCGAGCGATCGTTTCAGGTCGTGCTCGACGAGCGCGTCGAGCCGACCCTCGAGGTCGAACCCGCGGTCTTCCATTCGAGTAAACGGAGTCTGCCGTGTGTTTTCACTGTCACGGTTCGCGTCGGGGCGACCGCGGGGTTCGCTCGAGTCGGTCATGCGATCTGTCGTCCCTGTTTCCCGAAGCGGCTGGGTTCCGTCCCGCGGTCGCTCCGGAGCGGACTTCCAGCGGCCCGTCTCAAAAGTGTGGCATCAGCTCCGCCGGACCGACGACGCCGTACTCGCCGGCGCGATTGCGACGAACGCCGGCCCGCAGGTAGCCGAGCGCGGGGCCGTTGACGTTGGCTTCCATGCTCGTCGCGTCGTCGAGCTGGAAGGTGTTCGTCCCCCGTTCGCCGTCGAAGGTCGTTCCGGTTACGGAGACGGTCGTCGTGGTCGGTTTCTCGTCGCTGCGAACGTCGAGGAGGCCGCCGACTGTAACGTCCTCGGCGTCGCAGATTCCCGCGCGCTCGAGCAACACGTCGTCGGCGTGTTCCATGTCCTCGAACTCGATGACGCCGTCGTGGTCGTCGACGATCGACTCCATCTCCTCGGCGGAGAGGTCCCGTGCGGTCTCGATGTCGTAGTCGGGCAGGTGGGCGATGTCCTCGCGGACGGTGCCGCGGTTGTCCTCGTACCCCGACTCGAGGCCGACGCCCCACCAGATCTCTACGTCCTCGATCTCGACGAACGACTGGGCCGCGAGCGCGGCCGCGCCCGTCAGCAGCCCCGGTGTCGCGCCGGCGCCGCAGACGAAGGTGATCCCCGCCTCCTCGAAGGCCTCCGCGCGGTCGTCGAGCATGCCGATTACGCGCGAGCGTTTGAGGACGTCGACCATCACGCCGCCGTAACCCCCCTCGAGGAACCGATCCGCGACGCGAGGGATGAAGTCGTGTTCGTAGTTCGGCAGCGCCAGCAGGACCGCGTCGATCCCGTCGCCGTGATCGATGACGTCCTGGATGGGGTCGTCGCTGGGGCGGGCCTGTTCGGAGGCGACCACCCCCCTGTTCTCGCCGTGCTGTTTGACGCCCTCGCCGTCGGCGGTCGCCGCGCCGCCGTCCGTCGCGACGTCGCCGGGATCGCTGTCGATGTTGCCCTCCGTCGCCGCCAGCAGTTCGTCGACGTCCAGCCCGTCGAAGTCGATCGCGGTGCCGTGGCGATCGCAGGCCGCGACGGGCGTGAGCCCCTCCTTGTGCTGGCTCACTTCGAGCGTTCGTCGTCCGATACCGCCGGTGCCGAGTACCGCAAACGTCGTTTCGTCCATGTGTAGCTGTAGTGTCGTCCCGTTGTCGTCAGTCGTCGCTCGGTTCCGCGCCCGCACTCGGGCTCGAGTCGCCCGCGCCCTCGCTGCTCGTCGCGTCGGCCGACCCGTCGTGGCGGGCCTTGACCGCCTCGGGATCGAACTCGTTTACCTCGCGGTTGGGTTCGAGGCCGGCCCGTTCGACGATCTCTATGTCCTCGCCGGGTGACTGGCCGCCGGTGGTGAGGTAGTCACCCGTCAGCAGCCCGTCGGCGCCCGCCTCGAGGGGCAGATGCTGCTCTTCGGGCGCGAGGTTGACCTCGCGACCCCCGGTCAGGCGCACCCGCGAGTCGGGGTGGAGCAGCTTGTACACCGCGACGGTCTTGACGATCTCCTCGGTCGTGATCTCGACGTCCCGCTCGGCGAGGGGCGTTCCCTCGACCGGGTTGAGCACGTTGACGGGCAGCGAGGAGATTCCGATCTCCTGCAGGGCGACGGCGGCCTCGACCCGATCGGTCGGGGTCTCGCCCATCCCGAGAATGACGCCCGCACAAAGGTCCATCCCGGCCTCCTTGGCGATCTCGAGGGTTTCAACCCGGTCCTCGAAGCTGTGCGTGTCGACGATCTCGGGGAAGTACCGCGGCGAGGTCTCGATGTTGTGATTGTAGTGGTTGATCCCCTCCTCGGCGAGGATCGCGGCCTCCCGTTCGGTGAGTATTCCGAGGGAGGCGTCGATCTCGAGGTCGCACTCGTCGCGAACGAGTCGAATCGACTCGAGGACCTCGGCCCACTCCTCGGGGCGGTGCTCCCGCGAGACGCCCTTCTCGGCGACGACGATCCCGAAGCGCTGGGCACCGTCGCGCTCGGCCCGCTTTGCGGCCTCGAGGATCTTCTCCGGGCCGAGGAAGTCGTAGGTGTCGATCCCGGTGTCGAAGTGGACCGACTGGGCACAGAACCCGCAGTCCTCGGCGCAGTTGCCCGCCTTCGCGTTGACGATCGAGCAGGCGTCGACGGTGCCGTCACCGAAGCGATCCCGAACCGTCGCGCCGGCTTCGGCGAGGGGATCGACCGGCTGGGCGATCAGCGCGAGCCCGTCGGTGCGATCGAGCCGTTCGCCGGCCAGCACCCGCTCGAGGGCGTCGTCGACCGTCGGATTTCCAGTCTCGTAAACCACACTCGACTAGCTGGTTGACGAGTATATAATAATTGTGGGGACGGTCAGGAACTGCGACTCGTCGTGCGTTTCGACTGTCGCGTCAGCGGTGGTCCCGTACCCCGCCTCGAGTGCCCTCGCCGAAGTCGGTCGGAAACGGGACGCTCAGCCGCCAGGGTGCCACGTAAGGCCGTCCCGCCGGACGGTGAAGGGCTTCGCGCCGCAGGCGGGACAGACCGTTCCGCCGCCCTCGGGGTCGTCCGGACGATCCGGAACCGTATGGCGGTGGCCACAGGCGTCGCACTCGAGGTCGACTGGCATACCGTATCGAACGTGCTGCGGTCCGATGAACCCAGTGTGGCAGCGTTTAACAGGGGTCGTAGCACGGTTTGGTATACAGTGCCTCGAGCGAAACTCGCGTTCGGTAGCGGTGAACGACGTCTCACTCCGGTCCGACCAGTCCTTCTGCGGTGGCGCACGCTGTCGGCCGATCGAGCGAAAGCGAGGGCGGTCGACGATGCCGCGCGAGGTCTTCGTGAACAGCGTGAACGAAGGCTTGTCAGAGCGCGCTCTGACAGTGGACGAACGAGCGGAGCGCGGCGCTGTTCGCCGCGGCAATGCGAACGGCGGAAGCCGTGAGCAAAGCGAGTGAGTCGGCTGGGGAGGGCGTGGCGATCCCCTGTGTTCGTGCGAGCAGGACTGCTACTCGCCAGTATTACCGCGAAAGCCCCTGGCCCCTTTCAGTCCCACCCAGTGTGGATAGTTGGGGCTGCAGACACGACGCCGGCCGTTCCATTCGCATCTATAGGCAACGAATCGACCGCTTCAGCTTCACAGTCGAGATTGAGTACCGAAATCATCCTCTCACGCGAAGCTACGCGGCGGGACGAACGAAACGGCCGCTACGCTCGCGGTCGCTCGAGGTGGACGAACGGGTCGAAAAGACGGCACGTCGAAGTATGAGTAACGAGATGTGGGTTCGGCGTCAGGAGCCTCACGAACTCACAGAGGGGCGGTATCGCCGTATCCAGTGTGTGCGGGTAGCGTGGGATTCGTTGTCATCACCACCATAGTATCGACGAGTCCGCGTACTGTAATAAGCTTTGTTGCTAGCTATGTGTCCAGCTCGAGCGACGGTTTCTACTCACACGGTTCCTGGTGCGGCTCGAAAGCTGACGTTCCGCAGGTACTACCGATCAGAGTCGACGATCTCGAGCGGGTGACGACGGCTCGTCGATCCTGCGGCCGGTTCGAGTCTCCCTCTCCGCAAACGGTCGACGGACTCACGTACGGGTCGGACTCGATGCTCGCCTCGAGACGAACGACGAGAAAAAAACGTGCGATCGACGAACGTTCGTCGTTCGCGTTCGCTCGCTACCGAACGACGGAGTTCCGGGTTACGCGAGGAACTCTTCGATGTGGTCGGCGACCTCCTCGGGGGTGTCGCCGACGGGGACGCCCGCGTCGTTCAGCGCCGAGATCTTGCTTTCGGCGGTACCGGTTCCGGAGCCGGAGACGATGGCGCCCGCGTGGCCCATCCGCTTGCCCGGCGGGGCCGTGCGGCCGGCGATGAAGCCCGCGACGGGCGTCTCGACGTAGTCGTCGATGAACGCCGCGGCCTCCTCCTCGTCCTCGCCGCCGATCTCACCGCACATGACGATGGCGTCGGTTTCGGGGTCGTCCTCGAACAGCTCGAGGGCGTCGACGAAGTCCGTCCCGATAATGGGGTCGCCGCCGATCCCGATCGCGGTGCTCTGGCCGAGCCCGCGGTTGGTGAGGTTGTCGACGACCTGGTAGGTCAGGGTGCCCGAACGGGAGACCAGGCCGACGTTCCCCTCCGAGAAGATGTTCCCCGGGAGGATGCCCAGCTTGGCCTCGCCGGGGGTGATGAGCCCCGGACAGTTCGGACCGATGAGTCGCGTATCGGTCTCGGTGAGACGCTTGTTGACCCGGGCCATGTCCTGGGTCGGGATCCCCTCCGTGATCGCGACCGCGAGCTCGAGGTCCGTATCGAGGGACTCGAAGATCGCGTCGCCGGCGAACGCCGGCGGGACGAAGATCACCGAGGTGTCGGCGTCCTCCTCCTCGACGGCCTCGTGGACCGTGTCGTACACCGGGACGCCGGCGGCCTCCTGGCCGCCCTTCCCGGGCACGGCGCCCGCGACGACGTTCGTGCCGTACTCCATCATCTGCTCGGCGTGGAACTTGCCCTCCCCGCCGGTGATGCCCTGTACCACGACGCGCGTGTCGTCGTCGACTAGTACACTCATGCTTGTCCCTCCTCAGCGTACTCGACGGCACGCTGAACCGCGTCCTCGAGGGTCTGTTCGACCGTCACGAGGTCCTCGTTCAGAATCTCCATCCCCTCCTCCCAGTTCGTCCCCGCGAGGCGGACGACGACCGGTTTGGGGATCTCGTCGAACTGCTCTAAGGCTTCGTTGATCCCCTTGGCGACCTCGTCGCCGCGGGTGATCCCGCCGAAGATGTTGAAGACGACCGAATCGACGTTGTCGTCCGAGAACACCATATCGAGGGCGTTCGCGATGCGGTCGGCCTTCGCGCCGCCGCCGACGTCCAGGAAGTTCGCGGGTTCGCCGCCGTAGTGGTCGACGAGGTCCAGCGTGGTCATCACGAGGCCGGCGCCGTTGCCGATGATCCCCGTGTTGCCCTCCAGCCGAACGTAGTCGAAGTTGTACTCGTCGGCTTTCTGCTCGAGCTCGTCACCGCCGCCCGCGGCCTCGGCCTCCATCTCGGCGAGTTCGGGCTGGCGGAACAGCGCGTCCTCGTCGATGTTCATCACGGCGTCGGCCGCGATGACCTCGTCGTCGTCGGTGACCATCAGCGGGTTGATCTCGGCGTCGGAGCCGTCGCGGTCGTCCCAGAGCTGGTAGAGCGTCGTCAGCACGCTCGAGACGTCGCGGGCGACGGCCTTGTCGACGCCGGCGTCGTAGACGGCCTTGCGGGCCTGATAGGGGTGCATGCCAAACGAGGGGTCGATGTGCTCGCGGGCGATCGCCTCGGGGTCCTCCTCGGCGACCTCCTCGATGTTGACGCCCCCCTTCGTCGAGACCATCGCGACGGGTTTGCCCTCGCCGCGGTCCATCGTGATGCCGACGTAGAGCTCGTCGACGAAGTCGACCGCTCCCTCGACGAGAACCTGGTCGACGTGGTAGCCCTTGAGGTCCATCCCGATGATCGACTCGGCCGCCTCGCGGGCCTCCTCCTCGTTCTCGACGAGTTCGATCCCGCCGGCTTTCCCCCGACCGCCGACCTGTACCTGTGCCTTGACCGCGACCGGATACCCGATCTCCTCGGCTGCGGTCAGTACGCCGTCGACGTCCGAAGCGAGCTGTGACTCCGGCGTCGGAATCCCGGCGTCGGCGAAGACTTGCTTCGCCTGGTACTCATGTAGTTTCATACCATTCGAACGGCCGTCCCGGCCTTGCTTAAATCCTGCCAGTTTCCGTTCGACTTCCGGCAGTGATTGCCACGACCGGGGCGCTCCCCGCCGCTCGAGCGAAATTAACTCAGTTCCGTATTAGGGTACTTTTATTACCTCGGCTGCGGTATGCACAGGTGATGCCCGAAGTAAACGTCTCCGAGTCCCTGTACAAGAAGCTCGAGGAAGAGAACCCCGAGTCGATCGAGGACGCGGTCTGGGAGCTGATGTACCAGGCGCGACGCGAGTCCCAGTACCAGTAGTCGATCGAGCCCTTCGTCGTGAGCGCGGCGCTATTCCTGTGCCGTCATACCCGGTAGTTGACGGTAGCTCGAGTGCTGGTACCGAAGCGTTTGACTCCGTACGGCTCCTACCCCGAAGCGAGCGGTGTCTCTCCGTATCCCCGGCAGACGCGACACGCGGGACGGACAGCTCCGGAGCCGACGCGATTGCCGGCGACCGGAGGCGGTGTCGTAGTGTCGACCTCGACGACCGCACGCGAGGGACACCACCTGCCGGCGTGGCTGCTCGCCGCGCTCCGCTTCCTGGTCCACAGCAATCTCTTCATCTCGCTCGCGGCCGCAAGCGTGGTCGTCACGACGGCCGTCCTCGCCGACCTGCCGCTCGAGGCGCTGCCCGCCTTCATCGTCTTCGCGGCGGCGATGTTCGTCTACACCATAAACCGCTTTACCGACCTCGAGGAGGACCGCGAGAACGTCCCCCGGCGCGCGGCGTTCGTCGAGCGCGCCGGCCTCGCCTGGCTGGCGCTGGGCGTCGGGCTCTACCTCGGCGCCATCGCCGTCGCCGTCGCGCTCGAACTTCCGGGCGCCGGCTACCTGCTGTTGCCCGCGGTCGTCGCCGGGCTGTACACCCTCGGGGTCAAGCGGGTCTTCCTCGTGAAGAACCTCTTCGTCGGTTTCGCCTGGGCGGTGATCCCGCTCGGGGTCGGGGTCTACTACGAACAGCTGTGGACCCGCGAGGTGCTCTTTCTCGCCGTCTACATCGGGAGCATGATCACTATCGCCGCGGCGATCTTCGACGTCAAGGACATCGAGGGCGACCGCAAGGAGGGGATCGCGACGATCCCGACGGCGTTCGGCCCGCGCTGGACCCGGATCGTCGCCCAGCTCGCCAACGTCGCCGTCGCGGTCGGCGTCGTCAGCGTCGTCGCGACGGGCGTCCTCGACGCCCGGTTCCTCGCCCTGCTCGCCTTCCACGGCTACGTCGGCTGTTACATCCCCTTCGCGAGCCGGGATCGCGGGCCGCTGTTCTACGGCGGGATCGTCGACGGCGAACACGTCTTTCTGGCCGCGCTCGTGCTCGCACTCGAGTGGCTCGTCTGGTAGCGGACGGCGAAGCTCGTCTCCGATGACGGCTACCGACGACCACGTTCGGGCGAGTAGGTCGATCGCTCGAAGTATGGGGGGCGTACGGATCGATCCGGCGGCGATACTGGAAGCATAACAAACCCCCGACCCCGGGTGTGGGTTCGACGAACGATGGACCGACGGACCTACCTCGCGATCGGAGCGGCGACCGTTCTCGCCGGCTGTACCGAACTCGGCGGCCCCGGAGAACCGGACACGAGCGACGAACGGGCTGATGGCGGCGGGACGGAGCCAACCAACGAGACGTCGGACGACAAAGATTCCGAGAACGGCGACGACGAGGGAGGTCCCGAGGACGACGACGAAGAGGAATACCCCGAACTGGTCGGCACCTTCGACGACTTCGAGGAGCTCGAGGAGTGGTGGGAGTGGCAGGACATCGGCACACTCGAGGCCGACTCGAGTCGCGCCTCGCTGGGCTCCCAGTCGGCGCTGCTCACGGCGTCGGTCGAATCACGAGGACAGGTCCGGGTTCGCCGCGAGCTCGAGGAGCCGATCGACGTTCGGGAGGTCGCGCCCGGGCTCGACCTGGCCACTGACACGGAGTCCGGCGTCGTACGCATCCAGCTCCAGGACGCCGACGCCCACTACGTCGAGTACAGCCAGGGGTTCGCGGGCGGAACGTCGCTGACGCGTCACAACTTCGGCATCACCCGGATCCGGGGCGAGCCCGACCTGAGCGAGGTCGTCGTCCTGCAGGTGATCCGCTGGTTCGGCGACGACGCCGAAGGCCGCCAGTGGGTCGACGACTTCCACTTCGTTCCTCGACCGACCCAGGGGACGGTGTTGCTCCAGTTCCACGGCGGGTACGAGACACACTACACGGAGGCCCTGCCCCGCCTCGAGGACGCAGACCTCCCGGCGACGGCGTTCGTCCCGACCGACCGCCTCCGCGAGGACGAAGCGGTCGAGGGCGACCGACTGACGCACAAGCAGGTCGACGATCTCGCTGCCGCCGGCTGGACGATCGGCGCACAGCCGGCGAACGGCCAGCCCCTCGACAGCATCGATCCGGACGGGCTCGAGGACGCCGTCGTCGACCCAGTCGACTGGCTCTCCGAGGCGGGTTACGGAGACGACGTCCGCGTTTTCACGTACCCCGGTTCGAGCTACACCGACGAGTCCGTCGATCTCGTCCGGAACAACTACGACCTCGCCTTCGCGGGCCGCTCGCGCTCGCAGGGGTACGCGGGGAACCCCCACCTCTGCTCGATGGCAGAGACACCCGAGCCGGGTGAGGCAACTGACCTGCTCGAGTGGACGGCCGAGTGGGGCGGTATTACGGCGATCCCGTTCTACGGGCTCGAGGAGGCGGACGCGCTCGAGGCGCTCGAGGAGACGCTTCGGACGCTCGAGGAGCACGTCGAAGCGGGGGAGCTCGAGGTGATCACGCCCGCCGAGATGGCCGAGGAGTACGTCTACGAATAGTTGGTCGCCGATCGACGGTGAACCGGTTCCGACGCGAGAACGAGTTCGAAAAGCGAACGGCAGCGGTGTACAAAACGCGCACGTCAAGTGTGGCCGAAATCGGCGTTCGGCCGCCACAGGAGTCGTACCAGGGGATCGCGGTATTCGATACGGGATCGGTCACGTCGCGCGAGTAGCGTGGTATTCGTTGTCATCACCACGGTACCTTCGACGAGTTCGTGTCCAGTAATAAGCTTTCCCACTAGTCAGACCGCAACCGATAGGAGGAATACAAGTTCGTATGACAACCTTAGTCGATACATACTTGCCAACCCGTCGTTCCGCCGAAGGTGATCGGCAGGCGGTAGTCCGAGTCTCTCGGACGGACTCGAGGCGGCGAGCGCCGATCAGGGCTCCTCGACGTCGACCCAGAGGTGGACGTGGTACTCGGTGTCGTCGGTCGTCGGCTCGTCGGGCACCTCGCCGTCGGGGAACAGCAGCCAGACGATCCGAACGTTCTCGCCGACCATGGTCGGCTCGAGTTCGTGAGTCTGGTGCCAGCTCTCGTCGTGGTCCAGCGTCGTCTCGAAGCGCTCGAGCTCCTGTTGTTCGGTGACGACGGTTTCGTTAACCGCGGTCTGGTTCCCGTCCTCGGCAGCCGAGTCCGTGACGGCGCTCTCGTTGACCACGGTTTCGGTCTGCTGTTCGACCGCGACGACGGTGTAGTCGGTCGTCTCGTGTTCGTGGTTGTCGACGCCGACGATGACCTCGGCGCTCTCGCCCTGGGTGAACTCCGTGGGGTAGCCGTCGGCGACGAGTTCGCCGTCGTCGTCCTCGGTGAGGAGGTAGACCGCGGAGAACTGCTCGCCGGCCGGCGGGGAGACGACCGCGAAACCGACGACGCCGACCGCGAGCACGATCGAGAGCACCAACAGGACGTTCAGGGCGCCGTCGAGGCGGGTCTCGGGCTCGAGCAGCTCCGAGCGCCCGGCAGCGTACCACGCGCCGTAGGGAACCGCGAACCGCTCGTCGGCGGGGAGCTCCCACCGCCGGTGGGCCGCGACGGCAGTCGCGAGGACGGTAAAGCCCGACAGCGAGAGCATGATCGGCGTCAGTCGGATCCCCCACGGCGTGAAGTTCAACACGAGGCCGATCAGGGGGACGATGGCGATGCTCAGCCCGAACGCGAGCGCGACGCGTTCGATGCCGTCGATCCCCGCGCGGATCGACTCGCCCGAGAAGCGGGCGGTCTCCTCTGTGTCGTCGGTCGTCGGCGACTCGCCGGCCTCCGGAAACAGCGCGGCGATGAAGACGTAGCCGGGGACGAACAGCGCGAAGGCGAGCCCCAGCGGGACCCGGAGGGGGGTGTCCCGAACGACGGGAACGAAGACGGCGACGTTGACCAGGAGGGTCACGACGAGCATCGCCGCGAGGTCGGCGGGCAGCCTGCGGACCGGGCGAGGAATCAGGAGCCGAAGCGACCGTCGATCGTCCATTCAGTACGACGTTGACGAGCGGCCAATAAAAGTCGGTCGATCGAACCGTCCTACGCGGCTGCCGACGCCGACCCGGCCGTCGTCTCGAGATCGGCCTCCTCGCAGAGCCGCGCTGCGATCTCGAGGGCGTGTTCGGCCTGGTCCTCGGTAACCGGATCCGGGGTGAAGGCGGCCTGCTCGTAGGTTTCGACGAGCTCCCGGAGCGGGACCGCGTCGGCCGCGGCGTCGTCGGCGTGCTCCCGGTAGAACTCCCAGTGGGTCGCCGAACCGGGCCGACCGACCGCGCTTCCGTAGGCGTGTCTGACGGCGGCGTGTCCGGTTCGAACCGCAGTGTCGGTTCGACCGTCCGCGAGCTGCTCGGTCGCCCGTTCGAGCAGGGCGTCGATGCGCTCCTGTGTCACCGCCGGATCGGGACCGCGATCGGGGCCGCCGACCGCGATCGACGGCGCCCGATCGAGGGCGTCTCGCCTCGATCGGCGTCGCCACCAGCCCGCCAGTCCGAGCACCCCGATCCCCAGCAGCGCGCCGACGCCGACGACGGCCGACTGCGGGACCGGCAGCGAGTCGCCGCCGTTGGGCATCGTTACGGTCTCCTCGGCCTCTGCCGCGGCCATGTTCGATCCGGCGCCGTCGTAGCTGACGGCGACCGTAACCTCCTCGCCGTCGACCGAACCCGTGTCGACGGTGCCGGCGATCCCGCCGTCCTCGTCAGTCTCGATCGTCTCCGCCGCCACGCCGTCGACCCGGACCTCGAGGGTCTGGTTGTCGAGGGGGTCGCCGTCTTCGGTTGCGAGGCTGCCGTCGATCGCGACCTCCTCCTCGCCAATCGCCGTCGCCGTCGCCGTCAGCTCGGTTTCGGTCTCGACGACGCTGATCGGCGCTTCGGCGGGCGTCGCAGTGAGCGTTCGATCCTCGTAGGGAAGCGAGGCCGTTACCGTCCCCTCGCCGGCAGAGACGTTCGCCGGCGTCTCGACCTCACCCTCGAAGTCCCCCTCCGAGGCGGTTACGGTCCCGAGGAGTTCGCCGTCGACGCTGATCGCGACCGGAACGTCGTCGACGGGCTCTCCGGCGGCGGTCACCGTTCCGCTGACCGATAGCGGGTCGCCGTAGGCGACCTCGTCGGTCGCCGTCAGATCGTCGATCGTCGCCGTCGTCTGTTCGGGCGTCACTTCGACCTCCTGCTCGGCGCCGAGGTAGTTCGTGTCGCCGTCGGGAACGTACTCGACGGTCACCGTCTCCTCGTCGAGCGCGAGATCGGTGGGTCGGTACTCGAACTCGAAGTCGCTCTCGTCGCCGGCCCACCAGTCGCCGCTCGGCTCGCCGACGGCGACGGGCTCGTCCTCGACACGAATCTCGAGGTCGCCCTCGATCGGCTCGCCGTCCGCGGTTTGGACCGCGCCGCGGACGACCATCGGATCGTCGAACGACGCCGTCTCGTCGACGACCTCGAGGTCGAGTTCGGTCTCGACGAACTGCTCGTCGCGGACGGCCGTCTGCTCGCTCTCGATCTCGCTTCGGCTCTCGTTGATCGACGCCACCGAGTCGGAGTGGTCCTCGTCAGTCTCGTTGTCGATCGTCTCGTAGCTCGTGACGGCGTCCTCCCCGGCCTCGTCGATCTCGTCGGACAGCGCCTCGAGTTCGCGCGCGAGGTCGTGGGCGCGCTCCTGGTCACCCTCCTGTAGCGCCTCCTCGTACTCCGCGCGGGTCTCGTGGTACTCCTCGATGGTGTCCGCCATTCGCTCCTGGGACTCGGAGGCGTTCCGGTAGGCTTCGACCGGGTCGTCCTCGTCGTCGCCAGTCGATCCGGAGACCTCGGCGTACTGCTCGAGGCGTTCGTCGTAGTCGTCGCCGAGGTGCTCACGGGCCTGGTCGTACTGGCCCTCGCTCAGGGCGACCGAACTATCCTGAAGCTGATCGGAGAGCTGGTCGGAGAGCCAGGACTCGAGTTCCTCGTCGTCGCCGGCCTCGTCGTACTCGTCGGGGTTCTGGTGGCGGGGCGTCTCGTTGACCGCCGGCTGGTCGCTCGCGCTCGCGAGCGTGTCACCCACGACCGACTGGGAGGAGTCGCCGGCGGGAGCGCCCGCGGCGGTCGCCGCGAGGGGCAACGAACACGCCAACAGCGCGAGGACGAGCGCACGGACGACGACCTGGTTCACGATCGGTAATTCACGCCGCCGAACAAAAGCCTGTCTGCTCGCCCCGACGGACAACCAGTAGGTTCAACACGTCACCGAAAAACCACTGGTGTATGCGACCGACGCGCCAGATCTGGGCGGTGGGAGCGACCGCGGGAGCCCTCGCCGTCCTCGCCGCCGTCTTCGCCCGACCGCTGTTGCTCGCGGCGACGGTGCTGCTCGGCGCGTGGATCCTCGTTCGACAGCTCCTGTTCGTTCGCGGCGTCGCCGATACGGTCGACTCGCTGACGGTTCGCCAGCTACCGACCGCAAACACCGTCCGGGCGAACGCCGAGATCCCGGTTACCCTCGAGGCGACGCTCGACGCGCCCGCTCGCCTGCTGCTGTCGTTCGAGGGCGGCGTGCCGACGGGCGCGAGCGCAACGACACCGCTGTCGGCGTCGCTCGAGCCGGGAACGGCGACGACCCGCGAGACGACCGCCGTAACCTGGCCCGTCGCGGGTCGCCACCGGTTCGACCCGGTGTCGGTGACCGCGACCGACGGGCTGTTTACGGCGACGATGCCGGCCGAGTCGCGACCGTCGGTAACCGTCGAACCCCGCGGGCCCCACACCGTCCACGTTGGCCGCGGCGGCGACGAGGTGTCGATCGCCCAGGGCGAACACGAGGCCGGCCAGCGCGGTCCCGGCCTCGAGCCGGCCGAGCTGCGCGAGTACGTGCCGGGCGACTCGGCCGACGAGATCGACTGGAAGGCGACCGCGCGGCTCAACACGCTTCACGTCCGCGAGTACGAGACAGAGACCCACCGCCCGACGATGCTGATCGTCGACCACCGCGGCGGGCTCGCGGCGGGTCCGCCGGGGGAGTCGAAGCTCGCCTACCTCCGGGAAGTCGCGCTCGCGGTCGCCGCGAACGCCCGCGAACTCGACGACCCCCTCGGGCTGATCGCCGTCGGCGACGAGGGGATCACGACCCGGATCACCCCCACGACGGGGCCAGCGGCGTACCTGTCGATCCGGCGACGGCTGCTCGACCTCGAGCCGACCGGAACGGACGGCGACGAACCCCCCTCGGAGACGAGCGGGCGCAGCCACTCGATTCCGGGATTCGCGCCGTCACCGACCCGTCCCCGGGCGGCCCTATCGGCGCTCGACGGCTCGACCGACCCGTTCGCGCGAACGCTCGAGCCGTACTACACGGCCCGGACAAGGTACGACGTTCGGTTCGACTCCGAGCCGCTGCTGGGGGCAGTCCGAACGGCGCTCGGCGGCCAGGACAGCCGTCAGTGGACAGTCATCTGTACGGACGACTCGGATCCGGAGACGCTGTACGAGACGGTCCGGTTCGCCCGCGCTCGAGGGAGCGAGGTCCTGCTGTTGCTGACCCCATCGGTGCTGTTCGCGAGCGACGGGGTCGGCGACCCCGATCGGGTCGCCGACAGCTACCTCGAGTTCGAGGAGCTGCGACGCGACCTCGACCGAATGGACGCGGTCACGGCGTTCGAGGTCGCCCCGCAGGAGCGGCTGTCGGCCGTCCTCGAGACGACGCGTGCGCGATCGCGGGGTGCGATCCGATGACCGACTACCCGACGGGGAGCCACGTCGAGTCGACGTTCCTCACGGAGCGGCCGTCGCCGTGGTCGACCGCCCTCGGCACGATCGCGCTCGTCGCGACCTTCGGCGCGGCGGCCGGTCCGCCCGGCGTCGGCGCCGGGATCGCGACGGCCCTGCTGTGGTACGGGTTCGGAACGCCGTACGCCGTCGCCGTCGGACACGTACTGCTGCTGGCGCTGTTTCCGGACGGGATCGATCCGCTTTCGTTTATCATCGTCGAGGCCGGGCTGGTCACGCTTCTCGTCGCCCCCGTCCTGCGGACCCGAGCGCCGCTTCGAACCGCCGCCGGAACGCTGCTGGCCGTCGCCGGACTGGGCGCCGTGAGCTGGCTCGCGGTGGTCTCGCTGTCGCTGTGGCAGGCCGCCGGGGTTACCGCCGGAGCGGTCGCGCTCGCGAGCTACGGGGCGTACCGGTACGGGCTGGTCGCGCTCGGTCTCGTCGACGACGAACCATCCTCCACTACCGACGAATGAGTACACACGACTTCGAATCACGCGATCGAACCGAGACGGAGACTGCCCCCGAGGGGACGGCGGCCGAGACGGCCGACCGACTCGAGCGAGCCGAGGCTCGGGCCGAGCTGCTCGCCGAGGAGAACCGACGGCTTCGAGCACAACACGCCCGCGCTCGGCGCTCGAAGTACCGGCGGACGGCCCTCGGACTCGTCGGAATCGGGCTCTGTGCGGTCGCGGGCGGCGTGCTCTTCCCCGGGAGCCGCGAGATCCTCCTCGCGCTGGGAGCGACGGGACTGTTCGGCGGCCTGCTGACCTACTACCTGACGCCCGGGCAGTTCGTCGCCGCCTCGGTCGGCGAGCGCGTCTACGCCGCCTGGGCGGCCAACGGCGACTCGCTCGCGGCCGAGCTCGGCCTGCGCGATGACCGGGTGTACGTCCCCGACGAGCGAACCGACACCGCCCGGCTCTACGTCCCCGCCGACGCCGCGTTCGAGCCACCGACGGACGCCGACGGGCCGGTGCTCGTCGAGCGCGACCAGCGGGGACTGCTCGTGGCGCCGACCGGGGCGACGCTGTTCGACGAGTTCCAGCGGACGCTGTCGGGCGAACTCGCGAGCCGACCCGAGCCGCTCGCAGTGCAGCTCGCCGACGGCCTCGTCGAGGGGTTCGAACTCGCTGACGGCGCCGATCCCGACGTCGACGCGGCCGCGGGACGGATCACCGTCGCGATCACGGGCAGCGCCTTCGGCGCCGTCGATCGGTTCGATCACCCGATCGCCTCGTTTCTCGCCGTCGGGCTGGCGGTCGGACTCGATCGTCCGGTCACGCTCGAGGTCGACGCCGGCGACGACCGCGCCGACTGGCTCGTCACGTGCCGGTTCGAGCCGGACGATGCGGCCGAGGAAGACGGGACGGACGAGGACGAACCGACTGACGAGGAACCCGGCGAGGACCTCGAGTTCGACGCTGACGAGTAACACGGCTGCTGTCCCTGTAGTCGCCGGTACAGTTCTGGCGTTCACTCCGAACCGTGAATACGAGTGGGTCGATTCGCTATCGCGAACTGCGTACTGACCCCCCGACGATTCCACCAGCTTCGATAGCTGTCCTTCGCGGGGTGGTGAGTACAGAGCGCGTTTCGGTCACGACGCTCGTTCTGGGACGCTGACGAAGAGACATCGTCCCCGCCCTCGTCGCTACTGCACCGAGTAGCCGTCGATCACTCTGGCTTTTCGCTGTCGTCCACCAGTGAAGAAACGACGAGTCGTTTGGTCCCACGGCGAAGGAGGCCGCTAGCTGCAGGTTGAGAGATATCCAGCGTAGCGGCGACGTCGCCGAGAGTTGCGTTCCGTGGTTCTTCGAAATACCCTTTGTCGAGTGCGACGAGGAGTGCCTCTCGTTGGCTATCGGTCAATCCTGCGTCCGTCTTCCCTAAACTGGCGTACTCGTTTACGCGCAGCAACTCGATCTCGACGTCGTTCTGTTCCGCGTACTCCCATAGTGGAGCCAGATTCGTCCGGTCGGGCATCCATACTGTTAGAACCCACCCGTTGCCGTCGTTTTTCATATCGAGTATGACGCCGTTCGCGGTCGAAATGATCGGTGAGATGATCTTCGCTTCGTTCGTATACTCGAAGCTATAGATCGCCTTCCCGTCTCTGGTCTCGATAACTCGTTCGAATTCGCCGATGGTGTGATCGTTCCGCAATCCGTCTTCGAACTGGCGGAAATCGGATGACTGGATGCGGTAGAAGAACTTCCCCGACGTAGGGTCAGTTCCAGCCTCTAACACCGACTTGACTTCCGAGCTCTGATCGTGAGTGACTGTCTTCGTGAGCACGATGTCAGGGTGCTCGATTCGGACAACTGCTTTGATGTCAGTCACTGTTCTACAGAGTAGGTGTCTGTAATATATGAGCATGTATATCCGTCGAAGTCCCTGGCAACTGTCAGAACCAGTTTGCTGCAGACAGAGTGTGCGGGAGCACTGACGGTGCGTTCCGAATCGGAGTCAGCGACACGCTCGGTCCAGAGTCTGCGCTCGGCGGTCGGGCAGCGATCCAGGTAAGAGAGCGGTCCGGCGGAGTTGGCGACACGCCACTCGGAACGAGGAAGAACGCCCACCGGAAACCGTCCTGGAGCGCTCCGGGCGATACTCGTTCCTCTTGCTTGTTCTCGTCGTCCTCGCGGTCTCCACCGAGCACTCTCGAAGGCGGTCGGGAACGCGCGAGATATATCTAGACCCGATATAAATGGATTATTCGATTAAGAGAGAGAGCGATTCGGGTACAGTCGGTACGTATCGTGTATGGCACAGCGATACCACGCCGGTGACCGAGGCAGCGACACCGAACCGAAATTCTACCTCCCCGCCGGGAACACCCCACCGTTCTATGCCAGTCGCTTCGAGCGTCTCTGGGCGTCACTGTTCGGCCGTTACGTCGAATCATAATGGGTTTCCCTGAAATAGATTCGGCCGTGTTCTTCGGTTCGATTACGATGGTAACCTGGGGAATCTGGGTCGTCCTGGGCAACGCTGCGTCGGAGTCTATCGACCCGAGGACGGCCGCCGCAATCTCCTATCTCGTTGCGGGACCCCTTGCACTCGGCTACGTC
This sequence comes from Natronococcus sp. A-GB7, assembly GCF_029688865.1. Lineage (GTDB taxonomy): Archaea > Halobacteriota > Halobacteria > Halobacteriales > Natrialbaceae > Natronococcus. The sequence continues at coordinate 157,738 of NZ_JARUKV010000010.1, forward strand.
CTCGTTTCGGACGCATCGCTCGCCATTACCGCGAAAGGAGGGCTGCTCGCCGGCGTGGCCGGATTGTTCACCGGAATCGGCCTGATCTCGATGTACGTCGGTCTTTCCGGAGGGTCGACAACGGTCGTCTCTACTCTCGGTGCGATGTACTTCGTCGTCGCGGCTCTCATCGGTATGATCATCCTCGGAGACCAAGTGACGATAACCAGATTTGCCGGGATAGCGTTCGCAATTATCGGGGTCGCCTTGGTTTCCCAATAGATCGCCTGTACGCAACGCGAATTTCACAGCGGTTCTGGACGACGAAACCGTGCTACTAGCTACCGAGGAGTTATAACAGCCGTTGGAAGTCAGCGCGCATCCGATCGCACGACTGCTGTGCGATCGGTGTGCAGACAGTCTCAGTCGTTACTATAGTTCCGGAGCGGCCGCGAGCCCTCCTCGAGTCGATCCGGGGAACCGGCACCGCAGACCGCCTGCGAAAACGGACCGCTAGTTCGGCGTCGGTTTTCCACCGAGGTCGTCGGTGTCCGGGACCGTAACGGTGTCGAGGATCTCCTCGACGACGTTCTCGGGGCTGACGTCGCTCAGTTCGGCCTCCGTGTCCAGGACGAGACGGTGGACCAGAACCGGCTCCGTGAGGGCCTTGACGTCCGCGGGCGTCGCGTACTTGCGGCCGCGGATCGCCGCACGAGCCTTGACACCCTCGAGGAAGGCGAGCGACGCTCGCGGGGAGACGCCGTAGCTGACGTCGGGGTGGTCCCGGGTCGCGGCGACGAGGTCGAGAACGTACTCCTTGACCGGGTCGGCGACGTGGACCTCGGTGACGGCCTTTCGGGCTCCGCGGATGTCCTCGGTCTGGACCGCCTGGTCGATCGTCGCCGGGCTCAGTTCGGGTTCCTCGTCGAACCGCCGAAGCAGCTCCGTCTCCTCCTCGCGGTCCGGCAACCCGATCGTGAGCTTGAACATGAATCGGTCCCGCTGGGCCTCCGGCAGCTCGAAGACGCCCTCCATCTCGATCGGGTTCTGGGTCGCGACGACCATGAACGGCTCCGGCAGGGCCAGCGTCTGGCCCTCGATCGTGACCGTTCGTTCCTGCATCGCCTCGAGCAGCGCCGACTGGGTCTTCGGCGTCGCGCGGTTGATCTCGTCGGCGACGACGAGGTTCGAGAACACCGGCCCCCGCTGGAGTTCGAACTGGCCGGTCGGCTCCCGGTAGATCTGGGTGCCGGTGATGTCGGCCGGCAGGATGTCGGGGGTCATCTGGATGCGCTGGTAGTCGAGCCCGGTCGCCCGCGCCAGCAGGTTCGCGATCGTCGTCTTGGCGACGCCGGGGACGCCCTCGAGCAGGAGGTGGCCCCGCGTCAGCAGCGCGATCGTCAGGTGTTCGATCGCCTCCTCGTTGCCGACCAGGACCCGCCCGGTCTCGGTCCTGATCTTCTCGTACACCGTCTGTGGATCGTCCGCGAAGGGCCAGTTCCGGTCCGTCTCGCTCATCGATCCTCGTGTTTCGAGCGGGAACGGTTAAGCGCTGTTATCGTTTCTCGGATCCGCTCGTCGTCCCAGTTGGGGTGGCGCTCCCGGAGCAGTTCGGCCCGTTCGGCGTCCGATAGCTCCGATCCGGACACGCCGTCGGAGCCGAGTCGGTCGCGGACGGCTCCGACGCCGTCCCGGAAGGTTCGGTTCGAGGCGCCGATGACGGCGACGACGGCGAACAGCCCGACGATCGCCTGCAGCGCCGGTAGCTCCCGCAGGGTCAGGGTAATGCTCGCCAGCGGCGGGAGCTCCTCGCCGTGGCTCAGATCGAGCAGAACGTGATCGTCGTCGGCGTACTGGCGCTGGAGAAACGCCGCGTTGTCGGGTTCGCCGTACATCGCGTTGATCGTGATGCTCGGGTCGCCGACGACGACGACCTCGCCGCTGCCGACGTCCTCGACGGTTGCGACGGGGTAGGCGTCGAACGCGGTGTCGTCCTCGAGCTCCGTCCCCGGCGAGTCGGCGAGGTGGGCGTAGTCGCTGGTCCCGATCAGGGGCGTCGCGCCGTTCGGATCGACGGCCGTCGCGTGGTTGAGCGTGAGCTGGTCGACGCCGGCGGTCCGTTCGTGGTTGGCCGTCGCCGTAGCGATCGGCATCGCCGGCCCCTGATCGTGGCTCTGTTCGTCGAGCAGGACGCTCCCGTTCGTGCGCGCGTCGGCGCCGACGGCGTCGAGCAGGCCGTTCGCGTCGGTGCCGTAGTTCTCGAGGACCACTAAGGTGCCGCCGTTTCCGACGAACTCCTGGACGCGGGCAGCGTCGGCCGCGCCGTAGGGCTCGTCGGGGGCGACGACGATGGCCGTCGTCTCCTCGGCGGGGACCTCCTCGTAGCGGTCGGTCTCCCGGATCAGCTCGCCCTCGACGTCGTCGTCGGTCTGGATCACCTCTCGGAAGTCGTCGGTCCCGTCCCACGCGGGGTTGTACGGGCCGAACGCGGCCGAGGAGGTGGTCGCGGCGACGAACAGTCCGACGAGGACGACGGCGCCGAGGGCGACCAGCAACGCGGCGGGCCAGTCGATCCCGTCGCCGTCGGTGACGTACTCTCGAAGGTTCAAAACGGCAGCACCTCCGGCGGCAGGATCTCGAGGATCCGCCGGACGACGATGATCGCGAACCCGACGAGGCCGAGCCCGATCAGCCACAGCAGGCGCCGTCGCCAGGCCGGCGTGATGTTGACCGGTGCGGTCAGCTCGGTGACGATCAACAGTCCGATCAGCGAGAGCACGAAGAACAGCTCGTAGGAGAGGCTCCCCAGCAGCGTCAGCGCGACGATCGTCGCGAGCATCCAGGCGAGCTGTCCGTGGACGAACCGCATCCGGCGCTGGGTCGGCATCTACTCGAGTGAGCGAGCGCAGGGACCGTAAATCTCTCGTTCGAGCGACCGATCGGGAACCGAGACCGTCGGCCGACCGGAACTGTCACCGATCGTCTTCGAAGATCCGGATCAGCCCGCCGTCGTCGACGCGAATGCGGTACTCGAGAAAGAAGAACTCGGCCGCGACGGTCCCGCTGCCGTCGCCGTCGCCGACGAGGCTGTCGAGCGCCTTCGGATCGACGCTGTCGAGCAGCGTCGCGCCGTACTCGTCTTCGATCGCCGTCGGATCGACCCCCTCGGCCGCGGCGACCGTTTCGACGACTGCGACGCTGGCCGGGGTCCGATCGTCGTAGCGTCGCTCGAGTACCGACGATTCGCTCGCGTCGTCCGAATCCCCATTACTCGCGGGCATGGCTACGGATAGTCAGTACGACGATCATCGCTATAGCGGTACTGTATCAAATCCTGTAGTTTTCGGGTGAGAGAAACGAGCGATCGTCCACGGACGCCGATCGAGCGACTCCGGCATTTATTTACGGCGACACACCCCCTACAACTGCACTGTCTACTCGCTATGACGTATCTTCGGGTGCTCGTCGGTCGCTGGTCGCGCCGGGACCGACTCGCGGTGCTGGTTATTGCGCTGACGGTGGCGCTGCTGGTCGGCGCCTCGCTGCTCGTCGTCGCCGCCGGCGATCAGACGCGCAGCCTCGCGGCCGAACACGAGGGGAACGCGTCGGTCGTCGGCTACGACTCGGTCGACCGCGCGAGCCAGGTGGCGGGTCCCGACGCCGTCGTGCTTCCGACGGCGACCGCCGTCGATCCCGAGGGTGATACCCACCGGATCGTCGCGGTCCCCGTCGACGCCCCGTCGCTCGGACTCCCTGCCCAGCCCGACGGCACCGTCGCTCCCGATGCCGAGGGGGAGACGTGGCGCCTCGAGGGGAGCGAGGGAACGGCGGCGACGACGGTCGAACCTGCGAACGCCTCGGACGCGGTCGTCCCTCCGACGTGGCTGCGGACGACACCCGAGACCCTCGAGGAGGTCGGACCGACGGGCGCGCTCGTCGTCTCGCCGACCGACGGGGACGGGAACGAGGACCACGAAGGCGCCCCGCTGGTGGGGGCCCTCGAGTTCTTCACCCAGGGCGCCGACGACGTCCTCGGAATCGTCCGGACCGGGGTCGCCGCCGCCGGCGTGCTCGTCGCCGTGACGCTCTCGAGCGTCGTTCGGATGACGATCCGGGATCGCGCGCGAACGATCCGGGTGGCCAGGGCGACGGGCGCGTCGCCGCGGCGAATCCGGATCGCGCTCGCGGCGCGAGCCGGGGCGATCGCGGCCGCTGGCGGCGTCCTCGGCTACGCGATCGGCGTCGTCGTCACCAATGCGGCGGTCACCGCGGCGGTGGTGGTCGGCCTGCCGACGACCCTGTCGGTGACGGTGACGCCCGATCTCGTCCGGTTCGTCGCCGCGATGCTCGCCGTGATCACCCTCGTCGGGATAGCGACGGGCTACGTTACGGCTCGCGCCGCGACGACGAAACCGCCCGCACGGGTCGGTCGGGACGGCCACGGAGGGGACTCGAGCCCGCCGAGCGGTCGGCTTCGACGCATCGGTGGCGGCGTCCGAAGCCGCCTCGGACCGACGGTGCTCGCAGCGCGGACGGTCGTCCCGACGGCGGCGACGCTGTCGACGTTCGCGGTGATCGTCCTGCTCGTCGCGTCGCTGGGGACGATCGGCGCCTCGCTGTCGACGGCCGGCACGACGGTCGCCGATCCCGACGCCTCGCACCCGGCCGAGAGTCGGGTGTCGGCCGACTACGCCGAGACCCTCGCGGACCGAGGCGTCCCCGCCAGTCCGGAGATCCTGCTGTTTGCGAGCCACGGCGAGGAGCCGTACCTCGTCCGCGGGGTCGACTACGCTGCGTTCGAGTCCGTCTCCGACGCCCGGATCGCCGACGGAGAGCCGCCAGCGGGCGGCGAGGAGGCCGTCGTGGGCGTCGAGCTGGCCGACGCCCTCGAGGTCGAACCCGGCGACGAGCTCGCGGTCGGCGGGAGTACCGAGCCCGCGATGGGCGTGGTGACCGTCGTCGGCACCGTCGAAACCGGCGGGTTCGCGGACCACCAGCTGCTGGTCTCGCTACCGACGGCCCGCCACCTCTCGGGGCTCGAGTCGGGCGAGGTAAACCAGATCCGAACGACCGCGACCGGGGCGTCCGACGCCTCTGCGGCGGCCGGCGCGGAGACGACGGTCGTCGATCTCGAGGCGCCGGATCACGCCCGTCCCGGCGAGACGGTCGCCGTCGAGGCGACCGTCTGGAACCCCACGGCCGACTCGGTCGACCGGGAGCTCGAGGCGACGATCGGCGGGAGCGAACAGCGCCGGACCGTCGAACTCGAGGGCCACGAGCGCCGGACCGTGACGTTCGAGCTGTCGGCGCCCCAGGCCGGCGAGTACGAGCTGTCGGTCGGCGACGACGGAACGACGATCACCGTCGCGGACGCGCCGCCGCTCGAGTCCGTCGCGCTACCGGAGTCGGGCCCGACGGGCGCGTCGCTGTCGGTACCCGTCCGTGAGGCCACCGGGGATCCGGTTCCGAACGCGACCGTCGAGATCGGGAACCGAACGGCCGAGACCGGAACCGACGGCGTCGCTCGGATCGAACTGCCGGAGACTCCCGGCACGTACGACGCGACGGTTCACGCGGGCGAGCGCGAGCGAAACGGGACGATCCGGGTGGCCCACGACGCCGACCCCGAGCCGGCGACGTCGCTGTCGATCAGCCCGTCGTCGCCCTCGGTTCACGCACAGCCGACCGCGACGGTCGACCTCGAGAACCCCTGGGACCGCCCGCTCGAGACCCCAATCGAGCTCGAGGGCGCCGGGACGACCGACCGAACGACGGTCACCCTCGAGCCCGGCGAGACGGCGACGCGGACGGCGACCCTTTCCCGCCAGCCGCCCGGCGAGCACGCCGTCGCCGTCGCGACCGGGGACCGGACGCTGGCGACCGCGGAGTACGAGGTCGTCGGCGACGACCGCGTGGTGAGCGCAGTCGCCGCCAGCGGCCACCACCGGTCCGACGGGGGCGTCGAGTCGGCGATCGAGTACGCGATGGGGAACCTCCAGGTCCTGCTCGGCGCGCTGACGGCGCTGGCGGCGGTGACCGTCGTCGGGGCGACCAGCGCCGTCCTCGCGCGGGCGATCCGTGCCCGTCGCCGGACGCTCGCGATCTACCGTGCGACCGGGGCCTCGCCGGGGCGCGTGCTCGCGATCGTTCTCGGGGACGCGGCGCGGATCGGAGTCGTCGCCGCCGCCGCCGCGGTCGGGATCGGGATCGCCGCCCTCGAGGTCCTCGCCGCGGCGGGTCGGCTGACTGCCTTCGGGATCTCGCTCGAGCCGTGGCCGACGGCGACGGTCGCGCTCGGCGTCTTCGCCGGCGGCCTCGTTCTGACGCTGCTCGCGGCGCTCGTCGCGACGCTGCCGCTGCTGTGGCACTCGCCGGCCTCGCTGCTCTCCGAGTCCTCGGCGGGACCGACGACGACCGATCGTCGAGAGCGCCCCGACTCGGAACGGGAGTCGGCGTCGGTTCCCAACCCGAGCGACTGATACGGTCTGTCGTGACGATTTGTCGGTGCGACCGCAGGACGGTTCGCCGTTGCACCGGAAATGACTTCGGACGGTCCGTACC
>NZ_JARUKV010000011.1 GCF_029688865.1 Natronococcus sp. A-GB7
GTTCTCGCGCTCGACACCACCGACGGCTCGACGATCTGGGAGAACGCCGAGATCGACGCGAACGCGCCGTCGGTCGTCGACGACACCGTCTACGTCACCGGCGACGAACTGTTCGCACTCGACGTCGCCGACGGCTCGATTCGCTGGCAGACCGAGTTCGAACCGGAGGACTCGATCCAGAGCCAGACCGTCGCCTACGATACCGTCTTCGTCGTCGTCGACGGGACGCTGTACGCCCTCGAGACGGCAGACGGGTCGGTTCGGTGGGAGATCGAGTCGATCGCCGTCGAACCACTTGGCGAGGGGGACGAGGAGGAACACGACTTCCTCCCTACGACCGCAGCGGCGAACGGGGTTGTCTACGCCGGCGCAGGAGAAGAGTTCCAAGAAGGAGCGACGCTGGCGCTCGATCCCGAAACCGGTGACGAGGTGTGGCGGGGTCGTTCGAACTACGACAGAGAACCGCAGGCTCGAGCGACGACTGCCGCGGTCACCGTCGGCAGGGTCGACTACTACGCACGAGTCCTCCTCGATGCGCAAACGGGCGACGATCTCCGGAAGGTGTCAGCCGAGGGAATCAACGTCACGCTCGGCGAGGAGATCTACGTCGCCGGCTACAACGCCGACGCGCTGGTCGGACACTCGATCGACGGCGACGAGTACAGTTGGGAGGTAGACGCGGGTCGAAACGTCAGAAGCGCCGTGATCGCCGGCGACACCGTCTACGCCTACTTCCACGAGACGCCGGACACGTCCGGGGAGTACAACGGCGAACTCGTCGCGCTCGACAAGTACGACGGAAGTGAGCGGTGGGCGATTTCGGTCGACGACCTCCCGGTCGGCGAGGTACTGGCCGTCAGTGGCGATACGCTCTACGCCAATCACGAGGGGGACCTCGTGGCGCTCCGGGCAGAGCCCGATGACGGAGACGATAGCGATGAAGGCGAAGACGACGAGGAACCCGGCGACGGTGACGAAGACGAGCAAGACGACAGCGGGGACGAACAGGATGAAGACGGCGGGGATCCGGATGATGACGACCAAGGAGAGCCGGAAGACGATGACGAGGACGAGGGTGAAGCGGACGACGAGGAAGAGCCGGACGGCGACGACCCGGAGGACGACGACGAAGAGAGCAGTGACGGTGAAGACGAGGAAGACGACGGTGACGAGCAGTACGGCGTGGAAGAGGAAGACGACGACGAAGCCGAGGGCGACGACGAGAACGACGGTATCGGCGAGGACGACGATCCGAACGGAGACGACGATCCGAACGGAGACGACGATCCGAACGGAGACGACGATCCGAACGGAGACGACGGGACCGAAAGTGAGGACGAGCCGGACGCCGACGACGAAGACGACGATACGGACGAGGGAGACGGAACGGACGCCGAAACCGCTGACGACGACGCCGTTCCCGGGTTCACCACCGGTGCAGGTATCGCCGGCGGTGCGTTAGGACTCGAGTGGCTGCGCCGACGGGCCGCAGCCGACACGTCGACGGAGTCGGTGAACGAAAAGGCAGAATCCGCGGACGAACCCGCGAACTAGCGGTCCGTCGCGGCACCGTCAACGACGCTCTTTCGACGATTCGATCGGTAGAAATCGAGACGTTGCCGTGCTACTCCGGCGCGCCCTCGAGGATCTCGACCCCGCTCGAGGCGCCGATGCGCTCGGCGCCGGCCTCGAGCATCGCCATTGCCTCGTCGTAGCTGCCGACGCCGCCGCTCGCTTTGACTGGAAGGAACTCGCTCATGAGTTCGACGTCCGCGACCGTCGCGCCGCCGTCGGCGAAGCCCGTCGAGGTCTTGACCATCGCGGCGTCGGCCTCGCGGGCGGCCTCGCAGGCGTCGCGTTTCTCGTCGTCGGTCAGCAGGGCCGTCTCGAGGATCACCTTCACCGGGATCGGGACGGCCGCGACGAGTTCCGCGAGCTCGGCCTCGACGGCCTCGAGCCGGCCCGTTTTGACGTTGGCGACGTTGAGCACGACGTCGAGCTCGTCGGCGCCGGCCTTCCAGGCGAGGACCCCCTCGCGGCGTTTCACGTCGGGGCCGTTCTGGCCGTGGGGGAAGCCGATCACGGTCGCGACGGTGACCTCGGGCGCGTAGTCGGCAGCGTGTTCGACGGCGTAGGGCGGGATGCAGGCGTTCATCCCGTGGTCGGCGGCGGCGTCGAGGACGTCCTCGACGTCGGCGATAGCGGTCTCGGGGCCGAGGACGGTGTGGTCGATCAGGGGAGCGAGTTCGTCGCGATCCATACCGGGTCGACTCGCCGAACGGTCAAAAATCCGTCCGATCCCTTATTTGGGTTCGGTGGGTACTGGGCGCCATGGACGAGGAGCAACCCAGTGTCGCCCCCGTCGTCGAGGCGACGGCCGACGATATCGCGACGATGGAGATCCGCGGCGCAGCGGCGATCGGGGACGCTGCAGCGGAGGCGCTCGCCACACAGGCCGAACACTCCGACGCTGCGACACCCGACGCGTTCCGCGATCAGCTACGCGCCGCCGCCAGGGAACTGTACGAGACCCGTCCGACCGCCGTGAGCCTCCCGAACGCGCTCCGGTACGTGCTCAGGGGAATCGAGGGCGGGACCGTCTCGGAGCTTCGGGAGTCGACGATCGCCCAAGCACGGGAGTTCCAGGCGGACCTCGAGCAGGCCCAGGAACGGCTCGGCGAGGTCGGGGCGAATCGCTTACGTGACGGCGACGTGGTGATGACTCACTGTCACTCGACCGACGCACTGTCCTGCGTCGAGGCGGCGCTGGATGCGGGCAAACACGTCGAGGCGATCGTCAAGGAGACCCGACCGCGAAAGCAGGGCCACATCACGGCCGAACAGCTCCGCGAGTGGGACGTTCCCGTGACGCTGGTCGTCGACAACGCGGCTCGCCGCTACCTCGACGACGCGGACCACGTCCTGGTCGGGGCCGACAGCATCGCCGCCGACGGCAGCGTCATCAACAAGATCGGGACCAGCGGACTGGCGGTCAACGCCCGCGAGCGTGGCGTCCCGGTGATGGTCGCCGCCCAGACGATCAAGCTCCACCCCGACACGATGACGGGTCACACCGTCGAGATCGAGATGCGCGACGAGTCGGAGGTGCTCTCGGAGACGGAGTACGCCGACATCACCGGCGGCGACCGCGCGGACGACGGCCTCTCGGTAGAGAACCCCGCGTTCGACGTCACCCCCCCAAGACACGTCGACGCGATCGTCACCGAACGGGGCCAGTTCCCGCCCGAGAGCATCGTCACGCTCATGCGGGAGCTGTTCGGCGAGACGACCGGCGAACCCTGGGAGATGTAGCTGCGGGGTGGCGACTCGAGGCGGTTCGGATCGGAAACGGTTAGTCGCTGCTGTGTTCCAACTCGAGTATGGTGCTTCCCGAGGGGTTCGCGCTCCCGCCCGCGCAGTTTCTCGTCCCGCTCGCGGTGGCAGCCGTCGCCGTCGCCGCGGCGCTGTGGTCGGCCGACCCACCCGTGACCGATCGGACGGTGCTCGCTTTCGTCCCCTGGATGGTGTTCGGCTCGAGCCTGCACGTCCTCCACCGGCTCGGGGCCTACCCCGACGACCTCGCCGTGCTCTTTGGCACGCCGAGCGTCTACGTCATAACGGGGATCGTCGCCGGCGCCGTCTGGCTCGCCGGGATCGCCCTCGAGCGAGCCGGAACCGTCTCGAGCGAGCCCCCGGTCGCCGCCGTCGGCACGCTCGGGTTCGGCGGCGCCGCAGCGACCGCCGTCGGCGTCCAGGGCGGGTTCGGCGACGTCTTCTGGCCCGTCCTCTCGGTCGTCCTGACGGTGCTGGTCACGGCCGGCGTCTGGGTCGTCTTCGGGCGACGCTACGGGGACGTCGTCGCCGTCACGGGTACGACGGGAGCGCTGGTCGTCTTCGGCCACACCTTGGACGGGATCTCGACGGCGATCGGCTTCGACGTCCTCGGAGCCAGCGAGGAGGTTCCGCTCTCGCTTGTGATCCTCGAGGCGGGCCACGCTCTCCCGACGGCAGAGTACGTCGGGGGCGGCTGGCTGTTCGTGGTCGTCAAGATCGCGCTGGCGCTGGTCATCGTCGGCCTGTTCCGAGAGTACGTCGAGGACGCTCCGCGACAGGGTCGGGCGCTGCTCGCCCTCCTCGCTGCGGTCGGGCTCGGACCGGGCGCGCACAACGTACTCCTGTTTCTCGTCACCTAGACTTTTTGCCCCCCGCGCCCTCTGTTGATAATCTGCTATGGTTACCGTCCTCACTGCGGGTCACGTCAACTGGGACGTGACGCTTCGTATCGATCGACTCCCGGTCGCCGACGGCGAGGCCTCGATCCGCTCTCAGCAGCAGTCCGGCGGCGGCAGCGCGGCGAACGTCGCCGCGACGCTGGCCGGCCTCGAGGTCGACGTCGGACTCGTCGGCAGCGTCGGCGACGACGACAACGGACTGCTCGCCCGTCACGAACTCGAGGAGACCGGAGTCTCGATCGACGGCGTTCGAATCGTCGAGGACGCCGAGACGGCCGTCAAGTACCTGCTGGTCGAAGACAGCGGCGAGGTCGCCGTCCTCGGCAACGACGGCGTCAACGAGGCCGTCGAGCCGGCCGACCTCGAGCCCGAGCGGATCCGGGCGGCGAGTCACGTCCACCTGACGAGCCAGCGCCCCGACACCGCCGCCGAGATCGCGTCGATCGCCAGCGAGGCCGGTGTCACCGTCAGCTTCGATCCCGGCCGTCGTCTGGGCGAGCGGGACTTCGGCGACGCCCTCGCACTCGCGGACGTGATCTTCGTCAACGATCGCGAGGCCGAGGCGATGCTCGAGGCCGAGTACAACGACTCGGCGTTCGACGATCGGTTCGTCGTCGTCAAACACGGCGCCGACGGGGCGTTGCTCCACACGCCCGACGGCGACCACGTCCACCCCGGGTTCGAAGTCGAGACGGTCGACACCGCGGGCGCCGGCGACGCCTTCGCCGCCGGCTTCCTCGCGACGATGGTCGCCGACGACGAGTTCGATCCCGACCGAGCGCTCGAGTACGCCAACGCCTGCGGCGCGCTGACTGCCGGACGGAAGGGGGCACGGAGCGTTCCGTCGGCTGCCGAGGTCGAGGCGTTTCTCAGTGATCGCCACTGACGGATTATTTTATATGATCAGCTATGATAGAACGCGGATAGGTGTCTGACACACGAACGACGAGTGCATGACGAACGGATGAGAGCGTCCGCGTCCGGCGGTTCTCATCGGATGTTTCCCGGCGGTACCTATTTGTCGAGTGCCGTTGGCCAGTCCGTTAGGGAGTCACGGCGACGTGACTGAGAGACATGAACGAACGAACGACACCTAACACCCCTGGATGTGGGTTCGGTCAGCGCGTCCAGTACGACCGAGACGACAACGAACCGCCGAGTATCGCCGTCGCGACGGCGCTCGCGACGTACCACGGTGAAGACGTTACCGACTCCAGCATCCGGCTGTACGACTACATCGACCCCGAGGCGCTCGACTCGCTGTTCGTCCGCACCTACGGCGGCGGCGATCGGTCGACCGGAACGGTCGTCTTCGACGTCGACGACGTAACCGTCACCGTCAGCCCGGAGCAAGTAGAGGTAACCGGGTAGGCCGACTGCGCGCTCGAGCGTCGACGACGGCTCCGGGGGTGCTCTCGAGGCCGGCACGGCCTCGAACCTTTTTTCTCGTCGCCCGCGGAACGCGAGGCTATGGCAACGCAGCCACACCTGCTGGTCGAGGAGGGAGACCTGACGGATATCGCGCTGATCCCGGGCGATCCGGGTCGCGTCGATCGGATCGCCGATCACTGCGACGAGTCCGAGACCGTCGCCCAGAACCGCGAGTACAAGGTCGTCAACGCCACCTACGGCGACCGCGAGCTGACGATCTGTTCGACGGGGATCGGCTGTCCCTCGGCGGCGATCGCGCTCGAGGAGTTAGCCAACGTCGGCGTCGAGACGTTCATCCGCGTCGGGACGACGGGCGCGCTCCAGTCCGACATCGAGATCGGCGACATGATCGTCGCGACCGGCGCCGCGAAAAACGAGGGGACCTCGAAGCGCTACGAGGACGTCGAGTACCCCGCCGTTCCCGACTACGAGGTGCTGTCCTCGCTGGTCGACTCCGCCGAAGCGAACGACGAGGAGGTCCATGTCGGCCCGATCGCCTCCGACGACGCCTACTACGCCGAGACGGACGAACACGTCACCGACTGGGAGGACGCGGGCCTGCTGTCGGTCGAGATGGAGGCTGCTGCGGTCTTTACGCTGGCTCGTCGACGCGGACTCAGCGCGGGCGCGATCTGTACCGTCGACGGCAACCTCGTCGAGGGCACCCAGAAGGGGACCGACACCGAGGACGACGAACTCCCGGAGAAGGCGAAGAACAACGTCGGCCGGGCGATCGACATCGCGCTCGAGGCGACGACCCAGCTCTAAGCCGTTCCTGGTGAAACCCTAACCCGTCATGGGTTGTACCGGACATATGGGAGAACCACTGTTCGAACTCGAGCACGCCTACGATCGCGACGAACTGGCAGCTATCTTTCGGGAGTTCGCCGTCGCCCTCGAGGCCGAAACCCCCGTCGAACTGCACAGCGGCGAGCGCCGGCTCACGATCGACGTCCCCGCGGACGTCGTCGCCGAACTCGAGGGCGAACACGAGGACGGGCGGACCGAACTCGAGTTCGAGCTGGAGTGGGACGATTCCGACGGAACCGGCATCCGCGTCACGGACGCCGGGCCAGGGGAGGGTGTCGAAGACGCCGAGACGACCGCCGGCGACGAGAGCGCGAGTACGGACGCCGACGAGGCGAGCGATCGCGTCGAGACGAGCGAGTCGCCAGGCCGGCGAAGCCGCTTCGAGGTGTACGAGGACCGCGCCGAGGAGTGGCGTTGGCGACTCGTCCACTGGAACGGCAACGTGATCGCCGACAGCGGCGAGGGGTACGCCTCCCGGTCGAACGCCGAGCGGGCCGCGCGAGGCGTCATGCGGAACGCGCCGAGCGCACGGATCGAGCGCCGCGACGAGTAGTTCGGTGACGGCTCAGCGCTCGAGGGTCGCCTCGAGCTCGAGGGTTTCCCGACGGGTGACACGCTCGTACTCGAGGGTCGGCGACGCGGTCTCCGGAATCGCTTCGTACTCCCGCAGGAAGCCGAGGATGCCGCGCTTGCCGCCGAAGTCGCCTCGGTACCGCCAGAAGAGCCGCGGCACGGTCGCGACGCCGTCGTCGGAGTCGTAGCCGACGGTCTCCTCCAGGTACCAGCGGATCGCGATATCCAGGTCCTCGTCGACGTCGGCCCCCGAGTAGACGGCGATCGGCGGACAGTGATCGCCGCCGCGACTCAGCGCGAAGTGGATCCGCGGATCGCACTCCTCGAGGCGGAAGCGGCGCTCGAACCGGGAGGGGAACGGCCGTGGAACGTAGCCGAAGCCCCAGGGGTGTTTCGACTGGCGGAGCATCCCGTGTTGGATATCGTTGAGACTCAGCCAGACGCCGCCGACGGGGATCCGATCGCGGCCGAAGAACGTCCAGCGGTCGACGAGCCCGCCCTCGAGGAGTTCGGGCGACTCCTCGAGCAACAGCTGGGCGTAGGCGTTGTAACAGTTGAGCCAGAACGCCAGCCGTCGCTCGCGGCTCGAGAGCGCTCGCTCGAGGCGGGGGCGCTCGAGCGTCGCCAGGTGCGTTCGCAACCCGTCGTGGTCGCCCTCGGTCTTGACCGTGTAGAGAAGATCGGCCGACAGCGAGAGGGGATCGAGCTGGGTCGACATCCGAACTAAGCTAGGCGAACCAGCTTCTTGAAGGCGTGTTGCGACTGGCTACGACACTCCGGTCGTGGAACATGTCGGGTCCGCTTTTATCGTTGCGCCGACGGATGCCTAGTCGTGAACCGCAGCAAAGGGTATCTACTCGTTCTCGTCACGATATTCGCCTACCTCTCCTGGCAGCTCGTCGTGCCGTTCTTCCAGTACGTGTTGCTCGCGTTGCTGCTCGGGTTCGTGCTCTTTCCGCTCCAGCAGCGACTCGAGGAGTACGTCCCGCCGGCGCTCGCCGCGCTCTCGCTCGTCTTACTGGCGATCGTCGGCTTCATCGTTCCGTTCGTGCTCGTCGCCGCGGTCGTCGCCGAGGACGCGGCGGAGCTGATTCAGGAGACCGATCCGGACGATCTCCAGATCGCCGAGATCGAGGCGCTGATCGAGGAGGAGACCGGCTTCGAGGTCGACATCGTCGGGACGGTCGCCGACTCCGCCCAGCAGATCGGCTCGATCGCTCTCGAGCAGGCGACGGACTGGTTCAGCGCGCTCACCAGCGCGCTGATCGGGTTCGGACTGGCGCTGTTCCTGCTGTTTTACCTGCTCAAGAGCGGGGACGACCTCATGGACTGGATCCGCGCGCGGACGCCCCTTCCCGACGACGTCCAGGACGACCTCTACGGCGATCTCAACGAGGTCACGTGGGCCGTCCTCGCGGGCCACGTTCTGATCGCGATCATCGAGGGTGTCATCGCCGGCCTGGGGCTGTTCGCGGTCGGCATCCCCAACGCCGCGTTCTGGACGTTCATCATGGTGATCCTCTCGCTGGTGCCGCTGATCGGCGCGCCGTTCGTCTGGGTTCCTGCCTCACTGTACCTCTTTGCGACCGGCGAGCCCGTCCTCGCCGCGGCGCTCGCGATCTACAGCGCGATCGTCGTCGGAATCGCCGACGACTACCTCCGTCCCGTCGTCGTCGATCGCTACGCCGAGATCAGCCCCGCCGTGATCATCCTCGGCGTGCTCGGGGGGATCTACGCCTTCGGCATCATGGGCGTGTTCTTCGGTCCCGTCGTCGTCGGCGCGTTCATCGCCGCCGTCAACGTCCTCGACGAGAACTACGATCGGCTCGAGGAGGAGACGGGAACGACGTAGGCGACGTCCTGTTTCGCCGACCGTACGGCGCGCCGTGACGTCCTCCCACGAGTGAACGCGCGGGCTTCCGCTAGTATTGTGTCATCGTACCGCTCTCGAACGAACACTGCCCGGTCTGGTGAACGCATCCTCTGTGTGAACTGGCGGAAATACCCGTGAATGATGAAGGCAACTGATTTCGGAGCTGGAAACCTACCCTATATAGGCCCATCATGGATGGTGCGATCGTCGACCTCGACGGAACCGTATACAGATCTCACACCGCCGTTCCCGGGGCAACTGAAGGGATCGAACTGCTCCGTGATGCTGGCGTCGACATCGTCTTTGTCACGAACTCCTCGACGAAGACGCGAGAGGAGTGCCGGGACCGGCTCGCGTCGCTCGGAATCGAAACTGCCGTTTCTGACATCTTGACGAGCGCGTCAGTGACCGCGACGTACGTTACGAGGGAGTATCCGACAGCAACGGTGCTGGCTGTCGGGGAGCCAGCGGTAACTGATGAGCTCACGCGGGCCGGTGCGACACTGACGGACGATCCGGCCGAGGCGGACGTCCTCGTGGTCGGGAAGGACACGGCGTTCGATTTCGATACCCTCACACGCTGCCTGCGAGCAATCGAATCGGGAGCGGCGTTTATCGGCACCAACGACGACCGAAAGGTGCCGACCGACTCCGGACTCGTTCCCGGGGCCGGAGCGTTGCTCGCAGCGGTCAGCTACGCTTCGGACCGTGACCCCGACGTCGTCTGTGGCAAGCCGAACGATCCGATTATCGAGGTGAGCCTCGACACGCTCGAGACGGATCCAGCCGACTGTCTGGTGATCGGCGATAATCCGGAGACGGATATCGAAATGGGACGGCGTGCCGGGCTGACGACGGTCCTCGTCCTCACCGGGCTGGTCGACGGATCGGATCCGCTGCTCGCCGAGGGACCTGCAGATCACGTGATCGCCTCCTTAGCGGAGGTTTCGACAGTGCTCAGAGAGTCGTAACCGTATCCAGAATCGGGGAACCACGCCCGGACGCTCGAAACCGCGCGTATCGTGCTCGGAACGGTGGGCCGATTCAACCGGACTGGCAGACTATTTCAACCAGCCCACGAAAGCTGATCGTATGCAGCGGCTCGCCGCGCTGAGCCATCGAATCGTCGAGACTTCGGATTCGCTTGCCAGTGGTCGAATGGTCGGCCTCGCGACGGCCACGTTCGTCGTGTTTCTCACGGTTATCCTCCCGGAGGAAGCCAGCAGAAACGCGGCATATTTCGGTGATACCCCCACGCCGGATGGCTCGTTCGTTTACTCCGCGTCGGATCTCTACGAGATGGCGAGCGCCT
Organism: Natronococcus sp. A-GB7; assembly: GCF_029688865.1. GTDB lineage: Archaea > Halobacteriota > Halobacteria > Halobacteriales > Natrialbaceae > Natronococcus. The sequence continues at coordinate 10,232 of NZ_JARUKV010000011.1, forward strand.
ACGGAGAAGACGGGAGACGGCACTACGTTCGCTCGCGGTTCACGTTCGACGTCGCCTGGCCACTTGCCTACGGCTGGTTTCTCTGGGCAGGCATCGCCTATTTCGGGCAAGCAACGGAGAATTCGAGAATCAGATACGCCGTGTTGCTCCCGATACTGGCAGTAGCGCTGGATTTCCTGGAGAACGTCTCAGCGTCGGTCGTGATGGTTCTCTACCCCGATCAGCTACCCGTGTTACCCCATCTGGTGCCGATATTTACGTTCGGAAAATGGGTCGCGATCGGGTCGAGTTTCATCGTTTTTGGAGTGGTAGCGCTCGGCTGGCTCGTAAAGCGAGGATAGCGAACCCGGGAGTAGATCCGTTCCTGTATCGGCGGGGGTGACCTCCTCCCGAGCGCGGAGCTCATCGACTCCAGTCACCGATCCGTAAGAGCTCTGTACCCCGCGTACGCGAGCCCGGCGAAACCGAGGCCGAACGCCGCTCTGCTCGGCGTCCGTCCGCGCTGTCGCAGCCTGGTGTAGAGGCTCGACTCGGCGACGTGTCCCTCGTAGCCCCCGCGCTCCTCGAGTTCACCGGCGGGCTCGGAGAGCCCGCTCTCGCCGTCCGGCCGCGGCGGCTCGTCCTTGCGCTGCTGGGGACCGAAGACGGTCTTCATCAGCGTGTCCATCAGCTTCGGGGCGGACTTGCCGAGTATCGTGAACTGCTTGCCCCCACCCCCGACGATGACCTCCCGCTGGGGGTGTTCCGCCGCGTGGAGCATCGCCCGCGCGACCGTATCGGGGGCGTACACCGGCGCGGGTATCGTCGCCGCCTCGTCCATGTGGTTCTCCGCGTTCCGGGGATAGGGCGTGTCGATCGCGGCCGGCTTGACGAGCGTCACGTTGATCGGCCGTCCCTCGTCCTCGAGTTCCATCCGCAGAGCGTCGGTGAAGGCCTTGACGGCGTGTTTCGACGCCGAGTAGCTCCCCTGGAGCATGATGGACCGATCCGAGAGGATACTGCCGATGTTGATGATCGTCCCGCCGTCCTCGAGGACCTCGAGGGCCTCGAGCGAGCCGTACAGCACCCCCCAGACGTTGGTGTCGAACTCTCGCGCAGCTGCTCGACGGGGACCTCCTCGAGGCGACCGTAGATCGAGACCGCGGCGCCGTTGATCCAGGTGTCGACCCCGCCGTAGGTCTCCTCGGCGACGCGAGCGATCTCGCGGACGTCCTCGCGATCTCCGACGTCGGCGACGACGAAGGTGGCGTCGCCGCCCTCGTCCTCGATCCCCTCGACGGCCTCCCGGAGCGCGTCCTCGCTGCGGGCTGCCAGGACGACCCGCGCGCCGCGGTCCGCGGCCATCCGCGCGGTCGTCAGCCCGATCCCCGAGGACGCGCCGGTGATCACGACGACCTGTTCCGCGAGCGGTTTCGGCTCCGCCTCGACGTTCCGTTCGCCGGTGAGTCGCTGGAGCATCGCTATCGTTCCAACGGGAACGATGGGTTTGCGCTCGGGGCCTGTATGCGCGTGCATCGCCTGGCGTGAGTACCGTAGTGCGGGCGGACGAGACCGCCCCCGATCCGTCGGGCTTTTGGCTCGCGGGGCCCGAAGGGTGACAACGACGATGGCCCGGTATCACATCGAGACGTACGGCTGCACGTCCAATCGCGGGGAGAGTCGCGAGATCGAGCGACGGCTCCGCGACGCGGGCCACCACCGGGTCGACGGCCCCGACGAAGCCGACGTGGCCATCCTCAACACCTGCACCGTCGTCGAGAAGACCGAGCGCAACATGCTCCGCCGGGCCGAGGAACTGGCCGACGAGACCGCCGACCTCTACATCACGGGCTGTATGGCGCTGGCCCAGGGCGAGGAGTTCGCCGCGGCCGACGTCGACGGGCGGGTGCTCCACTGGGACGAGGTTCCCGAGGCGGTGACGAACGGCGAGTGTCCGACGACGACCCCCGACGCCGAGCCGATTCTGGACGGCGTCGTCGGCATCCTCCCGATCGCGCGGGGTTGCATGTCCGACTGCTCGTACTGCATCACCAAGCGCGCAACGGGCAAGATCGACTCGCCGTCGATCGAGGAGAACGTCGAGAAGGCCCGCGCGCTGATCCACGCCGGCGCGAAGGAACTGCGGATCACGGGCCAGGACACCGGCGTCTACGGCTGGGACGAGGGCGAGCGCAAGCTCCACCGCCTGCTCGAGGAGATCTGCGAGTTCGAGGGCGACTTTCGAGTCCGCGTGGGGATGGCCAACCCGAAGGGCGTTCACGGCATCCGCGAGGAACTTGCCGACGTGTTCGCCGCGAACGACGAGCTGTACGACTTCCTGCACGCCCCAGTCCAGTCCGGCTCGGACGACGTACTCGGCGACATGCGCCGCCAGCACCAGGTCGAGGAGTACCTCGAGGTGATCGAGACGTTCGACGACCGCCTCGACTACTGGACGCTGTCGACGGACTTCATCGTCGGCTTCCCGACCGAGACTGACCACGATCACGCCCAGTCGATGGCGCTGCTCCGCGAGACCCGCCCGGAGAAGATCAACGTCACCCGCTTCTCGAAGCGGCCGGGAACCGACGCCGCCGACATGAAGGGACTGGGCGGGACGATCAAGAAGGAGCGCTCGAAGGAGATGAGCGCCGTCAAACGCGAACTCGTCGGCGAGGCCTACGAGGCGATGGTCGGCGAGGTCCGCGAGGACTGCCTAGTCGTCGAGGACGGAACCGCCGACTCGGTGAAGTGTCGCGACTCGGCGTACCGCCAGGTCATCGTACAAAACGCCGGCGACCACGGCCTCGAGCCCGGTGACTTCGTCGATCTCGAGATTACCGCCCACGAGACGATGTACGCGTTCGGCGAGCCCGTGTAGTCCGAGCGGGTCACCGACACCGACACTTTTCCTGTTCCCGTCCGTACTCGCGAGCGATGATCGAACTCTACCAGCTCGAGGGCTGTCCGTACTGCGAGACCGTCGCTGACCGTCTCGAGGACCTCGGGGTCGACTACGAGAGCGTCTGGGTCGAGGCGCTTCACTCCGAACGCAACGAGGTAAAACGAGTCTCGGGTCAGCGCGGGGTCCCTGTGGTCGTCGACGACTCCTACGGCGTGACGATGGCCGAGTCCGAGCGGATCCTGGAGTTTCTCGAGGCCAACTACGCCTAACGCTCCGTCGGGACGACCGCTACTCGCTCCCGTCGTCGAGTTCGCGGGGATCCCGTCCCGGGTCCTCGACGTTCGGCGCGCCGACCGCGAGGACGATTCCCTCCTCGTCGCCGACGTTGCGGTGGCCGTGGCCGACCTCGGGTCTGGCCAGCCAGAACGCGCCGGCCTCGACCTCGCGGCGCTCGGTGTCGCCGTCGCGGCCGAGGGTCAGCTCGAACTCCCCCTCGAGGGCGAAGTACAGCTCCTCCTGTTCGGCGTGGGCGTGGTACCGGATCTCCTCGCCGGGCTCGAAGTACCAGAGCTTGAGCTGGACGTGCTCGCTCGGAAGGAAGTCGTCGATCGCCCGCATCTGGAGGTCCGACGGAACCTCGTCGATCTCCGAGAGGTCGGTCAGCGGGACGTCGTCGGTGTGTACCACCTCGTACTCCATGTGTACTACGTCGAGGAGACGAGGGGCAAAAAGCGTCCGGTCGAGCGGTCGAGATTGCCGGCTCGGCCGTTCGCAGGAGACGTTAGCGATCGAGCGCACTCTCGTCGGTCGTCGCCGACTTCGATACGACACCGATCTCGCCCGCGATCTCCTGGGGACCGGTCCGTCCGAGATCGACGCCGGCCTCCTCGAGCCGATCGACGATCTCGCGGGCGTACTCGGACCGGATGCGACCGTACGTGACACGGTCGGGCTCGGCGATCCACATCGAGGCGACGACCTCGACGGTCTCGCCGAGATCCGTAACCCGCACGACCGGCTCCGGGTGCTCGAGAACGTCCGGATTGTCGGCTGCCGCCTCCGAGAGGATCCGGACGACGGCGTCGAGGTCGTCGCCGTAGTCGACTCGCACGGGAACCGTCAGTCGGAGCCGACCGTTGAGCACGGTGTTGGTGACCGCGTTCGCGGTCAGTTCGGAGTTCGGGACCGCGATCACCTCGTTGTCGAAGGTTCGAACTCGCGTCGACCGGAACCTGATGTCCTTGATTACGCCCTCCTTGTCGTTCCAGCGGATCCAGTCGCCGATGTTGAACGTCGGATCGGTGACGATGAAGACGCCGCTGACGAGGTTGCCGACCACGTTCTGGGCCGCGAACCCGAGCGCGACGGTGAAGGCGGCGACGAGGATCGCGGCCCGCTCGAGGATGAAATCGAGGCCGGCCAGTGAGAGGCCGGCGACGAGCGCGGCGACGACCACGCCGAACGCGGCGACCCGCTCGATCCCCTCTCGGAGGGTGCGCTCGGTCTCCCGGTACTCCAGTCCGAGCCGGAGAACCGGGAGCACGCCGAACCGTCCGACGGCGTAGATCAGCGCGAACGTCACCAGAAACGTCGCGAAGTTATCGAGCAGCGAGAGGTACGCGCCGAGTAACTCCTCGATCGAACTCAGCTCCGGCACGGCTTCCGGGTTTGGTGCCGAACCATACAAGGGTTCGGCCAGCATCCGCGGCGATGTGGCGGTCGGGGACGTCACGACTCACTCGAAGACGACGGCCCCGCCCTCGTCGGGGACGCTCGCGCCCTCCTGATCGGCGAAGGCCTCGTGGAGGTGGTCGTAGGTGTCCTCGAGGGCCTCGACGATCACCGACGTGTCGCCGATGACGGGCATGAAGTTGGTGTCGCCCTCCCAGCGGGGGACGACGTGAGTATGGAGGTGGTCGTCGATCGAACCGCCGGCGCCGTCGCCCAGGTTCAGACCCGCGTTGAACCCGTCGGGCCCGAGTCCCGTCTCGAGGGCGTCGAAGGTGCGCTGTTTCAGGCGCGCGTGGTCGAGCAGCTGCTCGTCGCTGAGATCGCCGTACTCGCCCGTATGGGCGTACGGAATGACCATCACGTGACCGGGGTTGTACGGGTAGTTGTTCAGCAGGACGAACGCGTGCTCGCTGCGCGCGACGAGGCGGTTCTCTCGGTCGTCCTCTCGGTCGGGAAACTCACAGAAGACACAGGAGTCGACGTCCGGGTTCTTCTTCTCGCGTCTGATCCACTCGATCCGCCAGGGTGCGAACACCTGCTCCATACGTTCGCCACTCGAGGGACGCGTATAGTAGAACCGACCGACGACGACGGAACGATTCGAGAGCTGAACCACGGTCCGGCCGTTGTATGACGAATCGATTCGACCGACAAAGTGGTAGCCACAGCGTGCTCGATAAACTCAATCGGACGCTCTCGGACAGTCGTACGCCTCTCGGACCGATCGTCGAACCAGTCAGTATACTTCTCGAAACGATACAGAGGTTTAAGATGGTACTGCGAGAAAGCATAGATAATGGCAACTACAGACGACTCCTTCAACGGGCTGACCGAGCACTGCGAGGACTGCGGCCTCGACACTCCACACGAGGTGTCGGTGCAACTTCGTACCGAGAGCCGCAAGGAGGAAAACGCGCAGTTCTCCCGGGAGCCCTACCGCGTCGCCGAGTGCAAGCGCTGCGGGACCCGGACCAGCCAGCGGATGAACAACGCCTAGCAGTCGGTGGCAATCAGGCCGTCGTCACTTCGCAGCCGTCCTCGGTGACGATGACCGTATGTTCTTTCTGACTGACGAGACAGCCCTCGTCCTCTTTCAGTACCGGATAGCCATGGACGATGTCGTTTCGCTTGAGTCGGCGCAGCGCCATCTCTGGCCGGTTCGTCTCGAGCCAGCGCGTCGCGAACGGGAGCGTGCGGAACTCCTCGGTGATCTGCTCCAGGGCCTTGCGGGCGTCCCGGTTCCGAACCGATCCCTCGCGCTCGAGGGCGAAGATCTCCTCGCTGGCGCCCTCGGTGACCTTCCCGCCGCCGTCGGTCGCGAACGGCTCGATCGCGACCACGTCGCCGATCTCCAGGGTCGTCCCCTGGGAAACCGCGCGGTTCGGGATCGTCGGGCTGGTGTGTTGTTCCCAGTGACCCAGCCCGTGGCCCGTGAGGTTGACGACGGGGTTGTAGCCGTAGCTGGTGATGACGTCCTCGATCTCGGCGCCGATCTCGCCGGTCTCGACGCCCGGCTCGATCATGTCGATCGCCGCCTCGAGGGCCTGCTCGGGCGCCTCGGCCAGTTCGGGGTTGCCCGAGTGGTCGACGGTGATCGCGGTGTCGGCGAGCCAGCCGTCGATGCAGACGCCGATGTCGAGGTTGATCATCTCCTCGCCGAACGTCGACTCGTCGTCGATCGAGGGGGTCGCGTGGGCCGCCTCCTCGTCGATCGAGATGTTCACCGGAAACGCCGGCTGTCCGCCCAGTTCCCGGATGCGGTCCTCGGCGTACTCGGCGACCTCGAGGTGGCTCGCGCCGACCTCGACGCGCTCGACGGTCTCTGCACGCACCTGCGAGAGGATCTCCCCCGCTTCGCGGAGTTTCTCGTACTTCTCGGAGTCGAAGTCCACCTCGGATTCGGCCATGTACCGGAGTTACACCGGTCGGCAAAAAGAGGTTCCGTCTCCCGACGCTCGAGGAGCTACCGATCGGACGCCGACGGCGCGATCCAGCGACACGCCGGACAGGTCTCGAGACCCTGGACGTTCGAGAGGGTGGTCTCACAGTCCGGGCACTGCCGAGCGCCGTGGTGGGGTGGCTTGAGCATCGATTCGGAACTCGGTACGACAATAAATAAAAGTACTCACGTCAATCGTCGAACTCGGGGCGGGCGGATCGGGACCGATGCTGCCGGTGAACGAGCCGTTACTCGGACAAACGACGCACAATCACGCGAAACGGTCGCCGCGGTTTTATCGCTCGAGGGCGTCTTCGCTCGCGGCGTGAGAGACGCCAGTTCGGGTGCCGCACGCGCCGACCGATCCTCGAGGCCACCGGTCCGTACCCGGCGGAACGCCCCCTCGGGGGTCGCTAGCGGTCGGTCGCTCGAGCGGTTTGCATCCCGTCGCTGTTGTAGGCCGAACCCAATCGCCCTCGAGCGTCGATGGCGATGACGCCGGCGGTCGCACCGGTGAGCTCGGCGAACTCCTCGATCGCGAGCTCCGCGGCGGCGTCGGCGTCGAGGCCGCGCTCGACGTGGCCGGCGACCCGCCTCGAGAGCGTTGCCCGCGCGATGTCCTCGCCGGCGCCGGTCGCGCTGACCGCCGCTGAAGGACAGCAGTAAAAGCCCGAGCCGACCTGCGGGACGTCGCCGACGCGGCCGGCGAGCGCGAGCCAGCGCCCACCCGTGGACGTCGCCGCGGCGAGGGCCTCGCCGTCGAACGCGACCGCGCCGACGGTGTCGTGATCGAGGTCCGTGGCGTCCGCATCGGTCTCGGACCGGTCCTCGTCGCGGCCATCGGGATCCGTTCGGCCGTACCGTTCGCGGATCCACTCGAGTTCGCTCTCGGTACCGCCGCTCGGCGGTTCGAGGGCGGCCCACTTCTCACGCGTACGCTCGGACCAGAGATCGACGTCCGTCTCGACGCCGAAGGCGTCGGCCAGCGAGACGGCGTGGTCGCCCGAGACGAACCCGTGGGGCGTCTCCTCCATGACGAGTCGAGCGACCTCGACGGCGTGTTCGACGTCGGGCATCGAGCAGGCCGCGCCGACCGAGCGGTCGTCGGTCATGATTCCCGCGTCGGTACGAATCTGACCGTCGCTCTGGACCGCGCTGCCGACGCCCGCGTTGAATCGGGGCGAGGACTCGAGGACGCCGACCGCGGCCTCGACGGCGCCGACCGTGGTCGCTCGCTCGGCGCCGGTTTCGGCCGCCCGCTCGAGTACCTGCCGTCTCTGTTCCGGCTCTTCCGGCGTGCTCCCGGCGCCGCCGTGGACGAGTAGCTGCATACCGACTTCTGGTGAGGCGAGCACGGTAACGGTTTCGCGACGCCCCGAAACCCTACACACTTACTAGCCGGGGCTGAGTAACACCGTGGAGGATGACGTCGGCCCTCCTGCTCGCCGGATTCTGTGCCGCGATGACCGTCCTCGCCGTCAGTCGGCTGCTCGTCAGCGACGAGCCCACCCCGTATCAGGGCGGAATCGCACTCCTCGTGTTCGGGATCACGCTGCTAGCCGGGTTCTGGAGCGCGAGCAGACTGGGGTGGTCGACGGCGACGGGACGGCTGCTACTCGGAGCGGGCGGCGGCGGTATCGCAGTCGTCGGCGCCGCCCTCCTCGTCCGACACTGGGAGACGGCGACCGACGGAGCGGACGACCCGACACCGTAATCGCCGTTCGTCGCAGGTAGGTTCGACAACCGACGAATCGGAGTGTCACGATCGAAACTGTGTTTTACCGGTATGAGGGGTCCTCGGGCGGATTTTTCGACGATCGGCTGCGGTCGGCCGGCTGACGGGGAAAATCCGGCGCAACATCGACGGAAATGGGAGCCCTTTTAGCCCCATCGGAGCACGATACAGACGAGATGAGCTACGACAAGATCGAGGTCCCCGAGGAGGGGGAGAAGATCACGCTGAAGGAGGGAACCGAAGACGAGCTGGAGGTCCCCGACAACCCGATCATTCCGATCATCTATGGCGACGGTGTCGGCAGCGACGTCGGCCCCGCCGCCCAGAAGGTCCTGGAGGCCGCCGCCGAGGCGACCGGTCGCGATATCAACTGGATGCGAGTCTACGCCGGCGAGTCCGCCCGCGAGAAGTACGACGAGAACCTGCCCGACGAGACCGTCGAGGCGATCAAGGAACACCGCGTCGCGATCAAGGGCCCGCTGACGACGCCCGTCGGCGCCGGCTTCCGTTCGCTGAACGTCGGTCTGCGCAAGCTGCTCGATCTCTACGCGAACGTCCGGCCGACCTACCACCTCGACGGCGTCCCGTCGCCCGTCAAATCGCCCGAGCAGATGGATATGGTCACCTTCCGTGAGAACACGGAAGACGTCTACGCCGGTATCGAGTGGGAGGCCGGCTCCGACGAGGTCGAACAGGTAAAGGAGTTCGTCGAAGAGGAGATGGGCCAGACGGACATCATCCACGACGGCCCCGTCGGCATCGGCGTCAAGCCGATCACCGAGTTCGGGACGAAGCGACTCGTCCGCCGCGCGATCGACTACGCCTTAGAGCACGACCGCGACTCGGTCACGCTGGTCCACAAGGGCAACATCATGAAGTTCACCGAGGGCCAGTTCCGCGACTGGGGCTACGAGGTCGCAGAAGAGGAGTACGGCGACGAGGTCATCACCGAGGACACCCTCTGGGAGGAGAAAGACGGCGAGGTCGACGACGACACGCTCGTCGTCAACGACCGCATCGCCGACAACATGCTCCAGCAGATCCTCACCCGCACCGACGAGTACGACGTCATCGCGACGATGAACCTGAACGGTGACTACATGTCCGACGCCGCCGGCGCCCAGATCGGCGGTCTCGGCATCGCGCCCGGGTCGAACTTCGGCGACGGCCGCCTGCTGGCCGAGCCCGTCCACGGCTCCGCCCCCAAGTACGAGGGCCAGGACAAGGTCAACCCGACCGCGATGATCCTCTCGGGCCGCATGATGCTCGAGTACCTCGGCTGGCACGACGCCGCCGACCTCGTCCGCGACGCCGTCGAGGAGACCATCTCCTCGGGCAAGGTCACCTACGACCTAGAGCGCCAGCTCGAGGACGCCGAGAAGCTCGCCACCAGCGAGTACGCCGACGAAGTCGTCAGCAATATCGAAAAGCTGTCGTAGACAGTTTCGAACGATCAGGTGCCTTCGGCACCTGATGATATCGAGACGCTCTCGTAGAGAGCGCTCTGATCTGTCTTTTTTGATCTGCCGGTGCTCGAGGAGCAGTTTAGGTGGAGAATAGCCTCGTTTCGGCCGGACCGCCGGAGTACGCGGTTCCGTTTTAGAGACGACATAGTGACGGGCTTTAAAAATCAGGACGAATTCTTCCTTATAGAAACCGTATTACCCGGGTAGATACGTTCGACAACTCCGAAGATCGCTCTCGTATCTATCAGTTTCGTCGAGTGTTACGAGAGATATAGAGAAGATTATGAAGTACCATCGAAGAGACGTCGGAACGAAGACATGATACTCGAGGGAGTACACAATCGAATCTCGACGGGGGGACGCTACCGCTCGGTCGGTGTCGACGAAACCGAGCGAATCGAGGACAGCGCGTACGGGCGACGAACGGGCGCGGGGATCGGGGGATCTCCGAGGCGATCGTCGACTCGAGGTAAGCCGTAGATGCGCCGACGGAACCTGCTGGCGGTCGCCGGGGTCACCGCAGCCGGCGGCGCCGCTACCGCGTACGGAGTCTCACAACGCGATTCGGGTGACGGCGGCGACAGCGACGACAGCCGGAACGAGTCGGACGGAGACGGGGACGACGAGTCGGAAAGCGAGGAGTCGAGCGACGAGTCGGCAGACGAGGAAGCCGACGACGAACAGGCCGACGACCTCGAGGAACGGCTCGAGGGCAGCGAGGGGATGCTCGTGTTCACGTACGACGACAGCCCGATCGAGGACTACACGCTCACCTACCAGGTCCACCAGGAGTACGACGTTCCCGGCTGCGTCGCGGCCTGTCCTGGCTGGATGCAAGATGACGGCGGCGGCGAGTACCTTTCTCCGGACCAGCTTCGCGAGATGCACGACGACGGCTGGGGGGTCATGTCCCACACGTACTACCACCGCGCGCTCGGGAAGATCCAGCTAACCGAGACGGCTCAGGAGGGCGACGACCGCATCTACGTCGAGGCCAACCGCCACGCGGATATCGAGGATGATCCGCTGGTGATCTTCGACGACGAGAACAGAACGACCGCGACCGTCGCCGGCGGTGGGAGCGACTCCACCGGGGAGTACGTCGAACTCGCCGAACCGCTCGAGGAGACGATCGACGCCTCGGGCCACGTCAGGTATCCGGAGGAGTTCATGCAGGACATCCTCGACGAGACGGACGCGCAGCTCGAGGAGTGGGGACTCCCGGTGCTCGGGTTCGTCTACACGTACACGCGATACCACGGGCTCATCGAGGATCTCGTTCGGGACCACTACGAGGCCGTCGCGAACCACCGCTTCGGCGGCGGCCACAACGAGATCGACGGCCTCGATCCGACGGCGATGCAACGGATGTACGTCGAAACCGATCGCGCGACTGAGGAGGAGATCGAGGAGTTCATGCAGACCGCCGCCGAGGACGACGTGCTCTCGATCGTCGGCGGCCACTCACACTTCGAGACGATCACCGAGGAGCGACTCCGGTACACGATCGAGACCGCTCTCGAACACGACCTCGCGATCGTCACGATGGAGGAGGCGCTCGGCGAACTCGAACTCCGTTAACACCGATTTCGACGATCACTTTGGCTCGGCCGTGTCGACGGATCAACGTCAGTCCTCTCGGGCTCGACGAACGCCACGAGAGAGATGGAGAGCATTATAACGTCGCGCAGGTGAACTGTCTGAACAAGGATATGACATTCCAGGGGGTGTGCAGTCGGATCTCGAAGGGGGAGCGATACCGTTCGACCAGAACCGACCGGCTCGAACGAACCGAAGACGGCGCGAACGGGCGATCAACGGGTACCAGGACCGAAGCCGCCTCGAATCGGTGGCCGACTCGAGGTGAACCGTAGATGCGCCGCCGGAATCTGCTGGCGGTCGCCGGGGTCACCGCAGCCGGCGGCGCCGCTACCGCGTACGGAGTCTCACAGCGGGATACGGGCGAAGACGGTGACAGCGACGACGGTCGGAACGAGTCGGACGGAGACGGGGACGGCGAGTCGGCGGACGAGGAAGCCGACGACGAACGGGCCGACGACCTCGAGGAACGGCTCGAGGGCAGCGAGGGGATGCTCGTCTTCACCTACGACGACAGCCCGATCGAGGACTACACGTTCACTTACCAGGTTCACCAGGAGTACGAGGTTCCGGGCTGTCTCGCCGTCTGCCCCGGTCTGATGGAACAGGATTCTGACGCGTATCTCGAACCCGATCAGCTGGTCGAGATCTACGAGGCTGGGTGGACCGTCATGTCCCACACCTACGAACACCGGGCGCTGGGACACACGCCTCTAACCGAAGCTGCAGACGAGGGCGACGACCGGGTCTCCGTCGAGTGGGGTCGACACGGCGAGTTCGAATCGGATCCACTCGTCGTGTTCGACGACGACGGCGCCTACAACACGACGTCGGTCGCCGGCGGCGGCGGCACTGATTCGACCGATGCGTACGTCGATCTCGAGGAGCCCCTGAGCGAAACGGTCAGCGCCGACGGCTATCTCAGACATCCGGAGGAGTTCGTACAGGATATCCTCGATCGGACCGACGACCGACTCGCCGAGTGGGGGATCGACGTCACCGGGTTCGTCTATACGTACGACCGCTACCACGGCGTCGTCGAGGAGATCGTCCGCGATCAGTACGACGCCGTCGCGAACCATCGGTACGGCGGCGGCCACAACGAGATCGACGGCCTCGACCCGACGACGATGCAACGGATGTACATCGAGACCGACAAGACGAGCGAGGACGAGATCGACGAGTTCGTGCAAACCGCTGCGGACGAGCGGGTTCTCTCGATCGTCGGCGCCCACTCCCAGTTCGAAACGTTCACCGAGGAACGCCTCGAGTACACCATCGAAGCCGCCCTCGAGAACGATCTGGCGATCGTCACGCTCGACGAGGCGCTCGCGGAGCTGGGGTACCTGTAACCTCGTCGCCCGATCGGACCGTAACGCTCTCGAGTCGCCTCGCCGTAGCCGCCTGCCATGATCGAAACCCGGGTCGTCGACTCGGACACCGAGCGCGAGGACGCCCTCGCCGTTCGCCACGCGGTGTTCGTCGAGGAACAGGGCGTCGACGAGGACCTCGAGTACGACGAACACGATTCCGAGGCCGTCCACTTCGTCGCCTACGACGGAGACGAGCCCGTCGGCGCCGCACGGCTCCGGGAGCTCGAGGACGGCGTCGGCAAGGTCGAGCGGGTGGCCGTCCTCGAACCGCGACGAGGTGAGGGGATCGGTCGGGAGCTGATGGCCGTCCTCGAGGGGCGGGCTCGAGCGGACGGGTTCGACGAGCTGAAGCTCCACTCCCAGACGCACGCGGCCGACTTCTACGCGGAGCTGGAGTACGACCGATACGGCGAGCCGTTCGAGGAGGCCGGCATTCCCCACGTGAAGATGCGAACGGAGCTGTAGCTGCGAGCGGAGCCGTCGCTACCCCGAACGGGCGCGAAGCCGATCCCGACTCGCAGTCCAGAGGATCCCGACGATCGCGAGCGCCATCGCCGCGGCGAAGGCGACAACGAACACCGCGGTCGGGTCGCCCGCCGACGCCGCCGGCAGCTCCTCGAGGACGAACTCGCCCGCCAGCACGGCCGCCACCGCGAATAGGACGAGGCCGCCGACGTTCTCGAGGCGGGAGTTCGTCTCGCCGACGACGTCGGCGTCGTTCAACAGGACAAGGATCACCGCGAGCGCGAAGGGGGTCCCGACGAGGCCGAAGGCGAGCACGAGCACGAGCAGCTCGAAGAAAGCGCCCTCGAGGAAGGCGCCGATCGCCGAGGCGAGCGCGACGACGACGAGCGCGGTCCGGTAGCGCGGGTCCTCGACGGACTGGTCCCAGCCGAGCTTATCGGCCAGCAGGTACGGTGGCACGATCGTGTTACCCCCGAGCGTCGAGACCGCGGCACCCCACAATCCCAGCAGGAACAGCCAGGTCGCGTATTCGCCGGCGACCGGGCCGAGCGCCTGGGCGGCCTGGATCTCGTCGAGAGTCGCGGGATCGACGACCCCCGGTAACACGCTCGCCGCGACCAGAAAGACCGCGAGACTGAAGATCCCGAAGGCGACGAGCATCGAGCTGACGACGTCGAAGCGGGCGATCCCGCGGTCGCGCTCGGTCCAGCCGCGGGCGCGCATCGTGTAGCTTTGCATCGTCAGCAGCGTGATGTGGACCGCGCCGCCGAGGACGCCCGCGGCGACGACCGCCCCGCCGACGCCGGCCGGCATCGAGGGGACGAGCCCGGTCGCGGCCTCGGTCGGATCGATCGGCACGACGAACGCCGAGACGACGAACGCGAGCACCACGAGTGAGACGAGCAGCTTCGCGCCGAGTTCCGCGACCCTGTAACCCCCACCCGCGAGTCCAAGTGCGAGAATCACCGCCCAGGTCACGCCCCAGAGTCGAGGATCGGCCAGTGCGGCGACGCCCGCCGTGCCGACGATCGTCGCGCTGACGTCGGCCAGCGTCTTCATGATCACCAGCTGTGCGAGTCCCGCCGCGAGCACGACGTCGATCACGAGCACCCAGGCCCAGACGGAGCCGAGGTGGTCCTCGACGACGGCGACGATTCCCGCCTCAGTGAGCAGACCGAGCCGCATCGCCAGGTACTGGCCGACGGTTCCCAGGATCGCCGAGAGAACGACGACCCACAGCAGGGTGTAGCCGAAGCTCGCGCCCGCGACGAGCAAACTGACCATCGTCGCCGGCCCCGCGGCGATCGCGCCCGCGAGCCAGGTCGGCCCCAGTCGCTCGAGATAGCCCGTCACGCGCCCGATTCCCCAGCGATCCGACGATCGCGTCTCCGTTCCCATCGGTGTCCCTTTCGGCGAGACCGATATAACTCCGTGGTATTCTCCTGTGAAGAGGCGACGGAGACGCCCGTCAGTCGTCGCTCGGAACGCGGTCCGTCGCGGACGCATCCGACGCGAACGCCGCGGACGGCCGCGAGACGAACGCGAGCGCGAGGAGGCCGAAGGCGAGCAGCACCAGCGCGACCGGGCCGGCGACCTCGCCGTAGCCGGCTTCTGGATCGATGCCGATCGCAGCGGCGCCACTCAGAAACGCGACGGCGACGGCCGCGGCTGGAAGGGAGGCTCGAGCCGGAATCGCGGGCGGGCGAGGGACGCGTCCGGCGACGGCGTCCAGGCTCGCGTGACGGCCGGCGAGGGTGGCGGCGACGATGGCGCTCGCGAAGACGAGTGGGGCGAGGCGAACGAGGCCGAGCGCCGTCAGCAGTGTCAGGTAGCCGACGGCAGCGGCTCCCGCGACTCGCGTCCGATAGCCCACGAGCAGGGCGATTCCGACGGCGGTCTGGACGGCGGCGAACGCGAGAACCCACGCGCTCATCGCCGGCAGCACGGCCAGTTCGATGAACGCGCTCACCGGGGCGACGTGCGACGCGGCGATCGCCTCGAACACCTCGGCCTGGGCCTCGGCGCTCGCCCAGCCCGGCAGGGCGTTCGCACCCGGTTCCGATCGGACGACGATCTCCTGGAGGAACCGGTAGCCGACGAAGACCCGGAGCGCGTCGGCGGCGACCGACGTCGGGTTCGCTCCGCGGTAGACGTACGAGAGGCCGCCGGCGGCGAGCCCGGCGAAGACGGTCAGCTCGAGGCTCGTGAGGTGGACGCGGGTCCCGACGGTTTCGGGAATCGAGAGCAGGTAGTACGCGCCGACGACGGCGATCGCCGCGGCCAGCGGCGGATACCAGGCCCGTCGGATCGGCAGCGGCGCGTTGACGGCCCGGGTGAGTCGACCGATCGCGTCAGGACGGTTCCAGAGGAGCCCATCGAAGCCGTAGTAGCGGCCGGCGTTCGCGACGAAGGCGAACGCGATCGGGACGGTAAACAGCGGCGACGTCCGGATCATCCCGAGTTGAAACACCGGGAGGAAGTAGACGATCCCGAGTAGGGCCGCCGGGCGCGTCCAGAGACCGAGTATCAGCCCGAGTGCGGTCGCGATCTGTGCGGCAAGCGCCAGGGCCGTCCAGAGTTCGGGAGCCGGAAGGACGACGGCCTCGAGTAGCGCCGCGAACCAGCCGAACGTCCCCTCCTCGATCGCCTGCTCGGAGACCCCGTACACCTCCGCGCCGGCGTCGGCGCCGACCCACTCGGGGTTCGGCCCGGTGGTGATCCAGCCGAGTTTCCACCAGCCGCCGAGCGTCAGTTCGTACAACACCAGGAGTCCGGCGAAGATCCGCGCGAACGCGATCCAGGGTCCCGCATGGTCGTCGACGAGCGGTTCGGCCACGTCGTTCGTACTGTTTAACATCTACTTGTCTAATTTTAGTACTTATTAATAACTTAATCGATTTGGTTATTATATTCGGCGATCGGGTGCCGTCGCTGGTAGACGGAACAGCGACCACTCCGCTCGCAGATCCGCTCGAGAAAACGGCTTCGTCCGTCAGTCCTGCCAGGTCGGGTTCTCGCGGGGCGGGCTGAAGATGTCGACGCCCCGAACCGTCTCGTCGCCGCGGTTCTCGGCGGCGTGGGCCTGTTCCCCGGGAATCGCGTACGAGTCACCGGGACCGCAGACGAGTTCCTCGCCGTCGCTGCGGAAGGTCAACTCGCCCTCGTAAATGAATCCCGTCTGCTCGTGGGGGTGGCTGTGCTCCTCGACGGTCGCGCCGGGTTCGATCTCGAAGTGCTGGACGTTCATCTCCTCCGCGCCAGCCATGATCGCGAGGTGGACGCCGTCGGCTGCCTCCGAAGAGTCGGTATCGGAGAGGGAAACGCGTTCCATACGTTCCGAGACGCGGGGCCGGTGCTAATAGTAGTACGCCTCGGTGACCACTTTCACCGCGCGTGCCCAACCTTGAACTGCGGTGGCGTCCCACCTCGACGTAGCATGTACGCCGTCGTCGGCTGCAGCGAGTGCTCGCACCTCTGGATGATCGAGGGTCGCTCGGAGACCACGCAGTGTCCTCGCTGTGGTTCCAGAAAGGCCTACGAGAAGCGAAAGAAGTTCGTCGAGACCGAGGACCCGGACCACGCCCGCGACGTCCGCGCGTCGATGCTTGCGAACCGCCAGGGCGAGGGCGAGAGCTTCGCGAAGCTGGATTCCTTCTCGGATCTCGAGGAAGACGTCGCCGACGGCGTCGTCAGCGACGAGGAGTACCTCGAGGCATCGGGGCTGGACACCGACGAACTCGCAGCGGCGGGCGAGCGCGATCCACGCGGCTCGACCGACAGCGGCAGCAAGAAGGAGATCGTCGAGCGGGCCCTCGAGGAACTCGAGCGACCGACCGAGGCGGAGGTCGCCGACTACGCGGGCGAGCGCGGCGTGTCGGCCGGCTACGTCGAGGACGCCCTCGAGAAGCTGACCAGACGCGGCGAGGTCAGCGAGAGTCGGGGACGGTATCGACGGCTCTGAGCGCGGCGCCGCTTCCGAGGTCGAATCGAAGGCCCTCGAGCGGCAGTTCTTTGCACCCCCGTACGGTACGAAACGACAATGGACGAGACGGTCGACGTGCAGGCGGTGACGATCGGCGTCGGGACAGTAGTCGCGATCGCGGCGCTGGTCTACGGCGCCGCCGTCGGCGACTCGCTGCTCGGCGTCGACACCACGACGCTTTCGATCGGCGCGTTCGCCCTGACGTTCGGCGCCCTCGCGGTTCTCCACGGCGCGTACGGACGACGAGACTTCGCCGTCGCCTACGGCGTCGCCGGGATCGGATTGGGAGTCGTCGCCGTCGCCTCGAGCGGCCTCGGGGTGCTCGGCGGCTACCTCCTGCTCGCCGTCGGCGGAGGGTACGTCGCGGTCGCGACGGTCCGCGCTCGAGACGACGCCCGGACGCTGCCGCAGTAGCACGATCGGGACGAGTCTCGACGACGGCTACCGATCAGGGTCCGGTTCCGACCGTCCTGACGGTTCCCGAGAGGAGCGTTGCTACTTCGTCTAGGTCGTCGGGATCGACCGCGACGATGTACTGGTGGTTCGCCTCGAGGATCGTATTGGCCCTGGCGACGTGGCTCGCGTCTGCGTCCGTGATGACGAGACAGCCGTCGGGGAGAGGGGCGTCGGCGAGGGTCTCGCCGACGAGCGGGGCGTCCTCGCCCACCTTCACGCGAACGATCTCGATGTCCCCGGTCAACGCGTTGAACACGCGGGGCGCGTTGCCGACGATCTCGTTCGCGATGAGCCTCGCCCCGGCCGCTTCAGGGTAGACGACGCTGTCGACCAGTTCGCCGTACTCGTGTCTGGACTCGGTGTCGGTTCGCAGGATCGTGTAGATCGACTCGTTCATTCGCTGGGCCGCCAGGCAAACGGCCAGGTTCGTCGCGCCGTCCTCCGTGAGCGCGGCGATCGTCTCGCTCGCCGCCGGGTTAGCCTCCCGAAGCACGGGTGGCAGCGTCGCGTCGGCCTCGATCACGGTTGGGAAGTGCTCGTCGATCTCCTCGCAGCGGAGGGGATCCCGCTCGATGACGACGACCTCGTGACCGTAGCCGTCGAGCAGTCGGCCCGCGCGGTAGCCGACGCGTCCGCCGCCGACGATGATTACGCGTAGCGAATCTGTAGACATGCGATCGATCGTGTCTTCCCTTCGCGTTCGGTTTTCTTAGTGGTATGCCAACACATAACGTAGCCGATACGCTCTCCGCCGGGAGACCGGAGTCGAGAGAGATGTCTCACGACTCGCAGGTGGATCGAGCGTAGCTTCCGTCGACGCTATCGCCCGAGATCCTCGTGAGCGCTCGCGAGGTGGTTCGACGCCAGCGCCGCGAGAAGCGAAAGTTCGCCCGCCAGCGCGCCGACGGCGATGATTTCGGCCAGGGCGTCGGCGTTCGAGCCCGCGGGATCGCCCCCGCCCCGGAGCCCGAGCACGTCGAGGGCCTCCGACTGCGTGGGGAGTTTGGTGCCGCCGCCGACGGTGCCGACCTCGAGCGAGGCCATCGAAACCGACGCGTAGAGGTCCGTGGCGCCGTCTTCTGCGTTCCGAGTGTCCATCGTCGTGATCGCGTTCGCGCCCTCGACGACCTGGGCCTCGTCCTGTCCGGTCGCGAGGAACGCGGCGCCGACGACGTTGGCGGCGTGGGCGTTGAAGCCCAGGCTGCCGGCCTTCGCGCTCCCGACGAGGTTCTTCCGGGTGTTTGCCTCGACGATCGCTTCGGCGGTGGTGTGCAGGCGATCCTCGACGAGGTCGCCGGGGATCACGACGTCGGCGGTAACCGATCGGCCCCGCCCTTCGACGGCGTTGATCGCCGCGGGCTTCTTATCGGAGCAGAGGTTCCCCGACAGGGCGACCAGCGAGGCCGGCGTCTCGCCCTCGACGACCTCGCAGGCTGCCTCGGTCGCGATCGTGGCCATGTTCATCCCCATCGCGTCCTTCGTGTCGTAGGCGAAGCGCAGGTAGACCGAGTCGCCGACGACGTACGGTTCGACCCCGAGCAACTCACCGTGGCTCGTCGTCGATTCGGCCGCCTCGCGAAGCGCCTCGAGGTTGTCCTCGACCCACTCGACGGTCTCGGCGGCTTCGGCGACGCCGTCGACCCGAAACACGGGGGCGCGGGTCATTCCGTTCTTTGTGACCCGGGCGTCGGCGCCGTCCGCCGAGCGAATCACCGAGAGCCCGCGGTTGACCGACGCCAAAAGCGCGCCCTCGGTCGTCGCCAGCGGCAGGTAGTGCTCGCCGTCGGCGGCGCCGCCGGAGACGGCGACGGGGCCGACGACTCCCAGGGGGACCTGGGCCGCGCCGATCATGTTCTCGATGTTCGGCTCCGCCCGCTCGGCCGGGAACGCGTAGTCGCCGATCGTCTCGAGATCGGCGTCGGTCTCGCGCTCGACGAGCAGGCGGCGGGCCTCGGCTGCGGTGTCGAAGTCGGCCTCGGCCTCGAGTTCGTGGATGCGAAGCTCCCCCTCTTGGACCCTGTCGGCGAGGGACGCGGGATCTGTCATGGTGGGGCCAACACGCGGGCCCGCCCTAAGGATTGCTGATCGTCACGGCGCCTCCACTCTCGAAGCGTCGACCGCGTCCTCGTCGCTGACCGACGCCCGGTAGGCCGCGCGGGCCTCGTACCAGAACGCCAGGGCGAGCGTGGCTCCGGCTATTCCCAGTACGAGCAGATCCTGAGAGCGACCCGCGACGCTCCCGGCCTGGAGCGCGTACAGCCCAGAGACACCCGCGACGAGCCAGAGTCGGATCCGGGACGGGATCTCGTCGTCGGTCCGTGCGAGGTACAGCTGTGGGAGGACGATCGGGATCCCGACCAGCACGACAAACCCCACGACGGGCGACTCCGTCGCGGCGCGTCCCCATCTCCCCTCGAGAACCGCGAGTCCGGCGAGGGCGAGCACGAACACGCCGAAGGAGGCCAGGATCGCACGGTTCTCGCGGCTCGGCATGCAGGCCCCTTCGTTTCGGGGAACCTACTATTTTATGGCCTGAGACGACTGGCTCGAAACTGGACGCCCTCGAGACGGCGACCACTACCGTTTTGCTCCTCGCGTGTGGGATCTTACCTATGACCGAGGCTGCCGATCTGGTGGTGACGAACGCGCGGATCTACACGCTCGCGGGCGACGGCGACGACGAGGCCGAACCCGACCCCGAGGAGGCGCTGGCCGTCCGGGACGGCGAGGTCGTCCGCGTCGGGGATACGTACGAGATCGAGTTCCTCGAGGGCGTCGAGACCGAGCGGATCGACTGCGAGGGACGGGTCGTGCTCCCGGGCTTCGTCGACGCTCACACGCACATCGAAAACGCGGGCCGCTACCTGGTCCACGCCGACCTCTCGGACGCCGACGACGCCGCGGACTGTCTGGATCGCCTCGCCGAACGAGCCGCGGAGACGGAGTCGGGATGGATCCAGGGCTTTGGCTACGACGAGAGCGAGTGGGACGGCGACCACGGCTACCTCACCCGAGACCAGCTCGATCGGGTAAGCGAGGACCGACCGGTCGTCGCCCTGCGGATCGACATGCACGCCGCGTCGCTGAACTCGGCCGCCCTCGAGGCCCTCGAGGGGAAGCTGCCCGAGAGCGACGTCCGCCGCGCGGGCGGGGAGCCGACCGGGGTCGTCGTCGAGGACGCCGCCGAGCGGGTCCGCGAGCACATCGCCCCCGGCTACGACGAGACCCGGGAGCTGGTCACCGCGGGCCTCGAGCGAGCGGCCTCAAAAGGCGTGACGGCCGTCCACGACATGGTTCGTAACTCCCGGTCGCCCCAGGTCTACCGCGACCTCGAGGCCACCGGCGAGCTGCCGATCCGGGTGCGGATCAACTACTGGGCCGACCACCTCGAGAGCGCGATCGAGCTCGGGCTCGCGACGAACGCGGGCAGCGACCGGGTGCGGACGGGCGCGATCAAGACCTACACCGACGGCAGCATCGGCGCGCGGACGGCGAAGCTGTTCGAACCCTACGAGCCCGACGAGAGCGAGGCCGAACCCGATTCCGGGGACGACGGGGAGTGGGTCATCACTCCCGACGAGCTCGAGGAAATCGTCGAGCGAGCCGACGGCGCGGGCTTTCAGGTGACCGCCCACGCGATCGGCGACGAGGCGATCGAGGAGGCGCTGGCGGCCCTCGAGACTACCGGCGACCCAGCCAGCAGGCGCCACCGGATCGAACACCTCGAGCTGGCGACCGACGACCAACTCGAGCGACTCGCCGAGGCGGGGATCGTCGCCTCGATGCAGCCGAACTTCCACCAGTGGGCCGGCGACGGCGGGCTCTACGACCAGCGACTCGGCGTCGAGCGACGCGAGCGGACGAATCGTCTTCGGGAGGTGCTCGAGCACGGGATTCCGCTCGCGTTCGGCTCGGACTGCATGCCGCTGGACCCACTGTTAGGAATCCACCACGCGGTGAACGCGCCGACCGAGCCCCAGCGGCTCTCGGTCACCGAGGCGATCCGGGCGTACACCTCTGGAGCGGCCTACGCCGGCTTCGACGAGGATCGGCTGGGAACGCTCGAGGTCGGCAAACGAGCCGACATCGTCGTCCTCGAGGACTCGCCGTGGGCCCAGCCGGAGCGGATCGACGGAATCGACGTGGCGACGACGATGGTCGACGGCGAGGTCGTCTTCGAGCGCTAGCGGAGACCGATCCGACGCCACCGCTACGGGAGCCGTTAGGAGTCGACGACGCGTCGCCGATCGATTTCGTCGGGAACCATCGAACACATAGAAACGTTGTTGTGTTGTAAGGATTAAGACGACAAGTCGTGTACACCCAATGACAGATGGTGGCATACGACACTGGTCCGGGGGCGGCCGCGGTAACGGCCGAGAGCGTCCGCCGAACGTACCACCTCGCCGAGCCGATTCACGCCGTCGACGGCGTCTCGCTGTCGCTGGGTGAGGGTTCGTTCACGGCCGTTATGGGGCCGAGCGGCTCCGGGAAGTCGACGCTGATGAACCTCGTCGGCTGTCTCGATACGCCCGACGAGGGGCGGATCGAGGTCGACGGACGCTCGGTCGGGGAACTGTCCGATACCGAACGGGCGCGGCTGCGGGGCACCGAAATCGGGTTCGTCTTCCAGACGTTCAACCTGATGCCGCGGCTGACCGCCGTCGAGAACGTACGGCTGCCGATGGTGTTTCACGACGGCGTCGACGCCGATCGACAGGAGCGGGCACAAACTCTGCTCGAGCGAGTCGGTCTCGGCGACCGCCTCGAGCACGAGCCAAGCGAGCTCTCGGGCGGCCAGCGCCAACGCGTCGCCCTCGCGCGGGCACTGGCGAACGAGCCGACGCTGGTGCTGGCCGACGAGCCGACGGGGAACCTCGACACGGAGACCGAAGCCGAGATCATGGAGCTGCTGGTCGAACTCAACGAGGCGGGCGCGACGATCCTGCTGGTCACCCACGAGCGGGCGGTCGCCGAGTACGCCGACCACGTCGTTCACCTGCTCGACGGGAAGATCGAGGACCTCGAGCACCTGAGCGACGCCCGCGACGTGACGGCTCGCGAGCAAGCGACGGAAGGGGCGGGGAACCGACGACCGACGGGGGAGGGTGAGGCGTGAACCTCCGAGAGAGCCTGCGGATCAGCTGGCGCTCGATCAGGGCCCACAAGCTGCGTTCGGCGCTGACGACGCTGGGCGTCATCATCGGTATCGCCGCCGTCATCACGTTCATGGTGCTCGGCGGTGGGTTCTCCGAGGATATCGTCGGCGACATCGAGGCCGAGCAGGAGCCCTCGATGACGGTCCAGACCCAGACCACGCCG
Organism: Natronococcus sp. A-GB7; assembly: GCF_029688865.1. Classification (GTDB taxonomy): domain Archaea; phylum Halobacteriota; class Halobacteria; order Halobacteriales; family Natrialbaceae; genus Natronococcus. The sequence continues at coordinate 33,184 of NZ_JARUKV010000011.1, forward strand.
GAGGACGGGTTCGGCGTCATGCTGGTCGAGACGCCGATCTACACCGAGAGCGACGTCGACGCGCTCGAGCAGCGGGAGGGAGTCGAGTACGTCGCGCCACAGGGATCGCTCGACGTGGTCCAGACGACGGCCGACGACGAGCAACTGACCGGCGCCGTCGACGCCCAGGCGACCACGGCCGACCGGTTCGAGCACGCGACGTTCGTCGACGGCGAACCGTTCGACGGCGCGGACGAGGCGGTCGTCAACGAGCAGGCCGGCCAGGCCTTCGAGGCGAACCTCTCGGCGGGCGACGAGCTCGAACTCACCTTCGAGGACGGCGAGACGACGACCGTGACGGTTGCCGGCGTCGTCGAGAGCGAACTCGGCGACCAGACGCCGCCACAGGTGTTCGTTCCCGCCGACGAACACTACACGACGACCGTCGAGACGCCCGACGGCGACGAGGAACGGGCATACCCGACCCTGCAGATCGGTGCCGAGGGGCTCGACGACGTCGACCCGGTTCAGGAGACCGCCGTCGACTACCTCGAGGACGAGTCCCACGCGGCCGAGCTGAAAGAGGACGACGACGAGATCGCCGTCCAGACCGTCGAGGACGCTATCGAGCAGTTCGACGACCTCGTCGGACAGCTCACGGTCTTCATCGGTGCCGTCGCCGGGATTGCCCTCGTCGTCGGCTCGATCGGAATCGCCAACATCATGATCGTCAGCGTCACCGAGCGAACCCGGGAGATCGGGATCATGAAGGCCGTCGGCGCCACGAAACGCGATATCATGCAGCTGTTTCTCGTCGAGTCGGTCGTGCTGGGCGTGATCGGCGCGGTCGTCGGCGTCGCCGCCGGACTCGGCTTCGGCTACCTCGGCGTGTGGCTGCTCGGCTGGCCGATGGTGTACCCCCTCGAGTGGGTCGCCGTCGCGGTCGCCGTCGGAATCGGCGTCGGAGTCGTCTCCGGACTCTACCCCGCCTGGCGGGGCGCTCGCGTGGATCCGATCGAGGCGTTGCGCCACGAGTAGCGACGTCCGGAGACATCCCGACACCGACGTATCGGATTTCGCACCAGTATCGTTATTGTCATCTCGCGACGATACGGACGTATGTTCGGTCCACTGCTCATCCTCGGTGGGCTCGTCGCCCTCGCGATCGGCTGCCTGAAACTGCGGCCGGCTTACTACGTCTACCGCGGCGAAACGGACGACGTCGTCGCGGTCGAGCGCGCCGAGGGGCCGGTCGAACTCGAGGGGACCGCGAGTCCGATCGACGATCCGCTCCAGGCGCCGATCACGGGGACGGACACCCTCGCCTACGAGTACGAGGTCGAGGAGTACCGCTCGAGCGGGAAGAACTCCTCCTGGAAGACCGTCGACGAGGGACGGGCGGCGACGGCGTTCCGGCTCGAGGACGCGACCGCGAGCGTCCGGGTCGAGCCCGCGGGCGCCGAGTTGGCGCTGTCGACCGACACGACGATCGAGGTCGACGGCGGCGAGCCCGAGCCCGAACCGATCCGGGAGTTTCTCGCCCACGAGTCCGACCTCGAGTCCGAGAACACCTCGCTCGACCTGAAGGTGGTCGAGCTCGCGACCGGGAACGACCGCCGGTACCACGAGCGCCGGCTCGAGCCCGGCGGCGAGGCGTACGTGTTCGGTCAGTCGAGCTACGACGTCGACGCCCGCGAGACGATGCGGGACGTTAGCGCGGTCGTGAGCGACGGTGACGGAACGCCGGCGTTCGTCGTCTCGGACGCCAGCCAGGACGGGACCGCCCGACTCCTCGCGACGCGACAGCTGCCCTGGCTGGTCGGCGGTCTGCTCGCGATCGGCGTCGGGGTCTGGCTGTTGCCCTCGTCGGCGCTGTTCTGAGCCCGAGAAGACGCCGTCGATTCCTCGAGCGACGGCACCGACGCTTTTGTCCCCGCCTGTCGTCGGCACATCCATGGACACGGGACTGTTGACGACAAGCACCGACGAGCTCTCGGAAGCCGGGGTCGCCGTTCGCGCCGAGGAGCTGGGATACGACGACGTCTGGCTGCCCGAGCTGTGGGGCGAGAGCGGGGTCGTCCGAGCGACCGAGATCGCGACCCGGACCGACGAGCTCGGGATCGGGTCGGCGATCCTGAACGTCTACTCGCGCTCGCCGGCCGTCCTCGCGATGACCGCGGCCTCGTTGCAGCGGGTCTCGGACGGTCGGTTCGTCCTCGGAGTCGGCACGAGCACGAAGAAGTCGATCGAGGACCTCCACGGCGAACGCTTCGACCGTCCCGTGCGGCGCGCCCACGAGACGATCGAGCTCGTCCGCGCGTTCACCGCGGGAGAGGGCCGGGTCGACTACGACGGCGAGTTGCTCGAGGCGAAAGACTTCCCGTCGCTCGAGGTCCCAACGCCGATCTACCACGCCGGACTGGGCCCCGCGAACCGCCGGGTCGTCGGCCGGCTCGCCGACGGCTGGATTCCGCACAACATCCCCTTCTCGAGACTCGAGGACGCCTTCGAGGAGGTCGCGGCGGCGGCCCGGGAGCGGGACCGGGATCCCGAGGAGATCGCCGTCGCGCCGTACGTCCCGGCGGCCGTCAGCGAGGACCTCGAGGCGGCCCGGGACGCGATCCGCGGCCACGTCGCCTACTACGTCGGCAGCGGTGAGGGGTACCGACGGGCCGTCGGCGCGGCGTACCCCGACGAGGCCGACCGGATCGCCGAGGCGTGGCGGGAGGGGGAGCGGGGAGCGGCTGCGGACGCCGTCACCGACGAGCTGGTCGACGACCTCGGCGTGGCGGGAACGCCCGAGGACGCCCGCGATCGGCTCGAATCCCTGGTCGCCGACACCGGGATCGACCACCCGATCGTGGTGGTTCCCGATCCCGCCTCGGACGAGATCGCCGAGCTGACGATCGAGTCGCTCGCACCGGAATAAAAGCGGATTGCAGCGTCCGGACCGAAGGCTTTGACCCGCGTCAAACCTGTTTCGAACGGAGCGATCGGGCACGCCAAGGAAATATGCAGACTTCATTGGCGAGGTACAGCACCGTATCGATGCTGGGACCCAGGCCGAGGCTGTCAGGACAACTCGCGCCGTCCTCGAGACCCTCGGCGAGCGTGTCGGCGAAGGCGGAGCGACGGATATCGCGAGCCCGCTCCCCCTGGAGATCGACCGCTACCTCCTGCAGGTCGAACACGGCCAGACGTCCGACCTCGACGAATTCGTCGAACGGGTCCACGAGCGGCTCAACGACGAGGACCTCGAACTCGAGACCGACTACTCTCGTCCGTCGGGCGTCGATCGAGCCGACGCCACCTACCGGACGAAGGCCGTCCTCGCGCTGCTGAGTGAGGTCGTCCCCGGTGGCGAGATCGCGAACGTCGAGAGCCAGCTCCACGAGGAGTTCGAGGAGCTGTTCGAGCTGGTCGACGCCGAGACCCAGCCCTGGGAAGCACAGTAGCCGCGACGGAGCCATCGAACCTGGACGCTCCCGATACGCCGCTCTCGGAGTCGAGTTCGTAAAACCGGTCGTCGAGCCTTGCTGAGTGGTTTTTTCCTACCAGCTCGTGACTACCAGGTGGTACCTGTACATGGCCCACTACCGAATGGAAAAGTTATTCAATAGTGGTTGGTGTGTGCTACTAGCCACAGGAGATCCGAATGGCACGAATGGAAACAACGGAGTTCGAAACCGACCTGAGCCTGTTCAAATACGATCATCTCGAACAACTTCCATCGGAGTATCGGGAGCTCGAAGAGGACGAACGAACGGAGCGAATCGAGGACACGCTCGAGATCCTCGGCGACGACGTCGTCGTCCTCGGGCACAACTACCAGCGCCGGGAGATCGTCGAGCACGCCGACTTCGTCGGGGATTCCTACGGGCTCTCGAGGGAGGCGGCTGCGGCCGACGCCGAGTACGTGATCTTCGGCGGCGTGACGTTCATGGCCGAGAGCGCCGACATCATCACCGACGACGACCAGACGGTGATCCTCCCGTCGATGGAGGCCTCCTGCCCGATGGCCGGGATGGCCGAGGCACTGCAGGTCGACGACGCCTGGGCGGAGATCACGGCGGCCGCGCCCGACGCCGAAATCGTCCCGATCACGTACATGAACTCCTATGCGGACCTGAAGGCGTTCTGTGCGAGCCAGGGTGGGCTGGTCTGTACGTCCTCGAACGCCCACGAGGCCTTCGAGTGGGCCCTCGAGCGCGGCGACAAGGTCCTCTTTCTCCCCGACAAACACCTCGGGGAGAACACGGCCCACCGCCTGGGGATGGCCGACGAGACCGTCACGTGGGATCCGTGGGACCCCGAAGGAAAGGACGCCCAGGAGGTCGCCGAGCGGGACCTCATTCTCTGGAACGGCTACTGCCAGGTCCACGAGCGGTTCAGCGAGGCTCACGTCGAGCAGGTTCGCGAGGAGCACCCGGAGGCAAACGTGGTCGTCCACCCCGAGTGTCGCCGCGAGGTCGTCGAGGCCGCCGACGTCGTCGGCTCGACGGCGACGATCCGCGAGACGGTCGCGACCGCCGCGCCCGGCGAGACGTGGGCGATCGGCACGGAGATCCACCTCGCCGAGCACCTGCAGCGCTGGCACCCCGAGGTCGACGTCGTCCCGCTGTGTGGCGACGCCTGCATGGACTGCAACGCCATGCGCCAGATCGACCCTAACTACCTCGCGTGGGTCCTCGAGGAGCTCGTCGCGGGCCGGGAGCGCAACGTGATCGAGGTCGCCCCCGAGGAGAAGGAACTCGCCGAACTGGCCCTCGAGCGCATGCTGGAGCTCTGATCCACGATGCCCGAGACACCACCCCACGACACCGCGGACGTCCTCGTCGTCGGCAGCGGCATCGCGGGCTGTGCGGCCGCCCTGCAGGCCGCACGCGAGGACGCGGAGGTACTGCTGGTAACGAAGGCCGAGCGACCCGCCGACGCGAGCACCGACTGGGCCCAGGGCGGCATCACGACCGCTCGCGGCGACCCCGAGGCGCTGAAACGCGACGTCCTCGCGGCCAGCGACGGGACCGCCGATCCCGACGCCGTCGACGTCCTCGTCCGCGAGGCCGACGCGGCCGTCGAGGACGTGCTCCTCGAGACCCTCGGGATCGGCTTCGACGAGCGCGAGGACGGCGCGTTCGACTACGCCCGCGAGGCGGCCCACTCCGAGCGACGCATCCTTCACGTCGACGCCGCGACGGGGACGCACATCCTGCGCCCGTTCCTGAACTACGTCGACGACCACGAGCGCATCGAGGTCCGGCAGGACACCGCCGCGCTCGAGCTGATTACCCACGAGGGCGGCGTCCATGGCGTCCTCACCGACGAGGATCCGACCGGCCACCCCGTCTACGCCGGGGCGACGGTGCTGGCGACCGGCGGGATCGGCGCGCTCTACCCGCGCTCGACGAACCCGGACGGCGCCACCGGCGACGGGATCGCGATGGCCGCGCTCGCGGGTGCCGACGTCGCGGACCTGGAGTACGTGCAGTTCCATCCGACCGCGTACGCCGGCGACGACCCGTTCCTCCTCTCGGAGGCGCTTCGCGGTGAGGGCGCCGTCCTTCGGAACGCGGACGGAGACCGCTTCATGGACGACTACCACCCCGACGCCGAACTCGCACCCCGGGACGTCGTCGCCCGTGCGGTCGAAACCGAACGCGAGGAGACCGGCGAGGTCGTCCTGGACGTACGGACGATCGAGGGCGAGTTCGAGGACGAGTTCCCCGGCATCGCCGAGAACTGCCGCGACCGCGGGCTCGAGGGCGAGGAGATCCCGGTCGCTCCCTGTGAGCACTTCCTCTGTGGCGGGATCGACGTCGACGATCGCGGGCGAGCGAGCCTCGAGGGACTGTACGCCGTCGGCGAGTGTACCCGAACGGGCGTCCACGGCGCGAACCGCCTGGCGAGTACGAGCCTGCTCGAGGGATTAGTCTGGGGATTGCGGGCGGGCGAGGCTGCGGTCGACCGCGAAGCGAAACTCCGGATCGTCGACGCGCCCGAACTCCGCGACGGCGATCCCGCCCTTCCCGAGCGCTTCTCTGCCGAGAAGTTTACCCGACTGCAGCGGACGATGGACGACTCCCTGGGGCTCGAGCGCGACCCCGACGGGATCGCCCGCGCGAGCGCCGTCCTCCGGCGGCTCAAGGGCGAGGTCGACGCCTACACCCGCACCAGGACCTCCCGCGAGCTCTACGAGCTCCGGAACGCCTGCGTCACCGCCCTGCTGATCGCGCGGGCCGCGGGCGAGAACACGGAATCGCGAGGCTGTCACCACCTCGTCCGCGAGGACTCGCCGACCGCCGAGCCGGAGGCACCCCGATGATCACCGACGCGCAGGTCGAGCGCTGGCTCCGCGAGGACGTCGGTCACCACGACGTCACGAACCAGGTTCCCGGCGAGACGACGGGCCGACTCGTCGCGAAAGAGCAGGGAACCGTCGCGGGGCTCGAGGCCGCCCGCGCCGTCTTCGAGTATCTCGGTGTCGACGTTCGCGAGTCACTCGAGGACGGAGCCAGAATCGAGTCCGGCGACGAGGTCCTCCGCGTCGCGGGGGCCACGCGCGAGGTCCTTCGGGGCGAGCGCCTTGCGGTGAATCTGGTCGGGCACGCCTCAGGCATCGCGACACGGACCCGCAGGGCGGTCGACGAGGCGCGAACGGAGGCCGACGACGTCCGGATCGCCGCGACCCGGAAGACGACGCCCGGGCTACGGGGCCTCGAGAAACGGGCCGTCGTCGCCGGCGGGGGCGACACCCACCGCCTCGACTGCTCCCATATGGTGATGGTCAAGGACAACCACGTCGCCGAGCTGGGTCTCGAGGACGCTGTCTCGCGGTTCCGGGAGCGGGCGTCGTTTGCGACGCAGATCGAGGTCGAGGTCGAGTCGCCGGGGGACTCCCCACGGGCCGTGGAGGCCGGTGCGGACGTCGTCCTGCTCGACAACATGTCTCCGGCAGAGACCCGAACGGGGGTCGAGCTGCTCGCCGAGACTGACACACTGACGGAGGCGAGCGGCGGGATCGGGCTCGAGGACGTCCCCGAGTACGCCGCGACGGGCGTCGACGTGATCTCGATGGGATCGCTGACCCACTCGGCGCCCGCGCTGGATCTGTCCTTCCGAACCGGCGATCAGGACGCGTAGGGCGCGCAGCTCCGCGCACGACCTTTTTGTCCTCGAGCGTCCATCGCTCTCTCGTGGCGGAGCCAGTTCGAACCTGTGCGGAGCACGGTCCGTTCGCGACCGACGATGGGACCTGTCCGCGCTGTGGCGCCCGAGGGACGGAGCTACTTTCGGGGGAGCGACGGCGTCGCCTCTCGAAGTTCGCGAGCGGTGCCCTACGACACTTCGCCGATGACGTCGGCCTCGACCTCGACGAGCGAGGGTGGACGACCCTCGAGGGACTTGTCGACGCCGTCGAGCGGAAGTACGACTGGGCAGAACCCGACCATATCACGGCCGTGATCGCGACCGATCCAAAGGGGCGGTTCGAGCGAACCGGCGGGGTCGACGACGGGAGCGGCGACCGGGTCCGCGCGGCCTACGGTCACTCCGTCGACGTCGACCTCGAGCCGACCGACGCCCCGGTACCCGACGAGCTCTACCACGGCACCGCCCCGGAGAACCTCGCGTCGATCCGCGAGTCGGGGCTACAACCGATGTCTCGCCAGTACGTCCAACTCTCGGAGAGCTCCGAGGCCGCCCGCCGCGTCGGGAACCGCCACGCGAGCGATCCCGTCGTCCTCGTCGTCGACGCCGCGGGGATGGTCGCCGACGGCCACCGGATCACGAAACGCGGCCGCGAGACGTATACGGCGGATCGAGTTCCCACGAGATATCTCGAGGAATCCGCCTCGAGCGACGATTCCCGTCGCTAGAGCGGGCGCGACGGTGCAGATACGGGTCGGCGCTCGTTTTCCGTCGCGGATCGGGGCCGCCCGTGAGCCGATCAGCGACGAACGTCACGTCCCCCTCGGCGGCGTGAACCAGTCGGGACCGAAGCGGTACAACGGGGAGTCGATCCTCGATTCGCGGCTCGCCCGCTCGACGGTTTACTGATTGCGGACTGTTACCGTGAATCGACAGGGAGTTTATCCGTTTCGATAGCCATTGCGCGGACATGAGGACGGGAGCGAGTCCCGAGAAGGGGGACGGACGGCTCTGGGGGAGCGCCGCCGACGACGACGCGGCACTCGAGCGGTATCGGACGCTCGTCGGTGCGATCGACGACGGCGTCTATCAACTCGATGCGGACGGGACCTTCGTCGCCGTCAACGACGGTCTCGTCGAGATAACGGGCTACGAACGGACCGATCTCCTGGGGGAACACGTCTCGCTAATTCTGGACGACGACGACGTTTCAGCCATCGAGGAGGGGGTGTCGGCCCGTCTCGAGGGAACGAGCGAGGGGAACGAAACGTTCGAACTGGGTGTTCGAACCGCCACCGACGAGGTCGTCCCGTGCGGACTCCGGGTCAATCCGCTCGCGGACGACGGCGAGCTTCGGGCCACGATCGGCGTGGTGCGGGACCGCACCGAGCCGAACCGACGGCTGGACACGTTCGAGTCCCCGGACGCGCCGTCGGGATCCGTCACCGACGTCCTCGACGAGGCCGACATCGGGGTGTTCGTCCTCGACGACGCGTTCGAGGTCGCATGGGCCGACGAGACCGTCGAACAGTACTTCGGACTTGAGCGGGACGCGATCGTCGGCCGCGACAAACGAGCGCTGGTGGAGGAAACGGTAAAACACGAACTCGAGGATCCGGAGCGGTTCGCCGAAACCGTACTGGCCACCTACGACGACAACAGCTACATCGAGCGCTTCGAGTGTCGCGTCACGGCGGGTGACGGTCGCGACGGTCGGTGGCTCGAGCACTACAGCAAGCCGATCGAGTCGGGCCGCTACGCCGGCGGGCGGATCGAGTTCTACTACGATATCACCGACCGGAAACGCTCGGAGAGTGCCCTCCGGGAGAGCAGGGAGGAGTTTCGGTCCCTGGTCGACGCGATCGAGGAGTACGCCATCTTCCGACTGGATCCGTCGGGTCGTGTCACCAGCTGGAACACGGGCGCCGAGCGAATCAAAGGGTACGACCGCGAGGAGATCCTCGGCGAGGAGTTCTCGGCCTTCTACACGCCCGAGGACCGCGCCGCGGGCGTTCCGGAGCGGAACCTCGAGCGAGCGACCGAGCACGGCTCGGTCGAGGACGAGGGGTGGCGCGTCCGCGCGGACGGATCACGGTTCTGGGCGAACGTCACCATCACGGCGGTCCGGGACGCCGACGGCACCCACCGGGGCTACCTGAAAGTGACCCGAGACGTGACCGAGCGACGCCAGCGCGAGCAACGACTCGAGAGCGAACTCGAGGAGCTCTTCGGACGGATCTCCGACGCGTTCTACGCGGTCGACGAGGAGTTCCGGTTTACCCACGTCAACGATCGCGCCGAGGAACTCCTCCAACATCCCGAGGACGAACTGCTCGGCGAACGCCTCTGGGACGTCTTTCCGTCCGCCGCCGAGATCGACGAGGTCTGGGACGCGTTCCACACGGCGCGGGAGACCCAGGAGGCGACCAGTTACGAGCTCTACTACGACACGCTCGGGTTCTGGGTCGAGGCGAACCTCTATCCCTCGGAAACCGGGATCTCGGTCTACTTCCGGGATATCACCGACCGCAAGGAACGCGAGCAGTACCTGGAGGACGCCAAGGAACAGCTCGAGGCCGCGACCGAGGCCGGTGCGGTCGGAACCTGGGAGTGGAACGTCGCCGAGGACGCGTTCGTTACCGGCGCCACCTTCGCGCAAACGTTCGGGCTCGACCCGGAGCAGGCACGAGAGGGGGTCCCCCTCGAGCGGGTGCTGTCGTCGATCCACGAGGACGACCGCGAGCGCGTCGCCGCGCGGATCGATGATGCCCTCGAGACCGGGGGCGAGTACGAAGCGGAGTACCGGGTCCGAAACGCCGACGGCGAGATCCGCTGGGTCTTCGCCCGCGGCCACGTCGAGTGCGACGAGGCAGGCAACGCCGAGGCGTTCCCCGGTGCACTCACCGACATCACGGAACGCAAACGGGCCGAACTCGAGGCCCGGAAGCAACGCAGGCAGCTCGAGACGCTGTTCCGAGTGTTGCCCGTCGGTGCCGTGGTCGCGGACAAGGAGGGGTCGCTGATCAGAGCGAACGCCACGGCCAAGGAGACCTGGGGCGGCGACGTCTTCGATGCCGACTCCGTCGCCGAGTACGAGAAGTACACCGCCGTCTGGGCCGACTCCGGTGAGCCGGTCGAACTCGAGGAGCGGACGATGTCCCAGGTGCTTCGCGGGGAGGAGGTGACCGAACCGAACATTTACGAGATTCGGACGTTCGACGGCGAACGGCGGATCGTTATGGAACACGGGATGCCGGTCAGAGACGAACGCGGCGACGTGCGTCGTGCGGTCGTTACGGTCACGGATATCACCGAACGCCGCGAGTACCAGCGACGACTCGAGGAGACGATCGAACAGCTCGAGACCTCGAACGAACGGCTCGAGCAGTTCGCCTACGCGGCCTCCCACGACCTGCAAGAGCCCCTGCGGATGGTCTCGAGCTATCTACAGCTGATCGAGAGCCGCTACGGCGACCTGTTCGACGACGACGGCGAGGAGTTCCTGCAGTTCGCTATCGACGGCGCGGAGCGGATGCGAAGCATGATCGACCGCCTGCTCGCGTACTCTCGCGTCGAAACGGGCGGGAGCTCCTTCGAACCGACCGATCTCGAGCGGCTCCTCGACGACGTTCTCGACGACGTTCAGCTCCGGCTCGAGGAGAGCGGTGCCGACGTGACGGTCGAACCCCTACCCCGGGTGAACGGCGACGCCGATCAACTCCGGCAGGTGTTCCAGAACCTGCTCGAGAACGCGATCGAGTACAGCGGCGACGAACCGCCGACGATCCACGTCGACGCCGAACGGCTGGACGGGACGTGGAAGATCGCGGTCCGCGACGAGGGGATCGGGATCGATCCCAACGATCAGGAGCGCGTGTTCGAGGTCTTCCAGCGCCTCCACGGCCGCGGCGAGCACGGAGGAATGGGGATCGGGCTGGCGCTCTGTCAGCGGATCGTCGAGCGCCACGACGGCGAGATCTGGATCGACTCCGATCCCGGTGAGGGGACGACGGTCTTCGTTACGCTACCGGCGGTCGACGGGTCGTAGCGGTCGGTCGATCCCCAAGGGGAATCGCATCGACGGACGTTCTCGAGTCGAGTCACGGGAAGCGCCACTCCGGCGTCTCGCGTGTCTCGCTCGGCGACGACGGAGTAGCCGGTTCGCTCGAGGTGGGGTTCGTCGGCTCTTCTGAACTGCGAGGGAGGAGGATTCGAATCCTTCAGTTCGATCGCTGCCGCTCGAGCGTCGTTGGAATCGGTGTGCGAGGGAAGGGATTTGAACCACGCCCGAGAGCCTGCTCGCTCCGCTCGCAGAACCTCGGTCTGATTCAAATCCCCTCGTCTCGCAGCTACCGCTCACGGATGTTCGCGGTAGCATGCGAGGGAAGGGATTTGAACCCTCGGACCCCTACGGGAGCGGGTCTTAAGCCCACCGCCGTTGGCCTGCTTGGCTACCCTCGCACAGAAGCGCGCTCGAGGGTAGTCGCTGTGCTGGAATGTGTGTTTCGGTGTTCGCCCGGACCTCCGCGTCGGTCGACCGACGTCCGGAGCGTAGTTATTTGAGGAGCGACCGAATATCGAGGACGTATGAGTGAGAGTAACTTGCAAGAGGAGCAGGAACCGCTGAAGGCCGAGTACGAGGAAAACCCCGAAGCGGCCCAGATTACACTGACCGCGACCGGCGAGGAGCAGGACGACGGCCGGAGCTGTAACGTAGACATCGGCCGGGCGATCTACGAGGCCGAACTCCACGAGGGCGCCGGCGGTCCCGGAACCGGGGCCTGCTCGGGCGACCTGTTGCTGGGCGCGCTGGCGGCGTGCTCGCAGCTCACCGCCCAGGCCGTCGCGGAGAACTTCGGCCTCGAGGTCGATATCGGCGTCGAGGCCAGCGGCGACCTCGATCTCCGCGGGACGATGGGCGTCGACGAGGACGCGCCCGTTGGCTTCCAGGATATCCGTCTCGAGGTGACCGTCGACGGCGACGTCGACGCCGATACGAAGGCCGCGCTGCAGAAGTACACCGAGCGGTACTGCGTCGTCTACCAGACCCTCGCGGAACCGTCGGCCCTCGAGACCGAGTGGACGTTCCGGAACGGGACGAACGGCGACGAGACGAACTGATCGAGCGGAACGCCGGGTGCGTCGGCCGCGCCGACGCTACCAGTCGACGCTCAACGTGCCGTCGCCGTGGGGGTCCGGCGCGATCTCCTCGTCCGTGCGGCGGTCGATCACGTGGATGCAGCCGTCGCCCTTCTTCGCAGGGCAGACCTCCGCGGCTCGGACGTTGTGCTCGAGGTCCTCCTCGTCGAAGAAGTAGGTCTTCGGCTGAGCGATCCCCGACTCGATGGACAGCTCCCAGTTGTCGCTGACCTCGGCGCACTTGCCCGCGCCGAAGCACTTGTTGGCCTCGAAGACGATCTTGTACGGCTTCTCCGAGACCGGCGGCGCGTCCGCGGAGCCGACGTCGCTCGCGCGTGTGATCTCCTCGTTGCTCATTGCGTAGGGGTTCGGCCGAACCGCCTTTCGCGTTACGGTCGGCTCGAGGGACGACCGGTCAGCTCCGCGCCGGCACGCCGGCTTTCGGCTTCGGGAGGTCGTACGTCACGCCGGTCAGATCCCTCGAGACCGCCCACAGCCAGCGGGCCGTCTCCTCGTCGTAGGATCGCTCCGAGGAAGCCTGGCGTTCGGGCGTTCCGCGTATGCTCGCGAGCCCACTGGGTCCGTAGTAGGCACCGCCCTCGGCTTCGGGCGCGGTCGCGGCGTACAGCGTCGGTAGCGCGCCCGTCGCGGACGGCTGGGCGATTATCTCGTTCGTGAGTTTCATCGCCGCCATCCGGAGCCGACTGCCCCGCTGCTCGGGGCCTCGGTACTGCAGGTTCGTGTTCGCGTAGCCCGGATGGACCGCCATACTGTCGGCGTTCAGGCCGGCAGTGAGGAAGCGTCGCTCGAGTTCGTACGCGAACAGCACGTTCGCCAGCTTCGACTGAGCGTAGGCCTCCCACTCGTCGTAGGAGCGCTCGCCGTGGAGATCCTCGAATCGGATCTCGCCTCGCTCGTGGACGGCGCTCGAGACCGTGACCACCCGCGCGGGCTCCTCGCCGTCGGTCGCCAGGTTCCCGAGGAGCAAGCCGGTCAGCGCGAAGTGGCCGAGGTGGTTGACGCCGAACTGGGTCTCGAACCCGTCCGCGGTCTCCGAACGGGGGATCGCCATGACGCCGGCGTTGTTGATCAGGACGTCGATCTCGTCGTCCTCGAGCCGATCGGCGAAGGCCCGAACCGACTCGAGATCGGCCAGGTCACAGTCCTCGACGCGGAGGTCGGCGTCGGGCGCGTCCCGGCGGACGTCGCGCGCCGCCTGCTCGCCCCGGTCGGTGCTTCGACAGGCCATGATCACTTGAGCGCCGTTGCGAGCGAGTTCGCGGGTTGCCTCGAGGCCGATCCCGCTGTTAGCGCCCGTGACGACGATCGTCCGGTCGCTCTGGTCGGGGACGTCTGCAGCCGTCCAGTTCATACGGCAGCCAGGGGAGCCGTACCCCTAAGCGTAGCCGTTGCATCGTTTGGGCGAGCCGGGGATCGATCCGGCGCCGTCGACCTCAGTCCGACCCGAGCGACGGTGACGTCGCGTCGATCGTCGCCTTCAGCTTGAACCGATCGTAGGCGGCGGCGACGGGTAACTCGAGGAGTTCGCCGTCGGTATCGGTGTAGCCGTAGTACTCCTCGTCGGGGTCGAACTCGCCGAAGACCCGCAGCTCCTCGGCGTCGGTGGTAGCGAGGAACTGCTGGAGGTCGTCAGTCTCGTACCCGACCCAGAGAAGACCGTCCTCGGCCTCGACGGAGACGGGGTCCGGAACCGACTCGTCGGCGTCGGCCGTTACGCCGAAGAACGTTTCCACGTCGCCGATCTCGGCTGCCCCCTCGGGGGCGTCGAAACAGAGCAGCGTTCGACCGTCCTCCCGACGGACGCCCCGGTGGCTTCCGACGTCCTCGTCGACCCGCAGGATGCGGTTCTCGAGTTCGGGTTCGACGGGGCTGTGCTCCTCGACGTACTCCATTACGGCGGGCCCGAGAACGATTCCGCCTTCCCAGAGCAGCTCCGCGTCGCTGAAGGGTGCGTAGTCCTCAGCGGTGTTCTTGAGGTAGTCGGTCGTCGAGACGACGTACGTCTCGTCGGGCTCGAGGGGTTCGCCCTCGACGTAGACGTCGCCGACCTCGGGCACCTCGTGGCCGGTCCACTCGTACTGGAGGCCGCCGACCTGCTGGCCCTGCTGGGCGCCGAAGGCATTGTCCGGGAGCGTGTCGATACGGTTCTCGAGTACCTGCAGGATCTCCTCGCCGGTCGCCTCGAAGACGACGGCCTCGTTGCCGAACGGGAGGATCCCCAGCACGTCGCCCGCGGTGAGCTCGCCCGGGCCGTACGTCGTGTTGGTTCGGATCCCGCCGCCGTTCTGGAAGGCGACCTGCGCGTCGGGGTGCAGGTCGAGCATCGTGTCCGTGATGAGGTTGCCGATCAGGGCCTCGCGGCCGTAGGTGATCGAACCGGAGGTGTCGAGTTCGACGGCCGTCTCGCCGATCACCTCCGAGAGCTCCTCGTCGAGCTCGTCGTACTGGGCCTCGATGCGCTCCTTGAACTCCGGGTCCGGCTCGGTGTCCTCGTCCAAGTCGAGGCGCTCCCAGCTCACGAGGTTCCCTTCCGAGTCTAGCGTCATCACGCCCAGATGGAAGTAGGCGTAGCCGACCTCGCTGATGACGGTTCCCGCGTGTTCCTCCGCGGTGTCCATCGTGTAGTGGGAGTGCGAGCCGAAGATGGCGTCGAGCCCGTCGACCTCCTCGGCGAGCTCGAAGTGGGTCTCGTGGGGGGTGTGCGAGGAACAGACGACGACGTCGGCGTCCTCCTCCTCCCGGAGCAACTGCGTCATCTCCTGGGCCGTCTCGACGGGGTCGCGCTGCTCGTAGTCGTCCGGATAATCCGTGATCCCGTGAAAGCCCCGCAGGACGACGTTGAAGAGGCCGACCGTGAGATCGCCGATCTCGAGGGTCGTGTACTCCTCGGTTTCGGGGAACAGCTCGCCGTCGGGCGTGTACAGCGCCGAGTTCAGCCACGGGAACTCGCTGTCAGCGAACCGTTGCTCGGCGGTTTCGACGCCGTAGTCGAAGTCGTGGTTGCCGACCCCGGCGGCGGTAAGGTCCATATCGTTCATGAAGTCGATCTTGTGCTCGCCCTCGGTGAAAAACGAGATCGTCGAGGAGCCGAGTTCGTCCCCGTTCGCGAGGAAGACGGCGTCGTCCCGATCCGCGAGCTGGTCCTGGACCACGTTCCAGTACCGTGCGATGTTCGGCTCGCCGGGCTCGCCGATCTCGCTGTGGGTGTGCAGATCGTGGACGATCGTGACGGTGTCGCCCTCGGGCTCCTCGGCCGCGACGCCCGAGACCTGCGAGCCGAGCGTCAGCGCACCGGTGGCGGCCGCGGTCGCCCCCATAAACGTTCGTCGCGTGTGGGTTCGCCCGCAGCCACACTCCTCCGCTACCTCCGAGGGCTCCTTGGGCCGGAGTTCGCCGTCGTCCTCGACGGCGTACACCTGGCTCCGTTCGCTCGCCGGTTCGCCCCGCTTCGATCGGACGGCCGTGCGCCGCCCGCAGTCCGACTTGTCGGAAGACATCGGTCGATGATTGAAAATCATCCGTGAAAGTAGTTCTCATACACGGCCTGTTCCTAATCTAATCTGACACGACGGGTGAAGCAACTCGCTCGAGTACCGCACTAAACCGAGCGGAAGGCGACGCTCGAGACGGAAGAAGCGACGAAACGCGGAGCGACGACCGAAGAACGCGAGTCGCTACTCGTAGTCGACGGAGACCGACTCGAGGACGACGTCCTCGCGCGGTCGGTCGTTGGCGTCGGTCTCGACGTCGCCGATCTCTTCGACGACGTCCATCCCGTCGGTGACCTTGCCGAAGACGGCGTGACGGTCGTCGAGGTGGGGCTGGGCGTCCAGCGTGATGAAGAACTGCGAGCCGTTGGTGTCGGGTCCGGAGTTAGCCATCGAGAGGATGCCGGCGTCGTCGTGGCGCAGCTCCTCGTGGAACTCGTCGTCGAACTGGTAGCCGGGGCCGCCACGACCGGTTCCGGTCGGGTCGCCGCCCTGAATCATGAAGTCCTCGATGATCCGGTGGAAGACCACGTCGTCGTACAGCGGCTCGCCCTCGACCTCCTCGCCCGTCTCGGGGTCGGTCCACTCCTGGCCGCCCGTCGCGAGTCCGACGAAGTTGTCGACGGTTCGCGGCGCGCGCTCGTCGTAGAGTTCGACGTCGATGTCGCCCTCGCTCGTGTGCAGGGTTGCAGTAACGTTGCCCATACGTCGGCCGACGGTCGGACGGGTGAAAACGGTAGTGGTCTCGGAACCGAACCCGACGGTGTAATCGCCTGCCACAAGTACATACTACCCGACGAAGAACGGACGATCATGACCGCCGGTACCCACACGGCCGAAAAGATAACGCTCGCACGACTGCCGTCGGGCGTCGAGATCACGACGACGGTACACAGCTACGACGGCGCCGACGACGGACCGACGCTGTACGTCCAGGCCGCCCAGCACGGCCGCGAGATCAACGGCACCGAAGTGCTGCGTCGGTTCCACGACCGACTTCCGCTCGAGTCGCTGTCGGGACGGATCGTCGCCGTCCCGGTCGCGAACCCACTGACGTTCGATCGCGTCTCCTACACGACCCCGGAGATCATCGACAGCGTCAACCCGAACATGAATCGGGTGTGGCCCGGCAACGCCGAGGGGAGCCTCCACGAACGCATGGCCGCCCGGCTCTGGGAGTACGTCGGCGACGCCGACGCCGTCGTCGACCTCCACACCGGGAGTCCGGACATGCTCCCCCACGTCGTCTTCCTCGAGGGCGACGAGGAGTCCCGCGCGCTGGCCGAGGCGTTCGGCACCGACCTCCTGCTCTCGGAGGAGGCCGACGACGAGGCGAGCGAGGAGTGGCACCGCCGCGGGTTCGCTGGCAAACTACGGGTCGCGGCCGCCAACGAGGGGATCCCCTCGATCACGCCCGAACTGGCCCACAACAAGCAGATCCTCGAGGACGCCGTCGAGATCGGCGTCGACGGGCTGCTCGACGTCTGTCGCCAGCTCGGACTGCTTCCCGGCGAGGTTCCCGCACGCGAGCAGACCCTCGCCAGGAACCACCTCGGGCAGGTCGTTACCGACCACTCGGGGCTGTTCCGACCGGACCCGGCCCTCGAGATCGGCCAGCCCGTCTCGGAGGGAGACGTGCTCGGCACGGTGTACGATCCGGCAACCTACGAGGCGCTCGAGGAGGCCGTCGTCGGTCGCGAGGGGCTGTTGTACACGCTCACACAGGAGGCGACCGTCGCGGCAGGAGCGAAACTCGCCAGTGTCGCGCTGATCCGCGAGGAGTGAGCCGGGCCGCCGTATGCCGTTTCCAGTGCAGCCGCGGGCCAGGAAGCGACCGGTGCTGTGAGCGACGGCAGGCCACAGGAGCGGCTACGACAGTCCGAGGGCGGAGAGGCCGGCCACCGAGCCGACGACGAGCGCGACCGTCCAGGCACCGAGTCCGATCGTCAGCCAGACGGCGACGCGGCGCGGACGGCCGTCGACCGTGACTGCGATCAGCGCCGCGAGGTGGATTCCGGCCAGTATCGGTCCGACGAACGCGAATCCGACGAGTCCGTATCGCTCCCAGGCGCGTCGCGCGCGTCCGGCTCGGCCGCTCGAGGACGACCCGTCATCGCCGGAACGTCGCCGCTAGAGGGCGATGAGGCGGTCCTGGAAGGCGACGGGCAGGTAGACACGGTGACGCTACCGGCGAACGCGGCAGCGCCCGTCGCGACGGGGTCGAGCCCGAACCCGATGGCGATCGGAATCACGGCGAACGGTTCGACGGCCGGCACCATCGCGAGCAGAAAGACGAGCGCGTACCGGAGGAGCCCGCTCGTCTCCTCGAGTGCGGTCCCGACGTCGACGAGTGCGATCGAGATCGGCATATAGGTGACTCGGTGTAACGACGTCGCTGACGACGTGAGCCGACGAAAAATCGATTTCGGTTCGCCGCCCAGCGGATCTCAGCAGGTCGAAAAGCCGCCGTCGACGACCAGCCCGTGGCCGCTGACGAACGAGGCCTCGTCACTCGCGAGAAACAGGATGGCGTCGGCGACCTCCTCGGGTTCGCCGAGGCGCTTGAGCGGGTACTCCTCGGCCATCGCCTCTCGGGCCGCCTCGGGATCGTCCTCCATCGCCAGATACTGCTCGAGCAGTGTCGTATCGGTAAAGCCCGGACAGACAGTGTTGGCCCGCACACCGTAGGGGCCCGCCTCGGCGGCGATCGCACGCGTGAGGTTGAGGACGGCGCCCTTGCTCAGCGAGTAGGCCGCCTGCTTGGGTAGCCCGAGAATGCTCGCCAGCGAGCCGACGTTGACGATCGATCCGTCCCCCTGCTCTTTCATGTGCGGCAGGGCGGCGTGACAGCCGTTCCAGACGCCCTTGACGTTGACGTCGATGACGAAGTCCCGGATCGAGTCGTCGGTCTCCTCGAGCCGCGAGGAGGGGTGGCCCGTCCCGGCGTTGTTGACGACGATATCGAGGCCGTACTCCTCGGCGACGGCGTCGACGACCGCGTGGAACGCCTCGCTATCGGTGACGTCCAGATCGTGAAACTCCGCGTCGGCGCCCTCACTGGCGAGTTCGTCCGCGACCGCTTCCCCGCCGTCGCTGTCGATGTCGGTGACGATGACGCGTGCGCCCTCGTCGGCGAAGCGTTCGGCCGTCGCGCGTCCGATCCCCGACGCCGCGCCCGTGATGAGCGCCGTCTCGTTCTCGAGTCGCATACCACGATGGTCGGACGGCTACTATATAAATTCGTTCGTGGTTTCGACTTATTCTCGAACTTCGTTCGGAGTATCGGCCTAGATGCAAAACGCTGGTAATCGATCTCGAGCCGATCGTCAGAACTCGCTCTCGGCGTAGACGCCGATAACGCCGCCGAGGGCGCTCAGACCGACGGTGTACACCGTCATGAAGAGAAGCGCGACCAGTCCCAGCAGGCCCAGTACCGCCGAGTTTGCGCCGAACCCGAGGAGAAACAGCAGGAAGAACCCGACGACGCTCAGCGGGAGCAGCGCGACCAGTCCGGCGAGCGCGCCGACCCTCAGTCCGTCGTCGGTGTCGCCACCCTCGAGGTAGCCCGCGACGGCGCCCCCGAGCACCGGCGACAGCGGAACGAACGAGAGGACGATCCCGACGACGCCGCCGAGGACGGCGTTGAGCGCGGTACTCGTGCCACGTCCGGGATCCTGTTCGTCGACCGGGGGCGGCGTCGAGTTCTCGAGCGACGGCGGCGGATCGTTCGGAGCCATACGTCAGCCAGTACACGATAGTTGATATATCTGGCTGTCAGGTCGCCGTAGTGGACGAGACGATCACCGGCGAGGACTCGAACGTCACGTTTCGACCGCCGGCGGGACCGACCGTGACGGCTCTTCGCGCGAGTCCGAGGGGGAGCCCCTCGGCTCAGAACTCGCGTAGCGCCTCGAGAACGTGGACAGTTCGGAACGAACGCTTATCCGATACTCCATCCTATCGTCGGCTATGACCGCAATCGAAATTCCGGAGGAAGTCTACGACGCGCTTCGGCTTCCGGAAGACGAGCGAGAGGGGGTCATGCGCGAGGAACTCGCGTGTTCGCTGTACGATCGGGGGGCGCTTTCGTTCGGAAAGGCACGGGAACTCGCGGAGCTGTCGAAACGGGAGTTCGGCGAGTTGCTCGGGAAACGCGGTATCGAACGCCACTACACCGACGAGGAATTGGCCGAAGATATCGACTATGCCGACCGATGAGGGCGTCGTCGCCGACACGTCACCCCTGCTCAACCTCGCGCTGATCGATCGACTCGAGTTGCTCCGTTCGCAGTTCTCGTCGATCACTGTTCCCGAGGCGGTTCGCTCGGAACTGCTCGCCGGTGAGGGCGAGGTCGATCGCCTCGAGTCGCTTCTCGAAAGCGAGTTCGTAACCGTAACCCGGCCACAGCGAACCGATCTCGTTCGAGAGTTTCAAACTGAACTTGACGAAGGCGAGGCCGCCGCGATCGCGCTGGCGATCGAACACGGAGCCGAACTGGTGTTGATCGACGAGCGGGACGGGCGACAGGTCGCACGTCGTCACGATCTCCCGGTAACCGGCGTTATCGGTGTTCTGTTGAAAGCCGCCGAACGCGGCGAACTCGCGATTGAGCCGGCCCTCAATGCGCTTCGCGACGCCGGATTCTGGATCGACGACGAGTTGTATCAGCAGGCGATCGATGCCGTCGACGACGGTCGAGACGGAACGTGATCCGTGAATCTGCGTTTCAGAACTCGCGCAGTTCCTCGAGGACCCCCTGCGCGCTGCCGTCGGCGATCACGTCGCGGGCCCGCTCGAGCCCGTCCTCGAGCGAATCGACGTCCTGGCGGGCGTACATCCGGAACGCGCCGTTGAGCGCGATAGCGTCCGCGAACTGGTCCTCGCGCTCGCCAGCGAGCACCGCCTCGGTGATCGTCGCCGAGTCGGCGGCGACGTCGTCAACTGCGAGATCCTCGTTCTCCATCTCCATGCCGTACTCGGCGGTCTCGATCTCGTAGTCCTCGAAGGATTCCGCCCCGTCGCCGCCGTCGGCATCCCACTCGGCGACCTTCGTGTACCCCGGTCGAATGTCGTCGTACCCCTCCATCCCCTGGAAGAAGATCGCCCGCGAGTAGTCGAGTTCCTCGCTCCCCTTGATGAGGTCGGTCAGCTTCTTGGCGAACGCGAGGTGGTAGAAGGAGCCGAGGTGGACGTCGGCCTCGGCGGGGTTGGCGACCGTCTCGATGGTGTTGACGAACGTCCGAACGCCCATCTCGTCGCGTCGCTCGAAGAGGTCGTCGATTCCCGAATTGAACGCGGGCTGGTAGTAGAAACCGAAGCCGGTCTCGTCGACCATGTCGGCGCTCTCGGCCGGCTCGAGTTCGGTTCGAACGTCGAGCTCGTCCAGTACGTGTTTGTAGGCGGTCTCCTTCTGGGTCGGGACGCCGTCGCCGGAGTGGACGACGACGGGCGTTCCCGCGGCGGCGGCGACGACGCCGGCGCCGACACCGAGCAGCGCGGAGGTGTGCTTGCCGTCGTAGTTCGCGCCGCAGTCGACCGGGTCGGCGTCGGGCGCGGCGGTGACGACCGATTCCTCGCGCATGACGTCGGTGTACGCCGCCAGCTCCTCGGGGGTGTTTCGCTTCCAGCGGTTCGCCAGCCAGAACGCGCCAAGTGTCGTCTCTCTGGGCTCGCCGGCCAGAATTCGCCGGAACGCCTCGTGGGCCTGCTCGCGGGTCATGTCGTCAGCCGATTTGGGACCGGAGCCGACGACCTCCGTCAGCAACCGCTTGAGCGGCCACTC
Source organism: Natronococcus sp. A-GB7 (assembly GCF_029688865.1). Classification (GTDB taxonomy): domain Archaea; phylum Halobacteriota; class Halobacteria; order Halobacteriales; family Natrialbaceae; genus Natronococcus. The sequence continues at coordinate 54,740 of NZ_JARUKV010000011.1, forward strand.
GCCGAACGTGCCGGATGACTGAGTCATAGGCCGTCGTTGGCGAAGCGGGCGCAAAAGACTCCCGTTTCCGGCGCTTTTCCGGGCCCGTCTCCGACGCCGGGCGACGCGGTTGGACCCGAAACGGACCTCGCTCTCGAGGCGTCGCTACGGTCGGTGGTCGTACCGAGGACCCGCTCCGAAAACCGTCTCAGCGGACGATCGTAACGGGCACCGGCGAACGGCGAGTGACGGCCTCGGCGACGCTGCCCAGCAAGATGCGACTCGCGCCCGAGCGGCCGTGGCTTCCCATGACGATCCCGTCGACGTCGTGGTCGGTCGCGTAGTTGACGATCGATCGGGCGACCGCACCGGTGACCCACTCCGTCTCGAGCTCGACGCCGCGCTCGGCGGCCGTCTCCCTGGCTTCCTCGAGCAACTGCTGGGCCTGCTGCTCGTAGTTCTCCCGGATCCGCTCGTAGTCGGTCGCGATGCTACCCTCGATCCCGGTCGCCGCGTAGAACTTCCGCGGATCGACGACGTGCAACGCCGTGACTGTCGCGTCGGGGTGAACTTCGAAAGCGTACTCGAGGGCCTCGCTCGAGCGCTCCGAATCGTCGATCGGGACGAGTACGGTGGAGACCATGGCGGTTCCTACGACAGGCAACGTCATAAACCGACTCCTCGAGCGCTGGTCGGTCCGGCTCGCTCGAGCCGTCGTGCCGAATCACACTTCGTCCGTCGATGAGGAGCTCTTTTGGTGTTTCTGACGAGTAATATTCGGATTAAACGTATATGGTTCACAGAATATATCGATTGGTTGTATCCATAGATTATTTTACACTGTCTTGGTAACGTATCTCGCGACGTATGACACGAAACAGATCGCGCCGAGCAGTACTGGCCGGGACGGGCGCTGCGGTCGCCGGACTCGTAGGGATCGGCTCCCAGGCGGCCGCCGACGGACACGACGTACCGGTCGTCATCGAGTCGGTGACACCGGATCAGGACCTCATCGTGCTGCGAAACGAGGGGGAGTCGACGGTCGACCTCTCGGGCTACATCGTCGACTGGCTGTACAACAATCCGGACTACGACCAGTCCGACTCGCTGCCGAACGGAACCGAGATCGAGGCAGGGGGAGAGCTCCGGATCACGTCGGGGTACTACGATACCGACGCCGACGTCACCTACGACTACGAGGGGGGACGGATCGACAACGAGGGCACGAACGTGATCGCCCTGTACACGCCGAGTCGGTCCAACGCGGTCTCGGTTTACGACACGTCGACGGGTGAAACCGAGCCCGGCGATCCCGTCGACGACCCGGAGGACGAAGCGCCCGAAGACGAGGAGCCGGGGACTGAGGAGCCCGAGGGCGAGGAAGAGCCCGAGGGCGAGGAAGAGCCCGAAGACGAGGAGGAAGAGCCCGAAGAGGAACCCGACGAGCCGGAGTCCGAAGGCGAAGAACACGAAGACGAGAGGGAGGAAACTGAGGAAAAACCGGACGAGTCGGAGCCCGAGGACGAAGAGGCAGCTGGACGGGAGGAAGACGACTGTCCCGAAGAAGAACAGGAGAAGAAAGAGCCGGAACCCGAAGACGACGACTGTCCGGAGGAAGAAAAGAAGGAACCTGAGCCCGAGGACGACGACTGCCCCGACGAGGAAGAGACGGAGCGATCCGAAAAGAAAGAAGACGACTCCGAGAAAGAGACGGGCGAATCAGAGCGCGAGGAAGACGACTGCTAACCCACGGTCGGGTAGCGCGATTCGCTACCGGTCGGTGATTTTTTTAGCGAGGACGGCTCGAGCGGGAGCTACCGAAGCGCGGCGTCGACGAGTTCGATCGGCGTCGGCGGCTCCTCCGTGTCTCCGTCGCGGTTCTGCAGCTGGGTGCGACAGGAAGCGCCGGGTGCGACCACTCGCTCCCCGGAACTCGAGTCGACCTGGTCGTAGAGGATCGAAGCGATTGCGTCGCTCATCGAGCCGTGTTCGGCCTCGTACCCGAAGCTGCCGGCCATCCCGCAACAGCCCGAGTCGAGGGGATCGACGGCGTACCCCGCCCGCCGGAGCACGCCGACGGCGTGGTGGTCCTTCGCCGTCGCCTTCTGGTGGCAGTGGCCGTGGTAGGTCAGCGATTCCCCGGGCGCGTCGAACGCGAGCCGCTCGTCGAGCCGGAACGCATCGATGTACTCGCAGATCCCGTAGCTCGAGTCCGCCAGGGTTCGGGCGCCCTCGTCGGAGAGCAGGTCGAGATAGTCCGACTGGAGCATCACCGCGTCGGAGGGTTCGATCACGACCACGTCCCACCCCTCCTCGACCAGCGGGGCGAGCGCTCGAACGTTCTCGCGGGCGGTCTCGCCGGCCTGCTCGAGGAGGCCCTTCGAGAACGCGGGTCGGCCCGTGTCGTCCAGATCGTCGGGCACCCTGACGGGGACGCCCGCGGCCTCGAGAACGCGCACCGCAGCCTTCCCCGCCTCGGGGTGGCTGTAGTTGGTGTAGGTGTCGGGGTAGACGATCGCCTTCCGGTCGGCGCCGCGCTCGGGAACGCGCGAGCCACCTCGCTCCTCGAACCAGTCCCGAAACGTCATCGGGCGGAACGACGGCAACGGTCGGCTCGAGTCGATCCCGATCGTCGCCTCGAGGAGTTTGCGGGCGCCGGGAAGCTTCGGGACAACGCTCGAGAGTAGCGGGAACTTCGACCCCCACCGTGAGAGGGTGGCGACGTTTGCGAAGAGCCGATCCCGAAGCGACGAGCCGTTGCGTTCGTGGTACTCGTGGGTGACCTCGGCTTTGAGCTTCGCCATGTCGACCTCGCTGGGACAGTCGATCGCACACCCCTTGCAGCCGATACAGAGGTCCATTACCTCCTCGACGAACTCGTCGGAGAACGCTTCCCCGGGCTCGAGATCGCCGCTCATCGCCTGGCGAAGCGCGTTCGCCCGGCCGCGGGTGCTCGTGATCTCCTCCTCGCTCGCCCGGAACGTCGGACACATCACGCCCCCGGTCGTGGACTGCTCGCCCCGACAGCCGCCACAGCCGTGACAGAGTTCGACCATCCCCTGGAACCCGTTGTCGTTGTCCCACTCGAGGGTGGGCTCGAAGTCGGGTTCGAACTCGTAGTCGGGACCGAACCGGTGGTTCTCGGTCATGTCGGTGGGGTCGTCGTCGCGGAAAACGACCTGACCAGGGTTCAGGAGCCAGTCGGGGTCGAACGCCGTCTTCAGCTCCTGGAAGGTCTCCCACAGCTCCTCGCCGTACAGCTTGCGGTTCCACTGGGTGCGCGCGCGCCCGTCGCCGTGCTCGCCCGACACCGAGCCGTCGTACTCGACGACGAGATCCGTGACGGCGTCGGCGATCGACGACATCTCCTCGAGGCCCGCCTCGGTCTTCGTGTCGATCAGCGGGCGGATGTGGAGGACGCCGGGCCCGGCGTGGGCGTAGAAGCTGGCGTAGGTGTCGTGATCCTCGAGGACCTCCTGGAAGTCCGCGACGAACGCCGGGAGGTTCTCCGGCGGGATTGCGGTGTCCTCGAGGAAGGCGATGTGTTTCTCGTCGGTCGTCCGCGAGAGCAAAATTGGGAGCCCGGACTTGCGCAGCTTCCAGATCTGGCTCCGGCTCTCGGCGTCGTGGGCCTCGATCGCGTCGAACGCGTGGACGTCCTCGTCGGCGACGACCCGCTTCTCGGGAGGGTCGACCTCGCCGACGGGATCGACCGACGGACAGCGGTCTGCGAGCAGGTTCGCGACCCGTCGCTTCCCGTCGGCGTCGTTCTCGGCGTAGAACTCGACGATGAGGACGGCGCCGGTCCCCTCGGGCAGCATCTCGGTGACGGGAGCGAACTCGGCGGTCCCCCGCGCGAGGTCGATCAGCACGTCGTCGATGACCTCGACCGCGGCCGCGTCGTGATCGACGATCGCCGCCACGTCGTCCATCGCGTCGAGGACGGTGTCGTAGGCGAGCAGCGCCATACTCTTCTCGGCGGGGATCGGCTCGAGCGAGACGGTCGCCTCGGTGACGATCGCGAGGGACCCTTCGCTCCCGCAGAGCAGCTTCGCGAGGTTGACCGTCCCGCCCTCGGCATCGGGCTCGCCGACGCCCCGGGTCGCACCTCGAGCGTCCTCGACGAGCCAGTCCAGATTGTACCCCGAGACGTTTCGTTTGAGGTCGGGGTACGTTTCTTCGATCAGGTCCCCCCGCTCCTCGAGGATCCGGGCGACCTCGGCGTAGATCGCCGACTCGAGGTCGTTACCGTCGGCGAGCTCGGGCAGCTCCTCTACGGCGACCTCGCCGAACCGCGTGCGGGTGCCGTCCGCGAGGACGACCTCCACCTCCTCGACATAGGCGTCTGTTTTCCCGTACTGCAGGGAGTGGGCGCCCGTCGAGTTGTTCCCGATCGCCCCGCCGAGGGCGCTCTTGTCGCCCCAGGCGGGGTCGGGCGCGAACTTCAGCCCGTGGGGCTCGAGGTCCTCGTTGAGCGTCTCGAGGTAGATCCCGGGCTGGGCGGTCGCCCGGCGGGCGTCGGGGTCGACGTCGACGACGCCGTCCATGTACAGCGTGAAATCCAGGACGACGGCCTCGTTGACCGTCTGTCCGGCGAGGCTCGTCCCGCCGCCTCGGGGGAGCACCGGGATCCCCCGCTCGGCGCAGTAGTCGACGACGGCGGCGACGTCGTCGGTCGAGCGCGGGAAGACGACGGCGACGGGCGTCACCTCGTAGATGCTCGCGTCGGTCGCGTACAGCTCCCGCGAGTACGAGTCCGCGCGGACGTCGCCGTCGATCAGGCGGCCGATATCCTCGATGAGCGCCGGTCGGTCGACGTCGTCGCTCCGGTAGTCGTAGTCCGCCCGTCGGTCGCCAGCAGGGTCGAATCGGGAAGGGGGTGTCGTAGTCATGGGAGCGATCGGTGGGCGTCCGCGATGGAAGTTGCTGTCGCGATACTCGAACCGCTGCCGGGAACCGCAGGGGAACGGTCACCGCCGCGCTCGAGGGGAGATCGAACGGCCATCGTCCGACCATGAGTGGACTCCGCATATAGTTGCTGGGCTAGAGGACGGTGTTTCGTCCGCGTCTCGCGGTCGACTCGACTGCGATCCCCGACGGCGCCAGGAGGTCGCCGGTGGTGGGTGAGACAGCCACTCGAGGGAACGGGTTGCACAACAGTAATGTGGATCGGGTCGCAGGGTCGAGGTATGAGTACCGAATCAGGGTCGCTTCGACGGCGGTTCCAGGACTCGCTCGCCGATCTCGAGGTCGGAGTGAGCCGGACCGAGCCCGCCTCGTTCGAGGCGACGCTCGAGGACGTCGTCGACGACCCCGTCGTGGGAACGCCCCTCCCGTTCGACGGCGTTTCGCTGCCGACGTGGGTCGACGAGGATCCCTCACCGCGGACGCTCGAGGCGGCGACGACGGGTGTCACCGCCGCCTCGTTCGGGATCGCCGACTACGGCAGCGTCGTCCTGCCGTCGACCGAGGACGGCGCCGAACAGGTGAGCCTCTTTCCGGATCTCCACGTCGCCGTCCTCCGGGAGGCGGATCTGGTCCCCGACATGCCGACGGCGATCGACCGCCTCGGCCCGACGCTTCGCGACGGAGGGAGCGCGATCCTCGCGACAGGGCCGAGCGCGACCGCCGACATGGGGTCGCTCGTGAAGGGCGCCCATGGCCCGAAGGCGGTCCACGTCGTCCTGCTCGAGGAGGGGACCGATGAGTAAGTCCGACGACCGGCGGGCGAAGGCGGCCCGGATCCGTCACCTCCTCGAGACCGAGGGCGACGCCGTCGAGGCCAACACCGCCGGCTTCAACCGGGGGCGGTACGACGCCGTCGCCGAGCTCGAGGCCTACGAGGAGCTGAAGTCGGAGGCTCGCACGATCAAAGAAGACGCGATCGAACGGCTGCCGGAGCTGCTCGAGCAGGTGACCGAGACCGTCGAGGAAAACGGCGGAACGGTCTATCTCGCTGACGACGCCGCGGACGCGAACCGCTACATCCAGGAGGTCGCTGCCGAGAAGGAGGCCGAGCGCGTCGTCAAGTCGAAATCGATGACCAGCGAGGAGCTCGAGGTCAACGACGCGCTCGAGGGCGACGGCGTCGACGTCGTCGAAACCGACCTCGGCGAGTGGGTGTTGCAGGTCGCCGACGAGACTCCCTCCCACATCGTCGCGCCGGCGATCCACCGCTCCCGTGCCGAGATCGCCCGGCTGTTCAACGAGCGATTCGACCTCGAGGAACCGCTCGAAACCGCAGAGGAGCTGACGATGTTCGCCCGGGAGCGACTCGGCGAACAGATCCGTGGAGCCGACGTCGGCATGACGGGCGCGAACTTCATCACGGCCGACTCGGGGACGATCATGCTCGTCACCAGCGAGGGCAACGCCCGCAAGACGGCCGTCGTACCCGACACCCACGTCGCCGTCGCGGGCATCGAGAAGATCGTCCCCTCGGTCGAGGACCTCTCGCCGTTCATCGAGCTGATCGGGCGGTCGGGCACCGGCCAGGACATCACCTCCTACATCTCCCTGCTGACGCCGCCGGTCGAGTCGCCGACCGTCGACGTCGACGAGCCGGACGTCGGCTTCGCCGACCGCGAGGACGACCGCGACTTTCACCTCGTGTTGATCGACAACGGCCGCACGGCGATGCGCGAGGACGACCAGCTCCGGGAGACGCTGTACTGCATCCGGTGTTCGGCGTGTGCGAACTCCTGTGCGAACTTCCAGTCGGTCGGCGGCCATGCCTTCGGCGGGGAGACCTACTCGGGCGGGATCGCGACGGGCTGGGAGGCCGGCGTCCACGGCGCCGACAGCGTCGCCGAGTTCAACGACCTCTGTACGGGCTGTTCGCGCTGCGTCAACGCCTGTCCCGTCGAGATCGACATCCCCTGGATCAACACCGTCGTCCGCGATCGGCTCAACCGCGGTGGCGATCCGGACCGGTTCGAGTTCCTCTACGACGAGCTCGTCCCCGACGAGGAGCCGAGCGGGCTCGACCTCCAGAAACGCCTGTTCGGCAACTACGAGACGCTCGCGAAGCTCGGCAGCGCGACCGCGCCGCTGTCGAACCGGATGGCCGAGTTCGGGCCGGTTCGGTCGCTGCTCGAGCGAGCCGTCGGCGTCGACAGTCGACGACCGTTGCCGGCGTTCGAGCGCGAGACGCTCCGCGAGTGGTACGGCGAGCGGGGGCCCCGAGTCGCGGCGAGCGAGGCCGACCGCGAGGTCGTCCTCTACCCGGACACGTACACGAACTACGTCGACGTCGACCGCGGGAAGGCAGCGGTCAGGGTCCTCGAGGCGCTGGACGTTCACGTCCGCGTTCCGGACGTCGGCGAGAGCGGACGAGCACCGCTCTCCCAGGGGATGATCGCGACCGCCGACGAGCAGGCCAGCGCGGTGTACGCGGGACTTGCCGAGCATCTCGACGCGGGCCGGGACGTCGTCGTCATCGAGCCCTCGGATCTGGCGATGTTCCACCGGGAGTACGAGAAGCTGCTGCCCGAGCGCTCGTTCGAACGGCTCCGGGACGGGAGCTACGAGGTCCTCGAGTACGTCTACGGCTGTCTCGAGAACGGCGCCGACCCCACCGCCCTTCGCACGCCGGAGCAGTCGATCGCCTACCATAGCCACTGCCAGCAGCGAACGCTGGGACTGGAGGCGTACACGACCGCCGTCCTCGAGAAGCTCGGCGCCGACGTCTTCGAGAGCGACGTCGAGTGTTGCGGGATGGCCGGCAGCTTCGGCTACAAGCAGGAGTACTACGAGCTCAGCATGGACGTCGGTGACCGACTGCGCGACCAGTTCGAGAGCCCGACCGCCGAGGACCGACTGGTCCTCGCTAGCGGCACCTCCTGTGAGGACCAGCTCGACGACCTGCTCGAGCGCGAGGCGAGCCATCCGGTCGAAGCGATCGATCCAGGCGGCGTTTAGTCTCGATTAATCAGGTTTGGTATAATCCATTAGGAGAAATAGGTTTGCTCAGTCGCCGTCGTGAGAGTGTAGCCCGCCGAGCCGTTTCTCGGGGATCAAATCCCGAAGCCAGATGTCGATTTTCACGCCGAAAAGCGCTCTCGGTCGGCAAAATCTCACTTCTCGAGCGATAGCGTTCCGGCGTGTCCGAGACCGTTCTCGAACGGGGGTTCTCCGACCACCTCGCCTATTCGTTTCCTGATACTGTACGACTTCTCCTCGGCTCGGTGTCAGTATTTCTATCCGAACAGTAGAAACCGAATCTCCAGCCGCGCGAAGCGACCGGGGTCGTCGACCGAACGTCCCCCGTCCCGGGAGCGACTACAGCAGTCGGTCGGCGATGATATTCTTCTGGATCTCGCTGGTTCCCTCGTAGATCTTCGTGATCCGGGCGTCGCGGTAGTACCGCTCGGCTGGATAGTCGGTGACGTAGCCAGAGCCGCCGTGGACCTGGATCGCCTCGTCGGCGACGTCGACCGCGTGCTCGGAGGCGAACAGCTTCGCCATGCTCGAGAAGCGCGCGGCGATCTCCTGGTTACCCTGCTCGACCTGTGTTGCGGCGCGGTAGGTCAGCGAGCGGGCGGCCTCGGTGTTCGTGGCCATCTCGGCGAGCTTGTGCTCGATCGCCTGGAACTCCGCGATCGGCTGATCGAACTGTTCGCGTTCCTGGGCGTACTCGAGGGCGGCGTCCAGCGCGCCCTGGGCCGCGCCGACGGCCTGGGCGGCGACGCTGGTGCGCCCGGAGGCAAAGAACTCCATCAGCTGGTAGAAGCCCTCGTCGACCTCGCCGATGACGTTCTCCTCGGAAACGCGAACGTCGTCGACGACGACCTCCGCGAGGTCCGAGGCGCGGATGCCGAGCTTGTTGTCGATCTTCTCGGTTCGGATGCCGTCGGCGTCCATCTCGACGAGGAAGGCGGTGATACCGCGGTGACCCTCTTCGGGACTGGTCTTGGCCATCAGGACGCCGACGTCGGCGACGGTACCGTTGGTGATCCACATCTTGTTCCCGTTAAGAACGTAGCCGTCGCCGTCTTGTTCTGCGCGGGTCTCGATCCCCGCGACGTTCGAGCCGTGGGCGGGTTCGGAGATCATCGAACAGGAGGCCGTCTCTCCGTTCGCGATCTTCGGCAGCCACTCGTCTTTCATCCACTCGTCGCCGAACTCGAGGATCATGTTCGTCCCGAAGCCGGCGCTCCCGACTGCGGAGCCGATCCCGGGATCGGCCCGCCACAGCTCCTCGGTGACGATCGTCGAGGAGAGCTTGTCCATCCCCGCACCATCGTACTCGAGTGGGATTCCCGGGGCGACGAAGTCGTACGTTGCCGCCTCCTTGCGGATCTCCTCGGGGTACGTGCAGTTCCGGTCGTACTCCTCGGCGACCGGCTCGATCTCGTTTTCGCCGAACTCGCGAACGGCCTCGCGGATCGCACGGTGCTCGTCGGACAGGGCGAATGCCATACCCGGGAATCGGAAGCTACGTACAAAATACCTTCGCCAGCACCAAACATCGTACAGATAATTCGGGACATGCGGAAATAGTGTAAGGTAGAGGGCCGGAGGCGTCGCTCGAGCACATTCGGGGACCGAGAGGGCAGGCCCCGTGCCCGACGTGTGACAGAATGCGTACCACAATGCCTATTGGCTCGTTGGCGTACTATCCGGTATGCTGGATTTCGTCCAACTCGAGGCCGAACTCGACCAGGAGGAGCGCATGATCCGGGACACGGCCCGGGAGTTCGTCGAGGAACACGTCAAACCCGACATCGGCGACCACTTCGAGGCCGGGACCTTCCCCGAAGAGCTCATCCCGAAGATGGGAGAGCTCGGCTTCTACGCGCCGAACCTCGAGGGGTACGGCTCGCCGAACGTCTCGGAGACGGCCTACGGGTTACTGATGCAGGAGCTCGAGGCCGGCGACTCGGGGCTGCGCTCGATGGCCTCGGTTCAGGGCGCACTCGTGATGTATCCGATCCACGCCTACGGCAGCGAGGCCCAGAAGGAGGAGTGGCTCCCGGCGATGGGCCAGGGCGAGGCGATCGGCTGTTTCGGTCTCACCGAACCCGAACACGGCTCGAACCCCTCGGCGATGGCGACGTACGCGGAAGCCGACGCGGACGGCTACGTTCTGAACGGCTCGAAGACCTGGATCACGAACTCGCCGATCGCCGACGTCGCCGTCGTCTGGGCGCGGGACCGCTCGAGCGAGGACGACCCCGTTCGCGGGTTCTTAGTCGAGACCGATCGGGACGGCGTCTCGACGAACAAGATTACGGAGAAACTCTCCCTGCGAGCATCGATCACGGGCGAGATCGGACTCAACGACGTTCGGGTTCCCGAGGAGAACGTTCTGCCCGGCGTCTCTGGGATGAAGGGGCCGCTGTCGTGTCTCACGCAGGCCCGCTACGGCATCGCCTGGGGTGCGGTCGGGGCCGCGCGGGACTGCTTCGAGGAGGCCCGCGCCTACGCCACCGAGCGCGAGCAGTTCGGCGGACCGATCGGTCGCTTCCAGCTTCAACAGGAGAAACTCGCCGAGATGGCGACCCAGATCACGCTCGCTCAGCTGCTGGCCTACCGGCTCGCCGACCTCAAGGAACGGGGAGAGATGCACCCGAAACACGTTTCGATGGCGAAGCGCAACAACGTCCGAACGGCCCGCGACCAGTCGCGGGTCGCCCGCGAGATGCTCGGCGGAAACGGGATCACGACCGACTACTCGCCGATGAGACACATGGCGAACATGGAGACGGTCTACACCTACGAAGGGACCCACGACATCCACACGCTCGTCCTCGGTGAGGAGCTGACGGGCTTTCAGGCGTTCACGTAGCGGTAGCGATTCGCGGCGACTGATCCGCCCGTCGCCGAAGTGGCGTCCGATCGAGCCGAACCGCTAGATCTCGGAGACGACGTCGTGGCTCTGTGCGAGCTGTTCGGCGTCCTCGTCGAGCAGCGCCACGACGAGGTAGGGTGCGTACGACTCGAAGTACTCGACCAGCGCCGTGATCCGCTCTGCGTCGATCGCCTCGAGGGAGTCGAGCAGCATGAACGGCACCGTCTCGTAGACGTCGTGGACGAGGTATCCCGCCAGCGCGAAGACCAGTCCCGTCACCTCGCGTTCGCTCTCGCTTAGGTGTTCGATCGCGTCCTCGTAGGCCGCGCCCTCTTCGGTACTGCGGACGATCTTGAGGTCGAACGACGATCGAGTGACCTTCCGGCGGCCCTCGCGGACCTCTCGCGTGGTGCGGTCGATCCAGATCCGATCGAGGTTGCTGTACCCCAGCGTCTCGAGGAGGTTCTCCATGTGTTCGTTGAACGCCTCGACGGCGTCCTCCTCGATGCGGTCGATACGAGTCCGCAGATCGGTCAGCTCCTCGGTCGCCTGCTCGCGGCGGCTCTCGAGGCCCTCACGCTCGCCGAGGCGGTCTTCGACGTCGACGATCTCGTCTTCGATCTCGTCGCGCTCGCGCTCCTTGCGCTCGAGTTCGAACTCGAGCTGGTTGACCTCGCGGTGCTGTTCGAGGATGTCCTCGGAGCCGTCGCTCTCGAGGTCGTCGATCTCGCTTTCGAGATCGTCGATCTCCTCGGTGAGCGATTCCCGTTCGTCGGTGAGGTCGTCGATCCGGTCGCGACGGCGCTCGATCTCGTCGTCGATCGAGTCGAGCCGGCGATCCGCTCGGTCGTACTCCGTTCGATTCTCGTTGATCTCGGTCAGCGTCGCCCGCTTCTCGTCGAGTTCGTCGTCGATCGCCGAACGCTCCTCGAGTCGGTCCTGGTGGACCCCACGAAGCTGCTCGAGCGTGCTCTCGATCTGTTCGGTGGCGACCGACGAGCCACAGGTCCAGCAGGTGACTGTCTCGGAGTCGCTGTCGGCCAGTAGCTGGTCCGTAACGGCGCCACCGTTGTGTTCGTGATCGTCGTCGCCGAGGAACTCCCCGGCCTCCTCGAGTAGCCGTTCGTTGAACTGAACCGTCCGCTGGAGCTGCGAGATCTCCTCGTTGAGACCGTCCTTCTGGGACTGCAGGGAGTCGATCTCGGCCTCTAGGCGGCCGACGTCGGCTTCCTCGCCCGTCGAGAGCTCCTCGAGTTGCGCTTCGACCTCTTCGCGTTCGTCCTCGAGGGCCTCGATGCTCTCGCGTTCGGTATCGATCCGGTCCCGGGTGCGCTCGAGGTCGGATCGAGTCCCGCGGAGTTCGTCCAGCTTCGTCTCGAGTTCGGAGCGCTCCTCGCGGCGGGTCTCGACGTCGACGTTCGTCGCCTCGAGCTGTGCTTCGGCCTCCTCGAGCTCCTCGCGGAGCGACTCGATCTCGTCGCTCACCCGCGTCCGCTTCGCCTCGAGGTCGGGAAGTCGATCCTCGAGATCGTCGAGTTCGTCGAGTTCGGCGTCGATACGCTGCTTTCGCTGCTCGAGTTGCTGGATCTCGGCTTTGATCGCGTCGGTGTCGACCGGGCGCATGATCAGGTCTCGGAGCTCGTCGCCCCGAGCGACGGCTCGGCGCGCTTCGTTGGACTCGAGCAAGAACGCGAACAGATCCGCCAGCTCCGGATCGTCGAGGTAGGGGTCGCCCTCCCTGACGACGGTCCCGTTGCGCCGGTGGAGGGTCTGGCGGTACGTCTCGTCGCCGAACTCGAGGACGGCCTCGCCTTCCTTCGCGTCGGCCTTGAGGCTCGCGCGGTCGCTGCCAAGCGCGGCCATGATCCCCTGGAGCAGCGACGTTCTATTGGTTGCGTTTCGGCCGGAGAGCACGGTGATCCCCTGCTGGAACGGGACGGTCGTCTCCTCGATGCCGCCGATGTTGCTTACCGAGAGCGTCGTCTGGTCGGGAGTCTCTCGATTCGATACGTTCTGGCTCGTCTTCATACAGCCGGGTAACGTGGCCGGACAAATAGGTATTGTCCATTCACCTCCCAACTGCCGGTTTCCCCCTCGTCAACCAGAACAGGCGCAGGTACGTTCCTCGAGGAGTTCGCGAACCGTATACTGCTGTTGACACTCCTCGCAGGTCACCGTCACGGAGACGAGCACGTCGAACTCGCCGATGTCGACGACGTCGTTGCGTCGCAGTTGGGCGATCGTATCTCCCGTGACCGCCTCGGTCCGGTTCTGGAGCGCACCCAGCTTCTCCTCGGCTCGCTCGAGGCGCTCCTCGTCGCTCGGCGTCGCGAGTTCCGCCTCGAGACACTTGGTGAGGTGGTTGTAGACGGTCTGGTGGGAAACGAAATCCGACTCGACATCGTCGACGGGGACGCCGTCGCGCTCGAGTTCGTTACGCGTCTGGACTCGCGTCCCGCTCGTAACGTCGTCGGCGCTGAGCAGCCGATAAGTGTTCTCGATCTCCCCTTGCTTGTACGAGACGCCGGCCGTCTCGAACGCCGCCTCGAGGATTCGTTGGTTGACGATCGTCGCCAGCTCTCGCGTGCTGTACTGCTCGTCGCCCGTACCGGTCCAGTACGAGACCAGATCCTCGTCGAGTCCCGAGAGCGAGTACGCATCGGCGACTCGGCCGAGCTTACAACACGTCGCGTCACGGTCAGCCATTGGTACGGCGAACGGCGTACCAAGCAAAAAGCGTTCCGAGAGCGCAAGCTGTTTACACAGGTATGTCCGTAATACGGACTAGACGTCCAGTAGAAAGTACCATATGAATATAATACTAATAGGGCTGGGCTATCGAGAAAATATGGAGCGTTTGCTCGAGAGCTGATCCCCTACACGAAGCATGATTCGTTCACTCAGCACTAAATATTAGATTTTCTCCGACATTTAGAGTCGCACTGGGCGTTCTTATCAGAACCAGCCGAGTTATTTCTAAGTACTGTAGTCGGAGCGTATGATTCGAATCCGCCTTCGACTATTTATCAGTATTCGTAGTATATTCGCAATTCATATTCGGTACAACCTGTCGGGGCCGTGGCGATCGAACTATCATTTTCGGCTCCGCGAATTTATATACCAATCCGAGGCCAACCGGGGTATGACAGATCGAACGAAACTGTCACGACGAACCGTCCTTCGAACTGCCGGCGCGCTCGGGATCGCTTCGGTCGCCGGATCGGGCGCGGTCGGTGCGCGAGCGGGATCGGCCTCGAGCGAGGGCATCGACCAGTACATCGGCGTCGTCGATCGGATCGTGGACGGACGACACGTCGTGATCCTGCTCGAGGAGGACAACCGGGTGGTCGACCAGCTCGTCGTCGACGTCGACGAGTTCGACGAGATCGACGAACGAGACGTTTTGCTCGTCGTCGTCGAGGACAGAGCGCTCCGTAGCTACCAGCATCTTCCGGAAAAACCCGAGAGCACCGGCCGGCCCTGACGCTCTCGGGAACGTCGTCGTCGGTTCGCGACGGGCCTGGTCGACGACGATGTGATTCGCGATCGAAACGGAGTCGACCAGCGACGACCAGCGAGACAGCAGTTCGCGCTCACGCGTCAGTCGGCCGTCCGAACGTCACGGCTTCGGACGACGGTTCGAACGGGACTGCTCACCGGAACGTTCGCGGCCCGTTTCGTCGTCACCGCCGAAGCCGGCGCTGATGATCCGCGTCAGCGCGGACTCGGTGCTCTCGTCGAGCTCCGTGATATCGTCGGGGTCGGCCTCGAGGACGAACCCCGTCGAGATGTTCGGCGCCGTCGGCAGGAACAGCATTACCCGGTCGTCCTCGGTCTGGTGGCCGGTTTTGAACGCGGTCATCCGGATTCCGCGCCAGATCTCGAGTTTGACCGGTCCCTGGACCGACTCGGAGCCGACCGTCACCTCGGTCGTCGTCTTCGAGGCGTTGTAGACGAGTCGCAATCCCGGCACGCGGTTCGCGGCGCGGTCGAGCCAGGCCTCGAACAGCTCTCCGGCCGTCGTCCGCGCGAGATGGCCGAGCAGGTACATCAACGCAGCGACGATCGAGAGGACGGCAACGACGCGCAACAGCCCCGCGACGATCTCGCGTCCTCGGTCGCCGACACCGGGGAGGACCGCCTCGAGAGCGGCGCCGTCGAGCAGCATCGTCGGAACGAACGTCGAGACGAACGAGTAGAGCACGTAGACGAGAAACGCCGTGATAGTGATCGGAACGATGACGATAAGTCCGCGCCCGAAGTCCCGCTTCCATGTGCTCAGGTCGGTTCGTTCCACACTCACGGGTAACCGCCTCGCCCTATGAATAGGTTTAGATCGCGATCGACCGGGATCAAAGCGTCCGCCGGAGTTCCGCCAGAAGGGGTGCCGGCAGATCCAGCCCCGCCAGCAGCGTCTCGCGCTGGCTCCGATCGCCGTGTCCGGCCACGAACCCGTTCAGTCGCGCGACGATCGTCGAGTCGACGAACGAGTCGCCGTACAGCGTCTCGAGTTCGTCCCCGACGGTCGGTCTCGAGCGGAGCTCGTACTTCTGGTGGGACGGTTCGGCCGAGTAAAACTCCGAGAGCCGTTCGATATCGGTCGCCGGCGACCGTCCGGTTCGGTCCGCGATCGCAGCCCGCTCCCGACTCGCGGTTTCGTACTGGTCGTCGTCGTGAGCGAGGACGACGCTGCGGTACTGTCGCTTCGGGGCGCTCGAGTGCCAGTCGTGGTTCGCCCAGAACGTCTCGAGAAGCTCCTCGTAGGACAGCAACTCGGGGTCGTAGACGACCCGGACGACCTCGGTGTGATCGCCCAGCGCGAAGTAGGTCGGATCGGGCTCGGTCCCGCCCGCGTAGCCGACCCGGGTTCGGGCGACCCCCTCGAGCGCGCTGAAGCGGGCGTCGGGCCCCCAGAAACAGCCCATCCCGAACGTCGCCCTCTCGGTCCCGTTCGGGAGGTCGATGGGACCGTCCTCGAGCAGTGCCGGCTCGTCGGCCGTAGACTCCGTCGGTTCCATACCGGCTCTTCGGGCCGAGCCTGATGGGGCTGTCGCCGTCGGCCGGACGGCTCCCGTGCCGTCGGCACGTGCAGCCCCTAGTTCCTTGCTCCCCGTCGGTGGCTCTCCGAACGTTATGGGAACAGTTGACGTAGCGATCGGCGTCGACGCGGACTGCGTCGCCGGCTGGCTCGGCTCGTACGGTGGCGAGGACTCCCCCGCTGACCTCTCTCGAGGACTATCCGCCGGAAGCGAGGGGATCCCCCGAATGCTCGCGCTGTTCGACGAACAGGACGTCGAGACCTCCTGGTACGTCCCGGGACACACGATCGAAACCTTCCGCGACGAGATCGAAGCCGTCGCGGCCGACGGCCACGAACTGGGCGTCCACGGTTACTCCCACGAGAATCCGACGGACCTCTCGCGGGAGCAGGAAGACGAGATCCTCGAGGTCTCGATCGAGCTCATCGAGGACGTCACCGGCTCCGAACCCGTCGGCCACCGCGCCAGCTGGTGGGAGTTCAGCGAGAACACGCCGGAACTCGTCCAGAAGCACGGCTTCGACTACGATAGCAGCTTGATGGAACGGCAGTTCGAGCCGGGCTGGATGCGAGAGGGCGACAGCTGGGAGAAGATCGACTACGACAAGGATCCGACGACGTGGATGGAGCCGTACCGGTACGGCGAGGAGACGGACGTCGTCGAGATCCCGATCAGCTGGTACCGCGACGATATCCCGCCGATGCTGTTTATCAAGCAGCCGGTCTACCACGCCGGCTACAAGGACCCCGAGATGATGTACGAGCAGTACTACAAGCGCCAGTTCGACTACCTCTACAACCGGCGGGGATCCGGCGTCTACACCTTCACGATCCACCCCGACCTCCACGGACTTCCTCACATGATCCCGTTGTTCGAGGAGTTCATCCAGTACGTCAAGAGCCACGAGAACGCGCAGTTCGTCACCCTCGAGACGATCGCCGAGCGGTTCAGGGACGATCCGTCGGTGTACGAAAGCGAGAGCAACTACGTCTGATCGGCCGACCCAAAGCCGGCCTGCGGACGACCGTCAGCCGAGTCGTCGGCCGACGGCGTCCCCGATCTCGTTGCGGACCTGGCGGACGATCGGCATCGGATCGTCGCGGTGGAGGTAGTCGAACGACCGATCCTCGACGCACGATTTCGCGATCTCGCCGGTCCGGCCCGCGAGCGATGGGCGTTCGACGAACGGCGACTCCTCGCGAGCGACGCTGACGAGGTGCTCGAGTTCGCCGTAGAGGTAGTGCGTGCTGACGCCGGTCTCGTAGCTGGGATCGATCAGTTCGCTGCGGCCCGTCGCGGCGAGCCAGTACCAGGCCGGGAAGTCGGCCCCTGCCTTGACCGCACACGCCAGCGACTGCCACATCCGCGGGTTGATTTCGACGATCGAGAACTCGCCCGTCTCGGCGTCCTCGATGTACTCGATGCAGGCCAGTCCGTGCCACTCGAGTTCGTCGAGGATCGCCCGGCCCGCTTCCTCGAGTTCGGGGATGTGGACCGACTCGCGGTAGACTCCGCCGCTGCCGGTGTAGGAGTCGCCCCGGAGCTGGCGGTGCTGGAAGGTGCCAAGCGCCTCGCCGTGTTCGTACAGGGCGCCGAAGACGTACTCGCCGGCGCCCTCGACGTACTCCTGAACGATCGGCTCGTGGCCCATCTTCTCGATCAGGGCGTCCGTATCGGGCGTCTCGCCGGGTGCGATGTGTTCGACGGATTTGGCGATCTTCGAGTCCTCGAGTTCGAACTCCTCGAGGTAGGTGTCGGTGAGCAGGTTGTAGCGGGACTTGACGATCCGGTTGTCGCTCCAGTCTTCGACCTCGGTCAGGAGCTGCGTCTCGGGAATCGCCACGCCAGCATCGGTCGCGATCTCCGCGAGCCGTTTTCGATCGTGGACGTTGCGAAGCATCTCCATCGGCGGGACGACGAGGTCGACGTGGCGGTCGAACGCCTCGTAGTCCCGCGAGAGGATGTACGTGTCGTGCGGGCGGTGCGGGATGATCGTCCGAACGTCGGGGCGTGCGGCCAGGCCGAGCAGCGCGTCCCGGTAGGCCGGGAGGTCGCTCGGCGGCGGGACGAGCACGGACTCGTCGCAGTACCGCGAGGCGGTGACGCTGAGATTCGTGTCGTCGACCGCGGCGATCGTGTACACGCCCTTCGAACCCAGCGATCGGACTGAGGTGTACCCGTGTGGATATCTGGATGCAGGGATGACGACCGCGTCGCGTTCGTCACTCAACGTCGATCACCCTCGATTGACGGTACCGCGAGACGTTCGGTTTCGTTCGGTTCGGGTCGGTCGTCTCGGAATCGGTGAGGTGGGCGGTTACTGGCATGGTCAGGACGGTCAACAGCGTGTACAGCTCACCGACACGGTCCTCATCGTGGCAGTGGGTGTGGTACAGTCTCCGAATCGCGTCCGCGTTCGGACCGGGGAACGCGTCGGCCAGGTGGCCGCGCCGCTCGAGGACCTCGCCCGTGAAGTCGAACGATCGGAGGAGTTCGGCGTCGTCCAGCCAGGGACCGTCGGTCAGGTACGGTTTCGGCGGCGTCCGGTTGGTCACGTGTTTGCGCCAGAACTCCAGGAAGTGTTCGCCGGCGTACTCCACCGGAAACGACCGCGAGAGCGAGACGCCGGTGCTGGCGTGTGGAATCGCCGCGAGATCGGGGTCGAGTCGGGTGACGGCCTGGCCGATCAGATCCCGACGGAGCTTGTACCGGGGCGGCATCGACAGCGAGAGATCGAGCAGTCGGTTGTCGAGAAACGGGGAGCGGTAGGGCAGCATCCGGCGAAGGTCGCTGTGGAACCGCATGTCGTCGTCGTTCGAAAGCGGATAGCAGTCGCCGTAGTAGACCACGTCGTCGAGGGACTCGTAGGTGACGCCGTGGTGGACGATCCGATCGCCATCCCGGTAGATGTTCGACTCGAGGATCGTGCGAAGATCGGTCGGCATCTCGAGGTCGTCGGACGCGGTCTCGAGCAGCAGATCGATGTACTCGTCGACGGAGTCGACGGGACGTTCGATCGGGACCGTCATCGAGCCCAGCGGTCCGAGCGAGACGTTCGGCGACGGCACGCCGTACTCGCCGAACAGCGAGTCGCTGTACAGTCCCGACAGCAGTCCGTCGACCCGTTCGGTGATCTCGGCTTCGAACCCGCTCGTGTACGGCTGGCTGAACCAGCCGTTGAACGAGTCGGCCCAGCGGTTTCGTTCGAGGGCGCCGATGCGGTAGTCGGCCCCGCGCTCGAGCAGCTTGAACGCCGCGCCGGCCTCGAGGGCCACTCGCTCGGCGATGCGTGCCTCGCGATTCATCCAGTCGTTCATGTGGAACCCGGTGGCGTCGTCGAGAGCGGCGAGGACGAGCCGGGAGTCACTCCCCCCCGACAGCAACACGCCGTACTCGCAGTCGTCGTGTGTCCACTCGTCGACGACGGTCCGGAACCGGTCGGTGAACTCCTCGACGAACCACTCGAAGGACTCGTCGCGCGGTCGATACCGGGGTCGCCAGTGCTGGTCGACCTGAACCGATGCGTTCTCGAGTCCGACCGACGTGATCGCTCCGGGCTCGAGCTTTTCGACGCCCTCGAGCGGTGTCTTGACGCCGAACGTGCGCCGAAACGCGAGATACTCGTGGAGATACGCCGGGTGGTACGCGGTGTCGACGTTCGGATGGAACGGGATCAGTTGGACGTTCGTCGAGAAGACGATCCTGTCGTCGTCGGTCCGCGTCCAGTAGACCGGAACGGTTCCGAATCGGTCCGTGCAGAGAGTGAACTGGCGCTTCTCTCGGTCGTAGAGCAACAGGGTGTAGTTCCCGTTGAGTCCCTCGAGGAACTCGAACCCCTTTCGTTCGTACAGAGAGAGACAGTACTGCGCGGGGTCGATGTCGGCGGGCCGGGGCTCGTAGCCACCGGATCGACCCACGCCGCCGGCTTCGTAGCCGTAGACGTCACCGAGCAGCCAACAGTGAACGGATTCGTTCTCGGCGCCCGCCGACTGACCCGACGAGTGACACTCGTTGGGGTCGGTCGCGATCGCGACGTGGTCGGTCGTGTACTGAATTGACGGCTCGGACGGGAGCCACTCGTCGAACGCACCACCGGACAGCGACCCATCAGCACAGACCACACCGTTCGTACACCTCACGAAATGTCACCTCAGCTCCGGATCGGCGATACCGGGTCGGCCGAGCGGTAGCAGTCGGTGCTTACAGACTGGCAACATCACAGTCAGGAAAAATCTATTCTGGCTGTTTATTATAGCGTCGGTAAGGATCACTCGGTGGGAACCGGGACGATCGCAGATCGGCGACGTCTACGGTCGCGGGCCGATGCGGTCTCAAACCGATCCTCGAAAACCGCTTAACTGAGTGTTAACCGTCCTGACTGGAGAGTAAACGTGTCACAGTGAGTTGGCTCGAGGCGCTGCAACGAGGACGAAACGGGTTGAAGCAGAGATTATACCGTGCCGGTTCGACGACCGACAGTTTTCGCCTCGAGACCCTGCCCACAGATCGGAGTGACGCGAGCCATCGATCGAACGCGACTCGACGACTTCCCGCTCGGTCCACGTGCTCGAGTCTCATACCGGCCGAGACTCGGGTCCGGTCTCACGACGGTTCGGTAGGGGTACTCACGAATCCGCTCGCTCCGGGACGACGGACACGCCTGGGTTACAGTCGTCATCGAAATCAGTTCACTTCGGCTCGCGAATCGGCGGTCAGCACTGGTCGTGGTGGCCACTCGAGTGCGATCGGTGAGCAAAGCGGTTGTGCGACGACGCGAACACGTCCTGCGTCGCCTTACGACGCTTGGCCGGCGGGCGTGCGGCTCCGTTGTTCGAACCCTCGGCAGCACGTGCTCGTCACTCACGAACGAATTCACAGCGAAAGGTGGGCCAACCCGAATTTGTACCACCTGAAGACGGTCTCACTCGCGTCGCTCGTGAGCGTGTGTCTTCCGTAATTCGAATCCTCGCAGCAGCATATTCGCACGGCTCGAGGGTTTGCTCGCCGTGAGAAATGGGCCAACTCGGATTTGAACCGAGAGCCTCCACCTTATCAGAGTGGCGCTCAACCTAATTGAGCTATTGGCCCGCGTCCGCATCAGTCAGTTGTGCGCTGGGATGGTTAAGTGTTTCTTTCTGGAAGAGGCGTGAGAATCGCTACCGGGCGTAGGGGTCGTCGGAGTCGTTGTCGCTCGAGTCGGCTCGGTCGTCGCCGAACTCGACGGTGTAGGAGTCCTCGCTGTCGACGCTGTAGTCGTCCTCACCGAGGTCGTAGGTGTCGCCGCCGTCGGACCACTGGGCACGAGTCTCGCTTCCGTCGGCGCTGCCCTCGGGGAAGCCGAACGTCCAGACGTTTCCGCTCGCGAAGCCGCCGGTTTTCTTGTCGGCGTACGGGACGATCACGTAACGTTTGAGCGCGGTTCGGATCGGAATTCGAGTAAGCGGGACGACCAGCAGAAAGCCGATCAGGTCGGTGACCAGCCCTGGCGTGAGCAGGAACGCGCCGGAGGCGATCAGGAAACCGCCGTCGAGCAGCTCGTTCGTCGGCGGCTTCCCCTCGGCGAGCGAGCGTTGCATCTTTCGGATCGTCCGTCGCCCCTCGGCCCGGACGAGTAACATGCCGACGAGACCGGTCAGAACGACCAACAGTACCATCGGCACCCAGCCGATGTAGGCGGTCGCGACGAACCCGAGGAGTATCGCATCGAGAAACGGGATCAGCAGTAGTGCGAGGATCCACCGGAGCATGCCCCAACGTAGCCGGCGACGGGTGAAAACCCTTTACACTCCCTCCCGGCGCTCGGGAGGAAACCGAACGAAGCGCTTACCCTGTCGACGGCCCGACGACCGGTATGAACGATTCGACGCGCGTCGAGTGGCGCGAGTGGGGTCAGGACGCCTTCGACGAGGCCGAGGCCGCCGACGTCCCGATCCTGTGTGCCCTCACCGCGACGTGGTGCGATCACTGTCACGAGATGGACGCCGAGACCTACGCGGAACCCCGCATCGCGGCGCACATCAACGACGGGTTCGTTCCGGTTCGAGTCGACGTCGACGCCCACCCACGCGTGCGCGATCGGTACAACATGGGCGGGTTTCCGTCGACGGTCTTTCTGGCTCCCGACGGCACCGTGTTGACCGGTGCCGGCTACCTCGGGCCGGACGGAATGCGCCAGGTCCTCGACAGCGTTCGGACGATGTGGGAGACGAAGGGCAGCGGTGCCGGCCGCGTTCCCCGCCCGCTCCGGGAGGACGAGCCGCCGGCCGGCGAACTCTCGAGTGATATCGAGGCGTCGATGCTCGGCCAGCTCACCGAATCCTACGACGAGGTCGCCGGCGGCTGGGGGACCGAGCCGAAGTTCCCCCTGCCAGACGCCCTCGAGTTCGCGCTCAAGCGCGACCGCGAGATGGCGCTGCGCTCGTTCGACGCCGTCGGCGCGAACCTGTTAGACGAGTACGAGGGAGGGTTCTACCGGTTCGCGGCCGAGCGCGACTGGGCGGGACTGCAACACGAGAAGCTACTCGACTCCAACGGCGCGCTCGTGCGCGCGTTCGCGAACGCCTACCTCATCACCGGCAAGAGCGAGTACCGCGAGCCCGCCGAACGCACCGTCGAGTTCCTGACGACGACGCTGTGGAACGGCGACGCCGAGGCGTTCGCGAACAGCCAAGCGCCCGGCGACCCCGAGAGCCACGGGCTCGAGCCAACCGAGCGCGAGGCGGCGGACGACCCGCCGGTCGACGAACGGGTCTTCGCCGGGCCGAACGCGTTAGCGATCGAGGGACTGCTCACCTACTACGCCTACACCGACGACGAACGGGCGCGGCGGTACGCCGAGCGTGCGCTCTCGACCCTCCGGAGCGAACTGCTCGAGGACGGGATCGCCAGCCACCGACTCGACTCCGTCGTCGAGGACGGATCCGGCGGGGAAGCGACGTGTCTGCTCTCGAACCAGGCCCGAACGCTCGCCGCGCTGACGACGGCGGCGAGCACCCTCGACGCCGACGCGGTCGCCGAGGCCGAGGCGGTGGCGGACGCGACGATCGAGCGACTCCGCGACGGCGACTCGTTCCTCGATAGCGAGGGCGACGGTGTCGGCCTCTGCGATCGACCGCTGCGACCGCTGGACACGAACGTCGCCCTCGCCGACGGGTTAGTCGAACTCGCGGTGCTCACCGACGAGGATCGGTACCGGAGGGTCGCCAGGAAGACCCTCGAGGAGTTTGCCGGCGCCAGCGACCGATTCGGCGTCCAGATCGCTCGGTACGCGACAGTTGCTTCGCGGCTCCTCGAGGGGCCGCTGGTGATCCGAGTCGGCGACGGGCCCGGTTCCGATCTCCACCGCGCGGCGCTACGGCTCGCGGACCACGAGAAGGTCGTCGTGCCCGCCGCCGACCTCGAGGCCGGAACCGGACGCGTCGAGCACGGCGAGCGCGTTTCAGCGGTCGCCGAAACTCCGGAGCAGTTGAGCGAGAGAGTGCAGGAGGTTCTCGACCAGCACACGTAGTGAACCCCCGGAGATCGGATCGAGGGCAAACCACCACAGCGTTTTTGTTTCTCGGGTGAGCGTCTACGGTATGGCCAGTCTCAGGGATCTCGGGCTCTCCGAGTACGAAGCTCGTGCGTACCGAGCACTGCTGAACACCGGCCCCACAACGGCCAAGGAGTTGTCGCGAGCGAGCGACGTGCCGATGGGGCGGATCTACGACGTTCTCAACAGTATCGAGCAGTACAACCTCGTCCGCAGTCAGACCGCGAGTCGACCGAAGAAGTACGTCGCGGTCGAGCCCTCGACCGCGCTGGATCGCCTGCTCGAGGACAAGAAACGCGAACTCGACGAGAAAGCCGACCAGTACGAGTCGATCGTCGACGACCTCGCCGACGAGCTCGACGCGGCAGACCCCGTCGAGGAGCAGTTCTGGACCGCCGCCGTCGGTCCCGAGGAGACGATCGATTTGCTGCTCGAGCGGCTGGCGGCCGCCGACGACCACATCGTGATGGTCGCCGCCGATCCCGTCCCCGAACGGGATATGCAGGCCGTCAGCGAGGACGTCCTGGCCCAGCTCGAGGACGCCCTGGATCGAGGGGTGTCGGTCGACATCCTGATGACCCGGAAAATGGTCGAGTCGCTCTCGGCGAACGTCGGCGAGCGCTACCGGACGGCGTTACAGAGTCGCGACGACTTCCACGTTCGGACGAACGATGACGTGACGGGATCGTTCAACATCATCGACGGCGTCGAGATCTGCATCCAGGTGCCGAACCCGCTGTCGTCGGGCGACGCGTTCGGCATGATCGACCTGAAGGATCCGGAGTTCGCCGCGAACGTCCACGCGGAGTTCGCGCCGCGGTGGGAGGAAGCGGAACCGCTGGTCTTCTAGTCGTCGACTTCTTTCCGGAGCTGATCCATCTCGACGACCCGCTCGGCGTGGGCGTTGTGCTGGTGGATCGACTCGTCGTTGGACTGCTTCATCGTCACCACGGCGTCGTCCGGGAGCTGGTCGAACTCGTCGACGACGCCCTCGGCCATCGAGCGCACGCAGTCCTCGACGAACTTCGCGTCCGCGTGGGCCGCGTAGGTCATGTGGTCCTCGTCGGGTCGCTTCGCAAGGTTGTAGATCCGGGCGCTCATCGAGTCCCGGGCGATGTCGATGACGTCGTTCAGATCGACCTCCGGGTCGCCGCCGGCTTCGACCGTCAGCGTCGCGTGGCCGCGCTGGGAGTGACCGGGCTGGGGGACCTGTTCTAAGAACTCCGTGATCGTCTCCTTCTCGACGCCCAGATCCTCGAGGGTCTGTTTCGCGCGCGCGGCGGACATCCCCTGCGAGCAGGGACAGACGGTCATGCCGACGACCTTCGCGCCGATCTCCTCGCGGGTGCCGTCCTCGGTCGCCGTCGCCGACGCGATGATGTCGACGGTGTGTTGGGTCTCGCGGTCGCTGGCGGGGGTCTGCTCGCGGCGCATGAACTCCGCCTCCATCGTGACCTCCGCACGGGAGGTGTAGTCGTGTTTTCCGAGCAGGCGCTCGGCGACCTCGCCACAGACCTCCTCGACGCGGTAGGCCTCGTCGCGGGTCGCGTCCTCGAGGATCTCGTCGATAACCTCCATGTTACGGCTCATGTCCGCGCCCTTGCGCCACGACGGGAGGTCGACGAAGACCTCGAACTCGGCGGTGAGGACGATCGGGCGTTTGTCTTCGCGGGCGATCTTGACGAGTTTCTCGACGCCGGTGACGCCGACCTGGCTCAGGCCGACGGTGACGTCGGGCGAGGACGCCTGGACGTCCGGGAGCTGCTGACTCATTGCCGACACTCAGGGTAGCGGGCGATTCAACCTTTCGGAAGCGGGGATGTTATCCGATCACACGGCACGGCAATAGCGAGCGTTGCCGTTCGTCGGGACTCGTCGTGTCGCCGGACGGCTACGCCGATCGTCGTTTAAGTATCTCTGGCAACAAGGTAGAGATACGACGGGAAGTCGTCGTTCTCGGAGGACTCTAAACTCGTGGAGCCTCGCGTCCGCTGTCCAGTCGTTTCGAGAGGGATCCGCGAGCGATCGTTCTTTAAGTGCCTCTGGTCACAAGGTGGAGCTATGACGGGAAGTCGGTCGTTCTTCGGTTCTCAGATTGTCCGTAGCTACGCGTCTCGAACGGGCTCGAGATCAGCGGATACGGAAAGCGACACACAGTAGCGATGGCATCGATCCCCAGCCACGTACGCGAGACGATCGATTCACACCTGGACGAGATCGAACGCGTCCGGGCAGTGTCGATCGTCCTGGCGGTCGCCCGCGGAAGCCACGCCTGGGGTGGAGCGGGACCCGACAGCGACTACGACGTCGGCTTCGTCTACGCACCAACCGACCTCCGGCGGTACGCCCACCTCGGCGGCCTCGAGGGGGTGTGCCTCGAGGAGCGCGAGGAGTTCGAGTACCAGGGCTGGGACGTCCGCAAGTTCGCCGCGCTGCTTGCCGACTCGAACGACGGCGCGATCGATATTCTCAGGAGCCCGGTCCGGTACCGAACGCGCTACGATCCCGATCCGCTTGCCGACTACGTCGAGCGGACGTACAACCCGATCGACCTCTACCACGCCTGGCGCGGAATCGCGACGAACAACTACCGGAAGTACCTCTCGGAGCACCTGGTTCGGACCGACGACGAGACGTTCCCGATCCTCGAGCATCGCGACGGCGAGTACGTCGTCGAAACCGAGGACGGGACGGCGACCGTCGCCGCGGACGACGAACGGTTCAGCGAGACGGCGACGCGGCCGACGGTCAAACGGAACCTGACCGTGACTCGCGCCGCGATGGCCGCGCGCTACCTGCAGGCAACGGGCGAACGAGGCGACCACGAACTGCCCGCACTCGAGTTCGAGCGCTTCCTGGACGAGCAGGCACCCGCGGTGTTCGACGCCGAACGGCTCGACCGCGCTCGGAATCTCCTCGAGCGAAAGCGCGCCGGCGAGGGCGGCGTCCGGATCGGCGACGCGGTCGGTCGTGCGTTCGCCCACCCACCGAAGCGTATCGATCCGGCGGTGCACGCTCGAGACGGCCCCGATCGAGAGCGACTGAACGGGTTCGTCGACGAGATGCTCGCGGCGGGGCGCTGATGCGGCGTTCCGATCCGTCTTTAAGTGTCTCTGGTCACAAGGTAGAGCTATGACGGGAAGTCGGCCGTTCTACGAGTTTTGATCCCCTCCAGCGAAGCGACCGTCCTCCTCGAGACCGCAGGTTACACTCTACTTCGTGGAATCCTCGCCCTTTAGGGCGGGGAGGATGTCAAGTAGTTCCGATCACGAGATCAAGCTGCGACGGGCGGGCTTGCCTCTCCGGGCTTCGAAGTCTACCGGTGGGTGAACGATTCGAACGCTCGCGACGACTCACTCGAGCGACCATCCGTTCTTTAAGTAGCTCTGGTCACAAGGTGGAGCTATGACGGGAAGTCGGCCGTTCTACCGCGCTCGATACTCCTCCAGCGGCCGCTACTCCGATCGATAGCCCCGGGAAACGAGTCTGGCAGTAAGAGATGGGATTTCGACGGGGCGCTGTTCTGTCGACCGCTATCGAACACGGCAGCGCTGTCGTCAACGGTATCACCGGTCCCCTACTCACATGAGATCGACGCGACGAGCCGCGCGTCTCTTTAAGTGGCTCTGGTCACAAGGTGAAGCTACGAAGGGCTTTTGCGGGCCGTTGCTCTCGGATCGATCGTACTCCGGAGAGACTCATCAGCCGGTTTACTGGTCTCGAGGCGGGTGAAACGAGCAAGTCTTTTTCCGTCTCCCGGTCTGAGCGACACACGATGTACGACGGTGTTGACTCCGGGCCAGCCCTCCAGCGGGAGTCCGCCCCCGACGGCCTCGAGGAGGACCGTCGCCTCGAGACGCGTCCCGGCTCCGGGGCGCTCTCCCGGGCGGACGTCCAGCGCGACTCGACCGTCCGCCAGTGGGGCGTCGTCACCCCGAGCGCGACCGTCATCGGGCGTGCGGATTCGCCCGAAGCGGATCTCCCCGAAAGCGTTCGACGGCTCCACGACGAACAGCACGGCGCGACGCCTGGGTACAGCGAGCGCGCCCACAGACTCGACCGACTGCGAACGACCCAGGCGCTGTGTAACGCCCTCGATCTGACGCCGTGGCAGCGGGATCTCGCGCTCGGCGTGATGGACGAAATCGACCTCACCGAGTTCGGCAGCCAGCGCGCGATCCCGAAGGTCGCGCTGGTCGTCATCCGCCACGTCGTCGACGTCGATCGGCGGACGTACTTCGGCCTCGACGAGGTCGACGTCTCCGAGCTCTCCCCCGATCGGATGGACGAGCTGTTCGGTCAGTACCGCGCCCACGATATCACCGACGAGGAGACGTTCAAGCGCCTCGCCGCCGATCACGGGCTCGACACGACGAGCCTGAACCGCCTCCGACGCGTGCTGAAGGCCCAGCTCGAGGACGAGCTGCCCGCCTACGGGCGTAACCCCTACCGGGACCCGAACCTGCCGAGCCTCGAGGACCGAGCCGACGAGGAGTCGGTCGACGCGACCGCGAAGGGAGCGACCGACGATCCGGATACCCCCGAGTAGGATCAGCCCGCATTCCCCGCCCGGAGCCGTCGTCTTTTCCGTCCCGGATCCCTACCGCGACCATGTCCGACACGGAACCCACCGATCAGCTCACGATCTACGCCGACTACGTCTGTCCGTTCTGTTACCTCGGCAAGCGGTCCCTCGAGCAGTACCGCGAGCGACGAGAAGCGCCACTCGAGGTCGAGTGGCATCCCTTCGACCTGCGGCGGGACAAACGCCGGGAGGACGGCTCGATCGATCACTCTGTCGACGACGGGAAGGACGACGACTACTTCGAGCAGGCCCGGGAGAACGTCCGTCGACTGCAGGAGGAGTACGACGTCGAGATGAGCCAGGCGCTCGCGATCGAGGTCGACTCGCTGCCGGCACAGCAGGCCTCGTGGTACGTCCGTCAGCACCACCCCGACGAGTGGCCCGCGTTCGACGCGGCGATCTACGAGGCGCTCTGGCAGGCGGAAAGAGACATCGGCGATCCCGACGTGCTGGTCTCGCTCGCGGCGGACATCGGCCTCCCCGGAGACGAGATCCGCGACGCGATCGACGACGACGGGCTCCGGGCGGAGCTCGAGGAGCTGTTCACCGACGCTCACCAGCGGGGGGTCACCGGCGTCCCGACGTTCGTCCACGACGGATACGCCGCCCGCGGCGCAGTCCCGCCGGCACAGCTCGAGCGTCTGCTCGAAGGCGAGTGATCACTCGAGTTTCTTGAGCGCCTCGAAGAAGTTGGACTGCGGTCCGGCGAGCGTGACGGGCTCGTCGGCGACCGAGACGTCGACGGTCGCCGGCGGCTCGAGTTCGCGTCGGTTCCGACCGTCGCTGATCGCGTAGGCTGTTTCGGCCCCCGAGACGGCGAGCGTGATCTCCGCGTCGCGATCGACGACCAGCGGTGGCATCGCGTCGGCCGCGGCCATCTGGTTTACGACCAGCGTGTCGGTTCCCGGGCGGACGAGTGGTCCCCCCTCTCCGAGGTTGTACGCAGTCGATCCCGTCGGCGTCGCGACGAGGACGCCGTCGGCGTGGCTCGTCGCGTATCGGTCCCCGTCGACGCGGATCTCGATCGTCGCGCCGCCCCCGTGACCCCGCCGCGGACCGTGGACGACGATCTCGTTGAGCGCCGGCTCGAGGGTCCACCCCTCGCCCTCGGCCCGGAGGCGATCGAGCTCTCGACCGTCGATCGCACCCGTCCGCCGGAGTGTCTCGACGGCGGCGGCGACGGCGGCGACGGCATCGTCGGGAGAGACGGCGTTGAGAAACCCGACCTCACCGAGGTTGACCCCGAGGATCGGCGTCCCCCCAACCTCACGGGCGACGAACAGCAGCGTTCCGTCGCCGCCGATACTCACGACGAGGTCTCGGTCGTCCATCGAACCGACCGGAACGCCGTCCTCGCCGACCGCAGCGCTCGTCGCGTCGTCGACGACGGTAGAAACACCGTCGTCGAGGGTTTCGAGGAGCGTCGCGGCGAGAGTCTGTGCCCGATCGTTGTCCCGCTGGCCGACGATTCCGACGGCGACGTTCATCGTCAGCGCATAGCCGCCCGCCAACAAAAAAGGCCACCCGTCTCGCACCGGCTCGTGAGCCCGCGAGTGGAAAGCTGTGGCAGCCCACAGTTTCTTTGAGGATCGTTCGCTAGCTACGGGTATGGCCGAACGAACGACCAACGACGAGGTGATGAGCCGGAGCGAACTCGCGACCTACCTCTCGGAGCTCTCCCAGCGATTCGACGACGGGGGAGACGGTGTCGACGTCCCGGTCGGTAACAAGACCGTCTCCCTCGGTCGCTCCGACGACGTTTCGGTTTCGGTCGACGTCGTCGAGCGCTCCTCCAGGCTTCGCGGGAACCGCGAAACCGTGACGGTGACGATGAGCTGGAAGCCCGACTCGTAGCGATCCCGGGACGACCGCGTAGCCGTTCCAGTCGAACGCTCCGCCAGAGGTGTCAGCGCGTCGACGTGGGTGCTCGATACGGCAACGAGTAGATTGATAGGTCAGCTCTCACAACTGAGTGGAAATGCGTCGTTCGCACGTGGTTGCAGTCGCCCTCGTCGTCGTCGCGGTGCTGTTTATCGGGGGACCGTCGCTGCTGTTTGCCGACTCGGTCGACGAGCAGGTAACCGAAGAAACCCAGGAGACGCCGGAGCTCGTCTCCCTCGAGGACTCCGAGAGCGAGTTCTGGCGGTTCCTGAGTCCCACAGAGGAGTTCCGCGAGCGGAGTCCGATCAACGTCATCGTCCGCGGTGAAAGCGAGGACGTACTCCAGGCGATGAGCGATCGGGGCGACGGTGACTGGGAGGAGATCGAAGAGGTAGAAGAGGAAGTCGAGGAGGAGGCTCCCGAGGAAATCGAGAACGCGACCGTCCTCGAGGAGGAACACCGTCACGCCACGGGAATCGCCTGGGGCGAGGCCGCCGGAACGACCCGCTACGCCTGGCTGAATCCGGGCGAGGGCGAGGGCGAGGACGGCTACTGGGCTACCGAGTCGCTCCAGCTCGAGGAGGGTGACTACTACGGCCAGCGCTACCACATCCGGCTCTACGAGAGTCCGAACCCCGACGACGAGTGGATCGCCATGCAGGCCCACACCGAACACTTCGACTGGTTTACCCTCCGACATCGCGTCGACGGCGTCGAAGCCGCTCAGTCGAAGGTCGAACAGGACTTCATGAACCTGCCCAGCGTCGACAACGAGACGGACGTCCGTCGGATCCACATCGACAACGCCGGCCCCTCCGACGCCGACGGCTGGGCGACCGTCGTCGACCTGACGTCGATGGTCGTCCTCCCCGCCGGCGTCGGCCTCGCCGCGGGCCGTGGCTCCCGGCGCTCGGTCGCCGAGAGCATCGGCAAGGAACGGACGCGTCCGTCCGAGGAGGAGTCCCTCGAGCGCGGGCTCACCGACGTCGATCGACAGCGACTCGCGGCCGCCTACGACCGCCTCGAGGCGGGCCACCTCGTGCTCGTCTTCGCCATCCTCGCGCTGTTCCTCGGGGTTCGGATGGGCGGGCTCCTGCTCGAGCGACGGGCGAGCTTCCTCACGCCGCACATGATCGCCGCGCTGCTGTACCCGGTGATCGCGGTCGGGATCCCCGTTGCGACGTACCTGATCGCCCGCGGGCTCACCAGCCGGCTCGACGCCGCAATCGCCGCCGCCGGCTCGCTGTCGCTCGCGATCTGGCTCGACTACGGGCTGCTCGGCGTCGACGTCATCCCACTGGACGTCGTGTTCCAGCGGGCGCTCGTCGTCGTCGCGCTTGGGTTGATCGCCGCCGGCGCGGCCAAACGCGCGACTCGAGAGAGCCGGCTCAACGATCTGCTGATCGCCGGCGTCGCGATGTGGGTGCTGGTGCTGGTCGGCACGCTGCTCGGCTACCTCTAAGGGGACGAGCCGCCGGACGCTTTCAGAGCCGATGGGCCGTCGGGAACTCGAGAGCGCACCTGCGTGCAGTCCGCATACGGGACTCGCTACCGTACTCGTCGTATGGCGATCTGTCCACAC
Organism: Natronococcus sp. A-GB7; assembly: GCF_029688865.1. GTDB lineage: Archaea > Halobacteriota > Halobacteria > Halobacteriales > Natrialbaceae > Natronococcus. The sequence continues at coordinate 86,129 of NZ_JARUKV010000011.1, forward strand.
TGCGGCGAAGAGCTGGAACTCGAGGTCGAGCCGGATACGGTGACGGTCCACGAGGGCGACTCGAGTCGAACGATCGAGCCCGATGTGTTCACGTGTTACTCGTGTGATGCGGTGCTGTTCGCGACGGTGAGTCGGGAACTCGCCGGTGACTGACTCGAGAAGTGCGTCGGCCGGGAATTGAACCCGGGCTATGAGCTTGGGAAGCTCATGTCCTACCACTAGACCACCGACGCTCGGTCGCTCGCAGCGGTTGCCCGTAATCGTCGGTCGCACTTCAACATAGCGTTCTGCTACGAGTCCGCGACCGAAACTGACCGATCGTCCACGTCATCCGGTTTGGGGTAGAGTATTAGGGTAGTCACCCCGTACCGTCCGTCGATGCTCGAGCTTCACTTTTCGGACGCGGAGCTAGATCGACGACGCGACCACATCACGAACTTCGTTCGCGAACAGGTCGACGCGGCGGGCGCCGAGGGGGCGGTTCTCGGCCTTTCGGGCGGCATCGACAGCACGCTCGTCGCGCACCTCGCGGTCGACGCGCTCGGCCCGGAGAACGTCCACGGGCTCGTGCTTCCCGCACGGGTCAGCGGCGACGACAACATGAGCGACGCCGAGCGCGTCGCCCGTGATCTCGAAATTAGCTACGACGTGATCGAGATCGAACCGATCGTCGACTCGCTGCTCGAGGCCTATCCCGAAGCCGAGGGCGACCGGATGGCGGTCGGCAACGCTCGAGCGCGGGTCCGGGGGGTTCTCAACTATCTCGTCGCGAACCACGAGAGCCGGCTCGTGCTCGGGACGGGGAACCGAAGCGAGGGTGCCGTCGGCTACTTCACCAAGTACGGCGACGGCGCCGTCGACTGTCACCCGATCGGGAACCTCTACAAGGCACAGGTCCGCCAGCTCGCCCGCCACGTCGGCGTGCCGGAGGACCTCGCGGCCAAGCCCGCCACCGCCGAGCTCTGGGAGGACCAGACCGACGAAGACGAGATGGGGATGGACTACGAGACGCTCGACTCGATCCTGGTTACCCACATCGACGGCCCGCTGTCGGCCGACGTGGCCGCTCGAGAGCTCGGCGTCGAGGTCGAAACCGTCGAGAAGGTTCGGCGGATGTACGAACAGAGCATGCACAAGCGTCGGGTGCCGCCGTCGCCCGACCCCCTCGAGTAGTCAGGACGAGCGCCACTCCTCCTCTACGAGTCCGTACCAGTGGACGTCGCAGTATTCGCCGTCGACGAACGCCGCGTCGCGGTGGACCCCCTCCTCGGTGAAGCCGACGGACTCGAGGAGCCGCTTCGAGCCGTCGTTGAACGAGAACGCGCGGGCCGACAACCGGTGGAGGCCGAGCTGGTCGAACCCGTGCTCGAGTACCAGCTCTGTGGCTTCGGTTCCGTACCCGCGCCTGTGGTAGTCGGGGGCGATCCAGTAACCGACCTCGCCGCTGCCGGCTCGCCAGTCGATCGCGTCGAGCCCGATCGTTCCCACCGGGGTCGAGTCGACGGTGATCAGGAGGTGGATCGCGTCGTCCGAACAGACGGCCTCCTCGAAGAACTCCCGTTCCTGTTCGGCGTTGAGCGGCATCGAGTTGCCGATCGGTCGCCAGATCGCGGGATCGTTGATCTGCGTCTGGAGGAACTCGAGGTCCTCCTCCTCGATCGTCCGCAGCGCGACGCGCTCGCCGGTCAGGAAGGCGGGTCCGGGCATCTACCGGTAGCCTCCACGCCGGACGGAAAAAGCGATTCGGCCGACGGAACTCGGACGAGCCGCCGTCCGCCTCACTCGAGCAGTCCCTCGAGCGAGCCGGCGTGTGCGTCTACGAGTTCGCCGAACGCTTCAGCCTCCCGTCGCTCCTGGCTGTCTCGGTCCTCGTCGTCACGGATCCGTCGCTTCAAAACGGCGAGCGCGTCCGTCTCGTTCGCGGCGAGTTCCTCGGCGACCGTCCGCGGCTCGGCCTCCACTCGAGAGAGCAGCCCCATCCGCAGTGCCTCCTCGGCACCGACGACCCGACCCGTGCAGGCGAACTCGAGGGCGTCACCCTCGCCGACGATCCGCGGGAGCCGGACCGTCCCGCCCCAAGCGCCGAACAGGCCGAAGGTGGCGCCGGGCTCGCCGTAGGTCGAATCGGGCGTCCCGACCCGCACGTCGCAGGCGAGCGCGAGCTCGAGCCCGCCGCCGCGAGCAGGGCCGTCGATTTCGGCGACGACGATCGCGTCGCTGTCTTCGATACTCCGGGCGACCTGCTGGCCCAGCCGGGCGAACGCCTCGGCATCGTCCCGCTCGAGTTCGGCGACGACCGAGAGATCGGCACCGGCACAGAACGCAGGACCGGCGCCACGGAGGGCGACCACGGGTTCGTCGGCATCGACGATCGCACCCTCGAGAGCCTCGAGTCCCGCTTCGGTCAGCGCGTTCCGTCGCTCCGGCCTGTCGATCGTGACGGTCCGGATCGCTCCCTCGCTGTCGACGTCGATCATGAGAGACGTCGACTCGGCGTTTCCAAAGGTCTTTGCCTCCTCCCTCGTAACGGCCCTATGATGGAACAGGCGGACAGCTGTCGGCGTGTGGCCGTCGAGGCCGTCACGGACGTCGAACCACCGGCGCTCTACGAGCTTATCGAATCCACGCTCGAGAGCGCGTCGATGCTTCCCGGCGCGCTCACGCTCGAAAGCGCCGGAGCCGTCGCACCGACCGAAACGACCGTGGACGGGGACGATCCGGACGACGGGATCGTCACCCACGCCGCCGGCGTACAGCTCATTTACGAGGGGCTCCGGCTCACGCGATCGCTGGCCCACGAGGAGCCCTGGGCCGACACCGACGGCGCCACCGACGTCAACGGCGACATGGAGATCCTCGCGGCCGACATCCTCGTCGCCCGCGGCTTCTACCTGCTGGCCCGGACCGACGCCGCGGACAAGGCGGTTCGTACCGTCCAGGCGTTCGGTCGCGAACAGACCCACCGGCTCGACGAGCGCGACGACACCGAGGCTGCGACGGCCCGCGACGCAACCCTCGAGCGGGACGTCCTCGAGCTGGCCGTTCTGGCCGGCGCCGCAGCCGTCGACGAGAGCCCGTCGCCGTCGCTGCTCGAGCGCGCCGACGAGATCGCCGCAGCCGCGGGGACGTCGTTTCCCCCCGCCGAACGGTCGACGGTCGGCTCCGAGAGCCACGTCTCCGAGCACTCTCTCGAGGAGTCGACGACCGACCGGGCGACCTCCGTGACCGACACCTGACCGCGACACGGCCACCCACGCCCGGTGGCGAATCGAAACCCCTAAAGTGGACTCGACGCAACCAACGAGTGCGCCTGGGTAGCTTAGCGGTAAAGCGCGTCCTTGGTAAGGACGAGACCCCGGATTCAAATTCCGGCCTAGGCTCTCGCCGATTCTCGCGTCGTCGTGATGGTCTCGAGCGACAGCGTCGGCGAGCGGCTGCTGTCCGTGACATAGAGTCGTGGGCTCGCGCTCGAGTGGGAGAGCAGTTCGCGGTCGGCTCTCGCAGGACGGGTTTCGAAAGGGATAAATCCGCCACGGGCGAACCACGAATTACGCGCCTGGGTAGCTTAGCGGTAAAGCGCGTCCTTGGTAAGGACGAGAGCCCGGGTTCAAATCCCGGCCTAGGCTCTTCTCACTTCGTTGGTACTCTCGACTCGTAGGTTTCTGCTACGGGCTCGCTGAGTGACAACGCTACAGACTCTGGTTGCGGTGTCGAGTGTGAACTCTACCAGCTAGGCAAAAGAACTGTTCTCGTTGGAAGCGATCTCACGGTTCTCTCGCCTCCGGGAAGCCGGACAACAGCATCGAGTTAAACCTCCCCGATCAGATGGGAGCAAGCACCTCGAGAGCGGAGCCCGTTACCGCTAATCGGAGGCACACAGGATGACCGAATCCGATACCGACGAGCCGAACAGCGACTCGAGCGGGGAGACGAGCGTCGGCGAAACGATCGATCGACAACGTATCGAACGCGAGACGCCGTCCGAACGGTGGACGAAACGGGTGTGGGAAACCGGGTCGTACGCGACTATCGCCCCCAACTACCTCTCGATGGGGAGCCGCCTCGTCGAACACACTGCCGTTTCCGCCGGCGACGACGTCCTCGACGTCGGCTGCGGAACGGGGAACGTCGCCATCACCGCGGCTCGACGCAGCGGGCGCGTAACGGGGCTGGATATCACGCCCGAACTGTTAGAACGCGCTCGAGCGAACGCGGAGACGGCTGCCGTGGAGGGAGTTTCCTGGCGGGAGGGAACCGCGACCGATCTCCCGTTCGCGGAGAACGCGTTCGACGTCACGCTGTCCAATCTCGGCCACATGTACGGCGATCCACCTGACGCCGCAGCCCGGGAACTGCTCCGGGTGACGCGTCCCGGCGGTCGAATCGGGTTCACGTCGTGGACGCCCACCAGCCTGTATCCGTCGATGGCTGGTGTGATCGTGACAGCGCTGTCGCCGGAAGACCTCCCGAACTTTTCGGAACCACCGTTCCTGTGGGGGGATCCTGGGACCGTCCGAGAGCGACTCGGTTCGGCCGTTCGAGAGCTCGAATTCGAAACCGACACCGTACGGTATCCGGCGCTGTCGCCGGAACACTTCTGGCACCGGACGGCCACGAACTCCGGTATGTTCACCGAGGTACTCGATGCGGTGGGTGACGACGAGTTCCCCGGACTTCGGGAGCAGTTGATCGAGACGATCGAACCGTACTTCGACGAGGAGCGCAACGCAGTTGAGCTGGAGTATCGACTCACGACGGCGTCGATTCCGGAATCGGAATGATGCGTTCGGGGTGATCCGTTCCGCTAAACTCGACTTGAACGGACCCCGTGCGTTGGGAGTCAAACCGATCGACGACACGATCGTACTCGTCTCCATGACGGACGATCCGTGTCCCTGCTGCGGCGGTATCGAGAACTCGAGCGTCGAATCCGGACGATCCTCGAACCAATGGATTGCGGGCCCGTCCGTGCTCGAGGCGGAACTCCCCCCGGAGTTACGGTCGGCGCTGGGTCGGTTTCTCGGCGTGGAATCGGTCGAGACGCTGGGCGAGTGGGCGAGCGAGGTTCGAAATCGAACGGGTGGCGGTTCGATTACCGTCGACGACCTCTGTCTGACCGACGAGGAGACCGTCCACCGGGGGACGGTCGGCGACGAGCGGTATCAGTTCGCGTGTTTCTACGACGCGGTGATACTGGCCGCCCTGGCGGATCGGCCGGTCGACATTCGGACGAAAAGTCCGGAGGGGACAGTCATCGAGGCGCGTGCCGTCGGAACGGAGGAGCTGACGGTACGGCCCAGCGAGGCGGTGTTCTCGTTCGGGATCGACGACGCCGTCGCGTCGCCGGCCGACGGCGAGGATCCGTCACTCGAACGCGGCTACGCTGCGATTTGTCCGTACGTCAACGCGTTTCCGACCCGTGCTGTCTACGAGGAGTGGGCGAGCAACGTTACGGCTGCAACCGTCGCGATGCCCCTCGAAGGCGCGACGGATCTGGCTGCCGAACTCGTCCGGTGACGAGACAACCCTGTGAGCGTGGCTCCTACCGGTTCCATCGACCGGGTTCAGACGCTCGATCACTCGAGGAGCTGAGCCAGTGCGTTTCGCTCGGCGCGCTGGAGGTGTTCGGCGACGGTCGATGGATCGAGATCCAGTTCGGCAGCGACGTCCTCGGTCGACACCTCCCGCGGCACTTCGTAGTAGCCCATGTCGAACGCGGTTTGCATCACCTCCTGCTGTCGGTCGGTCAGGGAATCTATCGGTTTGTCTCGACCGTCGTAGGAACCGAGTTTCCGGAGATCGGGCGAGATCCCGACTGCTTCGTATTCGCCGATCGTTTCGGAGATCGTCTCCTGGGAGCCGACGAGCGACATCGTTGCACCCCTGTCATCCAGTTCGGGGTCGCACGTGCCGATCAGGTCCTCGGCCTCTTCGGCGAGACTCCCCGGAAGCTCCGGCGCGGTAAACGCGATCACGTACAGGTACCCGTCGTCGATTTCCGCGACGCGTTCCCACTGATCGACACACTCGAGTGCCGACAGTCGCTCTTCGTCGTACCGCGATTCGACCGTTACCTGGACGATCGCTCCGGTCCCGTGACAGGCCAGTTCCTCGAAGTCTCGGACCCCCGCCTCGCGACCGAGGGCGATGAGTTCCTCGAGCCCCATCGCGCCGAACTCCCCATCGCTGATGGCTATGTTAGCTTCTCGCATGGCCCTAGTCGATAGTCCACCGAGCGCCCAATAAAGCGTTGTGCCCAGTATTCTGGGAGGAGAGATTCGGCTCACGCTGTTCGTCGCTTCGCTATCGGTACGGGCGGCTTCGAACCGAAGCAGGATCGTGATGCAGTGTGAGATTGCGCAACGTACGGACTCACGCTCCGGCTGAACGGGCGTCCAATGGACGAACATAAACCCGCCCAGTATATCCGGAACAATCGACCTCGGACCGTGTCCCGTGTGTTCGATCGAGGATCGACCCCACTGATCCCACAACGGAGGTTCGATACCATGCACGGAGGACCGATAGACCCCGACCGAATCCGAGACACGCGCAGTTCCCATCCGGCACATCCGGAACAGCGAACCCCCGTCGGCGCGGTGATCTTCGTTGGATTACTCGCTGCGGGAGTACTGGCGACATCGTATCCGATTGCGATGGCGGTCGGAATCGGACTCGTCGTCGCTACAGTGTGGAGTGTCCGGTGGATATTCGACCGACTGAGAACGGTCAATGGATCGTTCCCCGAGTGGAACCGACCCGAGACGGTCGGAGAACGATCGGGAGCGCTCGTCTCGAGGTGAGATCACTGATGACTGCAATCCGGACGAGAAATCTCACCAAACGCTTCGACGAGGACGTCATCGCCGTCGATGGGCTCGACTTGCGAGTCGAAGCGGGCGAAGTGTTCGGTTTCCTCGGACCCAACGGGGCCGGGAAATCGACGGTGATCGATATGTTGCTCGACTTCGTTCGGCCGACCGAAGGGGATGTGACCGTTCTCGGAAACGATCCCGCGATCGACGCCGAGCGGATTCGCCGACAGACCGGCGTACTTCCCGAGGGAGCGAGCCTCTACGCGCGCCTGACGGGTCGCGAACACGTGGAGTGGATCGGACGAGCGAACGGCGCTACCGTGGACGCCGACGCGCTGCTCGGCCGCGTCGGTCTCACGCGCGACGAGGCGGATCGAGCGGTCGGTGGCTACTCGAAGGGGATGCGACGGCGGCTCGCGCTCGCCATGGCGCTGATCGGTGACCCCGAGCTGTTGATTCTCGACGAACCGTCGGCGGGACTGGATCCGACCGGAATGCGGGAGTTTCGGGAGATCGTTCGCGCGGAGGCGGACGACGGACGGACGGTGTTCTTTTCGAGCCACATCCTCGGCGAGGTCGAAGCCGTGTGCGATCGGATCGGCATTTTGAACGACGGGCACCTCGTTGCCACCGGAACCCCCGACGAGCTCCGATCGAACCTGGATCTCGGCGGCACGATTAGCGTCGACGTCGCCCGCGTACCCGACGATCTCGCGCTGGACGCCATCGGGGGTGTCGAGGAGGTCACGGTCGACGAGACGACGATCACGGCATCTCTCACGGATTCGACAAGGAAAATCGACGTCGTGTCCGAGCTGGACGAGCGCACCCGGGTTCTGGACATCACGTCGACGGGGACATCGCTCGAGCGGTTGTTCGAGACGTACACGTCGTCCGAACGGGAAGAGCTACCGGCGACCGACGACGAACTCACCGCGGCACGGATCGGGGTGGGACGATGAGCGTTCGAGCGGTCGTCGCCAAGGATTTCCTCGATGCCCGACGAGCGAAGATCGTCTGGCTCGTCGGAATCCACTACACGCTGTTAATCGCGCTGTTTTTCCTGTACGTACGACTCGGCAGTGCCGACGGCCCACCAGACCTCCTCGTGGCGCTGTGGAACATGGTGTTCGTCGGGGCCGTGTTCGTTCCGGCGATCGCCCTCGTCGCCGCCTATCTTTCGATCGCGGGTGAGCGCGAGTCCGGGAGTATCAAGCATCTCCTGTCGACACCGGTGAGTCGGCGTGACGTGGTACTCGGAAAGTACGTTTCGCGGGCGGGAATCGTCGCTGCGTCGCTCGTCCTGGGGTTCGCGGTCGCCGCGGTGCTCGCGGTAGCGTGGTTCGACTCGCTGCACACAGCGGTGTTCGTACAGATTGCCGCTCTCACGACGATGTACGCGCTCGCCTACGTGGCGGTTGCGGTCGGGATTTCCGCGGTGACAGCGTCTCGGTCGCGGGCGATGGCCGGTGCGCTCGGATTCTATCTCATGACGAATCTCGTCACGCTGAACGACGACATCTCGGGGCTGGCCGGTATCGAGTACGTCCTCAACACCGTACTCGGGCTCGGAATCGGCGAGGACCCGATCCAGTTCGTCGGAATGCTCACGAACCCGACGCGTGCGTATCTCGTGGCGACGGTCGGCGTGTTTCCGGACGGACTCCTCGAAACGATGGACCTCCCGGCACCGGATACACTCTCGTGGTACGTCCAACCCGAGATTGCAGTCGTGATATTAGGTCTCTGGCTCCTCCTGCCGGTTCTTGTCGGCGTACGCCAGTTTGAACGGGCAAACATCTCCTGACAACGACGTACTCACTGACCTGCTCTTCGTGGTGGTGAAAGGGTACTATACAGCAGAATTCTGGCCGACCGCTATACAGAGGATGCATTCAGCAACATATCGTTGTCTGTTCCACCAGATTCACGGTGAATGTGACGGATGGTAGATCAGGCGTATTTCTCACCGACTGGTGCATCAACCGTTGGGTCGCTTTCACACCCTGAAGATTGTTCATCGGATAACTCCATGTGACTGGTTCACACAGATAGATAAGGGGTAGCTGATGAATGTCTAAAGCAACACCGGCGGACGAACCAATTGACGAAGAGCAATTAGACGAACTCATCGGCAAGGCCGTCAACGAGCTCGGGGCGGCCTTTTATGCGCCACTGGTCGTCATCGGCGACAGGCTCGGCCTCTACGAGGCGTCAACCGACGGCGGACCACTCTCGCCCGAGGAGTTGGCCGAGCGGACCGACACCGTCGAACCGTACGTTTCCGAGTGGCTCGCTGCGGGAGCAGCCGAAGGGACACTTGAAGGGTTCCGTCAGGAATCTCGTGGACCACGCGTCACGATGACAGATCACCACTGTGAGGATGTCACGTGCGTAGTAGCATATCACACAGACAGAAAAAGCATCCCTACTGTTGACTGGCTGGGAACGATGCAAGACAGCGATCGTTCTTGCGACTATATGGAGATCAACCGACCATGAGTGAACGAACAAATCAATCAATTGACTGGGAGTTCGAACAAGGTTCTCCCGAAGCGTACGAGCAGTACTTCGTCCCGGTGATTTTCACACCGTGGGCAGAGCGACTCATTGACCGAGCCACTATCGAAGAAGGTGACCACGTACTCGATATTGCGTCTGGGACCGGTATCGTCGCGCGGCTCTCGTCGCCTCTCGTCGGCAAGACAGGGTCCGTGGTAGGGGTCGATAATGATGAGGGCATGTTAGCAGTGGCGACGAAGGCCGCAGCGGAAGAGGGACTTACAATCGAGTGGCAGGAGGCGGACGCGACTGATCTTCCGTTCGCCGAGGAGCGATTCGACATCGTCCTCTGCCAACAGGGTCTCCCGTTCTTCGATGATCCCATACCTGCACTTAGGGAGATGCGTCGCGTCGTTGCGTCGGACGGTCATGTATTGCTGAATGTCGGACGACCGCTGAAATATCAGCCCGGTTGGGAAGCTCTGGCTGAAGCGTTATCGCGCCACATCGGTGGCGAGTGGGGGGCAATGATGCACGGACCATTCCCCTTATGGGATGGAGACGACCTACAGCGGATCGCACAAGATGCGGGATTCGATGACGTGTCCGTCACGATCGACATCGGCTCGGTACGCTTTCCTTCGGTCGAGACATTCATTAGCCGACAGGCGGCAACCTCGCCGCTTGCCGAGCCAATCGGGAACGCATCGCAGGCGGTTCGGGACGAACTCATCCAAGACGTCAAGGACGAACTCAAAGGATATACCGACGATGATGGGATCATCTTTCCTTTCGAATCGTACGTTATGGAAGTCTATCGATAGTATCTTCCAGGGTTATAGCGGCTTCACAGCCGTGATGAAAACGTTCTCGTTTACGCTCCAGAACAGAGACGTGAACACTCTGTAGTAACCAATCCTGACACTCGGATTTTGACTGATTCAGTGCAAGAGATGCGCTTTGTATTTAGCACAGTTTCGTCAACGTTATCTCGATCTGAGATGAGCTTCGGTGTTATGTGTGCATACGTAGCTTCCTAGCCGAGTGATCCAGTTTCATATTGTTCTGAACGAAGAGATAAAATTACCAACTACTGTAACAGTCCTCGGGAATCTGGTTAAAATTCGCAACTTCACATCTGAGTTGGAACAGTAGTTATGAGCCGCCGAGAGTACCGGGGATTGTTAGGGCGGATTGCTCCCTGCGTTCAAAGGAGAGACCGATTCGACGTGGTAGGCGACTCGCCATAGCTTGAGGACTGCCCGCGTGACCAGTTTCTCCGGTGATTGGGTAATACAGGAATCCTCGACCTCGCTCGGATTGGGGGACGCATTTGGCGGCGGGTGGTAATGTTCGAGCCCACGGACGGTGAGGTAATCGTTATTGTGTAGGTGTTTGCGCCACCGTAGATTCACACCGCGCGAATCTGTATAATGGAACTTGTAGTCGTCTTGTATCGTCCACTAGACGTCGATGCGCGCCGTGTCGGCTCCGCAAGGAGCATCAGTGTACGTGACTTCAAGCCTCTTCGGATCCAGATAGTCGTCTAACTCCGCGGTGGCTAGCGGCTCATCTGCGTTGAACATCTCTCGAATAGCGAGAAGAGCTGACCGGTCAATCGGACCTCTAAGAGAGTGTCCTTCCTCCGTCGCATCGTGCCTTCTCATCTGTTACTGGGCGAGTGCGCTTCCATTCGGTCGTGACTCCTCGCCAACGAACCGTTCAGCGTCGGCGATCGAGAGCGCAGCGTTGGCGAACGCGAGGTTCCGACGCGTCGTCTGCCACTCTCGGATCGTATCAGGGTTGAGATCGTCGTGGGTTGTGGCCGCCTCGGACAGGGTTTGGTTTGTTCGTTCGACGAGCAACTCCTCTGGTGATTCGACGCCGTATTGGGCCTGGAAGTCGCTAATGCGCTCTTGCATTTCCGAGACGCGGGCGATCAACTTCTCCGTCGAGACGTGCTCTCGGATGTCTGCCGCCTGCTCGACAACGAGTGACTCCGGTGAGCGTCGGTAGGTCGTGCCACCGTTCTCGCCGGTATCGGTCGTGACGAATTTTTCACTGTTTTGTCGATAGCTGTCCGACCGAGTGTCTGCTCTGGAGTTCTCGTCCGGTCCCGTTCTAGGGAACTTGCCACCCCATTAGATATTCGGATCCGATACGGACGGAAACGGCTCGAGCGGGTCCGAGAGGACCGCAGATTGAATCACTCTGTCAGCACTCTCGAGGAACGGTTCACGTTCGGAATCGGGGCCGGACTCAATCGTGCTTATCGCCGTGGTTGCCGTCCCTCGTTTCCTTTGGAACCCTCGTCGAAGAACTCCCCAGCCAGTGGCTCCGTGTTCCGAGCAGCCGACGATCGGATCGTCGACCTACGAGGGGAGGTGGTCGCTCGGTACTGCCCCCCTCCTCACTGTTTGCGGGCGCTGAGCGAGATGCTCTTGACGCCGTACTTCCCACAAGCGTTCGCCGCCTGCTCCGAGATGAACTCGTACTGCGTGTTCTCTCGGAGTTCCAGTAGCTCGAAGCCGGCAGCTTCGATCGTTCCCGTGTAATCGTCGGTCTGTTCGGCGCCGCCGATACACGCCGCCCAGAGATCCGCATCGGTCTTGATGCTCTCGGGTAGCTGCCGTTCGCTGATGATGTCGGACAGGGCCAACCGTCCGTCCGGTTTGAGTACGCGGTTCGCTTCCTCGAAGACCCGATCTTTCTCCGCGGAGAGGTTGATCACGCCGTTCGAGATCACCGCGTCGAACGACCCGTCCTCGAACGGGAGCTCCTCGATGTATCCCTCGCGGAAGGTGACGTTGTGGAAGCCGTTGTCCGCGGCGAGACTGGTCGCCTTCTCGACCTGTTGGGGGGTCATGTCGACGCCCGTGACGGCCCCCGTTTCGGTGACGTTCATCGCGGCGTAGAAAGAGTCCATTCCCGAACCGCTACCGAGATCGAGGACCCTCTCGCGCGGTTCGAGAGCCGCCAGATCGAAGTAGTAGCCGACACCCGCAAACGAGTCGATCGCCTCGTCGGGGACGTAGGTGAGGGTGTCCGGATCGTAGCCGAGGCGCTCGGCGAGGTCCCGTCCCGTCTCGAAGTGGAACTCGGCGTCAGCGGACACCGCAACCTCCTGGTACATCGATTTAACCTCGCGTTCGAGTTTCTTCGTGTCGAGTGAGTTGCTCATCGTTGCTCACCGTCGGTCGTCGCCCGTCGCCTCCGCGGGTGTGTTGATGATCGTCTCGAGGGCTATGCTGTACGTGATTTGCTGGTCGTCGGTCATGGTGTTGGTCTCCCGGCCAGAGACAGTACGAAGCCGAGGACGGTGTAGCTATTTTGTGACAGTTCTGCAGTCCCTACCGTTTGTTCACCCACTGCAATCGATGCACCGACTGCAATCCGATCGAGGCTCCCACTGACCGGGTCTCGGTCCACGCTCGACGGCAAGCGCAGAATACGTATCGCGCCGAAGAGAATCAGTCGACGAGCTGGCGAGGCTCGATCGGCCGGGCGTCGGAGCGATAGCGTTCGTACACCGACTGCGCCCAGCTGCGGACTGCCGGAACGTCGGTATCGATCACCGCCTGAGCCATCCCGCTATCCTGCTCGTAACAACTGATGACGACGCGATCGTCGAGCAGACCGGTTCCGTACGGCGGTAGTTCGTCGTGCTGTAGTACCGTGAAGTTGGTTCGTTGCATCAGTTCGGAGCTGCGCTCCGGGTACGTCGTAAGGAAGTACAGATGACAGTTCGGGCGATCGATCAGCGTTACGTCCACACCGCTATCGACCCGTTCGGAGAGGAGGTCGAGGCAGGGGTCCATCAGCGCGACCTCGGGGCGAACGAAACGCAGCGTGGTCGTCCTCTCGAGGAGCGACTCGAAGCGATTTACCGGACGGTACGGGAGTTCGGGGTCGGCAACCGTTACGGTCAGTTCTGACCACGTCTCGGTCGGGAGTTCGCCGACTACGTCCGGAAGCCAGTGCCAGACGTCGCGCAACTCCCGTTCGGTTTCGACTCGGTCGATCGCGTCTTCCATTACGGATGCGATCGCCTCTCCCGGCGGGGTTGCCACGTACTGGTGGCCGTCTTTGCGGATCCAGCGCCGAGCTTCGAACTCGTTCAACGTTCGCCGCATCGTAGAGGAGGAAACGCCGGCCTCCTCGCAGAGTTCGGAGCGAGTTCGGGGGCGGTCCGTCAGCGCAACGAGTGCCGGAGTGCGGTGTTCCGACCGCGCGAGATACGCGATGTCGTCGATCGGCGAGTCCGTCGTCCGATCCTCCCTAATATCTGGACCCATGGTACTAGTACGCAAGGTGCCACAAAAACGGTTGGGACTGCCCGTCCGGCGTGGATAGTTCGGGATGGAACGACTTGGCTCGACGAGCTCGTCGTCGCTCTCGTTCACCCGGCTGCCAGCGGTGTCGAACAGTTCGTACGACGAGTGTTGGGGACGCCACGTGTCACGGGGTCCGGCGTGCGATCGCAGCTGGTACCGTACGTCGAGGCAGACCCACGCGAGGCTATTCGCCAGCCCGGGGCCGTCGGTCACTCGTCGCCGAACACGCAGCGGGCGGCGCGGTGGTCGCGGGCCCTCTCTTCGCTGATCCGTTGTTCTTCCTCCCAGCGTTCGGGAACCGACGGCTCCCTATATCCGCTGTCCAGTCGAAGCATGTCGTATGAGGATTCTCGTTCCACTCGACGACTCCGATCCGGCACGGGCAGCACTCGAGCACACCTTCGAGACGTTTCCGGAGGCCGACGTCACGGCATTGCACGTGGTCAACCCGTCCGTCTCCGCGTACCGAAGCGATGCTCCCTACAACTTTCCGCGGGCCGTCGAACTCGAGGAGGAGAAAGCCGAGGCGCTGTTCGAGATGGCTCAAGAACTCGCCGACGAACGGGGCCGGTCGGTCGAGACCGAAACCGTCGTCGGATCGCCGCCTCGAGGGATCGTCGAGTTCGCCGAGGAGAACGACGTCGATGGGATCGTACTCGGTAGCCACGGCCGATCGGGCGTCTCGCGTGTCCTGCTCGGAAGCGTTGCCGAACAGGTCGTGAGACGCGCACAGGTTCCGGTGACGGTCGTCCGGTAGTCACGCGGCCGAACGATCCGCTCTCTCGAGAAGGCGTCGACCATCGGTATGAACGACGCGCCGATCGTCGTTCGTATCGGTATCGGCGGTTCCCGAGAATCGAGAATCGGAAAGCAGTTCACTACCGACGGTCCCCTCATCCTCGACCGATGGAGACGAACGAACTCCTCGACGGCGAGGCACTCACCGGAAAGCACGCGGCGATCGTCTTCGGGCTGTGGATCGGACTCGTGATCGTCGGCGCCTTCGTCCTGACGTTCGCCGTGTAGCGAACCGTTGCTCTCGGAAACGACGGGGCGACTCTTTTTTCGATAGTGTGACCGAACAGCGGAGAGAAGCGTCAGGTCCTGGCACTGGAGAGAATCGGATGCGGGACCGTTTCGGCAAGTCCTCCGCGAGGACCGGTCGAGCCAAAAGGCAGGAACTACTGAGACGATCCCGAGACGGGTCGATTTCAGTCGTCGCCGGCCAGCCGTCTGAAGACGACGTAGAGCACGGCGAACATCACGAGAAACGTGAGCAATCCCTGCGCAGCCTTCGCGAACGCGCTCTTGCTGTCGGCCTCGGTCTCGGCTTCGATCCCCGCTTCGGCCTCGCTGCCCTCGTCAACTGTACGCTCGTCCTCACCGCCCTCATCGACCGCGAACTCGTTCTCGCTGCCCTCGGTCGCTCCGTCTGTCGTCGCCGACGACTCGTCGATCGAGCCCTCGACGGCCTCGAGGATCGGCTCCTGCAGCGGCGTCTCCATCGCGGCGCGGACCGCTTCACGGGCGAGTAGCTGAACCAGTTCGTGCTCCAGATCGAGTTCCTCCATCGTGGGTCTCATCGTGACGAAGGCTTGAACGTACAGTCGGATAACTGTTACAACTTCGATAGAAGGGTTACGCCTGCTCGAGGGCGTAAGCCGCGTTCAGCGCCGTGGCGTCGTCGAACCGAGAGGAGACGAGCATCAGGCCGACCGGAAGCCCGTCGACCTCGCCGGCGGGGACGCTGACACCGGGGTGGCCGGTGCGGTTGAACGGCGTCGCGTTGTGGACGATGTCGTCCTCCCGCAGGCGCTGGTGCTGGTCTCGCTCGGGTTGGTGTTCGGGGGGTTTCGTTACCGCCGTCGGCATCGCCAGGAGGTCGTACTCCTCGAGGGCCGCGTCGTACCGTTCGGTGAGGTCGACGACGAGGTTCATCGCGCGGGCGTAGTACCGTGAGTGGTACTCGGTGTTGGTGTACGATCCCATCAGCAACAGCAGCTTGAGCCGTGGCGGGAAGTCGTCGCTCTGGGCTCGACGATACTTGCCGAAGGATTCGATCCAGGAACGGTTGTACCACGCCTTCCAGCCGTGGCCCAGTCCCTCCCCGGAGATGGCGTCGAGCAGCCCCTCCGAAGTACAGACGTCGTGGATGTCTTTGGCGTCGAGATGCATCGGTATCGAGACCTCCTCGACGGTCGCGCCCTCCGCCTCGAGCTGGTCGATCGCGTCCCTCGTGGCGTCGAGGATCTTCTCGTTGGCCCCCTCGCGATCGAACCCCTCCTCGAGCACGCCGATCGAGAGGTCGGAGACGTCGCCGTCCAGTTTCTCCGCGTACTGCTCGACGGGGACGGTGCTGTGGTTCCGGAGATCGCGTTCGTTGCTCCCCGCGATCGTCGTGAGGGTTCGCGCGACGCTCTCGACGTCGGGACCCATCGGTCCCGGATGGTCGATCGCGTGCTCGATCCCGATACAGCCGGTGTAGGGGACGAGCCCGTACGTGGGCTTGTGGCCGACGATACCACAGAAGGCCGCGGGGACACGAACGCTGCCGCCCTGATCGGAGCCGATCGCGACGTCGACCTGGTTTCTCGCGACGGCGACCGCGCTGCCGCCGCTCGAGCCCCCCGCGAGGTAGTCGTCGTCGTGAGGGTTCAGAACGGGACCAAAGGCGCTGTGACCCGTCGAGGTCATCGCCATATCGTCCATGTTCGTCTTCCCGACGATATCAGCGCCCGCCTCGAGCAGGCGCGTCGTAACGGTCGCGTCCCGGTTGGGAACGTACCCCTCGACGACAGAGGAGCCACAGGTCATCTCGACGCCCGCGACGGAGACGTTGTCCTTGATACCGATCTCCCAGCCCTCGAGGTCGCCGCCGTCGTCGCCGCCGACGAAACACTGGGTCACCCAGGCGTTGTGCGGGTCCTCCTCGCTGGTTACGCGTCGGCCCGCATTGCGCGTTCGGTTCTCGTCGCCGCCCAGCCGCGGCTTCGGATCGTACGACATCACCGTCTCGTAGGATCCCATCTTCCGCTCGGCCATCTCGACGAAGAACTCGAGTTCCTCGTCGGTGAGATCGAGAAACAGGTCCTCCCCTAGCTCCGCAAAATCGTCTTCCGTCGGTACCCGCAGTGGCATACTCGAACAGTAGGCCGTCTGGAAGAAGTGAGCGGAGGTGGCACGCGCAAGCAGCGGGGTCCCTACCGACGGGGAGCGCGGCTGACATCCGAAACGGTTCGTTCGTCGATCGATCGGTTCCGGTGACCGTTCGGACCTAGGTTCGTTTCAGGCGGATCTCTCGATCGGTGATCGCCTTCACGTTGTTGTCGTCGATCGGATACGTGTCCTCGTCTGCGTCACCCCAGCCCAGCTGGGACTTGAGCGTGTCCGTCATGCCTGGATCCGGGTTCACGTAAGCGGTTCCCACATCGACCTCGCTGACGATTCCGATCTGGTCGCCGTTGGCGTTGACGACGTCCTTACCTTCGTCCTCCGCGGTGAACGTTGCACACATACGTCACGTACGATGGCGTCTGCGCTGGTATAGCCACCGCAGGAGACTGCAGGGAAGCGATGAACGTCTCCCCGGCTAACGGTTTCGCAGAAGAGGACCGAACGCTTTCGTCGCTCGAGGCCGCATCGACACCGATGACACGACTTGTCGAACTCGAGGCGAACGGGCCCCGAAAGCTCGATCCATCCGACATCGACGACGAGAAGGGCGACGTCGCGGTCTGTCAGTGCGGGCTCTCGGCGGAGTTTCCGTTCTGCGACGGCAGCCACCGACAGACGGCCGACGAGGAGGAGGGAGCGACGTACGTCTACGACGACGACGGCGAACGGTCGACCGTCGATCGGGTCGTGACTCGCGAGGGCGGAACCGGGAACGGCGAGGAGTGAGTCCTCAGAGCGAGCGAGCCGAGTTCAGCACGACGAGCAGGCTGCTCGTCGCCATCGCGACGGCCGCGAACAGCGGATTGAGTAGGCCGGCGATCGCCAGGGGGATCGCGACGGCGTTGTAGACGAACGCCCAGCCGAGGTTCTGCCGGATACGCCGGTTGGTGGCGGCCGCGACGTCGAACGTCTCCGCGACCAGTCCGAGGTCGTCGTCGACGACGACGGCGTCGGCAGCGTCCGTCGCGAGTTCGGTGCCGCTGCCCAGCGCGATGCCGACGTCGGCGGCGGCGAGCGCCGGCGCGTCGTTGCTGCCATCACCGACCATCGCGACCGATCCCCTCGAGCGCAGCCGTCGAACGGTCTCGGCTTTCGCCTCGGGCGGGACGCCCGCGAAGACCTCGTCGACGCCATCGACGTCCCGGAACCGGTCCGCCGCGGCTCCCTCGTCGCCCGTGAGAACGACGACCTCCCGCCCGTCAGCGAGGGTCGCCACCGCCTCCTGCCACTCCGCTCGCGGGGTGTCGCCGACGGCGATCACGCCGCGGGCTCGGCCGTTCCAGGCGACGACGACCGGGACGGCGCCGCTCTCGCGGATCGAGTCGATCCGGGACTCGAGTTCCGACGGGATCGACTGTCCGAGCTCTCGACAGCAGTCGAGGTGGCCGGCGACGACGCAGTCGCCGTCGACGCGAGCGCTCACGCCTCGAGGGTGGCGCTCGAAGCCGTCGGCGTCGGCGGCCTCGACCCCGATTCTCTCGTCGTTCTCGACGGCGTCGACGACGGCGGCACCGATCGGGTGCTCCGACAGCGCTTCGACGGCCGCGGCTCGCCGAACGAGGTCGTCGGCGTCGATCCCGTCGACCGTGTGAACGGCGTCGACCGACATCGAGCCCTCGGTCAGCGTTCCCGTCTTGTCGAGGACGACGACGTCGATCTCGGGCGCCGCCTCGAAGATCGTCTCCGCGGCGACGACGATCCCGCGCCGGGCCGCGCGCTGGACGCCGGAGGCGATCGCCAGCGGCGTCGCGAGCCCGAGTGCGCAGGGACAGGAAACGATCACGACCGTCAGACCGACGAGAAACGCCGTCGAGAGGGCGGAGCCGGTCGCGAGCGACGCGACGGTCGCGACGGCCGCGAGCGCGAGGACCAGCGGGACGAAGATCGTCGCGAGCTTGTCGGCGAGGCGTTGCACCCCGGGCCTCGAGCTCTGGATCGACCACAGCATCGAGACGAGGCGGTCGTGGGTGCTCTCGGCCTCGTCGCCGACCGCGAAGACCAGCGGCGCGTCGGTGACGACGGTTCCCCCGCGGACGGGGTCGCCAACGGCCTTCTCGACGGGGAGGGACTCGCCCGTGACCAGCGACTCGTCGACGGCGGCCCGGCCCTCGCGGACGGTGCCGTCGAGCGGGACGCGCTCGCCCGGTCGAACGAGCAAGCGATCGCCCGGATCGACGGCGGAGATCGGCACGGTGTCGCCGGTGTCGGCGCGGCGGGCTTCGTCGACCTGGGCTTCGGTGAGCTCCGAGAGCAGGCCGGCCGCGCGGCGCTTGATGCGCCCCTCGTAGTAGCTGCCGGCGGTGACCGCGAGGACGACCGCGACCGAGACGTCGAAGTAGAGGTCGGTCCGACCGAGTCCCATCGCGAGGGTGCTGTAGGCGTAGGCGCCGAGGGCGGCGAGCGAGACGAGCAGATCCATGTTCGGCATTCCCGCCCTGAGGCTGACGTACGCTCCCCGAAGGATCGGCAGACCCGTGTAGAAGAGGACGAACGTCGTCATGAGCCAGATGTTGACGGCGACGTAGTAGCCGTCGTAGCTCCCGAAGTCGGCGAGGGCCTCGTAGCCGAAATAGGTGGGGTAGAGGAAGACGGCGTACCAGATCATCACCATCATCCCGAACATCCCGCCGCCGATCAGGAACTTCACGAGCGCGGCGTCGCGAGGCTCCTCGTCCCGTCCATCGCCTCGTTCCCGGGCCTCGTAGCCGTAGCCCGAGACGACGTCGGGCAGGCGCTCGGCCTCGAGCGAATCGGGATCGTAGACGAGTCGCAGCGTGTCCGTGGCGTAGCTCGCCTCCGCCCCGTGGACTCCCTCGGTGTCGGTCGCCCGCGCCTCGAGAAACGCCTCGCAGGTCCCACAGTGCATCCCGTCGACCGCGAGGAAGGCGTCCTCGCCCTCGAGATCGTCGAGCGACGGCGACTCGCTCTCGAGGCGGTCGCGGACGGCCGTCTCGTCGACGTCGTCGACCGTCTCGAGCGTTCGGTGGACGTCGAGACAGCCTCGACAGCAGAAGGCACCCTCGACGTCGGCGTCGGTAACGGGATCGGCCGGCGTCGGTAGCTCACAGAGCGTACACGCGTCGCTCCCGGTGGAACTGGCGACGGGATCGCGAACGGAATCGGCTCCGACCGCATCGGAGCGGGCGTGTGAGGAGGTCATAGGCGCGGGAGGCAGTATCGCGTGGGGTACGGACGGGGAGTGACACCGCTCGAGTCGCGGAAACACGGGTCCGACGCGGCGATCGACTGAAGCCGGGTGCGGACTACGACGTCTCGCTCGAGTCGTGACCGTGGCCGCCCGGAACCGGCGTGAACGCGACGTAGAGACAGGCGATGATGATTACGACGTTGATCGCGGAGACGACGCCAGCCGAGAGCGAACTGCCGAGGCCGTACCAGGTGACCGGCAGGAGCGCGAGCAAGCCGACGACGAGCGCAGCCCGCGGGGAGAGCGCCTCGAGATCCATACACGAACTCGGGGCGAGCTACCCTTAATAATAACCCCCGTTCCTACGGGGTGAGAATCGGGTCAGTTTATTATGAAAGCCCCCTTCTTATCCGGGCGTATGTGTGCGATGACGGATGAGTCAGAACAACGGCGGGAGATCGGCCACGACGAGTACGATCCCGTCGGAACGCTGGCGCTGATCACGGTGTACTTTCTCATCATCGCGTTGCTATGGGTGTTCATGTACTTCGTCGAGTTTCTCGGGAACGAGCCGACCGTCGTCGGCAGCTTTCTGACGGTGGTGGGGATCGCGTGAACGTCCACACCTACGAGAAGGTGTGGCTGATCGGGGCGCTGGTCCTGATCGTCGGGTTTATCGTGACGATCACCTACGGCTCCGTCGGCCTCGGTATCGCGATGGTCGACGACAGCGAGGAGACCATCGAACCGAGCGAACTCGACGAGGACGAGCGGTTCGCCGACCCGCGCGTCGAGCAGGTCGGCGAGAACGAGTACGAGGCCTACGTCGTCGCTCAGACGTTCATGTTCCAGCCCGATCCGGTCGAGGTGCCGGCCGGAAGCGAAGTGACGTTCTACGTGACGAGCCGGGACGTGATCCACAGCTACAGCGTCGCCGGAACGAACATCAACACGATGGTCATTCCCGGCGAGGTGGCGGTGATGACCGTCGAGTTCGACGAGGCCGGCGAGTACGGCGTCGTCTGTAACGAGTACTGCGGCTCCGGCCACCACACCATGGAGGGAGAACTCCACGTCGTCCCTGACGAGGAGTTCGACATGACCGAACTCTCCGTCGAGGCCGACGACGAGGTCGAAACCGGCGACGAGGCGACGATCGAGGTCGACGTCGAGAACGGGATGCTCGAGGCACTCGAGACGACCGTCACGCTCGAGATCGGCGACGAGGCGCTCGCGGAGAACGTCACGATCGACGGCGGCGAGACCGAGACGACGACGTTCACCGTCGACACTGCGGATCTCGGCGAGGGCGATCACGACTGGACGGTCACCGTCGACGACTACGAGGACAGCGGGACGCTAACCGTGGTCGACGAACTCGAGGAGGACGACGACGATGAGTAACGCGTACATCGACGACTTCCCGGCGGAGGCGAAGGTGGTCCGCACGGCGTTTTACAGCTCGTTCCTCGCGCTCGCACTGGGGGGCGTGTTCGGGGTCATCCAGACGCTCCACCGGACCGGCTACTACCGGTTTATCGATTCGGCGGACTACTACACCGTCCTCACCGCTCACGGCGTCTTCCTCGTGATCTCGTTTACGATCTTCTTCCTCGTCGGCGTGTTCACGTGGGCGATAACGACCAGTCTCGACCGGGGCGTCGAGGACCTCCGGTTTACCTGGGGTTGGTACGGACTGATGGCGATCGGCATCACGCTGAGCGGCGTTGCGATCCTGGCTGGCTTCACTGACGCAACCGACATCAGCGCGTCGGTGCTGTTCACGTTCTACGCACCGCTGCAGGCACACCCGATGTTCTACCTCGGACTCGTTCTGTTCGTCGTCGGGACCTGGCTCGCCGGCGTCGACTGGTTCCGCTCGTGGTGGGCCTGGAAGGCCGAAAACCCCGACGAGCGGATCCCGCTGCCGACGTTCATGGTGCTGACGACGATGTTGATGTGGTACATCGCGACGCTGGGCGTCGCCGCGGCGATCCTGGTGTTCCTGCTGCCGTGGTCGCTCGGACTGGTCGAGAGCGTCAACCCGCTGCTGACCAGAACGCTGTTCTGGTTCTTCGGCCACCCGGTCGTCTACTTCTGGCTGATGCCGGCGTACATGATGTGGTACATTATGCTACCGAAGGTCTCCGGCGGGAAGCTGTTCAGCGATCCGCTGGCCCGCGTCGTGTTCGTTCTCTTCCTAATCCTCTCGGTGCCGACGGGGATCCACCACCAGTACCTCGATCCCGGTATCGCGGAGGGCTTCAAGTTCATCGCGATGACGAACACGATGTTCCTGCTGTTGCCGAGCCTGCTGACCGCCTTTACGGTCGTTGCCAGTATGGAACACGGTGCTCGCCAGCGCGGCGGTGAGGGCTACTTCGGCTGGCTGAAGGCGCTACCGTGGCGCGACCCCGTCTTCACCGGGATGGCGCTTGCCGGCCTGATGTTCGCCGCCGCCGGTTTCTCGGGCATGATCAACGCCGGGATGAACATCAACTACCTCGTCCACAACACGTTCTGGGTCGTCGGTCACTTCCACCTCACCGTGGGTACGGCCGTCGCGCTGACGTTCATGGCGGTCACCTACTGGTTCCTTCCCCAGATAACCGGGAAAGCGCTGTGGAGTCGCTCCGTCGCGCTCGGTCAGGTCGTGCTCTGGTTCGTCGGCATGACGTTCATGTCCAACGCGATGCACCGCGCCGGCCTGCTGGGCGTCCCTCGCCGAACGGCCGAACCCCAGTACGATGGGTTCGAGTTCGAGGCCGCGGTCGGAACCATGGGCGAGCTCCAGGCCCAGATCGCGCTGGGCGGAATCCTGCTGACGCTCTCGCTCGTCCTGTTCTTCGCGAACGTCGTGGGCACGGCCCTCAACGGCCGCAGCGACGACCTGCCGGCAAACGAGTACGCCGGAACGCTCTCGGGTCCCGAGGACGCCCCCCTCGTGCTCGACAACCTCAAGCTGTGGACCGCGATCGCGGTCGTGCTCGTGGTCTTCGCTTACACCTTCCCGCTGCTCTCGATCATCGACCGCGGCGGACTGTTCGGTCCCGATATCAACCCGTTCCCGGTTAGCCTCGAGACCGTTCACCTCCTCGCGTTCGCCCTCGAGTCCCACGTTACGGGCGCACTCGAGTCGGTCGCCTGGCTGGGGGTGAACCGGTAGTGCGGATCTCGAAGGCCGGACTGCTAGTCGTCCTGGCGCTGCTCGCACCGCTGCTCGTCGAGCTACGGACGGTACTGTCCTGGATAAACGTCGAGCTGACCGTCCTCGAGACCGCGGTCGTCGGCGCCATCCTCGTCGTCGCGGTCCTCGTCTGGGCGTTTCTCCCCGAGAACGGGAACGGGAAAACGGCCGAGGGGGACGCCTCGAGCGAGAACTGACGTTCCTACTGCCAGGTCTCGATCCGCCCCTCGCGAACGTCCTCGACGCAGCCCTCGCAGTCGGGGTGGCCGGCCTCGTAGCAGGCCGGACGGTACTCCTCGTCGAGCAACGCGGCCCGTCGCTCGGCGTAGCGTCGACAGACGATCTTCGCACGGTCCCGCTCGTCGGTCGGTAGCCCGCGGGCGTTTCTGGCCGACTGGTAGGCCTCTCGGGCCTCCCCGAGCTGGCCGTCCGTCGACTCCCGTAGCTCCTCGTACTGCTCGCCCGCCTCCCGGAGTTTCGTCCGGAGGAACCGCTCGAGCCGACGACGGTCCGACATCGTCGTTCGGTTAGGCGGGCGGACACATAGTCCCGTCGCCGGACCGGGCTACAGCTCCTGGCGGGTCGGCCGGATCAACAGCTCGTTGATGTCGACGTGTGTCGGCTGGCTCACCGCGAAACGGATCGACCGGGCGACGTCCGCGGGCTCGAGCGGCGTTATCCCCTCGAGCATCTCGTCGACCATCTCTCGCTGGTCGTCGTCGGGGATGTGTTCGGGGAGTTCGGTGTCGACGAAGCCGGGCTCGATGCTCGTCACTCGGATATCCGAATCGGCGACCTCCTCGCGAAGCGACTCCGAGAAGGCCGTCACGCCGAACTTCGAGGCGTTGTACCCGCTCGAGCCGGCGTAGGCCTTCCGGCCCGCGACCGACGAGAGGTTGACGATGTCGCCCTCCCCCGACTCCCGCATAACGTCGAGGGCGGCCTGAGAGGCGACCATCACCGCCTGGACGTTCAGATCGAGCATCCGCTGCCAGTCGTCGGGATCCGCCGTCGCGACCGGCTCGAGCAGCATGACCCCGGCGTTGTTGACGAGCACGTCGAGTCCGCCCAGCTCCGAGACGGTGGTCTCGATCATCTCCCGGACCTGGGTCTCCTCGGTGACGTCGGTCGGGACGACGAGCGCCTCGCCGCCCTTCGTTTCGATCTCGTCGGCGAGAGACTCGAGGCGGTCCTCGCGGCGGGCGGCGAGCGCGACCGACGCGCCCGAATCGGCGAGTTCGCGGGCCGTTGCCGCGCCGATTCCGGACGATGCGCCGGTCACGAGTGCGACCTGGTCGTCGAGTGGATTTGTCGTCATCACCTCCGTCGAGGGACGTCCCACAGAAAGGCGGCTGGGAGCCAGCAATCGGCCCGGAATCCGGCAGACGGATCAGTGCGCACACGGTGCGGGCAGGCGGTCGGCACGTACGGATCGGGAGGACGGATCAGTACGTGTGGAACAGGAGATCGGGGGATTCCGCCGAGAATCGGGATCGAGTCATGGAGAAGCGTTTTTTCGGTCCGTGTTGCACGGTTCCCATGGGCACCGAAGAGCGCCGAGCGAGCCGTCACGACGAGATCGAGGCGATCCTCGAGCGAAAGGGCGGTACCGAAGAAGCCAGAGACGACGCCGACAAGTACACCGTGGTCGGGGCAGCCGACAGGAGGACGTACGCGAACTGGCTGACGCCGATCGAGGAGCACTTCGTCTGTCACCGCAACGACATGCCGGAGGCCGACAGGGATGGCGAGTGGGCGGTCTCGCTGACGGGGTATCTCGAGGACGCGTACTCGGTCGCCGAGATCCGCGAGGAGTTCCCGACGGTCGCGGTTGCCCACACGATGGAGTGTGCGGGCAACGGTCGCGGTCAGCACCGCCCGGAGACCGGCAGCGTCCAGTGGGGGTACGAGGCCACCGGCACCGCGGTCTGGTCGGGAACGCCGGTGAGCGCCGTGCTTCGGGGGGAGCTCGAGGACGTCCCCGACGACGCCTGGCTCACGGCCGTCGGCGGCGACCCATCGGACGGCGAGGACGTCTTCGCGCGCTCGATTCCGCTCTCGAAGGCGGTCGACGACTGTATCCTGGCCTACGAGATGAACGGACAGGTGCTGCCCCGCGAACACGGCTTTCCCGTTCGATTGATCGTTCCCGGCTGGTACGGCGTCAACAGCGTCAAGTGGCTCGACGAGCTCCGCCTGATGGACGAGATGGTCACCGAAGAGTCGCTGGATCGACCCGGCGACCACGCCTACTGGCAACAGGAGGCCTACCGGATCCACCCGGCGGACACCGAACCCGAGAGCAACGCGACGATCGAAACCGTCGACACCTGGGACCAGCTCGAGAGCGGCGACCCAGCCCATCCCTACACCTTCGACCAGACGGTGATGTCGGTCATCGGCGAGCCCGACGGCGAGTCGGCCGTCACCGTCCCCGAGGACGGAACGGTCGAGATCACGGGCGTCGCGTGGGCCGGCGACGACGACGTCGCAGGCGTCGAGGTGTCGACCGACGGCGGCGACAGCTGGGCGGAGGCCGAGCTGTTCGGCCCCGACTACGCGGGCGCGTGGCGGCTGTTCCGGTACGACTGGGCGGCGACGCCCGGAGAGTACGTGCTTGCCTCCCGCGCGACCGACGACCGGGGGCGGCGCCAGCCGATGCGGATCTCGAACCCCGACGCGTGGCGCGACGCGCTCGCGGACGACGAGTTCCCCTGGAACGAGGGCGGGTACGCCGCCAACGCCGTGTTGCCGAACGCTCTCGAGCTCGAGGTCCGATCGCCGTAATCGCCAGACGGGAACACTTTCGCTCCGGTGCCGGCAGTTTAAATACGGTCGGGAGCGAACGTCGGTATGCCTCCCAGTGAAACAAAGAGGAGGCGTGACACAATGAGCGACGTACGACAGCACGCGGACGACATACACGACCAGTTTTCGGACCACATCGACGTCTCGGTCGACGACGTCGAGGATCGACTGACGACGCTCGTCGACGAGTACAAGGTGCCGATCGACGAGGCACGCCGGAGCGTCACCAACCACTACCTCGAGGAGGCCGGCCTCGACCGCGAGGACCTCGCGGGCGGCTCGAGCGAGGCGGCCAAGATCGAGGACGTCGACGAGCCCGAGCAGTGGATCGACATCACGGCCAAGGTCATCGAGCTGTGGGAACCCCGCAGCGACTCGGTCGCACAGGTCGGCCTGCTCGGCGACCCGACGGGGACGATCAAGTTCACCAAGTGGGCCAAATCCGAGCTTCCCACCCTCGACGAGGGCGGCGTCTACGAACTTCGCAACGTCGTCACCGACGAGTACGAGGGACGCTACTCGGTCAAATTAAACAGCACGACCGTCGTCGAGGAGCTCGACGAGGAGCTCGAGGTCGGCGACGACACGAGCGTGATCGAAGGCGCGCTCGTCGACATGCAAAGCGGCAGCGGGCTGATCAAGCGCTGTCCGAAAGAGGACTGCACGCGCGTCCTCCAGAACGGCCGCTGTAACGAACACGGCGAGGTCGAGGGCGAGTTCGACCTCCGCATCAAGGCCGTCGTCGACGACGGGCTCGACGCCCACGAGGTCATCTTCGACAAGGACGCCACCGAGAACCTGACCGGGATCAGTCTCGAGGAGGCCAAGGACATGGCGATGGACGCGCTCGACACGACCGTCGTCGCCGACGAGATCCGCGACCTGGTCGTCGGCACCTACTACCGGATCGAGGGGCCGACGTTCGGTCGCTACGTCCTGGCCGACGACGTCGAGGAGCTCGACGGACCCGCGGACGCCGAACAGCTGCTGATCAAAGCGAGGTCGATGTAAATGTCTCAGGCAGAACTCACCCGCGAAGTCGCGCGTCGCGTCTTCGCCTCCGAATTCAACGACTCGACGTACACGTTCAAGGAAAGCGACGACGAGCGCGCACCCAACTACGCCCTGCTGCCGACGGGCGACCGGGCCAACCGCGTGTTCGCCGTCGGCACGCTGACCGAAACCGAGGACGTCGGCGAGGACAGCGAGTACTGGCGCGGCCGCGTCGTCGATCCGACGGGAACGTTCTTCGTCTACGCCGGTCAGTACCAGCCCGAGGCCGCCTCTGTGCTGCGGGACACGGAGCCGCCGGCGTACGTCTCGGTCGTCGGCAAACCCCGAACGTACGAGACCGAGGACGGGACGGTCAACGTCTCGGTTCGCCCCGAGACGATCTCGATCGTCGACGAGGCGACCCGCGACCGCTGGGTCGTCGAGACCGCCGAGCGCACCCTCGATCGCATCGAGGAGTTCGAGGCCTGGCAGGACGAGCAGGAGGCCCCCGAGAGCGGCTCGACGGCGCCGACCAACGAGTACGCCCAGATGGCCCGCGAACGGTACGACTCGCCCGTCGAGAACTACCGCCGCGACGTGATCCAGGCCTTAGAGAGCCTCGAGAACGTCGAGGACGCCGAAGCCACGGCCTGATCGCGCCCTAACCGCCTCGTATTTTTACGACGACAGCGACTCCAGCAGCGAGCCGAGCGCCTCGAACTCGTCGTCGGTGACCTCGTGTCCCACACCGGGGTAGCGTCGCTCGGTAACGTCGGCGCCAGCGCCCTCGAGCGCACGCCCCGTTTCGGCGACGCGCTCGAGGTCGATCCGGGAGTCGTCCGCGCCGTAGCCGACGAACGCGGGCGTTCCCTCGAGGTGGCCCTCCATCGCCAGCTCGTCCTCCGGGCCACCCGCCATCCCGCCCGAGAGGAGGAACACGCCGCCGTACCGCCCTGGCCGACGGCGGACGAACTCCGCGACGACCGAGGCTCCCTGGGAGAACCCGACGAACACCACCCGCTCGGCGGGGATTCCGATCTCGCGAGCCGACTCGAGCGCGGCCTCGACCGACTCGACGCTCGAGGAGAGCCCCGGCTCGTTGGCCGCCCGCGGCGCGGTCGCGGGCCGCGGATACCAGCTGCCCCGGTGGGCCTGCGGTGCGAGGAAGGCGACGCCGTGGCGGTAGATCGGCTCGAGCAGGTTCACCATCCCCTGTGCCGTCGCGCCGCGGCCGTGGCAGGCGACGACCGCGACGTCGGCGGCTGCGGCCGGTGCTCCCGAGGTGACCAGCGGTTGCTCCGCGTGCGGACCCGATCCATCGGGATTCGAGTCCGTCATCGGTTGTTCGAGTCGCTTCCGTTCGGTTCCGGTTTGGGTCCCGTCAGCTCCGGCAGCTGACTCTCGATCAGCTCACGGTCCGGCTCGAACCACTCGGGCAGGTACAGCGACGGCTCCGAGGGGGAGTCCTCGACGGCGACGCCGTCGGTCTCCGTCGCCAGCTCGAACAGAATTCCGCCCGGCTCGCGGACGTACAGCGAGTGAAAGAGGTGTCTATCCTTCACCCGGGAGACGTCGTGGTTCCGGTCGGCGAAGAGCTCGCGCCACTCGTGGAGCTGTTCCTCGTCGGGAACCCGGACCGCGACGTGGTGAATCGTCCCCGGTCCTTCGCGGCCGAACGGAGCGTCTCGAGCGAGCACGTCGACGACGGTCGCTCGCGACCCCGACGCACGGTAGCGCACGCGGTCGCCCTCCTCGCCGACGGCGTCGAAGCCGAGCGTCTCGAGCGTCCCCGCCGTCGCGTACGGGTTGGCCGACAGGAGCGAGACGCCGTGGAGTTCCCGGATCGAAGCAGCGTCGGGAATCGTCGCCTCGAGTCGCGAGGACTCGTCGGTCGGCTCCGCCGCTTCTCGACCGTCGCCGTCGGAGGCCGCGACCAGCTCGAGCCGCGTTCCCGACGGATCCCGAAACTCGAGGGCCTGCTCGCCGAACCGCTCGGACGGCCCCTCGACCGCGACGTCGAAGCTCTCGAGTCGCGCTCGCCAGTACTCGAGGCTGCCGTCGGGAACGGCGAACGCGACCGAAGCGACCTGGGGCGTTCCGATCCGTCCCGGGTCGGCGTGGGGGTCGGGAAAGCAGGTGTACACCGTTCCCGGGGAGCCCCGCTCGTCGCCGAAGTAGAGGTGGTGCTGGAGGACGTCCTCGAAGTTCACCGTCAGTGCGGAAAGGTCGAGTCCGAGTACCCCGGCGTAGAAGTCGATCGCCGCCTGTCCGTCGCCGACGATTCCGGTCACGTGGTGAAGCCCGGGCGTGTCGGTGAGCATCGCTCGAGGGTTCGAGGGCGGCGCTGATATCCCTCCCGGTCGTTCGCCCCTGCGTAGCGGTACGTCGGCAGCATCGGCGAACGGATCGCTCGTCTGACGAATCGTTAAGTATTGCGACCGACGAGTATGGAGCGATGGGCAACAAGAACAAGACGATCTCGTTTCGCGTGAGCGAAGACGCCTTCGAGTCGCTCCAGGAGATCGCCGAGGAGCGCGACATCTCGTTGTCCGCCGTCTTCCGGGACTACGTCGACCAGCTCGTCGACCACGACGGCCAGGTCGCGGTCGTCCCCGAGGCCGACCTCGAGGACCGCACCGAGGGAGACGAGAACCTCGCCTTTCCCCCGACCGTCGAGGTGCCGAAGAGTTTCATCCGCGAACACGAACGACTCGAGCTCGAGGCCGACCACCTCCGCGAACAGTTAGACGAGTACAAGTCCTACGTCACCGAGCTACAGGACCGCCTCGAGGACGAGGACGAAGTACTCTTGCTAGACGACCTGGACGACGCCGACGAACCCTCGCAGCTGCGCTGATACGGTCTCCTGTAAGTCGTGCCGGTGCAACCCGACCGCCCTGCGGTTGCATCGATACAGTGGTACAGCAGACCGTCTGACTACCTCGCGAGATCTCGCTTCGATCGCCGGATCTTCTCCTGGGTTTCCTTCGTTCCCTCGACCTCTGCGAGTCCCTCCGCGGCCTCGAGGGTTCGGATACCGCTGTCGAGAAAGGAGAGGACGTCGCCGGAGTACGCGTAGACCATGTAGTCGTCGGTCATCACGTCGACGATGGCGTCGGGACCCAGACCCTGGGCGCGGAGCTCGAGCAGGTAGCGGACGAACTTCCGCTCGGGACAGCCACAGTAGGGGTTGTTGTCGCAGCCGCAGTCGAGAAAGTCACTGGAGAAGTCGAGCACCCGCTCCTGGGTCGCCTCGTCGAGCTTCTCGAGGCCCTCGCCCTGGAAGAGGATGTCCAGCGTCGCACCCTTGAACGCCCCCTTCGGGATGTTCGTCTCGAGCTGGGAGGCGAGCTGGCGGTGGTTCTTGACGTAGATCTTGTCGGTGATAGCCACGGCGTTGCTCGAGGTAGGGGCGGTCGGCCAAAAAGCGTCTCGGTTGCGCAGTTTGAAGCGAGCGGAGCGAGCGAGAACTGCGCACGGCGAGCGGGGAGAACTGAGAAGACGAAACCGAACAGAGCGAAGCCGAACCGCAATCGGAAGCGTGGCGGTCGAAAACGCACGACATGGAGTCGCACGCTCCCGTCCTCGAGTCGTAACGTATTTCAGGCCAACCGCGTGTAGGAATAGGTGTAAGCGTGTCCGGGTTGGGGTAGTGGTTATCCTTCAGCCTTGTGGAGGCTGAGACGCGGGTTCGATTCTCGCACCCGGACTTTTTCACGACGAGCAACACGAGGAGCGGAAAAGCCGGAAGGCGAGATCGAACTACGCGAGACGAGCGCAGCGAGTCTCGCAGTCGGGTTCGATTCCCGCAACCCTTCTGAGGACTTCGCGAAGGATCCACAGGTGTCCGCAGTCAAATTCTCTCGCGACGAACCGAGTGAGGAACCGAAGCGTCCGTAGAGAGCCGATTTAGGTCGCCGTCCTCGTGTGGAAGGGACGGAAGGTCCAAACGACTGCTGACTCCTTGCTCTTGTCCGACAGGAAGCGCGGTCCTCTTCTTGTCGATCCGAACACACGGATCGCCACGCCCTCCCCAGCCGATTCGCTCGCTCGCGGGTCGTCCCTCCCCGCCCACTCACTCATCCCTCGTGCGGCTTCGAACTGCAGTTCGCCGCTGGCTCACTGCAGTTCAGCGCACGCCACAGCAACCGTTTCGGGGGAGATTCCAGGGAGAGCAGGCCCGTTTCGAGCTCCGAAAACACCGTTCGTTCCACGACGTTACAGCGGCGCGCCGGCCAGCACGAGCGTCGCCCGCACGTCCCCGCGGTTGTGGATCTGTCGCGACTCCTCGGGGTCGAGGCGAATCCCGTCGCCGCCCTCGAGCGACACCGTCTCCTCGCCGACGCTCACCTCGACGCTGCCCTCGACGACGTAGTACACCTCCTCCTGGCCGGTCTCGGTCTCGTCGTGTTCCTTGCCCTCGACGCCGGGCTCGAGCTCGAGTACCGAGAGTCCGAGCACGTCAGTTTCGAGTGCATCCTTCAGGAACCACATCCCGCCGGCGTCCTCGGGGATGATCGACTCGACGTCGCTTCGCGAGGCGGTGTCGTAGCCCATAGCTGAAGCGTCTCGAGAAGCGATCAAAAGGGTGCCGGCGACTCAGTTCTCGAGGTCCGTCATCCGAGCGACCTCGTCGTCGGACAGCGAGAGCTGTGACGCCGCGAGGTTCGACTGGAGGTGGTCGGGATCGGAGGTACCCGGAATCGGGAGGATCACGTCGGATCGCTCGAGCAGCCACGCCAGCGCGATCTGGCGCCGGGTCGCGTCGTGGTCCTCGGCGATCTCGTCGAGCGTCTCGCCGTGGCTCGCGAGGTCGTCGCCGTTTATCGGCGCCCACGGGATGAACCCAATGTCGTACTCCTCGCAGGCCTCGAGGACGTCGGCCTCGGAACGGTCGCCGACGTTGTACCGGTTCTGGACCGTCGCGACGTCGACGTGCTCGCGGGCTGTCTCGAGCTGGTCGACGGAGACGTTGCTCAGTCCGACCTGCTCGACGAGCCCCTCGTCTTTCAGTTCGGCGAACGCTCGGACGGAGTCCTCGAACGGCGTGTCCGGGTCCGGACGGTGGTACTGGTAGAGGTCGATAGTGTCGGTCCGGAGCCGATCGAGCGAACACAGCACCTGGTTGCGGATGTAGTCGGGGTCGCCGTGGTGGAGCCACTCGCCCTCGCGGTTGCGCAGCAGGCCCGCTTTCGAGGCGACCAGCACGTCGTCGGGATCGTCGAGCGCTTCACCGACGAGTCGTTCGCTGACGCCCGGGCCGTAGGAGTCTGCGGTGTCGATGAAGTCAACCCCCTGCTCGACGGCGGTCCGAACCAGCTCGCGAGCGGCCTCCTCGTCCTCGGGCGGGCCGATGATCTCCTCGCCGCAGAGTCGCATTGCGCCGAACCCGAGTCGGTGGACGGTTTTCGAGCCGATCTCGAACGTGTCGCTTTCGTTCTGGGTCACGGGGTCTACTACCGGAACGGGGTGGTTAACTGTTGGCCGCTCGCTTGCCGACTGAGTCCGGGGCGAACGACCGTTACCCGGTTTCTTCGACGTCGCCGTCGACCTCGGTCCCTCGACCGAGAGTAACCGTTCGGCCGACGACATCGTCGTCGACGTAACCACGGGCACCGACGACGACGTCGCCAATGGCCTCGACGCTATCGTCGACGTACCCGTCCGCGCCGATCGAGATCTCGTCGCTGCCCTCCACGTCGTCATCGAAATACGCGTCGTCGCCGACCTCGATCGTTCCGGTTGCGTCGACGCTGTCCTCGAACGAGACGCCATCGTCAGCCAGCAGCTCCCCGGCCGTCTCGACGCCGCCAACCGTCGACCCGGAGCCGATCGAAACGGTCTCGACGGCGTCGACGTCACCGTCGACTTCGACAGATCCCGCGAGGTCGATCCCACGGGCCGTCTCGAGATCGCCGTCGACGACGGTACCGCGCTCGAGTCTGATCTCGCCGTCGCTCTCGAGGCTGTCGTCGACGTAGCCGTCGACGCCGACCTCCAGGGAACCGCCAGCCCGTATGCGAGTCGGAGTCGCTTGCAGGAAGTCGAGATCGGATTACGAGGCCGTACAGCTCTCGAAACCGGTCAGTCCGAACGAAACGAGAGGGTCGCGAGCGCTACGGGAACCTAGGCATCCAATTCGAAAGGGTTCGCCTCGATTGTATCGGTTGGACAGCGAGCGGGGAACCGCTCGGTCGCGCGTATCGGGAGTGGACAACGCTCCGAACTACAGTTCGGGAAACTCCCGCTGATACGCCGTGCCCTCGAGCCGGTCCTCCCGCAGCGGCCAGAAGGCAAGCAGCGTCGCCGTCTCGCCCTCGAGCGCCCGCGAGGTGTGGGGCACCTCGGGCGGGATCGCCAGCGTGTCGTAAGGCTCGAGTTCGACCCGTTCGCCGTCGACGAGGAAGTCGAGCCGGCCCTCGACGAGCATGTTCATCTGCTCGTAGGGGTGGGTGTGGGGCTCGCCGTCGGGTTTCTCGGGACCGATCTGCGAGAAGCCGATCAGCTGGTCGATCCCCCGAAAGACCACCTGCTGGAAGCCGGGCTCGTCGCGGTAGGGTTCGACGCTCTCGAGGTCGTAGACGGCCGGGATCTCCGATCGATCGTAGTCGCGTGGCATGCGAAGTGGTCTCGTTCCTCCGGAAATAAGCGTATATGTTTCCGGTCGAGACAAAACGGGAATCAGAACTCCTCGGCGGTGTCGATGCTGACCACGACCCCGCGATCGTCGTCCGCAAAGCGCTCGTCGACGTCGACGGCGTCGACAAAGACGAGCCGGGCCTGTTCGGTGTGAGCGGAGGCGACCGCTGTCGCGATCTCGTCGTCGAACTCGAAATCTGCGAGCAGCTCGTCCCAGACGTCCGCCGAAACGCGGTACGCTCGCGTTCCGTCGACGGTAGCGTAGTCGTGCTCTCGCTCGAGCTCGGCGTGGCGGCCGATCAACGTCGAGTGGAGAACGACGAGGGCGTCGGCGATCGCCTCCGCGTCAGCGTCCGAGCGGTCGGTGGTCCGCTCGAGGACGTCGTCGCTAATGGGCGCTTCGTCGGTTTCGAGCGACTGGTCGTCGGACATGGGTACGTCGACGTCCGCAGCTGTCACCAGCTTTGGGCTTGCATCACTCCCAGCGTCTGAGCAGGACCGATCTGCAGGACAGCCCCCGCCCGTTGGAAGTAACACCTACCGTGGACGGGAGCGTAGTCGGTGTCGATGCCCAGTTCCGAGGACGGCCTCGAATGTTCGACCTGTGCTACCGTAGTCGACCGCGAGGACGCGATCCGAACGGAGACGATGGGCGGTCTCGATCCGACGCGGTGGCAGACACTCTGCTGTCCGGACTGTGGAACCCGCCTGAAGACGGTGTTCGTCGGAGGGTAGCCAGCCACGCCACGACCGCGGCTCGAGCCAAAAGCCCACACGCGAGTACCGCCTCGGACCGTCGACGCGACGACTGGTGAGCGTTACACGTCGATCGCACGAAAACGGAAACCGCCAACAGGTGTGAACCGATCGGTCACGTCGACCGTTCCTCGAACAGGGGAACCACACGAGGGCAAAGCTACTTGCATGGGTGTCGCTAACACGACCGTCATGAACGGCGTCCACGATATGGGTGGGATGCACGGATTCGGTCGCGTTCCCGTCGGGGACGACGCCCGGTTTCATGCGGAGTGGGAACGGATCGTCTTTGAGTTGGTTCGAACGGTGCGTCCGCAAGGCGTGTACAACATCGACGAGAGCCGATACGGGATCGAACGAATGCCCCCGGCGGAGTACCTCTCGGCGTCGTACTTCGAGCGGTGGCTGGCCAGTCTCGAGCGCAATCTCGTCGAAAAAGACGTGCTCACTGCGGCGGAGATCGAGGCCGCTTACGAACGTGCTCGCGACCTCGATGAGCCGAGCGACCTCGTCCCCGAACGCGAGGACCCCGAACTCGCCGCCCGGGTCCGGGAGGCGTTCGCGCGATCCGCGTCGTTCGACAGACCGGGTGGGGAACCGTCGTTCGCCGAAGGAGACCGCGTCCGGGTCCGGAACGCTCATCCGGAGGGGCACACGCGCTGTCCGCGGTACGTTCGGCGCACGTCCGGCGTGGTGCGGGAGGTCCACGGCCGACACGTCTTCCCCGACGCGAGGGTCCAGGGAGAGGACTGCGCCGAACCGCTGTACACCGTCGCGTTCGAGGCGACCGAGCTGTGGGGCCCCGACGCCGAGAACCCCGACGACACGGTCCACGTCGACCTCTGGGAACCGTACCTGCGATCCGCCGGGGGTGACGTCGATGAGTGACGGTCACGACCACGACGACGAAACGGCCACGGACCCGCGGCCTCGCGTCCGGGCGATCCAGTCGCTGCTCGTCGAGAAGGGGATCGTCTCGACGGACGCGGTCGACGAGGCCATCTCCGCGTACGAGCGGGACGTCGGCCCACAGAACGGTGCCCGCGTCGTCGCCCGGGCCTGGACCGACCCCGAGTTCGAGCGTCGATTACTCGCCGACACGGAGGCCGCACTCGCCTCGTTCGATTTCGACGTCGGGATGCAACACATCGAGGTGAAAAAGAACACCGACGACGTACACAACGCGGTCGTCTGCACGCTCTGTTCCTGTTACCCGTGGTCGTTGCTCGGTCTGCCGCCGACGTGGTACAAGACGCCGTCGTACCGATCGCGGATGGTCCGGGAGCCGCGGTCCGTCCTCGCCGAGTTCGGTCTCGAGCTCGACGAGGACGTCACCGTCGACGTCTGGGACTCGAGTTCGGAGATCCGGTACATGGTGCTCCCGCAACGTCCCGACGGGACGGCGGGGTACGACGAGGCCGAGCTCGCCGACCTCGTCACTCGAGACGCGATGATCGGCGTCGAGCGACTCGATGCGTCCTCGTCGGCGTCCGCCGAAACGGTGACCGACGGCGGCAGCGACGAGAGCGACGCGCCGTTCGCGGAGCTGCTCGGCCTCGAGACGGAGCCGACGTTCGTCGCTCCGTGGCAGGCACGCGCGTTCGGAGTGACGGTCGCGCTGTACGAGAACGGGTCGGGGTTCGACTGGTCGGCGTTCCAGGAGCGATTGATCGATGAGGTCGAGGCGACGGCCGCCGATGCCGACGGCGTCGACTGCGGGGACGCCGACGCGACCGAACGGACGTACTACGAGCAGTGGCAAGCAGCACTGGAGCGGCTGCTCGTCACCCAGACTGACCTCGACGCGGAAACGGTCGACGCGCGAGCGGCCGAGTTCGCGTCCGGCGAGCGAACCGCCGAGGAGTTCGTCGGCGGTAGCCGCGTGCACTGAGCGGAAGCGAACCGATCGGCCCCTGCTCGCGGCAAAAAGTCTCTCCGGTCTGTAAAACGAAGAAAGCGATCGTCTCGCTTCGGTCACAGATCGGAGACCACTCGATCGTCAGTCGAGCGCACTCGAGCCAGCCGACGGGGCGTCACTCGATCGGGAACCGAAGGAGCGCACCGACGCCATCGAAGGCTTCCTGGAGCTGCTCGGCGCGATCGAGTCCCGTCGGGACGACGACAGTGCTAGCTCCCTCTTCTTCGGCCCGGGCCTCGAGGGTCTGGACCTCCTCCGCGGAGAGTGACTCGGCGAGCAACAGTGTCTCGACGGCGCCGTACTCGAGCGCTTCCTCGACGTCTTCGATCCCGCCCGCCGCATGTTCGTCCTCCTCGTCGAGCGCGTCGAAGAATCGGTCGAGCGCCTCGCGCGCGTCGGTCGCCTCGAGCGCGCCCGCCGCCTCGGCCGCGTCCACGAGCTGACGAAGTCCCGTCTCGGCGGCGTACTCCACGTTGAACGGGCCGAGAACCTCGTCTGCGAGGGCCTCGGGCAGGTGATCGCCGTCGTGGAACCGTTCGGCGGTGACTTCGCTCCCGCCGAGCAACAGCCCTTCGACGTCGTGACTGGCAGGCTCTTCTCCTTCCGGAGGAGAGTCGAGGAAAACTCGTTCGACGGCGTCGCCGACCGAGTCGAAGAACTCCGTTCGGCGCTCTTCGCTCCGCCCCTGGAACCGATCCTCGTCGCGACCCGTGGCGTCTTGCTTGCTCGGAACGTCGCTTTCGATCGATTCGACCTGTTCGATCGTCTCTCCGTCGTAGCGACCGAGCGTCGCGCTCTCGCGAGCGACGATCAACAGCCCGTGAGTCGCCGTGCCGCTCGCGCTGGGCTCCAGGGGCGTCGTATCGAACTCGTTGGCATAGCCGTAGGTTCGATCGCCGACCGGAGCCGGCGGGTCGTCGAAGACGACCTCGACGAGGTCGTCGCCGATAGTGCCGACGTAGACTGCGAGACCGTTCTCGGGCGTTTCGTCGTACTCGTGGAGGATCCGCCGTGTCTCGGCTAGTGCCTGTTTGAGTGGCTTTCGGACCTCTTCGCGGTCGTTCAGGTACTCCGCCTCGGCGTGGTCCTCTTCGACTCGTTGGCGCATTTCATCGATCGATTCCGCCGGCGGAACCGAAACCGAAACGAGCTGCTCACCGTCAGCATCCGCGTTCGAGATCGTTTGGAATCGCTCAGAAAACGTGGTATCGTCGGACATCAAGGGACCACATCGTAGCCGTGGCCGGAGTAAGTATCTTGGCCATGAACGGACTCAGGAGGCCACTAACCCGCGATATCGGCAGCAACAGCCAGTCTCGCTCGGATCGGTTGATGGACGGCTCAGTTTTCGCTCGAGCCGACAGCTGTAGTAACACCTATTCGAGTGAGAAGCACGCGAAACCCAGGCGCCGCCTCCCGGATTGTGAACTACGCCTGAGAACCTGCTCGCGTTACTCGCAGGACCTCAGTCTAGTTCAAATCTGCTCGGATAGATTTCTCTCGCTCACGGATTGTTCGCGAGAGAAATGCCGCCTCCCGGATTTGAACTTCCGAAAGACTTCGCTGCGCTCGTCTTTCGACTTCCTGCTCGCCGTGCTCGCGGGAACGGGGACTGCTCGATCTTCAGTCGAGTGCGGTAGCTTCTCGAGTGAGAATCGCGTAAAATCGGGATGCCGCCTCCCGGATTTGAACCGGAGGAAGACTTTCCTGCTCGCCTCGCTCCGCTCGACTGTGCGGGCTGTGACTTCCAGGATTCAGAATCCGTTCGGCGCCAGTTTCCCCACCCGCTCGCTACGCTCGCGGGTTTGAAACATGCCGCCTCCCGGATTTGAACCGGGGACAGCTCGATCTTCAGTCGAGTGCTCTCCCAGTCTGAGCTAAGGCGGCTTACCCCTATCTCCGCCCATGATATAAAAAAGGATTTCGAATCGTTTCGAGCGAGTCGGTCGACGATTTCGTCTACCTGATTCGACTCGAGAGAAAAGAACGAACAGTAATGGAGAGAATAATACCGAGTATACCATCCGTTTACCACTGTGTATTGGTTTTTCGGATATTCAAGACACCCTTTTCCGCTCCGGCGGGTAACTGTGTGTTATGGAAGCGCTTGGCTCGGATCGGGACGCCCAAGAACTGTCAGCAGACACGATTCTCGAGTTGCTGGCAAACCGTCGGCGACGGTACCTCCTGTACGCGCTCCGGGGTCGAGAGGGACCGATCGAGCTCTCGAAGGTCGCCGAGCAGGTCGCCGGCTGGGAACACGACGTTCCGCCCGACGAGGTCGCGAAAAACGAGTACAAGAGCGTGTACGTCTCCTCGGTACAGTGCCACGTGCCGAAGCTCGCAGACGCGGGCGTCGTCGACCACGACGAGGAGAACCACACCGTCGTCCTCTCGGACAACTTCGAACAGCTCGAGCCATACCTCCGGGTCGTCGTCAAGGACGAACCCGAGGATTCGACGCTCTACGCGGCGCTCGACGCCGACACCGGCGAGGGAATCCTTGGCCAGATCCGGGAGAACGTCGCCCGGCTCAAGCACTGACTTCCCGATCCTATGTCCGCGCTACTCCGGCTAATCCTTGGCTACGAGCGCCGGAGATCTCGTTCCGATCCCGCAGTCTGACTGTTTTCCTCGTTTCGGATCCGGAGTCCCCCACTCGTGTTTCGAGAATAGGGGAGTCGGTTTCGACGCTCTCTCGGCAGCCAGCGGCGTTCGAGTCGCCGGCTCGAGGCGAGTCGGGATCCGATGTGGACGACCGCCTACTGCGGAAACGAGTCCACCGGGGCGGCTCCTCGAGCCACAGGACGTGGACTCGAGCACGTTCAGCTACGTCGTTGTCTGCTTCGCTCGGTGTCGTCTCCGTCGAACCGCCACTGGCGGTGGACTTCTACCGCTCGCGCACTCGTTAGTGGAAAAACGTGAACTCGAGCAGGTTCGAACTACGCCAAGACGTGCTCGCTTCGCTGCGCGCGTCTTGTCTAATTCGAACCGCCCTCACGTCACGGTCCTGCTGCTCGCGGAGTTGATCGCAGCAGGAAGTGGGCTCGGGCGGGTTCGAACCACCGACCTCGGCCTTGTAAAGGCCGCGTCATAACCAGCTAGACCACGAGCCCGCACCCGAACTCAGTGGCCCCGTCCGAATAACCTTTACTTTCTCGAGTCGGAGCAGAGGGCATGGCTCTCGAGCGGGTTTGGAAGGGGCTGCTCGTCGTCGCGGCGCTCGGCGTCGTCGCGCTGACGCTCGTCCAGCTCGGCGTGGTGGGAGCCCCCTGGAGCGACGACCGAACCGAGGTTCGGGTCCTCGGTTCGGACGGCGAGCCGAAGGCGACGATCGACGCCGAGATCGCGGACACGCCGGGCGAGCGCTACACCGGCCTGAGCGATCACGACTCGCTCGAGGACGGCGAGGGGATGCTGTTCGTCCACGGGAGCGAGGACGAACGAACCTACGTAATGCGGAATATGGACTTCGGCATCGATATCGTCTTCGTCGGCACCGATCGCGAGATCACGACGATCCACAACGCCCCCGAGCCCGGCCCCGACGAGGATGGCGCGGACCAGGAGTACACCGGCGATGCACGGTGGGTCCTCGAGGTTCCGATCGGTTACGCCGACGAGAACGGGATCGAACCCGGTGACGAGGTCGAGATCGGCTCCGACGACTGAGCGACGTGTTTCGATTCGTAGGGAACGCTTATTGGCGGCGGTCACGGAGACGAAGGCAATGAGTAGCGTCGACTGGGAGAAAGACGACCCCTTCGAGGAACAACGGGAGCAGGTCGAGAGCCCGATGCGCCGGTTGATCTTCGATTTCGGTCGTCCCTACTGGTTCTCCGTGACGATCGGTCTCGTCTCGAGCGTCCTCGCCCGGGCGCTGGATCTGCTGCCCGCCCTGATGCTGGCGGTCGCGATCGACGCGATCTTCAACGACGCCGTCTTCTCCGAGCAGGTTCCGCTGTCGGTGCTCCCGGATACGTGGCTCCCGACGACGCCCGAGGAGCAGTTCTGGTTCGTCGTCGTCGTCATCGCGGGCTCGTTCGCGCTGGGGGCGCTGTTTCACTGGCTGCGAAACTGGGGGTTCAACGCCTTCTCCCAGCACGTCCAACACGACGTCCGGACCGCGACCTACGACAAGATGCAGCGCCTGGACATGGAGTTCTTCGCGAACAAGCAGACTGGCGAGATGATGTCCGTACTGAGCAACGACGTCAACCAGCTCGAGCGGTTTCTCAACGAGGGGATGAACTCGGCGACCCGGCTGATCGTGATGGTCGTCGGAATCACGTTCCTGCTGTTCTGGCTCAACCCGCAGCTGGCGCTGGTATCGCTGACCCCAGTTCCGTTGATCGCGATCTTCACCTATGTGTTCGTCAAGAAGATCCAGCCGAAGTACGCCGCGGTGCGATCGTCGGTCGGCAAGGTCAACTCTCGGCTCGAGAACAACCTCGGCGGGATCGGGGTCATCAAGTCCTCGAACACCGAGGCGTTCGAGTCCGACCGCGTCGAGGATGTCTCGGAGAAGTACTACGACACGAACTGGGAGGCGATCGACCTGCGGATCAAGTTCTTCCCCAGCCTGCAGCTGATCTCGGGGATCGGCTTCGTCCTCACCTTCCTCATCGGCGGCTACTGGGTCTTCACCGGAACTGGGCCCGGACCGCTTACGGGAACGCTCCAAACCGGGACCTTCGTCGCCTTCATCCTCTACACCCAGCAGCTCGTCTGGCCGATGGCGCAGTTCGGCCAGGTGATCAACATGTATCAGCGCGCGGAGGCCTCGAGCGAGCGCATCTTCGGGCTGATGGACGAGGAGGGACGCATCGAGCGCGACGAGGACGCCGACGAACTCGAGGTACGAGAGGGCAGCGTCGAGTACGACGACGTCGTCTTCGGCTACGACGACAGCGAGCGCATCATCGACGAGATCAGCATCGACGCCGAGGGTGGCGAGACCGTCGCGCTGGTCGGGCCGACGGGGGCTGGGAAGTCGACCGTGCTCAAACTGCTGCTCCGGTTGTACGACGTCGACGACGGCGCGATCCGGATCGACGATCAGGACATCAGGAACGTCTCCCTGGCGAGTCTGCGCCGATCGATGGGGTACGTCGGCCAGGACTCGTTCCTGTTTTACGGCAGCGTCGAGGAGAACATCACCTACGGCACCTTCGAGGCCGACCGCGAGGAGATCGTTACGGCCGCGAAGGCCGCCGAGGCCCACGAGTTCATTCAGAACCTCCCCGACGGCTACGACACGATGGTCGGCGAACGGGGCGTCAAGCTCTCGGGTGGCCAGCGCCAGCGGGTCGCCATCGCTCGCTCGATCCTGAAGGATCCGGAGATCCTGATCCTCGACGAGGCGACCAGCGACGTCGACACCGAGACCGAGATGCTCATCCAGCGCTCGCTCGACGAACTGACGGAAGAGCGGACCACGTTCGCCATCGCCCACCGCCTCTCGACGATCAAGGACGCCGACCAGATCGTCGTCCTGGAGGGCGGCGAGATCGCCGAGCGGGGCACTCACGAGGAACTGCTCGCGAGTGACGGTCTGTACGCACACCTCTGGGGCGTGCAGGCCGGCGAGATCGACGAACTACCGCAAGAATTCATCGAGCGGGCCCAGCGTCGGCAGGCCCGCACCGAGGTCGACGTCGACGCGGACGACGACTAGAACGACTCCTGCTCGCTCTGGCCGTCCTGATCCGGACCGCCCTCGTCCTGGCGCTGCTCGCCCGCTGCCGGAGGCGTTCGGTCGCTGTAGTTCTTCCGTCCGATCGCGTCGTCGCCGACCATGTTCATGATCGCCTGCTCGACCTCGTCATAGGAGCCGTACTCGTCCTCGTTGAGCGGCTCGAGCAGTTCCTCGAGGGTCGCGGACTCCTCGCCCATGTCGACTTCCTCGTCACCGTACTCCTCGAGGAGTTCGTCCTGTTCGATCGGGTAGTCGAGGCTCTGGATATCTTCCTCGACGTCACTCAGGTCGACTCCGAGTTCGCGGCTATCGTCGGTCATACTCGAACAGTACCGCCACGCGCTGCAAACAAGTTAACCCTGCGTACGCCACGGCAGTTTGCCGGTCGTCATCGCGCTCGAGACCGGCTCCGCGCTTCCGTCACCGGGAGTTTCATGGCCATACGCTCGGTTCGGTTCGGTATGCATCTCTCGGAGGCGACGTGGACGGAGGTACGGGAGCTCGAGACCGATCTCGCGGTCGTTCCCGTCGGCAGCACCGAGCAGCACGGCCCGCACGCCCCGCTCGGAACCGACGTGCTGACCGCCGAAGCGGTAGCCGACGCAGCGCTCGAACGGACCGATCGCGAGGTCGTCCGGGCGCCCGCGATTCCCGTGGGGATCGCCGAGGAACACCGGCAGTTTCCCGGAACGATGTGGGTTTCCGAGGACACCTTTCGAAGCTACGTCCGAGAGTCGGTCGCGAGTCTCGCACACCACGGCTTCGATCGCGTCGTCCTCGTGAACGGACACGGCGGAAACATCGACGCGCTCCGGGAGGTCGGCGGTCGGCTGACGCGAAGCGGCGAGGCCTACACCGTTCCGTTCACCTGGTTCGAGGCCGTCGGCGACCACTCGAGCGACATGGGTCACGGCGGTCCCCTCGAGACGGCCCTGGTTCGCCACCTCGACCCGGATCTCGTCCACGAGGACCGACTCGAGGACGCTCGCGACGGTGGCGCCGACGGCTGGGGGGAGTGGACCAGCTACGCGAACCTGGCGTACGATTCGGCGGAGTTCACCGACAACGGCGTCGTCGGTGATCCGACCGACGGCGACGAGCGGCGTGGCGAGGAACTGCTCGAACTAGCCGCCGACGCCTTAGATCGGCTCCTCGAGGCCGTCGCCGAGCGTGACGTCTCGCGACCCGAGCGTCGGTAGAGAACGACGAGTGGCGGCGACGATCACTCCTCGGTCTCGTCTTCGTCGTCGTCCGCAGTCGTCTCGTCGGCATCGTCCCCACTGCCCTCGTCGTCCGCCTCGTCGCTCGCCTCGCTCTCGTCGTCGGCCTCCGCGTCGGACTCGGTTTCGGCCTCCTGGAGCGCGCCGCGAAGCGCCGGGATCGTCGAGGCGAGGTCCCCGACCTGCTCGCCGGCCGCGGAGACGTCGGCGATCGTCTCCTCGAGATCCTCGATCTCGGCCTCGAGGTCGTCGGCGTCCTCGAAGGCGTCGGCGCGCTGGCCCATCGTGTACCACTTCTTTGCGTCCCGAAGATGAGCCTCGGCGTCGCCGGCGTCGAGTGCGGATTTGAGCCCGTTGAGCACGCCCAACGCGTTGTCGGCGTCGGTCTCCCAGACCTCGTCGGCCGCCGGCAGCTCGCTCCAGGCCTGCTCGAGCGAGGACTCGACGTCCTCGCGCATCTCGCTGGCCGCTTCGCCGAACAGTTCCTCGTCGTCACCGAGCGTCGCTTGACTCATATCGTCCACTTCACCGGCGCCGCGTTTAAAAGGTAGCCCGAAAGTGAAAGTGAAAACGGGGGCTGGTGGGTCGGTACCGGCGAAACGGCGGCCGAATTTCGAAAGGAAGGTCCTCCGAACGCGGCGGGATCAGGTGGTGTCGCGAACCGACTCGAGTTTCATCAGCGGATACCCGTCCTCCATCGCCATCCGGGTGACAACCTCCTGGCCCTCGCAGTCGACGACGATCTCGACCTCGAGGAATCGGCCCGTCAGCTCCGTGTAGTCGGCGGTCGATTCGGCGAGTTCGGCCGTCAGTTCCTCGCGCTGGACCTCGACGGTCACGTCCGCACAGTGGGGCTGGTTCTCGATCGACTCCTCGATAGCCGTCTCGAGACTGGCTGCGCTCTCGGGGGACACCGGCGTCCCGGCGAACTGGTGGTACAGCGATCCGAACTTGATGCCGGCCTCGAAACACGCGGCCTCAGCGTTCGTCGGGGTCGAATCTGCCATACGAGATGGGACGGGCGCGGGCGAGAAGGGGGTTGCGGTAGCGCCGTGGGGCGAGCGACGGGTGCGAACCGCACGTTACTTATCGACGCTTTCCCTCACACCGAACGAATGGCACAGTCGGTCCTGCTGACGGGGGCTGCGGGGCGAGTCGGACAGGCAGTCCTGGGCGACCTCGCCGACGAGCACGAGTGGCGGCTGATGGATCGCGACCCGCCGACGGACGACCATCCAGGCGAGTTCGTCGTCGGCGACATCACCGACGAGGAGACGGTTCGCGAGGCGATGGAGGGAATCGACGTCGTGATCCACCTCGCGGGCGATCCGCGCCCGGAGGCGCCGTGGGACAGTGTCCTGACGAACAACATCGACGGTACCCAGACCGTGTTCGAGGCCGCGGCGAACGCGGGCGTCGAGAAGGTCGCGTTCGCCTCGTCGAACCACGCCGTCGGGGCGTACGAAACCGAGGCCCGCACGCCCGAAATGTACCAACCCCACGACGACTACCTGCTCGACGGCACCGAGTTGCCGCGGCCGGGTAACCTCTACGGCGTCTCGAAG
This sequence comes from Natronococcus sp. A-GB7, assembly GCF_029688865.1. Classification (GTDB taxonomy): domain Archaea; phylum Halobacteriota; class Halobacteria; order Halobacteriales; family Natrialbaceae; genus Natronococcus. The sequence goes on from NZ_JARUKV010000011.1 coordinate 130,886, forward strand.
GCCGCCGGCGAGTCCCTCGGCCGGTACTACCACGACGAGTACGGGCTCTCGGTCGTCTGTGTTCGGATCGGAAACCTCACCGAGGGCCACCCGCCGATCGACTACGAACGCGGCCAGGCGATGTGGCTCTCCTACCGCGACTGTGCACACCTGTTCGATCGCTGTATCCGGGCCGAGTACGACTACGAGATCGTCTACGGCATCTCCGATAACGACCGCAAGTACTACTCGATCGATCGCGCCCGCGACGTTCTGGGCTACGAACCGCGGGACAACTCCGCATACCACGACGACGATCCGTCCGCGTAGCTACTCGAACAGTCCGTCGACGTCCGCCTCTCGAGCCTGCCGCCGCTCGGCGTGTTGGGACAATCGCCGGTAGACGAGTCCGCGGTGGTCGTCCTCGCGCACGAAGTCGAACAGCAGCGAAATAAATCGGCTGTCGTCGTCGCCCGCCTTCAGGTCCCGTCGTGCGTACGTCCGGGCGCGATCGACGGGTTCCGGATCGAAGCCGAGTTCTTCGGCGAGGACGGCCGCGGCGAGCGCCGTCGTATCGAGATCCAGATCGGCCAGCCCCGGCGTTCGTCCCTCGTGTTCGATCGGCGGCGGCGACCGACGCTCGAGGACCGACGGGTCGCCCGCGAGCGCCTCCAGCGTACGCCGGATCGGCTCGAGCCGAACGTCCCGGTAGTCGGCCGGCAGCCCCGACAGGTACTCGAGGGCGCTCTCGGCAAGCCCGGTCGCTCCCTCCCAGTTGCGGTTACGAGCGTGGTAGACGGCTGCGGTGTACTGGATCAACCCGTGGAGCAGCAACTCGTCGTCGGTTCCGGCCTCGAGTTCGAGCCAGTGCTCTTCCCAGGCGTCGTGTGCCGCGTGATAGTAGCCACTGTTGTAGATCGCGACGCCGGCCCGGAGCCGATTGCGCATACACAGCGTTGGCTCTCGAGCGGTGTCAACGTCACGAAAGCGGTGAGTTGCCGGATACGTTCCGCCTCCGGCGGGGCGGGCAGACAACTGTGACAAGCGGAGATCGGGACGTGCAGCGGTCGCCCCAACCGGTTACTGCCGCCACCGGTTATGGCGGTACTCGAATCGAACGTTAGTGGAGGTATTTATTATGCAGTTGCTTCTGCCCCGATCTGACGGCGGTAACGATGCTAATGGATACCTAACGACCGATAACAGGAAACTATACCCGCGCTACCGGCCCTCCTCGAACCCGTCCTCCCAGCGGAAACTGCCGTTTCGCTGGACGATCTCGCCGTCGATCTCGAGACGAGAGTCCTCGGAGACGTCGGCGATCAGATCGACGTGGACGGCCGAGTCGTTACCCGACTCGCCGTCGGGAAGACAGGCGTCGTAGGCCCGGCCGACGGCGAGGTGAACTGTCTCGCCCATCTTCTCGTCGAAGAGGATGTTGTCCGTGTAGCGGTCGATTCCGCGGTTCATTCCGACGCCGAGTTCGCCAAGTCGCCGAGCACCGTCGTCGGTCTCGAGGACAGCCTCGATAACCGACGCACCTTGCTCGGCGTCGTGGTCGATGACTTCCCCGTCGGCGAACTCGAGACGAACGTTTCTGACCGGTTCCCCACGGATCGTCATCGGAACGTCGAAGGTGACCTCGCCCTCGGTGCCGTACGGCGCCGTAAAGACCTCGCCGCTGGGAAGGTTGTGGGAGTCGTAGGCGACGGAGGCCGCACTGTTGACGGCGGTTCGGCCGTCGATCCGCATCGTGAGGTCGGTCCCTGGCGAGACCAGCCGGACCTCCGATCCCTCGTCGAGCAACTCCTTGAGTCGCTCCATCTCCTCGGCAAGCGATTCCCAGTCCCGGAGGATCGCGTTGTAGGCGAATTCGCGGTACGCCTCGTAACTCATGTTGGCCTGCTGGGCGAGCGACCGGGTCGGATGCACGGTCGACACCCAGCGCGTGTCGTATCGCGCCTCGCGAACCGCCGTCCGCGCGCTGCGGTAGGCCTGGCGAGTCTCGCCGGGGACGTCCGCCGTCGCGCTCGTGTTCCGTCCGCCGCCCAGCGAGAGGTAGACGTCGGTCTCCTCGAGCAGCGCCCGCTCGTGGGTCGGCGCCTCGAACTCGTCGTCGTGAGCCTGGAGATACGCGCGCGTGATCTCGCCGGAGTCGTACGTCGCGAGTAGGTTCGCACCGCGTTCGCCCAGCTCTTCGGCGACCGCGACCGCCAGTTCGTGGGCGTCCGGGCCGACCGAGAGCACGACGTCGTCGCCGGCCTCGACGCGGGCACTCCACTCGACCAGCACCGCGGCATGTTCGCGGGTGCGTTCGTCCATACCCCGAGGCTGGATCGCGGGCTACTAAATCCCCCCGTTCCGGGCGATCAGGCTACGTGTGACTCTTCGGCGTCGTGGGGCTCCCGTGAGCGAACGAGCGCGACGACGGCGTAGACGATGGGCGTGTCCAGCACTGCGATCGCGAGTTTGAGCAGGTACTGACCGAGCGCAAGCGCAGCCAACACCTCGAGGGGAAGCACCTCGCCGACGCCGAGTACGGCGGGTGCGATCGCGAAGGCGATCGAGACGAAGATGACGGTGTCGATGGCCTGGCTGGTCCCCGTCGACGCGAGGTTTCGGAGCCAGAGCTTCTCGCGTCCCGTCCGATCCCGAATCCGGTGGAAGAGCCAGACGTCCCAGTTCTGGCTGACGAGGTAGGCGAGCAGGCTGCCGAGTACGACGTTGGTCGAGGCGCCGAGTGCCGTCGCGAACGCGTCGGGGTCGACGCTCGTCTCGGCTGCCGGCGCCGCGATGGTCGACCAGACCAGCGCCAGCACGACGAAGTTGAGCGCGAACGCGACGTTGACGACGATCTGGGCCGCGCGGCGTCCGTACAGTTCGGTGTAGCAGTCGCTCGCGAGAAAGGTGAGCGCGTAGGCGAGGGCCGCACCGGGGAGTACGAGTTCCGCACCCGTCACGGGAACGGCGACGGGAAGATCGAACGCGAGCACCTTCGATGCCGTCAGCTGAGCGGTAACGAGTGCCGCAACGAACAGTCCAATCAGCGAAACCTGCGCGATCGACGGCGCTCCACGACGGTCGTCCATGCGTCACATCTCTCGAGTCGGAACGCTAAACGGTACCGTCTCGTCATCCGCGTTCCCCGGTTCGATGTCCACTAGAGCGGAACCTACTCAGAATACCAAATATATTCGGTACCGTTCGATTTACGCAAACAGTCTCGAGTTTCGAACCATCTGCAACGGCGATAAAACATTGCTAAGTGACTGTTTCGAAGTCCAAGGTACTGTATTCGGGTGCTTTGATGGGTGTGTGGCATGTTTTGTCGGGAGAGTGGATGTAACGGAAACGATCGGTGTATCGACCGATTACGGAGCGTATAGCTACCATCACGCCAGTTGCAAACGGCCTAGTGCATCACCAACCGCTGCAACGGACGTAATACGTGATTGATAACAAATAGAGTGTCTCTGGTAGGGGTTGATAGGTAACCTATGGACGATTTGACCGGCTTCCAGCGTGATCTCCTGTACGTCATCGCAGGGGCGGACCAGCCATCCGGCCAGGACATCAAAGAAGAGATCGAGACCTACTACAGTAGCGACATCAACCACGGGCGATTGTATCCGAACCTCGATACCCTCGTCAACAAGGAACTCGTCGAGAAGGGAGAACTCGATCGCCGAACGAACTACTACGCGATCAGCGACGAGGGCCACGAAGCGATCGAGAACCGGCGCGATTGGGAATCACAGTACGTCGACACGTAGTCGATCGGCTCCGACCGTTCCGAAGGGAGTCCACAGAGGAATCGCTCTCTTGTTCGACGACCGGCCTCGAGGCAACCGACGGATACGGAGTAGCCGCGACCGAACGGTTGCAGCGGCAAGTACAGTCCGCGTCAGCGTTCGTACCCTCAGCGTTCCCGATAAGCGACTCTACTGGCCTCGAGGAAGTGACGGTCGGAATCGTTTTTACACCGGAGGGGCGGCGACGGTCTCGAGTTCACGACCCTCGAAACGCCGTCATCGATGCCGGCACGACCGTCGAGGTGCTCGGCACCGAGACCGGCGAGGCCGAAACCGTCAGCAACGACCTCGAGCCGGGCCGGCGGCTACGCGACCGAACGGGCGTTCGAGGAGAGACGAGTACGACGCGCTGATCGTCCCCACGGGACGGTCGGCGCCGACACCCTTCCGATGGACGACGACGCACTCGAGTTGCTCGAGGACGGCTCTCGACGGACGAACTCCTCGCCGTGGTCTGTCACGGTCTCTGGGTGCTCGTCGAAGCTGACGTCGTCAACGGAGTACGTCGACGCCCTCCCATAGCCTCGAGACCGAGAGTACCAGACGAGACTAGTCGCCGTCGGTGTCGCTACAGTCGTACTCTCCGCTTCCGATCACGGTGGAGCTACCGCCGTCGATCGAAGCTGTGACGCTGACCGTCCCGCCGGAACCTAACGCTTCGTCGTCGTCGTCGTCCCCGCAGTGGAGAGTAACGGTTTCGCCCGCGCCGTCTATCTCGTTCGCGGCACCCTCGTCGATATCACCCACGATTTCCCACTCGTCCGCGTTTCCCTCGGAGACGATAGAAACGATCATCGTGCCCTCGTCCGCGTCGAAATCGAACGACGCCGCGCCCGTCGCTTCCAGCGAGTCCTCCATACCGTCGCCCATCTCCATGACGAACCCCGCGATCACGGCCGAGAGGACGACCGTCACCGCGACCATGAGCACGACCCCGATAACCGGCGAGACCGCTCGTTCGTCTTCGCTACCACGTTCGTTCCGTGCAGATGCGTTCGAGTCCATAGCTGTATCCCGCGCCGACAGCCACGGCGCGACTGGACACGGTGAGACGTCCCCACCCCGTCGATCGCACCGTCGGCGGGCGAACGCGGTCTCGGGGACACGTACTGCCGTTATCGTTTATATAATTCAGCGGTGGTGGCGACGCCGACGGCGAACGAAGCGAGCCGTCGTCCGATTCGAACCGCCAGGAATTATTTCGCGAGCCTCGAGCGGTGCTCGGCTCGCTCCATGGGCCCTGACGGGGAACATCCAAAATGTACTGGGAGGTCAGCTAGCTGTTATTGGAAGAAAGAAGCGCTCAAACCCCTACTCAGCTGATCGCTGAGATTTCTACCAATCAGTGTATCTCTTCGAAAAGTCGTGATGAATACACAGCCCATACCTTGCACGAGGTGTCCTTCTGATTCAGCCATATCAGACTGGTTAATTATAATGAAAGGTGTAGCGAAGATTCAAACAGCCCGTTACAGTGGGATTCCACTATGCTGGCTCGGTATCCTGTTGCAGATTCTTACGCCGCCTCTCAAATTCTTCATCGGATATCTCTCCCCGTGCATATACTCGCCGAAGTTCCTCCAACGCCTCGTCTGTTTGCTCAGTAGTCTCCGTACCAAGTGACTGGTAGACAAGGTATCCGATTCCAATCACGATGAGTAAAGGGATAGCCATCATCAGAACCATCGCCAACCACCCACCGGAACTGTCCCACATCCAGCCACTCATATGCGACCAGCCGAACGCGCCCATCATTGGCATCATTACTATCATCATTACCAGTGGGATAGCTAGGAGACCAAGCAGTACCAGCAGTATCGTTCGCGTTAAACCTTCTGTTTGAGTCATACCGTATTCACCTCATGTATCGGCTTCTCCAGCCTCGTAACCTGCCCCTTCAACAGCAGCCACGAGTTCATCGACACTTGCCGATCCCTCGATGCTCGCTGCCTCCGTTGTTCGGTCAACGTCGACAGCCGTTACACCGGAAACGGCGGTTAGTGCTTCTTGGACACTCTCTTCACAGCCTTCACAGCTCATTCCGGACACTGTAATTCGTTGGCTCATACACGTTATTCTACGTGCTACCCATTTATCCCCATTTTTGTTAAAATTCTACAGTGGGGAGGTGCCAAATGTTGCGAGAATTAGCCTGTGATTTGAATACTCGATGGCGGCTATACCAGCATATAAGAGACAAACGAGATCTCGACCAGACCGACTTAGAGCTCATCCGGTTGCTGGCTGAAGATGCTCGTCGTCCATACAACGAGCTTGCGGAGGCGGTGAATCTCTCCCCACCTGCCGTGTCTGATCGAATCGACCGACTGCAAGAACAGGGCGTCATTAGGCAATTCACTATCGATATCGACCGACTCAAACTGCAGCAACGAACCCCGATCATGATCGAGTTCGATGTACATCCAAACGAGTCCGAGGAACTCTATCAGCGTCTGTGTTCACTCGCTGGTGTCGAACACGCGTTCAAACAATACGACGGCACGATCGTCGTCTATGGAAACGCCCCGAAGGGCAATCCAATCGAGTGGCTTCAGGAGGAGATAGAGTTAGAACACGTAGCGGATATCGACTTCGAGATGATCGACAAGTACGAGTGGACACAACAACTCGACAAAGCAGAGTTCTCGTTACCGTGCCAAGTGTGTGACAACACTGTGAAAAGTGACGGGATCACCGCTACAATCGGCGAACGAACCCTCGCATTCTGCTGCCCCTCTTGCAAAAGTACATACGAGCGAGAATTTGAAGAGTTTCAGTCCAATTCCGGTTGACTCGGGGGTTTCGATTCGAAGATTTACCCTATGCGAATCTTTGCTTTATTACTGAAAATGGACATAGCACAGTAGCCCGTATATACAGATGAGGTGAACCCCAATGCCAGGAACCCCACAGGAACGGACTGATCTCTCATTAACGGGGATGTCGTGTGCAACCTGTGCATCAACAATCGAAGAGAGTCTCGAGAGCGTCGATGGCGTCGACGACGTCTCGGTCAATTTCGCAACCGAACGTGCGGACGTCAGCCACGACTCGAGTGTCTCACAGGAGCAACTCATCCAAGCTGTCGAGGATGTCGGATACGGAGTCCGTGACGAGCTATTAGACGACGAACTGGAGGATGAGGAAGAACTCCAAACGATCAAGCGGATGGCAATCCGGGCGTGGATTGTCACCTCACCGATTGTCCTTCTGATGGTGTTCATGTGGACACCACTCGATCTCTTATCAGGCTTCCAGATCGATGTTCTGCTGCTCATCTTCGCCACGCCAGTTGTCTTTTATTACGGCAGAACGACCCACGCGTCTGCGATCAGAGCCATCAAAAACGGCACGTTCAACATGGACTCGTTGATCGCGCTGGGCACCGTCGCGGCGTGGGCAACCGGAGTGATGGTGTTCGCTACGCCAGTGGAGAACTACGCGGGCGTCGGTGCGATGATCATGGCGTCCCACCTCGTCGGCACGTACCTCGAAGACCGAGCCAAAGGTCGAGCAAGTGCCGCGATCGAGGGACTGGTCTCGATGCAGGCGGAAACCGCCCGCGTCGAGCGAGATGGGGAGGAAGTCGAAGTTCCTATCGAGGATGTTGAAGTCGGCGACGTGATGGTTGTCAGACCGGGTGAGAAAGTCCCAGTTGACGGCGTCGTCGTGGACGGACGCAGTAGTGTCGACGAATCGATGGTCACGGGAGAATCCGATCCCGTGAGCAAGGAAGAAGGGGATGATGTCATTGGTGCGACGGTCAACGGCGCTGGTCTCCTCAAGGCCGAAGCACAGAAAGTCGGCGACGAAACGTTCCTCTCGCAGGTCGTCGAGTTGGTTGAGGAAGCACAGGGAACGAAAGTGCCGATTCAGGCGCTAACTGACCGCGTTACCAACGTGTTTGTGCCGGCAGTGCTGACGGTTGCCGCGCTGTCGTTCGTCCTTTGGATCGTGATTCCGGGTGCGATGGAAACGGTGGCGAGCGTTGGAGCGTGGCTGCCATGGGTCGATCTGGCGCTTGAACCGCTGACGCTCGCCATCTTCGCCTCGGTTGCCGTACTGGTGATCGCCTGTCCGTGCGCGCTCGGACTGGCGACCCCGACGGCACTGATGGCTGGAACCGGCAAGGCCGCCGAGAACGGCGTGCTGTTCCGCGACGGCGAGGCGATCCAGACGATGAAGGATATCGATACGGTCGTTCTCGACAAGACCGGGACGATCACTGAAGGGAATCACTCGGTGACTGATGTTGTTGTCGGTGACGATACCAGCGTTCGTGCAGACGGGGGAATGTTAGACGGTGAACAACGGGATGCGGAACGTGAAGTCCTGCGGCTCGCAGCGTCGGCCGAGCGCGGGAGCGAACACCCGATCGGACAGGCTATGATCGAGTACGCTGAAACGCAGGGGATAGAACTCGCAGCGTTGAGTGACTTCGGCAGCGTTCCCGGTAAAGGGATCGAAGCAGTCATCGACGGTCGGACAGTCTACGTGGGGAACGTGAAGTTCTTCGACGAAGTTGGGATCGAGCTTCCGCAGTTCTACGAGTCCAAGTTAAACGAACTCGAAGAGGAAGGAAAGACGACGGTTTTGGTCGGCATCGAAGACGAGATTGTCGGGGTGGTGAGCACTGCTGACACGATCAAGGACGATTCCTACGAGGCGATCGAAACGTTGCACGACCGCGGCATCGAGACGTGGATGATTACGGGAGACAACGAGCGGACGGCCCGAGCGATTGCTGCCAAAGTAAATATCGACCCTGCTCGGGTTATGGCAGGGGTGCTTCCGCAGGACAAGATCGACAAAGTCCGCCAATTGCAAGATGAGGGGAAGGAAGTAGCGATGATCGGTGACGGAATCAACGATGCACCAGCCCTAAAACAAGCAAATGTTGGTGTTGCCATCGGTACCGGGACAGATATTGCCATTCAATCGAGTGACGTGAGCCTCGTCCGCGGTTCGCTTGGTGCGCTCGTGGACGCGTTCACCCTCTCGGAGCACATCTTCTCGAAAATCAAGCAAAATCTGTTCTGGGCGTTCATCTACAACACGCTCGCGATTCCGATCGCGTTCTTCGGGTTGTTGCACCCAGTCATTGCGGTCGTGGCGATGTTCACCTCGAGCCTCTCGGTGATCACAAACTCTGCCCGACTCAGCAAAATCGAACTGTAGGAGACCGTACTCATCTCTTACAGTTAGAACACGTATTTGACAAACACAATGGGAATACACTCGTTGAACCCACACTGGAGAAGAACCCGTGGAATATCACGATTCGTTGAGTCAGAACTGATAACAATAGGCATGATGGAATCGCATTCAGGTAATACGAACAGATGATCGGAGCAGTACTGGAAATAGTCGGAGAAGGGCTCTATCTCGCCGTCGATTTCCTCTGGCAGGCGCTGTGGGCCTTGTTGTTGGGATTCATGATTTCAGGCGCGATTCAAGCATTCGTCTCCAAGGAGGGGATGGTCAATTATATGGGTGAAGCCAGCCCGAAATCCGTTCTCTATGCGATGGGCTTCGGTACTGCCTCAACGTCCTGCTCGTTCGGGGACATCGCTGCGACGAAAACGCTGTTCAAGAAGGGCGCACACATCATCCCGACGGTCGCCTTCAAGATCGCATCGACGAATTTCGTTATCGGGCTTACGTTCGTCATCTGGGCGCTGTTGGGTTGGGAGTTTGCGGTTGCACAGGCGGTCGGAGCACCGATCTTCATTCTGGTTGCCATCGCACTTGTGCATTTCTGGATACCGTACGATGAGACACAACGGGCTAGAGAACGCCTCCTCAAGGAGGAACAGCCGGTCGTCACGGACCCGGTCTGCAAAATGCGTCTCAACCGTGAAAACGGGATTCCCGTCGAACACAAAAACGAGACAGTGTATTTTTGCTCGGACGGGTGTAAGCGGCTCTTCGAGCAGAACCCAGACACTCATACGACATCTTGGCAGGAGAAGGTCACGTCGTTGAACGGGTGGGTTGAAGCCGCAAATCAGACAAAAAAGGATCTCAAAATGCTCTGGAAGGAGCTGGCAATTGGGTTCCTGTTGGCGGGACTTATCGCCGCCGCTGTTCCCCAGACCATCTGGACGCTTCTGTTCGAGGGCGGCGGTGCTGGCGTGACACAGGTTGCTTATAATAGCGTACTCGGCCCGCTCATCTCGGTGGCGACGTTCGTCGGTTCGATGGGGAACGTTCCACTTGCTGCCGTGTTGTGGGAATCGGGTTTCGCATTTGCGGGCGTCATCGCGTTCCTGTACGCCGATTTGATCGTCCCGCAGTTGATCCGGATCTATCGGAAGATTTGGGGGAAGAAAATTGGGACGCGTATTTCGATCATCCTCTTCGTGTCGATGGCGACGACCGGATTCATCGTGTATTACCTGTTCGCGGCGGTCGGTCTCATCCCAGATACTGCATTAGAACCAACGGGCGAGGGCGTGACGATTCTTGGGTTCGAGCCTATAACAATTCTGAACGTGTTGTTTCTGATGATTGGTGTCGGGTTCATCGCTTTGCTCATAAGAGGGAGAAAAGGTGCTCCCGGCGATCGCGCCGTAGAGGATCCGGTCACCGGAACCGACATTACGGTTAAGAAAGCGGACTACTGTACGGTACACGACGAATCTATCTACTACTTCGAAAGCGACGATTCACGGGCACAGTTCCGGGAGTCACCAGAATCGTATCTGTGATTGATTTGCCTTGCAACGGGCCCTCTTTTGAGCGCGCAAAAAGTCCCTACGGTCGGTCTCGCCCGGTTATTCGTCCTCAACGGGTGTTTTCTGAATCCATGCTCTGGATGTTGCACGCTGTTTTTGCCAGTAGACGTATATATTCAATTTCACGCATTACACCGTATGGCTATACTGACCGATTTGGGGTGCTGTATAGTGGCGATCAGCGATGAGTCATCTCTACGAGTGCGCGCGTGGGACTGAGAGCCTGATCCGCCGAGTTAGAGCGTATCAAACGAGTTGATCACGTCACTCGTCGAGTACGTATCGACTAGGTCCTGTTTGTCAAAGTCAGAATCGTCGCTCCAGATGGCCCCATCGCTGGCGATCGCACACGCGAGGTACAGCACGTCATCGGGGTCGGTGTCTCCGATTGCTTCGTCTGCCCTCTCGATAGCCGGATAGAAGTCGTCGGCAGGAACGACCTCAATGTACTGAAACAGGAGGTCGATAAATTGTGCCACTCGGTCCGGTTCCAGTCCGGACTTCTCCACGATCAGGTCTTCGTAGCTCTCGACTTCGTCGTGGACGAACGCGGGCGTCAAAAGATCTGGTTCGAGTGTAACGATGAGTTCTCGCGTCTTCGAATCAGCGATGAGTGCAGAGATAACGACGTTGGCGTCAATGACCAGCATCATTCGTCGAGTCTACTCCGATTCTTCTTCGACGCGCTTGCGTCCACGTTCGTTGATCTTGTCGGCGATTTCCTGAACGTCGCGCTCGGAGAGTTCGCTCTCGCTGGTGAGTTCGTCCATCATTTCGAGCGCCTCAATCTTCTCCTGAATGGCCTGTCGCGTGACCTCGCTCCAGTTGATCTCCGGGTGCTGTTCCATCCGCTCTTTGAGGGCGTCGTCCACGTTAACCGTGATACTGGGCATACAGGAGTCTATGGGCACACAGAATACTGTGTCTTTCGGTGCATCCCGTGTCAAGTGACATTCAGTTCCTCGCACTAGATAGGACGGGAGAGTTCGAGTCGATAGACCTACAAAATGCCAAATTCCACTGGCTCAGAACCCTGCACATTCTGGATGATCCCCTCACCCGGAAACAAGTTAAATGCCAAATTTAGACGTTTCAGTACTCCGAGAGTCGATTTTACGGGTACCATGGGCCCTGACGGATTCGAACCATCGACCACTCGGTTATGAGCCGAGCGCTCTAACCAGACTGAGCTAAGGGCCCTCGAGTCGAACGAACCCGGTCACAATAGTTAACGCTTGCTGTCTGTTTTGCCTGCGAAAAGCGGCGGTTCGACTACGCGGTCAGCGACTCGAGTTCCTCGGCGCTCAGCTCGGCTTCGAGCTCCGCGTCGCTATGAGACTCGAGGACGTCCGCCCGTTCCTCGGCGTCGAGTTCGTCGACGGATTCGAAGTGGTGGCACATAGCATATAACACTGAGGTCGCGACGCCAATAAAGCCTGTTTCAGGCGTTCTGATGGCTGCTAGCGACCGATAGCGAGATAATAACGCGGATCCGGGACGCGCTACTCCTCGTAATCGTCGAGCGTCTGCTCGGTCGTATTCGCACGGTGTCGCGTCGCCAGCCCCGCGAGGTGGGGCGTCTCGGGGACGATCAGTTCCTCGCAGGCCGTGCTACAGGCGCCCGTACTCCCGGGAAGACAGAAGACGGGCGTATCGACGGCGATCCCCGCGGTCGCTCGCGAAGCCATCGCCCGGGTGCCGACCTCGTCCCAGGACAGCGACCGAAAGAGTTCGCCGAATCCGGGTAGCTCGCGCTCGAACAGCGACGACGTCGCCTCGGGAGAGACGTCGTCGGCCGTGACGCCGGTACCGCCCGTCGTGCAGACGACGTCGATGTCCTGGCGGGCGACGAGGCTCCGAACCGCGGTGCGGATCGCGGAGTAGTCGTCCCGGACCAGCACGCGCTCTTGGATCTCGTGGCCCGCGTCCTCGAAACACTCCTGGATCGTGTCGCCGCCCGGGTCGTCGGGGTCGGCGTCGGCCTCGGCGGCACGGGAACTCGAGACCGTGACGATCCCGACGTACAGCGGGTCGATGATGTCGTGGCCGTGGTCGTCGGTGCTCCGCCGGTCTGCGCGATCGGTCGTCATACGGGTACCTCCATACCGGAGGGCGATAATTCCTGCCCTCGAAGCGGTGTGATCATCGGGACGGACCCTCCGGGCTGTCGACGCTCGAGATCGGCACCGTCTCGCCCATCGCCGTCGGTGCGGGGTTCTCGTAGTCGCTCCAGTCGGCCTCCATCTCCTCGTCGGTCAGCAGGCAGTCGTCGAGCCGAGACTCGAGAGCCACCCAGTCGACGTCGCGGCCGATGAGCGCCAGCCGAATCTCCCGGTCGCCGTGATCCTCGTCCCACGCGAGGTCGGGCTGGCCCTGTCGGTACGTCTCCTGGCGTTCTTCCGAGAAGCTGGCGATCCAGCGGCCCGTGACCTCGAGCGTGATCTCCGTTCCGGCGGTGCTCATCGTAATCGCCTGGTCCTCGCGGCCGGCGATCCACGTGAGCCCCTTCGCGCGAACCAGTCCGTCGGGGAGCGACCGCAGGAGGTCGACGAACCGCTCGGGGTGGAACGGCCGACGGCGGTGGTAGCCCTCGACTTCGATCCCGTACCGTTCTGGCGGGTGGGCGTGGTCGTGAGCAGGGCCGTTTTCGTCGCCGTGGTCGTGTTCGTCCTCGCCGCCGTGATCGTGAGCGTGTTTCGCATCGTGATCATCGTGCTCGTACTCACCTTCCTCGGCGTCGGACTCGATCTGGCGCTTCCAGCCCGCCGAGTCCCGGACCGTCTCGAGCTCGAAGCGCTCGCTTCCGAGCAACACGTCGGGCTCGAGGTCGCCGTACTCGGTCGTCACGACCTCGGCCCGCGGCTGGAGCGTCTCGAGCAGGGCGACGACGCGTTCGCGTTCCTCGTCGTCGACGAGGTCGCACTTGTTGACGACGAGCAGATCGCAGAACTCCACCTGCTCGAGGACCAGATCCGAGAGGGGGCGCGTTCCCTCCTCGTCGGCTCCCTGCTGGACCGGTACGTCGTCGCCGTCGGCGAACCGGTCGTGGAACCGCCTGGCGTCGACGACGGTGACGACGGCCTCGAGGTCGTAGGGACCGCCCGCTGGACCGCGGACGAACTGTCGGGCGATCGGTTCGGGCTCACCGACGCCGGAGGCTTCGACCACGAGGTGGTCGAACTCGTGTTCCTTCCAGAGCTGGATCACAGCCCGCGAGAGTTCGCCGCCGAGGCTACAGCAGATACAACCGTTCTCGAGGGCGACGACCTCGTCGCCGGTCTCGAGATCGGTGCGCGCTTCCACCAGGTCGGCGTCGACGTTGACCTCGCCGACGTCGTTGACCAGGACGGCGATCTCGCTGTCCGCGGTCTCGAGCAGCCTCGAGAGCAGCGTCGTCTTCCCGGCGCCGAGCTCGCCACAGAGGATGGTAACCGGAACGGCCATTACTCGTTCGCGAGCGCGAGCTCACGTCGTTCTTCCGGTTCGAACGGATCGGCGTAGGTAGACCAGTCGTCGTCCATCTCCGAATCGGTGAGCACGCAGTCGTCGAGTCGCTCGATCAACGCTTCCTCGTCGAACTCCCGACCGATGAACACGAGGCGGGTCATGCGATCGCCCCACTCCTCGTCCCAGTCCTCCTCGAGGCCGGGCCGGGCGGCGAAGAACTGCTCGCGTTCGGCCTCGGGAAGGTTCGCGAGCCACTGTCCCGACGGGCCCGCGCGCACGGAGGTGCCAGCCTTGTCGACGCCCATCGCGACGTCCTCTCGACCGGCGCTCCAGAAGAACCCCTTCGCGCGGATCAGCTCGTCGGGTAGCTCCGAGAGCAGGTCGGCGATCCGTTCGGGGTGGAACGGGCGGTCGCGCTCGTAGACGAAGGAGGTAACGCCGTGTTCTTCCTGGGGGTCGTGGTGGTGTTCGTGCTGGAGTTCGTGTTTCCAGCCCGCGGAGTTCGACGCCTTCTCGAAGTCGAACCGCTCGGTACCGAGAATCTCGTCGGGATCGACGTTGCCGAACTCGGTGCGAACGATCTTCGCACGCGGCTGGAGCCGCTCGAGGACGGCCTCGATCTCTTCGAGGGCGTCGTCAGGGACGAGATCGCACTTGTTGAGCAGGAGGACGTCGCAGAACTCGATCTGATCGAGGAGCACGTTTTCGGGGACTCGACCCGATTCGCCGGCCGGCGTCTCGGTCGCGAGCGCCGTGCCCGAGTCGAACGACTCCCAGAAGCTGTGGGCGTTGGCCACCGTCACCATCGTATCGAGTTCGTAGGTGTCGGTCGGATCGAACGACGCGTCCTCGAACCCCATGGCGAACGTCTGGGCGACCGGGATCGGTTCCGAGATCCCCGAGGACTCGACCAGCAGGTAGTCGAACTCTCGCTCGTCGGCCAGCCGACCCACCTCGTCGAGCATGTCTCCGCGGAGCCGACAGCAGATACAGCCGTTGGACATCTCGATGACCTCCTCCTCGCCGCCGAGGTCGGACTGCTGAGTGACGTGTTCGGCGTCGACGTTGACGTCCCCCATGTCATTGACGACGACGGCGACGTCGAGGCCGTGGTCCGCGGTTAGCACGTGGTTGAGTACGGTCGTCTTGCCAGCCCCGAGGCTGCCGCTCAGTACGGTCACTGGGATGTGTTCTTTGCTCATAGACAGATTGTGAATTCGTCCTGCTGTCTTGTTAATGTTAGTTATTATATCCTGACCCAACTCTGAATAACAAAATCTATTAATTCACACTTTGGAGTTAGTATATGCCAGTCGTCAGCGTCTCGATGCCCGAGGAGCTGCTCGAGCGACTCGACGCCCACGCGTCGGCCCACGAGTACTCGGGTCGAAGCGAGGTCGTCCGGGAGAGCACGCGGTCGTTACTCGAGGCGTTCGAGGACGACCGATTCGAGGAAGGACCCCTCGCGGGAACCGTCGCCGTGCGCTACGATTTCGGGACGCCGAGTATCGAGCGCCGCGTTGCTGAACTTCGCCACGAGTTCGACGACGCGGTTGCGGCGAACGACCACAGCCACGTCGCCGACTGCTGTCTCGATCTGTTCGTACTCGAGGCCGAGGTCGACGCGATTTCCTCGTTCGTCGAGAAACTGCGGGCGATCGAGGACGTCGAACGCGTCGACTACTCGCTCGTCCCGCTGAACGGACGCGATCGGTCGACCGACGGGTGAGGTCGGACCGGGAGAATCACGGATTCGGCGAGCGCGAGCGGTCAACGTGGCTCGGTCGCCGACGAAGAGGTGTTTCGGCTCCGGTTTCTTTCCCCACTGGGGCGTGGGTTCATGTAGGAAACCGAGGAATCGAGTCTATGTCAACGTCCAACCCCCCATCCGCCGACGCCGATCCGGAGCTTCCCGGCCCCTCTTCCGCGATCGGAACCTACCACACCCAGGACGACGAGACCGTTATCTACGACGAGAACCGCTCCGAGGCCTGGATCAGTTCGACGTACGCGCTTTCGCTCGGCGAGGTCGAGTGACGATTCGGCCATCGGACGCCGGCTTCGACGGGACGGCTGGTCCCCGCACGTCCTTCGGTACCGTGGCGTATCGGACGGACTCAGAGCCGTACTTCGTTCATCGCGAACGCGACCGCCCCGCTCTCGGCGTAGTACGTACAGCTTCGGCAGTACCCCTCGAGGAGGAGCCGAGCGCTCAGCTCGTCGTCGTCCCGAACCGTGGGCCGACTCTCGAGTCGTTCCCGACAGCGAGGGCAGCGTCCGCCGAGCTTCCTCGAACCCGTCGGCGGCTCGCTCGCACCCTCGATTCGGCCCCAGGAGAGCGTCCGTCGCGTCGGTCGCGGATCTGCGGGATCGAACCGACGTACCGAGGCCTGCGTCGCTGACTCGGCGGCTCCCGGTTTCGGATCGACCGTCAGCGCTCACACTGAACCACCTCCCGAGATCGGAGTCGACGAGAACGGGAGTCGGCACTCGAGCAGTCCGGTTGGCACCGGGTTTCGGCCGTCCCCTCGTCCGCACTCGTGATCGCGTCCCCGAGTCGGCTCATTTCCATCACCTACTCGCTCCAACCGTTTTACCCCCCACCGACGCCGTTCGATCGCCCGAACCGACGGATGTCGGTTGAAGTCGATCGGAGCCGTCCAGTACGGTACCGTCTCCGCCAGCGCCTCACACGTCGAGCGTCACCCGCTTGGTCTCGGTCGTGGTCTGCTCGAAGTAGTCGGTGACCGTGATCGTGACCTCGTGCTCTCGGCCCGCACCGTCGTCGGTCCCGGTGAGCCGGTGGTCTCCAGCGTCTTCCTCTCCTCTGGCCATCGAACTCGCGTCGTCGAGTACCTCCTCGTCGTCCGCGAGGCGCAACTCGAGTTCGAGATCCCAGAGCTCGCCGCCCTCGTCCGAGACGGCCCACTCGACGTCCGCAGCGGGCGTCCCGAGGAAGTCCGTCGCCTCGATCTCGAAGGAGTCGATCGAGGGCGCCGGGGACCGCTCGTCGAGCGTGACCTGCTCGCTCGCGTCGACCGCGTTGTCCTCGCCATCGGTCGCCCTGATCGTGATCTCGTACTCCTCGCCGGCACCCTCGATCCGATCGGTGTTTCTGAGCGTGTGCGTTCCGCTCTCCTCGCCGCCCTCGAGCTCCGAGGTCGCGCTGTGGAGCACCTCCCCGTCGTCGACGTATCGGAGCTCGGAGGTGATCTCCGCCAGGTCGCCGTCTCGGTCGGTAACCGTCCACCGGACCGACGCGCCGACCGAGTTCTGCGAGCTGTTGTCCGACACCTCGAACGCCTCGAGTTCGGGGACGCCGGGCTCGGGATCGGTCTCGACGGAGACGGTGTCGCCCGTCGCGGTCTCGTCGTCGCCCGCCACGACGGCGCGAACCTCGTAGGCGGTCTCGGGCTCGAGCCCCGACAACTCCTCCTCGAACTCGCCGATGCCGGCCCGTTCGGTCCCCTCGGTGTCCGTCCAGGAGTCGTCGTCGCCGTCGGCCACCCGCCACTGGAACCCCGCCTCGACGGCGTCGGCGTCGGCGACCCCCTCGAGGGAGCCGACGCAGTGCAGCGAGCCGTGATCGACGGGGCTTGCGTCGTCGGTTTCGACCGCCAGCGAGTCTGCACCGGTGGTAAACGCCGTGGTCTCTCCGGTTTCGGTCTCGGAACCCGACTCGACGACGGCCCGGAACTCGTACTCGGTCTCGGGCTCGAGTTCTTCGACAGTCGTGTCGAACGTCTCGTCCTCGGCGACGGCCTGCGAATCGGTCTCGGACCAGTCGTCTCCGTCCGCCGGTCGCCACTCGAAGAACCCCTCGGCGCTCCCGTCGTCCTCGAGCGACCGGACCACACCGGTGAGCGTCGCCCTCGACGCCCGTACCGCCGTCGCTCCCTCCGTGGCGACGGCCTCGATCGCCTCGGCCGCGCTCTCGGCGTCGACCAGTCCGTACCCCTGTTCGGTCTCGTCGAGGCCTAGGTCCTCGGCGGTCTCCCGGAGGATGCCGCGGACCCCGCCCGGGTCGTCCGGATCCGCCGTATCCTCGACGTGGGGGACGCCGGCCTCGAGCAGTCTCGCCGCGAGCCCCGCGACGTGGGGCACGGCCATCGACGTCCCGTCCATCGTCTCGTAGTCGTCGCCCGGAGCCGTCGATACGACATCGACGCCGGGGGCGACCAGCTCGAGACCCTCTCCACGGGCGGAAAAGTCAGCGATCTCGTCGCGCGAGTCGGTCGCTCCGACGGCGATGCAGGCGTCGTACGCGGCGGGGTAGTCGACGGTGCCCTCGTCGGGCCCGGCGTTGCCGGCGGCCGCGAAGACGAGGGTCCCGTTCTCGTAGGCGTACTCGATCGCGTCCTCGAGGATCGGTCCCGGTTCGGGGCCGCCCAGACTCAGCGTGAGGACCTCGAGTCCCTCGTCGGCACACCACTCGATGGCCGCAGCGATCTCGGAGTCGCGCCCCCCGCCGTCGCCGTCGAGCACCTTGACGGCGCACAGTTCGGCGTCGGGCGTGACCCCGACGACGCCGACGTCGTTGTCCGCGGCCGCCGCCGTCCCGGCGATGTGGGTGCCGTGGGTGCCGTCGTCCTCCCAGTCGTCGTCGCAGCCGTCCTCGCAGTCGACGAACGAGGCGCCGTCGTCGACCTCGAGGCTCTCGTGATCCGGGTCGATCCCGGTGTCCAGGACGGCAATGGTCGCCTCGCGACTCGAGTCGGTCTTCGCCGGCAGCGAGTCGACGCCGAGCCGTTCGATCCCCCAGGGGACGACCTGGTCGTCCCCTGGGTTAGGCTCGAGCGTGGCGCTCGCTCGGTCGGTCGAGACGGCGGCGGGACCGATCGCGCGACGGCGGTAGTCGGGAACGACGTACCGCACGTCGCTTCGCGTCTCGTACTCGGCAGCCACGTCGTCGGTACACGTACAGACCGTCGCGCCGCCGACCGAACCGAACGAGAGCGTTCGGTGGACCGCGACGGCGTCGCTCGAGATCGATCTGGTCGAGGCGTCCGGCGACGTCCCGACGACGTACCGGTGGCAGTCGTCGTCGGAGTCGTCTCCCGCGGCCGCTCCGATACCGGAGCCGGCGACCGGGGTGCTTGCCATCGTTCTGAGAACGTCTCGACGCGAGAAGTTGGTGGGGATCATCGTTCAGTGTGGAGTGGGGTGGAAACGGAGCGGGTCCCGAGACGCCCCGGAACCGCGGCGATACAGACGGCCGCGGTCAGGGCTACGTCGCTCGAAGCCGTCGGCGTCGGTGCGATCGCGGCGAGAGGGGCGCGAGCGCCGGAGGCCGCCGTCGCTCGGCGGTCGCGAAGCCGACGCATCGCTTGGTTCGATAGTCTCATGGACGCTGGTCTCCGCCGATCGCTCCCGGTGAACGGACAGTCGGTCGATCCGACGGGTCCGCTCGTACGGGGGGATCGTCGTCGTTTCTTCGCCATCCGACCCGATTCGTCGCTACTCGGTGCATTTGGAGCGACCCACAAAGCGGTGGTAGCTGTTTGGATAGCCCCGGCTCGAGGGTGGGGCTATCACTATCGGCCCCGCGCTCGAGCAACCGGAGGTTGTCGGACGGAAACACGGAGATTATCGAACGGAAACGGTTCGTTTTCGCTCGAGTGGCGCCGTGAGGTGGAGGTTGTCGGTCGCACTCGAGCAAAGCGAGTACGGGGTCGTCGGAGGGTTCGCTGACCGTGGACGAGTAAGTGAAGCGTCGTCCGTTTCGTCAGAGTCGGATTCCGCCGGACGTTGACTCCGAGCAGATCACGTGTCGCGGAGGGACTGGCGCGCGACCGACCGAGCAGTGGATAGTTCGATCTCGTCGAATACGTCGTCAGCCTCGAGCGTCTCGATAACCGCGTCGACCGGTTCGGTGAACGCGAACACGAGATGGACGCCGCTCTTGAAACCGTCGCTCGTTCGCTCGCTCTCGAGAACGCCGTACGTTCCCGCTTTGTTGATGTGGCTGTTGACCGTCTCCTGCGTGTAGACGTCGCGGTCGGTACGCTGGCAGATCTCTCGGTACAGCGTATAGACCGCCGGGCTCGGCGCCGTCCCGTCGCCTACGTCTGCGACGACGGCCGCGGCGTACAGCGAGAGCTTCTTCTGGAGGGACATCCCGCCGACGATCTCCAGCACGCGGTTTTTGACGACCGAGTCGTTGGCCGCGTGTACGTGTTGCTCCGTGACGACCGTCTCTCCGCTCCTGTTCGCGATCTCTCCCGCGTCACGGAGCAGGTCGATCGCTCGTCGTGCATCGCCCTCGTTTTTCGCTCCGTACGCAGCGACGAGTTCGATGACGCCCTCCTCGAGGGCGTCGTCCTTGAACGCATCACGTCGACGGTTGAGAATCTCGATGAGTTCGTTTGCATCGTAGTCGGAGAAGTGGATACCGGTCGGGTTGTACGAGCTGTCGGTCCGACTATCCAGGTTCTCACGGAATTTTGGGTGGTTCGTAATAACGACGGTCGAGACGAGCGTATCGACGTGTTGTTCGGCCATAACCCGGCTCAGACTGTACAACAACCGGGAGTACGCAGGTTCGTCGTCACCGGCGTGACCGGTGAGGGTATCGATCTCGTCGAGTACGAACACGAGCGCGTCGAAGTGTCGATCGACGATCTCGTACAGTCGAACGTACTTCGCGTCGGTAGAGACGCCTTTTCGAGGAATGTCCCACGCGATTCCGGCTTTTTTCGCGGTTTGGTGGCCGAGCTTCCAGACGGCGCGGTCCAGCGAGTGTGACTCCATCGTTTTGAAGTTGACTGCGACGAAGTCGAACTCGATACTGTTCTGCACGGCGCGGTCTTTGACCTTCTCGGCGACCGCTTTCACAGTGAGGCTCTTTCCGGTGCCGCTCGGACCGTAAAGCAAGAGATCTGGGGGTCGTTCGCCGTCGAGCGTATCACGAAACGCGCGGGCCTCAGCCGCCAGTTGTTCGTCTCGACCGTAGATTCGATTGTGATCGACGATCGTATTCGAGTCGACGAGTTGTTTGTTCTCGAAAACCGTCTTCTGCTCCCCGTCGAGGATGTCGTCGACAATAGAGGGCTCGGAAGCGGGATCTGATCCATCATCGTTCCCGTCGCACGTATCTGATGGATTGTGATTCACGGTTCGTGATGCACGCTGGTTCGTAATACCTATTTCGAAATGAAGGGGCCGTAGTCGAATTGAAACGGGCGTCTCCGAAATGAGGACACCGATTTCGAAATGACCTGTCCCCGGACCGGTATCGAAGTGAGAGGGTCAGTGTCGAGATGAAGGCACCATGATCGAAATGAAAAGTCGGAATCGAACCGTCGTCGAAATGAAGGGGCCGTAGTCGAAGTGAAATGCGTGGGTCGACCCACACACACCGTTGTCGAAATGAAATGGAGAAACGGTGGGGGAGTAGCCGTTCCGTCGCCGTTCGAGGGGACAGTATCTGGCCGAAACCAGTCGAAGGTGACACCAGAATCGAAATGATTTCCGGGGAGAGACACACAGCGGCGAGGTATTCGGCCCCAGCGTCGGTGAACCGCTGCATCTGTGTTCAGCCGGAATATTTCATTTCGACAACGGTGTGTGAGGGAACCCCCCCTCTACACCTTCCAAAGTGGATTTCATTTCGACAATGGTGTGTGGGAAGGGCCCTGCTCTAGATGGTAGCTAGTGCTTTCGTTAGTATATCTTATACATACATCCATCCTATCTATCTAGACCATTTGTCATTGGGGTTACTAATGGTTGTCAGTGAAGTTACTAATGGAGTTCACGAGGAACACGAGGTAGACTGAAGATCACACTGGTTTCCCTGCCTGCGTTGGCTGTTTTACAGAGAACCAGCGCGAAAGCCCACGACCGAAGTCGTGGGAGTGAGTCACTCGCGGGCAGCCGACGACGAGTCGTCGCTCCGGACCGGCTTCTCGACCTCGAGGATCTCGAGTTCGAAGTCGGGGAACGGCTCCTCGGTTCGCAGCGACCAGCTCCCGCGGACGTCAACGCCGTTCCGACACGCTCCGGAGACGAGCCGCTGGGCGGATGCGGCGAACGCCGATCGCGAGCGCACCGCCGACTCGCTTCGGGAGGGGGTCGAGAGCGCGTCGCCGGAACAGAGGACGACGACGCCGGACGCGGGCTCCGAGAGCGGAACGGCACCCTCGAGACGGAGCGCGCTCCCGTCGAGATCGGGTAGCTGGCCGGCGAGGTCGGCGAGAACCGGAAGCCGGTCCGAGCCCCCCGGCGCGTCGGCTCGTCGCTCGGTGAACTCCCGAATCGCTTCGGCGATCGCGATCGGGAGTTCGTCCGCTCCGGCGGCCGGGTTCGCGTCGGTGTGGCGGTCTGTCGTCATCGTCGGGCTCTAGCCAGTAGTAGCGCCGAGGGCGGGAAAGCGGGGTAACTGAATGAGTAGCCCCCCGCGTGCGGCGCCATCGACCAGTAGTACGGTACGTACGTCGGTAGACCCGCGGCCAGCGACGACGGTCAACGCGGCCGCCGAGTGGCCGTCAGCGTCGATCTACACGGGTTCGGTGGGATCGGCGATCGGTCCCGTCCGTCGAATCGGCGACGACCGGGCTAGCCACGTCGGTCTCGCGGTTCAACGATCGACGGCTGTCCGTTCTCGAGGCTGGCGGTAAAACGTCCTGCTAGTACAGACTCCGTTCCGATAGGGTTCGGACGGTTCTGAGCCGAGCCGGCGTCCGCGGATCTCGATCGGTTGCAGGGAGCCTCCCCGCTCTCGGGGCCCCGACGGACGCCTCGAGAGCCCTCGATTGAGGACGGCGCTACACGACTGAGATGAACAATGGTACCGCACACGAGTCCGCAGTCGAGTCGTCCCGTTCGGTTGCTTTACGTCGACCCGGATCGCGAGGCGGCTGCGACGATGGCGAGCGCGCTCGAGACGAGCGGGACGATAGACGTGACGACGGCGACGCAGGCCAGTGATGCCCTCGGACGACTCGACGAGGGCGAGTTCGACTGTCTCGTAAGCGACGCCGAGCTTCCCGGGCGAGACGGCGTCGAACTGCTCGAGACCGTCCGTGAGCGCCGTCCCGACCTGCCGGTCGTGTTGCTCGTCCGGACGACGCACGAGGCGACCGTCGATCGGGCCCGGGCGGCGGGTGCGACCGACGTCCTGCGAAAGGAGGGTGCGACGCAAGGACGGTGGCTCGCGTCGCGCGTCGAGTCGCTGGTCGACGAACAGGATCTCGGGATCGCACCGAGTGACGACGGCGACGAGAGATCCCTCCCGGCGGCGGGTGGGAGCTGCCTGTTCGACGACCGACTGCGCGTGATCGAGGTCAGCGAGCTGTTCGCGGACCTGTACGGCCACGAACCCGACGCGCTGCTCGGCGAAACCTGGTCCGGTCTGTTCCCGGCCGACCGGGGTCCGCGGACGATCGAGACCGTCCGCGAGGCCATCGATAGGCGGGGGTCGACGATCGACGACGCGCTCGGCGTACGGACGGACGGCCGCGTGATACCCGTGCAGCGATCGGTGACGGCGACCGACTCGGAAACCTACCTGTGTAGCGTGCTGGATCTCAGCGGAACCGACAGAGGGAGCGTTCCGATCGAACGGGACGCACGTCGACAGCGCGCGCTCGCGGAACTCTCGGGGGAACTCCGCGAGGAGTCCGATTCGAACGCGTTCCTTGAGCGCGTCCCGACCGCGGCCGCGGAGGCGCTCGGCGCCGACTACTGTGGACTGTTCGAATCCCGTCCCGACACCGTTGTCCTCCGGGCCGGCGTGGGCTGGCGGGACGGTGTCGACCGACTCGTCGATCGGTCGACGACCGCACCACACCCGGATCGAACGTTTCGAACCGGCAGTGCTGTCACCGTTCTCGATCGGAGTGCCGACGACCGTTCCGCTCGGTCCCCGCTGTTGCGCGAACACGGGATCGAGGACGGTCTCGAGGCTCCCGTCGGAACGACCGACGACGGCCGACCGTGGGGGTTCCTCGGGGTCTACACGGCGGTTCGTCGGGACTTCTCGGCCGCTGAGATGGCGTTCGTCCGAGGAGTAACGTCGCTGCTCGGCGCCCGCCTCGAGCGCGACCGGGCGGACGCGGCGTGGACGACCGTCGTCGCGCTCCCGACCGAGGTTCGTCGCGGTGAGTCGCCCCGCGACGTCACTCGCCGAACCGTCGACGCGCTCGTCGGGATTCCCGGCGTCTCGACCGCGACGGGCTACCTGTACGACAAGCGCGAGGACGCACTCGAGCGCGCCGCTCGAGCCGGAACGTTCGACGAGGCCGACGGGTGGCCGGCGTCGACGCTCGAGGGAGGGCCGGCGTGGCGAGCGTTCGTCGACCGCGAGCGGACGCTCGTTCGCGAGGTCGGGCCGGAGCCCACCGGAGCGGTCTCGGAGCCGGGACTCGCTCACGGAGTCGTCCTCCCGCTCGGGGAACACGGGGTCCTCGTCGCGGCGGTCGACGGCACCGCCGAGGTCCTCAAGCCGCTTGTAACCGCCACTTCGATCGCACGAGCCGCGTTGGAGCGACACGAGGACGAGCGGGTGCTGGCGGCTCGCGAGGAGACGATCGGCACACAGGCAAAACGCCTCGAGCGGTTCGGAGCTGGTGTCGCTCTCGAGCGCCGGATCGACGGGACGATCGCCACCGCCGCCTCGCGCGCGGAGCTCGAAGCGGCGGCGTGCGATCGACTGATCGACCACGAGCGGATCGCGTTCGCCTGGATCGGCGCGTACGATGTCGTCGGCGAGACGATCGAACCCCGGGCGTGGGCCGGCGCCGAGCGAAGCTACCTCAACAGCGTCTCGATCGACACGACCGCTCCGGCGGACGAACAGGAGCCGACCGGTGTTGCGGTCCGAACGGGGAGACCGCAGCACCGCGAGCGGCTCCTGGCCGGCGACCGCCCGGAACGGTGGCGACGCGAGGCAGCCAGACGGGGCTATCGGTCGGCTCTGAGCGTGCCGATCGGGTACGCGGAGCTCCGGTACGGCGGACTGACGGTCTACGCCGACCGCCACGACGCGTTCGGTGCCGAGGAACGGCGCGTGCTCGAGGCGATCGGCGAGCGCCTCGGCCACGCGATTCACGCCCTCGAGGTCGCCCGCTCGCTGCTGGAGACGACCGACGTCGTCGAGCTGGAGTTCCAACTCCGGGACGCCGATCTCGCCTTCGTTCGGTGGGCCGCCGAGGCGGACGCCCGGCTCGAACTCGAGAGCGTCATCGCTCGGAGCGACGGCTCGATCCGTGGACTGTTCACCGCCGAGGGAACGTCGGTCGAGCACGTTCTCGAACTCGCGGGTCGGGCACCGGAGGTAACCGAGACTTCGTTCGTTACCGAGCGCGACGACACGCGACTGTTCGCGTGTCTGTTCACCCGGGACAGTATCGTCTCGCGACTGCTCGAGTACGGCGCCGCCGTCCGGTCGATGGAGAGCGGTCCGGACGGTTCGACGGTCGTCGCCGAACTGCCGGGCGATGCCGACGTCCGACGGGTCGTCGACGCGATTTCGGCATCGTTTCCCGGCGCGAAGCTCGTCCGTCGCCGTCACGGCGACCGCTGCTCCCGAACGCGGTTCGAGTTCCTGGCGGAAGTCGAGCGCCGGCTCACGGACAGACAGTACGAGGTGTTGCGAACCGCGTACGCGAGCGGCTACTACGAGACACCCCGCGAGAGCAGCGGCGCGGAGGTCGCCGCGCTGCTGGACATCGCCCAGCCGACGTTCAACCACCACCTCCACGCCGCACAGCGGAAGCTCCTGACGGTGCTGTTCGCCGACGACTAACCGACCCTCCGAGTGATCACGGATGCCGACGGCGGGTGGGAAAACGGCGACCGACAACGGTACCGAAGGGCGTCGGTTGGGGAACGTCCGACTACATAGGCCGCCCGTTCTTTGCCATTCGGGGCGTTCGGATACTCGGTGATCGGACGAGCGGGCACTCCCGACCGCCCCGTTCCGAGCCACCGACCGAGGCGGCTCGACGGTCAGTCGACCCACCGATCGAACGCGAAAGGAGAGACCGATGACATCACACATCAAACTGTACGGATCGAAGAGCGACCGATTCGAGGAGATCAAACACCGAATGGAGGAACAGCTCGGCTACGAGCCGTCGAACCCGGAGGTCGTCGGGCTGATGATGGCGACCTACGAGTCCGACGGCGCGGACGGACTGCAGATGAACAGACACAGTCCCCGGATGTAGCGAGCCGAGAGTTTTTCGGTCGCGGTTCGATCGAGGAGTTCCGGCTAGCGGAGCCGCCAGAACGCCTTCTCACCCTCCCACTCCGGGGGATCGAGCAGCCAGTAGAGCTCCTCTCGGTCGCGCTCGAGGTGGTAGGCCATCGCCCCCTCGTACTGCTCGTCGTCGGCGAGGGAGACCGTCTCGTCGAAGCGCTCGAGCGACGACAGCGCGTCGGGGTCGGCCGGGTAGCTCCAGCCGGTTTCGTCCTTGAGTCGCGTCCGGTCGCCGAGCTCGAACTCCCGATCCCCGCCGGTATCGTTGGTCACGGTGACGCCGACGACGACGTACTCGTGGTCCGCCTCGGGCTCGAAGAACGGGCCGAGGTCGTTTCCGGACCCCAGCCGATCGACGCTGATCTCGAGCCCGTCGCGTTCGATCCCGGCCCCGAACTCGGCGATCGCAACTCGGAGCTCCTGCTCGAGGGTCGCGACCTCGTCGGCCTCGGCCTCAAGGTCGACGACGACGCCGTCGGCACCGAACGGCTCGACCGCCTCGGTGTCGACCGCCAGCGACGAGACGGCCCGGTCGCGCGGGAGTTCGTAGGCGAACTCGCCGCGTTCGACCTCGCCGGGAGCGAGCGAGCCGTCCGCGAGCGCGGTCTCGCTCACCGACCGAGCCTGCGAGTACGTCCGCTCTTGGGCGTCCTCGAGCACCGGTTCGAACGCGTCGCCCGTGGAGACGAACTCGTCGCCCGCGTTCTTGAGGGCGAACTCGACGACGAGGAACTCCTCGCCCGCGCTCGCCCGCCGTCGATCGTCGTCTCCCAGAAGGGGTCGGTCGCCCTCGTCGTCTACCACGAGTCCCTCGAAGGAGCGCCGCCGACTGACGTCGCTGACGACGAACTGCAGATCCTCGCCCTCGACGAGTTCGCCGACCGAAGCCGTCCGCCCGCCCGTTTCGTCGTCACCGTCCCCGTCGTCATCGTCGCCGTCACTCGTGTCGTCCGACTCCGAGCCGCCGCGTTCGCTCGTCGGTGCCGTCGAGTCGGTCACCCGACTCGAGCCGTCGCTTCCGTCGGCACCCGAGTTCGTCTCCGTGCGGGTCCCCGTACAGCCCGCGAACGCGAGGAGGCTTCCTCCGGCGAGGCCGACGAACGTCCGTCGTTTCATTGGCCGTACGGACGGCTGCGAGAAGCCTATAGGGTCGGTGAAAGATGGGGTCGAATCGGGGTTCGCCGACCCGAGACGTCGGCGGCGAACCTGCTCGCCGATCCGGGCGCCCGCTGATAGGGTGGTCGGTCCGAAGAAAGAAGCAAACGGGTGGTCGGTTCGCGTCCGTTTCGGGACGGTGTCAGTTCGCCGCTGCAGCCGCAAGCGCTGCGGTGGCCATCGCGGGCATCATCGAGGAGTCGAGACTCGAGCCAAAGGAGTCACAGTCCTCTTCGGAGCCCGAGGAGGAGCTCGATTCCTCGCTCGTCGACTGGGAGCTCTCCCGGTCGCTGTCGACGTCGCTGCTGCTTCTGGTCGTCTCGCTCTCGTCGCGGTCGGCGTCGCTCTCGCTCTCGTCGAGTTCGCTCTCGGAGTCGCTCGAGTCGTCGCTCTCGCTTTCGGTCCGGTCGCTGGCGCTCGATTCGCTCTCGCTGTCGGAGCTGCTCTCGCTGTCGGAGCTGGAGTGTTCGATCTCGTCGACGCCGGTGTCGCTCTCGCTGTCGGTGTCGAGTTCGGACTCGGTGCTCTCGCTGCGGTCGCTCTCACTCGTGTCGTTGTCGACGGTGTGGGTGCTGCCGTCGCGCTCGGTGGTGAGGCTGGAGCTGCTGCGCTCGCTCTCGTCAGATTCGCTCGAGTCGCGGTCGGCGTCGCTGTCCGACGTCTCGAGTTCGCTCTCGGCGTTGTCGTTGTCCGTCTCGCTCACGCTGCGGTCGCTCTCGTCGCTGCTGGTCGCGGCGCTGTCGCGTTCGGACTCGCTGTCACTGGCGTCACGCTCGCTCTCGTCCGATTCGCTCTCGGAGCCCTGATCGCTGGACTCACTGACGTCGCGCTCGCTCTCGTCGCTCGCGGCGCTGTCGCTCTCGCTGGCGCTCTCGCGGTCGTCGAGCTCGCTCTCCTCGCGCTCGCTCTCGTCGCTCGCGACGTCGCTCGACTCGCTGTCGCTCGAGGTGCTGTCACTGGTGCTCTCCGCGCGGTCGCTCGAGCTGGACTCGCTTTCCTCGCTCTCGCTCTCGCTGTCGATGACGTCGAAGCTGTCGCGGTCGGAGTCGTTGCGCTCGACGAGGTCGCGCTCGTCGTGCTCGGAGTCGCTCTCGCTTTCCTCGCGGTCACTCTCGTCGCTCTCGGTCAGCTCGGAGTCGCTCTCGTCACTCTCGGAGTCGATTTCCGTGGACTCGCTGTCGCTGGCGTCGCGCTCGCTCTCCTCGCGGTCGAGGGAGCTCGAGGCGGCGTCGCGCTCGGAGTCGCTCTCGTCGCTGGCGTCGCGCTCGCTCTCCTCGCGGTCGAGGCTGTCGTTGTCGACGTCGCGGTCGGAGCTGTCGCGCTCGCTCTCGCTCGACGCGCTGTCACTCTCGCTCTCGCTTTCGTCGCTGTCGCTCGCCGTGACCTCGGTCTCGTCGAGGCTGCTGTCGTTGTTGGAGCTTTCGCGTTCGCTGTGCGTGCTGTCGCTCTCGCTCTCGCTGTCGGAGGCGTCGCTCGCGTCGCGCTCGCTGTCGCGGTCGTCCTGGACGTTCTCGACGTCGGCGTCGTCGGTCTCGCTCTCGCTCGACTCGCGGTCGCTCTCGTCGATCTCGCTGACGTCGCGTTCGCTCGAGCTGTCGAGCTGTTCGTCGCGGTCGTTCAGCTCGGACTCCGTCTCCTCGCTGTCGCTGTCGCTGTCGCTCGCGCTCGCGCTATCGCTCTCGTCGCTCTCGCTGACCTCGCGGTCGCTCGAGCTGTCGCTCGCGCTGTCACGCTCGGAGACGTCCCGCGTACTATCGCTCTCGCTGCTATCGCTACTGGAGCGATCGGACTCGCTCTCACTGTCACTCTCGCTCTCGTCTACCTCGTCGACGGAGCTACTGTCCTCGTCGTCGTGTTCGCTCGAATCACATCGGTCGGTGTCCTGCGCATTGAGTGCGGCCGGGCTGGCGTCGCCGCCGAGGACGCCTCCCGCTCCGACTGCACCGGCTAATACGAGAAGACCGACGAGTGTGATAACTATGATTTTTCGACTCATCTGTGCGGTCTCTGTACCTAGCTGTCCATCCCGACTGATCGGCCGCTAGGCTACTCGAACATCCGCGCAACGGCTACAAAAACCGGCGACGAAGGGCGACGAAGGATCGGGCCGATCGACGCCGTATGGGTTCGCTCCGACACCGACGGGACCTCCGGGCCGGTCGTCGGAACGGCCGTAACGAGTCGAGGCCGTCCCCGGCGACTCCGACGGCGATCCATCCCGTTTCGCCGACGATCGACCCGATTCCGCGCCGTTAGCGGTGGGCGCCCACCCACGGCTCAAGACCGCGCTCCGCCTTCGATTCGCTCGATGAACCGACGCGAGTTTCTCGGGACGACGGTAGCGCTCGGAATAGCGGGGCTCTCGGGCGGCGCGCTCTCGACGGCGGCGAACCGGGACGACGCCGAGGCGGTTCTCGAGGTCGTCTCCCACGAGCTCGTCGCCGCGGACGACGCGACCTACCTCGCGGCGACCGTCGAGAACGTCGGCGACGTCGCCGCGGGCTGGATCACCCTCGAGGTCGACTGGATCGACGCCCGCGACGAGCGCCTCGAGACCGACCTCGCCCACCTCGGCACCCTCGGACCGGGACAGAGCTGGCGGGCGCGCGCGTACTACAGCGGGGAAGAACCGGAACTGATCGCGGACTACGTTCTCGAGGGTCGGGCCGATCTCGAGCCCCTGCCCGTCCCCTCCGGGCTCGAGGTGCTCGAGAGCGACGTCGACCTCGAGGGCGAGGAGGTCGTCGTGACGGGCCGCTTCGGGAACGGAACGGGCGAGGCACAGCCGAACGTCGACGTGATCGCGCTGCTGTCCGACGACGACGGGGTCGTCCTGGGCGACGTCTGGACGAACGAGACTGACGTCCCGGACGGGGAGTCGCGCTCGTTCGAGGGTCGCTGGAACGGACGCGACCGGGCGGACGACGTGGTCGATCACGACGTGATCGTGACGAGTTCGGCGTTCTGAGACGGCAACGAAGGTTGTGGAAATCGGTCCGAACTCTCTGTCATTGCGAACCAGTGCTGCACAGAGA
Organism: Natronococcus sp. A-GB7; assembly: GCF_029688865.1. Lineage (GTDB taxonomy): Archaea > Halobacteriota > Halobacteria > Halobacteriales > Natrialbaceae > Natronococcus. Next base: position 161,253 of record NZ_JARUKV010000011.1, read on the forward strand.
GACGACGCGTGACACAGAGGTCAAGCAGGTAACGTAGCAGCGATCGATTCCTCCGATAGCTGTCAAGAGACGCCTGCTGAATATAGAGAGGACATGCAGCAAGCCAACATCGTTTCTTCCAAGAGAGGAGCTCCGAATCAACTGATCAGCCGAACTGCGAACTGAGCCGATATGACTAGTTGGTCCAGGAAACGATTCGTAGATGGGGATTACGGGCTAGTAACAGTATCTGGTTCGGCACCTCCTCCGCT
>NZ_JARUKV010000012.1 GCF_029688865.1 Natronococcus sp. A-GB7
CCACGCGGCTCGCCGAGGAGCACGGACGGCGAATCGAGACCCGCGTTCTCGAGGGTCAGGCCGCCGACGCGATCCTCGAGTACGTCGTCGAGGCCGGTGTCGACGAGATCGTCATGGGAAGCGAGGGGAGATCGGGCGTTTCGCGGATGCTGCTCGGTAGCGTCGCCGAGAAGGTCGCCCGGCGGTCGCCGGTTCCGGTCACGATCGTCCCGTCCGAACGGTAAGCGAGCTGGAACCAGCGGGGTTTTCATGGCGACTCTCGGAGGGACGGGTATGGACGATCGGACCGGAACGACGCTTCACACCGGCCTGCTCATCCTGACGACGGCCGGCGTCGCCTGGCTCTCGGGGCTGCCGATGGTGTTTCCGAGCCTCGGTCCGTCCGCGTTCGTGCTGGCGCTGTTCCAGGACAGCGACGCGACCTCGCCGCGACGGGTGATCGGGGGCCACGCGATCGGCGTCGTCGCCGGACTGATCGCCTACCACGCGTTCGCCGGTGGCGTCAGCATGACCTCGGCGACGGCACCGGGATCGCTCGCAGGGCTCCAGCTCGCGGCCAGCGCTGTCGTCGCGACGATGCTGACCGTCGGCGGGATGCTCGCGACCGACACACGCCACCCGCCCGCCTGCGCGACGACGCTGATCGTCTCGCTCGGCTTGCTCTCGACGCTGTGGGAGGGGACGCTGATGGTGCTCGCGGTCGTCTTGCTCGTCGTCGTCCACCGGCTGCTGCTGGCGACCGAGCGCGTCGGCGCGCGCTACGGCGAAGAGCTGCGACCGTAGCTCAGACGGTTTACTGTAGGCTATCTCCGGCACAACCCCGATCCGGGTCGCGGTTGGGCGGTACATCGGTACAGCGATCCACATCAGTCACCGGCGTCGCTCGTCTCGAGGTCCTCGCGGGGGAGCTGTTGCTGGAGCACGAACGGACCGAAGTCTGCGGCCGTCCGCCGTGCGATCGTCGCGATCCGGAGGACGTACGCAAGCAACACGGCGAACGGGCTGAACAGCGCCGTGATCGTCGCGGCGACGACAACGACGTAGACGTAGGAGTGCAACTCGAGGGCGAGCAGGTTGCCGTACGAGAGGACGATGAAGGCCCCGGCCAGCAGCGTCGGGAAGCCGACGTACAGCAGGATCTTCGAGAGATCCGCCAGCTCCTGTTGCATGTACACCGTCTTGAAGTACTGCCGGCAGACGTGGATATCGCCCAGCAGCTCCTCGAGGCGCTCGAGCTGGTCGTCGGCAGCCGCCGAGAGCTCGAACCGGTGGTACTCGCTGATCTTTCTGACCTCCTGGAGCTGCCAGGGATCGTTGTAGTGGAGGATGACCGAGATCACCTCGAAGGTGCCGAACGTGGTTTCCCCGAGCGAGTCGATCGAGTCGTCGTCCCGCGGGATCGTCGCCGAGACGAACTCCTCGACGTCCTCGCGCAGCTCCGCTTCCGCATCCAGACAGACGTTTCGGAGGCCGAGGCTCGTTCGGCGCTTGGCCTCGATCAGCGTCCGCAACAGCGCGGACGGCTCCGCGGGACTGGGCCGAACGCCGGTGTGTGATTCGATCGACTTCCGGAAGTCGGCGGTCTCCTCGATGCGTTCGAAGAAGGCCCCGGTCGTCCCGAACTCCTCGGAGAGGATCAGCTGGTTGATCGCCAGCACGACGGTAATAAAGGGCAGCATCCCGCCGATCAGCGTCGAGGAGATCGCGACGACGTCGTCGGCCGCAGCGGGGGTGATCAGCGAACTCCGGATCAACGCCAGGGAGGCGACGAACGTGGCGACGAGCATGAGTCCGGAGACGGCCCGCCGGTCGCCGTGGAGGTAGAGCCAGTGGAGCCAGGCGTCGGTCCGTGACTCCGCTCCAACGAGCGGATCGGGCTGGGACTGGGGCGTGTCGTCCTCGTCGGCGACCTCGTGGCGGCGTTGTGTCGACTCGTCCCCCATCCGTTCGATCGATGGGTCCTCGAGGCCGAAAGAACTGCTGCCGGCAGCCGCTCCGGTTCAGGCGTCGTTTTTCGCCGCCGAGAGGGCCTCGTACATCTCGTCGGCGAGTCCGTTCGCCCGGTCGCCGTCGCGGGCCTCGGCGTAGATGCGGACGAGGGGCTCGGTTCCGGACGGTCGGGCCAGCACCCACGCGTCGCCGTGATCGAGTCGGTAGCCGTCGCGCGTGTTGAGTTCGGCGTCGGCTTCCTGGGCGTGGTTGGCCGCGGCGTCGAGCATCGCGTCGCGCTCGGCCGTCGACTCGTACTCGATGTTACGCCGGACGTTGGCGTAGCCGCTGTAGGGGGCGACGATCTCGCTGACCCGCCGTTCGGCGACGAGTTCGAGGAACCGCGCGGCGGTGTAGGCGCCGTCGCGGGTGAGCCGGTAGTTCGGGAAGAAGATCCCGCCGTTCCCCTCGCCGGCGACGGGGACGTGCTTGTTCTTGGCCTCGAGCTCTCGGATCCTGGTGATGATGTTCGTCGATCCGATCGGAGTCAACTCGAGTTCGGCACCGATCTCGTTGACGACGTCGACCAGGCGCTGGGAGACGTTGACCGCCGAGACGGTGGTGTCCTCGGGCCCGAGTTCGGCCGCCGCGAGCGCGGCCAGCGTGGCGTCGCCCTCGACGTACTCGCCGGTCTCGTCGAAGAAGATCGCGCGGTCGCCGTCGCCGTCGTGGGCGATTCCGATGTCGGCGTCGGTCGACCGGACGAGCCGGCCCAGATCGCCGAGGTTCGACAGCACCGGCTCCGGATCGCGACCGGGAAAGTGGCCGTCGGGCTGGCCGTTGACGGTGACGACCCGACAGCCCAGCCGACGGAAGAACTCCGGGCTGGTCAGCGAGCCGGCGCCGTGGCCGGGGTCGAGCGCGATCGTCAGGTCGGCGTCGGCGATCCGCTCGCGGTCGACCGCCTCGAGCAGTTCGTCGACGTACTCGCGTCTGGCGCCCTCGACCTCGCGGACGCGCCCGGTCTCGTCCCAGGAGGCGACGGTAAACGCCTCTGCGAGCAGCGTCTCCTCGATCGACTCGAGGTCGGAGACGGCGAGTTCGACGCCGTCGCGGTCGACGAGCTTGACGCCGTTGTACTGCGGCGGGTTGTGCGAGGCCGTGATGACCATGACGGGGACTCCCTCCCGTTCGGCGTACGCCTGTGCGCCCGGCGTCGGCATGATCCCGAGCCGATCGACGTCGGTCCCCGTACTCGCCAGCCCGCTCGCGGCGGCGTCGGCGAGCATCTGGCCGGTGTATCGCGTGTCGCGCGCGATCGCGATACGGCCGACCCCCCAGGCCGTCCCCGCTGCCTTCGCGACGCGCAGGACGAACGCGGGCGTCAGCTCCTCGTTGGCGACGCCCCGCGTCCCGCTCGATCCGAATACTTGCATCACGTAGTAGTCGGGTTGGCCCCCCCAAATGGGTTCCGAAGCCGACGGACAGACGGAACGCTTTCGGTTCGCCGTCCCGATCCTCGAATCATGGATTCGATCGAGGAGAAACGCGTCTACGGCGATCGGGAGGGCGCTACTCAGATCTACGTCGCGAGTTCCTTCGGTGTCGTCCGCGTGCGGGTCGCCGGCGATACGGTCGGCGAGTTCGGGCTCTGTGAGCGCCGTGACGCCGTCGACGTCGCCGCGACCGCAGACGGGATCGCCGTCGCGACCGACGACGACGTCGAACTGCTCGAGCCCGCGGCCAACGCGAGCGACGCCGAGCTCGTCGGAACCGGGTTCGGTTCCGCCGTCGCGGTCGGCGCCGACGGGTCCAGGCTGCTCGCTGCGGGCCCGGACGGACGGGTCGCCTATCGAGAGGACGACGAGTGGCAAACGCTTTCCGACGGGTTCGAACCGACGGTTCGGGCGATCGACGGCGACCTCCTCGCGACCGATCGAGGCGTCTACCGCGTCCACGACGGCGGGCTCGATCACGCCGGGCTTACCGACGTCCGCGACGTGTCGGCCGCGGGCGTTCCGCTCGCCGCCACCGCCGACGGCCTCTACAAGCTCGGCAACGGCTGGATGGAGGTTCTCGAGGGCTCGTTCGAGGTCGTCGCTGCGGACCCCCGATCCGAGCCGGGGAGTCTCGTCCGGGCACACGCAGTCTCGGAGACGAGTGTCTACGAGTACGGCGAGGAGGTCGGGGAGTGGCGCGAGCTCGATGTGCCCGGGGAGATCGTCGACGTCGGCTACGCCGACGCGGTCTACGCCGTCACCGCCGACGGCCGGTTCCTCGCGGCGACCGACGGCGAGTGGCGCTCCCAGACCCTCGGGATCGACGGCGTCACGGGGCTGGCCGTCGTCCCCGCGTGAGCACCGTCCTCGAGCGGCTCGAGCGATCCGATCTCGGGACGCGAGCGTTTCGGACCCTCCGTGGGCTGGGCTACGGCGCCTACTACCGGCTGGCGGCCTCGAACTACGATCGAGAGCTGTTCCTGCGCCGGAACCGGACGCCTGCGGGAACGTTCCGGTGTTACGAACCGCTCAACCGCCACGGCGACGACCGAATGCTCGCGGAGCTCGAGGCCTGCTGCGGTCCCTCGGCGGTCGTCTACGACGTCGGCGCGAACGTCGGAATCTATGCGCTCGCGCTGGCGACCGACGCGCCGGATCGACGGGTCGTCGCCTTCGAACCCGCACCGCGAACAGCCGACCGACTGTGCGCGAACGTCCGACTGAACGGGCTCGAGGATCGGATCGACGTCCGAGCCTGTGGGATCGGCGACGAGCGCGGCGACCGTCCGTTCTACGTCTCGACGTACCCCGAGCTCTCGGCGTTCGACCGGGCCGGCGCCACCCGCTGGGAGGCCTCGGTCGCCGACGTCCGACCGGTTCCGGTTCGTCGGCTAGACGATCTCGTCTCGGGGTTGCCGGCGCCCGACGCGATCAAGATCGACGTCGAGGGGGCCGCACCCGCGGTGGTTCGCGGCGCTCGAGCGGTCCTCGAGCGACACGAACCGACGGTGTTCGTCGAGATCCATCGGGAGGGGCTCGAGGACGACGCCCCGGCCGAGACGAGAGCGGCGCTCGAGGCCGTTGGCTACCAGGTTCGGGAGCGAGAGACGTACTGGCGCTGTGAGCTCCGCGGGGAGTGATTACACGGAACAACAGGCACGGAAACGCGGTCTACGGGCCGCTCGAGCCGGGATCTCCGGCGACCGCGTCGCTTATTTACCGTATAATAATCCCTCGAGCGTCGGTACGACCGATCGATGGTTCTGCTCTGTGGGTCGTCGTTCTTCCCGCTTTGCCGGTCGGCCGTACGACGGCGTTCGAACGGTAGCTCGTCGATACGAAATCGGAAACACGACTTCGGTGCCGTCCTCGGCGTCGATTCGACCGCCGTCTCCCTGGCGGACGCTCCGATCGAGCGAAAGGGGAGAAAGTCGATCGGGATCGGAACACGATGCACTCTTCGGGCAGCGTTCGAAACACCCCCTAACGAATGAAGCGGAGCATCACCAGCGGCTTTCTCTCGATCCTCGGCGTGAAGTTTCTCCTCATTAGTCTCGACTTTCTCTCCTCACCGCTGCTGACCCGGTTCCTCGGGGAAGGGTACGGCGACTACGCGGTCCTGATGTCCATCTTCGCGATCTATATGATCTTCGTCAGCACGGGCGTCGGCGACGGCGTACGGAAGTACGTCGCGGAACAACGCGACACTCCTCACTGGGACGAACACGTGGTCGGGTTCTACCTCCGACTGGCGCTGTTGCTCGCCGCCATCGGCTGTTTCTTCCTCGCACTGGCGGCCCGATCCGGTTTCATTCAGAACCACCTCGGCGCCTCCTACCAGACGTACTTCTATCTCCTCTCGCTGCTCGTCTTCACCTCCCAGTTTCGCGAGTACACGCGCCGAACGCTGATGGGATTCGGCCTCGAGCGTTACTCCGAACCGCTGCTCTTTCTCGACAAGATCCTGTTTATCACCGTGGGCGTCGGGCTCGCATACGTCGGATACGGCATTCCTGGCGTGCTGATCGGCCACATGACCGGTGCGGTGGTAACGTCGCTGATCGGTCTGGCGGCGATCCACCGGCAGGTACCGCTGACGAAGGCGCTGTTCAAGATTCCCTCGCGGGAGTTTCCGCGCCGTGAACTCTTCGCGTACAACGGGCTCAGCATCGTGCTGATCCTGTTTCTGACGTCGCTGTACGAGGTCGACGTCGTGATGCTCGGCTTCTTCACCACTGCCCAGGAAACCGCCTACTATCGGATCGCGCTCACTCTCGCGGAGTTCCTCTGGATCGTCCCGCTGGCGCTTCAGAACGTCCTCCTGCACTCGACGTCGAACATCTGGGCGAACAACGACCGCGAGCGGATCAACTCGCTCGCTGCCCGCATCACGCGGTACACGCTGTTGTTCACCCTGCTGCTGGCGGTCGGTCTCGCGGCGCTCGCGCCGGTTGCTCTACCGATCATCTACCCCGACGACTACATCGCGAGCTACGTGCCGATCCTCCTGTTGCTCCCCGGCTGCGTCGGGTTCGCCCTGGCACGACCGGTCCTCGCGATCGGTCAGGGGAAAGGCGACCTCCGAAAGCTGATCGTCGCGACCGGTGCGGCAGCGATAATCAACGTTACACTCAACGGACTGCTGATCCCTCCGTACGGGATGTACGGCGCCGCCGTTGCAACCAGTATCAGTTACGGGCTCATGTTCGTGTTCCATCTCTGGAGCGCCAGGGCGATCGGGTTCTATCCGGCCGCGGACGCCCGAATCCCGCGGGCGATACTCGTGGGCGTCTCTGCGGCGATTCCGATCTTCCTCCTGACGGAGCTCCTCGGCGGCTCGGCCATCCCGCTGGTCGTCTTCGACCTCCCCGTCTCGTTGATCGTCGTCCCGCCGGTCGGCGCGATCGTCTTCTTCGGACTCTCGATCCTCTTCGGTGCGGTCGACGTCGACGAAATCGTCGACTTCCTCGAGTCGGCGCCGGACCCGATCGGCCAGTTCGGCTCGAGCCTCCGGTAGCCGTGCCACGAGACGACGCGATCGCTAGCCGCTGTCGACCTCGCAGAACGCGAGCCGCCAGTTCGAGGCGTCCGTGAGCCGACGGCCCGAGAGGGTCCAGTCCGTCGGCTCCGTTCCCGACGGTCTGACGACGTGGGTCGACGAGGAGGTAGCCCACGTCAGGGGCGGTCGCTGATCGCTGTGGAACCCGCGCGCCCGGAGCGCACCGTCCGGGATCACCGAGCCGGGGGTGACGAGGACGTCGGCGTCCGCGTTCTCCCGAACGATGTCCTCGAGCAGTCCCGACAGGATCGCGGTTCGGTACGCCTCGGTTCCCGCCGCAAGCGGGAGCACGTCGACGATCCGAACGGTCGTCGGCCCGTCGGCTCGCTCTCGCCGGCCGTAGACCAGCGCTGCGACGGCGTCCCCGTTGCGGGTCGCGAGAACGGTCCGATAGCTCCACAGCGGGTTCTCGAAGCGCCACTCGTAGAACGGCTCGTCGCGAACGACGTGAAACGCCGACACCGTCTCGGCGTCGGCCAGCGCCGCGAGCGTCGCAGCCGGCACCCCGTCGTACCGCGACCGATCGACCGCGTCGCTCGAGTCGGCGCGGCGGTCCCTGAGCGCGCCGTAACTGCTCGCGGCGGTCCGGGCGAGTGCCTCGACGGGCTCGAGAGCCGGGAGCCATGCGGTCGGGTTCTGGATCCGGTAGTAGGTCTCCCGCTCGCCGACGACCCGCCAGCCGAGCTTGAGGTTACCCGGCAGCGAGCGGTGGTTCGGGAAGTTGAAGAAGAGGTCGACGTCGTCCTCGTAGCGTTCGATCGCGCGTTCGGTCATCCGGGTAAAGAGCCCGCGTCGCTGGTGGTCGGGGTGAACCATCGAGTCGCAGGGCTCGAAGGCGTCGTACCGGTCGTCTCCCGCGGCGACCCGGAGCGGGAAGAACGATCGAGCGCCGACGAGTTCGCCGTCGCGCTCGGCGACGACGATCGGAACGTGGTCGACGTAGGGGTTCGCCTCGTACTTCCAGGCGAACCAGTCCGTTCCCATCCGTCCGCCGAGCACCTCCTCGAACAGCTCGAGGAACGGCTCTCTGTCGGCCGGTTCGTATCGCCGGATCTCGTACGGGTCGGACATCGTGTGTAGTTACAACGACTTCGCGCGTACGGGTCGAGAGCGTTCCGCCCGCCGCACGTCGTCGGCGATGCCGCCCATCGTATCGACGCGGAGATCACTGGATTCGCGCCGACGGTCGATATGCCGAACGATCGACCGAAGTCGCCGGTGGTGGGCGGGGGTCCGGAGGTTGTGGGGGTGTAGCCAGAGGTGTAAGACGCCGTCGGTCTCGGCGACCTCGTCGATCCCGGCTTTGACCTGTCTGAGGACCGGATCTTTCCCGAGCGCGGCGAACGGTTTCTCGTACTCCTGGCCGAAGTTGAACAGGTAGATCGACGCCGGAACGTTGACGAGCCCGTACTCGTCGACGTGCGGTTCGACGATCGGCGGCGTCGGTTTCCCGACGACCGCACTCGAGACCTTCGTGAGCTGTCGGCCGATCGTCCCACGCTCCTCGAGCAGCCGGTTCACGCCGCGATAACACTCGAACCCGTGCTCTGCGAGCAGGTCCCGGTGGCGGACCCTGTTGACCGGGAAGACGAACGACGAGAGGTCGTACCCCTTTTGAGCCGCGGCCCGGGTGCAGTTTTCGATTTCACGGGCCGCGAACTCCTCGCTCATCCGCTCGTGCTCGAGGTGAACGTGGGTGAAGCCGTGGCCACCGATCTCGTGGTCGACGGCGGCGTCCGCGATCTCCCCGACGAGTTCGTCCGCACACCAGACGTCGTTCGCCTCGAGGTCGCCGACCGCGTGCTGACAGCAGCGCTCGCCGGCCGGGTGGTCCCGGTGACAGCGCGGACAGGAGTCCAGAAACAGGTGGCCGGTGACCGCCCAGGTTGCCGGAACCTCGTAGGCGTCGAACAGGTCCCGGAGGTGAAGCCAGTTCTCGCGTGTGTTCCGGAGCAGCGACTCCGGAACCTCCCTGTCGTGAAACCCCCAGCCGAGTTCCGCGTCGAGAGAGATGACTACTTTCCCCATCGTATCACCCGAGCGTATCCGCGACGGTGGTTGCTCGCGAGCATCCATCGCTCGCCCGGCGTAGCGCAGAGAGACGGCCGACCTGCAGCCCCTTCGCCGCGTACTGTTGACGATTCATCTCTGTCGGAGCGTGGGTTTTACCGGGTATAGTGTTTAATCTGTTAAGCAAAAGTCCGAATATTACTACGGTTTCTCGCCGTTCGAACCCCGCTGTAGTGGCCGAAAGCCGAGTAAAGAGTTCGCTCGAGTTACAGTAGTCGAACGGCGTTATCACGGCCGGCAGCTGCCTGCCGTTCGATCGATCCGCCTCGCGAAGGCGCCCGATTTCGCTCCGCGAACGGTCCGACGCCGCTCCCGGGTGCGATTTCTGCGGCGATCGTTGCTCGTTCGGTCGCGACGGCAGCGTTCGCTATCATCGTGATAAGTGGTGGCAGGCGGCGTTGTCACTGTGAAACGGTTGGCGGGCCAAGGTTTGTGCCCCTCGAGCCCGCTCGTCGAATCGACACGCTAAGGCGGGCCGACGAGAAATCCGAACCGATGGCGACGCTTTCGATCACCGGCGGACAGGTGCTGTTGCCCGACGGGACGGTGACGCGCGCGGATGTACTGATCGACCGGGACGACGGCGAGATCCTCGAGGTCGGGGCCGACCTCGAGGCCGAGGACTCGCTCGACGCCTCGGGCGCGCTCGTGACCCCCGGGCTCGTCAACGGTCACAGCCACGTCGCGATGACGCTCCTGCGGGGGTACGCCGACGACAAACCGCTCGAGAGCTGGCTTCGGGAGGACATCTGGCCGGCCGAGGGCGAACTCACTCCTGACGACGTTCGGACCGGAGCGGAGCTGGGACTGCTCGAGATGATCAAAGGCGGGACGACCGCCTTCGCCGATATGTACTTCGAGATGCCCGAAATCGTCGACGCCGTCGACCGAGCGGGGCTTCGCGCGCGGCTCGGTCACGGCGTCGTCACCGTCGTCAAGGACGACGCGGGGGCCCGCGAGGACTTAGAGACGAGCCTCGCGTTCGCCCGCGAGTACGACGGCGCCGCGGACGGCCGGATCTCGACGGCGTTTATGCCGCACTCGCTGACGACCGTCGGCCGGGAGTACCTCGAGGAGTTCGTCCCGAAGGCCCGCGAGGCCGACGTCCCGATTCACTACCACGCCAACGAGACAGCCGACGAGGTGACGCCGATCGTCGAGTCCGAGGGCGTTCGCCCCCTCGCGTACGCCGCCGAGCTGGGGATGCTCGAGCCCGAGGACTTCGTCGCCCACGGCGTCCACGTCGACGAGAGCGAGATCGGCCTGCTCGCGGAAGCGGGGACAGGCGTGGTCCACTGTCCGGCCTCGAATATGAAACTGGCCAGCGGGATGGCCCCGGTCCAGCGCATGCTCGAGGCGGGCGTGACGGTCGGACTCGGGACCGACGGCGCGGCCTCGAACAACGACCTCTCGATGTTAGACGAGGCCCGTGACGCCGCGATGATCGGCAAGCTCGCCGCCGAGGACGCGAGTGCGGTGTCTGCCGAACGGGTCACCGAGATGCTCACCCACCGCACGGCCGACGCGATCGGACTCGAGTCGGGTCGCCTCGAGGAAGGCGCGCCCGCCGACCTCGCCGTGATCGACCTCGAGGAGCCCCACCTGACGCCGGCTCACGACCTGGTGAGCCACCTCGCCTACGCCGCGGCCGCGTCCGACGTCCGCCACACGATCTGTGACGGACAGGTCCTCATGCGCGACCGGGAGGTGCTGACCCTCGAGGAGGACGCGGTGCTCGAGCGGGCGAGCGAGGCAGCCGAGTCGCTGGTTGCTCGCGCCGAGGAGTAGCGCGACGGGTTGGATCGACCGTTTCTGCCCTGTTTCTGTGGCCGCCGTTCGGTTTGTCGGCCGGCGGCTCACCCGGACGAGACCGAATAGTTTACTGACACATAATAGCAATCGAATTGACACATGTCGCGAACGCGCTCGACCGACGCGGCGTACGCGCCCTCGAGTCTACTACTCCGAGAGCTAGTTCTCGGACTGGTTCTGCTGACTGGCACGCATCTCTTCGTCGTCGACGTTCGGGCGTTCGCGTCGATCGGCGCGGCGATCCCACTCGTCGCCGGGGTCGCGACCGGCCCGTTGCTGCTGATGATCCTGCGCCGAACGAACCGCCCGAGCGTCGGCTTCGCAGGACTCGTCGCGTTATCGGTGGTCGCCGCGGCCGCGAGTTGGGCCGCTGGGGCTGCCGTCGCCGGCACCGAAGCGGAGGCCGCGCGGATTCCCGCGTTCGGAATCGGCCTTCTGGTAGGCAGTATCGCGCTTCGGCTCGCCGACGAGCGCCACCGAACGGTCGGCTGGTGATCGACACCGCTCCCTCGGCACTTCGGTAGCGTTTTCCCCGCCCTGGCCCTCCACCGACACATGACCGAGTATCCGCCGATCAGCGATCAGCTGGACGACCTCGAGTCCGCACGAGAGGAGGGTCGTCGCAAGATGGACTGGGCCGCCCAGCACATGCCCATCCTCGAGCACGTCCGCGAGGAGTTCGTCGACGACCAGCCCTTCGAGGGCGAACGCATCGCGATGGCGATGCACGTCGAGGCCAAGACCGCGATGCTCGTCGAGACGCTCGCCGAGGGTGGCGCCGACGTTGCGGTAACGGGCTGCAACCCGCTGTCGACCCACGACGACGTCTCGGCGGCGCTCGACGCCCACGAGTCGATCACGAGCTACGCGAAACGCGGCGTCGACGACGAGGAGTACTACGACGCCATCGAGGCCGTCATCGCCCACGAGCCGACCGTCACTGTCGACGACGGGATGGACCTCGTCGCGGCGATCCACGAGGACTACCCCGAACTGATCGACGGCATCGTCGGCGGTGCGGAGGAGACCACTACGGGCGTCCACCGCCTGCGCGCGATGGACGAGGACGGCGCGCTCGACTACCCCGTCTTTGCCGTCAACGACACGCCGATGAAGCGGCTGTTCGACAACGTCCACGGCACCGGCGAGTCCTCGCTGGCCTCGATCGCGATGACCACGAACCTCTCGTGGGCGGGCAAGGACGTCGTCGTCGCCGGCTTCGGCTACTGCGGCAAGGGCGTCGCCCGGAAGGCGTCGGGCCAGAACGCGAACGTCATCGTCACCGAGGTCGAACCCCGCCGCGCGCTCGAGGCCCACATGGAGGGCTACGAGGTCATGCCGATGGCCGACGCGGCCGAGACGGGCGACGTCTTCCTGACGACCACCGGAAACCGGGACGTCATCGTCGAAGAGCACTTCGAGAACATGCAGGACGGCGTCCTGCTCGCCAACGCGGGCCACTTCGACATCGAGATCGACCTCGAGGCGCTCGATGAGCTCGCCGTCGACCGCTACGAGGCTCGAGACGGCGTCGAGGCCTACGAACTCGAGGACGGTCGCCGACTCAACGTCGTCGCCGAGGGTCGACTCGTCAACCTCGCCGCGCCGATCTCGCTTGGCCACCCCGTCGAAGTGATGGACCAGAGCTTCGGTATTCAGGCGGTCTGCGTTCGCGAGATGCTCGAGAACAGCGACGCCTACGACGCGGGCGTCCACGACGTCCCCGACGACCTGGATCGGGAGATCGCCGAGATCAAACTCGAGGCCGAGGGCGTCGACTTCGACGCGCTAACCGACACCCAGCGCGAGTACATGGATAGCTGGGACCACGGGACGTAAGTTTCTTACTCCCCTCTCTCGAGCTCTCCCGAGACGATTTTCTCGTCACCCGGAATAAGGGAACCTTTCAACAGTTGTAGTTAGTTTCCCTGACGGTGGGAATCAGCTGCGATATATACGTCGTTGTCCGTCGTACGTATAGCTGTACGAGGAGAACGATCATGCAAACACCCACTACAAACCGACTCGAGAGCCGCCTCGGAGGCGTAACGATAGACGGACGACCCCACCAGCTGGGCGTCTGGGCGGTCTTCGGACTGCGCCTGCTCATGGGCTGGGTTATGCTCGCGGCGGGCTGGAGCAAACTCGTCGGCGACTTCAGCGCCTACGGCTACCTGGCGAACGTCGACCCGGCGAGCCCGGCCAGCGCCGTCTTCGGCGCGATGGCGGCGAACGGCACGCTGATGGCCGCCGTCGACGTGATCGTCCCGGTCACCCAGGTGCTGATCGGCGTCGCGCTGCTCGCCGGCGCGTTCGTCCGTCTGGCCGCGCTGGGCGCCTCGATCCAGATGGTGATGTTCTACTTCGGCAGCTGGGACGTCGCCGGCGGACTGGTCAACGACCAGCTCGTCTACGCCGCCGTGTTCCTGGTCCTCGGGGCCCTCGCCGCGGGACGGATCCTCGGCGTCGACCGCTACCTCGAGAGCCACCCGATCGTCGAGCGCTACCCGAAACTCCGGTACCTGCTCGGCTGATCGATGACCGCCTCTGGCTCCTGCTCTTTTCATATTGGTTTCAGCTGAAAGAGGAACGCCCAAGAGTGGCCTACCCCTAGGCCGGCACATGGCAACAGTAGACCGGGCGGACGGCCAGGTTAGATCGCTCCTCGTCGCCGTCTTCCTCTCGGTCGCCGCGATCGTCGCGTCGCAGTTTACGACGCTCCCGGCGTTCCTGCTCGATCCCGCGCTGCTCGAGTCGCCCGCGGAGGCATCGAACACAGCGACGTTCGTCCTGCTGACGCTGAACTTCCTGGGATTCTTCCTCGTCGGCGGGTTCTACCTCTGGTGGACCGAACGCGGCTGGGACTGGCTCGACCTCCGGATGCCGACGCGGCGCGGCTGGGGATACGTACTGGCCGGCATCGTCGGCAGCATCGCGTTCGTGATGCTCGTCAACATCGTCGCGACGGTGCTCCAGCTTCCCTCCTCGGAGAATCAGGTCGTCGAACTGGTCGGCGACGATCCGAACATGGTGTTGCTCATGATCGTCGTCGTCTTCCTCTTCAACGCGCCCGCCGAGGAGTTCCTCTTCCGGAACGTCATCCAGAAGCGCCTCTACGCCGCCTTCTCGCGGATGAGCGCCGTCGTCGTCACGAGCGTCATCTTCGCCCTGGTCCACATCCCCGCCTACGCGCTGGCGGCCGACGGCGGGCTCGCTCCGCTCGGCGCGATCGGCGTCTCGCTGACAGTCGTGTTCTTCGGCTCGGTCATCTTCGGCTACCTCTACGCGAAAACGGACAACCTCATCGTGCCGACGGCGGCCCACGCCGCGTTCAACGCCTTCCAGTTCGCGATCCTCTATCTCGTCTTGCGCTTCGCGCCCGAAGAGTTCGAGCAGATGATGGCCGTCGGCCTCGACGCGCTTGCAGTCGCGCTCTGAGCTTCGCCCCGTTTATTACTCCCGACCGGTGACTCACCGGTATGTCCCACGCGAAGGGCGGCCGCCGCGAACGAGAGCTCGTCAACGCGCTCGACGAGGCCGGGTTCGCGGTGATGCGCGCGCCCGCGAGCGGTGCAGCGACGGACCGCGAACTTCCCGACGTGCTCGCCGGTGACGGCGACACCTTCTACGCGATCGAGGCGAAATCGAGCGCAGGCGATCCGATCTACCTCACCGGCGAGGAGGTCGAGGCGCTGACGTACTTCGCACAGAACTTCGGCGCGAAACCCCGCATCGGCGTTCGCTTCGACCGCGAGGACTGGTACTTCTTCCACCCCGCGGATCTCCACGTCACCGACGGCGGGAACTACCGCGTCAAGAAGGAGACCGCGCTCGCCGACGGCACCGACTTCCCCGAGTTCGTCGGCGATTCGGAGAAGGTCACTCTCGAGGAGGTCGACCAGCCCGATGCCGCCCCCGACGAGGACGTCGTCCGCGTGCTCAACGCCGTCAAGCAGGGCGTGATGGAGGTCGAGGAGGCCGCGGAGCTGCTCGAGTAGCCCTTAGGAGTCGGCGGCCGGGAGCCGAACCGTGACGACGCTGCCCCGGGGCTCGTTCTCCGAAAAGGAGAGCTCACCCGACGACAGCGAGACCGTCCACTTCACCAGCCAGAGTCCGAACCCACTCCCGTGCTCGAGGGGGGTTTCCGCGTTGGCCTGGAGCGCAGCGAGTTCCTGCTTTGGAATCCCGGGCCCGTCGTCGGCGACCTCGATCCGCACGGCGTCGTCCCCGTCGACGACGCGAACGGAGACCGAAGGTCGCTCCGTGTCGTTGTGGAGCACCGCGTTCTCGATCAGATTCGCGATCGCGGTCCGGAAACTCTCCTCGTCGATGACGGTGACGGGGCCGGCCCCGCCGTCGAGATCGACGGTGAACTGCGCCTGCGGATACTCGCCTCGAGCGTCCTCGACTACCCGTTCGACGACCGCTGTGGCTGATGCAGTCGTCCGGCCGTCCTGGGAGTCGATCGCCCGCTCGAACTGCCGGGCCTTCTCGCTTAACTCGAGAACGCGGGTCGCGCTCGTTCGAGCCCGGTCGACGTACTCGCGGTCCGCCGGCTGAACCCGTTCCTCGAGGAGGTCGAGATAGCCGACGGTCACGTTCAGGTCGTTGCGGATGTTGTGGCGAAACACGCGCTGAAGCACGCTGCGTCGCTCGCGCTCGATGAGCTCCGTCACGTCGTCCAGGTAGATCACCCGTCCGGTGTTCCGTCCGAGACTGTCGGTCAGTTCGATCGTCCGTGGCCGAAACACCCGTCGGCCGGCCTCCGTCTCGAGGACGTGCTCGCCGCCGTCGACGTCGAACTCGGGCGGGAGTGCCACTTCGATGTCGGTTCCGACCGTCTCGTCGCCGAGCAACTCCCGCGCGGTGGCGTTGGCGTCCAGTAGACGGCCGTCGGCGTCGACGACGACGACGCCGTCGTCCAGCGCGTCGAGCAGTCGCGACCGGGCTACGGGGACGACGTCGATGAGACGGGTGGTGAAGATACCGATGCCGAAGAGAACGGCCGTGACAGCGAACCCGATCGGCGTCGGATCGACCGTCGGATGGGGCCAGCCGCGGAAGACGTACGCGATACCGACGATCCAGGGGACGACGATACCGAGGACGATGACGAACGACTGCTTCTGGTAGATCGCGGGCTGCCCGATCGCCGTCAGCAGGAGGAGTACGGTCCCCAGCGCGAGGAGTCCCCATCCGAACGCGGCGAACAGCCAGAACCCCGGCCCTCGACTCCGTTCCAGGACTGCCATCTCCCCGACGGTGGCGACGGCGAACTCGGCGTAGAACAGCCCGTGGCTCTGGGTGGTGAGTACGACCAGGACGGTCAGTACGGGCCCGACGAACAGGACCGCGGCGAGTCGACGAGTCACCCAACGGTCCCGTCCGGAGTACCGCAGTACGAACAGCAGGAACCAGATCGGTGCCGTCGTGACGCCGAGGTACTTCACGGCGGTGAGGACGACGTACGCCGTCGGATCGAGCGTGAACAGTCGGGCCATCGATCCGACGACCCAGACGGCGACGGCCACGACCATGCAGACGAACAGGCGACCGAGCGGCTTCTCCGAGTGGCTGCGCCCGACGTAGACCGCAAGCGCGATCATCAGTCCCGCGGCTACGAGGTGGCTCGCCCAGATGACGTCCGAATCGGTCACCCCGTACACGGCTACCCTCTTCGTCGTCGGAAGGTGCGGCGTACTTCTCCCGCCGGCGCTCTCCGGGCTCCGCCGACGGTATCCGAACGCTGTTCTCCCATCGTTCTGTTTCGGATTCACGAGCCAATGAATTTATTGTACGATAGTATAGTATAGTGAGCGAACAGAACAGTACGTTCTCGAGACGACCGCCGAAACGCGCGTCCGCTCGAGGAAGGTTTCCGCGGCTCCGTCGATCAGTTCCCATCAGTCCGGTCGTGTCGCGCATGGACTCCTCGAATCGAATCCGGCTTCGCCCAGTCGACACCACAAAGATGGAGACGGACGTGGGTCCGGTCAGTCCGATCGGAAGCTCGAGGCGGAACAGTCCGAACGTTCCGCCTGGCGACAGCACCACGATAGCCACGACGACCTGGACAGTGGCAAACGCGCTCCTCCCGTTCGAGCCGATTGTCGCGACCGCTACCCCCGATCGTTCCAAGCTCCTTCCGGCGCGTTTTCGACACCGCTGATACCCGAGAGCCGCTCGGGGTCGACTGATGCGTACCGAACGATCGGCTCGAACGCCTCGAGCGCGAACCGCTCCCCGTCCGCGATCCCGCGGCCCTCCGGGCGCTCGAGTTCGTTCGCGACGAACCGAATCGCGACGAGCGCCGTCCGACCGTTCCCGTTCTCGAGTCTTTCCTGAGCCCGTTCGAGCAATAGTGTGGCGGTAAACACGTCGAACACGTAGTGGGCCAGGCGCTTGGCCGACAGCTGGGCGTACTCGCCGTCCTCGCCGGCCAGCGTCGTGAGTGCGCCCAGCAGCTCGTGGTACTCGCTCTCGACGGTCTCGACGGGATCGGCGAGCGCCGGGTGGGAGACACCCTCGAGGCGCTCTTCGATCGCCTCCCGCAGCGGCTCGTGGGCGTCCTCTCGCTCGAGGGCCCGCAGCACGTCCAGCGAGAGGACGTTCTCGGTCCCCTCCCAGATCGGAAGCACCTGGGCGTCCCGGAGCATCCGGTTGGTGACGAACTCGTTCACGTAGCCGTTACCGCCGTGGACCTCCATCCCGTAGGAGGCGGTGTCGACGGCCATCCGAGCGGTGCGCAGTTTCGCGATCGGGATCAGCAGTCGCATCAGCCGGTAGGCGCCGTCGGTTTCGTCGCCGTCCTTGCCGGTCCGTTCCGCCCGTTCTCGTTCCGACAGTAGCCGCGCGGCCTCGAAGACGTACGTCGTCGCGGCCTCGTGGTCGACGGCCATGTCGACCAGATCCGCCCGCATCAGCGGGTGCTGGTCGATCGGCTTCCCGAACGCCTCCCGGTTCGCGGCGTAGATCTTGCTCTCGAGCAGCACCCGACCCATAATCCCGCAGGACGCGGCGGCGTTCGACAGCCGCTCGAGGTTGAGCATCTCGGCCATCTGCCGGAACCCGTTTTCCTCATCGCCGACGAGGATCGCCGCCGCGCCCGTGAACTCGACTTCGCCCGTCGGCACCGAGATCGTTCCCAGCTTGTCCTTCAGGCGGCGGTAGAGCTGGTCGTTGACCTTCTCTGGCGGGAGCGGTCCGTCCTCGAGCCGGTCGCCCTTCGTCACCGGGCCGTCGAATCGGTCGGGGTCGGCGTGAGGAACGAGAAACATCGAGAGCCCCGCGGTCCCCTCGGGCGCGCCAGCGGTCCGCGCGAGCGCGAGCGTCCCCTCGGCGTCGACGTTCGAGCAGAACCACTTCTCGCCGTACAGGCGCCAGCACTCCGCGTCGTGGTCGTACTCGGCGCGGGTCTCGTTGGCCCCGACGTCGCTGCCGCCCTGCTTCTCGGTGAGGAACATCGCCCCCTCGATCAGGTCGTCGTAGTCGCGGCTCGTCAGGGCCTCGAGGTAGGGCTCGAGACTCTCGTCGCCGAACTTCTCGAGGACGAGTGCCGCGCCGGCGGTCATCGCCACCGGACAGTCGAAGCCGGGATCGGCGTAACACAGCAGGTACTGCATCGCGAGGTTGTGCGACAGCGCCATTGGCTCCTCGCGACCGGGCGGAGCCTCGAAGGCGTCGGCGACGATCCCGGCCTCGTAGGCGAGGCGTTCGTTCTCGACCTGTTCGGCGGGATAGCGTACCCGATTCTGAATCTCGCCGTGTTTGTCGTAGGGCTCGAGTTCGGGTCCGTGATCGTCGATGTAGTCGGCGTTGTCGGCGATCAGGTGGCCGACGGTCTCGCCGAACGCCTCGAAGCGGGGTTCGGCCCACGCGAACGCATCGTCGGCGTACGTTCGACGGACCTCGCGCTGTAGAGTCCGGTCGAGTTCCCAGTAGTTGACGTTCCGGCCTTCCTCGTAGCGGCCGTAGTCGATCCCGTCGTCCATACCCTGACACTCGGTCTCGAGTATCAAAAAACGAAAGCTATCCAACCGGTCTCCCGTTGTCGGGCGTTGTTACGCCGTCGCGGGGCGATTCCAGCCGAGGACGCGTTTCTCGAGTCGCGTGCGAGGGAAGACGTACACCCGTAGCGACTCGGGAACGACGCCGTTGGGCGCGACCGTCGCGTGAGGGTAGACGGCACCGACGACGGGGACGTCGGGCGCGTAGTTCTCGTTCGTCGCGTAGTCGGCGACCGACTCGCCCGTGGCCTGGATCCGGACCGCGTCGGCCCGCAGGTCCGAGACGTCGACGACCGTGAGTCGATCCCCGGTTTCGCGGTCGACGACGGTATCACCCGATCGGATCGCGTGGCGGTCGCAGTAGACCGGCCCGGTCGCGTTCTCGTCGACGAACACGGTTTCGTCGCAGTCGTGACAGTCGACGGCTCGCTCGCCGGGCGGGGGCGTTCGCCCCTCGTTGATCTCGATGGCGACGCGGCGGACGTGCTTGCACCGTACCCCGCGGAAGACGTGATCGGGGCAGGTACAGCGCCCGCCCTCGAGGTCGACGAGGTAGGTGTGGTCGCTCGCGGACTCGACCTCGTAGAGCCCCTCGCCGAGCGCCAGCACCGACATGGGTTCGGTGCGGGCGCGGCGCGAGCGCTCCTCGAGGGCGTCGTCGGACGGTACTGGAAGCGGTGTCTTCGGTGACGCTGTTGTTTTCATGGGTGCGTCGGTAGTGATTCGCCGGCTAACGGCCGGCTCCGTGGTCGACTGGCTGTTCGACGATTATAGGCGAGCGACGGAAATAACCGGACCGCTTGCAAGCTCCTGCTCGAGATTTATATATAACGTTCCGATTTCGCCGGATCCGACGCCTCTGGGGCCCGTTCAGAGACGGGAGATCTGGTCCGGCTGGCGCCGCTCGAGCGGCGCTTCGAAGCGTTTTTGCACGGGCCGGGGGAATCGTCGGGTAATGCTCGAGCGCGAGCGGATCATCGAAATCGTCGTGGCCGTGACCTCCGTCCTCCTGATGCTCGGCGCCATGATCGCCATCGGCGGCGAGTACGGAGGTGCGGACAGCGCCCTCTCTCCCGAGGGCGGCGAGATGCTCGTCGGCGTCATCATCGGCTTCATCTTCCTGCTAACCGCGGTCGGGATCGGGCTGGCGTACCTGCTGAACGATCCGGCCGACGGCCTCGACGACGACGCGGACGCACAGAACGCAGCGTAGGCGGCAACGGGTCCTGCCTCGAACCACTCACCCTCCGTAGCCGCCGGCGAGCCGAGGACTCGGCTTCCTGACTACTCCTCCTCGAGTTCGTCGACCCGCCGCTCGAGGGCCGTGATCCGTCGCTCGTAGCCGCGCTTTCTGTCGAGATACTCGTAGACACCGATGATCAGCAACAGCGGGATCCCGAGGAAAAACGCCGCCAGTAACAGGATCGTGAGCAGTTCCGGACCACCGGGAACCTGGAGTATCATCGTGCCGTCACTATCGGTCGATCTCACATAAAACTGCGTTCGGACCGACGTGTTCGGCCGCGGATTCGCCGCCTTCCTTCTGTCCCGGCACCCGAAACCGGAGGTGGGTGTTGGTTGCCGAAACGGGCGGTTCGGACGATCAGTCCCCGGCGGCCGACTCCTCCGTTCCCTCGCGCCAGTCCTCGAGTTCGTCCTCGTCGGTCTGATCGATGCGTTTCTCGTAGTAGGCCATCGGGTGGGGAATGCGCTCGCAGAGGTCGTCCTTGTTCACGCAGTCCCCGTAGGACTGCATCGTCGCACAGGAGGGCGGGGAGTACTCCGTCGGCGACGTCTCGCCGCCGATGTGGTCGGTCTGGTAGCGGGTCATCTCCTCGCCGAACGAGGAGTTCACCCGGTAGAGTTCGACGATCTCGTCGGTCGACATGCCGATGCTCGTCAGGAAGGCGGTGATCGCAAAGCGAGAGTGGTGGGGCAGGTGTTCGCCCTTCTGGATGTCGTCGAGCAGCGCCTTCATACACGGCGGGAACAGGTCGGGGACGACGGTGTCGATCTCGCGGGTGAGATCGAGTTCGGCCAGCACCTCACGGATCTCCTCGGCCTCGTTCTCGAGGGTCGTCGCGATCGCGTCGGGCACCTGGAAGGGAAGTCCCTCCTCGATTCGCTCGCGGATCGCCTCCCGGAGCAGCGTGTGCAGTTCGTCCTCCTCGATCGGTACCTCGCCGCCCGAGAGCGCCCGGTTGACCAGCCGCCACCGGTCGTCGCGAAGCCCCGCCGCCAGCGGGAGGTAGCGGCCAACGCCGATCCGGTACCCGTCGTCCACCGGTCGGACGGCGTTTGTGAGGTCGAACTCCTCGAGCAGGTCGTCGAGATCGAGCCCAGTCGAGCTGACGCTTTTGAGCTCGACGGTCTCCTCGAAGTCGGCCGTGAACCGCTCGAAGGCCGCCGTCGACTCGGCGCGGGCGTACTTGCGGATCAGGATCCCCTCGTCGACCAGCGAGACGAGCACGCGGGCGACGGGGTAGGAGAGCAGTTCGATGCGGGGATCGCGGTGCGGGTCACCGATTTCGCCGTCCTCGAGCGCGGTGCTCACGCGTTGCGTCGCCCGCTCGACGACCGCCCCGTCCTGTTCGACGATCGTCGCCAGGTCGACGGCCTCGGTCGCCACGGCCTCGCGGGCGGCCTCGAGAAACGGGTACCGGGCGTGCAGTCGCTCCATCGGTAACGTAGTGTTACTCGGGGAGGTTAAGCGCCCTGATTGTCCGGCCGTCTCGGCGCTCGGAGCTAAACCGATGTTACTGTCGGTAACACACTGTTACCGATTTCGCGGGCCGGCTCTGCCTCGAGGGTCGATTTCAAGGGCGTCCGATGCGTCGGCACGCGTATGCCACGGGTCACTCGAGACGGCGTGTCGATCTACTACGAACGCGACGAGGGAGAGGGGACACCGGTCGTCTTCCTGCAGGGACTCGGTTACGGACGGTGGATGTGGCGCTGGCAACGGGAGGCCGTCGCCGACGACTACGGTGTCATCGCCCCCGACAACCGAGGCACGGGTCGCTCCGAGGCCGGCCTCCCACCGCTCGTGGGCCGACTACCCCGAAGACTTCGTGCTCCTCTGATCTTCAAGTTTGCCGGGTACTCGATCGGGGGACTGGCCGCCGACCTCGAGGCGGTCCTCGACGACGTCGGCATCTACGACGCCCACATCGTCGGGGCGAGCCTGGGCGGGATGATCGCCCAGCGCTACGCGCTCGAGTACTCCCGGGCGAAGACGCTGACGCTTTGCTGTACGACCCACGGCGGGGTCGACGCGGTCCCGATTCCCGACGAGACCCAGGAGCAGATATTCGACACCCCAAAGGGTGCGAGCGAACGGGAGGTCATCCGTCACCGGATGCGGCCCGCGTTCAACGAGCGGTTCACCAACCGGAATCCGCACCTGATGGACCGCATCATCGAGTGGCGCTTAGAGCAAGACGCCGACGCGCCGGCCCGCGAGGCCCAGGCGGCGGCCGCCCTCGAGTTCGACGTGAGCGATCGGCTCGAGCGCATTCGGGTGCCGACGCTGGTCATGCACGGGACCAACGACCGGGTCCTCCCGGTCGCGAACGGGAAGCTGCTCGGCGAGAAGATTCCCGACGCGCGCCTCGAACTCGTCGAGGGCGGCTCGCACTCCTTTTTCATCGAGGACTCGGAGCTGGTCAACCGGACGCTACGCTCGTTCCTCGAGGAGCACGAGTAAGCCGTCCTGCCGGCTACAAACTCGTTCTCGAAGGCGGGCGCTCGAGTGTGGCCGTCGCCAGAGGGACGGCCGCCGGTCGCGGCCGATTCTCGAGTAGTTCCGTCCGGTAGTCTCAGTCGCCACCGACGAACACGCCGGCGCTCGAGGGATCGGTGACGCGGATCCGGCCGTCCGTGCGAACGTCGACGTCGAAGCCGGCGTAAGAGAACCGAAGGCTGTGGGTTCGATTTCCGTCCGTTCGGCGGGCGTGAGAACACAGCGAGTCGAGCGCGTCCGGATCGATGACGGCGTACAGCGGCTCGAGCTCGAGCGGATCGACGTCGGCGGCGGTCCCGACCGCGTCGAGGACGGCCTCGCTGGCGCTGTCACCGGCGGGATCGAACGTTGCCTCGTATCGGCTATCGCTGGGGTCGCTGGTGGAGGGCATGCGCGTCTTCCCTACACGGAGGGAACTGGTAGGGGCGGTGCTTACCATATCGACCTTTTAAATACTGGTTCGGGTGAGATACAGTCGCACGCGAAGGAGTGGGTATCGGACGTGACGGTCCGAAAACGGCGGCGTCAGTCGCTCTGGATCCGCGGCGCCAGCATGTAGGTGACCTGTCCCTGCCCCTCGGCGAACCCGAAGTAGATCTTGACCGGGAACTCCTCGCCCAGGTCGAGCGTGACCTCGGCGTCGCCGGGGATCGCCTTGTCCATGTCCTTGAGGTAGTCGAGCGAGAACAGCGAGTGCGCCGGGCCGACCTGCAGGTCGATCAGGTCTCCCTGTGTGAGCTCGAGGTGGACGTCGTCGGTGTCGCCCTCCGCGTCGACGTAGAAGTACTCCTCGCCCTCGTCGACACCCAGGGCGATGTGGTCGGAGACCATATCCGCGGCTTTCACCGAGCGGTTGACGTCCTTCCCCTCGAGGACGACCCGTGCGGGCAGGTCGAGCTCCGGGATGTCGGGCTCCTGGCGGATCGAGTCGGGGTCGATCAGCGCCAGGGTGTACTCGAGCCCGTCGATCTGGATGTGGAGCTTGCGGGTCTCCTCGTCGAGTTCGAGCTGGATCAGCTGCCCGGAGTCGGCCATCCCGGCGATATCCTCGAGTCGGGAGAGATCGACGCCGATCAGTCCGCCGTCGGCCTCGTAGGACTCGAACGCCGTTGCCTCGAGCGAGAGGTCGACCATCCCGACGTTCGCGGGATCGACGGCCCGGATTTCGAGCCCCTCCTCCTCGAGATGGATCTTGCACTCGTCGACCAGCACGCTCACCGAATCGAGCGCGCTGGTGAGCGTTTCCGCGCTCACGATGGCCTTGAACATATGAATCGAGGTACGGACGGTCGCCATAAAAATGCACTCTTTACGCGCGAGCGTGACGCGGGCGCGAAGAAGATATTCGCGAGAGGGACCCGGCACCTGTCCCTGGACGAATCGAAAACTCCGACCGTCGGAAACGACGACTCACCGAGGGTTCAGACGGGTCGATCCCCCTCCTCGTGTCGACCTCCTCGAGGAGTTCGATCCCGTCCGTTCCCGGCAGCTCGTACTCGCAGACGAGACAGTCGTACTCACCCTGGCGAAGCCGCTCGAGGATCGTCGCCGTCCGGGGTGCCGCCTCGTCGTCCATACAGAGCACGCTGATCGATTCTCCGCTCTCCCGTCAGTGTGCGAAACGCCACCGGACGTGTTAACGTTGCGTGCCCGAACCCCGGTCGAGGCGTCGAGGCGCGTAGACGCCCGCAGCCGTGTCAGCGCTCGGATTCGAGGCGGATCCGAACGGTCGTTCCTGGCGATCGCTCCGGGGCGCTCTCGATGGCCAGGCTTCCGCCGTAGCGATCGACGAACGTTCGCACGAGGTACAGGCCCACGCCGATTCCCTCCTCGTCCGTGGTGTAGCCGCGTTCGGTAGCCCGTCGACGATCGGTCGCCGAGAGGCCCGGCCCGCCGTCGGAGACCGTCAACTCCGCGCTGCCGTCGGTTCCGCGAGAGACGGTCACGGTTATCGTTTCCTCCGCATCGCCGTGGACGACCGCGTTCGTCAACACGTTTCGGACGACGACGTTGAGAAATCGGTCGGCCTGAACCGAAACCGTCCCCTCGGGACGATCGAACGTCACCGTACAGTCCCCGTGCCGGGCCTCGAGCCGATCGATCTCCTCCTCGACTACGGCAACGAGGTCGATCGGTACGAGCTCGGTCCGGGGCTCCTCGAGCGACTCCACCATCGTCCCGACCGACTCGGTGAGTTCGACGATGTGCTCGCCGGCTTCCTCGATCCGGGAGACGATCCGTTCCGACTCGGGGTCCGTCGTATCGAGCGCCGACGCCCAGCCGAGGACGACGGCAGCGTCGTTTCTGATCTCGTGGCGCACCAGCCAGTGCAACACCGCCAGTTCGCTTCGTTGACGTTCGATCTCGGCCGTTCGGCGTCGCCGTTCGACGGCGTAGGTGACCGTTCGATCGAGCAGTCGCGGCGTCACCCGATCCTTCACCAGGTAGTCCTCCGCGCCCCGTTCGACGGCCTTTCGTCCGATTTCGGTGTCGTCGATCCCGGTCAGAACGACGACCCCCGTCCCGTCGACGGTCTCGAGAACGGAATCCAGCGTTTCGAGCCCCAGCGAATCGGGTAGGTTCAGGTCGAGCAACACCAGATCGAACGACTCGGCGTCGTCCTCGAGCGCCGTCCGTGCGTCCTCGAGCGTTCGGACGGTCTCGACGGTCGTGCCCGTCTCGTGTCCCCCCTCGCCGGTCGTCACCGGCTCCGTTCCCCGCTCGCGGTACAGCATCGTCCGGTAGAGCCGCGCCTGCAGGTCGTCGTCCTCGACGAGCAGTAATGTGTGGGGAAGAGACTGTTCAGCGACCATACCATCTCCAGGCAGCGGGCTCTCAAAGCTCCTCTGGCCGAACCCGCATCAGGGAGCGTCCTCGTCGGAGGGTGACGTTCCCGTCTCGTGATCGGTTCCCTCCTCGAGCAGTCGGCGCCACGGCTCGCGAGTCTCGACCGCGGCCGCCCGGTCGGCCTCGATCCGCTCCAGTTCCGCCCTCGCGCGGCGGTACGGCGCCGTCGATCGAACGGCCGAGCCGAGGTGGGTCTCGACGAACTCGAGTCTGTGGCGTCGCGCCCGGACCTCGCGGGCGATCGGTGCCTCGTCGGGGAGTCGGTTCAGCTCCTCGATCGCCGTCCGTAGCTCGCCCTCGGTGATCGGCTTTCGCAGCAGTCGATCCGCCGGTAGCGAGACGTCCGCCGGTGTCACCTGCATCGACGTGAGGACGGCGATCGGTGTTTCCTGCCCGACTCGAGCGATCGACGACGCGATCTCGTCGCCGCTCTTTCCCGGCATCGACCGATCGAGAACTGCGATATCGACCGACTCCCCGAGGCGCCGAAACGCCTCTCGGCCGTTGGTCGCCGTCACGACGTCGTAGTCGGTCGCGAGCCACAGCGCGTACAGTTCGAGCAGTCGGCTGTCGTCGTCGGCCAGCAGCACGGTCGGTGCGCCGGCACCCGTTACGTGGGCTGCGTCCCACTCCGCCATCGACTCGAGGATCGCGTACAGCTCTCGGCCCGCACCGGTGAGTTCGTACTCGACGCGACGAGGTCGCTCCTGGATGACGTCCCGCGAGACGACGCCGTGTTCACGGAGGTCGTCGAGGTTGTCCGAGAGCACCTTGCTCGAGATCCCCTCGAGTTCGCGCTTGCAGTCGCCGAAGCCGAGTCGTCCCTCGGTCGCCAGGGCGACGATCAGCCGTGGTTTCCACTTGGTGCCGAGTAGCGAGCCCGCGACCGATTGTGCCGGATTCGGCGTTCCCGTCATGGTAGTCGTCTCGCGCTTCGGATACGTACCGTCCCCGAAACGATAAATCGGACGCCCGCGGTGGTAACGAGGGGATGGTAACCTCGAGGTAACCCGACCTGGATACCTTCGACTCGCCGCGGGTAGTCGTTCGGATAGTCCCTCCGTGCAGTAATGACTGCGTATCCGACCCGTTGTTCTCGGTGTGACACACAGTCGGTCACGGACGAGCGAATCGTCGAACACGACTGCGGACACGTCGCCTCGCTCGACGCGTTCGACGACGGCTGTGAGAAGTGCGGCCGTCGGGCCGACGCCGAGACGCTTGCCGACCTGCAGACGGTCGAGCGCTGCCTGGAGTGTGGCCACCGCTCGCCCCTAGAGCCCGATCAGGGGAGCATCGGTCCCCTGCCTGCGGTTTCCTTTCCGACGCTTCCGACCCCGGAACAGAACCTCAGCTGGATCCCGGCCCGGCTCGTCCCGGAGTCGCGACTCAGGCGGGGCGTTCTCAGCACTGCGCTCATCGCGATGGTGCTCGTCGCCGGAATCGCCGGTGCCGTCTCCGTGACACCCATGCTCGAGGGAGAGCCGGCCGGCGAGGCGTCGGTCGACGCCGACTGGACGGAGTACGACTCGATCGTGATCTTCAGAAACGACGATATCCAGCCGTGGTACAACCAGGAGGAGCTGCGTGCGGTCGACGAGGTCTTCATCGAACACGACGTCCCGGTCACGCTCGGGATCATCCCGGACACGAACGGGAGCGGCGCCCTGACCGACGACCCGGAGCTCTGTGACTACCTGCAATCGCTCGAAGCCGATCACCCCGGACAGTTCGAGATGGCGATCCACGGGACCACCCACGAACCGGTGACCGACTTCTACGGCGCAAGCGAGTTCGGCGGCCTTCCGGAATCCGAGCAACGCGAGCGACTGGCAGAGGGCGAGGCGCTGCTCGCCGACTGCGTCGACTCGCCGTCGTCGACGTTCGTTCCCCCGATGAACACCTACGACACGACGACCGTCGAGGTGCTCGCCGAGTCGAACTACACCGCCGTCTCCGGCGGCCAGTGGTTTACCGACGAGTACTACGAGACCGACAACGAGACGTACTTCCGAGCGGGCGGACTCACTCACGTCCCCGAGACCCAGGCGTTCGAGAACTGGACCGCGTACGAGGAGGAAGGCGGGAACGGTGACGAGGTGCCGTTTCACGACCTCGAGACGCTGACGGACTCGTTCGACGCGAGCCACGACGAGAACGGCGTTCACGTCGTGATGCTTCACTACCAGTACTTCACCAGCGACGACCGACTCGAGAAGCTCGAGTCGCTGATCGAACACATGCAAAGCGGGGACGACGTCGGCTTCCTGACGGTCGAACAGTTCGCCGAGGGACTCGAGGACGGATCGGTCGAGGAGACCGACGAGGGCTGGCGCGTCCTCGAGCCGACCCCGGCGGTGAGTCGATGAGCGTCGAACGACGGGTCGGCGGCGCGATTCGTCTCGGACGGACGATGGGGCGTGGACTCCGGGCCGTGAAGTGGCGCTCGGTCGCGCTGTTTCTCTCGGCGCTGGTGCCGTTCGGCCTGCTCATCAACGTGATGAACGCGGGGACGCTGTACGCGATCGCACTGTTGGGCGGGCTCTTCGTACTCTACCTGCTCTGGAGCTACTACGTCGTCGAGCGCAACCCCCGGTACGAGTCCCTGTTCGGAATCCGGGCGCTGGCGGTCGGCGGGATCGGCTATCTCGCGACGATCGTCTGGCTGGGCTGGCTCACCCCCTCGCCGATCG
This sequence comes from Natronococcus sp. A-GB7, assembly GCF_029688865.1. Lineage (GTDB taxonomy): Archaea > Halobacteriota > Halobacteria > Halobacteriales > Natrialbaceae > Natronococcus. The sequence goes on from NZ_JARUKV010000012.1 coordinate 28,158, forward strand.
CCGTCGTCCATCTGGGTGCGGTCGTGTTGATCTTCGCGTACTACTGGTTCATCGCGTTCATCGCGTTCTTCCACGACCAGATCGGTCGCTCGAAGTACGTCCCCAAGCCGCCGTACCCGAATCTGACCGTCCTGATCCCAGCGTACAACGAGGCGGGGTACGTCGGCCGGACGATCCAGGCGCTGCTCGACGCCGACTACCCCGCCGATCGCCTCGAGATCGTCGCGATCGACGACGGCTCGACCGACGGAACCCTCGCGGAGGCGAGCGCGTTCGCCGCCGCCTCCGAGCGGGTCTCGGTCGTCAGCAAGGCAAACGGCGGGAAGTACTCCGCGCTGAACTACGGGTTGCTGTTCGCCGACGGAGACGTCGTCGTCACCGTCGACGCCGACAGCATCGTCGACCGGGACGCCCTGAAACTACTCGTCGCTCCCTTCGAGGCTAACCCGAAGATCGGCGCCGTCGCGAGCAACGTCACGATCTGGAACCGTGACTCGATCGTCACCCGCTGTCAACAACTCGAGTACACGATCGGCGTCAACATCTACCGACGGGCGTTGGACTACTTCGGCATCGTGATGGTCGTGCCCGGCTGTCTGGGCGCCTACCGGCGGGAGGTGCTCGAGGAGGTGTTCGCTTACGATCCCGACACCCTCACCGAGGACTTCGACGTCACGATGAAGGTACTCCGGGCCGGCCACCGGGTCTCGGTCAGCGACGCCCGCGTCTACACGGAGGCGCCGGCGACCTGGCGAGATCTCTACCGCCAGCGCCTGCGCTGGTACCGCGGCAACTACATGACCGTCCTCAAACACTGGTCGATCGTCACGGATTCGTCCTACGGCTACCTCAGCCGGATCGCGCTGCCGTTCCGACTCGTCGAGATGTTCTTCCTCCCGCTGGCGAGTTTCGTCATCCTCGCGTACATCGGGTGGCTCGTCCTCACGGGGTACGTGACGACCGTCCTCGCCGTGTTCGTCTTCTTTACGAGTATCGTCTTCCTGATCGCCGCCCTCGGCATTCAGATCGAGGGCGAGGACTGGCGACTGCTCGTCTACGCGCCGCTGCTCGTCGTCGGCTACAAGCAGTTCCACGACGCGCTCAACGTCCGCTGTCTACTGGACGTGCTGACCGACCGCGACCTCGCCTGGACGCGGGCGAACCGGATCGAACAGGACTCGAGTGGGGACGGAGAGTCCGCACCGTCGGCCGACTGATCTTCCGATCTGCCGTCGTCTCGTTCGTCTCGAGCCATCGGCTCGGACTCACGGTCTCGCGAGGACGCAGCGCACTCGTCACGGATCGCTTTCAGCAGGTCTTTCCGCTTCTGTCCCCTACCGGCGCTACGAACCGGCCGATCCGTCGCGAGACTCGGATGTCGCCGTCGACCGGATCGGCGCGATCGAACCCATGACACGGAAAGATCACTACTACAACAAGGCGAAACAGGAGGGGTACCGCAGCCGAGCGGCGTACAAGCTCAAACAGCTCGACGATCTCGAGAACGTCATCTCCGGCGGCGACACTGTCGTCGACCTGGGGGCGGCACCCGGCGGCTGGCTCGAGGTCGCCGCCGAACGGGTCGGCCCGCAGGGTCGGGTTATCGGCGTCGACCTCCAGCGGATCAAAGAGCTCGAGATGCCCGGCGGCACCGATCGAATCGAGACGATCCGCGGCGACATGACCGAGGACCGAACCCGGGATCGAGTCACCGACGCTGCCGGCGGCAGCGTCGACGTCGTCGTCTCGGACATGGCGCCCAACATGTCCGGCGAGTACTCGCTCGACCAGGCCCGGTCGCTACACCTCGCGCGACAGGCGTTCGAGACGGCGCTCGACCTGCTCGACAGCGGCGGAAACTTCCTCGTGAAGGTGTTCGACGGCCCCGACGTCGACGCCCTTCGAGCCGACCTCGAAGAGGAGTTCCAGTACGTCCGGGCGACGGCGCCCGACGCCTCCCGCGAATCGTCCTCGGAGCTGTACTTCATCGCCAAGGGGCGGCTGACGGGACCGGTCCGAGAGGGCGACGAACTCGAGGTCGAGATCATCGACGTCGGCAGCGAGGGCGACGGAATCGCGTCGATCGAGGGATACCGACTGTTCGTTCCCGACACTGAGGAGGGAGACGTCGTCGAGATTCGCGTCGACGACGTCAAACCGAACTTCGGGTTCGCCGAACGGATCGACCAAGACTGAGACTGTCGGACGGAAATCAGTACGGAGCCGGTCGTGAATTCGGGGTCGTCGTCCACGATGACGACCCCAGCAGAACGATCGGCTTCACGTAGTTCTGTCCATCAGTATGATTACTCTCGCTCGTAGCTGATCCGAACCGTCGTCACCGATTCCTCGGCCGTGGCGACGTACAGCTCCTCGAGGTCGTCGAAGACCTCTGGCGGCAGCTCCGCCGCTCCGTCGGCGCGTTCGGCTTTCGCGACGGCGAGTTCGTCGTAGAGGTGGGCCGTCGCCTCGTGGAGCGCGCGCTGGACCGCCTCCGTCGCCGGAAGTTCGACGGCTCCGTCGGACGTGTCGGATTCCTGTTCAGTCGTGGAGGGCGTCATGGCACAGGGTACACCGCCGAGCCCCCATAAGCAATCTGGTTCTGGGGATCGGTAATTACGACCGCTCTCGCTCGTCTGTCTCGAGTCGACCCTGCCGATCGTCGATCTCGTCGAGGAGATCGAGGGTTTTCCGGACCGAGGCACGGATCGCGTCGCTGCGGTTGACGAACTTGCCGTCGTCGCCGACGTGGTCGTCGAGGTCGTCGAGCAGTTCCTGTGGGATTTCGACGCTGATCTTCGGCATGGATGGCGATTCGCAGGCAACTCCCTTAATACGGGCTACTGTACGCCGTTTCCGGCAAAACCCCGCTGTCCCGTCCCCTCGCTAATATCTCGGTACGCCAGACCGCCTCAGCCCTCGGCGCTCCGTCCTGGCTACTCGGGCGTCGGCGTGGCCTCGGGTCCGGGGTCGGAGCTGCCGCCGCCACCGCCGAAGAAGCGGCCGCCGCCCGTGAGCACGTACAACACGGCGAGCCCGAGCATGTAGGTCAACGCGATCGGGATCGCCACCAGCAACATCGTGAGGATCCCCTTCGGGCTGAAGAACGCGGCGGCCGTGAAGATCCCGACGACGATGGGTCGCCAGCGCTTGAGCATCGTGCGGTAGCTGACGATGCCGCCGACGTGGAACAGCGCCATCGTGACGATGATGTTAAAGAGGAAGCCGACACCCAGCGTCGTGTAGATCACGAGCCACGAGAAGCTGTTGATCCGGTAGGAGACCTGCATCCCGTTCGTGACGGCGTCGGTGATCAGATACGAGATCACCGCGGGCGCGATCCAGTAGAAGCCGAGGAACAGGCCGATCGCGAACCCGCCGATCATCGCGCCGCCCCAGAGGAGCATCACTCGCGGGTCACCACGGACGAGGCCGCGCTCCCTGGCGGCGGGCCAGGCCCAGTACAGGATCAGCGGGGCGACGGCGATGATCGCCAGGATCGTACTGACCTTCACCATGAAGATCAGCACCTCGACGGGATGTAAGGCGATGACCAGTCCCGCCTCGTTCAGGATCTCCGTGATCTCCGCCGTCGTGTTCGCGGCGGCGATCTCCTCCTCGCTCATATCGGTCACCTCGGCGAGAGCGGCGTCCGGCACGCGGTCGACGAACTGGGTGAGGACGACGCCGAACCCGCCCTGATAGAGCGCGACGAACGTTCCGCCGAGCACGACCATGAACACGCCGACGATGTAGAACATCTTCGAGGTGAGACTGTTGAAGATGAAGGCGAGGTCGTAGGCGTAGCCGCCGACGTCGTCCTCGGTCGTCTCCTCCTCGGTGAAGGCGTCGAGCATTCCGGCGGCCGTACTCGAGAACAGCCCCTCGTCCTCTCCTTCGTCCGCTGTGGCGGCGCTGCCGGCGGCAGCGCCCCCGGCACCCGCACCGACGTTCGAGTCGGCGCCCGGCCCGTCGTCGGAGCGCTGCTGTTGTTGCTGTTGTTTCTTTAGTCCGTCGTACCGGTCGAGGATCGCCTGGGCCTTCTCCCGGTTGTCGTCGTACATCGCCTGCCGGGACTGGTCGAGGGCTTCGTCCTCTTCCATCTCGAGGAAGACCGTCGCCGGGACGTCCTCGATGTCGTCGGCCGCGAGGGTCTCGAAGTCGATGTCCTCGGCTGTTTCCGCGGTCCGGATATCGTCCTCACGCGGGTAGACGGGTGACTGCAGGACCTTCACCGTGTAGCCGAGCAGGATGAGTCCGCCGACAGTGGTGGCGGCGATCGCGGCGATCGCCAGCAGACCGAGTGCGCCGTAGTCGACGTACAGTTCCCAGAACCCGATCGTTCCGCCCTCGGGCTGGAGCCACGCCGGCAGGTTCGGATACACTTCCTGATTGACGAACGCGAACCCGCCCTGCGCAACGAAGACTATCGCACCGATGGCAACGAGGACGATAAGCCCGAGGAACTGGAGGAGCCGCCGCTTCATCAGTCCGGTTCCGGTGTCGAGTTCCGCCGCACCCCGACGACGGACGTTGGTGACGATCTTCGCCAGTCCGAGGCTGAAGACGTACAGCGCGAACAGCGGCATCGCCCACATGATCAGCGTGAACGGGTCCGGCGGGGAGAACATCGCCCCGAAGACCGTGATGGCGACCGCCGCGTGGCGCCACTTGTCCCGGAACGTCTCGTAGGAGACGATCTCCGTGTAGGAGAGCACGCCCATGAACAGCGGCATCTGAGCCGCGAGACCGAACGAAAGCGTCAGCAGCGCGATGAACTCGGTGAACTCGGTGATCCCCCAGCTGGGGTTGACGCCGGCGTCGAACGCGACGGCACCGAGGAAGTCGAACGCGAACGGGAAGAAGATCGCGTAGGCGTAGAAGACGCCGACCCAGAACAGCACGAACGAGGTCACCGCGAAGCCGGCCATGTGGAGCCGCGAGATCGGAACCGTCGACCGGAAGCCGCGCTCGCGGAGCTTCTGGCGCGAGAAGTACAACAGGGCGGGAATCGCCACGATGATTCCGACCAGCATCCCGATCTTCGCCTGGAGGAGGATAACCTCGAACGGCGTCCGGGTAATGATCTCGGTCGCGTCGGCGACGACCTGGTTCATCTCCGAGGTCGCCGTCCGCTCGAGGAAGTCCCAGATCCAGACCCGCAGGGCGTAGAAGGATCCGAGGAAGCCGAGGACGAAGACGATAAACACCTTCTGGAGGTGCGTCTGGAGGCTCGAGAGCATCGCGCCGATCGTCTCCCGGCCAGTGTTGATAGCGCGGGCCGTGTCCTCGTCGACGGCAGAGCTCATTTACTGGTGGATTGTAGCTGACATCCGGTTATCAACCTTTCGTGTACGAAACGGCCGTCTCGCGAAACGACGGCGGCCTGTCTGCGGTTTCGGGTGACCGTAAGAAAAGGCCTATAACTGGCGGGGTATCTATATCTCGATAGATGTCGGACGAGTCGGCGACCGATGGGGACGTCGAACCCCCCGAAGAGTCGCGGGACGATTCCGAGGACGGTGTCTCGAGCGACGCCGATGCGGATCCCGACACCGACGACGAGATGGAGCCTGACGCAGACGCGGATCCGGAGCCCGACACCGACGACGAGACGACCGACGGTGATTCGGATCCCGACACCGACGACGACGGTGCGCTCGAGCGGGCCGACGACGACGAGCCCGAACTCGAGACCGACGGCGAGGGAGTCGTCGGCGACCGACCGGAGGAGTCGGATACGACCTACCCCGACCCCGACGAGGACGTCGGTGGGATCTCGACCCCGCCGGACGACGAGGAGATGCCGCTGGCCGACCACATCGAGGAGATGGTGCTCCGGCTGGCGGTCGTCTTGCTCATCGGTGCGGCCGGGACCGCGATCGGACTGCTGTGGGCGTCCCAGGCGATCGAGCACGTTTGGAACAACGTCTTCCCCTCCCAGTTCGAGCAGGTTCCCCCGCCACACATCTACCACCCGCTCGAACTGTGGCTGACTCGGATCAAGCTCTCGGCGCTGCTGGGGATCATGGTCGCACTGCCGATGTTCGTCTACCAGTGTTACCTGTTCATGAAGCCGGGGCTGTACCCCAACGAGCGCAAGTACTACCTCGCAGCGGTTCCGACCAGCGTCGTCCTCGCGGGGCTGGGGATGATCTTTTCGTACCTGCTGGTGTTGCCGATCCTCTTCCAGTACTTCACGTTCTACGCCGAGGGGAGCGCGGGGATCGCCTACGCGCTCGGGGACACGTTCAACCTGATCATCACGCTAACGGGCTTTCTCGCGATTGTCTTTCAGATCCCGCTGTTCATGATGCTCGCGATCATGATGGGCGTGACGACCCGGAGATGGCTCGCGGACAAGCGGCTGTACTTCTGGGCCGGCTTCGCGGGACTGGCTTTCCTGTTTACCGTGGACCCGACGATGATGGCGCCCATCCTCGTCGCGATCACGATGATCCTGCTGTTCGAGGGGACGCTGTTACTGCTGAAGTGGACCGGCAGGTAGCCCGTCCTCACTGAATCCTCACCGAACCCCCGCGATCCCGGTTCGGTCGCTCCCGGCTCTCACTCCGCCACGGGCTTCTCGAGGTGCGGTTCGTCCGTTCGGCTCCGTCTGGTCCGTTGAGAATCGTCTTTCGAGCGCAACGTTCGTTCGCACATATCTCCTTATACAGATTGAGGTCGATTGGAGATCCGACGTCCGCCACTGAAAAATGGATAAAATAGAATAAATGTAAACGATTACAGTTATACGAGTTAGGAACGTGCGGATGAAACATGAATTCGGTCATGTTCGACGAGAAAAACGGAGAGTTTTATGACGGCCGTCATCCTGGGGTGATCGGCGGTGGCGCATAAGAAAGAGGATCAGAAGGCCGAGTGTTACGGCGACGAGGTTCGCGAACACATCCTCGAGTTCGCCGAGGACGGCGGCTACGAGGCGATTCCGGAGGACGACCGCGAGGAGTGGTTCACCCGGTTCAAGTTCTGGGGGCTGTTCCACCAGCGCGACGGCCAGGAGTCGTACTTCATGATGCGCCTGACCAATGCCAGCGGCGTTCTCGAGCCCGGTCAGCTGCGGGCGATCGCCGAGGTTGCCCGCGACTACGCGACGGGTCCCGTCGAGAATCCCGAGTTCGGCAACGGCTGGATCGATCTGACGACCCGGCAGTCGATCCAGCTCCACTGGCTGAAACTCGAGGACGTCCCCGAAATCTGGGAGAAACTCGAATCGGTCGGCGTCTCCTCTCGGTCGGCAGGCGGGGATACGATGCGTAACATCTCCGGCAGCGCCCTCCACGGCAAGGTCGAGGAGTACGTCGACTCGGGCCCGCTGCTCGAGCGGTTCCAGGAGGAACTCCGCGGGGACGACGCGCTCGCGAACATGCCCCGGAAGTTCAACATCAGCGTGACGGGCTCGAAATCGGGCTGCGCACAGGACACCCTCAACGACGTCGGGTTCGAACCGGCCCGCAAGGAGATCGACGGGGAGACCGTCAAAGGGTTCAACGTCCGCGTCGGTGGGGGTCTCGGCGGTCGTCAACCTCGTGCCGCGAGTTCGCTCGACGTCTTCGTCCGTCCCGAGAACGCCTACGAGGTCGGCCGCGGCTTCGTCGAACTCTACCACGACTACGGCAACCGTCAGAACCGCTCGAAGAACCGTACGCGCTTTTTCGTCGAGGACTGGGGCGAAGCGCAGATCCGTGAAACGCTCCAGGAGGAGTACGTCGACTTCGAGCTCGAGACCGCGGGCGAGAGCTTCCGCGAGGAGTACACCTACAACGCCGGGAGATCTGCCGACGACGGCAAGCGCGACCACGTCGGCGTCCACGACCAGAAGGGCGATGGGATGCACTACGTCGGACTGACGGTCCCGGTCGGCCGCATGCCCGCCGAGGACGCCCTCGAGCTCGCCGATCTCGCCGACGGGTACGGCTCCGGCGAGCTGCGGCTCACGCGGCGCCAGAACCCCGTGATCGTCGACGTTCACGAGGACGTCCTCGAGGAGCTGCTCGCCGAACCACTGCTCGAGGAGTATCGCCCAGAGCCGAGTCCCTTCGAACGCGGCGCGATGGCCTGTACCGGGACGGAGTTCTGCTCGATCGCGCTTACCGAGACGAAAGCCCGGATGGCCCGGACGCTGCGCTGGCTCAACAGGACCGTCGACCTGCCCGACGACGTCGACACGATCAAGATGCACTACTCGGGCTGTACGGCTGATTGCGGGCAGGCCATGACCGCCGACATCGGACTTCAGGGGATGCGCGCCCGCAAGAACGACGAGATGGTCGAGGCGTTCGATATCGGCGTCGGTGGCGGCGTCGGCGAGGAGCCGTCGTTCATCGAGTGGGTTCAACAGCGGGTGCCCGCCGACGAGGCCCCCGGCGCGATCAAGAACCTGCTCGAGGCGTTCGCCGCTCACCGCGAGGGGGGACAGACGTTCCGTCAGTGGGTCGAGGCGACCGGAACCGAGGCGCTGATCGAGTTCTGCGAGCCCGAAGAGACCGACTTCGAGGCGCCGTATATGGCTGACGCCAAGCAGTCCTGGTACCCGTTCGCCGAGTCCGAGTCGCTGGCGGAAGCGACCGCGAAGAGTTCGATGGTTCCGTCGGACGACTGATCGACGCTGCCTTCCAGTTCCCTCCCGCGAGACGTCGGCTACCGGTGATCGGCCGTTCGCCGGTGTGCGTACTCGAGCGCTTCCTCGAGAGTCCCCGGTCCGTCGTAGCGCGCCGAAAACAGCTGCATGAACTCCCGTGCGATCCGGTTGCAGCGATCGAAGGTGAGCACGGTTCTGACCGGTTTCGTCTCCGAGAGTTCCAGGCCCGGGTAGCTCGTCGCCGTGAGCGCGTAGCCGGGATGGGAGTCGCCATCGAGGGAAGCGGGGGCGACCTTCACTCGCAGATCGTCGGACTCGTGGCGGTAGGTCAGGTACCGGAGTTCCCGGTCGCTGTTGGCCGGGCTGTAGTTCCGTTCGGTTTCGATTCTCCAGGGGGACGGCACGTCCTCGTCGTCCATCGGCGGTTGCTACCCGCCGAAAGGCTACGTCCGTGTCGCCTTGTGCAATATTTCCGGACAACTGAGTGAAAACCACTCGGTTTCGAATTTTCAGCCCCGAATCCGATTATACAGTGGACGAACGGGTTCCGAGCCGCGGAACTACTGCACGATCAGCGACCGATCTCGCTCGCGAGCAGGGAGAGGTACTCCTCGAGCAGCCGGGGGAGGAGGAATCGTTCGCGGACGGTCTCCCGACCCCCTTCGCCCAACCGCTCTCGCAGCTCGTCGTCCTCGAGCAGCCGAACGATCTGATCCGCCGTCGCGTCGACGTCCTCGGGCTCGACGAGGTAGCCGTTCTCGCCGTCCTCGACCTGGAGCGGAATGCCGCCGACGTTCGCGCCGACGACGGGCGTCTCCTTCCACAGCGTCTCCGAGACGGTCAGCGCGAATCCCTCCCGGAGGGACTTCTGGACGCCGACGTCGGCGCTCCGCTGGAGGAGGTTGATACCGACGTCCGGCAGGTCGGTCAGGAGGTGGACGTCGTCGTCGGTTTCGGTTTCGGCCGCGACCTCGCGGTAGATCTCGATCCCCTCGGGATCGTCGTCGGGCATTCCGCCGGCCAGCACGAGCTGAGCGTCGGGTACCGTCTCGCGGACGTCCCGGTAGGCCTCGACCACCCCGAGCGGGTCCTTCCAGGGGTCGAACCGCGAGACCTGAACCAGCAGCGGTCGATCGGTATCGAAGGGGTACTCGCTCGGATCGCTCCCCTCGAGATCGGCCGGGAGCTCCTCGATCGACCGATTCTTTTCCGTGAACGGGTCGATCGCGGGGTGGACGATCGCGGTCTCCTCGTTGGGAAGCGCCTCGGCGTACGCCGGGTGGCTGACGATAGTGCGGTCGATCGGCTCGAGCCAGGAGCGGACGAACTCGAGATAGGTATCGGCCGCCGTCGTCAGGTCGATGTGACACCGCCAGAGCAGGCTCGCGTCGGGGTACCGATCGGCGAGCGTCGGGGCCATCCCCAGAGACTGTGGGTCGTGGAGGACGATCGCGTCGTATCGTTCCTCGAGTGCGGTCGCGTTCTCGCGAGTGACACGCCGGTAGGTGTCGCGCATCTCGTCGGTAAGCGAGGTGTGGTGGCCCTGCAGTCCGTTGTGGATGGCCTTGGTGACGTCGTAGAACTCGTCGGGGGCGTCCATGACGTACCAGTCGACGTCGACGCCGACGTCCCTCGAGAGGGGAACCAGCGCGTGCAGGATCTCGGCGACGCCGCCGCCGTCGGCGGTCGTGTTGACGTGGGCGATTCGTTCACCCTCGAGTCGATCAGCCCGGTCGCGGATACCGGTCCGTCGTTCCGAATCGAGGATATCGTCGTAGGCCGACAGCCGTCGATCCGTCGTTTCTACGGAAAGCATTCGTCGTGCGAATAGTTCGCACGTCCTGTCGGATCACTGTTTCTCACGTTTTCAGACGGGTTCACTCGAGAGGATTCGATCAGTTGCAGGCTCGGGTCGTTACGACGACTCCGATGCGAACACGTCGCCCTCGACGGTCCCGTCGTCGACGTCAGCCTCCGAGGCGGGACTGACGCTTCCGGTGCGGTAGCCGTGCAGATCGAGGGTAACGTGGTCGAACCCGATCTCCGAAAGTTCCTCGCGGACGGTCTCGACGAACGCCGTCTCGAGCGCCCGCTCGAGTTCGTCCGGTGCGACCTCGATCCGGGCCAGTCCGTCGTGATCGCGCACGCGGAACTGGTCGAACCCCCACTGGCGAAGCAGGGCCTCGGCGCGCTCGACGCGGCTGAGTCGCTCCTCGGTGACCTCCAGTCCCGTCGGGATGCGCGAGGAGAGACAGGCCATCGACGGCTTGTCGGCGACCGAGAGTCCGTAGCGGTCGGCGATCTCCCGGACCTCCGCCTTGTCGATGTCGTGGGCCAGAAGCGGCGAGTGGACCTCGAGTTCATCGACCGCCTGCAGGCCGGGTCGGTGGCCGGCGCCCGGGTCGTCGGCGTTAGTCCCGTCACAGACCGTTTCGATCCCGAACTCGCGGGCGGTCTCGATCATCTCGCCCAGTCGCATCGTCCGGCAGTGGTAACACCGGTCGTCGTCGTTCTCGACGAACGCGTCGCTCTCGAGCTCGGAGAACTCGACGAGTTCGTGGCGGATGTCGATCTCGCTTGCGACCCGTTTTGCGTCCTCGAGTTCGGCTTCGGGGAGCGTCTCGCTTCGCGCGGTGCAGGCGACCGCGTCCTCGCCGAGGGCGTCGTGAGCGAGCGCGGCCACGACGCTCGAGTCGACCCCGCCGGAGAACGCGATCAGTACGCCGTCGCGCTCCGCGAGGTCGGCGCGTGCGGCCTCGAGTTTCGCCTCGAGCGTTGTCATGGCCCCTCGTTCGAACCGGACGGGCAAAAACGCGTTGTCGTTCGGACGGCACGGTGGTCGCGGACCGAGTCAGCCCCGTCGCTCCTCGCTCGAGCCTCCGAGGGCAGTCGCGAGCTCCGCTCGAGCGCTCGCCAACCCGGGAGGGCCGTCCACTGCACGCCGGGCTGTTAAGTCCGTGTTTGCGGTAGGTACCAGAAGAGCACTATGACCGTCTCCGAACGAATTCGACGACTACGGTCGAGAAAGGGTTCCTCCGACGTCACCGGGGCGACGGCCGAGCAGTCACGAGCCGAGCACGCCACGCGCGCGGCGGTCCGCGGGATCCAGGCGGGGTTCGTCGCGACGCTGATCATGACCGCGTTCCGACTGCCGATCCTCCGGTCGCTGCCGCCGTCGGCGAACTTCTGGTCGACGTACGTCAGCGGCAACGATCCCGAGGATCACCCGGTTATCGGGCTGCTCCTCCACCTCGTGTACGGGATTCAGGGCGGGATGATCTTCGGCGCACTGTTCGCCCTGTTCGACGCCGACCGCTCGATCGAACCCGAACAGCGCGGCCTCGTCTGGGGCTCGGTGTTCGGAATGGGGCTGTCGGCCTTCGGCTCCCAGATCATGCTCAAGGAGCTGCTGGACATCCGCCTCGATTCCGACGAGCTCGCGCTGTTCCACGCCGCCCACCTCGTCTACGGCATCTCGCTGGGCGCCTGGGTCGGCTCGCGGACCGAGGGCGTCGAGGACCCCGAGGAGGAGTACGAGTACGACGACGGGAACTGATCGCTTCGAGCGTTGCTATTCTCGAAACTCGCCTTAACAAGCCTTAGCAGTCGTATTACGGTCGTCCGGTTCGGAACATAACAACCAGTATACCCGTCGGCGGTCCAGCGGCAGTATGGAACTGGGGCTTGTCGCCGGCGTCGTTCTGATCGGCTTCGTCCACGGCGTGTTACCGGACCACGGCTGGCCGATCGCGGCGACGTACGCGCTGAACCGAAACCGGCGCTGGCTTGCCGGGCTGGTGGCGGCGTCGATCCTCGGGATCGGTCACCTGATCAGCAGCGTCGTGCTCGTGCTCGCGTACTTCTGGTTCAGCACGTTCGCCGAGTTCGCCGAGGGACCGTGGCTCCGGTACGTCGCCGGAACCCTGCTGATCCTGCTGGGTATCCACGAGTATCGCCACGGCGGACACGGACTACACGAACACGGCGAGGACCACGATCACGACCACGGTGACGGCCATAGCCACGAGCACGACGCGGAACACGACCACGGCACGGATCACAGCCACCACACAAACGGTGGCGTCGACACCCTCGAGTCGGGACACCACACTCACCACGACGACCACGATCACGGGGCCGATCGCAGCCTCCTCGAGCGAGTTCGCGCCGCGCTTCCCGGGGGCGGGGGCCACCAGCACCTGAGCGAGGAACACGCCGAGCGAGGGCTGGTCGCGCTCGGAACGACCGCGCTGTTGCTCGGGTTCGCCCACGAGGAGCCGATCCAGATACTGGCGATCTGCGTCGGAACGGAGGCCTGCCTCGAGCTCATGCTCGTCTACTCGCTGGCCGTCATCGTCGCGATCATCGTCCCGACGCTGCTGTTGATCGCGGGCTACGAGCACTACCGCGAGCGAATCGAGCGACTCACGCCGTACCTGCCGACGATCACCGCCGTCGTGCTGATCGGCATGGGACTGGCGTTCATCACGGGTCTTCTCTAGTCGATCGTCGCAGCTAGCTGCTCGACGTCGGACTCGAGTCGGCTCGCGTACTCGAGTCGGAGTTCGCGCGCGTCGCTTTTGGTGACGTACTGGCGACCGTCTATCTGGGTCGTGATCGGGTGGTAGTCGGCGACCGAGAACCCCATTCGATCGAGGTAGTTCGCGACGGGGGCCGACTCGAGACCGCCTCGGATCGCCTCGCCGGCGAGATCGAACGCGGTTTCGTAGTCGGGGAGTCGGACTCCCTCGCTGGTGACGTGGCCCGCCGCGCTCCCGCCGCCGTCGTCGTCGATCTGCACGTTGGTTCCATGGATCGTCTCCATGACCGCGTACAGCTCCTCGGTGAGTCGGAGTAGCTGGCTTGGCAGCGCGGCGTCGGGCGAGCGCCACTCGACGGTCGGCATCTCGTCGCGCAGTCGAACCGGCGTCCAGACGACGTCGTCGACCGAGAAGTTGTCATCGATCGCCGCCCTGTCGATTCCCGCCTCGAGCGCTTCGCGCTCGAACTCCTCGAAACACCGCTCGAGACGGCGGGACCACTCGCCGACGTTCTCGACGTAGTTCCAGAGCTGGCCGTGTCTGGGAAACTCCGCATACCCTTTTTTCCGGTAGCAGTGAGCCCGAGCACTGTCCGCGACGGGTTCGCCCTGAAAGTACGGCGAGGAGCTGACGAGCGCCAGCGCCGGATCCAGCGCGATGAGGGTGTTGAGCTGATCCGTGACGTTGCGTTTCTCGAAGTGGACGTGGGTACCGGCGCAGTAGTTCGCGTAATCGAAGTCCTCGCCGATGACCGCCTTCTGAATCCGCCCGCGTTCGCCGGGTCGGCGCTCGATCCCGTCGCAGTTGATCGGCGTCCCGAGCGGGACGAGGCCCTTGTCGGCCCGTTCAGCCTCCGCGAGTACCTCCTCGAGTTGTTCGACGAACGTCGTCCGAAGCTCCGCTACCGACCCGCAGGGAGGGGTCTTCAGTTCGAACAGCGGTTCGACGAACTCCCGTTCGGTGCGTTCGGAGATGTTCGCGAGCGATTCCGGCGGGGTGAGCTCGCCGTCGCTGTCGATCACCCAGTACTCGACCTCGAGACTCGTATTCATTCTCAGTGGAGAGGCGCAGATAGCTGCTCGGTTCGGTACGACCGTATCGAGCTCGATACGATATCCTCTTCGTCGGAACGAGGGCCCGTCTCCCAGAAGCAGTCGTGCCTGCACCAGCCTGCCGTATACCCGGCGACCACGCCAAGGGGTTTGACGGTCCTCGTGGAAGCGCCGGCTATGGCTACGACGCTCGAGTTCGCGGAGTTCACCTCCGAGGTCCGCTACGAAAACCTATCACCGGACGTTCGAGAGGCCCTCAAACGCCGGCTGCTGGATTCGGTTGGGGTCGGGATCGCCGCCGCTGACGTCGGCTCGCCGACGGTCGTCGATCGGACGATCGCGGACCTCGAGGCGGACGGTCCCTGTACGCTCTGGGGACGGGACAGGGGTGCGTCACCGGTACAAGCGGCGATGCACAACACGGCACTCGTCGCCGCTTCGGGCTGTGCGGACTCGTATCTCGCGCCGAAGGAGACGTCCCACCCGAGCGATACCGCCGGGGCGCTCGTGGCGGCCGGCGAGTACGCCGGCGCCACCGGTGAGGAGCTGCTCGCCGCTCTCGCCGTCGCCTACGAGATCCAGGGCGAACTGGCCTGGAACGCTCCGGTCCGTGACCGCGGGTTCGACCACGTCACCCACGCGGTCGTCTCGGCCGCCGCGGGAGCATCGACACTGTTCGACCTCGACCTCGAGGAGACGCGAGACGCTATCGCCGTCGCGGCGACGGGACACAACGCTCTGGGTGTGACGAGGACTGGACGGATCACCGACTGGAGCGGCGTCGCCTCGGCCAGCGCCGCGCGGAACGCGGTCTACGCGGCGATGCTCGCCGAGCGCGGGATGGCCGGACCGAGAGGTACCGTCGATGGACGACGCGGCTGGGAGGCGGTGGTTTCGGGACCGTTTGAGTTCGATCCGACTCCCGGCGAACGGGTTCGGGACGTCACCACCAGACGGTACGTCGCCGAGACCTACGCTCAGTCCGCGGCGGAGGGGATCGTCGAACTCGCCGAGGGCCGGAATCTGAACCCCGGCGACGTCGCGGGGATCAAGCTCGAGACGTTCGCCGAGGCGAAGCGCCTTCTCGGGGGCGGTGAGGGGAACCGATACGAGGTCGCCGACCGCGCCCAGGCGACCCACTCGCTGCCGTACGTCCTCGCCACGGCGCTGCTCGACCGCGACCTCTCGCTCGCGCAGTACGAGCCCGACCGAATCGGTGCCGACGACGTCCAGGACCTCCTCCGAATAGTCGACGTCACCGCAGACCCCGACCTGACCGAGCGTTTCCAGAACGGCGAGCTACCCGCCGTCGTCGACGTGACGATGGACGACGGGACTACCTACAGGATCGAGAAGGACGCCTTCCGGGGCCACTCGACGGCTCCGATGGGGTGGGACGAAGTCGAGACGAAGTTCGACTCCGTCACCGAGGGCCAACTCGAGAACGGGCGGCGCGAACGGATCGTCGAGACGGTTCGATCGCTCGAGGACCGCGACGTAGCCGATCTGACAGCGCTACTCGCCCGCGGCTGATCGACCCGTGTCTCGAGGACGTGCACCAACGGCTGGACGAAACGTTCTACGGACGATCAAGAGCGACGGTCACAGGGGTCAGTGCGGTCGAAGACTCCGTCTACGGGCTCGCGGACGACAGTCTCGGGACCCGAATCGGGCGAATCGTCCGAATTATGCGGGTTTCGACCCCGAGGCGTCCGCGGAGTCGTCTTGCCGAAGCAGGCCGACGATTCCCTGCGCGACCATGCCGACGACGACCCATTTCCAGGCCAGCACGGCGACGCCGAGCATCAGGCCGGCGCGGACGTAGTTCCCGCGGTCGACCGCTCGCTTGACGCTTTTGAGTATCGAAACGACGACGAGCGACCGCGACGCCGTCGAACCGAGAAGCCTCTTGAGTACCATACCTCCTCTTGCAGCGTCGGCCGGATAACGACCGTCCTGGAGCGCGCAAGTCCGCAACCGTTCTACGCCGAACGCTACTGGCCGGGGTCCTTGACGGGGGGCAATCCCGCCGTCAGCAGCCGTCGAAGGAGAACCACGACGCCGTTCTGTAACCCTCTGGCGAAGACCGCCTGCTCCGCGGGGTCGTCGACCTCGGATCCTGGATAGTACGAGCCGATCAGGAGCGTCTCCCGGTCGACGAGCAGAATCCGACTGATCGCGACCTCGTCGTCGCTCTCGGCCCCGGTGAGCCAGTCGAGTCCCGTTTCGAACACGTGACCTCCTGGAAGCGTCCGCTCGAGCGACCTCGTGACCGATTCGGACTGGCCGCCGAGGACGACCGAGAGGTCGCGATCCGTTGCCGTCCGGAGGGCGTCGAACAGTGACTCGGAGAGGATCCCCTCGTCGACGACCAGGAGCGCGACCTCGGAGTCGGCTTCCCCGATCAGCTCGAGCGTCCGCGACTCGATCGCGTCGTGCCCCGACAGCGACCACACCTCCTGGACGTAGTTGTCGTCCTCGACCGTCTCGGTCTTCGTGTTTTGTAGATGGGTTTCCAGCGTGTCGACCCGATCGTTGTACCGCAGACGGAGGATCCGCGTCGCCTCGTCGGTCCCGACGGCGCGGTAGACCTGCGGGCTCGAGTGCTGGACTTCGACCAGCCCCTGTGACTCGAGGACGCGGATCGCGTCGTACACTCGCGTTCGCGGAACCTCGGAGATCTCGTGGATCTCCTTTGCCGTCCCGGTGGGAAGTTTGTTCAACGCCATAAAGCAGCGCGCTTCGTACTCCTGTAGCCCGAGGTCCTGCAACAGGCTAATCGCTTCGTCCGTTGTTCTGTCCTGAGTCATGGCCCAACCACGAATTCGGATACCCGAACATCCACTATACGGCGCACGGATGGAAAAGAATTCAGGTTCGGTACCGTTTCGACGGTGCCGGTCCTGGACGGTTTCACCCGAATAATCACACAAGCTACTTGGGTACACGCCCGAAAGAAGGGAGTGGCGAGTCCCCGTTCTGGCCCAACCACGACGGGGGCTCGCTGATACGTTTCTCGCGAGACGGAGCGGCTCGTAGCGAGCCGACAGCGACGGCAAACGCAGTCGACTCACTGCTCCGGCGGGAACTGCGTCCGTCCGAACCAGAATCGATCGATGGCCTCGACGGTCGAGACGAACTCGTCTGGATCGACGGGTTTCCTCAGGTAGGCGTTGACGTTCGCTCTGTAACACCTCGAGACATCGTCCTCGTCGGCCGAACTCGTCAGCATCAACACCGGCAGTCGCCGCAGCGACCGGTCGGTTCTGATTCGCTCGAGGAGCTCGCAGCCGTCGCAACCGGGGAGATTCAGATCCAGGAGGACGAGATCCGGCGGCGGAACACCCGTGCACTCGTCGGTTCGGGAGAGAACCGCCAGCGCGTCGTCTCCCGTGTTGACGGCGTGGAGTTTCGTCTCGACGGTCGTTCGCGCCGTTTCGAACGCCTCCCGGGTCAACCGGACGTCACCGGGGTTGTCGTCGACCAGAAGCACGTCGATCGGTTCGTCGACGTCCCGGTGGTGGCCGTCAGTCTGCATCGTGGCTGTGAGGGAGTCGAAACATTCGCGGACCTGTTTATCGGTGCGGGCCGACCAGGAGCTCCGGTTGCTGATCGGCGAGGAGCGCCAGAACCGGTTCTATCTCTTCGAACTGTGGCCCCTTTTCGACGCCTTCTCTCTCCGGATTCCACCGAACGAACCCGTAATCTTCCAGCTTCGGGAGGTGGATGTGACGTCGCTCGAGGAGAACGGCGTCTGGAATCGCACGTTCTCCTGTCAGCGAGCCGCCGTCGCCCTCGAGCGAGAGCGGTTCGTCCAAGAGTGCGAACAGGATCCGTCGCCGCTGCTCGCTCGCCAGCGCCTCGAAAACCCTGTCGTAGCTCTCTTTCCTCATCGACTGCACTTGGAGCCGAGAGCTGTTCATCCCCCCACATTTTCACGGAACAGCGGGTTTTGATTAATCGAGTTACATCACACACTCCCCCGAAGCCGTCGGCGACCCGACCGGGACCGCGGACGGGAGCTTTTTCTCGCTCCGCTTTGATACGCCGCTCGAGAACGATGGACCTCGAGTCGATTCCGGGCGTCGGCGAGAAGACCGCCCGGTCGCTGTCGGCCCTCGACGATCCCGAGCGAGCGCTGCGGACGGGCGACGTCGCGGCGATCGCGGCAGCACCGGGCATCTCGCAGGGCCGGGCCGCCCGCATCGCGCGCGGGGCGATCCGCCACGAGCACGACGATCCGGGCGCGTTCCTCGCGACCGACCGGGCCCGCGAGGTCTACCGGGACGTGCTCGGGCTGCTCAAGGAGCGGACCGTCACCGACTACGCCGCCCAGCGACTCGAGACCCTGTACCCGAGCTCTCGCCGCTCGCGGATCGAGGAGGTCCAGACCTTCGCCGAGGAGGCGATCGAGCGCGAGCCGGGCCCCGAGGTGCTCGAGGCCCTCGAAGGGGTCGAACCGCTTCGGGAGCCGGGCGACGTCAGAGTGCGCGAGCGCTGTCTGGCGACGACCGACGCGGAGCGCTACGCCGAGGCCAAGGAGGCGATCCCGGAGCTGCCGGTCGAAATCGTCGAGGACGCACAGGGGCTCGCCGAACTCGCCCGAGGGTACGCGACGGTGATCGCGATCGACGAGTCCTTCGCCGGCATCGCCGTCGAGGGCGACGTCCGAGTCGAGCCGAGCGCGCTCGAGAACCCCGCCGAGATCGTCCCCGAGCGGTCGCTGGCGTTCTTCGCGCGCAACAGAAATCGGCTTCGAGCCGCCATCGAGGTCGACCGCACCGCCGATCTCGGTTCGGACTGCGACCTCGACGCGCTCGAGGCGGGGCTCTCCCGGCTCGACGAGGACGGAACGGTCGCGGGCGACGCGGAACTGGACCGACTGACAGCGGCCGCAGCCGACGTCGACGCCGCGGCGGGAACGGCTGAAAACGTCGCGAACGACCACCTGCGGGAGGCGATCCGCGAACAGGACGTCACCATCGAGGGGTCGGACCTGCTCTCGCTGGTCGAACGCGGAGCGGGCGTCGACTCGCTTTTGTCCCGGGAGCTGGCGGACGAGCACGCCGCGGCCGTCGAGGCCGCCCGCGACCACGTGATCGACGCGCTCGCCCTCGAGTCCGGGGAGGACGAGCTGGCCCGTCGACTCTTCACCGACGAGCCGACGTTTCCGGTCGAACGCGACGAGGACGCGCTCGGTCGGCTTCGAACCGAGCTGACGACGGCCAAGGAACGGCGCGCGAATCGCCTCAAACGGGAGCTCGCGGCCGACCTCGCCGACCGGCGCGAGGGGGCTCGCCGGCTCGTCCGCGACGCGCTCGAACTCGACGTCGAGCTCGCGATCGCCCGATTCGCCCGCGAGTTCGAGTGTACGATGCCGGCGGTCGTCGACGATGAGGTCGGGTTCGCGATCCAAGGGGGACGTTCCCCGCTGCTCGACGAGCCGACCGAGGCGATCGATCCCGTCGACTACGAGGTGTCCGGCGTCGCCCTGCTGTCGGGCGTCAACAGCGGGGGGAAGACGTCGACGCTGGACCTCGTGGCGAGCGTCGTCGTGCTCGCACACATGGGGCTACCGGTTCCCGCGGAGAACGCACGCGTCCAGCGGTTCGACGACCTCCACTACCACGCCAAGACCCAGGGGACCCTCGACGCCGGCGCCTTCGAGTCGACGGTCCGGGAGTTCGCGGAGCTGGCCCAGAGCGGCGAGGGCTCGCTCGTGCTCGTCGACGAACTCGAGAGCATCACCGAGCCCGGCGCCAGCGCGAAGATTATCGCCGGGATCCTCGAGGCGCTCTCCGAGAACGGCGCGACGGCGGTGTTCGTCTCGCACCTCGCGGGCGAGATTCGGGAGATGGCCGGCTTCGACGTGACCGTCGACGGGATCGAGGCGGTCGGACTGGTCGACGGCGAACTCGAGGTGAACCGTTCCCCGGTGAAGGATCGACTGGCTCGCTCGACACCGGAGTTGATCGTGGAGAAACTCGCCGAGGAATCGACGGAGACCCGCTCAGAGTCGGACGGTGGAGCGTCGACTCGAGCGGGATCGTTCTACGCGGACCTCCTGGAAAAGTTCGATTAACGTATCAGTCACTATATATGAAAATTGTTGTAGAAGACAATTTCAACCCGCCAGACGCTGTTAATCGGAAGATAATAAGGTGTTCCGGATCCACCCTTCGAAGCGAAACGGTGGTCCGGATCGATATCGGTCTGCGATGAACGAACACCTCGATATTAGAACATGGAACGGAGCGCGCGGACCTCTCACCACGACGATGCGGAATCGAACGACGAATCCAGCGGCATGAACACGCTACTGATTGGGATCGACGCGGGAAGTCTCTCGGTCTTCGACGATCTCGATGCGGACACCGAGATCCCGACGATCCACCGGCTCTGCACGGAGGGGACGAGCGCACCCCTCGAGTCCCAGATTCCGCCGTGGACGCCGAGCGCCTGGCCATCGATGTACACGGGCGCGAACCCGGGCAAGCACGGCGCGTTCGGTTTTGTCGGCTACGACGGCTACGACTGGCACGTCACCAGCACCGACGACGTCAACGAACACACCGTCTGGTCGCTACTCGACCGCCACGGCTACTCGAGTGTCGTGGTTAACGCGCCGATCACCCATCCACCGGAGGAGTTCGACGGCGCCTTGCTCCCCGGCTTTATCGGTCCGGAGGATCCGGACTGTCATCCCGACGGACTCCTCGAAGAGGTCCGCGACGCGATCGGCGACTACCGCGTGTACCCGTCGTACTCCCGTGGCGACGACACGCTCCCCGACTCCGAGAAGATGACGGAGTACCGAAATCTGATCCGAATGCGCGGCGCGGCGTTTCGATACCTCGCCGAGGAGTACGATCCCGACTTCGGCTTCGTCCAGTTCCAGAAGACGGACACCGTCTTCCACGAGTTCTTCGGTGACGAAGAGAAGGTCCGATCGGTCTACGAGACGACCGACGACGAGATCGAAGCGATCCTGGAACGGTTCGACCCCGACCACGTGTTCGTCGCCAGTGACCACGGAATGGGCGAGTACGACGGCTACGAGTTCCGCGTCAACGAGTTCCTCCAGGACCGCGGCTACGTCGAGACGACGACGAGCGGGAAGGGAATGCCGTCCTGGACGCCGATGCGTCGCAAGCTCCGGGAGGGCGAGGAGTCCGAGACCTGGGAACCCAGTTTCACCGAGCGCGCTGCGGCAGTCGCCGCCGAGCGGTTCGGGATTACTGCACGGGACGTCGGCGCGGCCCTGGAACGCGTCGGTCTGGCCGAGACCGTCAAGAAGTTCGCCCCGGGCGGAGTTGCACGGACCGCGAACGAACAGGTCGACTTCGAGAACTCTCGGGCCTACGTCCGGGCCCGCACCGAACTCGGCGTCCGGATCAACCTCGAGGGGCGCGATCCCGAGGGGATGGTCTCGCCGGACGACTACGAACAGGTCCGCGAGGAGCTCATCCGCGAACTCGAGGACGTCGAAACGCCCGACGGCGACCCGATCTTCGAGACCGTCGCGCCGCGCGAGCGGTACTTCCACGGGGAGTACGCCGAGGACGCAGTCGACATCGTGACCGTTCCAGCCGACTTCGATCACGCCATTTCCGAACAGCTGGGCGAGGAGTACTTCGGTCCGGCCGAGCCCTGGAACCACAAGCTCGACGGGGTGTTCGCGGCTGCGGGCGAGGGCGTCGACGAGGACGAATCGCTCGAGCGGGCCCACCTGTTCGACGTCGCGCCGACGATCATGGCTTCGTTCGGCCTACCCTACAGTGACCGGATGGACGGGAGCGTGATTCCGGTCGTCGAACCGACCGAGTCGACGTCGTACCCCGCCTACGACGGCGAGGCGGAACCGACTCAGTCCGAGGTCGACGAGGAAGTAACGGACCGACTGGCGGATCTCGGCTACATGAACTGATCGGCGTCGCCCTGATCACCGATCACGAGGTGTGACTGGCAGGAGCCCCCTCCGGTACTGCGGGGTCACGGTCACGACTGCTCGGCGTCGACAGCACTGAACGCGTCCGTAAGCGTCACAACAGTCAGCTCTCGCTCTTCGATCCACTCGAGCATCTCACGGATCCCTTCCTGATCGACCTCTTCCATGAACGTGTGGGCGCCGACGATACCGATCGCCTCTTGGGCGGCGACCTCGTCGAGCTGTGCCTGGATATCCAGTGGATCGGCGTTCTCGATGAAGTACCCGCGGTTGGTATCGAACGGATCGAACGATTCCCGCTCGTTGACCAGCGACCCCGGGTTGACGTTCGCGATGCCGTCGTAGTACTCGCTGGCGAACTCGATCGTCCACTCGTCGCAGACGTCGTACGGCGCCAGCAGTGTGTCGACTTCGAACCCCCACTCCTCGAGCTGGGCCTTCGAATCACCGAGGAATTCGTGCATGAGCTCCTCGGGATACCGTTCGACGGTTTCGCCCGCTGCGAAGGACTCGCCGACGGGCTCGTCGAACTCTAAGTACGGACCGGTCTCGTCGTGGTCGGAGGCGACAACGGTTCGCACTACGGAGTTCTCTCCATCTGTAACTTCGATATCGTACTCCAGATGGAAGCCGTGGTTTCGCTCCTCGGGATAAATACGAACGTCGTCGGGTTCGACGTCTTCGACGAGTTCGAACTCGCTCAGTGCGGTATGTGCGGTCGTATGGGAGTTGATTTCCCAGCCGGCCTCGGCGAGTTCTTCGAGGTGCTCGACGTCCATCCAGTCGTTGTCGTTGAAGTCCTCGCGGCCGACCCACTCGGTGACGATGCCCGCGCTCGCGGGAGCGTCGAACTCCTGGTGGACGGGAAACGCCTGCTCGTAGTCCTCCATCGGTCCGTCGTCGTAGGTAAACACCACGGCCCCACCGTCGATGTCCGGAACGTCCTCCCCTTCCTCCTGTTCCTCCGTCTCGCCACCCTCGTCGGGCTGGTCCGTGTCGTCGTCTCCGTTCGAACCGTTCTCGTCGTCCTCGTCCGGTTCATCACCTTCGTCTCCGCCGAGGCTGTCGAGACAGCCCGCGGTCGCTCCGAGCGTGCCGGCACCGATGGTGCCGAGGAGCACTCGGCGCGTTGCCTTCTCGTTCATCGGTGAGAGTTGATAGTTCTACCCACCTATTTATCTCTCGGTTAACTGCAGTGTCTGCTCGCCCGGTGGAATTCGCTCGAGACGTTCCGACAGCGTGAGGGAAGCTGACGCTTCTCGAGCCCGCTACCAGTCGTTCTCGTACGGTAGCTGACCTGATCTTAATGCGGTTATAATAAGGCCATCCCGACCCAGAGTTCCGAACACTGTGGGTGTCACCGGTCTACTACTAGCTGTGGGAGCCGTCAGACGACGTCGCTCTCGGGGGTATCTGTGAACCGAAACTACCCCGCCGAGGATCTCTCTGTCGGTACTGCTAACGTAGTCGCTCTTCTCGTGGGATTCGTCTCGATACCGGTTCTGTTCCGGCTGCTCGGTCCGGCCGGGTTCGGCGACTACGCGTTTCTGATGTCGGTGTTCGCGATCTACATGATCTTCGTCAGCTCCTGGATCGCAGACGGCGTCCGGACGTTCCTGACGGAGGATCGCTCGACGCCCGACTGGGAGCCGTATGTGGTTGGCTACTACCTGCGACTCGCGGTGTTGTCCGCGCTTACGGGCGCCTTCGTCCTGTTTCTGGGCTCTCGGAACGGATTCGTTTCGGCGCTGTTCGGCGAGGAGTACACGAGCTACTTCTACGGGCTCGCGCTGCTGGTGCTCTCCGTCCAGTTCCAGACCTACTCGCGAAAGACACTCCAGGGATTCGGTCTCGAGCGCTATTCGGGCTTCCTCGGCGCTCTCGACAAAGTCGTGTTCGTCGGCGTCTCGGTCCCGCTCGTCTACCTCGGTTTCGGCGTTCCGGGTGCCCTGGCCGGTCACGCGGTCTCGAGCATCGTTTGTGGCATCGCCGGACTGACGGTGATCCACCAGCGCGTGTCGCTCTCGAGCGTGTTTCGAATACCCCCGCGGGAGTTCCCGCGAACGAAGCTGCTAACGTCCACCTCGACGAGCGTCGCGCTCCTCTTTCTGCTCGCCTCGCTCTACCACGTCGATATCGTGATGCTCCAGCAGTTCCGCGAGAGCTCGGCGGTCGGCAACTATCGAGCGGCGCTGTTCCTGGCCGAATTCCTCTGGTTCGTCCCGATCGCCCTCCAGACTGTTTACGCCCTCCCGACGTCCGAGCTATGGTCGCGAAACCGGCTCGACGAAATCACCGCCCTCGCGTCGAAGACGACCCGCTACACGCTCTTGCTGACTGCGGTCGTGGCGGTCGTAATCGCGGCACTGGCCGACGTCGTGGTCCCGATCTACTTCGGTCCCGACGCGACGCCGGCGATCGGTCCGGCGCTGTTGCTGTTGCCCGGCGCGCTCGGATTCGCTCTCGCACGGCCCATCCTCGTGATTTCGCAGGACCGGGGCACGCCCCGGTATCCGGTTCTTGCGACCGCCGGCGCCGCGGGGATCAACGTCGCGCTCAACTACCTGCTGATCCCGCGGTACGGAATGCACGGTGCGGCGTTCGCGACCACTGTCGGCTACGGATCGATGTTCGTCTTTCACTGGCTTTCGGCACAGCGGATCGGTTTCGACCCACTCGCCGACGCGCGACTCGGCCGAGTAGCGGCGACGACCGCTTTCGCTGCAGTACCGACGTTCGCCCTCGCGACGGTCGTAACGAACCCGTGGCTGGCGCTGCTTCTCGTCCCTCCGTTCGGGCTTCTCGTTCACCTCGTCTTCGCCGTCCTCACGGGTTCGATAGAACCCGCCGAGCCGTTCGAGCTTCTCGCCGAGCTTCCGTCACCGGTAGGGTCCCGAGCGGCACCCATCCGCGAGCGGCTCGAGGGCGTCAACGGTGACCTGACCGTCGTGGGCTGGTTCCAGAGCATGCTGTTTCTGGCCGGCGTGACGCTTTTATTATCGGGTGTTCTCCTCGCGACGTTCGGGCCGGATACGGGAGTCCCAATCTTCGGGTAGGAACCGTCCGACCCCGGCGGAAGCCGATCCTGTCGGAAACCGTAGCCGAACGGTTGCTCGATCCCTCTCGAGCCGATCGAAACGCGGTTAGTCCGTCGATAATAAAGCGCGGGTAGGCCCGTGTCGAACGAAATGGCACTGGTTAGCGTCATTATTCCGACGTACAACCGGGAGGAGACGGTTTCGAGAGCGATCGACAGCGTCCTCGAACAGACACACGACGACCTCGAGGTGCTCGTGGTCGACGACGGATCGACCGACGAAACCGCGTCGGTTCTCGAATCCTACGACGACGACCGGGTGCGGCCGATCTGCCACGAGACGAATCAGGGGGCGAACGTCGCGCGGAACACGGGCATCGAACACGCCCGGGGAAAGTACATCGCCTTCCTCGACTCCGACGACGAGTGGCGCCCGGAGAAACTCGAGGCCCAGCTCGAGGTTCTCGAGCAGCGCTCCGCGGAGTGGGTCGCGGCCTACTGTGGGTTCGCGTTCGAACTCACCAGCGCCTCCGACAGGTTCCGCGGTCTAGCCGCCAGCGTTCTCTCCCAGGCGGACGACCGGCCGCGCATGGAGGGTGGGGAGGAACTCGTCGGCGAGATTCTCGCCGACAACGTTCACACGGGCGCTGGCTCGACGCTGATCGTTCGAACCGACGTTGCGCGAGAGGTCGGCGGGTTCGACGAGACGCTCGACCGGTTCCAGGACCCCGAGTTCGTCCTGCGGATCCTCGAGGTCGGAAAGCTCGCCTACGTCGACGAACCGCTCGTCGTCCGCGAGGAGACCGGGACGCCACCCGCTGATACGATCAGACGAGCCGACGAACAGTATCTGTCGCTGTACGCCGAGGAAGTCGACCGGTTCGAAGACGAGGGGTACGAGATCCGCTCGAGCCACCACCTGGTGCTCGCGAAGAGCTACTTCAGCGAGGGGCGTCCGGCTCGCGGCTGCTGGCACCTCCTCCGTGCAGGGCCCGAACTGCGTCACGTACCGGGCGTCCTCTGGTCGGCCGTCTCCGGAGCCCGACGGCGTCCGTTCCCGTTTCTCGCTACCGCCTTCGTCCTCACGGTCGCCCTGATCGCTGGGTGGATCGGCCTTCGTTCCTGAGGACGAACACATTTCCGCCGTCTCGACGAATCAGTTCGAAGAGTCTCTCGGTTTTCGCGTTTCTGGTGACTGCTCGAGACGGTGGTCAGCTCACCGGTTCGCACGCTTTCGAGAGCTGGTGAGGACAGGTGCGCAGTCGTATCGGCCGCGGCTACGGGGAGTTCGGTCACTCGTAGCGCGTAATCGATGTCGGTCGGATCGTACGCGAGAGAGTGCTCTCGGCGTCGGAAAAGCAATAGAGAAGAGACACAAAGAGCGATCGCCGTCGCCGATCAGTGGCCGTTCCGGCGCATCGTCCAGAGGTCGTCGAAGTCGATGACCTCGACGTCCGACTCGTTGATGTACTCGAGCAGTTCCTCGTAGTCGTCGACGTCCATGGTGTTGTCCAGATCGAAGGCGTGGAAGTTCAGAATCGTACACTGGTTGTGTTCGGCCGCTGCGTCGACACACTGCATCGCGATGTCGAGGTCGTGGCCGATCGTCCGGGGCATCACCAGCGGGTCGAAACCGTGGACGCCCGTGAGGTTCGGACTCCCGGACTGGTTGAATCCGCCGGCGTAGTAGTAGTTCGAGGCGATATCGAGAACCCGCTGGTCGAAGTCGTTGTGGGGGAAGACGAGGTAGTGTCCGCCCTCGAGTTCGCTGTTGACGGCCCAGTTCTTGTCCGTATTCAGGGTGTCATCGAGCTCCTCGTCGTCGATATCGGTCCAGCTGGTGTGCGTTCCGTGGGCGACGATCTGATCACCGGCCTCCTGGCGCTCGAGGAGTTGATCGATCGTCATGATCCCGTCGCGTTGGTCTCTGGTCCACTGACGGACGGCCGCCTGGACGGCGTTGACGTCGTACTCGTCGTGGAGATCACCGGCCGGCTCGTAGAAGTCGTCGAACCCGTCGTCCCAGCAGAGGATGACGTATCCCTCGTCGGCTTTCTCGTGGGTACGCAGGTCGTCGAACCACACTTCGGCTTCGTCGCCGGTGTTGTGGACGACGAGTCGGACCTCGTCGATCGCGTCCTGTTCGACCGGCGTCGTACTTTCGTCGGCGAAGCCGGGACACATCCGGAACCAGCCGGGGTTCTCGTCACCGTAGGAGATCGACTGGAGCATGTAGCTCGCGTACCCCCCGTAGATGTCTCGAACCTGGATCTCGAGAGCAATGTTGTGGGGCGTAGTCGTCTGGACGGCCACCGAGAGGTCGAGGTCTTCCATGTCGGTCGCCTCGTCCAGCTCCGTCGCGACGACGGCGTTGTCCTCGTCCTCGGCCATGAGGCGAATACTCTGGTCGCCGTCGAAGGAGAACTCGTCATCCATCTCGGCCTCTCCTTCGAGGACCGCCCAGTCGTCGTCGGTCTCGAAGTCGTTGAGCTGGTCGCCGGGTTGTCTGAACTCCTCGCGGCTGTTGTACTCGGTTTCGACCTGGAGCTCGGGCGAGTCGTACTCGTCGCCGTTCTCGCCGTTACCGTCGTCGCCGTTACCGTCGTCGCCGTTACCGTCGTCGTCACCGTTGCCGTCGTCGTCATCCTCGTCGGAGAGGAAATCCGTACAGCCGGCCATAGCCGCTGCGAACGCCGTTGCACTGGATGCTGCGAGGAACCGCCGTCGGGTGTTCCGTCGTTGGGTCATTGCTGACTCCGGCTAGCGACAGCAATGGTATTATTATGGAGCCAATAGGCTCCCGGAATCCTCGAGTTGAGAATCTTATATGAGGGTTAGCCCCGGCGAATACTGCTGATAGAGCCACTAGACGACCCGACGACGTCTCGATCGAGATCTGTTTATTGGTGGCACACACCTGATTCACTTTGTGACCCGCTTAGTGGAACTATAGTTAATGGTGGCTCGCTCCCAGTGTGTTGTAGTTCGACGTGTGCGTGCTCACGTCCTTCCGGTTGGCGTTGCCGGTCGCGACCCCACGCCACAGTCACGCAGTGAGATGGTCTCGAGATGAATACGGAACTCTTCGGCGTATTTGGCGGTACAGAAGCGTTCACCCGGCTTCGGTCGACGGACGAGTTCGACGAGGTACTCGTTGGGCCGTCGATAACCGTCGGGATCAGAGATTTTGGTCTCGGAACCCCCGGCTGGACGGCGAGCTACGACGGTGAAACTGGTTGCTGTGCTATTTGGGGCGAGGTGTACGTACCCGGTCAGGAAACGAACGCCGCTCGCTGGCTCCTCGACGCCTACGAACGCGACGGTTCCGAGGCGCTAAACCGGCTCAATGGCTCCTATCTGGCGGTTCTCGACACGCCCGAAGAGACGTTCGTTGCGACGGATTCGATCCGTTCGCGGGAGTGTTTCTACACCGATGCCCCGGGAGTTCGCGTGTTCGGTACCGACTCCACAACGGTCGCAAAAACTATTCCCGACCCCTCGTTCTGCCGAGACGGCATCCTCGAGTTTCTCCATCTGGGCGTTGCACTCGGTGAGAAGACGAGTCTCGAACAGCTCTCCCGACTCCCGATCGACAGCCAGCTGCGGCCATCGTCGGTTACCGACCTCGAGCGATTCGTCTACGACACCAGAGAGTTCGACTACGCCGGAACGCTCGCGAACCGACTCGAACGAGCGATCGACCGTCGATCGATTCTTCCCGGACGAAAGGGGTTGCTTCTCTCTGCGGGATACGATTCCCGAACACTGCTCTCCCAGCTCCCCGATCTCGAACACTGCTACACGGTCGGCAACTCCACGGCTCAGGAGGTTATCGGCGCCAAACGCCTCGCAGCGCAGTACGGTGCCGACCACACTGCGTTCGGACCCGACGAGCGCTACCTCTACGCCGACGGATCGAAGGTACAGTACTCGCAAGGAATCAAGGAGTCACTGCATATCCACCACGCCGGATACACTGACGAAATCGACGTCGATACGATCTATCATGGCCTGCTGTGTGACACGTTCTTCCGGGGCCACTTTACCGCCCACGTCGACCTCGAGGTGTTCGGTAAACGGGTTCCGTTTGAACGACTCGATCCCGACCCCGACCCGATCGACGTTCTCCTCTCGCGGTTCGGTTACAGCCGGTCGACGAGCAGGAAACTGGCCGAACGAACCGCCTTCGACGTCGATCCCGAATCGTTCGTCAGACAGGCCGTCCGAACGGAGTTCGAATCGGTCCTCGACCGCTCCGATTCGATCCAGAACGCGCTCAACTGCTGTGGAATCGCCAATCAGCCGTCGATGCCGTTCCACACCCAGCTCGCCGATAACTTCTTCGCGTCGTTTTTGGCCGCGGATACGGAACTCCTCGACTGGCATCTCCACGCACCGCCAGCGGAACGATCCACGGACACCTTCCTCGAGGCGTGTAAACAGATCGATCCGGAGATGCTTCGCTACCGACCGCCGGACCGACCGCACAGCGTGACGCTGTTCAACGAGATGGAACGGTTCGTCCGTCGCAAGACACCGTTTTTCGATTCCTTCGAATCGCCGTGGCCGAACCGAAAACAGCTCTTTACCAGGTACAACTTCGATCAGCGACTGTTGCCGGAGTTCGAACACGTCCACGATCTACCCGCCCGACACAAGCTTCGCCTCAACGACTTTCTGGGCTGGGTCGATAGCTGGGACGAGAGCGCGGACCAGCATCTGAGATGGATCGAGCAGAACTCGTCTCTCGCCCAATAGTTCCGCTTGTAAGATGGGTTTTTCTCACTCTGTAAAATGTTTATGCCCGGTTTGAACGCGTGAACAAACGGCCGCAACAGATTTATCGCATGCTATTGAGAGCATATTTATAGTACCAGACGTGTGTGATTCGCAATATGCGTCTGACGCCGTTTCGAAAGAACTCATCTTCGGACTCGAGTGGCGACGAGTCCACCGTTCAAGCGTCGACGTCTGTTAGAGTGTTCGAATACAACGAATCGTCGATCGTGTCTAACGACCGCGAGACCGACACGACGACGACCGGAGCGCCGGCCGAACTCGAATGGAACGTCGTTTCTCTGCTCGAATCACGCAACGGACCAGTGACGATCGACGAGATCGCGGATCAGCTCTACGACGCCAGTGGAACCGACGACGTCGAAGCCTGGGGCGACGTTCACGAGCGCCTCTCGCAAACCGACTTGCCCGCACTCGACGCCTCGGGTGTGGTCGAGTACCGTCCCGAACGTGGAACCGTTGAGCTCGCCGACGACCACTCCACCGGTCGATGGCGCTATCCGATCGCGTTCGCATTTGCGGTCTCGCTGGCGCTGCTCGTCTCACCGTTCGTTTTCGAGATTACGGCGGCTGTTTCGGTCGTCGGCCTGCTGGCTGCCTGTCTCGGGACCGTCGCTACGATCTATCGGTAACGCCGCGAAACCTACTTGACGTACTGACCGATCGTCAGCGTCGTGAACATCAGCAGGATTAGCGCACTCAGTCCGATACCCGTGATGATCGAGAGCAGCGGCAGTTCGAGGATTGCTCCCAGCAGCAAGACTGCACCCGCACCGGCGGCACCGATGTAGTAGTCGTCCCAGTCCGTTCCTCCTTCGTTTCCGGTGGCGGCAGCCGCGCTCGTGTTCGAATCTGCGTTGAGGTAGTAATCGAGCTGCCGGGCGAGCGGGCGTCGTTCGACGACACCGCGGTTCTGTTGGTAGTCGATAATACCGGCCTTGTCCAGCTTCGGAAGGTGTGACTGGTACAACGGGATGTACACGCGCTGACGCTGATCCGAGGTCAGCTCCTGTACTGTCGTCTCGTTCTCCCAGGCGGCGACCTGTTCGGCCACGTCACGCATTCGTACGGAGCCATCCGTCTCTTGCAGATACTCGAGAACCATCCGTCGGCGCTCGTTCTGAAGAATATGAAAAATCTCGTCGACCGGAAGTTCGTCGTCGTCGGAGACGATGTCCGCTTCGCGGTCCTCACCCCGGCTTCGTTCCTCTGTAACGGTCTCTGTCGAACTCATCGCGTTGATCAGTCCGACTCATGGACCAGTATTAAAGCATGAAAATCGTCCATAGATGAACGGTTTTACTTCACCCAAATCCGTACTAACCTACCCGTTCAGACTGTTTCATATCGTGCACTGTGCGTGTACAACCTCTGAGAAGCGTCCTTTCTGGATAACTGAGTTATAAAAAATCGCGTTCCGAACGATTACAGACAGCGGTATTCGGTTCGCCCGATCCGGCCGCGACTCCAGGGGCAGGATCGGTACCAATCCGGACCGCATTTCAACAGCCAGCAAAAACAATGAAAACAAGACCGAATCGTGTTCCTCGACGTGCTGGGTCCGACTGCTCACACCGAGTTGACCCCGCGGCCGTCGCTTATATGACTGATAACTAAACGCTCGAGGACCACAGGACCTGTAATGAGCGATTCCGATTGGTGGTTCTTCGATCTTACACTCGTCATCGCAGTAACCGGTTTCGTTACGTTCGGTCTGTTTACGCCGATCTCGGGGGCGGTTCGAGTTCTTCTGGGGATTCCGCTGTTGCTCTTTCTTCCCGGGTACGCTTTCATCTCCATCCTGTATCCGGACGCGTCGAAGGCAGGATACCGGTCGTTCGACGACGAGACTCGAGAGCCGAACCGAAACGAGCTAAACAACGGTGGACTCCAACCGATCGAACGATTCGTCCTCTCGATCGTCGCGAGCATCGCGATCGTTCCGGCGGTCGCGCTCGTTGCGACCGCAACGCCGTGGGGGATCACGATTCTTCCGGTGCTCGCCGGAACGGCGTTCGTAACGATCGCACTCGCGCTGGTAGGGATCGTTCAGCGGTATCGGTGTCCTCCGAACCGCCGATACACTCCCTCGCTGTCGGGCGCCTCTCTACTGTTTTCGAACGCCGGCGACTCGTTCGGCCGGTCGGATCCGAGTACCAGACCGTACAACGTTATGTTTCTCGCCGCGTTGCTCGTCCTGGCGGCCGTCGTCGGCTTCGCCGTCGCGAGCCCGCCCGACCACGATAGCTACACGGAGTTCTATCTCGAGACGGAGGAAGTCGACGGTGACACCGAGTACCTCTACGACGAATCGCTCTCGGCGGGCGAGACGGAGTCGATAACTGCCTACATCGCCAACGAGGAACACGAGGAACGATCGTACGAGACCGCAGTCGCGTTACAGGACGTGAGCTACGACAACGATAGTGTCTCCGTCAACGACCAGGACGTTCTCACGACTGACTCCGCAACCGTCGCTCACGGCGAGACCCACGAGCAACCCCTCGAGTTCGAACCGACGATAACCGGTGATGACGTCCGCCTGGTCCTGTTCCTCTATGAGGGTGAGGCACCGGACGATCCGGACGAGGAAAGCGCCTATCGAACGATCAAGCTTCCGGTAACGGTTTCGTAACGCCCAGAACCGCCGATCCGCCAGCAAACCGGCTGCTGCCGCCCGCCCCGCACCCCGTACTCGTGTTTTGGAGTCAGACGCCACAGCCTATTCGGACGGACTACGTGGAACGATCTCTCCCGTCGAGGGGGAGATCAGGGTGGTCGAATCTTGCCGTTCGCTCGTCCCAGCAGTACGACGAGCCGACACTCGGATATCGATGAAGTCGTGAGAGATGGACAGCTCGGGTCCGCACAGCCTTTTGAAATCGGCTGCGACCGTTGCCGCCGTGATATCGGCGTCGAACTCGTTCTTTCGATACTGTGGCTTCGCCTTCCACTTGCCTCCGCTTACAGTGGTTCAAGGAGAAAGCCCACGACTGAAGTCGTGGGAGGAAGTCAGGCCGGCAGATTCCGCTTTCGACGGCCGATCCAGCTCCCAGCACGGGCCCGTGACCGCCGTCGCTCTCGAGTGGTGTTCGTTCGACACCTTTCGTTCGACACCTTTCGTTCGACGGTGAATCGACTCTCCGCTCCGCTGATCGGTAGAGACGAAAACAGGACGAGCCGAAGCGTTCCGGAGTTCTCGAGGTCCGGCGCTCGAACGCGGGGTCTCTCTCGGTTGTATCGAACGCCGTGCTGGCTCCACCCGGTTCACCCACTTCTTGTTGCAATCTTCTTTCGAGCAGCAACTGAACTGCCCTCGAGTGGGTGACTGCCCTGCGCTCCGTGAACGGCGTTCTATCGTTCGGCGACGTAATCGGCCTCCCGTCCCGATCTTCAGCGAGCAGCGGTGGCGATCTCGAGGCTGCAACGGCGCTACGGGAGAGGCGGATCCTCGTTACCGATCACCGAAAGAAGCACGGACCGCATCTGGCTACGAAGTCAGGGGAGTTGCCCGAGGACACCGGTTGTAGGAGTTGTCTCGCTCGATTCTTCCGGGAATCTCGGCTGTCGCTGTCGGTAGTACTCGATGGAGGTCTTTCGGCCGATCGAAGACGGACTCCGATGAGATCGGCGTCCGACGCGGCTCTGAACCGGTGAGAACTACCCCTGTGCCGGTGACGGGGTACAGAAGCGTACGTCGCCGTTGTCGTATACGGAGGATTGTGTGGTCCGGCAGATACGCTCTTCGGTCGGGTTGCTGGCGTACCCTGGTCCGTCCTCAGCGCTGCTGAAGTAGGTCGCGTCCTCCGACTGGGTCGTTCGGTAGACGACGTAGTCGTGTTCCGCGTAGCTATCCTCCGGGAGGACTATCGATGTCGTCGAGGGGTAGGCTCCAGTTCGGTCGAACACGGTCTGGTAAGGATGATCGGTATGGAGCTGTTGGTCCGGACGGATATCGGACCCTGCGGGTGAGCCGGTCATCTCGCCGATCGTATCCACCGCCGCGAGTTCGGACTGATCGTAGGCCAACCGCTCGTGCTGGTCGGAGAACACCGGATTGTCGGGGTTGCTTTCGGCAGCGAGCATCATCGCCCCCGGATACAGCAGGACGATTACCAGGAGGAGAGCCACGACGGGTGCGGGCGAGAGGTTCCGACTGAGGGTCCGCAGTCCGATCGCACCGACGATCGCCATCAATGCATAGAGGAAGGCGAACC
The DNA here is from genome assembly GCF_029688865.1 of Natronococcus sp. A-GB7. GTDB lineage: Archaea > Halobacteriota > Halobacteria > Halobacteriales > Natrialbaceae > Natronococcus. The sequence continues at coordinate 62,352 of NZ_JARUKV010000012.1, forward strand.
ACCGCGTCGGCACGAAGTTTTGAATTCCGAACATCGGAAGCCCGAGGACGAACACGAGCATGATTCCGCTACCGAGCACCAGGGTAAACACCGATTGCTCGGCCCGTCGACGGTGAACGATGTAGAGACTTCCCACGAGCATGAGACCGAACAGCACGAGAAAGCCGAGTTCGTTGACGTAGGGGACGATCTGATCGAGCACCGTCGTTCCCGTGTCGGGAACTGCCGCCTCTTCGTCACCCGTTGCGCCCGGCGATGCGAGTTCGAGGAAGCCGGCACTTTCCTCGAGCGTTTCACCGAACCAGCCGAGGACCGTTCCTAGGAACGAGTCGTCGCGATACGGTGTCAGAGACCAGACGAAAATCGCGAGGCCGAAATTGAACACGAGAAGGCCGATCAGGTTGACCGGTTTCTTGGTCCGGAAGACGCTCGTATCGAGTCTGGTAAGCCCCAGCGGGCCGGTCATAAAGAGGATCTGAGCCAGGAACGCGGCGCCGAGGAGAACCAGTACGATAAACGTCGATATCTGGTGTGTCAGGATAACCGCGACCGAGAGGAAAACCAGGAACGCGAAGTCGCGGCTCGTGTACTCGATACGCATTACGCGGATCAGGGCGTACACGATCGCGAGGAAAAAGACGAGCCCCATGCTGGTCGGGATGAGATGAACTCCCCACATAACGGTGTAGCTGGCGACCGAGAATACCGCGGTCGCAAGCGTCGCCCACCGCGCGGGAACCAGAAGGTTGGCTGCGGCGTAAACGGTCAGAATCGAAAGCGGCATCGCGATCCCTATCGAGAGGTACAGTCCCATCCGCAACGAGACGTCGTAGACGAGCGAGGAGGCGACGACGTACAGGTGGAAGAACGGTGACCCGAAGTGTTTGTCGTAGGAGATCGCTCCGAGCGACTGCTCCGCGTAGATCGCCTGGGAAAGCTCCGTCATGTGGGTCCAGACGTCGATCCCGATGTACCCCGGCGTCGCGTACAGCGCGGTAAACCGGAAGACGAACGCGAACAACACGAGCTGGAACAGCAGGATTCCGCGGTGGAAGTCACGGTCGCTCGTGAACAGTATCTGTCCGAACAGTAACGTCCCGACGGCGCTCGAGATCACGAAAAACAGCGGCGTCCGGGCGCCCTGTAGAATCGTCACGAGGATCATAACTGCCATTCCGACCGTGACGATACTCGGGAGTGCCATCGCCGCCGGCGTCGACAGCGTCGGCAGCGTCCGCTCGTTTTCGTTCTGGTGGACCGCGAGAAGATACAGCGCACAGCCAAGGCCGACGACGATCGGAATCGTGTTGATGTATATTTGGGAAGCGACAAACCGCAGCGGGAACAGCAACAGCGCGGCGATCAGGCCGACAATCGCCGCCGTCGTGTCGAGCCGCAGTGGTCGCACGTTCGACAGCGACATTCTAGATCCCATGATACGTTTCCTCCCTATCGTCCGTTCGTTCGAGGGATAACTCCGTCGCATCGCGTCCCCGATCCTCGAGGACGTCCCGATAACACTGGAGGAGTTTGTCTCCCATCGACTCGAGGCTCAGTCCGTCGATGGCCTCGCGGGCGTTCGACCGTCCGGAGCCGGCGAGGACCGAGTCGAGTCCCGCCGCGAGCTCGCGGTCGTCGTCGCTGACGACGCAGTTCTCGAGGCCGCCGATCGTCTCGTCGACGAAGCCGACGTCGGTCGAGACGACGGGGACGTTACAGGCGGCGGCTTCCTTGACCGCCATCGGCCCGGCCTCCCGCTTCGAGGTCACGAGAAGCAGGTCGCTCGCGTTCATGTAGTACGGCATCTCCTCGTAGGGAACGCCGTCGACCGTCCGAACCTCGAGATCCGCGTCGGCGCGGTCGGCGATGCGTTCGGCCCGCGGATAGTCCTTCTCGCTTCTATCCGGGTCGTACGGGAACAGTGCGATTCGTGCGTCTTCGTCCCAGCCGACGCGGTCGCGAGCTTCCTCGCGGAGGATCGGTCTGAACAGTTCCGTATCGATGCCGAACGGAATCTCGACGTGGTCGACGTCGAGTTCGCGTGACATCGCCGGGCTCGGAACGATCGTCGCGTCGGCAAATCGGGCGCCGTACCGGCTGATCGTCTCGAGCCAGCCCATGTCACTCATCAGGTCGGTACCCCAGAGGCTCAACACTACCGGACGCGTCGGCTGGGCGAGTGCAAACGGCGCGACGAGACCGTAGTGTCCGTGAACGATGTCGTAGTCGTCCGCCCAGATGTGTGAGAGCACCTTCGGATGAAACCGAAGGTAGTCGATCGGCGTTCGAGGAGATTCGGCCGTGTAATCGCCCGGAACGCCGACGACGGTACAGTCGATCCCCCGGTTTTCGAGGACCGAGATCTGCTGTTCGAAGAACGAACGCGTGGTGGTGATGAGGTGGAGTACGTGCATGTCGTGTCAGTCGGCGTTGGCGGCGACCGTCGATCGGTCCGAGTCGGTCGTCAGGACGGTTTCGAGTTCCCGGACGATGACGTCGGTGACGTCGACGCGGTCGGCGAGCAACCGGTCCCGTCGGCGCCGCCAGGTCTCCTCGTCGCGGTTTTCGATGATCGACACCGCTTTTTCGAGCGAGCGGGCGTGACGATCCTCGTCGTTGAAATTGAACACGAGTCCGTACTCGTCCTCGAGCTCTTGCATGTAACCCAGCGAGAGGGAATTCACGTAGACCGCGGGCGTCCCGAGTATCGCGGCCTCGGCGGCCATCGTTGCGCCCTCGCCGACGAAACAGTCCGCGTACGCGAGCAGGTCGTGGATCTGATCCGGCGATGTCGTCATCCGGTTGGATTCGAGTTCGTCGGGAAGTGGAACCTCCGAGGTGATCAACACCGTCGCGCCGGCCTCTTCGAGCCGTTCGACGGCCTCTATCGGATCGTTGAACCCACCCTGTCCCATATCGTGCGAGGAGTCCCAGCTACTCAACCGCATCACGACGAACGTGTCGTCCGGCTCCAGTCCGGCTTCCTCGAGAACGGCCGGATCGGGGTCGAATCGGTCGGGGTGGAGGTAGGCGAGTTCGTGGTAGCCGGGGTACTCGACCTTTTTCGACCCGATATCGCCGTCGTAACACTCCGGCGTACAGACGATATCGGCGAACGGGTACGCGAGCATCTTGATGAGCGTCGCGTGTTCGGTGTCGTAGAAGACGACGCTTTTCGCGCCGACGAGTTTCGCGACGTGGGTCGCAGCGGGGCCGCCGATAGCCGTAATAACGTCCGGTTTGATCTTCCGCGCTCGGGCCAGCAGTCGCGCCTCGTAGGTCGCCTGTACCCTCGCGAGCGAGAACAGGGAGTCGGACTCGCCGGCCAGGATCTCGTGGTCGATGTCGTACGATTCGAGCAGATCCCTGACAACTTCGTTTTCCCGCGCGAAGACGTAGACGTCGTTCCCGTCCGCCTCGAGTTCCGCGATAGCGTGTTTGAAAAAGTGGACGTGGGCCGGGTGTTGGATCGTTACGATGACGCGCATCTATCGACTCACCCTACCCGTATCGGCTCCCGTAGTGTCGACCCCCGTCGCTGTCGAGAGGGCCGTGACCTTCGTATCGAGTGCGAACGCTGACGCCGGCGAGTTCCTCGGTAGCGTCCCGCCTCGGATCGTATGACCGCGATACATTATATTCTCCTGTAGCTGAAGCCCCGGTCGGTTGCATCGTCGGCGTCGAACGCCCCGGGAATATCGATCAGCGCAGGGGAATCGTTGAGCGCCGTCGCCATCGCCCCGAGATCGAGTTCGTCGAACTCGGCGTGGGGAGTCGCCATGAGAACGCCGTCGAAGCCCGCAAACGAGAGCGAGTCCTGTACGTCGATTCCGAACGACCGTTCGACGGCGTCGTCGTCCGCGTGGGGATCGTAGCCGACGACGTCGACGTCGAACTGCTGGAGCCGATCGATCACGTTCGTGATCTTCGAACTCCGGATGTCGCCCACATCCGGCTTGTACGATAGTCCGAGCACGAGTATCCGACTCTCACAGAGGGTCTTGTGTCCGTCGTTGAGTGCCTTGATCGTGAGATCGGAGATGTGATCCGGCATCGACTCGTTGACGTTCCGGCTCGCGAGAATCAGTTCCGGATCGGCGCCGGCCTGTTTCGCCCGGTGGGCGAAGAAGTACGGGTCGACCGGAATGCAGTGGCCGCCGACCAGTCCGGGCTGGTAGTCGTGGAAGTTCCACTTCGTCCCCGCGGCCTCGAGCACGTCGTGCGTGTCGATCCCCATCTTCTCGAGGGCCATCGAGAGCTCGTTCATCAGCGCGATGTTGATGTCGCGCTGAACGTTTTCGATAACTTTGCACGCCTCCGCGACCTCGATCGACGGCGCTCGGTGAACGCCTGCGTCGACGACGGACTCGTACAGCGTCGCGACGTCCTCGAGAACGGCCTCGTTTTGTCCACCGACGACCTTGACGACGCTGTCGAGCGAGTGGTCGCCGTCGCCGGGCGTCGCCCGTTCCGGAGAGTACGCGAGGTAGAAGTCCTCGCCGGCCTCCAGTCCGGATGCGTCCTCGATAGCGGGCGCGAACTCCTCGCGCGTGACCCCTGGATACACCGTCGACTCGAGGATTACCGTCGTTCCGCGCGTCAGATGTGCACCGACGGTCTCGGCGGCGCTCTCGATAAACGCGAGGTTCGGCCGTTCGTCTTCGACCGGCGTCGGGACCGTGACGAGCACGTAGTCGGCGTCGCGCACCGCAGCCGAGTCGGTGGTGTAGCTGATGTCACCGTCGAGAATTGCTTCGTCCGAGAGATCTCCGGTCGTATCGACCCCGTTTTGCAGTGTCTCGACCTTCGAGTCGTCGACGTCGAAACCGACGACACGGTAGTCTGCCTGTGCGAATCCGACCGCAAGCGGGAGTCCGACGTAGCCGAGTCCGACGACGCAGACTGTAGCCTCTCGAGGACTGCCCTCCGTCGACCGGGTGAGTCCGTCCGGCTGATCGCTCTCTGGTCCGTCAGTTCGTCTCTCGGTGTCGCTGAGTGGTGGGGTCATGGTGGTGTGTCACGTGCCCGACGCCGTCGCCGACGCGCGTCGGAGTCCTGTGTGCCAGACGCCCTCGAGACGGCTGGCACGCCTCACCCGAATACAGACAATCTCATCGGTTTACTATATAGCCGATAAACTGCCTCGTCATGCGTCGTTCGGATTCGTCAACAGTGTAGCTCCCTCTCAACCCTGACTCAGCCTTGGTTTCGCTTCTCAGACCCTGTCATCTTATTTCGCTGTTAAGCAAATCTGTTTGACCGCATAATGAAGTTGGATGTCATATTGTGTGCTAATACGGCCGATGTGAATATGTTCTCTCACGGTCGGTCACACCCGAATCTAGCAACCATGGAGCCCAGAACGATCGATACCGTATCCGAATCCGTCTCCAGCGACGTACTGGTCACCGTCGGCGAGGTACACGCAGCCGCGTTACTCTCGTCGCCCGACGGCGCAATAGTCCGGTCAGCGGTGGCATCTCTCGCTGCCAGCATCAGTGTCTCTCATACCGTCCAGTTTCTCGGCGGGACGCCCGTCTGGGAGCTCGCACTGGTCGGCGCTGCAGTGGTGATCATCGGCGTACTCATCGGGGCCCGCCTCCTCGAGGCGCTCTCGAACCGCGATGTCACGCTCGACCCGGTAGCGTTGATATCATCCGACGACGACGACCCGGACGACGAACCGGCGGCCGAAGAGCCGACCCACACGTACGAAACGTACATTTCGCCGGACACACCTGATGAACTTCTGAGCGACAGAGGGCAGATCATCCGGATACTCGTCGAGAACGACGGCCGGACGTACCAGTATCGGATCGTCGAGGAAACCGGCTGGTCGAAGTCCAAGGTTAGTCGCCTGCTCTCGGAGATGCACGACCGAGGGGAAATCGGCAAGGTCTCGGTCGGTCGCGAGAACGCGATCGTTCTCGCTGACCACGGGCCCGAGGGATCCCCGGAGGCCGACGACCAATCGGTAACGGTTACGAAGTCTCCGCAGTAGCCGACGGAGTCAACGTCGCTGGGTATCTTCTCTCGCATCTCAGTAAATATATCGACGGATCCCCGTTTTTGGCCGCTGTCTTCCGTACTAGCGGACTCCTGATACGCTTGCGGATCGGGCACGCTGGCGCTCTTAGTGGTCGAATAAGGACGCGTCGTGTCTCTGCAACAGAGTGCAGCCGTTCGACCGATACTATCGTTCGTGCGGTTGTGGTTAGTCTGCTTCCGTTCTTCGAACTGCCGAACGCGATCCATCGTGCGCTCGCCCTACACGATAAGGTAATATTACTGACGACACGTGAAGAAATAGTGGAACGGGACGTCCGTTAGTGGTTATCCGATCCATAGTAATGGGCTATGTCGGCAACGTATCGGGTAACGCCGGGTCGATGTGCAGGGACAGAAGGCCCGGGAGGATTAGATCTATGACACGTTACAGGACTGCACGCCGTAGCGGCGTACCGAACCGACGTTCGACCGATCCGGCCGGCTCTGTTTGTGGCTCTTCCTCGGTTTCCGGAACCGACCAGGAGGTACTCGGATAATGTGTGGTATCATCGCGCGAATCGGATCCGACGATGCCGCCGATACGCTGCTGACGGGACTCGAGAACCTCGAGTACCGCGGCTACGACTCGGCGGGGATCGCCGTCCAAAACGGTTCGGGCGTGAAGGTCCACAAGACCTCCGGCGAGGTCTCGGACCTCAAATCGAAACTGAACTACCTGCCGACCGGCAACGTCGGCATCGGCCACACCCGCTGGAGTACTCACGGTCCGCCGACCGAGGAAAACGCACACCCCCACACCGACTCCGCCGGTGACGTCGCCGTCGTCCACAACGGCGTTATCGACAACTACGCGGAGCTTCGGACGGAACTGGCGGAGAAGGGACACGTCTTCCAGAGCGAGACGGACACCGAGGTCATCCCGCACCTGATCAACGAGTACCGACAGGAGCTGCCGACCGAGGCCGCAGTGCGCAAGGCAGTCGAGACGCTCGAGGGAAGCTACGCGATCGCGGCGATCGTCGAGGACGAGGACCGCGTCTACGCGGCGCGAAAGGGGTCCCCGCTGGTTCTGGGACTCGGCACCGACGACTGGTTCCTCGCCAGCGACGTTCCGGCCTTCCTCGATTACACCGACGAGGTCATCTACCTCGAAGACGGCGACGTCGTCGTTCTCGAGCCCGAATCCTATGAGATTACCGACCTCGAGGGCGAGCCGGTTCACCGCGAAACCGACACCGTCGACTGGGATCCCGAGGACGCGGGCAAGGGCGAGTTCGACCACTACATGAAAAAGGAGATCCACGGCCAACCGACCTCGCTCGCGAACACGATCGAGGGCCGCGTCGAGGACGGCGAAGTCGACCTCGAGTCGCTGCCAGCTGGCTCCTTTGAAAACGTCGAGGAGGTCCAGTTCGTCGCCTGTGGGACTTCGTACCACGCAGCGCTGTACGGCGCCCAGCTGCTGAAGGCGTCGGGTATCCGCGCGGAAGTGATCCGTGCGAGCGAGTACGACTCCGCCTCGGGCCCCGTCGACGAGGAAACCCTGACGATCGCGGTCACGCAAAGTGGCGAAACCGCCGACACGCTGCAGGCGATCCGCAAAGCGGCCGACCGCGGTGCGCGAACGCTGGCGGTTACGAACGTCGTCGGCTCGACGATCGCCCGCGAGACCGACGACGCGATGTACATCCGTGCTGGCCCCGAGGTCGGCGTCGCCGCGACGAAGACGTTCTCCTCGCAGGCGGTCTCGCTCGCGCTGGTCAGCCAGCGTCTCGCGGCCGACGTCCCCCACGCCGATCAGGTCGACGACGTCGACGTCATGCTCGAGAGCCTCGAGGACCTCCCAGGACAGGTCGAGGAGATCCTCGAGACCACCGACGCCGAACGACTGGCAAAGCAGTATATCGACAGTGACGCCTTCTTCTTCATCGGCAACGGGCTCGGCCACCCCGTTGCGCTCGAGGGCGCCCTGAAGTTCAAGGAGATCACCTACGAGCACGCCGAAGGGTTCGCCTCCGGCCAGCTCAAACATGGCCCGCTGGCGCTCGTCACGGAACGGACGCCGGTCTTTGCGGTCTGTACTGGCGGTGATGACGGGAAAACGAAGACGAACGCGATCGAGGCACAGACTCGAGGTGCGTCGATCGTCGCCGTCTCGCCGGACGACCATCCCGTCGTCGACGCGGCCGAAGTCCACCTCTCGGTTCCGGACACACACCCCGTCTGGGCCGGGCTGCTCGCGAACGTCCAACTGCAGCTGGTTTCGTACTACGCTGCGGATCTACTCGACCGACCGATCGACAAGCCGCGCAACCTGGCAAAGAGCGTCACAGTCGAGTAAGACGCGTTCCGATCAATCCTCCCGCAGTCCCTCGATACGAGCTTTTTTCGCGCTGCGTTTTTCGGACGCCGAGAGCGATTCCCGACCTTCGATGGTGGTTCGGCAGCGAGCCGATCGCACTGTCGCCTCGCTCTCGTGAGTCGTCGGATCGATTCGAGTCAACCCCGCTTCTGGGTGGCGTCCAATCCGATTCGCCGACGGTTGCACTCGGGCCGTTTTTTGCCGCGAGATTTCCGCGGCTGACTCGAGAGCGTACGGAGTCGGTGTTTTAAAACGGCCCATACGAGCGCCGCTCTCGAGACGTTCCCCGTCTCGAGGCATAGAGGCGCTACGGATCGCGAGCGGTTCGATGCCGACCCAGCGACAACGATTGCCTATTCCGAAGACGAGCCGTGTCTCGGTCGGGACGGTTGCCACAGCCGTTTCGGCGAGTACTGTCGGGGATCCCTCCGGCAGCGATGACCGTCGGTGGTTGTTCGTTCCCGTTCGACCGTCGCGAAGCCCACGATCGACCGTCGGTGTTCCCTGCTCGAGTTCGGTCCTGATTCCGGATCCGCCCGCTACGATTCCCTTGCAGCGTGTCCGTCTACGCGGTGATCGCGTTCGGAACGGTAACCGTCTCGAGGGAGACACAGAAACGAACGTCAGGTTCGAATCACTCCTGGACGACCTTCGGCTGCAAAAAGGAAGCGCGCTACGCTACCGCGCTACTCGAACCAGTTGCCGTCGTCATCATCGTCGTCGTCATCGTCATCGTCGTCATCATCGTCGTCGTCATCATCGTCATCGTCATCATCGTCATCGTCGGCATCGTCCTCATCATCGTCAGCATCGTCATCGTCGGCCGCATCATCGTCGGCATCGTCATCATCACCGAACACGTCGTCGTCAGCCGGGACGTCGTCTGCACCGGCGTCGTCGTCAGCCGGGACGTCGTCTGCTCCGTCGTCATCAGCCGGGACGTCATCGCCTCCGGCATCGTCGGCCGCGTCATCGTCGGCTCCGTCGTCGTCAGCCGGGGTGTCGTCGCCTCCAGCATCGTCGGCACCGTCGTCAGCCGGGGCGTCGTCCGCATCGCCTTCACCGCCGTCCCCGTCGTCATCGCTTTCGTCTACGTCGTCACCGCCTTCGTCTTCGGTGTCAGCCTCGTCGCTCTCACCCTCGTCGCTCGGTTCGTCCGGTTCCGTTTCTCCCTCGATTTCGTCGTCGTCCACTCCGGTGATCGCGTCGTCGATCCCCGATCCGCTCGCGGCAAGCGCGATTCCGGCGACGAGAAACCCGATCCCGGCAACGATCAGCAGGAGCTGGGCGCCGGTCGAGACCGACCGCGCGTTCTGTGGACCCGAGTGACTCATACTACCGGTGTGCGCTGTGCCGTACGTTTTCTCTCCCGACACGTTCCTCGTGACCGACGAACTGGTGTCTCATAACGCCGTTGATCGCGACTGGCGTGGTTCGACCGGCCAATCCGGCCGGTCAACGCCGTTCGCTCCGCGTCGTAGCCGTCGGCCTCGAGAGGAAGATCCGGTCGGCGCTCGCCCTGATCTCGTGTGTGCCACGACGAGATAGCTGGTCCCATTGGTGGCTACTTGCGGTGTATGACGTTTCATTATACGGCCGTTAAACGAACCTCGATGTTTCGACCCAGCGTCAGCATCAAAAACGCGAGAGGAGGAAGTAAGCAGCCGAATACGCGTATTCGCGACGGGACGTTCCGGACGCGGAGCCTGCCTCGCAAACAACTAAGTAACTACGACAGCGTGGTGAAAGTAATGGCAGACGACCCCGAGGAGGGGATGTTGTCGTGGGACGAGTCCGTGTTCAGAGACGAGCACGTCTTCGAGATCGACTACGTTCCCGAGACGTTCAAACACCGCGACACGCAGACGCAGAACCTCACGTACGCGCTGCGACCGGCGGTTCGCGGTTCCCGCCCGCTGAACGTCATGGTTCGGGGACCGCCCGGAACGGGAAAGACGACGGCGGTCCAGAAGCTGTTCGACGAGGTCGGAACACAGACCAGCGACGTACGAACGATCCGCGTCAACTGTCAGGTCAACTCGACGCGGTACTCGGTGTTCTCGCGGCTGTTCGAGGGGACCTTCGACTACGAACCGCCGTCGTCTGGAATCTCGTTCAAGAAACTGTTCGGCCAGATTGCCGACAAACTCGTCGAGGACGACCGCGTGCTGGTCGTCGCGCTCGACGACGTCAACTACCTCTTTTACGAGAACGAGGCCTCTGACACGCTGTACTCGCTGCTTCGTGCTCACGAGGAGTACCCCGGTGCGAAGATTGGCGTCATCGTCGTCTCCTCCGATCCGACCCTCGAGGTCATCGACGAACTCGACTCGCGGGTTCAGAGCGTGTTTCGGCCCGAAGAGGTCTACTTCCCGGTGTACGACCAGCCCGAAATAGTCGACATCCTCGACGAGCGGGTCCGAAAGGGGTTTCGCGACGGCGTCATCTCGCGGAGTACCGTCGAGCACGTCGCCGATCGGACGGCCGAGAGCGGCGACCTCCGAGTCGGCATCGACCTCCTGCGCCGCGCGGGACTCAACGCCGAAATGCGTGGGAGCCGAACCGTCGAGATGGCCGACGTCGAAGCGGCCTACGAGAAGTCGAAGTACATCAACCTCTCCCGGAGTCTCTCCGGGCTGTCGGACACCGAACGGGCGCTGCTCGAGGTCATCGCCACCAACGACGGCGGACAGGCCGGCGAGGTGTACGAGACCTTCCACGAGGAGACGGGACTGGGGTACACGAGGTACTCCGAAATCGTCAACAAGCTCGATCAGCTCGGGCTGATCGACGCCGACTACGCCGACATCGAGGGTCGGGGCCGATCGCGTTCGCTGTCGCTGTCCTACGACAAGGAGGCCGTCCTCGATCGCCTCGAGTGAGCTGTAACTCACGGCAAACGCAGTGTCGCCCGGGTTGTCCTTGAGCTATTGGACGACGGCTGAGCGACGCCAGTTGATGACCAACGCACAGCCCTTCGAGGCGTTTGGCACCTCCGTCGACGCACAGCTTTCCGTGGAAATCCTCCTTGGAGTTCCCGAGAAACGCAAGCTCCCGTCATCGTCGACCGGTTTGAACACTACAGGTCGGGAGCTGTTCGGCAGGAGCGACACTGGCCGACGTCGCGGATCGAGCCACGAGAGCGGCGGTTCAGGCCTGATCGATCCCTTCGCGGTACTCCTCGGCGGTCTCGAGGGCGCTTTCGAGGTGTGCTTCCGTATCTCCCTCGGCGCGCTCGCTGAGCTGTCGCACTCCGTTCAGATGTTCGTCCATGAGCGCGTGGTCCGGTTCGTGGTCGCTGACCGTGTAATCCTCGAACGCATCGACGTGCTCGCGGATGTCCTCGCGGAGGCCGTCGTCGTCCGCCGTCTCGGCCGCCTTCTCGAGCTCGTCGCGAACCTGCGTCAGTTCCTGAGCCATACCCGAACCCACGATGGTCCGACTCATAACGGTTGGCCAGACATCAGCCCCGGTATCAAGGGCGGGTCGTCGTCTCCCGATTCGGACGGGAGGCTACAGACTGTGTATACGTCAGCTTCTCTCCGTAGGGTGCCCGTACACGATCGTTGCCGACGATAACCTCGAAAGTATCTCGAGTACTGACTAACGGCTTTTTGCCGTCCCGCTTCCCGGTCACGGTTGCAAATGTCCGTATCACGACGCACGACGTTAAAAGCGATAGCTGTAGCAGGTGGACTGGGTGCTACCAGCGGTACCGTCTTCGCGAAAGGCGAACACGAGGACGACGAGCGACCGGCCGACGACGCAGCCGACGAACCGGCCGCCGTCTCCGCCGCGGTCCGCGTGGCTCACTTCTCTCCCGACGCGCCGAACGTCGATATCCTCGTCGACGACGAACAGGTGCTCGCGGACGTTCCCTACGGCGCCGTCTCGCCGTACCTGGAGCTCGAGCCCGGAACCTACACCGTCGCGATCACGGCGGCCGGCGATCCCGAGGCCGTCGTTTTCGAGGACGAGGTCGAGGTCGCCGAGGGGTTCGCCACGATCGCGGCGATCGGCGAACTCGAGGCCGAGACGTTCCGGCCGGAGATCCTGGTCGACGCCGAGCCCCTGCCGGAGGGCGCCGGGGCCGACGCGGCGTTCGTTCGCGTGGCACACTTCTCGCCCGACGCGCCCGCCGTCGACATCTACGCCGACGAAGAGCCGCTGGTCGAGGGTGTCGAGTTCGAGGACGTCTCGGAGTACCTCGCCGTTCCCGCCGGCGCGTACACGCTCTCCGTCCGTCCGGCAGGCGAGGACGAGGAGGTAGCGTCGTTCGACGTCGAACTCGAAGCCGAGTCGATCACGACGGGGTACGCGATCGGCTACCTCGAGCCACCCGAGGAGTTCGCCGACCGCGAGTTCACGGTCGAACTCGTCGTCGACGGACCGGCGGCTGATGCGGAGGAGGAAGCGCCGGAAGCCGACCACGAGGACGAGGACCCGAAGGACGAGGACGACGAGAAAGACGTCGACGAGAAGGACGAGAAAGACGCTGACGAAAAGGACGACGACAAAGACGTCGACGAGAAGGACGAGAAGGACGAGAAGGACGTTGACGAGAAAGACGTTGACGAGAAAGACGTTGACGAGAAAGACGTTGACGAGAAGGGTAAAGACAAGATCGGTGACGACGCGGCCAAGGAAAAGGAGCCGGCCGACGGCAAGAACGGCGTCGACGAGAAGGAGGCCGCAAACGGAAAAGACGCGGCCGACGGTAAGCACGCGGGCAACGGCAAGGACAAGGGTCCAACCGACGGCAAGGATGCGGCTAACGGAAAGAAGGCGGCGCCGGACCACCAGTGCTAGCTGACCGGTAGAAGAAGGGGCCGACCGCCGGTTCCGAGTCGAGCGATCCGACCCGTTCCGTTCTTTTCGACTCAGTCCTCTCAGCCGTAGGCGACGACGTGACTGTGTCCGGTTCCGACGAACAGTTCGCCGTCGACCGGCGCGAGCGCCGCTGCGCTGGCGACCTGGACGCTGTCTCCCTGGAGATCACGCTCCCATCGGCGCTCGCCGCCCGTCGGATCGATCGCGACGAGATCGGCGTCGTCGGCGTCACCGCCGACGAGAAGCGTCTCTCCCGCGGCGGCCAGGGTCGGTCGCTCCCACTCGGTCTCGAGCTCCCAATGGATCGTCCCCTCGCGGTCGACCGCCGCCAGTGTGCTTGGTTCGGCGGGAGCGTCGTCCCGGTCGCCACGTCCGACGTGAAAGATCGCCCGGTCGTCGACGATCACCGGCGAGGTGACGCGGGCGTCCGAGAACTCGCGTTCCCACTCGAGCTCGCCGTCGTCGATCCGATGGGCCTGCAGTCGCGCGAAGTCGTCGTCGAACGACCAGAAGCGAGCACCAGTGAGGACTCGATCCTCCCAGACGACGGGGAACGTTCCGTACCCCCCGCCCGACGCTTCCCAGCGTGGCTCCGGCTCCCTGTCGTCGAATCGCACCGATTCAGTGGGGGACTCGTACGCGGTGAGTCCCGCGTTCCCCCGCAGCAGTCGTCCGTCCTCGATCGCGCTCGCGCCGTACCCCGAGAGGTGCCAGCGTTCGTCGCCGTCCTCGGCGTCGTAGGCGGTGAGGCGACTTTCGTCTCCGCGATACAGCGTCTCGCCGTCGAAGAGGAGCCAGACTCCGTGGATCGTCGACCCGCTCGCTCCGGCGGTCTCCCAGGTCCGCTCGCCGGTTTCGCGATCGTAGGCGGCGACGTGCCCGTCGTCTGCCGTTGTGTACACCGTTTCGTCGCCGAGCGCGAGCGCGGCGACGTCGGCGTCCTCGTCCTCCCACCGAACGCCCCCGTCGTCCCGTTCGAGCGCGACGAGGCTCCGGCTCGTCTCCGCCTCGCTGCCCGCGACGACGACGTCCTCGCCGACGACGAGTCCGTCGACGTCCCGACCCGGCGAATCGAGTTCCACTCGCCAGCGCTCCTCGGGTTCGTTGGGGACGGTCGCGTCGGCGTTGTGACCCGTGTTCTGCGGGTCGTACCGCGAGAGCCGCCAGCTGTCCGAATCGGTCTCGAGGTCCGCAAAGGAGTGTGTCGAGAGACAGCCCGCGACGGCGGCCAGTCCGGCCGAAGCCCCCGTCGCGAGCACGGCGCGTCTGGATAGCATATCACCGCCTCTACACGTTATCGGTATAGCCTTTCGGGTCCCCCCGGATCGCTCGAGGCTCGCGGGCGCCCGCGCGCTGCATGCGAGCGCGTCAAGTGTCTCGAGTCCCTGATCCAGATGATGAGTGACTCTCGAGGTCCCCTCCAGCCGGACCGTCCCGAGGCCGCCCAGCCGTTCGAGGTGGACGCGCCGTTCGACCCTGCGGGCGACCAGCCCGAGGCGATCCAGGAGCTCGCCGAGGGGTTCCGGACGGGCGCGGACAAGCAGACCCTGCTGGGCGTGACGGGATCGGGCAAGACCAACACCGTCTCGTGGACGATCGAGGAGATCCAGAAGCCGACCCTCGTGATCGCCCACAACAAGACGCTCGCGGCGCAGCTCTACGAGGAGTTCCGGAGCCTCTTTCCGAACAACGCCGTCGAGTACTTCGTCTCTTACTACGACTACTACCAGCCCGAGGCCTACGTCGAGCAGACCGACACGTACATCGACAAGGACGCCTCGATCAACGACGAAATCGACCGCCTGCGCCACTCGGCGACGCGCTCGTTGCTGACGCGCGAGGACGTCATCGTCGTCGCTTCCGTCTCTGCTATCTACGGCCTCGGTGACCCGCGCAACTACATCGACATGTCGATGCGACTCGAGGTCGGCGAGGAGACCGGCCGCGACGAGCTGCTGGCGCGGCTCGTCGACCTGAACTACGAGCGCAACGACGTCGACTTCACGCAGGGGACGTTTCGAGTGCGGGGCGACACGATCGAGATCTACCCGATGTACGGTCGCTACGCCGTTCGCGTGGAGCTGTGGGGCGACGAGATCGACCGCATGGTGAAGGTCGACCCCCTCGAGGGCGAGACCCAGGGTGAACAGCAGGCCGTCCTCGTCCACCCGGCAGAACACTACTCCATCCCGGAGACGAAACTCGAGCGGGCGATGGACGAGATCCGCGACGACCTCGACAGCCGGATCTCGTACTTCGAGCGACAGGGCGACATGCTCGCCGCCCAGCGCATCGAGGAGCGAACGACGTTCGACCTCGAGATGATGCAGGAGACGGGCTACTGTTCGGGCATCGAGAACTACTCGCTCTATCTCTCGGATCGCGAGTCCGGTGAGGCCCCCTACACCTTACTCGACTACTTCCCCGACGACTTCCTGACGGTGGTCGACGAGTCCCACGTAACCCTCCCCCAGGTCCGGGGCCAGTACGCCGGCGACAAGTCCCGGAAGGACTCGCTGGTCGAGAACGGCTTCCGGCTGCCGACGGCGTACGACAACCGCCCGCTCACGTTCGAGGAGTTCGATGAGAAGACCGACCAGACCCTCTACGTGAGCGCGACGCCGGGCGACTACGAGCGCGAGCACTCCGATCGGATCGTCGAACAGATCGTTCGGCCGACCCACCTCGTCGACCCGGAGATCGAGGTCTCACCCGCCAGCGGCCAGGTCGACGACCTGATGGACCGTATCGACGAGCGCATCGAACGCGACGAGCGCACCCTCGTGACGACGCTCACGAAGCGGATGGCCGAGGACCTCACGGAGTACCTCGAGGAATCGGGCGTCGACGTCGCCTACATGCACGACGAGACCGACACCTTGGAGCGCCACGAGATCATTCGCTCCCTTCGGCTGGGGGAGATCGACGTGCTCGTCGGGATCAACCTCCTGCGGGAGGGACTGGACATCCCCGAGGTCTCGCTCGTGGGCATCCTCGACGCCGACCAGGAGGGGTTCCTGCGCTCGGAGACGACGCTCGTCCAGACGATGGGCCGGGCCGCCCGAAACGTCAACGGCGAGGTCGTCCTCTACGCCGACGACCCGTCGAACGCAATGGAGTCGGCGATCGAGGAGACCCGACGGCGTCGCGAGATCCAACAGGAGTACAACGAGAAACACGGTCTCGAGCCGACGACGATCGACAAGGCGGTCGGCGAGACGAACCTGCCCGGGAGCAAGACGGACACGACCGAGGTGTCGGGTCGCGAACTCGAGGACGACGACGAGGCCGCCCGCTACATCGCGGAGCTCGAGGATCGGATGGAAGAGGCGGCAGGAAACCTCGAGTTCGAACTCGCGGCCGACATCCGAGATCGAATCCGTGAGGTACGCGAGGAGTTCGCCCTCGAGACCGACGACGAGGGAATCGCGCCGCCGGCCGAGGAGTTCTGAACGCGACCGGTGTTGCGGACCGGAACGGGCTCACAGCGAGCCCGCGTGGCAGCCCGCGGCTTCAATCGTGGGTGCCCGACTCGCGATCGGCGTGCTCGGCGCGTTCGGGGTGGGCGTCGTGTTCGCCGTGATCGCCCCGAAGGTGTTCGATCGCGTGGAGTTCGACGACCGGGACGACCTTCGCGACGCCCAGGAAGAAGAGAACGACCATCCCGATCGTTCCCGTGATCGAGGCGAACTCGATCAGACTGGGGAAGTACGTTCCCGGGGTCGCTCCGTAGATCTCGAAGCTGGGGTGGAAAAAGCCCTCGACGACGAACAGCACCTTCTCGATCAGCGTCGCGAACAGCACGAGCAGGGCCGCGGCGATGGCTCGTCCCTTGGAGAACAGCGCAGGCCGGATCGACTGCGCGAAGATGTACGCGAGGACGGCGAAGACCAGCCCCATCGACAGGAGGTAGATCGGGTGGGCCAGCCTCGCGGTCGCCGCGACGTCCAAGTCGATCGGCGGCTTGAACAGTCCGGTGACGTTCTGCTGGAGCTGCAGCCAGAGAAAGAGCAGACAGAAGAAGCCGAGCCACAGCAGGAGTCCGCGGAAGACGTCGTCGGTAATGATGTGGTCCCAGTCGTAGGCCCGGCGGAACGCAAAGGAGAGCAGAATCACGCCGCTGATCGCCGACGTCAGCGCGATAGTGAGAAACTGCGGCCCCTGCACGCTGCCGAACCAGACCGGGTACGTCGGCAACACTGCGAACAGCCACGGGATCACGCCCCCGTGGAGCAACAGCGGCGCCATGATGATGATCGCGAGCGCGAGCCACCAGACCATTCGCTGGACGATCTCGTCCTCCCGTTCGCTGTAGCCGATCGTCAACCCCTTGTAGACCGGTTCGAAGTGGTTCGGTAGCTGATCGCGAAGCCGGGTGACGTCGTATCTGAGCGTGAGTCCGAGATACGTCGCCGTCAGCACGAAGTACGCCGTGATGACGGTCACGTCCCACACCAGCGGCGACGCGTGGACGGTGATGTGGTAGTGACCGAGCACGCTCGTCACCATTCGGTCGGGACGACCCATGTGGACGAGAATAAAGAAGCCCGCTGCGGAGAGCCCCGCAATCGTCAGGAGCTCGGCCAGCCGAGCGACCGGCATGTACCGGTCCATCCCCAGCAGTCGAACGGCCGCCGAGAGGATGATCCCGCCGTGAGCGATGCCGACCCACCAGATGAAGGCGCCGATGTAGACGCCCCAGGTGACCCCGCCTCCCGTTCCCCAGTCCGAAAGCCCGGTAACGATCAGTCCCTCGGCGAGCTGGTAGCCCCAGCCGATCAGAAAGGCGAGCAGCGCCAGACCGGCGACGCCGAACAGGAGGAAGTACGTCGTCGTCGTGTTCTTGATCGGGCGAAGGATGTCCGCTTCGGTGGGCGCTTTCGTGCTCATTGTGCGAACTCTTCACACCCCCACGCCGACCGGCTACTTCCATCCGTCCGGTGAGAATGCAAGCCCCCTTTTAAGCGAATCAGGCGGCGCTACAGCTCGAGCGTGTACACCACCTCCTGACGCATCTCACCACCGATCTCGACCTCGCCCTCGCCGGTCCGCTCGAAGCCGAGCTCCTCGTAGAACGCCCGACCCCCCTCGTTCGAGGCGAGATCGATCGCTCGCATCCGGCTCATGTTGAAGTCCTCCAGATCCTCGCGGAGTCGGTCGTGGAGCGCCGTTCCGACTCCCTCGCGCTGGTGGTCAGGGTGGACGTACATCCGCAGGACGTCGCCCTCCTCGCCCTGCACGACGCCATGAGCGAACCCGGCGATCTCGCCGTCGGCCTCAGCGACGAGCACCGCTGTTCCGGGCTCCGAGAGCGCTCGTTCGAGCTCCTCGTCGCCGTACCAGTCGTCGATCGTCTCGTCGATAACGTCGCTCGAGAGCTCGTCGTAGGTGTCGTGCCAGGTCTCGCGGGCGAGTTCGCGAAGCGATTCGCGGTCGTCGGCCGTCGCCGGTCTGATATCCATGCCGCGCGCTACGATAGCGAGGACCAAAGGTGTACTCGCAACTCGAGTTGTACCGGTGCAATCCCGGTTACGTTTCGACGTCGAACCCGTGTTCGCGAAGGAGTTCGGGCGCTCGGTCGCGGTGGTCGCCCTGGAGCTCGATCCGTCCCTCGTCGACGGTGCCGCCGGTTCCAACCGACGATTTGAGGTCGGAGGCGATCGACTTGATCTCGGCGTCCGGCAGGTCGAACCCCTCGACGATCGTTACCGGTTTTCCGTACCGTCGTTTCTCCATTCGGATCGACAGCAGCTGTTCGGCTGCCTCGAGGTCGCCGTGGCTGTCGAGTTCGTCCAGCAGGTCGTCGATCGAGTCGTCGTTTGACACGTAGTTCCAATCGGGCCCGGAGCGCAAAACCCTGTCCCCCGATCGGCCCGACCACCGGTCGTCGGGATCGACATCCTCGCTGTCCGACGCTCGAGGCCCGACGGTTCATACGGACGGAACACGACTCTCCACCGTGCTCCGTCGCGCCCGCGAACTCGGACCGCCGATGTTGGTACCGCTCGCCTGGACGTTCGTCGTCGCAGCGCACCTCGGCGTCGTCGCCGTTCGGACGCTGTTCATCGCACACGTCGTCATGAGCACGCTGCTGGCCCTGTTCGCCGTGACCGGTCGGTCGGACATGCGTCACGGAACGCTGCTCGTCTGGTGGCGTCTCATCGTCGTCGGCCTGCTCGTGACGCTGTGTGGAACGGCGGGATTCCTGCTCGAGCCCGTCGCAGACCCCCTCCAGGCGATCGCGCTGTTCGGCTGGATGGCTCTCCCGGCCGTCGGCTTCATCGATACCGGTCGTCGCGTCCCGAACGGCGCGTGGATCTACCTCGGCGGCGCGGCGGCCTGCGGTCTGGGCGCGGTCGCGTACGCGATCGGCGTCACCGCGGCCACCGATCCGATCGCGGTCGCGGGGCTCGTCGCGGTCGGCCTCGGACAGACCGCCGGGATCCTCGACGCCGCGATACGCTACTGACGACCTACAGTCGTGATTTGATCGTCTCTGCCGTCTTCTCGCCGACTCCGGAGACGCTCTGGAGGTCCTCCGAACTCGCTTCGCGAACGTTCTCGACGCTGCCGAACCGACCGAGCAGTCGCTTGCGCGTCTCGGGGCCGATTCCGGGCACGTCGTCGAGCACCGTCGAGACGTCGTCGCGGATCGTCTGATGGTACTGGACCGCAAAGCGGTGAGCCTCGTCCCGAACCCGCTGGAGGAGGTGGAGGTGTGGCGCGTCGTCCGGCCACGACAGACTCCGGTCGGGCGTCACCACGCGCTCCTCGGCCTTCGCGAGCGCCACGGCGGGCACGTCCCAGCCGACGTCCTCGAGCGCCTCGCGGGCTGCCTCGAGCTGGCCCTCGCCGCCGTCGATCAACAGCAGGTCGGGGTCGGGTCGGTCGTCTCGGCCCTCGACGGCCCGGCGGGCGCGCCACTCGAGTAACGCCTTCATGTTCGCGTAGTCGTCGTTCTCGTCAGTGAGTTTCTTCCGGCGGTAGTCGGCCTTCTCGGCGTTGCCGTCGACGAAGGTGACGTCGCTTCCCACCGCGAACTTCCCCTGGGCGTGACTCACGTCGAACCCCTCGACCCGCCCGGCCGACTCGATCTCGAGGGCGTCGGCGAGCATGGCACACTCGTCGCGTCCGCCGACGTTTCGTCGGGCGTTCTTGAGCGCGAGGTCGACGAGCTTCGCTTCGCGGCCCGCACCCGGAACCCGAACCGAGACCCCCTCGGCCTCGAGCCAGGCTGCGACCTCGTTGTCGCCGTGGCGTTCGGGGAGCAGGAGGGCGTCGGGGAGGTCCCGTTCGGCGTAGTACTGGACGAGGAAGGCCGCGAGAACGGCGGGGACGCCTCCGGAGTCGGCAGCGATCCCGTCGCCGGGTTCGGCGCCGGGCGCCTCCATCGTGTGTCGGTCCCGGTCGACGAGTTTGCCGTTCTCGGCCCGCAGGCGGGCGACCGTCGCGTCCCCGCCCTCGATCGCCACGCCGAGGACGTCGACCGCGCGCTCGTCGTCGGCCGACTGGACGGCCTCGCCGCCCTCGCCGTGGAACGCCTCGACGGTTTCGAGGCGGTCCCGCAGGTTCGCCGCGCGCTCGAAGTTCTGGTCCTGGGCGGCGGCCTCCATCTCCCGGCGCAGCGGGTCCGCGAGGATTCCGGTTTCGCCCTCGAGGAACCGTTCGACGGCGGTGACGTCCTCGTCGTAGCTCTCGAGATCGATCTCGCGGGTGCAGGGGGCGGTACAGAGCCCCATCTCGTAGTCGAGACACGGTCGATCCCGCCCGGAGTACTTGTGGTCCGAACACCCCCTGACCCCGTAGGTCTCCCGCAGGGCCTTGACGACGGTCTCGACCTGGCGTTTGTTGGTGTAGGGGCCGAAGACGGTCGCCGACTCGTTGGGGTCGCGCGTGATCTCGATCCGCGGCGCCTCGTGGTCCGTAAGCTGGACCATCGGGTAGGATTTGTCGTCCTTGAGTCGGACGTTGTACCGGGGCTGGTGGCGCTTGATGAGGTTCGCCTCGAGCAGCAGGGCCTGGGTCTCGGTGTCGGTGACGGCGATCTCGATCCCGTCTGCGCGGTCGACCATCCGTCGAATGCGGGCGCTCCGCGGGTCGGCGTAGGAGCGAACCCGGCTTCGGAGATCGACCGCCTTCCCGACGTACAGCGTCGTCCCGTCGGCCCGGAACTGGTAGACGCCCGGCTCCCGCGGCAACGACGTCGCGCGCTCGCGAACCCCCTCGGCGTTCATCGGCGGGCCTAGGTCGGCGAGGGGTTTCAGCCTGACTCCTCGCGGTCGACGGACGGCGGGCTCGTCGCTCGGTCCGACTCGGAGTCGGCTCGAGCCGACCGCCGAAACGGACGCGGTACTTTCTCGGTGGTGGACCGTCCACGTCAGGGTATGAGCGAGGAGATCCGCTGCTGGCTGGTCGAGCGCGAGTACGACGACAAGGGGCTGGTAACGCTGACGTACGCGACGCCCGACGGCGAGTCGATCTACCGCCGGGAGCTGGCTGCGTCGGCCGCGTCAGGGGTGACGGCCGCGAAGGGACTCACGCCCGACCAGCTCGAGGCCGTCGCGGACGAGGAGACCCGCGACCGGTACGCGACGGAGGCCGATCGAACCGCGTCGAACTACGATCCCGACGAGCCGATCTGATTCGGCATTTTTCACGGATCCGGAAGGGAATATTACGCCGAGTGGCAATCCTTATCGGGAAACGGTGTCTTCACTCGGCCACCAACCATGCCCGCTATCACGGTCGACGGGCTGACCAAAACGTACGGTCAGACCCTCGCACTCGACGATCTCTCCTTCGAGGTCGAGGAGGGTGAGGTGTTCGGCTTCCTCGGCCCGAACGGGGCCGGCAAGTCGACGACGATCAACGTCCTCCTGGATTTCGTCCGCCCGACGGCGGGACGAGTCGAGGTGCTCGGGCTCGACGCACAGACCCACAGCCGCGAGATCCGCTCGCGGACCGGGGTCCTCCCCGAGGGGTACCGAACCTACGAGCGACTCACCGCCCGGCAACACCTCGAGTTCGCGATGGACTCGAAGGGCGTCGACGACGACCCCGAACGGTTGCTCGAGCGGGTCGATCTCGCCGACGCGATCGACAAGAAGGCCGGCGGCTACTCGAAGGGGATGGCCCAGCGGCTCATGCTCGCGATGGCGCTCGTCGGCGATCCCGAGCTCCTCATCCTGGACGAACCCTCGACCGGGCTCGATCCAAACGGTGCTCGAGAGATGCGCGAGATCGTCCGCCAGGAGAGCGAACGGGGCGCGACGGTCTTCTTCTCGAGTCATATCATGGAGCAGGTCGAGGCCGTCTGTGACCGCGTCGGCATCCTCCGCGAGGGCGAGATGGTCGCCGTCGACTCCGTCGCGGGCCTGCGGGAGTCGGTCAGCGACGGGACGGTGTTGCGTGTCACGGTCGACCGGCTCGACGACGATGCCGTCGAGGCGGTCCGCTCGCTGCCCGACGTCTCCGAAGCGACCGTCGAGAGCGAGGCGCCGCCGACGCTCGCGGTCCGGGTCGACGGCTCGAAGACGGACGTGCTCTCCGAGCTCGAGAATCAGGGCCTCGAGGTCCGTGACTTCTCGACCTCCGAGGCGTCGCTCGAGGAGGTCTTCCAGTCCTATACGACGGAGGTGGGTGCCCGATGAGTACCGAGTCCGAGACGGAAACCGGAACGGCCGACCGCGGAACGACGGCGCCCTCGAGTTCGATCACCCTCGAGAGCGTCCGTGCCGTCGCGAAGAAGGACTTCCAGGACTCGGTCCGCTCGTGGCTGTTCTGGGGACTGAGTCTCTTCTTCTTCACGCTGCTGGTCGCGACGACGGGCGTCGTCTCCTACTTCGGCGAGGATCTCGCCGCACAGGGAGCGACGACGGACGTACTCGTCGGCTTCGTCAGCGAGATCACGCGGCTGATCATCCCGCTGATCGCGCTCGTGTTGGGATGGAAGGCTATCGCCGGCGAGCGCGAGTCCGGTAGCATCAAGATCTTGCTCTCCCTGCCACACTCCCGGAAGGACGTCCTGCTGGGCAAGCTACTGGGGCGCTCGGCCGTGCTATCGCTGTCGCTGACCCTCGGGTTCGTCCTCGCGGCCGTCGTCGTCGCCGTTCTGCTCGGCGGGTTCGACGTCGGTGACTACATCGGCCTGCTCGCGGTTTCGATCGTCTACGGGATCGCGTACACGAGTATCGCTGTCTCCCTGTCCTCGCTGACCCGGTCGACGACGGTCGCCGGTGCGGCGATGTTCGGCGTCTTCATCCTCTTTTACGTGGTCTGGAACGCGCTGACGTCGGTCGCGTCGCTGCTGGCCGATCGGGGGATTCCGTTCTTCGACACGATTAGCTACACGACCGAGGTTCAGGGCCAGGAGGTCGAACTCGAGCGGCTCCCCGACTGGGTGTACTTCGTCGTGAACCTCGATCCCGGGGAGGCCTACGGCCGAACGCTGACACTGGTCACGGACACCGACATGATCGAGCTCCAGGCTCAGCTCAACGAGGAGATGTTCGGCGGCGAACTCCCCTTCTTCCTGCAGGACTGGTTCGCGCTCCTGATCCTGGTGTTCTGGATCGTCGTTCCGATCGCCGTCGCACTCTACCGGTTCGACCGAGTCGACCTCTGAGCGAGCACGATCTCGTCTCCGAAGCATTCGTTTTCGAGACTTTCTCGCCGTCGTGACGGGATACTTAGGGTTCCGTCCCCAGTACTCGTGATCGAATGACCGACTGTATCTTCTACGGCGGCAAGGGCGGCGTCGGCAAGACGACCTGCGCGGCCGCGACGGCGACTCGGTTGGCTGACGGTGGACGGAAGACGCTCGTCGTCTCGACGGATCCCGCACACTCGCTGTCGGACTCCCTCGAGGCCGACCTCGGCCCCGAGCCCCGCAAACTCGAGCGAGGACCCGAACCCGCCCTCGAGACCGACTCCGACGGCGAGGCCGAACTCGAGGAGAGCGCCGACCTCTGGGCCGCCGAGATCGACCCCGAGACGCGCCAGGAGCGCTACGAGGAGCTCGCGCGGGCGCTCGCCGCCGACCTGCGCAGCGCGGGCATTCGGCTCGACGACGACGAGGTCGAGCGGATCTTCGCCGCGGGGACGCCGGCGGGGGGCGACGAGATCGCCGCGCTCGACCTTCTAGTGGAGTACGTCGACTCGGGCGACTGGGACGTCGTCGTCTTCGACACCGCGCCGACGGGCCACACGCTGCGGCTGTTCGACACGCCTGCGGTGGCGGGCCCGTTTCTCGAGACGCTCGGCTCGCTGCGCGGGCAGGCCAGACGGATCGGGACCGCGGCCCGCTCGGCGGTGCTGGGCCCGATGTCGATGTTCGGGGGCGGCGACGACGGGGCCGACCTCGAGGCGTTCCGGGAGCGCCTCGAGCGTGCTCAGGAGCTGCTGCTCGACACCGAACGGACGGAGTTCCGGGTCGTCCTCACGCCCGAGGGGATGGCCATCGCCGAATCCGAGCGCCTCGTCGAGAAACTTCGGGAGGCGGGGGTTCGGGTCGATCGTCTCGTCGTGAACCGCGTCTTCGAGGATCCCGAGGACGACTGTTCGCGCTGTCGGTCGCGCTACGAGCGACACACCGAGCGCGTGGCCGAGATCCGCGAGACGTTCCCCGAGCTCGAGGTCGTGACGCTCCCGGAGCGGGAGGGCGAGGTGCAGGGGCTCGAGGCGGTGCGGTCGATCGCCGACCGGCTACCCGAGGAGTAGGCGAAGAACCCTGTCACCGTCTTCTCCCCCTGACCTCGAGTCGCAGTATGCGTCTGGCCGACGGGAACAGATGATCCCGCTCGCACGAACACACGGGTTTCCACGTCCTCCCCAGTCGATTCGCTTCGGTCGCTACGCTCCGCGCTCATCAACTAGCAGAGCGTGCTCTGTCGAGTCGTTCGCTCGTGTCACTCACGAAGACCTCGCGCGGCTTCGTCCCGCCATTCACTGCCGTTCATCGCGAGACGGCACGCGCCACCGCCGATGTGTCCTCCAGTTTCGATCACTCGAGCCCGATCCCCCGCTCCGCGAGCAGTTCTCGGAACTCGTCCTCGTCGAGCACTGGCACGTCCTCCGCTTCGGCGTCGTCGAGCTTCGTCTGTCCCGGGCTCTCGCCGATAACGAGGTAGTCCGTGTTTCCGGAGACGCTGCCCGTCGCGTTCGCGCCGTGGGCCTCGACGGTCTCCTGGGCCTCGCTCCGCGTGACGTCCTCGAGCGAACCGGTAAAGACGAACGTCAGTCCCTCGAGTTCGTCACCGCCGGCGTCGAGTTCCGACTCCTGCGGGGAAACGTGCTCGAGGACGGCGTCGACCGCCGCCGCGTTGGCCTCGCTCGAGAAGAAGTCGTGGATCTGTTCGGCGACGGTCTCCCCGACGTCGTCGACGCCCTCGAGGGACTCGGGGTCGTCCTCGGCGGCCTCTCGAACCGCATCGAAGCTCCCGAACTCGCGGGCCAGCTCCCGGGCGGTGGTCGGCCCGACGTGGGGGATGCCCAGCGCCGACAGGAACTCCGCGAGCGGGGGCTCGCGGCCGGCCTCGATCTCCGCGAGCAGGTTCGCGGCGCTTTGCTCACCCCACCCCTCGAGCGCGGTGAGCTCCTCGCGCTCGAGCTCGTAGAGATCCGCGACGGACTCGAGCAGGCCGGCGTCGACGAGCTGGCGGACGCTCTTCTCGCCCAGTCCCTCGAGGTCGAGCCCGTCGTCACTGGCGTAGTACTCGATCGACCGACGCAGTTGAGCGTCGCAGGCGAGGCCGCCCGTACAGAAGGCCATCGGGCCGTCGCGCTCGATGGCGCTGTCACAGACCGGACAGTGGTCGGGCAGCTCGTAGTGACCCTCGCTTCCCTTCTCGACGACCTCCTCGACGTAGGGGATGACGTCGCCCGCCCGTTGCACGCGAACCGTGTCGCCGATGTTGACGTTCTTTTCGGCGATCTCCTCGGGGTTGTGCAGGCTCGCCCGCGAGACGGTGACGCCGCCGACGTCGACCGGCTCGAGCAGGGCGACGGGGGTTACCCGCCCCGTCCGTCCGATCTGGACGGCGACGTCGGCGATCGGCGTCACCTCCGCGCGGGCCGGGAACTTGTAGGCGAAGGCGTAGCGGTCGTGGCGAGCCGTCCGCCCGAGCTCCTCGCGGGCCTCGCGGTCGTCGACCTTGATGACGGTGCCGTCGATCTCGTATGCGAGGTCGTCGCGGGCCTCGAGCATGCGGTCGCGGTACGCGATCGCATCCTCGATCGCGTCTTGCGGCTGGTCGCCGCTCGACTGATCCGCGGAGCGTTGCTCCGCGCTCTCGACGATCTCGACGTGCTCGGTTACCCGCAGCCCCCACTCGGGGAAGCGCTCGAGCTCCTCCTGGTGGCTCTCTGCGAGATCGCTGGCCTCGAGCACGTCGAAGTAGAAGACCTCGAGGGGCCGATCGGCGACCACCGAGGGGTCGAGCTGACGGATCGTCCCGGCTGTCGCGTTCCGCGGGTTGGCGAAGGGTTCCTCGCCGCGCTCGATCCGTTCGCGGTTGTGCTCCTGGAAGGCGTCCTTGGGCATGTAGACCTCGCCGCGCACCGCGAGGAACTCGGGGTGGTCGCCGTGGAGCTTCTGGGGCACGGAGCCGATGGTGCGGGCGTTCTTCGTCACGTCGTCGCCCTCGCGGCCGTCGCCGCGGGTGACCGCCCGCTCGAGGCGGCCGTCCTCGTAGACGAACTCCATCGAGACGCCGTCGAACTTGGGTTCACAGACGTAGTCGACCGCGCCGACCTCGCGCTGTACCCGGTCGTCGAACTCCCGGACGTCTTCCTCGTCCCCGCTCTGGTCGATCGAGAGCATCGGGGTAACGTGTTCGACGGTCTCGAACGCCTCGATGGGCTCGCCGCCGACGCTTCTGGTCGGGCTGTCGGGACTGGCGAGGTCGAAGGCGTCCTCGAGTTCCTGCAGTCTCGCGAACAGCGCGTCGTACGTTCGGTCCGCAACGACGGGATCGTTCTCGACGTAGTAGCGGCGGTCGTGCTCGCGGACGGCCTCGCGGAGCAGCCGGACCTGCCGTTTCGCTTCGTCCTCCGTGAGGTCCTCGATCGATGCGAAGTCGGTCGGCGGATCCCGGAGGTACGGGTTCTGTTCGTCGGCGTTCTCGTCGGCGAGAGACATTCGTTGCTCGAGGGTTACGCCGCGGCTCCGTTAACGTTACTGACGTCGTTCGCAGAGCGCACTCGAGGGAGGCGAGTCCGGCTACTTCCAGGGGTTGTCGACGAGGTCGCGTCGAGCCCTCGAGCCGACGGCAACCCGACAGTCAGCCCGCGGAAGAGCGATACACAACAGGACGTACCCCGCCTCACGGTGGCGTGGTTTCAACGCTCGCGGTTCGCGGCGGTACTCGAATGCGTCCGCGACACCTGCCGATCCGTCGGTCGCGTCGCCATCTCCATCGTCTCCCGCTTCGTCGACCTCGAGCAGGCGTCCCGCGCAGGTTCCACAGGCCCCGGTTCGACAGCCGAAGGGAACCGTCCGCTCGGTCCGCTCGCTCGCCTCGAGGACCGTCTCGTTGGCCCGGACCGCGACGGTCCGGCTGGAGCCGTCGGGTTGTTCGACGGTGACCGCGTACGTTTCGGTCACTGCCAGACGTCGCTGGTGCAGTCGCCGTCGGGCCAGCGGATCTCGTGGGCGCGGGCCGGCCCCTTCGGACAGTCGCCCCAGTCGACGAGGAAGTCCTCGTCGAGCTCGAGGGTGCCGTTCCGGGGGTCGACGTCGGCCTTCAGCATCACCGACCCCTTTTCGGCCTCCTCGGGGTAGAACTGGTCGTCCCACGTCGAGAACAGCGAGGTCGTCCAGTACAGGCGCTCGCCGTCGAGGCTGAGCTGGATCATCTGCGTGCCGGCCGCCAGTTCGCGACCCTGTACTTCCTGGACGTCGCCGAAGGTGCCCCCGACCGAGAGCGAGTCGGCCCGTCGCGGGTTCGCGGGGTCGGAGATGTCGTACATCCACAGCTCGCCGTGGAGCCAGTTCGAGCCGAACAGGTAGCGGTCGTCCATCGAGATCAGGATGTCCGTCGTCAGCGGCGGGACGGGCATCTCCCAGTCCTCGTGCTCGCGGGCCTCGAAGTCGATCGCCTTCTCGGCGCGGTACTCGCCGGCCTCGGTGTCGTACCAGAAGTGGAAGATGTTCGACGACAGCGCCGCCCCGACGAAGCCGTGGGTCGACTCGGGCGTATGGAGAAAGCGGACCTCCAAGGGAATCTGGCCTTCCTCGCCGAGATCGATCGTCTGCTCGACGGTCCCGTTCTCCCAGTCCCAGAAGTGCAGCCGTCGGCCGTACTTCCCGTCCTCGACGTCCTCGAGGTCGAACCCCGGGTAGTACGTCTCCGGCGCGGCCCACTCCGTCGAGACCATCACGTTCTGGCGGGGCTGGTACCAGTAGTCGTAGTTCATCTCGATCTCGCCCGGCGGCTCCCAGCGGCCTTCGATCTCGAAGTCGTCGTTCAGTTCGAGAAAGCCCCCCGGGAGCTCGCCGTCGGCGTCGCCGAGCATGCTGATGATGATCTTCCCGTCGGGGACACAGTGAACGGTGTGGGGCGCCGAGAGGTCGTACTCGAAGACCTCCTCGGGCTCGATTACCTCGACCAGCTCGGGGTTGCGCCGGTCCTTCGTGTCGACGACGTGAATGCGCGAGGAGCGCTGGCCCGGAACGATCAGGTGTCGGCGCTCGAGGCCCTCGACGTGACACGACGACGAGCAGGCGTTCCACCCGAAGTGGTGGAGCTCGTCGCCCTTTTCGGGCATCTCGAGGCGGTCGACGATCTCGCAGTAGGTCTCGGAGTCGGGATCGAGGTCGACGACGGCGACGAAGTCGGGTTCGTCGATATCGGTCCCGGTGTAGAGGCTCATCACGTAGGCGAGCTCCTCGCGCTCACCCTCCTCGAGGGCCGCCTGGGGGGTCGCGTACCCCGGTCCCTCGTGGCCGTGATGCTCGTGGTCGTGACTCGGTTCGGCGTCGGTAGGGGTGTCAGCATCACTCATGGCCGGACGTACCACGAACGTGGGCATAAAGCTGCCCACGACCGGGGGACTATCCCCAGGGACTGTCGCCGAGCTGGCTGCGAACCATCGGACCGACCTCGATGCAACAGTCGGCCCGAGGGTGGGCGATACACAGCAGCGCGTAGCCGTCGGCTCGATCGGACTCCTCGAGCGCCCGTGGCGGGCGCCGGTAGTCGACGGCGCTCGCGGCGTCGGGCGACTCGTCGCTCTCGTCCCGACTTCCATCGACGGAGCGCACCCGCCCCACGCAGGCCGTGCAGGTTCCCTTCCGACAGTCGTACGGAAGCCGGATCCCCTCGCGCAGGGCCGCCTCGAGGACCGTCTCCTGTGGATCGACTGCTACTGTTTCGCTCCGGCCGTCTGGCCACTCGAGCGTGACGTCGTGGCCGCTCATCGCTTGCCTCTCGTCGGTCGACGTTCGCCTGGGCGGTCCATGGAGGACGGTATGCCCCGCGAGCGGAAAAACGTAGAGCCGTCCCGACCGGCCGTTCGACGCGGTCGGTTCGAGGTTGGAATCGGGTTCGGCGGCGGTCCGCCGATACCCAGTCTTTACCCGCACCGACTCCGTAGACGCCGACAGATGGAACAGGGATCGGAGTACGGGCTGGTCGACCTCGAGGAGGTCGACACGCCAGGGGACGAGTGGGAGGAGATCGACGTCTCGGACACCGAGGCCGATCGGATCGCCCGCAAGCGCGACCGGAAGTTCGAGCAGTTCGAGGAGCGGATCAAGGACGCCGACCAGTTCAAGGTCGAGCAGTCGGTGTTCGACGACGCGACGCTGGCGGCGCTGTACAAGCTCGTTCAGGACGGGTACGTCGAGGCGTTCGGGGGACCGCTGTCGACCGGCAAGGAGGCGAACGTCTACCACGCCCTGGGCGACGACCGCGAGGTCGCCGTCAAGGTCTACCGCATCAACGCCTCGAACTTCCGCCAGATGCGAGATTACCTCGAGGGCGACCCGCGCTTCGAGGGACTGGGCGGCAAAAAGAAGGACGTCGTGCTCGCCTGGACGAAAAAGGAGCTGGCGAACCTCAGGCGGGCGAAGAAAGCGGGTGTTCGTGTGCCGGAGCCGATCGCGACCGAGCGGAACGTCCTCGTGATGGAGTACATCGGCAACGGGGACGGGCGCGCGAAGCGACTCGGCGAAGTCCACATCGAGAACCCCGAGACCGCCTACGGAGTCATGCGCGAGTACATGCGCCGGCTCTACTCGGCGGGGATCGTCCACGGCGACCTGAGCGAGTACAACGTCGTCTTCCACGAAGGCCAGCTCGTTGTCATCGACCTCGGCCAGGCCGTCACCGTTCACCATCCCAACAGCCGGAACTTCCTCGAGCGCGACTGCGAGAACGTCGCGAACTTCTTCTCTCGGCAGGGCGTCGAGACCGATCCCGACGAGCTGCTCGAGTTCGTCACCAATCCGGAACCGGATCCGTCTCGAGACTGACCGCTCGCACCGACCACGTTACCGGTCCCCGAACGTCTTAGTTACTCGGCGGCGGTTCTTCACGTATGATCATCGGGATCGTCTCCGACACCCACGACAACGTCGCGGCGGCCGAGCGCGCAGCCGAAATTTTCGAAGAGGAGGGCGTCGAGGTCGTCATCCACTGCGGCGACTTCGTCGCCCCGCCCCTGCTCTCGGCGTTCGAGGGACTCGAGCTTCACGGCGTTCTCGGGAACAACGACGGCGAAATCTCGGGCCTCGAGGCGACGTTCGACGCCCTCGGCGAGGGAAGCGAACTCCACGGACGGTTCGCCACGCTCGAGTTCGACGGGCTCTCCTTTGGGGTGCTTCACGGGGAGTCGAAGGCGGAGGTCGAAGCACTCGCTGCAGCCGAGACGTACGACTTCGTCTGCTACGGTCACCACCACCGGCGTGAGCACACCGAATCGGGCCGTACGACGCTGCTCAATCCCGGGGCGCAGTTCCCGACCGTCGACGACGAACACCGGACGGTTGCGATCGTCGACACGCTCTCGGAGTCGGTGCGGTTCCGCTCGGTCGCCGGGTCGTCCGACGACCGGTAACTGGCGGGAGTCACGGGCTATTTATCGGTGGTGACCGTTAGCACCGGTATGAGCAGAGACCGGCGCAAGCGGACACCCGGCCGGCGGACCCGTCCCGCCTACACGCAAAAGCGTCAGTCGTGGTACGGGTACGGAACGATCGCCAATCTGGAGAAGAGCCGGTTCGGCTGTTTCCTCCACGACCTGACGTCGATCTTCGGCGAGGTGTCGATTATCGGACTTCCGGTACTGCTGCTCGTCGGGATGACCGACTCGACGGCGAGCTACGGGGTGACGGCGGCCGCGATCGTCGCCTGGCTGACCATGGTGCTGGTCGGCGCCCTCGTTCGTGGCGGATGGGTTCGGCCGCTTGGAACGGAGACCCTCGGCTGGCTCACGTTCTCGCCGGCGCTGATCGCCCTTCGGTTCGTCCACTACAACACCGCCCTCGCCGTCGCGTCCTACGGCGGCGTCGCGGTTGCAGTCGCCGTCGGGGTCCCGGCGCTGTCGGTCGCCGTGGCGATCGTCGTCGGGGTGGGTTCGATGCTCGCGCTTCCGGCGATCGGGGAGTCGATCGCCCGCTCTCGCCGACCGTAACCTCCCGCCGGGTCGCGACTTCTTCACATGAACATCCGATCCATCGGCAACTGGCGTTCCTCAGAGCTCCCTCTCTCCGACTCGAGCGTCTCGATGCGGTCGGCGAGCTCGCCGTAGTAGCGGTTCATCGACTCCGATCGCTCGCGGAGCTGTCGGTCGTCGACCTCGAGCCCGTACCCCTCGCGGAGGAACTCCAGGAATCGAACGGCGGCCTCGAAGTCCGGTCCAGGCGGGTGGATCGGCGTGACGAGCGTCCCGAGTGGCGGCAGTTCGCCGTCCAGACTCCGGCTCGTGAACTCGGCCGGAACGCCGTCGAAGACGCCGCCGCGAAGCGGTTCGAGCTCGGTTTCCTCGAGCCGTCGCTCCCGGAACTCGGGCGTCGCGACGAAGAAGACCGCGTGTTCGTCGGGTCCGTGGGGGAACGGAACGCCGTGGAGGAGGGCGATCTCCTCGAGTTCGCTCGAGGCGACGAGATTCTCCACGGCGTCCGCGAACGCGGCGGCGGCCCACACCGGAACGACGACCTCGCTGACGAGCACGCAGACGTCGTGATCGGCCGCCGCGTAGAGGCGTATCGGCCGCCTGGGCGTTCCGTCCTCGAAGGGGGTAACCGTCGGCAGGTTCCGGGATCGGACGTGTCCTACCTGCTCGAACTCGAGTTGGGTGAGCAGGTGGTCCGTCGCGGTGAGTCCCGCGAGCCCGAAGTTCGAGAGGCCGACGAGGAGCGTTCCCTCGAGCGTGCGATCGTCCGGGACAGATACTTCGTACCGTGGGTCGCTTGCCATAGGGTACCAGACGTCGAGAGACCGTATAGATCGTTTTGTTGCCGGGATCGGACCAAGACCTTAACCTCGCTGAGCGAATACTGGAGGGCATGAAACACGTGAAGATTCCGCAGGACCGCATCGGTGTCCTCATCGGTGAGGGCGGCGAGACGATGCGCGAGATCGAGGCGGCGGCGGAGGTCCGTCTGGACATCGACTCGGAGAACGGTTCCGTCGCCGTCGAGACCGTCGGCGATCCCGTTCGCGGCCTCAAGGGGCCCGAGATCGTTCGCGCGATCGGTCGCGGCTTTCCGCCAGAGGAGGCGTTGCAGCTGCTCGAGGACGACATGATGCAACTCGACATCGTCGACATCGACGCCGCCGCACGCAACAAAAACGACATGAAACGCAAGAAGGGCCGGCTCATCGGTGAGGACGGCCGCACCCGCGAGCTTATGGAGGAGCTGTCGGGAGCCGACGTCGTCATCTACGGCTCGACGCTCGGCGCGATCGGGACTCCCCCGGAGGTCGACGCCGTCCGTACCGCCGCCGAGATGCTGCTCGACGGTGCCCCCCACGGAACGGTGTACTCGTTCCTCGAGGAGCGCCACAACGAGATGAAACACCAGGGGATGCAGTACCACCGCTACCCCGGTAGCGAATCCTGATCGCTCGCGTTTCGGCCGAAACGTGTTTTCGTCGCGCTCGTTGCATATAAATAGTGGAACGAGCGCCAGTACCGAATCCCCGTACTGAACCGTTGTGTGAGGGGTTGTGTCATCCTATAGCGAAGCTTTTATATAGAATAGCAATCAATCCATCAGGTGACTATGGCACAACAGCAGATGGGCAACCAGCCCCTTATCGTACTCTCGGAGGACAGCCAGCGAACGTCCGGCAAGGACGCCCAGTCGATGAACGTCCAGGCCGGCAAGGCCGTCGCCGAGTCGGTACGGACCACACTCGGTCCGAAAGGGATGGACAAGATGCTCGTCGACTCCTCGGGCAACGTCATCGTCACGAACGACGGCGTGACGCTGCTCTCGGAGATGGAGATCGACCACCCGGCGGCCGACATGATCGTCGAAGTCGCCGAGACCCAGGAGGACGAGGTCGGTGACGGAACGACGAGCGCCGTCGTCGTCGCCGGCGAACTCCTCACCCAGGCCGAGGATCTCCTCGACCAGGATATCCACGCCACCACCCTCGCCCAGGGGTACCGCCAGGCCGCCGAGGAGGCCACGGAGGCCCTCGAAGAGATTGCCATCGACGTCGACGAGGACGACGAGGAAATCCTCCACCAGATCGCCGCGACGGCGATGACCGGCAAGGGCGCCGAGAGTGCCCGCGACCTGCTCGCCGAGCTCGTCGTCAGCGCCGTCCAGTCCGTCGCGGACGACGACGAGGTCGACACGGACAACATCAAAGTCGAGAAGGTCGTCGGCGGCTCGATCGAGAACTCCGAGCTCGTCGAGGGCGTCATCGTCGACAAGGAGCGCGTCTCCGAGAACATGCCGTACTTCGCCGAGGACGCCAATGTCGCGATCGTCGACGGCGACCTCGAGATCAAGGAGACCGAGATCGACGCCGAGGTCAACGTCACCGACCCCGACCAGCTCGAGCAGTTCTTAGAGCAGGAGGAGGCCCAGCTCCAGGAGATGGCCCAGAAGGTCGCCGACGCCGGCGCCGACGTCGTCTTCGTCGACGGCGGCATCGACGACATGGCCCAGCACTACCTGGCCCAGGAGGGCATCATCGCCGTCCGTCGCGTCAAGTCCAGCGACCAGAGTCAGCTGGCCCGCGCAACCGGCGCGACGCCCGTTACCAGCGTCGACGACCTCACCGAGGACGACCTCGGCTTCGCCGGCAGCGTCGCCCAGAAGGAGATCGCGGGTGACCAGCGTATCTTCGTCGAGGACGTCGACGACGCCAAGGCCGTCACCCTCATCCTCCGCGGCGGCACCGAGCACGTCATCGACGAGGTCGACCGCGCCATCGAGGACTCCCTCGGTGTGGTGCGAACGACCCTCGAGGACGGCAAAGTCCTCGCCGGCGGCGGTGCCCCCGAGGTCGAGCTCTCGCTCGCTCTGCGGGACTACGCTGACTCCGTCGGCGGGCGCGAGCAGCTGGCCGTCGAGGCGTTCGCGGACGCCCTCGAGGTCATCCCGCGCACGCTGGCCGAGAACGCCGGCCTCGACCCCATCGACTCGCTGGTCGAGCTGCGCGCGGCCCACGACGGCGGTAACGAGGCCGCCGGACTGGACGCGTTCACCGGCGACACCATCGACATGGGCGAGGAAGGCGTCTACGAGCCGCTTCGTGTGAAGACCCAGGCGATCGAGTCGGCCACCGAGGCCGCCGTCATGCTGCTGCGCATCGACGACGTCATCGCCGCGGGCGACCTCGCGGTCGCCGACGACGACGACGACGAGGAGATGCCGCCGGGCGGCGGCGGTATGGGTGGCGGCATGGGCGGCATGGGTGGCGGTATGGGCGGCATGATGTAGGCGAGGTTCGGAACGAGCGAAGCGAGTGAGAACCTCGTAAAAGCGAGCGGGGAGCACGCGACCCGCGAGATCACGCTCGGCCCGCTCGGCTACCCACCCGTCCGATCACGTATCGCATTCGATCGATTCGTCGGCCCACACGTCGATTTCTTTCGCCGCTCGTCCCGATAGCGGTCGGTGTGCTCGACAGTTAGCACCACTTAAGTACTAGCCCGCAATATTCGCCGATATGCAGACACTTCTCCTGGACAGCGACGACGTCGACGAGCACGCGCGGATGGCCGACGTAATCGGTGCGGTCGAGGACGCCTTCGGGGCCTACGAGCGCGGCGACGCCCAGATGCCCGCCAAGTCCTACATCGATCTCCCGCAGTACAACGGCGACTTCCGGTCGATGCCCGCCTACCTCGACGCGGGCGAGTGGGACGCCGCGGGCGTCAAGTGGGTCAACGTCCATCCCGACAACCCGACGGATCACGATCTGCCGACCGTGCTCGGGACGATGATCTACTCCGACCCGGAGACCGCCTCCCCGCTGGCGATCATGGACGGCACCGCGCTGACGATGAAACGCACGGGTGCCGCAGCGGCCGTCGCGACCGACTACCTCGCCATCGAGGACGCCACG
Source organism: Natronococcus sp. A-GB7 (assembly GCF_029688865.1). GTDB lineage: Archaea > Halobacteriota > Halobacteria > Halobacteriales > Natrialbaceae > Natronococcus. Next base: position 98,085 of record NZ_JARUKV010000012.1, read on the forward strand.
TCGATGGGGGTCGTCGGTGCGGGCGTTCAGTCCTACACCCAGCTCGAGGCGATCAGCGAGATCCGTCCGATCGAGGAGGTCGTCGTCAGCGACCTCGACGACGACCGCGTCCAGCGGTTCATCGACGCCTACGACGACGAGTTCGACGTCCGCGCGGGCTCGATCTCCGAGGCGGGTCACTGTGACGTCCTCTCGACGGTGACGCCGGTCAGAGACCCAGTCGTCGGCCTCGAGGACGTTGGCGAACACACCCACGTCAACGCGATCGGCGCCGACGCCGAGGGGAAACACGAGCTGAGCGACGAGCTACTGCTCGAGTCGACGGTCGTCATCGACGACCACAAGCAGTGTACCCACTCCGGCGAGGTCAACGTCCCCTACAACGAGGGGACGCTCACGGACGAGGACATCTACGGCGAGATCGGCGAACTCGTCGTCGGCGAGAAGGCGGCCCGCGAGGACGACACCGGCGTTACCGTCTTCGACTCGACCGGACTCGCGATCCAGGACGTCGCGGCGGCCCGCGTCGTCTACGAGGACGCCCGGGAGCACGGGGCCGGTTTCGACTTCGGACTGATTCACACCGACCGGTAGTCGTCTCGGTCGTCGATCGAACGCTTCTTCCTCGAATCGCAGCGACCGACTAGTCGTCGCTCCCGACGGCGTCGGGGTGCTCGTCCGGTCCGACGAGGGTCTTCTCGCGCAGGTCGGCCTCGATCTCCTCGAGCGAGCGCCCCTTCGTCTCGGGAACGAGCTTGTAGCAGAAGACCAGCGCGGCCAGACAGCAGGCGCCGAAGAGCCAGAACGTGCTGGCCTGGCCGACGGCGTCGACCAGCCCGAGGAAGGTAAGCGAGACCAGCAGGTTCGCCCCCCAGTTGACGACCGTCGCGGCGCCCATCGCGGTACCCCGGATCTGGGTGGGGTAGATCTCGGAGATCAACAGCCAGAAGACGGGGCCGAGCCCGATCGCGAAGAAGGCGACGTACAGCATCAGGCCGATCGTCGCGAGCCAGCCGACGACTCCCGAGAGCCCGGGCAGGAAGAAGGCGAGCCCGAGGAGACCGAGCATGACGGTCATCCCGACGAGCCCCGTGAGCAACAACGGTCGCCGACCGGTCCGGTCGATCAGGAGCACGGCGACGAGCGTCATCACGACGTTGACGACACCGATCCCGACCGTCGCCAGGATCGAGGCGGTATCCTGGAACCCGGTGGACTCGAGGATCACCGGGGCGTAGTACATCACGACGTTGATTCCGGTCACCTGCTGGAAGGCGGCCAGCCCGACCCCGACGACGAGCATCGGCCGAACCCACGGCTTGAACAGGTCGCCGACGGTGCCGGACTCGGTCTTGACCGTCTCCTTGATCTCGCGGAGCTCCGCGGCGACTCGACTCTCCGTGCGCGTCCGAGAGAGCACGTCGCGGGCGTCGTCGACCCGCCCCTGTTCGTACAGCCAGCGGGGGCTCTCGGGCATAAACAGCATCCCGACGAACAGGACGACGGCAGGGATCATGCCGAGACCCAGCATCCAGCGCCAGTCACCGCCGCCCGAAAAGGCGTAGTTCACGAGGTAGGCGATGAGGATACCGCTCGTAATCGTCAGCTGATTGAGCGAGACCAGCGAGCCGCGGATCTTCGGCGGCGCGAGCTCGGAGATGTAGAGGGGGCCGACCACGGACGCGAAACCGATCCCGACGCCGTTGATCAGTCGGCCGAAGATCAACACCTCGACGTTCGGGGCGATCGCCATGATGAGCGAGCCGACGAAGAAGATCACGGCGCCGACGAGGATGAGTCGGCGCCGTCCGAGTCGGTCGGCGAGTCGACCGCCGAACGCGGCGCCGACGATCGCACCGCCCATCGCGCCGCTGACGATGAGCCCCTCGACGAACGAGGCGCTCATTGGGTAGCCAAACAGCGCGGTCAGATCGAAGCTGTTCTGGATGTACAGCATCGCGCCGGCGATGACGCCGGTGTCGAAGCCGAACAACAGTCCGTTGAGCGCCGCCAGCGCGGCGACGACGTAGACGAAGGAGTTTCGTCCGGTCCCCTCTGGAGTCGCGTCTTTCGTTGCCATGCGGTTAGAACTCGAGCGTTCTTTCTAACCCGAGTAAACTAACCTGTCGCTTTCGGATAACCTACATGAACGATAAAAGAATATAACGAACGAGTATCGACACCGGATCTCCCCTTCGCCTGAAACCCGTTTTTACTCTCGGTCCGGAAGCCGACGTGGGATCGACCCCCGAATCGGAAGCCGATCGCAGTAGTGAACGACCGGGTCGCCGGTCGGCGACGGCAGCCCGTTCGCCGCGAACATCGTGTTTTCGCGGATCGTGGCCTCGGCCGGCTGGAGCGGCCACGGATCGTGAGCGATCTCTCCTCCCATCACGCCGTCACCCGACGGGGCGTAGAACCGTCGGCGCTCGGTAAGCCAGTAGGCGAGCGAATCGGTTTCGGGAACGGAGACATCTCCGGTAGGACGGTACGACGCCACGAATCGGGCTGGATCACCCGCCCTCGACCGGCGTCGCTCGCTCGAGAACTCGATTCGGTCGCCGTCGTCCTCGAGGGACATCCGGGCGGTGTAGACCGGAAGCCGAGTCGCTCGACCGATCGGTTCGCCGACCGCTGGGTTGTCGACGTCGACGCTGAAGAAGTAGAGCGCGGGGTCGCCGCGGTGTTCGACGTACGTCCGAACGTTGAGTTCGGTGATATCGAGCCTCGCGATAGAGGGGGTTCCCCGCAGTCCCGCGTCGGCGAGCACGAACGGTAATACGCTGAGCCAGGCCCGCCCGTCTCGAGTCTCGAGTTCGAGCTGATCGGGAACGTGGGGCCGAAGCACCTCGGGGTCGATCGGCCAGTGGGCGAACAGCCCCTTCCGCCACGTCATCGCGGCGACGTACGGCGCCCTCGGGCTCGAGACACCGGCAACCGGCCATCGGGCGGGATCCGTCCGCTCTCGTCCGTCGTTTCTCATTCGGTGTCTCCACTACCCACAGGCGCGGGAATAAAAGAACAGCCTGCCCGTTCCACGCTCGTCGACGAGGTCGCCGTCAGTTCTCGGATCCGTCCTCGATCTCGATCGCCGGCCGACCGGGCTCGGCGTTCTTCAGCACGCTCTCGTCGACGGCCTCGGCGCGGCGAACGGTGACCGGGGCCTCGAACTCGCGCTCGAGCAGCCACGCGGCCGCCTCGAGGGCCTCGCGTTCCGCGTCGGGCCCGAGAGTCGTCGACAGCGCCTCGCGCTCGGCCTGCAGGTCCTGGCCGTAGTCGGCCGCGGCGTCGCCCTGCTCGCGGATGTGGGACTCCTGCATCAGTTCGCCGATCAGGTTCGGCGCATCGCTCTCGACCGCGATCTCTAAGGCGTCGTACTTCCAGTCGGGTGCGACGACGACGTCGATCGCCTGCGGATCTTCGATGCCGGCGACGTCGACGATGTCGCGGACGTCCTCGCGGGTGTTCTCGACCAGCTGTCGGCGTTTCCGGACGTGATCGCGGTCGATCTCGGCGGTCGGCCACTCGGCCTCGGCGGCGAACCCGTCGTAGCCGAGCTCGTCGTACAGCTCCTCGGCGATGTGGGGCGCGACGGGCGCCAGCAGCCGGACGACCGCCGACAGCCCTCGCTCGTAGGTGTCGGCGTGTGGCTCGGCGTACTCCGCGTACTGTCTGAGCGTCCGAACCAGGTCCTGGACCTCTCGCAGCGCTCGGTTGAACGTCAGCTCGTCGTACTTTTCGGTCGCGATGGCGACCGTCGCGTCGATCTCGCCGTCGACGTAGCTCGCGACCGCGTCGTCGTCGCCGTCGGGATCGTCGTACTCCTCGACCATCCCCTGCAGGCGCGTCAGGAAGGCGTACGTCGAGCGCACGCCCTCCTCGCTCCAGTCGAAGTCCCGCTCGGGCTGGGCGGCCTGCATCATGAAGAGGCGGGCGGTGTCGGCGCCGTACTCCTCGACGATCCGCTGGGGCGAGACGACGTTCCCCTTCGACTTGGACATCTTCTCGCCCTCGAGCTGGACCATCCCCTGGGCGAGCAGGTTCGTGAACGGCTCGCGGTGCTCGAGGCCTTCGTGGTCGGCCAGCACCTTCGTGAAGAACCTCGAGTACAGCAGGTGCATCACGGCGTGTTCGATCCCGCCGACGTACTGGTCGACGGGCATCCAGTCGTTGGCCTGCTCGAGGTCGAAGGGGGCCTCGTCGAGCTCCGGCGAGACGTACCGCAGGAAGTACCACGAGGAGTCGACGAAGGTGTCCATCGTGTCGGTCTCGCGGGTGGCGGCCCCGCCACACTCCGGACAGGTCGTCTCCTTCCACTCCTCGGCCTCGTCCAGCGGGTTGCCGGTCGTGTTGATGAACTCCGGCAGTTCGACCGGCAGCTCCTCCTCGGAGAGGACGACCGATCCACAGCCGTCGTGGCAGTGGACGACCGGGATCGGCGTCCCCCAGTAGCGCTGGCGGGAGATCCCCCAGTCACGGAGCTGGTACTGAGTGGTCCACTCGGCGGTGTCGATATCGTCGGTCAGCCGTTCGCGGGCGACGCCGCTCTCGAGGCCGGAGTACTCACCGGAGTTGACCAACACACCGTCCTCGGTGTAGGCTTCCTCACTGACGTCGGGTGCCTCGGGGACGGTCTCGCTGTCCCAGTCGTCCGGCTCGGGGGCGATGACGGGAACGATCTCCTCGTCCATCTTCGTCGCGAAGGCGTGGTCGCGTTCGTCGTGGCCCGGGACGGCCATCAGCGCGCCCGTCCCGACGTCCGAGAGGACGAAGTCGGCGACGTACACCGGGATCTCCTCGCCAGTGACGGGGTTCGTGGCGGTCAGGTCGGTCTCGACGCCGTTTGGCTCGTCACCCTCGGGGTCGGCCTCCTCCTCGACGAAGTGGTGAACGTCCTCGTCGGTCTCGGCCACCTGCTCGCTGATCGGGTGGTCCGGCGCGAGCGCGAAGAACGTCGCGCCGTGGATGGTGTCGACGCGGGTCGTGAACGCCGTCACCGAGCCGTGGCCCTCTATCGAGAACTCGAGTTCGGTCCCCTCCTGGCGCCCGATCCAGTTGCGCTGCATCTGGCGCACCGAGTTGGGCCACCCCTCCAGCTCGTCGATGTCCTCGAGCAGTTCATCGGCGTACTCGGTGATCTTCAGGAACCACTGCTCGAGTTCGCGCTCCTCGACCGGCGTATCGCAGCGCCAGCAGAGTTCGGCCTCGCCCTCGACCTGCTCGTCGGCCAGGACGGTCTCGCACTCGGGACACCAGTTGACCTCGGCGTCGCGTCGGTCGACCAGCCCCTCCTCGTGGAACCGAGCGAAGAGCCACTGGTTCCACTTGTAGTAGTCAGGGGTGCAGGTGGCGATCTCGCGCTCCCAGTCGTAGCCAAAGCCCATCGACTCCATCTGGCCGCGCATCGTCTCGATGCAGTCGAACGTCCAGTCCCGCGGGTTGGTGTCGCGCTCCTTGGCCGCGTTTTCGGCGGGGAGGCCGAACGCATCCCACCCCATCGGGTGGAGCACGTCGTCGCCCTGCAGCCGTCGGAACCGGGCGTAGGCGTCCGTGATCGTGTAATTGCGAACGTGGCCCATGTGGAGCTTCCCCGACGGGTACGGGTACATCCCGAGGACGTACGTCGGATCCTCGACGTCGTCGGGCGTTCGGTAGACGTCCGCCTCGTCCCACGCCTCCTGCCAGCGTCGTTCGACCGCCGCGTGGTCGTATCCCGCGTCGCTCATCTGTTTATATACGTGTGGTAGCGTCGTCGTCGTATAACTTTCTATACAGTCTCTGGACCCTCATCCGGACTGGCGGGTCGAAAAACGGTGTTCGCGGTTGGTCGGCTCGGTTGCTCGAGACGTCCGAGAACGGAACGCCTCGGGGGCGACTACTCGATGTCGATCGCTCTCGAGTCGTCGCCGCCTTCGACCTTCGGCAGTCGAACGGTCAGGACGCCGTTCTCGAAGCTTGCCGATACCGACTCCTCCTCGACCGGGTCCGGAAGCCGGATCCGACGGTTGACCGACGTTCGGGTTCGTTCGCGTCGGATATACCGCTCGGAGGCGTGCTCGAGTTCGTCGGCCCGATCAGCCTCGAGGCGAAGCGTTCCCTCGGCGAGGGTGAGCTCGATGTCGTCGGTGTCGTAGCCGGGCAGGTCGGCCGTGACGACGTACTCCTCGGCTCTGTCGGCGACGTCGACCGGCACCGAACCCGGCACCTGAAGCCCGCCGCTGCCCATCCCGCCTTCGACCTGCTTGCTGACGCGGTCGAGCATCTCCTCGATCTCCTCGAAGGGGTTTCGTCGCATACCTCGGCGTAGGTGCTCGACGGGGATAAATTCTGCTCGGAACGGAGTTCGAAAAGGACCACGCGAACAGGTGGCTCGGCTCCTCCGTTTTCCTTGCTCCGATCTCGAGGAGGCGTGGTCCGTATCGTCGTGCTCGGCTCTCGACACGCGATACGCCGTCTGGCTGATCACCGGACTTGCTATCGTCCCGCGACGTCAGTGCGTTCTACGTCCGAGCAGATAAATACTGTGCTTGGTATACTCACGCATTCGGCGCGTCGGTTCGCCGAGAATCGTCGTGTCCTCTCGAGACAGCTACAGCGGCGGCTCTCGAGGCCACGGTAGAACAGCACGGGAGGAACGGCTACTCCGGGAGCGTCACGCGTCCGTCCTCGAGCGCGTCGAGCAGCACCTGTCGGGCGTGGCCGTCCGGGTCGACGTCCTCGTAGGCGGCTTTGACCTTGCCGTCGCCAATGAAAAACGTCGTCCGCGCGGTCGCGCCGTTTCGAACCTCCACGTCGAACGCCTCGGCGAGTTCGGCGTCGGGATCCGCCAGCAGGTCGAACTCGAGTCCCTCCGACTCGCAAAACGACTGATGGGAGTCGACGTCGTCCGTCGAGACGCCGTAGACGTCGACGCCCGCCTCGTGGTAGGTCTCGAGTTCGCGCTGGAACTGGGTCGCCTCGGTCGTACAGCCCGGCGTCTCGTCTCGCGGGTAGAAGTAGAGAACCGTCGGACGGTCGAACTCGAGGACGACCTCTTCGCCGTCCTGGTTGCGCGCGGTGACGGTCGGTGCGTCGTCGCCTGCGGTGAGTGCCATACCCGCAGTACGGTGGGAGGGTGAAAAACGATTTGGACACCGACTCGCGAACGCTACGAGAGGTCGGCGTCGCGAAAGCGGAGGTAGCCGACCGCAAGCGGGAGGACGATCCAGAACAGCAGTACCGCGGCCAGGAACAGCGGTTCGTGGACGAGTGCCTCGGTCGTGCCGGACGGTGTCTGTTCGGTCTGTGTCGCACTGACTCCTTCCTCCGTCGCGGTGATGGCGATCTGACTCGCCTCGGGAAGGAACACGTCTCCGCTCGTACTCATTGCCGTGAGGGGGTTGAGGTGGTCGACGACGGCGATCCAGGTCGGCGGGTCGGCGCCCGGAAGGCTTCGAGTAACCGCGTAGTAGAGCCCGTCGACGACGTACGACCAGAGGACGGTCGCGAGGAGGTACCCGCCGAGAGCGACGCTGATCGCTCTGGTCCTGGTCTCGGTGACGGCCGAAATCCCGACCGCGATCGAGACGGTTGCCGCCGAAAGGGGGAACTCTTCAACAATACAGGGTTCATCAGGAACTACGATCACGAGGCCCACGCTTCGCTGTATGACCGACCTTCGACCCCATAAGGGTTCATCAGGAACTCTCGGGGATCTGGGAGTCACGGCGCTGGTACTCAAACCTTCGACCCCACAAGGGTTCATCAGGAACTGTGGGAACCCGGTTTCTGGCTTCTCGTCGAGAATCCTTCGACCCCACAAGGGTTCATCAGGAACATCTACCTGAACCCGGAGTGAAATGGACGTGTGCACCTTCGACCCCACAAGGGTTCATCAGGAACCCAGTCGACGTTTTCGTATGGGTTGTTCAGTATCTCCCTTCGACCCCACAAGGGTTCATCAGGAACATCTTCCTACGTTTCTTTGAGGGTAACCCGTAGCCCCCTTCGACCCCACAAGGGTTCATCAGGAACACGTAGGCAAATGGCCCGTGAGTTGGTTGATTCGGACCTTCGACCCCATAAGGGTTCATCAGGAACAGGGATGTAATGACCTTACATCTTGGTGTTACGGAACCTTCGACCCCACAAGGGTTCATCAGGAACCCTCACCAATTGGTTCCGATACGTTTGAAATCCACACACCGGGCCCTTCGACCCCACAAGGGTTCATCAGGAACCATTGCAAAAACCGAGTTGTTAGCGCCTACAATACCGTTACTCGAACTACCTCTATCGTCGACCGCTAATACCCGATTTCACCCGGGGGGTCGACATAACTGTCTGATGTCTGGCTTTGTATTGGGCTTTAACGTATGGAAACGTTTCTTTTTCCGTTTTCGCGGGTAGTTGGAGAACTACCCTTAGTATACGGTGGGGTGCCTGCTCTTGGCGTGACGGGTTCCTTCCCGCATGGAATAGGCCATGCATCTATGGATTATAATTTCCGGGACCTCGTCGGACGAACGTCCTGTGCCCCAACCACTGTTGGTGTAGTACTGCCTCGAGCCGGGCGCTGTCTATGCGCCGCTTTTCGCCTATCTCGGCGGAGTCCCGCGGGCGAAAGGTCCACGCCCATGCATCCAAGCCAGGGACGCCCGAGCCGAGCTTATCGGCGGGCAGGCTCGTACCGAGTAGCATCGACTCGATACGCGCGGCGAAGTGCCGCGTTGCGGAAACTGAGATATACCCAACTCCGCTTACTCATCGGTTTAGCAACAAACCACAAATAACTATTGGTGTCGAGTACAATTAGTGATATATCAGACAGTCGCCGGTGACACAGACCAATGAGTGAATCAAATCAAGCCGATCTCGAGGAGTTCACTGCCGGAACGACGACTGAGACGGTCGTCCAGACAGTCGTCCTCGATCTCGAGACGAGCCAGCAGAAGACCGAGCGCGTTCGGGCTGGCGTTGAGGAGTTTCAGGCGATGGCGGGGTACATGGCCGATATGATGCCCTCAATTCCAGAATGGGAGTGGAGTCCACAGAACAACACACTCTATCAGATGGTGACGCGAGAGTTCGAGGATCGAACAGTCAAGGCTACGACTGCCAGAGAGGCAGCACAGCATGTTGCCGAATCCTTCTCGTCCTGGCGTAGTCGCGGGAAAGACGGTAATCGACCGCAGTTCGGTGGGGGAAGCTATCTTGTTCTCTCACATCAGGATTTCGAGTTGGTCGAAAACGAACGAGGATATGGGCTGAAGGCGAGTTTCATTCCCTACAAACCAGTATGGTTTCATATCGAGCCAAACGGCTATCAACGGGATTATCTCGAGCGAATTTTCGAGGACGATGCCGACACTGGTTCGTGTGAACTCCACGTCGAACCGGACGGATCGGTTCGTGCCCATCTGGTGGTCAAGTGGGACGTCGAGGTCTACGAGCCAGCTGACGTGACGACGACCGTCGGTGTCGATATCGGTGAAAACGTGATCTACGCCGCAGCCGTGGTCGACGGGGACGACGTCGAGGACGTCGTAGTCGAACCGGGACGAGAGTTTCGCCACTACCGAGAGCGACTTGAGGACAAGCGAGAGCGACTGATGGAACAGGGTGATCTTCGCGGGGTACGGCAGACTCGAGGTGAGCGCGAGCGGTACACCGAGCACGTTCTCAATACGGCATCTCGAGAGATCGTCGATCTTGCGAGTGAGCATGCGCCGTCTACGATCGCGCTCGAGGAGCTAACCGGGTATCGTGAGACAGTTGCTGATCCAATTCACGACTGGCCGTACGCTAAGTTGCAGGAGATGATCGCGTACAAGGCGAAAGCTACAGGTGTTCCTATAGAAATGGTTGATCCCGAAAATACCAGTATTACCTGTCGAAAGTGTGGACAAACGAATCGTGAGTATCGTAATGGGACGGAGTTTTCTTGTTCACGTTGTGGATATGAAATTCATGCTGATGTGAACGCAGCCATCAACATCGCTCAAGTGGAGAAAACATAGTTCGTTCTTGTCCTACTTATTGATAGAAATGATAGGTCTATCTTTACGCTTAAGTATAGTATGAGGGATTCTAGAGAGATTTATTGTTGAGTGCGAATATATTGCCTCTAATGGCCTCTATCCTCACTTTTCACTTTCACCTTGGTGCCGGCAATTTAAATATGATTGCTCTCCACTGATAGGTTAGAGTATGACAGGAAAGATTTGGGGCCTTGATCTCCGAATTTGGGATGTAAAACGGGGCAGCGCAATGTGGGCAAGTGCGGCAAAAAGGGATGTAATAATCGACTTGGGTGCGAGCAATTTTTCACCCATTGAGCATTTAGAAAGACAGTCTACTGTATCATCCCTTGATTATATGATCATAACTCATCCACATAAGGACCATATACGAGATATTGTCCAATATGAGAAATCCGATTTTCAAGTTCCTCTCCTATGTCAAAATGAGGCAACAGACCCACTGCTGGAGGAGCGAATTGAAGAAGAAGACGACGAATCTTATCTTAACATCGCAAACACATACAGAGAGTTTGTGAGTCGATTTGACCAGCCAGCTGTTGAAGACCCCTCATCTGAGGACTGGGCACAAGGAACAATGTTTTCGAACTATCATCTCGACAGTGATGATGTTTCTGGCAGTATTTTCGATCGATTAAACAACTTAAGTATTATTACTGTTATTGAGCGCTATGGATTTAAACTTGTAACAGCGGGAGATATTCTTGAAGATGGGATCAATACTGCGATGAAAGACACCGAAATTATGAATGCAATCGAAGACGCAAATATTCTAGTCGCTCCACACCACGGGAGGAAAAGCAGCTATGTTAGTGAATTCGTTGACCATATTAATCCAGAAATAGTGCTTATTTCAGATAAGTCTGATGACGGTAATAATGCGGGTGGCTACTATACAAAACCAAATGGAGTTACTGTACTTGATGAACCAGACAACGAGACTTCCGAGCGTAATGTCCTCACTACGCGCAAAGATGGCAGACTTCGTGTTCGTGCAAACCACGAAGATGATTGGCAGGTGTCATTCCACGATCAATTTGCCAATAAAAAGGCCAAGGGGAAAATGGCCAAAAGAAACTACACCCGGTTTTGAGAGCTATAGGATTAATGGCAATTGAGAGGCCTCTACAGGTTCTTAACCTGTATGACGTTCTTACCGATTTGATACCTGGTGCTGCCTTTTTACTATTTATAGCTATTTTATTTCCTGTAGAAACTCTCCCCATCTTCGAAGCATCTGGAGCAATGATACTCATCACGGTAATTGGATCGTTGATTCTTGGTCATATGATCCAATGGGTTAGAGGGTGGGAGTGTCTTTGGAAACAGCCAGATGTGTTCCAACATACAATGCGACAAATACGACTGGAATCTGACCTTTCGGCCCCGAGAAGGGACAATAATCCAAACAACACGGAAAATTCACTCCCGATGAGTACAGTACGATATCAGTTCTTAACCCTCGTTGATGAGATATTTGAACTTGATAATACTGTGTCAGACACTGAACGCTATCAGATCGTACTTAGTTTCCTCGAAACACGACCACCAGTCCGTGCACTTCGTTTTCAATCGCTTTATTCATTTTATCGAAGTATGGTTGTGACTTCATGGGCTATCTTGACAATCGGTGTGGTTGCAATTGGATCCTTTCTGCTAGGATGGATTCCTACTCGTCCCCTTCCTGTGCTAATCTCGGTAGTTCTACTTGGATTAATTCTTGCCGTAGTAACCCGGGAACGCCGTGATAGATTCGAGAAAACGTTTGTAGGCTATGCTATTCGTGAATTCTATTCTGAGCAAAAGATCAACGAGAACTAACTAAACTACGAATCTCGGATTATATTGCTTACTCGACGACGTGCTCGAGATCGTACGAGCCGAGCCGTCGCACCCATCCCTTCTCGGCTAGCTCCTCGATGTCCTCGAGCGCCTCGATCGTCCGGGACTCGTACAGCCCCGCCTCGACGTCGATGTGGAAGACGTAGTCGCCGAGTCGCTGCCCGCTGGGACGGGATTCGACCCGCGAGAGGTTGATGTCCCGCTCGGCGAAGGGCTCGAGCAACTCGAGCAACAGTCCGGGGTAGTTCGCGTTCGGGTAGACGACGAACGTCGATTTTCCGCCGCCCGTCGAGCGCTCGTCGGCGGGCGCGAGCGCGAAAAACCGCGTCGCGTTCGAGTCCTGGTCCTGGATGTCCTCGGCGAGCACCTCGAGTCCGTTCTCGATGTCGGCGTTCGCGGGGTGGCCGATCCCCGCGATCGAAGCGTCGTCGCGGGCGAACTCGACGCCCTGAGCAGTGCTGGCGACGGCCTCGAGGGTGGCGTCGGGATACTCGCGCTCGAGGTAGGAGCGACACTGTGCGAGCGCCTGGGAGTGGCTGGCGATCGTGTCGAACTCCGGCCCCTGGGCGAGCAGCGCGTGGCGGATCGGCGTGACGATCTCGCGGACGATCGCGACGTCGTACTCCGCGACGGCGTCGAGGCTCTCCGTGACGCTGCCCTCGATGCTGTTCTCGATGGGGACGATACCGCGGTCGTACTCGCCGGTCGCGACGGCTTCGACGATCGAGGTGACCGACTGTCGGAACCCGATCTCGTCGTCGTCGGCGATCGCGCTCGCTGCCCGGTGCGAGTAGGTCCCTTCGGGACCGAGCGTGACTGTACGCATTGGCTCAGTCTTTGCCGGACCGCGCCAAAAGCGCGTCGGAGCGGACGCGTTCGGTCCGGCCGACGCTCGGCTCGAGGACGGATCCGGAACCCGGGTCGCGACCGAACGCTCGAGTGGCGGTTCGGGACGGCGTCCTCGGCAAAACAATCGGTTCTCGGACGGCTACTCTTCGAGGTGGTCGATTCCCTTCTTGGCGACGTTTGCTTCCGTTATCTCGTCGGGCATCCAGTCGGGTTTGTCGTCGGGAGCGGTCTCCTCCCAGGCCCAGCCGTCGTAGATGTGGACCTTGTCGGTGCCTTTCTCCCGGAGCCGGAGCTCGACGCGGTCGGCCGCGTCCTCGCTCGAGCCGGGCTCGAGTCGGCGGGCCGCCTTGAGTGCCGCCTGGCGCGGCGTGTTTCCCGAGAAGACGCTCGTCTCGTCGCCGCCCGATTCTCGCAGCGCGAAGTTTCGCTTTCCGTCCTCACGTACCATAGTTTTAGCCTCCATGTCAGTTCTGCACACGATCAGACATAAAGATATCCCCCAAAATCGACGGACTGCGCCACTATGTTTAAATGATCCTGTCGGATCGGTCCGGTCACTGCTCCACCCGGATCTGTGCTACGTCGCGGTTGCACGGGGAGATTCGGATCCGAGGCGAGATCATTCGCTGTGTCGTAGAAAACACTTAAGTATATCCTACGGCGAAGTGCGACCTAGAATCCCGCGATGGTCCGGAAAAAGAAGCTGAGTCCAAGCGGTGCGAAAGACGAAGACGGCAACTATCACAACGTCCATCTAAACCTCCACGAGGACGAACTCGCAGTCGCGGGTATGGATATCGGCGACGAAGTTTTCGTTCGCGTCCGGGACGGGAAGATCATCATCCAGAAGGCTAACGAAGAAGAGGTAGAGCACGAGTTCTAACCGACCACTACATCGTTCCGTTCCCGTTGTACTGCTGTTTCGGTTCGAGATTTTCTCTCGAGTATCTCCCCTGGAAGGATCAGCGACGGTAGCCGGCCGACAGCTACGAAGCCCGGTCCGCTCATAGAACGATCCTTTCGAGGGGTTAACTTAACCGAACTGACAAACCCTTAGTTCAGGATCGTTGTCTACCTAAAGATACGTGTAGCAGAGAGACTCTCTCTTCCCTGAGTTTATATACCCAGCATCATTGTTGATATTCTGGAGGATAGCCCCTCATAGAACTCAAATGACTTGGAATCTACTCGCTGCTGACTCGGACGAAACCGACGATCGCCTTTCGGCCGCTCGCTTCGATGAGGCGGATATCGACCGCCGAACGTTCCTCTCGCTCTCCGCGGCGACGGGTGCGGCACTCGCAGTACCCGGAACTGCAGCGGCCGACGTAACCGGGGAACCGATGACCGACGAGTACGCCTTCGTCGTCAACCACACGCCCGAAGCGTACGAGGCCGCGACCCTCATCGAGTTCGCCGATCAGGACGGTCTCACGGCTTTCGCGGACGCGTACGAGGACGAAACCGAGGACGAAGATCTCGAGCGCGCGCCGAAAGCGGTCACGCGGGACTCGCCTTCGCCTGCCGCCCACGCACACCTCACGGCCGACGAAGTCGAGGACGTTCTCGAGTTCGACGGAATCGAGCGCATGGATTTCTCTCCGGGCGCGAACCCCTGGTGGAAACTCGAGGCGCCCTACGAGGAGGGGGTTTTCCCGCCCGTTGAAGAGGCCCGGGAGTACCTCGCCTACGAGGAGACCACACAGGCACTCGAGTACCTCGAAACGACCGCTTCGGACCGGATTTCCGTCGAAACGGTCGGCCAGTCGCCGGGATGGGAGAACCGATTTACCGGCGAGGAGTCCGACCCTCGCGACATCTACGTCGCCGAAGTGACGAACGACGTTCACGACGAGTCGTCGTTCGCGGCCAAGGAGAAAGTCGTCTATTCGCTGAATATCCACGGCGACGAACGTGCGGGAACCGAGGCCGGCTGTCGGCTGCTCGAGGAGATCGCGTTCGGCGAGGCCGAGGCGTTCGAGCCGCTGCTGGACGATGTCGTCCTGTTGTTCCTGTTTACCAATCCCGACGGCTGGGTCTCGCGCAAGCCCCAGACCCATATCCCGTGGGTCGAAGAGCACGACACTAACTTCCAGCGCGGAAACGCGAGCCAGTTCAACGAGCAGCCGGTCGACACGAATCGTCAGTATCCAACGATCGGGTGGACCGACCCCAACTTCCGGCCGGCAGAGCCCGACGGTGCGCCCGAGGAGTTCCACGACCTCGTTCCCGACTCGCTGGCGATCGTCGACCACTTCCGGGGGTACGATAACGTGGAGTTCCTCTGTGACTACCACGGGATGTACACCGCCGACCACATGGTGTTCAATCTCGAGACGAACGCGCCGTTCGATCACGACGGGACCCACGATCTCGACGAGGTCAACATCCGGATCGGCGAGGGAATGCACGATTTCTGGGGTGATATCGGTGCCATCGCCGACGACATCGAGACCGCCAGCCAGGAGATGTACGATGAGTCGTTCGTTCCGGACGGAGACAGCTACGAGGGGCTGTTCGACTGGGGAACGATCTACGACTCGTTGTCCTACCAGATCACCGGCGGCTTCCTCTGTTGGGCCGGTCAACCCGAGGCGTTCGGTGGCCTCGGCGCGATCACGGTCGCTCCAGAAGTAATTCTCTCGAACCACTCCGAGGACGCACAGAAGGAGTGGAAACCGTACTGGACTCGCCACTACGAGGAGGCTTACCGCATCTCGATGCGCGAGTACGCCGAGATGGCGGCCCAGACGACCACTGCGACCATCGCCACGGGAGACCAGGATACGGCCTACGTTACGACGGACGCGCTGACGCGGTCCTCGGCCGATCTGCCACACACGGATACCGGTTCCGGCACAGATCCGTCCGGCGACGGCCACGGCTCCGGGGCCCGCCGGAGCCACGACGTCGTCCAGCCCGGTCCCGGCGGAAGTACGCGAATCACGGCCGAAGCCACCGACGCCTCGCAGTCGATCTTCATCCACCTCGAGGGCGTCGGAAACGCGACCGAGGGAGTCGTCAGACTGCTCAACCCTGCGGGGAAGGTCGTCCGCGAAATCGACCTCGAAGCGAAGGCGGATCCGAACGACTCGACGGTCCGAAAGCACGACTACGAGGATATCTGTATCCGCCACCCCGAGACGGGTCAGTGGGACGTCGAGATCGAAAGCGACGCAGAGATCAGTGCCAGTCTGACGACCGTCGACGCCGAGAACGGGATCCCCGATCCCGAGGAAGTACTGGGGTACGAACAGCGCGAGTACCTTGTCAATCCGATGCAGTTCTTCGCCGATCTCGAGCCGTACCTCGAGGACGGCGACATGGACGGCCTGCGCGTTCACGACGTTCGTATCGGACGACTGCTCCGGGGCAACTCCGGCCAGCGCCACTATGATAAGCTCGTCGTCTCGCACGACGACGGGATCGACGACCCGCAGTACGTAGAGGCGATCGAGGCGTTCGTCGAGGCCGGCGGCGACCTCGTGCTCACGGACGCGGGCGTGAACCTCCTCGGAGCGCTCGAGGTCGGCAACGCCGCGTCGATCGCAGCCGACGACGTCCGCAACGTCGAGATGCAGTTCGCGAACCTCGAGGACCGAGCGTTCGACCACCCGCTACTCGCCGGGATTCGGCCGCGCCAGCAGGAGATCTGGAAGGGGTCCCAGCTAGGATATACGACCGACGTCGACCAGCCCGCGACGACCGTCGATCCGGACGCGTTCGCCGACGCCGGCGGTTCGGTCGCCGGGACGTTCGCGGAGTACGAAGACGGAAGCGAGGAGCCCACCGGGACCGGCGTCGGTGCCGGAATCCTCTCGGCGGACGGGGCCGAAATCGCCGTCGTCGGATCGGTCCTCCCCCCGGCCCAGCAGACGGAACTCCACCCGTTCGGGATGGCAGATTACGCTGTCTCCTTTATGGGTCACACGCTGCTGTGTAACGCACTTGGCTTCGAGCAGTGCCGATACGCCGAGGGAGAGCTCACGAGGACCTACGGCGAGATCAGATAGCGTCAGGTCGGGACGACGACGGGGCTACCGTAGGGCCTCGAGGTCGAACTCGAACGCCGCGACGGGCACCTCGAGATCGTGTTCGACGATCACCTTCGGGTGGATCTCGCCGACGACGCCGACGGGTTCGCCGTCGATGACGACGTCTGCCGCCCGACCCGAAATGAAGCTCGGATGCTCCGTAGCGGGCGTCTCGAGGGCAACGTCGAAGTCCCGAGCTAACGCCTGGAGGCGAGCCTTGGCGTCCTCGTAGCCGGCCTCGTGATCGGCGAGGACGGCGCCGACGTGACGTCCCTCGCCGACGCCCGTGTTCTCGGTTTCGTCGAGTTCCGCTGCGAAGCCGACCTCCGAGAGGTGTTGCGGGTACGCGCGGTGGGTGTTGTTCTCGAGGACCTGGAGCAACGAGGGCAGCGTCCACGTCCGCAGCATCGTGTAGTCCTCGCTGTAGGGCTCCTTGATCGTCGCGGGCTCGCCCGCGCCGTAGACCTCCTCACCCGGTGAAACGCCGAGGCGCTCGTAGTTCTGTTCCTCGTCGATCATGTGGAAGTTGAGCATGTCCTCGAAGCCCAGTCCGACGAGCTGGGTTCGAGCCGCGCGCTCGAGCCGGGACCGTTCGTGGCGGCCGCCGACGGTACCGACCTCGGGGTAGCGGGGCTCGAGGTCGTTGAACCCGTAGGCCCGTCCGAGGTCGTCGATGACGTCGAGCGGGTGGAGCACGTCGACGCGGTAGGGTGGGATCGTCACCTCGTAGACGAGGTCGCCCGTCGACGCGGCGTCCTCGGCGTTCGACTCGTCCGAACCTACCGGGCCGTCCCGTTCCTCGAGTCCGTCTCGGTCCTCCAGAGGCGTGATGGAACTCTCCTCGTTACCCGTCGCTTCGTCCTCGCTTCTCGCGGCGTCGAGCCCCGAGCGCTCGGCCAGATCGATCACGTCGTCGGGGTCGAGATCGATTCCGAGAAGCGTCTCGATGCGGTCGTGGGCGACCCGCTTCGTCTTCGTCGAGAGGTCGGGGCGCACCAACTCGCTGTCGGGGTACTCGACTCGGACGTCCTCGAGGGTCGCACCTCGTGCCGCCAGCGCGTAGCAGACGATGTTGAGCATCTTGTCGATCGTCCACTGATCGGTGCCGGTCATCTCGACGAACAGATCCCGGGAGTCGGTCGAGACCTCCGTCCGCCGGCCGTTGATCACCGGCGGGAACGAGAACAGTCCGATATCGTCGTAGATCGCCGGGTAGCGCTCGTACTCGCTGACGAGGTCGGCGTACTCGCGGCCCGTCTGGTGCTCCTCGAGCACCTCCGCGGGCGTCAGCTCGGCGTCGGAATCGAGCGGGACGAACCGGTCCTCGTCGGGCTCGACGCCGACGTATCGGATCGTTGGACTCCCCTCTGTCGCAGCACTGCCCTTCAACATCGTCAGATCGTGGATCCCGATCGCGCCCTTCGCGCGCTTGCGGCCCATCGTCGCGTGAAGCTTCTCCTGGAGCTGGATGAGCGAATCCAGACCGTCCTCGTCTAAGTCGACGTCGCGGATCACCGCGCCCGTGACGTACGGTCGCTCGTCGGGGACCGACTCGTCGACCTCGATGGTCCAGTCAGCCGAGTTGGTCGACGGGACGTGAACCCCTCGAGAATCGCCGTACTGGTACCGCATCGAGCGCGCGACGCCCTCGACCGAGAGCCGATCGAGGCGGTCGGGCGCGAACTCGAGTTCGAACTCGTCCTCGTCGGTCCAGCCCTCGAACTCGAGGCCCAGTCCGAACAGGTCCTCCTGCAGTTCCTCGTCGCTTTTCTCCTCGCGGCCGGTCAGCTCGCGCAGTTCGTCGGGGTCGATATCGACGGTTGGCATCAGTAGGTCACCTCCGCGTTCCGCAGGAACTCGAGATCGGCCAGCGTCCCGTGGAGGTCGCGGATATCCTCCGCGCCCGTAGTCAGCATGGCGAGGCGCTCTAAGGCGAGTCCCCAGGCCATAACGTCGCAGTCGACGCCGAGGGGCTCGAGCATCTCCTCGCGGAAGATGCCCGAATTGCCGATCTCGATCAGTTCGCCCGTCGTGGGGTGGGTCCCGAAGAGCTCGAAGCTCGGTTCGGTGTAGGGGTTGTAGTGGGGCTTGAACTGGATATCCTCGATGCCGAACTGGGCGTAGAACTCCTCGAAGGTGCCCATCAGATCTCGCACCGAGAGGTCCTCGGCCATCACCCAGCCCTCGATCTGGTAGAACTCGAGCAGGTGGGTCGCATCGAGGGTGTCGTTGCGGTAGGCCTTCTCGACGCTGAAGTAGCGGGCGGGCGGCTCGATCTCGCCGATCTCGGTACCGGAGAGGTACCGCGTGGAGAGCGACGTCGTGTGTCCGCGCAGTGCGAGCGCACGGGCGAAGTCCTCGTCCCAGGGCGAGTGGTAGCCCTCGCCGTCCTCGCCGACGCCCTCGCGGTGGGCGCGCTCGACGCGCTCGACCAAATCCTCCGGGAGCTCATCGATGTGGGTCGGCTGCTCGAGGGCGAATCGGTCCCAGTGGGTCCGCGCCGGGTGATCCTGGGGCATGAACAGACAGTCGTTGATCCAGAAGTCCGCGTCGGCGTGGGGGCCGTCCATCTCCTCGAACCCCATTCCGACGAGGACGTCCTTGACCCGCTCGGACATCTCCCGGAGGACGTGGACGCGCCCGCCCTCGACCGTCTCGGCGTCGGCCTCGACGTTGTACTCGGCGAACTCGACGTCTTCCCACTCGCCGCTGGTGAGCAGCTCGGGCGTCACCTGGCCGACCGTCTCGGCGGTCTCGACGCCGGCCATCAGCTCCGTGACGCCCTGTTCGGTGAGCTCTACCTCGCGAGTCGTCGTCTCGGAGACCTCGACGAGCCCGCGGCGCTCGAGCTGGTCCAAAACGTCGTCCGCCTCGAGCGTCCCCTCATCGGCGAGCGACTCGAGGGCGTTGCCCTCCGGATCCGCGGCGGGATCGGCGTCGGAGTCGGCCGTGATCTCGCCGCCCTCGATCGACCCGTACCCCTTCCGGGCGTAGTTCGAGAGCGCGATGTCGACCTCGGCTCCCTCGAGTCCCGAGGTGCCGATAACCTGCCCCATGGAGACGGGGTCGGCGTCGGCGCCGGCCTCGAGGGCGGCCTCGTAGAGTCGCACCTCGGGCAGACGGTCCTCGACGTACGTGCGTCCCTCGTCGGTGAGCGAGATCGTTTCATCGACGCGTTCCGTGACGGCGACCAGTCCCTGCTCCTCGAGCTCGAAGGCTGCCCCGGTGACGGTTTCGGGCGGGAGGTCGGTCGCCGCGGCGAGGGCGTCGACGGGCGTCGCCTCGTCGGCGTTCGCGGCCTCGAGGACCGCGACCTCTGATTCTGGTAGTTGCATTCGCTTGTCTGAATGGCTGTCGGTCGGTCAGTTAGCGGTTCCGACTCCGTTCGGCGCGCGCTCCTCGATCGGACTACCCGACTCGAGCGTCGCTCGAGGGCACGACGGGACGCGGACGGTTTCGCCGAGGGCGATCGGTGTGATCGTCCTCGAGTCCACCGGCCCGACGTTAGTCGGCGAAAAAGAAGCCGAACCCCGGAGCCGTAGCTGACTGGCGGACGACACGCCGATCGCGGGGTTCGGATGCCATGTGCGAACGATTGCAACGGGGGTGCAAAAACGTTACGCGCCCCTCCCTCGTCGTCGCTCGTTCTGCAGATCGTGGTGTTTCAGGTGACAGCACTACTCCGAAAGCCCCGAACCCCTTTCACTCCCACCCGGTGGTGGCTCGGTAGGGGTGCCGTTGCGGTGCAAAAGACGGCTCCTGTGGGCTCGGTCAGGCCTTCCGCGGCGACTCGAGTTCGATGTCCGCCGCCTCGAGCAGCTCTTCGACCTCATCGCGTTTCTCCTGGTGTTCCTCGAGGAACTCTTTCATGAGCTGGGCGGCCTGTTCCTTGCAGTCACCACAGAGCCGTTCGCCGCCGACGCACTCGTCGTACACTCGCTTGGCGAACTCGTCGTCGTCGCCCGCGAGCAGGTAGGCGTACAGCTCGTAGACGGGACACTCGTCGGCCTTGCCGCCCTTCTCGCGCTGCTCTTCGGCCGTTTCGCGGCCCCCGGTCGTCGCGGATTTGACCTTGTCGTACCCCGTCTCGGGGTCGTCGAGCAGGGAGATGTGCGAGGCGGGAACCGACGAGGACATCTTGCCGCCCGTCAGCCCGGTCATGAAGCGGTGGTAGATCGATGACGGCGGGCGGAAGCCGTAACCGCCATTGTCGACCTCGATCTGGCGGGCCAGCTCCTCGGCCTCACTCACCTCGAGTTCGAAGGCGTCGATATGATTCTCGTAGACGCGCTTCTCGCCGTCGATCGCGTCGATGAGTGCGTCGAACGCCTCGTCGGTCGCCCGGCGGTCGAAGAAGCGAGTTCGCGGGCGGACGGGTTCCATACCGGCTTCCTCGAGCTTCGTCAGCACCGAGCTCAGGGTGTCGGCGGGGACGTTCAGCTCCTCGAGGGGCGTCTCTTCGATCGCCTCGGCGACGTGGACACACCGAAGCTGGTCGTCGTCGAACTCTGCCGGGTCGAGCTTCTCGTGAAAGTCGGCGACGAGGTCGCGCTCCTCGGGCTCGAGCTCGAAGCTCGCGTAGGCCTTCGAGACCTTGAAAAAGCGGGTGCGCTCGGCGAGGTCGCGAGCCAGGCGAACGTGGGGATCCTGGTCGGGACCGACGGGGATGACGGTCGGTTTGGGCTCCTCGAGCTGGGGGTAGAGGATGTCGGCCATCTGGGTGACGACCGACTGCATGTGCGAGACATCGGTTTCGCCGTCGAAGCCGTAGATCGCCTGGAACTCCGAGAAGTTGGCGTCGGCGCCGATCTCGAAGGCCAGGTCCTGGACCTCCCGGTTCGTCGACTGGCGGTACAGCGTCCCTTCCTCGGGATCGAACCCGAGTGCGAGCAGGGAGAGCAGGTAGTCCCGGGCGTGCTCGTCGATCTCGTCCCAGCTCATCCCGCGGGCCGAGTTGGCCTCGAGGTCGGCGATCAGCCCGTAGGCGTCGGCGCCCTGCTGTTGGTGCCAGATGATCTCGTCGAAGACGAGCTTGTGGCCGATGTGGGGGTCGCCGGTGGGCATAAAGCCCGAGAGGACCGCGGCATCCTCGCCCTCGCGCAGTGCCTCGGCGACCGGTCGGTAATCGCGGTGGCCGAAGATGACTCCGCGACGCATCAGATAGTGTGGATTCGGCACCTCCTCGAGGACCTCGTCGAACTCCTCGATGCCGAACTCCTCGAACAGCTTCCGGTAGTCGGAGACAGCCGAGGAACCCCACGGATCCAGCGCGACGTCGTCGGCTCCGGCTGCCCCACCGTCCGCGAGCGGTTCTCCTGACTCGGACTCCTCGACTGGCTCGTCTCCGGTCATTAGCTGCGTTTTGGCGCGCCAGCGCGCAAAAGGCTTCGGCTTCGACTTCGCCGCTGGACGTTCGTTCGGACCGTCGGTGACCTCAAGTACGCATGGAGCCGACGGGACGTAGATGGACGTTCGGATACTCGGAACCGACCGCGAGATCGACGCCTCGCTGATCGACGCCGACGAGGGGACGATCCGCGACCAGCTACGCGAGTACGAGGTCGGCGAGCGCGAGGCGTTCGGCCTCGATATCGAGTATCCGGACGATTTCACCGGAGCCGTCATGCGATCGATCGCGGCGATTCCGTTCGGCGAAACCTGAACGTACGGCGACCTCGCGGTCGACCTCGAGACGGCACCGGTCGCCGTCGGGCAGGCCTGCGGTCGGAACCCGATCCCCGTCGTCGTCCCCTGTCACCGCGTCGTGGGTCACGACTCGCTCGGCGGGTACGGCGGCGGCCTGGAGCTGAAGCGGCGCCTGCTCGAGCACGAAGGCGTCGCGATTCCCGAACTCGAGTACCGGTAGCGCAAACTCGAGTCTGAACCGGTCCGTTCGGTCGTGAGGCACCCGCGGTGATCACCGCTCCCGCCAAAAGGACCATTAGTGACAACGACAGTTCAAATTACGATGAGCTATCGGGATCGTTTCCGTCCACACGTCGTCGGGGACGGACGGAACGGCGGACGTCTCCTGTTGGCAGTAGTTGCCCTCTTGTTGCTCTTCTCCGGTGGGTTCGTACTCGACGTAGTAGATATCGACCTTTCTCTTGGCTGGATCGCAGTCGCGCTCGGGATCGCTATCACCGCAGGAGCGGTACGGGCGGGTCTCGTCCCGACGATCGGTGCGCTGTGGCTTTTCGCTCTCTGGTGGTACGTCTTTCCACCACTGGTGGGCTATCTCACCGGAAACTGGGCAACGGGCTCTCGGTACACCTACCCTCGGCTGTTGGACTACGGGTATACCTCGGCGTACGACGAATTGGTCGGTGGGATCGAAAGCGGCGTCGGGTTCGGTCTCGCGTTCGCGATCGTCGTCGGAACGGTCGGATACATCGCTGGAACCGCTATCTCGTGGTATTCAGCACGCTAATCGTCTCGCCTGTCGGCAACGGTCGCGGGATTCCTCAGGGTGTCAGCCGCTCGAGCGACCACCACTCGATGCTGTCATCGCCGACCAGGGCGAACACCATCGTCTTGCGGACCCCGTGGGCCAGCCGGACGTCGAGGGCGATATCGCGGGGCTCGAAGACGTGGTCGGCGGGATGGACCCGCACCAGCAGTTCGGAGTGACCGAGATCGTCGACCGAATCGACGTCGGCGTAGGTCCTGAAGTCCGCACCGAACTTGTAGCCCGTCTTCGGCACGAGCCCGCGTTCGCGTAGCTCGGCGTAGACCCGCAGCCGGCGGTCGAACCGCTCGCCTTCGACCTCACGGCCCCGTTCCCGGACGGTCGACGGCTCGAGATCGAGCGCACCCCGCTCGGCGAGGTAGGTCGCCTCGAGCAGCGAACACTGCAGCGTCGGCTCGTCGTACTCCCGACCCTCGAGGGGCTGGCCGTAGAACGTCTCCTCGTACAGCTCGAGGGGTGGTTCCCAGACGACAACCCGGTCGGCGAGCAGGTCCGCCTCGCAGCCCTCGGGAAGCCCGGACGCCGAGGATCCTGCGGGGTCCCGGCGGTTCACCTCGAAGTACGTGATCTCGCTTTCCTCGTCGACGACCGCGAGGACGCCTGCCTCGAGGTCTCGACCGGCGACGTCGGTCCGCTCGCCCAGCACCCGCAGGGCGTAGGCAATCTCGCCGTCCCCGGGCCCCTTTCCGCGCGGGAAGACGGCGAACTCGGTCTCTGGGGGATCCTCGACCCACGGCTCCGCTGCGGGCGAGAGGTAAAACCCACGCTCGCGGAGGTCGGCGTAGACCAGAAACCGAACACCGAAGTCGGGGCCGGGCTCGCGGGCCAGCAACGACCGGAAGTCGAGTCGCTCGTCGCCGTCGACGACGGCCGCGAGGTCGCCTCTGTAGAGCAGGTGAGCCGCCTCGACGGGTGCGAGGGCGATCTCGTTGCCCTCGAGCGGGTAGCCGTACCCTCGCGAGTCGTGATAGCGCTGGCGGGCGTCGCCGCCGACGCGGACGACGCCGTCCTCGAACCGCCCCTCGAGTGACATACCCGGCTCTTTGCCGGCGATCACTAAGTGGCTGTGGATCCCCTCCCGTTCCGTCTCAGTCGTCGACGCCGGCCTCGACCCGGTACTCGCCGACTCGCCCGCAGGTCGCGTCGAGACAGCGCGCGCCGGTTCCGGTCTCGAAGGTCGGCAGCCCGCAGCCGCAGTCGCCGTCGACGACGCCGGCGGGCACCGCGAACCCGGTGTCGCAGTCGGGGTAGTGCTCGCAGCCGGCGATCAGCCCGCCCCGGCGGAGGATCCGAAGGTCGCCGTCGCAGTTCGGTTCGGGGCAGTCCCACTCGCGGTCGAACGCCTCGCGAACGGCCTCGTCCAGCGACTCGCAGCTCCGGTCGAGACAGACGTCGAACGCGAGCCCGCGCTCGACGCGCATCCGAGGGAGTCCGCAGTCGCAGCGCTCCTCGCGGATCGTCGCGTCGGAGGGGATCCCGTAGCGGTCCCCGCAGTCGACGCAGTGGACCCCCGAGGAGCGAACGAGCGCGCCGTCACAGTTCGGACAGGTACCGACGGGCGTTCCCGCCGCGGAGGCCGGGTAGTGGGCGAACCCCTCCTGTTCGTGGGCGGCGATCCGCAGCGTCTGGGTGTCCTTCTTCGCGACGAGCGTGAAGTCGCCCGCCCGATCGCTCGAGACGCTGTCGGCGCGGGTGAGCCAGGCGACGGGCTGGTAGCCGTCGATATCGTGGACGAGCACGGTGTTGTCGGGCTTGACAATCGTCGTCACTCGACCGCGGTACTCCGATCGATCGGTGTCCTCCGCGATGACGGTGCAGTCGCCCGCGAGCACGCGGATGGCGTCGTCGATCATGGGGTCGTTGGCCGCGTTCCAATACTTAAATTCGCGGCTGGGTTCTCGGCCACAGCGTTACACCTTTTTTCTCGCTCGCGAATCCACGTCGGTATGGCCGATTCGAACGAAGGGGTCGCCGGATCGGGGGATCCGTCCCGGCTCGAGGACGACGTCGTGGCCCTGACACGGGCGCTGCGGGAAGCCGAGGAACCGGACGACGAACTCCGACGGCGAGCGGAGTCGGTCGTGGGAGGGCTGCAGGACCTTTTCGCAGAAGCCAACGGCGGACACGCCTCGATCGACACCCGGACGGGCGAAACAATCACGCCGCTGGCTCCGGAGCCCGAGCGGATCGAGCTGACAGACGTCGCCCACGCGCTCTCGAACCTCTGCCGGTTCACGGGTCAGGGGAAGTGTTTCTATAGCGTCGCTCGCCACTCGGTTCACGTCAGCCGCGAGATCGAAGCCCGCGGCGGAGCGCTCTCGGCACAGCGGTGGGGGCTGCTCCACGACGCCAGCGAGGCCTACCTCTCGGACGTCCCCGCTCCGGTCAAGCGGAGCCTTCCAGGGTACACGAGCGCCGAGCGTCGGCTCCAGGCGGCCGTCCGGGACGCGGTGGGACTCGAGCTAACGGCCGAGGACGAACGGCTGGTCGACGCCGCGGACGGCGCGATCGGGCGCTACGAGCTCGCGGTTCACTTTCCGAGCGACCGCCGAGAGAAACCCTCGCTCGAGGTTGCTCCGTCGGATATCGATTCCGACGCCGACGCGAAAGCGCTGTTTCTCGAGCGGGCCCGCGAACTCGATCTCGAGTGAGTCGAAAACTGGAGCCGACGGGTTACTTGACGGCCGATTCGGCCATCCGCTGTGGGAAGCCGACGATGAGCGCGATCAGCCCGTCGGCCTCCTCGTCGTCGCGGAGGTAGGATCGGATGCGTTGACTGACCATCTCGACGGCGACGATCAGCACGAAGACGACCAGGATTCCGGCCATCATATTGTCGTAAGCGCGCATCCCCTGCTGGACCTCGATGACGACGCCGATGCCGCCGCCGCCGAGCAGTCCGAGCGTGACGGCCTGACGGACGTTCACCTCGAAGATGTACAGCGTCCAGGCGATAAAGGAGGTCTTGACCTGGCTCAGCATGCCGAAGCTAACCGTCTGGGACTTCGAGGCACCGGTCGTCTCCATCGCCTCGATCGGTCCCTCCTTGATCTCCTCGAGTTCGTCGGTAAAGAGGCGGCCGAGATTGCCGATCGTGCTGACGAAGATCGCGATCGTCGAGGTGATCGCCCCGAGTCCGCTCAGCGGGATGAAGATGAAGAACCACACCAGCGCGGGGATCGCGCGGGAGACGGCCATGATCGACCGGAAGATGAAGTTAAACGGGAAGGGAGTCACCCGACCGCTTCCCAGGACGCCGAGTGCGAGCGCGAAGGGGATCCCGAAGACGGTTCCGACGAACCCCATCGCGAGCGTGATTCCGGCCTCGAGCGGCAGGTTCTCCTCGATGAGGAACTCGAGGTCCGGGACGTAGTTGACGACCTGGTCGGTGAAGTACGGCCACTGCTGGTAGAGGTAGCTAAAGGAGAAATCCATCAGCCGTATCGATCCGTAGAGCGCGGCGGCGAACAACACTGCGAGGAGTCCGTACATGATCCACCGGACCCGACGGGTCAGCCGGATCTCCTCTAACCGCTGTTCGATGGCAGTATCCGCATCGGTACTCATTGGGTTGCCTCCGTTTTGTCGTCACCGGCCGACAGGAACTCTTCCATGTCGATCCCGCCGTACAGTTCGTCGATGACGTCGAGGGTCAGTTCGTCGCCGTAGCCGTCGAACACCAGTTCCCCGTCCGCGAGTCCGATGAATCGCTGCCCGAACTGTCGGGCGAGGTTGACCTGATGAAGACTGATCATCGCGGTCAGACCGCGCTGTTCGGCCGCGGTACGGAGATACCCCATGACCGTCTGTGCGCTGCCGGGGTCGAGACTCGCGACCGGTTCGTCGGCGAGCAGGATATCCGAGTCCTGGACGAGCGCTCTCGCGATGCCGACCCGTTGCTGTTGTCCGCCGCTCATTCGGCTGGCCCGCTGTTCGGCCTCGTCGAGGAGTCCGACCGTCTGAAGCGCTTCGAGCGCTTTCACCTTGTCCTCGCGGTCGTTAAACCGAAACACGCTCTCGAGGTAGTCGGCCCGGCTCAACGCGCCGGTGAGCGCGTTGGAGTACGCGCTCATCCCTTCGATGACGTTGTGCTGCTGGAAGACCATCGAGACGTCCTGTCGGTGGGACGTGACCGGTTCGTCCTGGACGTACACCGCCCCCTCAGTCGGTACGGTGAGTCCGTTGATACATCTGAGAAGCGTCGACTTTCCCGACCCGGAGATGCCGAGCACGACGACGAACTCCCCCTCCTCGATCTCGAACGAGACGTCGTCGAGGGCGACCGTCTCCCCGTACCGTTTTGTGAGATTTTCTACTCGAATAGCGGACATAGTTAATTTTGGATACGCTCCCTACTGTGTCTGCCCGCTACTCGTCCTCAAAGTCTTCGAATTCGAGTCCGAGTTCGTCGAGGACCTCGTTGACCGGTTCGTAGTCGTCCCTGTCGGCTTCCTCGATGCCCGTAAACCAGAGTTCGTAGTCCTCGCCGACGTCGTCCGGGATGAGGTCTTCCTCCTCGGCCGCGAGCAGCGCCTCCTCGATGTCCTCACGGACCGGATCGTCCCACTCGCTGCGGGCCATGATCGGCGCTCGCGGGAGCGGATCCGAGACGGCGAGCAACTGCAGTTCCTCCTCGCCGTCCTCGAGGGCCGACCCGGCACCGTCGTACTCCGCGGAGTGCTCGACGAACTCCTCGTACTCGTCGAACTGCTCCTGGGGAATCTGGGGGGCGGACGCGAACGCGCCGGTCGTGGCGGCCGCGACCGTGTCGTCGTTGACCATCTGCTCGCGGGCCGTGTCGTGGTCGCCCGCGGTCTGAATCTCCAGATCCTCAGCATCTCCCTGCGGGAACGTGCCGATATCCAGTCCCGCGTCGCTCAGCATCGTCGCCGGGGCCAGCGTTCCGCTGAACGACATCAGCGCGCCGGCGGCCACCGACTCGCCCTCGAGGTCCTCGACGCTCTCGATGTCGCTGTCGGGCGTGGTGATGATCGTCGAGAAGTACAGCGGTCCGCCGAAGGCCGTTCGCATCCCGAGGACGTCGGCGAACCCTTCACCGCCGGGGACCGCCGTCGGCGACGTGTCGGCCATCTCGGCCTGGTTGGCGTCGAGCGCCTCGAGGGTCTCGACGTAGCTGCCGGCGCGGATGAGTTCGATGTCGGCGCCGGTTTCGTCCTCGAGGTACTCCTGCATCGGCGTGTACTCCTCGATGATGTCGGTCTGTTCTTCCGCCGGGTTGAGGATGAACCGGACGGCGTCGCCGTCGCCGTCGTCTCCGTCGCCGTTCCCGCCGAGACAACCGGCCAGCCCTGCGAGTGCAGCCCCCCCGGAGGCCGCCAGAAACGTTCGTCGACTGCTATCGCCACCGCGTGGTATCTGCGCCATACCTAGTACGGTAAGTGAACCGGGATAAATACAATGGTCTTTTGCTCTTGTGGTCCTATATTCTCGTACTTATCGCTACACAGCGAGCAAAATACGACGGACGACCGCGGGCCGATCGATCGGAATTCGGTCGGATTTAATACCCGTACGGACCATCACCAGCCGTGGCCCGTCCAACCCTGATCGTCTACTGTGGCTTACCGGGCGTGGGTAAATCCGTCGCCTCGGCGTACACCGCCGACCGACTCGAGGCCGAGCGCTACCGAAGCGACCGGGTTCGGAAGCGACTCTTCCCCGATCCCGACTACACCTCGGCCGAAACCGACGCGACCTACGCCGAGTTGCTCTCGCTGGCGCGGTCGGCCCTCGAGTCCGACACGGACGCCGTTCTGGACGCGACCTTTCAGTCGAAGCCGTACCGCGACCGCGCCGCCGAGATCGCCGACTCGGTCGGCGCCGACTGCACGTTCGTCTACGTCGACTGCGACGTCGACGTCGTCGAGGAACGTATCGAGAGCCGAACCGACTGCGTCAGCGACGCCCGGTTCGAACAGCACCTCCAGCTGCGCGAGACGTTCGACCCACTCGACTGTGAGCACGTGACGATCGACAACTCCGGCTCGCTCGAGGAGACTCGCGAGCAGATCGACCGCGCGCTGCTCGCGCCGGTCGCCGCGCGGTAACTCTGGGATCGGTTCGCAGCCGGCGTCGAGACCACCGCGGCTAAGAGCCCGGTCCGCCGAGTGTCGGCCATGACGACGACGATCAAGGACAGCGTCCACGACTACATCGAACTCCGCCCGACAGCGGAGGCGCTGCTCGACACCGAGCCGATGCAGCGGCTCCGCTACGTCCGGCAGCTGAGCACCGTCCAGCTCGTTTACCCCGCCGCGAACCACACCCGCTTCGAGCACAGTCTCGGCGTCTACCACCTCGCCTCGCGGGCCGTCGACCAGCTCGAGCTCGAGGACGCCCTCGCCGACCGGCTGCGGGCCGCCGCGCTGGTCCACGACGTCGGTCACGGCCCCTTCGGCCACCAGACCGAGGCCGCCATCGAGCGCCACCTCGGACGCCACCACGACGAGATCGGGTGGCTCCTCGCCGAGACCGAGCTCGGAACGGTCCTCGAGGAGCGGGGGATCGACCCCGACGCCATCGCGGCGACCGTCGACGGCCGCGGCCCGCTCGGCGAGCTCGTTTCGGGCGCGCTCGACGTCGATCGGATGGACTACCTCGTGCGGGACGCCCATCACACGGGCGTTCCCTACGGGACGATCGACCACGCGCGGCTGGTCCGAGCGTTCCGGCGCGTCGACGGCGAGCTGGTGATCGCCGACGGCAACGTCGCGAGCGCCGAGAGCGCCCTGATCGCCCGGACGCTGATGAACGCGACCGTCTACCGTCACCACGTCTCCCGGATCGCCGGCGCGATGCTCGACCGGGCCAGCGAGCGCGTCCTCGACGACGGCGTTCTCGAGCCCGAACGGTTCGCACGATTAACCGACGAGGAGCTGCTGGCGGCGCTCGCCGACCACGAACCGACGGCCGACGCCGCGAGTCGCCTGCGAAACCGCCGTCTCTACAAGCGTGCGGCCTGGGTCCGGCGGGAGGCCGTCCCCGAGAACTTCGTCGGCCTCGAGTACGACCGTACCCGGGAGCTCGAGCGCGAGATCGCGAGCATCGCCGACGTCGCTCCGTCGGCCGTCATCCTCGATAGCCCCGGGATGCCCTCCTCGCCGGAATCGCGGGCGCGGGTGCTCGTCGACGGCGAACCCCGCAGTCTCGGCGACCGATCCCCCCTGGTCGCCGGTCTGGACGCCTGCACGCGCGAGATCTGGCGTCTCGGCGTCTACGCCCCGCCGGATCGCGTCGATGCGGTTCGCGAGGCGGCCACCGACGTCCTCGAACTCGAGGGCGACCCCGCACCGTAGCCGTCTTTCGCCCTCTCAGCCGCCCGAACCAGCCGATCCGCTCTCCTCGAGTCGCTCTCCGTACTTTTCGACCGCCTCCTCGAGTGCGTCGTCGGCGTCGATCTCGAGGTCGTCGGCGAGCGCCAGCAGCGCGAACAGGACGTCCCCGAGCTCGTCCGAGCTGATCTCGAGGGCGTCCGGCTCGGCGCCGTACGCGGTCGACTCGTTGGCGTCCTTCGCGAGTTCGCCGACCTCCGAGACGAGGTCGAGCAGTCTGTACGCCGGCGGGGTCTCGAGATCGTGGTCGTCGACGAACGCCGCAACTCGTCGCTGTTGGTCCTCCATGGAGCCGGAGACGAGAGCTGGCGCAAAAACGTACGGCGTTTCGGAAGCGACGGCGACCGTCGCTACAGGTAGCCCAGAAGCGGCATCGCGAGGCCGACCGTCCAGCCCAGCAGGCCGACGCCGAAGAGCACGACCCCCTCGGTGTCGTTGCGGGCGGTTCCCGCGGCGAGCAGCCCGAGAGTGACGATCAGCCCGATCCGGTGGAGCAGCAACTCGAGTGGCAGGGTCGTCACCCCGACCGCGGCGAAATCCAGCAGGAACCCGAGCCCGAGCCCGACGACGGTAAACGTAAACGCCGACTGGGGCGCCAGCGGTCGTCCGAGCCAGTTCACGACGCGCTGCAGCCGCAGCAGCCGGCCCGCTCGCTCGAGCGACTGCGTGAGCACGATCGCCGTCACCGGCAACCCGACCGCTAGGATCGGGTAAAGCGCGACGACGAACGCCTGCGGCGTGATCCAGGGCACCGCCGCTTCGACGGCGATCCCGGCACTCCGAACGCCGACGACCAGTCCCGCCAGCGCCCCGACGAGGACGAACCCGCGGACGTTCAGGTACGCCCACTCGAGCAGCCGGCGGGCACCGCGCAGGGCACCTCGGGCCTTTCCGCCGCCAGCCAGTCCGAGGACGCCGAGGACGCTCCCGATCACCACGGGACCGACGGTTGCCAGCTCGATAACGGAGAGCCAGCCGTCGTTCCACCCGCCGTGCGTGCCGTGGTACTCCCGTCGCACCTCCTCGACGAACGGTTCGTCGAGGAACTCCCCCTCGAGCGTGTTCTGGGACTGCTGGATGTCGGTCACCGTGTGCCGAAGCCGGAAGAAGTCGAAATGCTCCTGGTGGACCTGGATGGCCGTCCAGTCGTCGTGTTCGGTCGTGTACGCCCGGATGTGGTGGCGGCTACCGAGGTAGGTTCCCGAGTGGAGCTGGTAGCTCTCGTCGATCCAGACGCCCTCCCCGCCGTGGGGTTCGGTGTCGACGTAGGTGTACCGCGTCGAGCCGTGGGCGTCGTCCCACTGGATCGAGTCCCCATCGTCTTCGTAGGCCTCGGGTTCGTCCTCCTCGTCGGGATCGAGCTCCTCCCACTCGAGTTCCTCCTGAGCGACCAGCGTCCGTTGGACGCGCTCGTCGTCGCCGTGGACGATCAGGTTGAGCGCGAGGGTCTGCTCGTCGGTCGATCGATCGCGACTGGTGTAGGGCCAGACGTGGCTGCCGTTTTCCTCCGGCTGGATCAGTCGATCCTGATCGAGCGTCTCGGGCTCTCCCGGCTCCGTGGTCGGATCGACCACGCCGCCGGCGACCAGGTAGCTGGCGACGAGGACGAACAGTCCGATCACCAGAAGGAGACGTCTGTTCATCGAGTCCCCGGCGCGGTTTCCGTCGGCCACCAACAGCGCTGCGAACGGCGCCGTCTTCGGCGGGCCTCTCGCCCGTTCGATCCAGCGAGCATCCGTCCGTTCGTTCGCCACCGAACTCGTCGCGTCCCCCGTCGTCGCATCTGTCTGTGTCTCGAGTCGAGGGGTCAAATAATTGCTGCAGACTCGAGAGCGGGATCGAGCATCCGCCCTCGAACGCCGTCGCTACTCCGCTACGAGCACTACGTATTCGAGAGGTACCGAGACCGACGTAGCGCTCCGGAGGCGAATCGTCCCCTCCTGGCAGCGTTCATGTCGCTTCCCGCGGTACGCTCGAGCGGGACGATGGCTTCGCTACACGAGCGTCCGAGGACGGTCGTGATCTGTGAGAACTGTACCCGACCCGTCGCTGCCCGACTGCTCGACGACGGACCACTCCTTCCGATCGGCGGGAAGCGGTGTGCGTACGGGAGCTCCAGCTACCGCGGTCGAGCGAGGAACCGATGGCCGTTCCCGTCTCGCTGCTCGTCGCCGCCTTCTGGATGCTCGTGCTGGCCCTCTCCCTCGCTTTCTTTTTCGGAATCGCCAGCACTCGACCGAAGGCAGCGGAGACGGTTCGGTAACTCCGGCTCGGGTGCCCTCGCAGACGCCTCCAGGGTTTCGGGGAACCCACAAGAGGTCTCCCTGGCGAAGCGAGCCCGAACGTTCAACAGTCAGCCGATCGACTCGTTCGACCCATGGAGCCGTCCCTCTCGGAACTCGAGGCGACCGCCATCGAGGCCTGCACCGTCGGCGGGCGATACCTGCGCGAAGCCTACCGAACCGGCGACACGGACGCCGATCGACTCGCCCACGACGTGAAATCCAGTGCCGACACCGAATCGGAGGAGCGGATGCTCGAGGCGATCCGCTCGCGGTTTCCGGACCACCCGATCCGCGCCGAGGAGTCTGGCGTCCACGAGGGCGACGGTGGCTGCGAGTGGCTCGTCGACCCCCTCGATGGGACGAACAACTTCGAGTCCGGACTCCCCTCGTTCGCAACGGCGGTGACGGTACTCGAGGGCGCCGAGCCCGTGCTCGGCGTCGTCCACGTTCCGCTGCTCGAGGATCTCTACGACGGGAAACGCGGTGCCGGCGTCAGGTACGACGGTCGCCCCGTCGAAGCCGACGTCGACGCGGTGCCGTCGACGGCGACCGTCGCGTCGGTCATCGGCCACGACGTCAAACTCGAGTCCGACCGCGCCGCGATCTCGGAGCGGATCAATCGGGGGATCGAGGACCGGTGCAAGCGCCGCCTCGAGAGCTGGTCGCCGACGGTCCACTGGGGGTTGCTCGCCCGCGGCCGGCTGGACGGGATCGTCTGCTACCGGCCCGACGCGGAGGAGCAGCGCCTCGGCGAGCTGTTCGCCCGCGAGAGCGGGCTCGAGACCGCGAGCGGCGAGGAGTGGTTCGTCGGCGCCGGCAACCAAGCGCTGCTCGAGGAACTCCTCGAGATCCCCCGGGACGCGCTCGCGGATCGAAGCTGACCGGTCGCGACCGTTCACAGCCCGTCCCGGACCGTCGCTCCGATCGAGGACCGTCGTGCTCGTTTCGCGGCGATCGCATCCCCGCGGTAGCGGGCGACCGTCGGCGAAATACGTTTCCGCGACGGCACGGACCTCTCACACATGGTCGACGTTACCGCGGAGATACTGCTGTTCGACGGCTTCGACGAACTCGACGCCATCGGCCCCTACGAGGTCCTCGCAAACGGCGCGGCGGCCGGCGCCTCCCTCGAGGTTCGGCTAGTTACGCTCGAGGACGCCGACCTTGTCACGGCGAGCCACGAGCTTCGTGTGGAACCCGACGGCACGCTCGGCGAACCGGACCTGCTGGTCGTCCCCGGGGGCGGGTGGACGAGCGACGACGGCGGGGTACGGACCGTCGTCGACGACGGCGCAATTCCGGACGCCGTCGACGATCGGTTCGCGACGGGGGCAACGGTCGCGTCGGTCTGTACCGGCGCGATGATCCTCGCCGAGGCGGGGCTGCTCGAGGGCCGTCCCGCGACGACCCACCACGACGCGCTCGAGGATCTCGAGGAGTCGGCCGCGAACGTCGTCGAGGAACGCGTCGTCGACGACGGTGACGTGCTTACGGCAGGCGGCGTCACGGCTGGGATCGACCTGGCGCTGTGGCTGCTCGAGCGCGAGTTCGGCGCCGAGATCGCCGACGCGGTCGCGACCGAGATGGAACACGAGCGCCGGGGCGAGGTGTTCGGTCAGCAGTAGTTGTAAATTCGGGTGTCGGGCCTGTCGGAGTGGACGGCACGGAGAGATCGATTTGAGTGACAGATCACCTCGCCAGCCGGTTGTAGATCCGCCCGAACAGGTATCCAAGGACGAACGCATCGACGACCCCTAGAACCGTCCCCCAGACGAGATCGCCCGGTTCGGAACTGTATCCAGGGTAGAGGTCTGCCAGCAACAGTCGCCAGCGCTCTCCGTATTTCGTCCCAGCTGCCAGTTCCAGGAAGGCAACCGCTGCACCCCAGATGATACCGGCCGAGAGACCGAGCGCACGGGCATCGACCTTCCCTGTGGCCTCCGTGGCTTCGGCTGGGGGAGTACGGGTCTGCTCCTGGGTCGAGGGCTGTGGGCCACTCATTCTACCGGGAAATCATCTCGCCCGAGAAAAATACCGTGGGGAAGTTCCTGTGCTGTGAGAATTGCTACACGTAGACTGGCCGACGGCGGCCGTATCACTCGATACGGATCTGCCCACAGTCCTGTCAGTACTATCCTGAGTTTCACCCCCAGTTACGGACCGTGCTACTATCTGACCGTGAGAGATATCACTCGCTGAACGGACGTCTCTGTCGGCCGTCTACGTTACGACGATCGAAGGCGTCCGTGTGACGGCCAAACGGCTATACGTTCGTCGCCGGTAGCCCGACGTACATGAGTGCAGTTCTGTTCGATATGGACGGCGTGCTCGTCAACTCCGAGGACTACTGGGTCGAGTTCCAGCGCGAGGAGATCCTCCCCGCGGCCGTCCCCGACGAGGACGTCGACGTCGCCGAGGTAAGCGGGATGAACTATGCCGAGATCTACGACTACCTCGAGGAAGAGTACGGCACCGAGATCTCTCGCGAGGAGTATATCCAGCAGTTCAAGGAAGCCGCCGAGACCCTCTACACCGAGCGCGTCGAACTGCTCGAGGGGACCCACGACCTGCTCGCCGAACTCGACGAGCGGGGCGTGCCGACGGCCGTCGTCTCCTCGTCGCCCCACGACTGGATCGGGATGGTCCTCGAGCGCTTCGAGCTCGAGGGGGAGTTCGATCGCGTGATCAGCGCCGAGGAGATCGACGGCGACAGCAAGCCCGAGCCGGACGTCTTCGAGTACGCGGCCGACGAGATCGGTGTCCCGGCCGACGACGCAGTCGTCGTCGAGGACTCCGAGAACGGCATCGAGGCGGCCGACCGCGCGGGCACGATCGTCGTCGCCTACCGGATCGACGCCCACGGCGACATCGACTACTCGCCGGCCGATCGAGTCGCCGATACGCCGGCCGAACTCCGGGAGGCGGTCCTCGAGCTCGTCGAGGAGGCGTAGCCGTCGTCGCCCCGGCTGGGTGCCGACCGTGCCGACAGGAACCGGATGATCGATGATTATTCTCCCTGATTTTATAGTTACCCGCTCGAAAGGGACGGTATGGACGAGATCGACCTCGACGAACTCGCCGCGTCGCTGACTCTTCGCGAGGAGAACAAGGCGATCAAGAGCTACCAGAACACCGTCGCGCTTTCCTGTCCGGCCTGTGACGTCCAGTTCGACGACCTCGTCGTCTGCAAGGAGAACCCGACGAGCCTCAACCTCTCACAGCAACTCGACCTCTGTATCGGGTCGGCCGACGACCAGGCGGTCATTTTCACCCACAAAAAGTAACTCAGCGGACCTCGACCGTTCGGTGCTCCTCGAGCGGGAGGAGCGGCTCCTCGGGGAAGGCGACGCTGACGCTGAACTCGAGTGTGTCCGCGTCGGCGCCGAAGACGCCGACCGGAACCGTCTCCGTATCGCGCAGGTAGGTGCTCGTGCTCGTCATCTCGACTCCGTTTACGGTGACCTGAACCCCCGCCCGCGCGGGCTCGCCGACGTTTCGCACGGTGACCTCGGCGACGTCGTTCTCCCCGGTAGCGATCGTCTCGGGAAACGCGCCCCACTCGAGTTCGACGGCGGGTAGCGACTGGGCGCCCTCGTAGACGCCCTCCGCGACGCCCTCCGAGAGTCCAGCGTCGACGAGTCCGGTGACCCCGGCACCGACGACGTCGCCCGGCGTCGACAGCCCCTCTTTCGAGAGCTTGCTCGCTCGTCCGGGGCCGACGCCGTCGATCGCGGTGAGCCCGACGGCGTCCTCGGCGACGCCGTTCTCGACCCGGGCCTCGACTCGCCTCGCGAG
Source organism: Natronococcus sp. A-GB7 (assembly GCF_029688865.1). Lineage (GTDB taxonomy): Archaea > Halobacteriota > Halobacteria > Halobacteriales > Natrialbaceae > Natronococcus. The sequence continues at coordinate 134,730 of NZ_JARUKV010000012.1, forward strand.
GTTCGCGGCGTGTGGGTCCGCCAGCCGATCGAGGAAGGCACCCAGCGCGGAGAGCAGGCGGGTCGCGTTCTGCCTGATGACCCAAGCGTCGCTTCTGAGCTCCGGAGGGACCGAGCCGCTGGCGGCCCCGCGCAAGATTGCGAGTACCTTTCGCTGGCCCGCCTCGAGATCGCCCGTCTCCTGGCCGACGAGCACGGCGCTGATCGCGTCGCGCTCGTTCTGGCGGGCCGACACCGAGTCGAACTCCGCGGCGCTCGCCACGACCTCGAGCAGGTCGTCGGGCTCGAGGGCGTCGCCTCCGTTCGCCCGATCGCAGAGCGCGGCGAAGGAAGCCGCGGTCTCGAGGCGGAGATAGTACTTCGAGGCGAGCACTCCTCGAGGGGTCGCCTCGATCGAGAGGTCGCCGGACTCGCCCATCGCGACGAACCCCCGGTCGACGAGTCCCTCGAGGCAGTCACGGACGCGCTGGCGGAGGTTCGGGAAGTCGTACGCCTCGGGTTTCGACTGGCCGCGGACGTAGTAGAACGTCGTCTCGAGCCAGTCCATCACGTCCTCCAGATCGGTGATCGTCCCCATCGCGATCTCGGCGTTGAGGTGGGTCTCGAGGGTCTCGGCGAGGCGGGACTCGATCTCCTTGCCGTCCCGAAGCAGTCGGCGGTACTTGTCGGCCTCGGCGGTGTCGCAGACGACCCAGCCGTAGCCGACGTCGTCGTAGCCGGGTCGACCCGCCCGCCCGAGCATCTGGAGGACGTCCAGCGGGCTCATGTCGACCTCGCCCTCGAGGGGGTCGTGCAGTTTCGTGTCCCGGATCACGACGCAGCGGGCGGGCAGGTTGACGCCCCAGGCGAGCGTCGAGGTCGAGAACAGCAGTTCGACGTGGCCCGCTTTGAACCACTCCTCGACGAGGTCGCGGTCGTTCTTCGAGAGGCCGGCGTGGTGGAAGGCGACCCCGTCGAGCACGGAGTTACGGAGGGTGTCGTTCTCGAGTTCCTGGGCCTCGGTGTGGAAGTCGTAATCCCCTCGGACTCCCATCGGAATATCGCGTTCGGCGATCTCGTCTCTGGCCTTCTCGGCCGCCCGAACGGTGTCCTGCCGGGAGGAGACGAAGACGAGTGACTGCCCGTCCTCCCGGAGGTGGGGCTCGGCGAGATCCAGCGCCCGGTAGAGCCGGCGGTACTTGTCGGCGAAGGCGTTGTCGCCGTGGGTGTAGGTCCTGACGCCGGCGTTGAGTTCGACGGGACGGTACTCCTCCCCGAACTCGAAGGTCGCCTCCTCGGGCGCGTCGAGCCAGGCCGCGACGTCGTCGACGTTGGGCATCGTCGCCGAGAGCGCGACGATTCGGGGATCACAGAGCCGCCGCAGCCGAGAGATCGTCACCTCGAGTACCGATCCCCGTCTGTCGGCGTCGAGCAGGTGCACCTCGTCGATGACGCAGACGTCGATGTCGGTGACGAAGTCGTACCGACGGGAGTCGTGTTTCCGGGTCGCCGAGTCCAGCTTCTCGGGGGTCATCACGAGGATGTCGGCGTGGCGCGCCCGTCGCGGGTTCAGGTCGCGCTCGCCGGTGACGACGTACACCGAGTAGTCGAGAGCCTCGAAGCGGTCCCAGTCGTCTTCCTTCTCGTTGGTCAGGGCCCGCATCGGCGCGATAAACAGCGCGGTGCCGCCCTCGGCCAGCGTCTTACAGATCGCCAGTTCGGCGAGCGCGGTCTTGCCGGAAGCCGTCGGCGCGCTCGCGACGACGTTTGCCTCGGACTCGAGCAGCGCGGGCAGAGCCTCGCGTTGCATCCGGTTGAACTCCTCGAAGGCGAAGGCGTCGGCGAACTCGGGTAGAACCTCGGCGACCTCCATCGGATGGAGACGGGGAGCGACGGGCAAAAGGCGTTTCCTTCGGCGGCTCCCGGGATCCGCGTCGGTGACCGGTGACTACGGCGTTCCCGGTTGGCCGCCGTCGACGGCCCTGTCGAGCTGATCCGAGAGCGCGCTGCCGGCGCGCTCGGGTTGGGGCGTCCGTTCGAACGTGAGCTCCGGGTTGCCGGAGCCGGCGGTGTACACCGTCAGGTCGCCGTAGCCGAACAGTCGTCCGACGGCGTCCTGCTCCAGGGTCGTATTCTGGACGCGATCGAGCCGGAACTGGGTAACGTCCCTCGAGACGATGCCGCGTTTCTTGTACAGCTCCGCGGAGGTGATCACGTAGTGGGTGTTTCGCCAGAACGCGTACCGGACGAGCACTGCGGCGACGCCGACGCCCGCGAGCGCGACTCCGACGTACGTGAGCAGCCCGGTGCCGCCGGTCGCCGTCCAGCCGGCGATCGCGAAGCCACCGAGGACGAGCAACAGCGCGGCCGGGAGCCTGACGCCCATCGTGATCGGGTGGGGACGGCTCTCCCAGACGATCCGTTCGTCCTCGGAGAGGTGGAGCCAGTCCGGCGTCGAAGTGGGCATACCGGATCGTACTCGGCTCGTCGTCGTAAAACTGTCGTGCTAACGGGGTCAGATCGCCTCGTACGGGCTGCTGTACGTCAGTCCCGACGCGATCGTGCCCCGGTTTGGTTGTGTCGGCAAATCGGTACAGCAAAGCAGCCCGTCTCAGTCCGCCGCCTCGGAGCTCGCGGTTTCGACCGCACGGGCGTTCATTCCCGTCTCGGTCTCGTACCAGTAGTACGCGCCGAGTCCCAGCGCGGCGACGATGTTCGAGATCGTGACGCCCCAGAAGATACCCACGACGCCCAGCCCGAGCAGGTAGGCGCCGACGAGCGCGACGGGCAGCCGGACGATCCAGTACTGGAACAGCGTCGCGACCAGACTCGTTCGCGTCCGCCGGGCGCCGTTGAACCCGGCCTGGAGGAGGTAGGTGGCGCCGATCGCCCAGTAGCCGTACGCCAGGATCCGCAGGTACTCCGCGGCGAGTTCGACCTCCGCCGGGCTCGCGTCGGGAACGAACAGCACCGACAGCGTCTCCGGAACGGCCCACTGGACGGCGCCGACCGCGGTGAGGCCGACGCTCGCGATGGCGACGCCGACCCACGTCGTTCGCCGCGCTCGCTCGGGGCGCTCGGCGCCGAGGTTCTGTCCGACCATGCTCTGTGCGGCCTGTTGAAGCCCGATCGCGGGAACGAATGCGATCGCTGCGACCCGTGCGCCGATCGTGTACGCCGCCAGCCCCGCGGCGCCGCCGACGATCGCGACGAGCCAGATCATCCCGACGCGGGCCGACTGGCTCGAGAGGTACTGACCCGCGGTCGGCCAGCCGATATCGACGATCTCTCGGCAGTCCTCGAGCGCGGGTTCGACGTCCGTCCGCGAGATCGCGAACCCGTCGCGACCGCGGACCGCCATGCCGATCCCGAACGTGAGGCCGACGCCGTAGCCGATCGCCGTCGCCAGCGCGGCGCCCGGGACGCCGAGTTCGGGGAACAGCCACCAGCCGAAGATCAGGAACGGGTCGAGCACGAGGTTCGTCGCGACCGCCACGACGTTGATGTAGAGGGCCGCGCGGGTGTCGCCCCAGCCGACGAAACTCCCCTCGATGGTGTCGCTCGCGCTCATCAGGGGAACCGCGATCGCGAACGTCGCGAGGTAGGCGGCGGCGTACTGGGTGACGACCGCGCCAGCCCCGAAGAGGCCGACGATCCACCCGGCGAGGAGCCAGACGACGAACCCGACAATCAACCCGGCGACGAGACCGACGACGGTCCCGTTGACCGCGGCGCGTCGACCGTCCGCGAGTTCGTCCGCGCCGACGCGCTGGGAGACGAGGACCTGGGTCCCGACGCTGGTGCCGACCGCGACCGCGGCCAGCAGGCCGATGACCGGAAACGTCAGCCCGACCGCGGCGACCGCCTCGAGGCTGTGTCGACCCAGCCAGAGGGTGTCGACGACCTGCTGGAGAACCTGCACGAGGTTCTGGACGAGCAACGGTGCGGCGAGGATCGCGAGTACCCGGGGTATCGAGCCCGTCGTGATCTCCTCGCGATCGAGGTCGAGCATCTCGTTCATATAGATGCCGACATGCGAGATAAATATTTTTATCGAGATCGAGATGAGATAAGGGTGCCGACCACAACCGTTTTTCACGCTGGCCCGCCAGGTCGAGGTATGAGCAGCGTCCGCAAGCCCGACTGGCTCAAGATGCGTCCGCCGTCGGGACAGGAGTTTACCGACATTCGCAAGCGCCTCCGCGAGCGGAACCTCAACACCGTCTGCGAGGAGGCTAACTGTCCGAACCTCGGCGAGTGCTGGTCCGGCGGCGCCGGTACCGGCGACGGCGCGGGCGGGACGGCCACGTTCATGCTGATGGGCGATCGCTGCTCTCGAGCCTGCAACTTCTGTGACGTCCAGACTGGCGGGATGGAGCCGCTCGATCCCGACGAGCCCGCGAACGTCGCCGAGGCCGTCGCCGAGATCGGCCTCGACTACGTTGTGCTCACGAGCGTTGACCGGGACGACCTGCCGGACCAAGGGGCGGGTCACTTCGCGGAGACGATCCGCGAGATCAAGGATCGCCATCCCGGCATCCTCGTCGAGGTCCTCATTCCCGACTTCCAGGGAGAAGACCACCTCGTACGGAAGATCATCGACGCCGAGCCGGACGTCATCGCCCACAACGTCGAAACCGTCGAGCGACTCCAGTTTCCCGTCCGGGATCGGCGAGCGGGATACGAACAGAGCCTGGGCGTGCTCGAGCAGGTCGATCGGGAGTCCGACGTCTACACGAAGACCTCGATCATGCTCGGCCACGGCGAGTACGACCACGAGGTGTACCGGACCCTTGCAGACCTCCGCGAACGGGGCGTCGACATCGTCACGCTCGGTCAGTACCTCCGTCCCTCGCGGGACCACCTCGAGGTCCGCCGGTACGACCACCCCGACAAGTACGAGACCTGGCGACGGGTCGCCGAAGAGGAACTCGACTTTCTGTACTGCGCCAGTGGACCGATGGTCCGCTCGTCGTACAAGGCCGGGGAACTGTTCGTCGACGCGGTTCTCCGCGAGGGGAAAAGCGTCGCCGAAGCGCGTCGGAACGCGCGTGCGGAGTCGAACCCGGCCGAGGCCGCCGAGTAGTTCGCCCGCGACTCGTCCCCGTGCCGGAGACCGACCGATCGTCCACTATCTGGATCGTTTTTCGATATATAACCGGTAAACCTCTTCTTTCGGCGTTCTGACACGGACGATCGGTCGATTCGAGTCGGCTTCACCGACCACTCTCTGCGTGTCGAGCAAGAATCTCATCGATAGTAAACTATTTACGAAAATCCTTTAACGCGAGCGATAATTCGTTAGGGTATGCACAGGTGGGTACACCCGTGAGTACGATACAGCGAGACCCGCAGGACCGCGTACAGGTGCTCGACGACGCCGGACGCGTTCTCGAGGGCGCCGAGGTGCCCGACCTCCCCGAGGAGGAGTTCGTCCAGATCTACGAGCAGATGCGACTCGTCCGCCACTTCGACGAACGGGCCGTGAGCCTGCAGCGCCAGGGTCGGATGGGAACGTATCCACCCCTGTCCGGCCAGGAAGGCTCCCAGATCGGCAGTGCACACGCACTGGCCGACGAGGACTGGATGTTCCCGAGCTACCGCGAGCACGGCTCGGCGCTCGTGCGGGGCATGTCGCTCAAGCGGACCCTGCTGTACTGGATGGGCCACGAACTGGGCAACCAGATCCCCGACGACGCCAACATCTTCACCGTGGCTGTCCCGATCGCCACGCAGATACCCCACGCGACGGGTGCGGCCTGGGCCTCGAAGCTCAAGGACGAGGAGAAGGCATTCCTCTGTTACTTCGGCGACGGGGCGACGAGCGAGGGCGACTTCCACGAGGGGCTGAACTTCGCCGGCGTCTTCGACACACCGAACGTCTTCTTCTGTAACAACAACCAGTGGGCGATCTCCGTTCCTCGAGAGCGCCAGACCGCAAGCGAGACGCTCGCCCAGAAGGCTACCGCCTACGGCTTCGAGGGTGTCCAGGTCGACGGGATGGATCCGCTGGCGGTGTACAAGGTTACTCGCGACGCCGTCGAGAAGGCGAAGAACCCGGACGCAGTCGAGGACGACTCGCCCGGCAGCGCCACTCGGCCGACGCTCATCGAAGCGGTCCAGTACCGCTTCGGCGCGCACACGACGGCCGACGATCCGTCGGTCTACCGCGACGACGAGGAGGTCGAGCGCTGGAAGCAGAAGGATCCGATCCCGCGCATGGAGACGTTCCTGCGTAACAACGGGATGCTCGACGACGAGCGCGTCGACGCGATCGAGTCCCGGATCACCGAGGACGTCGCCGAGGCGATCGACGCTGCCGAGGCCGTCGAACGACCGGACCCCGAAGAGATCTTCGCCCACGTCTACGAGGGCATGCCAAAGCGACTACAGGAACAGCTCGAGTGGTTCGAATCGATCCGAGAGCGACACGGCGACGACGCGCTTCTGGAGGGCTAATATGGCTGCAGAATCGGAAAACCTCACGCTGGTACAGGCGGTACGAGACGGGTTGCAAAGCGAGATGGAACGCGACGACGACGTGATCGTCATGGGCGAGGACGTCGGGAAAAACGGCGGCGTCTTTCGCGCCACGGAGGGGCTGTACGACGAGTTCGGCGAGAACCGCGTTATCGACACGCCGCTTGCAGAGTCGGGGATCGTCGGCACGGCGGTCGGCATGGCCGCCTACGGGATGCGTCCCGTCCCCGAGATGCAGTTCCTCGGCTTTATCTACCCCGCGTTCGACCAGATCGTCTCCCACGCTGCGCGCCTGCGGACGCGCTCCCGCGGGCGGTACACCTGTCCGATGGTCATCCGCGCCCCCTACGGCGGCGGGATTCGGGCACCCGAACACCACTCCGAGTCCTCGGAGGCGATGTTCATACATCAGCCCGGCCTGAAGGTCGTCATCCCCTCGACCCCCTACGACACGAAGGGGCTGCTGGCGAGTGCGATCCGCTCGCCCGATCCGGTGCTCTTTCTCGAGCCGAAACTCATCTACCGGGCGTTCCGCGAGGAGGTTCCGAACGAGTCCTACGAGGTCCCGATCGGCGAGGCAGCCGTCCGCCGCGAAGGGTCGGATATCTCCGTGTTCACGTGGGGCGCGATGAGCCGTCCGACCCTCGAGGCCGCCGAGAACCTCGCGGGCGAGATCGACGTCGAAGTCGTCGACCTGCGGACGCTGTCGCCGCTCGACGAGGAGACGATCGTCGAGTCGTTCAAGAAGACGGGTCGCGCGGCGGTCGTCCACGAGGCGCCCAAGACGGGCGGCCTCGGCGCGGAGATCGCCGCGACGATCCAGGAGGAAGCCCTGCTCTACCAGGAGGCTCCCGTCGGGCGTATCACGGGGTTCGACACGCCGTTCCCGCTGTACGCCCTCGAGGACTACTACCTGCCCGAGCCGGCACGCATCGAGGACGGAATCCGAGACACGATGGGGTTCTAACATGGTACGAGAGTTCAAACTACCCGACGTCGGCGAGGGAGTCGCCGAGGGCGAACTGGTCAGCTGGCTGGTCGAGGAAGGTGACGAGGTCAGCGAGGACCAGCCGGTTGCGGAGGTCGAGACCGACAAGGCCCTCGTCGAAGTCCCCTCGCCGGTCAACGGCACTGTCAGAGAACTGCACTGGGAGGAAGGCGAGATGGTCCCCGTCGGCGATCTGTTCGTCACGTACGACGTCGAGGGCGAGGAAAGCGAGGCGCCGAGCACGGAAGAGCCGACCGCGTCGGAAGACGAACGGGCGGGCGAACCGCCGGGCGTCGACTCGCCCGAGGAGGCCCAGGCGAGCACGGACGACGAACCCGCCGGCGACGCCGGCGCGACGGGTGCCGAAACCGGCGAGGTCGAACCGCCCGAAGACCGGGTCTTCGCACCGCCACGCGTGCGACGGCTGGCCCGTGAGGAGGGGATCGACCTCTCGAGGCTCGAGGGCAGCGGCCCTGGCGGTCGAATCACCGCAGCGGACGTAGAGGCCGCTGCGGGCGGCTCGGACGCGTCCTCGAGGTCGGCGGAAGCCGAGACGATGCCCGAGGAATCCACGTCTGACACGGGAGCGGACCCGGCTCCCGACACGGCCGACACCGCCGCGGCCGACACCGGGGCGGCCGGAGCGCAGACGGCACAGACGACCACACCGACACAGGTCGAGTCTGCTGATCGCGACCGAACGCTGGCCGCGCCCGCCACCCGGAAGCTCGCAAAGGAGGAGGGCGTCGACATCGACGCCGTTCCGACCGACGAGGAACGCGACGGCGAGGCGTTCGTCACGCCCGACGCCGTCCGGGAGTACGCGGAGGCCCAGCAGCGGGCACAGGAGGCAGACGCCGAGGCCGTTTCTGCGGGTGAGCCGGTCGGCGCGAAGGGCGCCGAGTTCGCCGAGGGCGAACGCGAGCGCCGGGAGCCGTTCAAGGGCGTCCGGAAGACGATCGCCGACGCGATGGTCGAGTCGAAGTACTCGGCGCCCCACGTCACTCACCACGACGAGGTCGACGTCACCGAACTCGTCGAGGCCCGAGAACGTCTCAAACCCCGGGCCGAGGAACAGGGGATCAGCCTCACGTACATGCCGTTCATCATGAAGGCCGTGACGGCCGCGCTGAAGGAGTACCCCGAAATGAACGCGGTGATCGACGAGGACAACGAGGAGATCGTCTATCGGGACTACTACAACGTCGGCATCGCCACGGCGACCGACGTCGGCCTGATGGTCCCCGTCCTCGAGGACGCCGACCGGAAGGGACTCCTGCAGCTGTCCTCGGAGATGAACGAACTCGTCACGAAGGCCCGCGAACGGTCGATCAGCCCCGACGAACTCCGGGGGTCGACGTTTACGATCACGAACATCGGCGGGATCGGCGGCGAGTACGCGACGCCGATCATCAACTACCCCGAGGCGGGGATCCTCGCGATCGGCGAGATCAAGCGCAAACCCCGCGTCGTCACCGACGAAAACGGCGCGGAGTCGATCGAACCACGTTCGGTGATGACGTTGTCGCTGTCGTTCGATCACCGGCTGATCGACGGCGCGGTCGGCGCACAGTTTACGAACGAACTGATGGAGTACCTCGAGAATCCGGAACTGCTACTGCTCGAATGATGAACCTTACTACACTGCCACGAGAGGGAGTTAACTGATGGTCGTCGGAGACGTCACCACCGGGACAGACGTACTGGTCATCGGCGCGGGCCCCGCAGGCTATGTGGCCGCGATCCGGGCCGGACAGCTCGATCTGGACGTAACGCTCGTCGAAAAGGACGCTTACGGAGGGACCTGCCTGAACGACGGCTGTATCCCCTCGAAGGCGCTGATTACCGCTACCGACGTTGCCCACGAGGCGGGCAACGCCGAGGAGATGGGGATCCACGCCGACCCCGCGGTCGATCTCGCGGGAATGATGGGCTGGAAGGACGACGTCGTCGATCAGCTCACCGGCGGCGTCGAGAAACTGTGTAAGGCAAACGGCGTCAACCTACTGGAGGGGACCGCCACCTTCGCCGACGAGAACACCGTCCGGGTCTCTCACAGCGGCGAGGGCCAGGGCTCCGAGACCCTCGAGTTCGAACACGCTATCGTCGCGACGGGATCGCGTCCGATCGAGATCCCCGGCTTCGAGTACGACGACGAGCCGGTGATCGACTCGACCCAGGCGCTCGCGCTCGAGTCGGTACCGGACTCGATGGTGATCGTCGGCGCCGGTTACATCGGTATGGAGCTGGCGGGCGTCTACGCCAAGCTCGGTACCGACGTGACCGTCATCGAGATGCTCGATTCGATCCTGCCGGGCTACGACGACGATCTCAAACGTCCCGTCAAACAGCGCGCGAACGACCTCGGGATCGACTTTCACTTCGGCTACGCGGCCTCGGAGTGGGAACAGCAGGGCGACGGCATCCGCGTCGTCGCCGAGGCACCCGACGAGGCGGCCGCCGACGGCGGAAGCGAGGCGAGCGCGGAGGCCGTCGAGGACGACCTCCTCGAGCTCGACGCCGAGAAGGTCCTCGTCGCCGTCGGCCGCGAGCCGGTGTCGGACTCGCTCGAGCTCGAGGAAGCCGGCGTCGAAACCGACGATCGCGGGTTCATCCAGACCGACTCGCGTGCGCGCTCGAACGTCGAGCACATCTTCGCCGTCGGCGACGTCGCGGGTGAGCCCATGCTCGCCCACAAGGGCAGTATGGAAGGGCAGGTCGCCGCCGAGGTGATCGCCGGCGAGCCGTCGGCGATCGACTACCAGGCGATGCCCGCGGCGGTGTTTACCGAACCCGAGATCGGCACCGTCGGAATGTCCGAGAGTGAGGCCGAGGATGCCGGCTTCGAGACCGTCGTCGGGAAGTTCCCGTTCCGGGCCAGCGGCCGCGCGCTGACGACCGGCGAGTCCGACGGGTTCGTCAAGATCGTCGCCGACGACGACCAGGGCTACGTGCTGGGTGCCCAGATCGTCGGTCCGGAAGCGTCCGAACTGATCGCCGAACTCGGGCTCGCGATCGAGCTCGGCGCGACCCTCGAGGACGTCGCCTCGACGGTCCACACCCATCCGACGCTCTCGGAGTCGGTGATGGAGGCTGCCGAGAACGCGCTCGGCCACGCGATTCACACGCTGAACCGATAGTCCGGAACCGACGCCCGAGCCGACGAACGCTTTTTTCTTGGACTCAGAAACGACCGAAAACTATCCCGAGTTTCCCGACCGACGAGAACCGACTTAATAACCCTTCATTGGGCGGTACCTACGGACGGATGTGACTATGACATCTACCACATCCTCCGGGATCCGGCGCCGAACCGTCCTCTCGATCGCTGGCGCTGGCGCACTCGGTACACTGGCTGGCTGTATCTCCGCGACGGACGACGACGGCAGTGCCGAGCGCGACGACAGCGACGCGGAGAAGGCGGAGACGGACGACGACGAGCCGCTGACTGACTACCAGTACACGGCCCCGCCGCAGATCGTCGACCTCGCGGACCAGGGGTACGAGTCGACGCTCCGAACCGTTCCTGCCCGCCACGAACTCGTCACCGAGGCGGGATCGGGCGGACCCGTCGAACTCCCCGAGGTGTGGGCCTGGCAGGCCGACGACCTCGAGCCGTCGGTCCCCGGCCCGATCTACCGCATGACCGAGGGCGATACGTTCGAACTCACATACGACAACAGCGAGCACGGCCGCCCGCATACTGTTCACGTTCATGCGGTCGGCAAGACCTGGGCCGACGACGGCGCGCCGGTAACCAACCGGGAGCACGTCGGCCCTGGCGAGAGTCATACCTACACACTCCACGCCGACGTCCCGGGAACGCACGTCTACCACTGTCACTACCAGACGCACAACCACCTCGATATGGGAATGTACGGAATCCTCCGCGTGGATCCGGAGGGCTACGAGGCCCCCGACAGGGAGTACTTCCTGACGCTTCGGGACTGGGATACGCGACTCCACGACCGCGAAGCCGGCGGCGGTGCCGACTACAGTCCGTCCGCTCGGTCCTCGGACGCCTACACGATCAACGGCCGGAGCGCACCCACTACGTTCCATCCCGAACTGGGGTCGCCGCTGCTCGTCTCCGAGGGCGAGACGATGCGTATCCATCTGGCGAACAACGGATACGAATCTCACCCGTTCCACACGCACGGCCATCGGTTCACCGTCGTCGAGAAGGACGGCTCGGTCGTTCCCGAAGCCGCCCGGTACGAGGAGGACGTGATCAACATCGCGCCCGCCGAACGGTACACGATCGAACTCGAGGCGGACGCCGATCCCGGAATCTACCCGGCACACTGTCACAAGGTTCACCACGTAACGACCGAGGACCGCTACCCGGGCGGGATGGCGACGGCGATCGTCTACGAGGAAGCGATGGAAACCGAGGAGTTCGGCGAGATAATGTCGGATGCCGGATACGACAGCTGAGCCGCGGGAGACTCGGTCGGTCTACTGGACGTAGAGCGAGTACGCGATCACTGAAAAGCCCGCGAGAACGAGCAGGCTTTCGAGAAGCACCCCAGTTATGAGCGAGACGCCGAGCAGTTCGTGAAGCACGCCCGCCAGAACGAAACCGAGGGTGACGATACCGAACCCTCCCGCGAGATAGCCAAGCGCCGGCTGGCGGGTTCGGCGGTAGGCCTTGAACGCAAAGTACGTGATCACGCTGCCGACGACGAGAACGAGGGTCTTGACGATTGCCAATACGAGCGCAGTTTCTATTCCAGTCATGTCTCCTTTCGTACCTCAGACCACAGTTCGGCGAGCCGTTCGTCAGCTGTCCGAGCTGGACGCTCGATCTGTACCGACAGCGACCGATCGTCCTCGAGCACGAGCGTGATTTCGTCGAACGCGACTGAGTACTTGCTCGCGTGATGACCGTCACGCCGGATTTCGGTCGACTCCTCGAGCAGCGTCGAGTCGGTCAGCAGCTCCAGCTTGCGGTATAACGTCGACTGCGGGATCTCGCACCGAGCGTTGAGCTCCGACGCTGTCATCGGCTCCTCGAGTTTCCGGATGATCTCCCGGCAGTCGGGATCGTCGAGCGCAGAACAGATCACTTCCGGTGACGGCGGCGGTTCCGAAGTGATCGGATCCTGGACCATTCGTCTTCCTCTTGCAACGCACGGGGTTTATTGGCATCGATGCGGATCGCCGTTTCCGCTCGCGAACGTCGTACGGCTCCCCTCTCGAAGCCTTCTTGCACGTTCGTGTCCGAGGTCCGAGTACGCGGGTATCATTCGGCCCGACCGAACCTTCGAGGGTGGGATGAACGGCCGACCTCCGCCCGCGTAACACTTGTCTCAGCGAGCTCGAGGCGTCGCCATCACGGAAATGTCAGATAGGACTCTATTGAGTGGGAAACCATGGTACGGTACCGCGATCCGAACTGTATTCGATTCGACAGCCTTATATAATAACCCGCTACTCGTTACTACTGTGATCGACGTGGCGTCCGCCACGTTCCCTCCGGCCACATCCGGCACGGAGGCAGGTGTTCCATCCCGCCTCGTCGCCGACCACCCGGTCGGCAGGGTTCGGCGATCGCCTCCGGATGCGAGTTCCGGT
>NZ_JARUKV010000013.1 GCF_029688865.1 Natronococcus sp. A-GB7
GTACAGCGAACTTTTTTACCGAGGGCATCGGCTGGCGTCTGCGACGCCAGCCTCAACCCCCGGCAAAAAACTTCGATGAAAAAAGGCCGACGGCTCGCCCACAGGGCTCGCCGTCGGTGAAACACCTCGCTTCGCTTGGCGTATGCTTCTCCGTTCCATTCGCCTATCCTAATAACAGCCGTTTCACAAGATATTCTGAATAGCGAAACCTGTTACTCGAGTCGCGCTCGAGCCTCCTCGCGGCCCATTCCGAGACCGAGCTGGTGTTCGCCGTAGTAGAGCGCACCGCCGCCGCTGCCGACGATGTAGCCGAGCGGACCGACCGCCTCGATACGGTTGTCGTCGCTCGCGGTGAAGCGCATCGAGGTGTCCTCGAAGGCGAGCTCGCCGTTGACCCAGTAGCGCATCGTCCCGTCGGCCTCGGCGGTTCCGCCGTCGTAGGAGTTCGTCTCGACGTAACACTCGATCTCGTTCCAGGCGTCCATCTCCACGACGGCGTCGGTCATCTGGAAGTCGCCTGAGCCGTCCATGTGATAGCAGTACGAGAAGAACTTGTACCCCTCCGGCGCGGGCGAGCCGTTCCGGTTGGCGAAGCCGATCGCGTTCGACCAGCCGTTCCGCCCGTCGGCCGCGCCGCCGCCCGAGGAGCCCCCGCCGTTAGTCAGCGGCGCCCAGAACATCCGGACCGTGTCGTCGGTGCCCAGATCGAACCCCTCTGGGTAGACCGTAAAGCGCGTGTAGAGTTCGTCCTGCTGGTCGCCGACGTGGTCGGGGAGGCGGTACTCGCAGTTCGCGATCTTCGAGTCGCCGGTGAACTCCGTTCGCAGCGAGCGCTCGTTGCCCGTTGCCCGATCCGCGCTGAACTCCGGCGTGTGCGACCCTCGAACGTCGTTGACGTCGTACACCTCGTCCGGAGCCCCGTACTCGTCGTAGTCGACGTCGATCACCCGCGAGTCGGTTTCGGCGGCCGCACTCGAGGTCGCGCCCGCACCGGTACCAACGCCGAGCGCGGCCAGTGCCCCGCCCGCGAGGCCGAGGTACGATCGCCGGCCGAGAACCTCGCCGTTACTCCCGCGAAATCCGTCGTTACGCGTCTCGTCGGTTCGGTCTCGAGCCGGGTGCTGTCGTTCCATGCGGTCGGGAAACGGGGAACGACGGTTATCAATTTTCCCTTTCGATAGACTGTAATAAAAGCCGAAACTTATTCTGTCTGGCCGAATCCTGTGTTACGTTTGATCGAATCCGACGGCGTAGATAGTTCGGACCCAATCAGCTATTACGGCGAGCAACATGCTGTTCACCGCGGTCAATCACGAGTTAGGCGCGGCGAAACGCGCACTCGCGACGGCTCGCCGAACCGACGACGGCGAGAAAAACGCTATTACTCGCCGATCGCGGCCGTGACGATCGGGATCGCTTTCCCCGTGGCCGTCGCCTTCGACCTATGCTACCGGGGCCGCGAGTGCTCGTCCTCGACGGGGACTACCCGACCTCGCTGACGATCGCCGGCGAACTCTCGGCGGATCTCGAGGCGACGATCGTCGGTGCCGGGACCTCCCGGTACAGCCGCCTCCCCCGCTCGCGGTACTGCGACGTCGCGGTGACGATCCCCCCGCCGGACGATCCGGACTACCTCGACGCGCTGTGGGCGGTCCTCGAGGCAACCCGGCCGCAGCTCGTGCTCCCGGTCGGATACGAGTCAGCCGCCGCGCTCGAGTCCGTCCGCGACGAACTGCCCGACTCCACGGCGGTGTGTCTCCCCGATCCCGACGCCTTCGAGACCGCCGCTGACAAGGCGGCGACGATGGCGATGGCCGAACGCCTCGGGATCGACGTCCCGACCGACTACTCGAGTCTCGTCGAGACGCTCGACGCCGAGGGACGGGAGCGGGGCGCGCTCGAGGCCCTCGAGTTCCCGCTGTTTTGCAAAGCGCGTCGGGAGGCCGGCGGTGGCCACGAGACGACCGCCCGGGTCGTCGACCCCGCGCGGTTCTGGGAGGTCTACGACCGACTCCAGAGCGCGTCGCCGACCGGCGAGGTGCTCGTCCAGGAGTCGATCGACGGCTCGAGCGTGACCTACGGCTGCGGGCTGTTCTGCCGAAACGGAGAGATCGAACTGCGGATGGCTCACGAGGAGTTGCGGTCGGTCCCGCGTCGCGGCGGGAGCGGCACGCACCTTCGGCTGCGTCGGGACCCCGCCCTCGAGGCCGCGGCGAGCGACCTGCTCCGGGAACTCGAGTGGGACGGCGTCGCCCTCGTCGAGTGCAAGCGCCGCGCGAGCGGCGAGCTCGTCCTCATGGAGATCAACCCGAAGTTCTGGGCCTCCTACGCGCTGGCCAGCGCCCACGGCTACCGGTTCGCCTCGCGGCTGGTCGCGACGACGCTGGGGCTCGAGGACCGACTGCCCGATCGTCCGCTCGAGACGACCGGGGAGATGACGTTCCCGCTCCGGGAGCTGTACTACTACGCGCGAAACCGGGAGGCGGAGCGACTGCTCGAGTGCGTGCGCGCGGTCGCGAGGCCGGGGGTCCCCTGGAACGTCGATCGCTCGGACCTCCGCGCGTGGCTGACGCCGCCGGCGGCCCTCCTCGAGGGACTCCCGACCGGGATCGCCGAGGCGGGCCGATCCGGCGACAGCGAGGTGGTCGCGTTCACGCGCCGGTAGGCGAATCGGGATAATCGCCGGGGTCGACCTCGTCGCCACCGACCCAGAGCTCGTCGGGTTCGGGGTCGGCCTCGAGGGCGACGACCTCGCCGTCGAAGAGGTAGCCGTCGACGGTCTCGGGTTCGGCAGTCGCCTCGGCGGTCGCGTACCCGTGTTCGGACTCCTCGGCGGGCGTGATCTCGACGGTCGCGTTGTAGGTGGCCTGGTGGCCGTCGGCGTTGCTCCAGTCGGTGTGGACCACGGTGTCGTCGACGAACAGGCGGTAGGTCGCGCGCTCCGCGCCGTTAGCGTAGGTTACCCGGCCGTCGTAGGCGTCCATGTTCGCCGGATCCTCGAAGTACGGGTGCTGGTCGTACGGCGGGATCTCGGGGATCCCCGCCGCGAGCAGTTCGTGTTCGTCGTAGTAGATCGCCAGATCGCCGGGTGCGGTCTCGCTCCCGCCGTAGCGCACCAGCGGGCCGGCGTACTCGACGGCCTGCTCCTCGACCGTCGTCCAGCGGAAGTCCGTTCGCTCGTAGGCGAGGTCGCCGTCGATCCAGCACCGAGCCTCGCCGTCGGCGAACGCCTCGCCGCCCGCGACCGTGTTCATCGCGACCTCGGTCTCGAGGGCGATCCACTCGCCGGCCGACAGCCGGGCGTCGGTCAGTTCGAACTCGCCGCTGGTCGAGGGCTGATCGAGGTGGTAGGTGTAGGCCGCGAGCTTGTACTCGTCGGCCGATCGCCCCTCACGGTTCGTGATCGCGAGCATGCTCGACCAGCCGTCGGTGCCCGAGGGCCGTCCGCGACCGCCCGAGCCCAGCCCGCCCGCCTCGGTGTTCAGTCCGAGCGTCCAGAACCGGCAGACGTCGCCCGGCTCCATTGTCCAGTCCTCGCTCAGCCGGATCATCGCCCGCTGGCGGACCTCGAGTGGCTGGCCGTAGCCGTTCGCGGGAAACCAGTAGGCGGCGTTGCTCCCGTTGCTCTCGCCGCGAGGGATCTCGCAGCGCAACGCCGTCTCCCCCTCGAAGGTGTGGTTGTCGACGAGCGAGAACGCCGTCGGCTCGCCCGACCAGACCCGGTAGCTTTCTGAGGGGTCCTCGAGGGCGTCGTACTCGACCCCGACGAATTCGACGGCCTCGTCGTCCCCGTCGGCGTGGTCCGCGAGCGAGTCCTCGAACCCGACCGACTCGTCCGGCACCTCGTCCTCGGGCGGTTCCTCCGGCACCGCCTCCTCCGGCTCCTCTGATTCGTCAGGCTCCTCGGGGTCATCGGTCGGACACCCCGCCAGCAGCACCGTCGCAGCGACGGCGCCGCTCGCCCGCAGAACGGTTCGCCGGTCCATCGCCGGTGAAACGCGTCGGCGGTCCTATAGCGTTCGGCACCGTCCCGACGGGAAGCGCGATATTGTCGCCGCTCGAGGGCGGTAACTGCGCCGGCTCGAGGGCGGTAACCACGAGTTATCGATCGACGAAGCCGGGACGCATTGCGCCGTTGGGTCGCGTCGACGGTCACGGGACAGCACTCGATTACGTCGCCACAAGCTGTCGATTCCGCCGAACGTCCTGTAACGTTTTTCGCGGTGGTTCGCGTAGCCGCCTCTCGACCGTGTACTACCGCCAGACGGGATCGTTCGGCCCGGTCTCCCGCCGGGATCGGAGGACGGGATGAGCCCGGGGGTTCTGGAGCCGGCTCGACTGCTCTCGGCCGCGCTCGTCGCAGCGGCCGTGCTGGGCGTCGGAATCCCGTTCGCACTCGGGCTGTCGAACCTGTCGATCCTGGGGCTGTACGTCGCCGTGCCGCTGCTCGCAGCGCCGCTGGTCGCCCGTCGACTTCGCCGCGAGCCGGCGGACGTCGCCGGGACGGCGGCGCCGATCCGGGTCGACTGGCGCCTCCTGTCGACGGCGTTTCACCTCCTGGTCGGCGCGCTCGTGGTCGTCCTCGTCGCGAGCGAGGTCCGACCCTACGGCTTCTACGCGGGCGTGGCCGTCCTCTACGGGCTTTGTTTCCTGCTGATCGTGACGACTCCGCCGGAGCGGGCGAGCCGTGCGATCGGGCTCTACCACCTGGTCGTCGCCCTCCTACTGGTCGTGTTCAGCGTCACGCTGTACTACGACTTCTTCGTCGGCCACACCGATCTCTCGGCCCACACCGCGATGACCGAAACGATCCTCGAGACCGGGCGGACGTCGACCCTGCTACCGGGCTACGAGTCGTTCCAGCTCTGGCACGTCTACGCCGCGTTCGGTTCGCTTCTGTTGGGCGAGGGCGTCGCGGCCCACACGACCACCTACCTCCTCTCGGGCGGACTGTTCGCGGCGGGAGTCGGGCTCGTCTTTGGGCTAGCCCGTCGGCTCCACCCCGACGAGACGTTCGGCCTGCTGGCCTCGCTGGTGGCGATCGCGTTCCCGCTGTACCTGTTCTACGGGATGTACTCGATCCCCCGCAGCGCGACGTCTATTGTCCTGCTCGCCTTGCTGGTCGCGCTCGCGAGCCGGCCGACCGCCGGAACGAGGCTGCTGACCGTCGGACTCGTCGTCGCCATCGTCGTCGCCCACCCCGTGACGATCCCGTTCGTGCTGGCGATCCTCGCGCTCGTCGCGCTGGCCGAGCGCGCGACCGGTCGGGCCGACCCGCTCGTCGACGCCTACGTTCTGGCGGTGTCGGTGCTGGTGACGAGTCTCTACTGGCTGTACGCCGCGGAGGGACTCGTCGTCCGGCTCGCGGGGACGATCGAGTCGGTCCTGTTCGACCCCTCGGAGTCGGCGGTTCCGGAGGGCGTGGTCGCCAGCCCCTGGGTCGAGGTCGCGAACTACGTCCCCTACGGGTTCGCACTCTTCTTCGTCGTCCTCGGCTTCCTGTTCCTGCTCGAGCGCCGTTCTCGAGGAACCGACGCGATCGAGGACGCTCCCTCGAGTGCGGCCGTCGCGAGCGACGGTGGCCGACCGCGGAGCCCGCACCTGCTGGCGATCGGACTCGTCACCGTCGCCCTCGTTCCCCTCGTCTTCCCCGGCCCGCTGCTCCTGCTCGACGCGCTCGCGGGGGTCAACGTCGACCGGTTCGGCCACTACGGGTTCGCGTTTGTCGCGCTGACGGGCGGGTACGGACTGTACGAACTCGTCCGCCGTGGCGGTCTCGTGACCCTGCTGGCTCTGCTGGTGATCCTCTCGCTGTTTACGTTCACCGCGGTCTCGAACGACTTCACCGCCTCCGACAACCCCGTCGTCGAGCGCCCGTTCTACACCTTCTACCTCGAGGACGAGGAGCGCCAGTCGTTCGAAACGATCGACGACCGCTACCGGGGCGAGTTCGGCACCGATCGGGTCAGCTGTCGGTACGCGGGCGAACGCCTCGGGGCGCCGTGTGCGGTGGTCGACGCCGCCGAAGGCGGCGCCATGTTCGACGAGCACGACGCCGTCCTCCTGCGGGATGGCGAACTCGAGGACCGCCCGCTGCAGTTCTCGGCGTACGTCGACGAGGCGGAGCTTCCACGGGAGGGACTCGAGGACCGGGATCGAGTCTACGACTCCGGCTCGGTGTCGTTTCACGCCTGAGGACGCGTGGCCGCTCACGTCTCTCCGCCCCGAGGCAGCCGGAAAACCAGCAACGTCGTCTTTCCCGGACTGCAGGGTTCGCGTCGGAGGTGCTGCGTAAACCGCCGGATCGACCGCCGAAAGGGGACCTGCAATCGGGTTCGGTGGACTGCTTGTCCGTGGAGTACAGGTAGTGCAGCACGATCACGCCCCGTGTTACCCCCACTCCGGGCGGGGAAGTCACTCCTCGGAAACCGGGTCTTGCGCCGATACCGCTGCGGTGACGTTCTGGACGTACCGCATGCTCGTCGCGATCGACATGATCCCGTCCGTCAGCGCCTGCTGGCTCGCGCCGTCCGGATAGAGCCGGTATTCGGTCCGAATCGTCTCCGCGTTCCGCAGTTCGCAAGACGCTCTCTCTTCGTCGAGAACCGTATAGAAGCCCGGCGTCGAGGCGAGCATCGGCCCGACGTACTTGAGCAACTCACCGCGGCGCTGATCGCCCCGGAGCAGCGTTTTGGCCGCGCCGGTGTCGAACCCGCTCTGTCCGACGAGCCGGATCGGTCCGAACTCGGTCTCCTTGATCACGTGTATCGGAAGCCGCGAGAGTTCGACCTGGTAGTTGAACGCGGTCTCCTCGTCGGTGTGTCGGGTCGCGTTACTGATCTCCGTATCGTCCAACCACTTTCGTACCTGCGCTTCGCTCACGTGGGTCGACATGCAGGAACGTCCACCGCCGTTCGATCGAGAATAAGGCTTCAGCGTTCCGAGACCTGACCGACGACCGCTTCGACGAGGCCATCGACCGGCTAATCGAGGGGGTCTTCCGGGCGGATACCTACCTGCTCAGCCTCGACCCGGACGAGCTCGAGCCGGGATACACCTTCGACTCCGGAAGTTCGATCGATGAGACGGATCCGTTCGGAGACTGAGCTACCCACGACCGAAGCCGTGGGCTTTCGCGCCGTTTCTCTGTAACTAACTTGTTGGGCCGGTCCTATTAATTCCTCTACTAGACTAGAATTAATATACCCCAGATGGAGGATGGTGATACTATGCCGATCGATATTGAATCGGACCAGTGGGGCAAGAGCAAGCAGATCGATATTCTAGAAGTAGAGATAGAGAGGTATCTCCAAAAAAATTCGGAGACGGCTTATACGGCATCGGAAATCGCGGATGACCTTACGGTCGAAAAGCCGGAGGCGTTTCCCGAATCGGTGCTCGCTGAGCGAGACGCTGCCAGGTTATCTCGGACCGTATTGGTCACATCCCGCCTGGAAAAGTTAGCTTGGCACGACCGTGTCGAAGCCCGCACCCTCGACAACGAATCGTATTATACTGATCGGGAAGACGGTCAGTTCCCGATAGCCGAAGTAGATCAGAACATCCCCAACCGGTTTATCGATCTCGAGCAGAAAATCGAAGAGATCGATGACCAACTGGGACGCATACGGATACTGCTTCGAGACCTTGACGAAGTTCCTTCGGACTTTGACCTGCAGTGAACCGCCTCGAGGTCAAGTGGTCGAGACGCCCCCGGCGTCTCGTCGTCGAGCGAAACCTTCGATTTTGCGCACCTCGCGGAACGAAGTTCCGTTCAGTCACGAAAATCTTCGGTTCTCGACCAGCCCCGAGACACTCGGCCTGCTCCGCCTGTAGATACACCCACCGGGGACCGAATCAGGCGCCCGATGGAAAGAGGCCGGCTGAGGCGGTTCCGGGAAGCAAAAATAGCCGGTGAACAAATACGTCTACGGTAAACTCTTCCGTGTCGGCAGAACGGCAGTCCACTGCCGCACCCACCGCTTCAGCGGTGGGTGGCCGACGACCGGTATAGTGACGCGTAGGTTCGATCGGCAGCCAACAGTCGTTCGTGGTTCCCTCGTTCGACGATACGGCCGTCTTCCATCGCGTAGATCCGGTCGACGTCGGTCACGGAAGAGAGTCGATGAGTGATAACCACGAGGGTCCGGTCTGCGTTCCCGGTCGTGACGGCGTCGTACACGCGACGTTCCAGGTTCGCGTCGAGCTGACTCGACGCCTCGTCGAACACGAGCACGTCGGCGTCCTTGAGGAGCGCCCGCGCGATGGCGACGCGCTGGCGCTGACCGCCGGACAGTCGCACCCCGTCGTCGCCGAGCACGGTCTCGTAGCCGTCGGGAAGCTCGTCGACGAACTCGGAGACCTGCGCGGCCGCACACGCTCGCTCGATCGCCGCCTCGCTGGCGTCGCGGTTGGCGACGGTGACGTTCCAGCGAAGGGTGGCGTCGAAGACGAACGGCTGCTGGCGAACGACCGCGACGCCGTCGCGCCAGCTCTCGAGATCGTACGCATCCACCGGAACGGCGTCGGCCGTGACGCGTCCCTCGTCCGGGTCGTACACTCGAGCGAGCAACGCCGCGATCGTCGACTTGCCGGCGCCCGAGGGGCCGACGAACGCGACGAACTCGCCGCGCTCGATACGGAACGAGACGTCGCGGACCGCGGACGTAGCGGCCGTGTCGTAGGTGAACGTGACGCCGTCGAACTCGAGTCGTTCGATCGGGGTCGGAACGGCTCGGGATCCGGAGTCGCTCTCGCGGTGCTCCCGGAGTTCGTCGATGAACCGCTGCGTTCGAACCAGGTGCGGCAGGTTCCGTTCGATCGCGTACACCTCACTGTTGAGGCTGCTGATCTGCGGTGCGAGCCGAAATATCGCGAACAGAAACACCCCGAGGGCCGCAAGCGAGAGCCCAACGTGTGCCACCGCGACGTAGACGAGTCCGGAGACCACCGTTGCGGCGACGATGCGGTAGCCGTTCTTCAGCGCCGTTTCGTCCCTGTATCCGCGAATCTGGGCGGTCTCGTACTCCCTGATAGCGTCGTCGAACCGGCGGCTGAACTCGCCCGCGAGGCCGTAGAGCTTCACGTCGCGAATTCCCTGCGTGCCGGCCTGGGCGTACCGCTGGATCCGCTCGTTCGCGTCCGCGACGCGCTCCCCGAGCTCGTAGCCGGGGGCGATACCGAACCGGAGGACGGCGGCGAGGGCCGCGAGGACGACGACCGTCCCGAGCGCGAGAACCGGCGCCAGATACAGCGCGACCGCGAGGTACATCGACACGAGGAGCAGTCGCTGGAAGAACGACAGCAGCTGCCCGATCGCCGAGCTGGCGTAGGACGATTGGGTGACGAGGGCGTTCAGGATCTCGTCGGACCCCTCCCTGTCGAAGTACGCGACGTCGGCCTCGAGGGCCAGATCGTACGCCGTCGTCTGGAGATACGTAAAGTACCTGACCACCAGCGCGGCCTGCAGCCAGGCCACGAGGAAGCTCGCGGTGTAGCGAAGCGCCATGACCACGGCGACGCCGACGACGACGTATCCGAGGGAGAACGGAACGCCGAGGGCGGCGTAGATCTCGACGAACATCCCGAGCAGACCGTCGGCACCCCCGTTCGGCGACTCGTCGGTCTGTACCGTCTCCACGATCGGGACGATGAACGTCAACCCGATTCCCTCCAGCAGCGCCGTTGCGAAGCTGAAGACGGCGAGCAGGGCGATAGTGAGCGGTCGATGAGCGGCGACTCTGCGGAGCGCTCGATACTGCTCCCCGACCGAAGCCGGCTCGTCGTTCTGGACCATGGATCTCCGGAGCGTCTGTAATCGGGCACTCGCCACCGTTATAACGGTTTCCTGGCTTTTGGGAGCCACAGTGGCCGTACCCCTCGTTTTAAACTGATAGCCGTGCTGATCCCGGTATCCATGACGAAAGATCCGGCACGAATTCGAGACGAGACGGTCGTAACCCGGTCCGACGCGCCCCTCTCGACGACGATCGAGGACGAGACGGTCCTCCTGAACCCCGACAGCGGCACGTACCACGGACTGAACGAGGTCGGGACGCGAGTCTGGACGCACCTCGAGTCCCCCGTTAGCGTCGGCGAACTGGAGACGGTCGTCGCCGACGAACACGATGTCGCCGAGGCGGAGCTCGGTCCCGATATCAGGGCGTTCCTCGAGGACCTCCTCGAGGCCGACCTGATCGAACTCCGGGGCGCTACCGATGATTCGTAGCGTCGTCCGTTACTGTCGTCGAGGCTACTCGCTACCGGTTCGTGACCAGTGGCTCCTCGTGGAGACCGTCCTCCTAGTGGTACTAGTCCGCGCCGGGCTGTTCGTCGCTTCGTACCCGTCGGTTCGTGACGGACTCGACGTCGCGTGTTCGGTCTTCGACGGGGCGTTTACACCCGCTTGCCCGCGAGGGCGAGTGCCGTGGGCGGTCGAGCGGGTCGCGTCGGCTCTTCCGGGAACGCAGTCCTGTCTGGTCAGAGCGCTGGTCGCCGAAACGCTTCTCGTTCGCCGCGGGTATCCGGCAGCTCTTCGGTTCGGCGTCGATCATTCTGACGAGGAGTTCGTCGCTCACGCGTGGGTCGAAAGCGGTAGCGAAGTGGTCGTCGGCGGCGAGGTGCGACCGGCGTTCACTCGACTTCGATGACGAGTAACTGAATCACACAGGTCTGTGAAATAGAATTATATGCGGACGCGGCGTCGATTACCGTGCATCAGGTGACGATCCTATGGGAGACGACTACGAGCCACCGCGGCTGACCACGTTCGGCAGCATCACGGAAGTAACGAAACAGGGGAAGTGCAACGGGAAAGGCTCGCCGAGCGAACTCTCCGTCGGCTACTGACGGGGCCCGCGTGAGACGGGAGAAGTCCAGGGAGACGTTTGCGGTAGTAGAGCGAGCGGTGGCGAGGTGTGATCGGCGTTCGCCGACTTCGATGCTGGGCCGCTGAACTACACGGGTCTGTGAAATAGGATTATGTGCGGATGCGGCGTCGACCCTGTATAACTGGTACCGATGAAATGAGAGACGACTACGAGCCACCCCGGCTGACCACGTTCGGTAGCGTCACGGAGATAACAAAACGGGGGAAGGGCAAGGGTAGAGGCCCGCCGGACGAACTTCCTATCGGCTACGGCCGAGGGCCCCCGTGAGACAGTGAGCGGAACGTAGACACCGTTTCGATCGGCGATCGTACCGTCGAGTCGTCGGTTTCGATCCCCGAGGTCGAGCGGGCTCGATCGACGTCGAGTATCACGACGAAGCCGGACGTCACGACCAGGTGCGGACGCGTCGAAACCCGCCGGCACGGATCGGAGCGCCCCAGCGTATCGATGGGTGACCGAACCGTCTCGATGTCTCCCCCCGGAATCGGTCGATTCGAAATTCGAACGGGAAACGAGACCGAATCGGTCCGGTCGGCCGCACCCGAAGCTCGCGGACGATCGGTTCGGTTTCGAGGTGCCGCCCTCGACTCAACCGCTCGAGACGACGAAGCAGTACTATCGCATCCCCGAGCCTCCCGCTCGAGTACCCGATCGGATCTGTGTGGTCTTCTCCCTCGAGCGCGAGTCGGTGCTCGCAGTCGGTTTCGTGACCGGAGCAGCTCGCGGAACCCGTGCTACTAGTACTGGACTAGTCCGTGCGGGATGTTTCGTCGCTTCGTACTCGTCGGCTCACAACGGGTTCGACGTCTCGAGTTCGGTCCTCGATGGGGCGCTCACAGGAATTCGAGGAGGAAGCCCACGACTGAAGTCGTGAGTGACTTACACCCGCTTGGACGCGAGAACGAGTTCCGTGAGCGTCGAGCGAGTCGCGGGTATCCGGCAGCCCTGCGTTTCGGCGTCGATCTCCGAGAGGGAGCGTTCATCGTCCACGCGTTGATCGAAAGCGGTGCCGAGGGGGTGGCGGCGGTGAGGCGCGTCCGGCGTTCGCCCGACTCCGGTAATGGATATCTGACCCACACCGATCCGTGAAGTAGCGTTATGTACTGACGGGGAGTCGATTGCCGTGTAGCAAGGTGACAATCAGATGAGGGACGATTACGAGCCACCACGGCTGACCACGTTCGGAAACGTCGAGGAGATAACCAAACGAGGCGGAGGAGGCGGAGGCGGTGGCGGTGGAGGGGGCGGAGGCGGCGGAGGAGGAGGACCGATCGGCTACGGACAATAACGTTCCTTAGACAGCGAGAACCACATGGACCTCTTTTCGATTTACGATCTCACCGTCGAATCGTGCGTTTCGATCCCCGAGGTAGCGCGCGTTCGACCGGATCCGGGCGCCACGACGGAGCCGGACATCACGATCAGGTGCGAAAGCGTCGAGACGAACCGGGACGGGCCGGACCGTCTGGAGGTATCGGTCGACGACCGGGTCGTCTCGCTCTCCGTCCCCGAGGTCGGTTGGTTCGAAATCCGCGATGGAACGACGATCACCGTCGATTCCGTGACCGAGCTCTCGGACCAGCAGGTCCGTGCGGTTCTCACGGGTCCGGCGCTTGGCTACCTCCTCTATCAGCGCGGGCTACTGGTGCTCCACGGGAGCGCCGTCGCGCGCGACGGGGCGGGCTACCTCTTTCTCGGGACGAAAGGCGCGGGGAAATCGACGACGGCGGGCACGCTGGCTCGACAAGGATACGCCGTCCTCTCCGACGACGTTACCGTAATCGACGTTCGCGACGGAGCGCTCCGACTCCTCCCCGGACGACCGCATCTGAAACTCGCGGACGACCGCTTCGCCTTCGAGGTGTTTCCCTCGACGGCGTCGCTCGAGATGACCAAACAGTACTACCGCGTCCCGGAACCCGCGCCTCGAGCGCCCGAACGGATCGGCGCGGTCTTCCTCCTCGAGCGCGGGTCGGAGCTCGCAGTCGAGGAGCTGCCACCGAGCGCTGCCGTCTGGGGGGTGCTCGAGCAGCTGTACGTTCGCCAGTTCAGCGACGAACTGAACAGCGAACGCTGTTTCGAGCAGGCGACCGCCCTCGTCGATCGGACGTCGATTCGACGGCTCGTCCGACCCGACGATACCGATGCGCTATCCGAGATCCCATCACTCATCACCGATGTCGACAGCTGATATCGATACTCCGTTCGCCCGTCCGGAAGACGCCCTGCAACGGCCCGAACACCGGTTCCTCCTGCGGTGCGTGCGACAGACGACGCACGACGTCCCGCGGGTCGAACCGCCCGCGGCGGACGAGTTCGACTGGGAGTACTTCCGCCGACTCGCGAACGACCACCGTCTCGCGTCGCTGGTCAACCGCTGTCTCACCGACGAGGCGAAAGCGGCCATCCCCGACGCGGTCGTCGCGGACTTCGAGTCGATCGCCGAGTGGGTGACGTACCGAAACCTCGGGATGATCGGGACGACTCGAGCGGTGCTCTCGCTCCTCGAGGCGCGCGGAATCAGCGCGCTTCCGTACAAGGGGCCGGTTCTCGCCGCCGTCGTTCACGGCGACCTCGCCTTTCGGGGGTCGAAGGACGTCGACGTCCTGCTCCCGAAGGCGGAGATCTCGGCCGCGAGGGAGACCCTGCTAGCGAACGGATTCCGACCGAAGGATCCGTCGGC
The DNA here is from genome assembly GCF_029688865.1 of Natronococcus sp. A-GB7. Classification (GTDB taxonomy): domain Archaea; phylum Halobacteriota; class Halobacteria; order Halobacteriales; family Natrialbaceae; genus Natronococcus. The sequence goes on from NZ_JARUKV010000013.1 coordinate 13,573, forward strand.
GATCGGAACCGAACCCGGCGAGATGGGGAGTAACCGCCACTCGACGGTCGTCAGCGAGGACGACATCCGGGTCGAACTGCACTGGCGAATTACGGGAAATCGGTTCCCGTTCGCGGTCGACTTCGAGCGGTTGTGGCGGACCCGCGAAACGGCCGACGTCGGGGGCACGACGATGCCGATACCGTCGCTCGACGAACTCGTCGTCCCCCTCGCGGTACACGGGAACCGCCACTGCTGGTCGGAGCTGGCGTGGCTCTGTGACTTCGCCGGTACCGTCGACGCTCGCGACTTCGACTGGGGCGACCGACTCCGAGCGGCGTCCGATCTCGGGGCGAAACGAATGCTCCTGGTCGGATTGGGGCTGGTCGACCTCCTCACGGACGTCGAGTTACCTCCGATCGTTCGGCGCCACCTTCGATCCGATCGGGTGGCGAACGAGCTGTCGAAGGCGGTGGTGACGTCGTTTCTGTGGACCGCGGCCCCCTCGACACTCGCGACGGTCCGGTACATGCTCCGGGTTCGAGAACGTCCCACGGATACGCTCAGAGCGGTCGCGAGACTGGCGTTGCTTCCCGGGAGAAAGGACTTCGAACTCCTCCCGCCTCGCGCCCGATACTATCCGCTCGCGGTCGCCTGCCGACCGATTCGGATAGCGGGGACGGCCGGCACGAACGCGGCGGGTCGGTTCCGCTGAGGGAGTCGAGACCGGAGCAACGTCGTATTACCGCACCCTCAAGCCCGAAATCGTCGAGCGGATTTACACCCCTCGGCGTGGACGGATGGCCGATGACGACCCCGCGTCGACGTCGATACCTCCGGCTGCAGCTGGCCTGGCTGCTCGGAGCGTTGTTCGCCCTCCTTCTCGCGGGAGCCCTCTCCCTCGGCGCGTACGTCCTGCTTGCGGTGCTCGGAAGCGTCGTCCTCGACGGGCTGTTGACTCCCCACGAGGTCGAGCCGCGCTGGCGCCCGCGGTGGCTCGTTCCGGCCGGGCTCCTCGTAGCCGCGATCGTCGTCGCCGTCCGCACCCTCGAGCTGCTCGCGCCGGGGGTGATTCCGTGACCGACACCCGATCACCCGAGCGGTCCCGATTCGCGCTGCTCGCGTTCGCCGCCGTCGTCGTCCTCGCGATCGGCTGGTTCGGTGCGACCTCGAGCGGCGCCTACGACCCGTACAACCCCGGGAGCGATGGCACGAGCGACCTCCGTCAGTCGCTCGAGGCCGATCCCGACCGCGAGTACGCGGCCGTCGATAGCTACGACGCCCTCGAGGCCGACGACGCCGCGCTCGTCGTCCCCGACTCCGAGGCCGACGATGAGGCGGCCGAGAGTGCGGCGACGTTCGTCGACGAGGGCGGAACCCTGATCGTCCTCGCCGACGACCCCGCGGCGAACGAGTTCCTCGCGGCGGTCGACGCCGAAGCCCGGCTCGAGGACGGGACCCTCCGCGACGACCGCCACCACTACCGCGGCCCCGCGATGGCAATCGCGACCGAGACGGCCGATCACGAGCTGACTGCGGGGGTCGAGCGACTGGGCCTCGACCGGGCGACGGCCCTCGAGCCCGGGAACGCGACGGTCCTCGCGACGACGAGCGACTCGAGCTACCTCGCGGACGGCCCCGACTCGAGCCGCGGCGAGGACGACGTGCTCGGTCCGCGTCCCGTCGCGACCGTCGAGAGCGTCGGCGAGGGGACGGTGATCGTCGTCGGCGACGCGACGGTCGCGACCAACGACGGGCTCGAGCGCGAGGACAACGCGGAGCTGCTCGCGAACGGGTACGGCGACGCCGATCGGGTCGCCGTCTTCGCGCCCGGGTTCGACGGGCCGCCGCCGCTCTCGTCGATCGATTCGAGTGCGGGAGACCGCCTCGGGTTCCCGCCGTGACGTCGCTTGCGTCGGCACAACGAACTGTTACCGTCCCCGGCGGGGTCGAGAAACGCGACCGTGTTCGACGGACGCTCCGAAGCTACTTCCCGGCAGACGGTGGGATCGAACGAAAGCGCCGATGCTCGCATGAGTCTCGAAGTCGAACACATAGACAGCATCGAGGAAGCGAACCGCAACCAGTGGAACCACGTCGTCGAGGGATCGGAGCTGGGCTGTGTCTTTCACCGCTACGAGTGGCTCCGGGCGATCGAGGAGGGGCTCGACTACGAGCCGAGACACCTCCTCGTCTCGAAGAAGGGCAACCCGATCGCCGTCCTCCCGAACTTCGTCACCCGCCTCGGCCCCGTCGCGCAGCTGACGTCGATCGAGCCGGGCTACGGCGGGCCGATCGCCGTCGCCGACGAGGAGTGGGCGCTCGAACTCCTGCTCGACGGCGTCGCCGAGCGCTGCGACGGACGGATCCTGTTCAACCGGTTCCGAACCTACGACGAGGGGTACGTGCGCTACCAGAACGTCCTCCGGGAGCGAGGGTACGACCTCACCGTCCACTCCTGTCGGTTCGCGCTGGATCTCACCCGCGGCTGGGACGCGATCCTCGAGGGGATGGACGGCGAGCGCCGACGCGGTATCCGACGCGGCCGCGAGTCCGACCACGAGATCCGCGAGGAGCCCGTGACGCCCGCCGTGCTGGCCGACTTCTACGACGACTACGCGCGAGTGATGGATCGGGTCGGAATGGACGCCGTCCCCTACTCGTTTCTGTCCGCGCTCGAGGGGCTCGCGGATCGGATCACGATCCTCTCGCTGCGGGCCGACGGCGAGCGACGCGGGATGTACCTCTTTCTGGAGGACGACGAGCAGTCGGCGGTCCAGCACCTCTACACCGCCGTCACCAGGGACCACTTCGAGTACCACGCTCCCGAACTGCTCCACGAGCACGCGATCGGACGGGCGATCGAGCGGGGGTACGAGACCTACGAGCTCCGCGGATCGACGCCCGACTTCAGGAACGGCGTCTTCGGTTTCAAGGAACGCTTCGGTGCCCGGCCGATCCCGCTGTTGCTGTGGGAACGGGGGCGGCCGTCCCCGGCGCTGTCGGCGCTGAATCTCGGGCGAACGCTCTACTGGCGGTTCGGGTCACCGACGTGGGACTGATCCGGTGCGCCCCCGAACGACGCGCGTCGGCGACGTTCGTTCGGGCGGATCCGCATGGCTGACTCGCTGTCCTCGGCGGTGCGGTCGGTCGTCGGTGCGAAGCTGTTCGTCGTCCTCGCGGGCTTTCTGTTCACGCCCGCGCTGGTTCGGCTGCTCGGCCCGACAGAGTACGGTCGGTACGCGCTCGCGCTCTCGATCTTCGGGATCGTCAACGTCGTGATCGTCGGGGGGACGAGCGACGCGGTTCGCAAGTACATCTCCGAGCGCTCGGATCCCGCCTGGCGGGCCGCGGTCTACGGCTACGTGTTCCGCCCGGCGCTGGCCCTCGGCGTCCTCGTCGGGGTCGCCTTCTGGTTAGCCGCGTGGTCCGGGCTCGCTGCCCGCCTGTTCGGCCCGCCGTTCACCTCGCTGTTCTATCTGCTCGGTGGGTATGCTCTCGCCAGCCAGCTCGCCTACCACAACCTGCGGACGCTGATGGGGCTCGAGCGCGAGTCCCAATCGGAGCCGCTGAAGGTCCTCGAGAAGACGCTGTTCGTCGTCGCGGCGCTGGGGCTCGTCTATCTGGGCTTCGGCGTGGAGGGCGTGCTCCTCGGACACATCCTCGCCAGCGTCGCGGTGTTCGTGTTGGCGCTTGCGGTCATCGCGCAGACGATCCCGCTGCGCTCGCTCGTCTCGCCGCCGAAGATCGACCTTCCCAGGCGCGGGATCGCCGCCTACCTGGGAAGTACGATCCTCTTCTTTCTCTTTTTGAACTCGCTGTACCACGTCGACGTCGTCCTCCTGCAGCTGTGGACGACCGACGAGACCGTCGGCTACTACCGGGGAGCACTCTCGATCGCCGAGTTCCTCTGGCTCGCCCCGACCGCGGTTCAACTCGTGCTCCTCCAGCGGATCTCGAGTCGGTGGGCCGCGGGCGACCTCGAGGCGATCCAGCGCCAGGCCGAACGAGCCACCCGGTACGTCCTCCTTCTGACGGCGCTGCTGGCGGTGGGGGTCGCCGCGCTGGCCGCCGACTTCGTCCCGCTCTACCTCGGTTCGGCGTTCGAGCCGTCGGTGCTGCCCCTATTGCTGTTGCTGCCTGGCGTCGTCGGCTTCGCCGTCGCGCGGCCGACGCTGGCGATCAACCAGGGGCGGCGCTCGCTGCGTCCCCTGCTGGCGGCGACGGGCGCCTGCTCGCTGGTCAACCTGGGGCTCAACCTGGCGCTGATCCCCGCCTACGGGATGGCGGGCGCGGCCGTCGCCACCTCGATCGGCTACGGCAGCCTCGTCGCGTTCCAGTCGCTCGCCGCCCGCCACGTCGGGTATCGCCCGCTCGAGGGCGTTCGATCGAAACCGATTCTCGTCTCGACCGTCGGGACGGCCGTCCTCATCGTTCCGCTTACGGTCGCCGTCCCCTCGTCGCTGCTGGCCCTCGCCGTGGTCCCGCCGCTGGGTGCCATCGCGTACGCGACGCTCGCGGTCGTCACCGGCGCGCTCACCCGCGAGGAGCTCGCGGAGATCGTCGACGGGATCGGCGTCTTCCCGCGGGGGCTCGAGCGGCGACTGTTCGTCGTGGTCGATCGGTTGCCGAAGCTCCAGGAGTGATTCAGGTTACAGACGTTTTGACGGCGCCTCGATCGGTCGAGCGGATCGATCGAGTAGCGCTCGCAGCCCGAACCGGAGGGTGTGCTTGTTCTCGGTCAGCCGGTTCAGGAAGTACCGCTTCCAGCGGGCGCCGTAGGGCACGTACTGGCTGACGTCGTACTCGGTCGCCAGCTCCCGCTGGACCGCGGGGCGAACGCCCATCAGCATCTGTATTTCCAGGGCCCTTCCGTGACGCTCGCTCAGTTCGACGGCGCGCTCGAGGATCGAGAGGTCGTGGGTCGCGACCGCGATCGATCCCTCGAGGGTCTCGAACGCCCGCTCGAGAACGTCCCGGTAGGCACGATCCATCCGCTCGGGGTCGCGGTAGGCGATCGACTGCGGTTCGTCGTAGGCCCCGCCCCGAACGAGGCGAACCCGTCCCGGGACGTCGGCGAGTCGCTCGAGGTCGGCCGGGGTCCGCTTCAGGTTCGCCTGCAGGCAGACGCCCAGCTGCGCGTCGCCGTACCGGGAAGCGAACGCCTCGAAGGCGTCGAGGGTCGCGTCCGTCGTCGTGTGCTCTTCCATATCCAGCCAGACGACGACGTCGCGCTCGCTCGCGCCCTCGAGGATCGACTCGAGCGAGCGCCGAAACCGCCCCTCGCCGAGATCGAGCCCGAGCTGGGAGGGTTTGACTGACACCGATCCCTCGAGTCCCGTGTCGCCGATCGCCGCGACCAGCTCGCGGTACGCTGCCGTATCGGCGCGCACCCGGTCGGGATCGTCGTGGTGGGTTCCCAATTGATTGACCATCCCTCGAATTCCGCGCTCGTTCAGCCGACGGACGCGCTCGAGGGCCTCGGCGTCCGTCTCGCCGGCGACGAACCGCTGGGCGATGGGCGGAATCATCCGTCCGGATCGGCGGCGTCCGCTCGGTCCTCCGGCTCCCATCGGCAGGTCACGAGCCGCCTCCCGGACGTTCGCTCCTCGAGGACCGTCGCCTCGACCGGTCGCCCGAGGCCGACGGCGAGCCCGCAAGCCAGCGTCGAGACGACAGGGTGGTCGAACCGATCGACGGGACCGAAGACGTCGTCCGCGACCGCGACCTCGAGTCGTCCCTCCGCTGCGTCGACCGACGGCGCCGCGCCGGAGACGAACTCGAACCGGTGGACGAGCGCGTCGGTCAGCTGTTCGGCCAGTCGCTCGGGTTCGGTCGCGAGCCCGTCCTCGAGCGATCGCTCGAGTTCGGCCACGAACGGCGCGCCGACGGGCTCGAGCGACAGGGTGGGCTCGTCGGCGTCGGTTTCGCCTCCGTCTCCGGCGACCGGGTCCGCCCCTCGAGGAGGGTCGGCGAGGGGAACGACCAGCCGAACTCCGTCGGGGTCGCTCCCTACAACCGGTGCGTAGCGTCGCTCCGCGGTGGCGCCGACCGACTCCGCGAGTTGGGCGAGGTTGGTTGCGCTCGTCTCGTACACCCACGTCGCGTCCCGCGCTTCCACGGTGCGTTCCGGCTCCAGTCCGTACGCGAGCGCGGCGGCGAATCCGCCGACGCCGGCGAGCGCGAACAGCACCGCCCGCCCGTCCGGTATCGCGAGGCCGGCGACGAACGCGAGCGCCCCGACGAGGGCGAACCCGACGACGGCTCCGTTTCGACCGCGATGTCGGCCGTCGCCGGATTCGCGCCGAAGGGACGCCTCGAGCGGCCCCTCGTTCGCGGCGAGCGTCGTCGACGACTCCCGTCGAACCACCGAGGCGTCGTCGTCCAGATCGGTCGTCACGGCATTCACCCGTCCAACGTACGGCGAAGGGGTGTTTGAAACTGTGGGCTCGAAACGCGGTGTTTCCTCGAGTCGAACGGAACAATACGCGATTTCCCACCGTTCGGTCAGTCCTCGAGCGGCTGGCGGGTTGCCGTTAGCTCCCGTCGGCTGCAACCGGTTCCGTCACCCGCGAGAACCGGGGCAGCCGACGCGGTTCGGCCGCGTGCGAACGGGCGGATTCGTTCGCGGCTCAGTGACCGTTCGGAACGACGACTGACGGGCTTTATGCGCCGACCGTGGGAGGGGACGAACGATGGGTTCGAACGGTCCGCTCGGCTCGATTCGACGGCTTCCGGCCGATCTCGCCGTTGCGCTCGCGGTGACCGGACTGGTCAACGTCGCGGCGTTCACCCCCGTGATCCGCGAGACGCCGGCTCGAGTTCCGTTCGGGCTCGCCTTCCTGCTTCTCGTTCCCGGCTACGTCGTCGTCGCCGCGCTGTTTCCGGGGCGGGATGACGTCGACGGCGTCGATCGGCTCTCGCTGTCAGTCGTCTCGAGCGCGATCGTCGTCCCCGCCGTCGGACTGGCGCTGAACGCGACGCCGTGGGGGATTCGACTCGAGCCGATGCTGGTCGGGGTGTCGCTTCTCACCGTCGCGGTGACGGGCCTCGCGACGCGGCGACGGCTGGCCGTGCGACCCGACGAGCGGTTTCGGATTCCCCACCGGGAGTGGAGACGGCGAGGCGTCGCGGCGGTTCGGCCGAACGGGGCTCGCGACCTCGCGCTGACGCTCTCGCTGACGATCGCCGTCGCGGTCGCCGTCGGCGCGGTCGGGTTCGCGGTCGCCGATCATCACGGCTACGGGCCGGCGATCGGCGAGGACGACGACGCCGCGGCGATCTCGCTGCTCGACTCGAACGGGGAGCTGCTGACCGACGGAGCGGAACTCGAGCCCGGAACGACCGAGTCGATCGCGATCGGGGTCGACAACCACGCCGACGAGGAGCGGACGTACACGGTCGTCGCGCTCGAGCAGGAACTCGAGAACGGAACTGTCGACGGGGAGCGCGAACTCCACCGGTTCGGGGTCGAAGTCGGGCAAGGAGAGACGGCAGCTCTCGAACACGACCTCGAGCCGACGGTCTCCGGCGACGGACGACTCGTCTGGCTGCTGTACACGGGAGACGTTCCCGACGAGCCGTCGTCCGACACCGCGACGGCACACGTCACCCTGTCGGTCGCCGAGGAGGAGTAGCCCGCGGTGGGGGAGACTCGAGGTTTTCGACGCCATCCGAATACAACTAATATCACACACATCGTACAGATAGACTAGAGATTGACAAATCTCGCGACCAGTAACTCACATGATCTGTGATCGCGCACGTTCACTGAACACGTGATCTGCCGTAGAACAAACGCTAGGGGACCCGAATGAGAACTACGAAGATTGCTACCCCTGTACCGATCCATCTCACACGCCATCTCGGGGGACGAACGCTGATTCGACGATCTCTACTTTCGGGACCCGAGGAGACCGAAGGGGTTGCGCCGATGTCATTCGATAGTGAACTATCTGTCTATCTGGTAGCTAGGATTCGCTATCGGTGCTCGGTAGTCGGCGGTTCGGATAGTTGCGTATCGGACACCGGCGTGTATCGGACGGTCGTGCGAGAGGGAACTCCATCTCTCACGACAGATCGCTGCGACCGTCTCTCGGTAGCGGCACACGATCCGATGTTGCTGAACGCTGTGGATCCTCCACTAGGACCACTAGTAGCGGGAGACCTAGTGTCTGCTAGGAAGAAGGATTGAACTCACCCTCGTCGTACGGGGAACGGATGAAGCTGAACGATCGATACCTCCTCGTCACCGGCGGCGCGGGACTCGTCGGGTCGGAACTCGTCGGTCGGCTCCTCGAGGACAACAAGGTGGTCGTCGTCGACGACCTCTCGAACGGACGTCTCGAGTCCGTTCCGGACGGGGCCGAGTTCGTTCGAGGAGACGTCTCGAAGCCTGAGACGCTCGAGGAGGTGGTAACGGAGGATCTCGACGCCGTGTTCCACTGTGCGGCGGCGGACAAGTACGTCGACAGCCAGGATCCGCGAGCGCAGTTCGACGCTAACGTCGGCATGACCCAGCGTCTCCTCGATCGAATGGCCGCAGTCGGGGTCAGGAAGATCGGGTTCACCTCGACGTCGACGGTGTACGGCGACGCGCCCCGACCGACGCCGGAGGACTACGCGCCGCTCGAGCCGATCAGTACCTACGGCGCCGCGAAGTTGGCCGAGGAATCGCTGCTCTCGGTGTCCGCACACTCCCGCGGGTTCACCGTCTGGAACTTCCGGTTCGCGAACGTGGTCGGACCGCGCTTCGGTGCGGGCGTCGTCCCGGACTTCGTCGCGAAGCTCACCGAGAATCAGGACACGCTGACGATCCTCGGGAACGGCCGACAGGAGAAGTCGTACATGCACGTCCGAGATTGCGTCGAGGCGATGTCTCACGTCGTCGAACACGCGACGGCCGCTCCCGGCCCGATGCACACCTACAACCTCGGTACGGCGACGACGACCTCCGTGGATCGGATCGCGGACATCGTCTGCGAGGAGATGGGCCTCGAGCCGCACTACGAGTACACCGGCGGCGACCGCGGGTGGACCGGTGACGTCCCGAAGATGCGACTGTCGATAGAGAAGCTCCGCGCGCTCGGCTGGGAGCCAACGACCGAGAGCGACGCGGCCGTTCGTGCCGTCGCGAGCGCGCTCGCAGGAGACGTTCGGGCTTGATTGCGAGTTGCGAGGAGAACGACGTTTCGCCATGCCGCAGCGACCGGCGGCGTCGGATCGCAGGTGAACGGCGTCTCTCGACGGTCACCGGACCGAACGAACGCGGTGCTGCACCGACGGGAAGATCATGAGAGAAGACGATTCGAACGCCGATGGTACCGACCCCGACGACCGCCTCGAGAGCCTCGCGGAGCGCGTCGACCGCCTCGAGAATCGGACGCTCTCGACGACGGCTCCGGACGGGACGCGGGTTTCACTGGACCGACTGCTCGCCGTCGGACTCACGCGCCGGCAGGCGCTCGCGGCGCTCGGCTTCGTCGCCGCTGGCGCGACGACCGCCGCGGCGATCCGCCAAGCAGTCGGGACCGTCGGGACGGACGACGAGGGTATCGCCGAAGACCGGTTCGACGCTCGATCACTCTCCGGGGCGGTCGAGGGCGTCGTCTTCGCTCACGAGTACGACTCTTCGCAGGAAGCGGTCGACGACACCGAGGACGGCAGCACCGTGGTCTTCCTCTCGGTACACGGCCCCTACGAGGAGTTCGTGATCCCGCCCCGCGATGACCTCACCCTCACGTCGGACGGCGCGCTCGTCGAGACGTCGCTCGAGACCGGGTCGGACAGGTATAACGAGATCATCGGGTCGCCGACCGACCACCCCGACTACGAGGACGGCCAGGAGCTCGGTTCGACGACCGACGTCGTGACGACGGATATCGACATCGGCGAGGAACGACTCGAGGTCGAGGATGCGTCCGTCCTCGAGGCCGGCGATCTCGTCTTGCTACACGACCTGGCCGACGAGTGGATCGCGTACCCCGCCAGCGATACCGATCCGCCGCACAGAGCCGAGTTCCTCCAGGTGGACGACGTCGATGAGGACGAACTGTTCTTCCGAAACGGGGTCTCCCTCGAGTTCGAGAATCGCGAGCTCCAGGTGTCGGCGTTCGATCCAGTCTGCTCGCATCTCATCATCGAGGGGTTTAGGCTGTTCGGAGCGTACGACGGCGGATCGGAGTACGAGGAGCGAGGAATCGTCACCGACTACTGCCGCGACGTGACGGTTCGCGACGTCTCGACGTCCAACGTCGGTCGACTCTCGGTAAGTGCCCGGAACTGTTACGGCGTGCGCGTACGCGACGTCGACGTGCGTAACTCCGGGCGGTACGGCGTTCAGGCGTCGGGAGCGTCGAAGAACGTCCGTCTGGACGGTATCTACGCCTCCCAAATGCGGTACGCGACCCAGTTCATCTCCTTCGGAAGCGAGTTCGGACCGACGAACGGGGTTACGGTCTCGAACTCCCTCGCTGCCAACTGCGACTACGGGTTCAACGTCCACCCGGGCGCGTACCGCGTTTCGTTCCACAACTGCAACACGCTCAACTCGAGGGGATACCGGATTCGGTCGCCGAAGACGACCGTTCACGGCGGTCAGCTCGACACCGGTGGTGGCGGAGCGTTCGCGCTCGAACAGCGGTTCAGCGATACGCGCATCTCCGGCGTCCACATCAGCGAACTCGACGACGTACGGGTGGCCAGCCTCGAACCGACCGGACCGGTATCGGGAGTGGTGTTCGAGAACCTCACGCTGAGTACCGATACGTTCGTCGGCTCGACGGCGTTCGCGATCGCCGCTCGAGGGTCGGAGGGGACGATCGGAGACGTCGTGGTCGCCGACTGTCGTCTCCCGAGCGTTCAGGAGTACCACTGTCTCGTGGGCGGCTCCGCCGCGGCGGTCACCGGTGATATTACCGTCGAGCGGTGTACGATGCGGGGAAACCGTGCGATACTCGAGTGCGAAGCGACCGAAGGGGCCGACGCGGACGACGCGATCTTCGTCGTTCGGGACTGTATCCAGCGCGATCTTGCCGACTCCGATCCGTTCCGCGACCACGCTTACCGGGACCGGCTGGTCGTTCTGGACAACGATTTCCTGGATGGCTCGGTCGACGAGGTCGAGGAGGCGCTTGCATGGGACGGAAATAGGGAGATCGATACCTCTTGAGCACCGGAATTATCAAAACTACCCGAGTAGCGTTAAGTGAGCGCTGCTGTACAGCATTCGGTGAGCAATGAGTAAGCTCCGCTCGGCTCGAGCGATCTACGCACGCGGCGGACTCCGCTCGCTGCTCGTTGCCTCGGAAAGCCACACGAGGGAACTATTCCGGCAGTCCGTGCTCTCTCACGGGGAGCGAAGACTTCGATATCTCCAACACAGACGACGGTACGGTGATGCGGCACCCTGTCCGGGACGACTCGTCCACGTCGACCCGAGCGCGATCGAGTACGTGCTGTTTCCGCCGCTTCACAGGGATCACGCGGTGACCAGGTACGATACACACGTGCTCGCCGGCGAATGGGATAGATCTCCGATTCGTGACGAATCGTGGTTCTCGACGCGGATGCTGACCGAGTCCGATGTCGACCGCCGTCACCGCTTCCGACTCGAGGAGTATGCATTTTACCGGGCACTCGAACGTGGCCGTGACAGCTACGAGGCGTACCTCGAGGCGTGGCAGGAACAGCTCTCGGAGTTTCCCAAGGGGCGGTCGACGAAGTACGGCGACACGGAGTACGTCGCGAACCACTACGACCTCTACGTCGATATCGACGAGAACGGATACAAGTCGGGGCGAGAACTCGGTAGACGCCTTCTGTATCCGGAGTTTTACGACGTCCCGGTGTACATCGGTCGCCATGGAGAGTTCATTTCGGCCGGGTTCGGAAAGCACAGGATCGTGATCGCACAGCTCCTCGAACTGGATTCGATCCCGGTTCGTGTAAACGTCCGTCACTCTCGCTGGCAGAAGCGACGGAACGCCGCGGTCCGCACGGGCGACGGCGAGTTCCAGAGGGATCTTCCGGCAGAGCATCCCGATTTGCGACCTCTGATGGCTACCGACTGACCAACTGGCGATCGGCGCTCGTCGTCATCAGTTCAGTATAGCCAGCGCGTCACGAGGTTCAACCAGCCCGATCGCGACCGAGCATCCAAGCCAGAGTGCGAATCCGATTCCAACGACGAGAAACAACGTAATCCAGCCGGTCACGTACCCGACGAGAACGAACACGACGAGGGACATCGATGCGGTTACACCCAGTATTCGCCCGAGCCGTTTCGTTATCTTTCCGACGTCGAGACCGAACTCGTAATGAATGAGCAGAACGCACGCCAGCGTATACGCCCCGTGGGTCACGACGGTCGATATCGCCGCACCGACGACACCAACCGTCGGGATGAGGACGATGTTGAGAAGGAGGTTACAGACCGCGGCCACGCCCCGGATTACCGCTCTGGTTCGTGCACGTCCCAGGTAGTCGAGACTGTGGCTCGTGATTTCGAGGACGGCGACGAAGACGGCGTACACGGCCAGAACCTGCAGAACGGGAACCGCGCCCCTGTACTCGGACCCGAACAGGAGCTCGACCACCGGACCCGCGACGAGAATCAGTCCGGCCGTCGCGGGAATGTAGAACGTCAACGCCGTGAGCAGCGTGTACTCGTATATCCGTCCGGCGCGCTCGGTGTTCTGTTTCGCCTTTTCGGCGCCGAACGTCGGCGAGAGCGTAAAGCCCGCGGCGCTCATCGGCTTGTCGATGAACGTCGTTATCTGATTGGCGACGACATAGAAACTCACGGCCGCCGGGTTGAGAAAGAATCCGATGAGAACGATGTCCATCCCCTTGTCGAGGTTGGCCATCGTGCTTGTCGCGGTTATCGGGACGGAGTACTCCGCGATCCGACGCCGGAGTCCGTCCTCCATGACGTGACTGATCGACTCAGTGTAGTTGTCGCGAACGAGGACGGCACCGACCACCGTCGAAAGAAAGGAAGCGAAGATATAGCCGCCGAGAGCGCCGAAGGCACCGAATCCGAGTAGCACGAACGCGACGGCGAAGACGGCGGTGCCGGCGTTCCTGGTGACTTTGACGAGAACGCTGTGTTCGATCCGTTCGAACCCCTGTAGCATGTACTTGAAGTAGACGAACAGCGTCTCGAAGATCAGATACAGCACACCGAGCAGCAGGAACGGAGCGAGGTTCGGTTCGCCAACCCGAACCGCGATCGCCCGGTGGCTGAACAGCAACACCAGACAGGTGATCGCGATCGTCAGCGCGTTCATCCAGAACGACGAGCGAACGATGTGGGGTACCTGTCCCGGATTCGTCTCCTTGTACTCCGAGATGTACCGGGCCGCGGATCGGGCAATTCCGAGCTTCGAGAAGGTCAGAAAGATGCTCAGTATCGATAACGCGAGAAAGAGCAGTCCGTAGTCCGTCGGTCCGAGAAGCCGCGCGAGAACGACCGCAACGACGACTCCGGAGGCTGCTACGACGGCCTGGCCGCCCAGGGCGACTCGAAACCGCGAAACCAATGTCGATGTCTTCGTCATGATGGAAGCTCGGGACACCCGATCGAGACCGATCGGACGCGGAGCCATCCGGGCGTCCGTGCGCCACGACAGTTGGAGAACGTGCTCTCCTCGATAAAGATTGTGACCGTCTAGAGCGGCTCGATCGTCGGTTTCGTCCGGCGTGAACCTGGACCGAAGCATCGACGAACGACGATTGAGAGAACGACCGACTCCGTAACACGCAGGAGTCGTGGCGCGAGCGACGGTGTCGTTTCCCTACAGTCGCCGGGATCGCCACGAGTGGTTGGTGCCCCGCTGTGGTTCCCGAGCTCGTCACGGATAGCGTCCCTAGACTAGGCGACTAGTACCACGAAAGACGTCGTTCGGTAACGGAGAGCCGAGTGCCGAACTGCGTTTTGTCGGTTCTCGTCGTTGATGCCAGAAGGCGAAAAGACCAACGCGCGAAGCCAACCGGGGACTTCGGGCGGACGAATCCGGGATTGAGTCCTCAGACTCGAGGTCGCTACCAATAGATTCGCCGAAGGAAGGCGTCGAGCAATCGGTCGACTCGATCGCGACCTGACCGCCCGGGGATAGCTCGATCGGATATCGAGTCCCTGCGATCGAAACGAGCGCGGGAAATGTCGAACGTCAATCGACGAACGTCGTGCGCTGTAAACGGAAGATCCGAGAAGTCGGCGACGCCACAACCTTCTGCAACTACCAGATGAGCCGGTTCGGGACGGCGCGGTCCGACGAGACGTCGTCCAAAGTCTGATTCTCCGCCGAACGGCGACAATAGCTTTGTGAGGTCACGGTTCATGGAGGACTGTTCCGATGAGTTCTCACGCTCGCACGGTCGACCGTCCGCCTCGAAGCTCCTGTCGTTCGTCCGCGACGTTCGGTGGGATGTACCGATCGCATCGTCGAAACCGCCTCCTCGCGTCGCTCCTCGAGGTACTCTCATGAGTCCGAGAGACGACTCGGACTCGAGCGACGACGACCGAGTCACGGAGCTCGCCGAGCGGGTCGAACGCCTCGAGGAGCGGCGCGGCCTTTCGACGACGGCTCCGGACGGCTCCCGGATCTCGTTCGACAAACTGCTCGCGCTCGGCCTCACGCGTCGACAGGCGCTCGCGGCGCTCGGCTTCGTCGCCGCCGGCGCGACGACCGCCACGGCGATCGGTCGGTCGCTGACGGCCGTCGAGGCCGACGACGGGGACGAGAACGACCTCGACGTGCGCTCGATCAGATCGGAGGAGCAACGGATCGTCGACGGCGACGGGGACGGCGAGTTCGCGTGGCGAGTCGAGGACGGCAACCTCGTCCTCGAGGGGCTCGAGGGAGAGTTCGCCGTTCGAAACCCCCGGGCCGACGTCGACGGCGAAAGTCGGGCGATCGTCTACGAGGGAGGAACGTTCGAGGGAGCTCGGTTCATCGAACTGGAGTACGAGAGCACGGAGCCAGCGCTCGGGGACGCAGCCGAGGCGGGGGAACGTTCCGTCTCGTACGGGCGCCAGGCCGGGCGTGATAACGATGACCGACAGAACGTCGCCGTCGGTGACCGTGCCGGCGACGGATCGGCGGGTGAACGGAACGTCTACGTCGGTCGGGAGGCCGGCCGGGAGGCCGAGGGGGAGGAGAACGTCTACGTCGGACAGGCGGCCGGCCAGGAGGTCGCGGCGGATCAGAACGCATTGGTCGGCTCACGGGCGGGGGTCGAATCCGCCGTCGAAGAGTCAACGGGAGTCGGCCAGGGGGCGCTGAGCGAGGCGGACACACGGCGAGTTCAAGCCCTCGGCAGACAGGCGGGCCGAGAGGCGTCCTCCGAGAACAGCATCTTCGTCGGTCGCAGAGCGGGACAGAACTGCGAGGGGGACGTCGTCTACGCCTTCGGCAACGAGGTGGCCAGCGACTGGGACGAGGATTACACTATGCTGGTCGGCGACGACGAGGGGAACGTGTTTCTCCGGCTCGACCTCGAGGAGGGGAATCTCGAGATCGCGGGCGAACTCACCGAGAACGCCGATCTATGAGGGTCGTCGATCCCTACGAGCGCGTCGACTGGACGGCGGACGACCACCACCTCGCACAGCTTCACGTGCATCCGAACTACGGCGACAAGGGAACGCCCGCCGAGGTCATCGACGCGTACCACGAGCTCGGTTATACGATCCTTCCCGTTCAGTCGAAGAGCGATCTCCTGACGACCGACGGCGAGCACGCGACGGCGTACCCGTGGACGGAGCTGGCGGGGACGGAGATCGATCCCGAATCGTCCAATCAGGACGATCCGCCCGACTGGACGGAGAACCGCGATCCCGAGGAGCTGGGTATGGTGGCGATCGAGAGCGTCGAGATCGATCGGGTGGAACACATGACGCACTTCTTCGGCTCGTTCGACGAGGCCGATCCCGAGAGCCAGGGTACCCAGTTCCACCGGGCGCGAGCGTCCATCGAAACGACCGAGCGCGGAATCACGGGACTTGCCCACCCCGGACGGTACCTGGAACACGACGTACGGGGCGACTGGCATCGCGGCGAGTGGGAGCGATACGACGTCCTCTACCGCAACCGACCGCGGTTCTTCGGCCTCGAGGTGTTCAACGGCGCGTTCCATCCCGACGACCGAATCCTCTGGGACGACCTCCTGACGAAGTTCGCGCCACAGAGACAGATTCTCGGCACTGCAGTCGACGACGCCACGACAGTCGATGTCGACGACGAGTCTGTCGACAGGGGCCGCACCGTCTTCCTTATGTCCGACGAGGAGTTCGAACCGGGCCACGAATCCGGAGCCATCTACGACGTGTGGCTTCGAGGACAGTCCTACTTCTCGCAGGTTCAGAACAGCCAGGAGGACGACCACCTGCGGATCGAGCGCGTGGAACACGACGAACGAGCGGGTACGCTGACGGTCGAGCCCGACGACTGGGAGTGGATCAACTGGGTCGCCGACGGCGAGCCGATCCACGCGGACGACGAGACGCTCGAGTACGACGACTACGCCGACGAGATCGACGGCTACGTGCGGTTCGAAGCCGGCGAAGGGGACAACAGCTACCCCAGCGACGAGACCTGGACCGGCAGCGGCGACGGTCCGCGGTCGGTCGTCTGTACCCAGCCGTTTCTCACGACGGGAACGCTCGCTCGGGTGGAACGGAGCTGACTGCGAGTCCCACCCGTGACGGTCCCGCCAGTGAACGTACTCCAGAGTTGGTCAGTGTTCGCGGGCGGACTGTACGGGACGCTTCGGAAACGTCTTTGTAAACCCACAGTGCAGGATGGAGACGGGACGCGAAAGCGGCCGATATTTGCCCGGGAGCCGCTCGAGGGACGGAGCGCTCGCTCTCCCCGCTACGGTCGGACGAGCATCTATCGTGGCCGCTTGCGAGTAGACCATGAGTTCACGACGAAACCCACCGAATCCGGACGAGATCAACGACCGACTCGAGGCGATCCTCGAGCGAGTCGAACGGCTCGAAGAACGAACCGGCCTTTCGACGACGGCACCCGACGGCACTCGAGTGTCGTTTAGCCAGTTGCTCGCAGTCGGGCTCACGCGACGGCAGGCCCTCGCCGCACTCGGCTTCGTCGCCGCCGGTGCGACGACCGCCGCGGCGATCGGTCGCTCCGTCGCGACCGTCGAGGCCGACGACGAGGACGGCGAACCGGACGAACTCGACGTTCCCTCGATACACGTCGACGAATCGATCGGCATCGGTGAGTATCGGTGGGAACTCGACGATGGAAACGGGGATGACGTCCTCTCGTTAGTGTACGAACCATGACCGTCGAAGTCGGACCGAGCCAGTACGAGGCGCTCGACTGGTCCACCGTCGAGCACAACTGGGCCGCGTGGCACCTCCACCGGCGCGGGACCGACGGCTGGCACGAGATCGTCGACGCGCTGGTCTCCCAGGGGTACTCGATAATCAGTATCGGCGAGAAGCAGGGTAGCCAGCCGTGGCCGTGGACCGACTGGGACGACGTCGAAGACGACGAGTACGACCACGAGAGCCGCGACCCCGAGGAGGAGGGGGTGATCGGACTGCCCGGGCTCGAGTGGAACGACTCCGAGCACGTCGTCTGGATCGGCTCGACGCTCTACCAGGACGAGATCGACGAACCGATCTATCGGTTCCGCGACGCGGTCAGGGAGGTTCGAACCAGGGAGGATCACCACTTCCCGCGCAGCAGGAACGGGGTCACGTTCCTCGCTCACATCGGACGGTACAGCGACGACCCGGACGAGTGGGAGCGCTGGGAGGCAGTACACAACCTCTGGTCGCCGGAACGACACGGTTTCCTCGGCGTCGCGTTCGGCGGCCGAAACCAGACCGTCGTCGACGTCTGGGATCGCCTCCTCGAGGAGATCGTCCCGAACCACCCCGTCTACGGCTTCTACGAGATGGACAACAGCGACTCCGAGGTCGGCGAGGATTTCGACGTCCGGCTCACTACCGTCCTCACCGAGTCATCGCTCGACCCGACGGATCAGACCGACGGCCGAGAGCGCGTCATCGATCGCCTCCGGAGCGGACAGTTCCTCGCCCACTTCCGCGGTGAGTGGGACCCAGACGAGGAGGACCGACCGCGACTCCCCAGAGTCACCGAAATCGCGGTCAGCGACGATCGACGAACGATCTCTATCGAGGCCGAAGCGTACGACGAGATCACGTGGATCAGCCGTGGCGAAGAGGTCGAAACCGGGAGTAGTATCGACGTCGACGAGGAGATGGTTCCCTACGTCCGGGCGGAACTCTCCGGCGTCGACCACGACGACACCGTCACGTTCGTCCAGCCGTTTTACGTGCGGACCGAAACGACCGTGGCCAGCTTCGGAGGTGAATAGGATGCAGGTGTTCCCGGACCGAATTCGGTGGAACAGCCGAACCGAGTGGACCGAGCCCGCGAGGTTCGAATCGCAGTCGACGTTCGAGCGGGAGATCAGCCTGCAGGACGACGTCGATCTCGAGTCGGGACGCATATTCACTCCGACGTCGTTCGTCATCGGAAACGATTTCGGCGGCGAGGACCCGTTCGACCTCGAGGACCTCCCGCAGAGTACGATCCTGATCGGCGATCTAACCGGCGTCGACGTCGACGACGGTGGGGAGTGCGTTCACATCGGTGTCGGATCGGGTCTCCAACAGGCGGGGGAGCGAACGGTGTTCGTCGGGTACCGAAGCGGTCAGGAGTCGGACGGTCGACGAACGACCGGGGTCGGGTACGACGCGGCGAGGGGTGCAGCGTCCGCCGAAGGAACGCTCATCGGATACGAGGCGGGCCAGGACGCCGTCGGCGAAGGGAACGTGGCCGTCGGCTGTCGTGCGGGTCGGGACTACGAGGGAGAGTACGGGGCGGTGCTGGGACACGAAGCCGCCCAGGAGGCCGAGGGAGAGCGGATCGTCGCGGTCGGCGCACAGGCTGGGGGGGATGCAGACGACGACAGATCGGTCCACGTCGGTTACTGGTCCGGACTGAGCAGCGAGGGAGAGCGAAGCGTGTTCGTCGGCTATCAGGCGGGTCGCGACAACACGGGCGACGGCGTCATCGGGTTGGGATACGAGGCCGGTCGCGAGAACGACGACGACAACGTCCTGTTGTTGACGGACAACGAGGGGACGCTCCGCGGACGGATGGACCTCGAAAGCGGCGATCTCGAGATCGCCGGTGAACTAATGGAGAACACAGAGCTATGAGAGTCGAAATCGAGCTGTCGGACCACCACGAGGCGATGCTCGAGGAGCTGTCGGAACTTCCCGACGCAGATCCGCAAGCGGAACTCGGGGAAATCCTCGAGCCACACGCCGAACGAGCGATTCACGACGCCTACCAGCACCACCGTCGAAACGGAACCCTTTGAACACAGCTAGCATGAGTACAACAATCCACTTGCGCAAGAACCGATATTCGGTGACGGAAGTCCGCCCCTTCGCGATCGACAGTCCCGAGACACGGACGAAACCGACGGCCCAGACGCTGGCGGTCCAGTCGTCTCGCTCGAAGCCGACCGAGGAGGACGCATGAGCCCGCGCCGAACTCCATCAGCTCCCGATAGCGACGACGATCGCTTCGACGAACTCCGCCAGCGGGTCGAACGGCTCGAAGAACGAACCGGTCTCTCGACGACGACACCGGACGGCTCCCGGATCTCGTTCGGCCAGCTGCTCGCGGTTGGACTCACGCGTCGACAGGCGCTCGCGGCGCTCGGGTTCGTCGCCGCCGGCGCGACGACCGCCGCGGCGATCGATCGCTCCGTCGCGACCGTCGAGGCCGACGACGAGGACGGCGAGGAGTTCGACGAGCAGACCGAACTTGAGTCGGTGAGCACGGCGTACGCGGAGATCGAGGAACTCGTCGCCGACGACGGCGAGGTTCGACGGTTCGAAGCGATCGATGCGTCGGTCGTTCCGCGCTACGAGACCGAGGACGAGATGCTCGACCTTACCGATAGCGCTGGTAGTCTCGGGCTGATCGAAACCCAGGGCGGGAGACACAAGCTGAAGTGGCGGACGGAGGACGTATGACCGAACTCAGCGGCCCCGCGACGTTTACCGAACTGAATCTGGCATCGCTTCCGTTCGCGCTCGACTTCGCGTATCGCGACGAGGACGACGAAAGCGGCTTCGTCGCGGAGACGTCCGGAGACGGCGAGATCGACCTCGGCAACGGCGACGGGGCTCGATTGAGCGGGTCCGGCGAGGGTGACGTGGCGCGGATTCGAGCGGCCGATACCCAGGGCGGCAGCCTCCGCCGCGTCGACTTCTTCCGCTGGGAGCATCGGGGCGACAACGATGGCGATGCCGCGATCGTCGGTCTCACGGATAGCGAGGGAGACGGGCCGACGGGTTGGGATGCGATCGCCGAGGAGTTCGTCGTCGGCGACAGTTCAGTGTCGTCGGAGACCGAGTTCGAGACCGGTCGCCACTACCAGCTGTGGATGCTCTCCGACGACGTGCCGGGGCGAACGACGTTCGTCCTCTATCACGACGGCGAAGTCGAGGTCGAGGAGATCGACGATACGCTCAGCGAGAACTACGAGAACATCGTCTATCTCGAGAACACGGACGTCGAGATCAGACTGCACGCCCACGCCTGGGGACCGCTCCCGCCCGAACTGTAACCATGGCAGAGATAGTGGACGACTGGACCGATTCAGCCGACTTCGACGACCCGAGGAAGACGGGGGACCACCACCACGCGAGGACGGACGAGCCGATCGATACCCCCTACGGCGTCCTCGACTACGCGGTCGGCGACGGTCCCGACACGGACGGAAACGCGATCACCGAGTCGTACGACCTCTTCTACATGATGAACTCGAGCGGGCCGACCCACTGGCCGTGGGACGATCCGCCGACGGGCGAATCCAGGGATCCGGTCGAACTCGGCGTCGTCGCGATCCCGGCCTACGAGCTTCACTTCGGGACCCACACGTACGGCCTGTTTTCGACGGTCGATCAGGCGAGCTCGAAGATCGGCGGCGTGCCCGAAAAACACCAGAGCACGCTCGACAACCGAAAGCACGCGAACGGTTACCCCGAACCGATCGTCGGGTTCGCCCACGTCGGTCGGTACGTCGGCGAAGAGACGATCACAGATCGCGAGTACGAGCGGTTTCGATTCAACGTCGAACGGCTCGCTCGACAGGACGTCCCGTCGGTCGTCGGAACTGGCCGCAACTCGGAGTATCCCCACGAGGAGACCCGGCTGCTGTGGGACCGCCTGCTGACGGAGTTCGCACCCGCGTACCTCCCGATCAAGATCGCTCACAACGATCCGCGGGGTGACGAGGACGGCGTCGTCGGCGACGGACTCGACAGGCGGTGGTACTCTACGCTCATGAGCGCCGACGAGTACGACGTCGACGACCAGGCAGCGACCAGAGTAGCGGCCCGCGAAGCGATCGGACGGCGAGCCGTTCTCGCGCACTTTCGCGATTCGTTCGACCCCGATGGATCGATTCCCGAGCCTCCAGTCGTCGAGGACGCGGGAGTCGACGGAGCTACCGTCTACGTCGAGTCCGATGCGGACGAACAGGTCTGGATCACGGCCGGAGGAGAGGGGGTCGAAACCGGCACGAGCGTCGATGTTTCCGAAGGCGAGCGGTATCTCCGGTGTGAGCTGTGGAACGACGACGAATCGGCGCTCACTCTGACTCAGCCGTGGGGGATCCGCTCCGAGTGAGATGAGCGTGTTAGCCTGTCCCGAGTGTTTCGGTACCCTGGAGTCCCGAGAGGACGTGACCTGTGGGTCGTGTGGCACCTCGTTCCGAACAAGGTACGGAATCCCCAGCTTCCTCCCCACAGAGAGCAGTGACAGCGGGCTACTGTCGGACGACGAGTTAGCGGAGTTCGCGAACCGTGCGGAAGAACAGTCCGTTCGCCGGGCGATAGCAGCCGTCGACAACGAAAAGCGACGACAAGCGATCAGCAACGAACTCAACTCGGTCAACAGGGACAACTGGCGGATTCTGGCCTCAAGCTACCTCGGTGGTCGATGTCTCGACCTGAACGCGGGGTTCGGACGACGGGCCGGGCAACTCGCACCGCTGGTGGACGAGGTGTACGCGCTCGATTCGAACGTTCACAAGCTCCGGGTGCTATCGGCACGCGACGAGTTCCGAGACGCCGGTCCGGTGTATCCGGTACATGCCACCGCCGACGCCCTTCCGTTCGGTCCGAACGTTTTCGATACGGTGGTTCTCGAGTACTTCGACGGATCACTCGCCGATCTCCGTACGACGCTGCGAGCGGTTGTGACGCGTCTCGAGCCGGGGTCGTCGG
This sequence comes from Natronococcus sp. A-GB7, assembly GCF_029688865.1. Classification (GTDB taxonomy): domain Archaea; phylum Halobacteriota; class Halobacteria; order Halobacteriales; family Natrialbaceae; genus Natronococcus. The sequence goes on from NZ_JARUKV010000013.1 coordinate 35,864, forward strand.
TCGTCGTGTTCACGAGCGGGGGGTTCGGGGTCGGTAAAGCCCTCGACGACGTCCTTGGCGGAGGACGACCGTCCGTCTCCAGTTGCAGACCGATGACACACGGGCGTCTGAGGAGTGCGTTGCGATCGCTGGGGTTTTGGGATCTCGAAACGCTCAGCTTTCTCCCTACGTATTCCGCGACTAAGTACGTCTTCGACGGAGGGAACGTCCACAACTACGACGTCGCGTTGAGTTCGGAACTCGATGGACGGTTTCGAGACGTGTCGAAACTCACCACGGCGGCGTTCGATCGAGCAGCGGTGCTTTCGGAGCTCTCGCCTATCTCCTGTATTTTGGCTCGTTACGAGCCGGACGAGTGGAGTCGTCGCTCGCACCGGACCACCGGGCATGTAGTTGAACCGCAAACTGACTCAAGAGTCGTCGTTTCAGGAAGGGCGAGGGCGATCGTCCTGGATTACTTGGAGGAGGGTCTCCAGCGGATTCACAAGGTTCCGAACCGGAGACGACACGGGTCGATAAATCGAAACGAGGGGAGAGTCGTCGACCACCTGCGATGGAACGGTGACGAGCTCTCCGATACGTTTCCGAGAGGCGACGTCGTCACATCTTCGATGGGACCCATTAGACGAGAGGAACCCGTCTCGGGAACGCAGCTCTCCGAGTGCCTCTCGAACGGTACTGTCTCGTTCGAGGCGTGTATCGACACGGTGTTGGAATGGGTGATCCAGTTTCAGCGGCGGTACCGACGGAGTTGCGACGAACGTGTCCGGACCGAAGTACGGGGAGCAGCTTCGGAGTACTGGCCGGACGAGTCGTTTCAGGGGGACGTTACGTTGTTCGGCGTGCCCGTTCACGGCGATCTGGTTTCTGGAAACGTATTCGTCGAGGCCGACCGCGTCTCCGCCGTGATCGACTGGGAGTACGGTCGGCTGAACGGGAACCCGATCGTCGATTCGGGATACTTCCTGCTGCGCCTGGGCAAGGAGTTGTTCGGGACGTTCGACGAGGGGTTTGAAACCCTGTTCGTCCGGGACAACGGTTACAGTGTCGCTCTGAGTGCGGCCATAGATCGGTACTGCGAGCAACTAGAGATATCGAAGGAGGCGTTCTATTACTACCTGCCGCTGGCGTACGCACACAGAATCGAGATCGAACGGGAACACGGGATACGCGTATCGGAGCGGACGATCGACAAGCGGCTCGGTCGGATCGATCTCGTACGGAGTTACGAAATGGATGAACTTCGAGCGCTGCGGTCATCGACCCGTGGCTGAAGCCGTGGGCCTTCTCCTCGCATCTCTGTGAGCCGCGTGCTACGGGTCGATGTCCGGGTGTTCCTCGAGGTGGCTCGGAACACCGTCGGCTGCTCCGCGTAAAATTTCGTCCCTCGTTCGTTGCCAGCGACGGTGTCTCACCAGAACAACGACGGGGATCGTATCCACACCGACGATCTTGGCGAGCGCCAATCGATGGCGCCCGTCGTAGAAAATGAACTCCCCGTTTCGGTCGATATTGACGGCTACTTCGCCGTTTATTTTCCGGTACGATTCTCGCCTCGGACGAGACGCCATCGGGTCCTTCCACCGTTCCGTTAGCAGCTCGGCCTGTGATTTATAGCCGAACTCGCTCATAGCTTCGAACATCGAATCCAACTTCTCACACCGATCCCGGAGATCGGCTTCGGTCGTGTGCCCCCACATCGCAGAGGGGTCCTCGCCGTTCCGAATCCGTCGAAGCAACGACTGGTAGTACCTCGTCTCCTCCCACTCTCTCCCCTCGACGAAGCGTTGTTCGAACGACTCGAGCACATACATGTGGAACTCACCGTCGCGTTCACCGAAGTCGTACGTCTCCCGATCCCACGAACCACCGACAACTGTTCCGGCGACCTTCCGGTTCGGTTTGTCGAACGGTATCATTGATCTGGTGACGGTCGTTGGATCGACCGTGACGAGTTCGTACGGGTCGATGCGCGAGTGGTATCGAACGTCGTTGTAGAGCTTTCTCGCTCGAAGCCGCTTGTCGACGTAGCAGTCACGCGCCTCGAGCAACCACCTCGAAGTTACTGCGCCGTTACGAACTCTCATGTCCCGGTAAATTGCCGGCGTACGGTTTGTAGCCTGGACAGAGCGGGTGTCCGTACTCCGTCTCTGCGAACTCGTACTCCAGCGTCCGTTTGCTCTCAAGGAACCCCTCGTGAACGGCGACTACCCTCACCGGGATCCGATCGACGTCCAGAATTTTCGCCAGCGAGAGACGGTGGCGACCGTCGACGAAGAGCAACTCACCGTTCCGTCCGATATCGACCGCCACCTCGTGGTAGTGTTTTTTGTACGGAAGGATCTTCTCGTACGGCGTTCCTCGTCCCTGCGCGAGCAGTTCCGGCTGCGTCTGATAGCCGTGGTCTTTCATATTCGTATAGAGCCGATCGAGGTATCGACAGCGCTCGAACACTCCGGTTTCTGACGTTCGGTTGTCCATCACGCGCTCACCGTTTCGCACCCGTACGACCCGTGACTGGATCGCCGACATCTCCGACCACGCGATATCGTCGACGTGGCGCTCGAGCAGGCAGCGATACCACTCGGACGAATCGACGAACCGCTCGTCGTTTCGATCCCAGTCTCCGTCTAGTACGAGGCCGGCCATCGTCCAGGCGTTTTTGTGTGCGTTCGGCCGGCCGGTGACGCGCTCGATCTCGCTCGGTGGTGCCCAGAGTACTACGAACGGGTCGAAGTAGCTGGACGTGTACTTCAGCAGACCGAGATCGCTCAAGAGTACCAGACATATCGGGCGAAGCTGTACGATAGCTGACCGCAACAGTCCCGCGAAACGGAGTGTGCGGTCGAGTGGTTTAGGAGTCATTCGAACCCGGATCGATCAGGTAGAGCGTAACCCCTCCGTTGGAGACGACTCTGTTGGATCCGTCGGTGGTATCGATATACCGGTAGTCGTCGGCCTCGAACCGTAATCCTTCCCAGACGATAGTGTCCTGGATTCGACTCGATTCCGTGATCGGTACGTACGTCTGCTCGTCGTACTCGTTTCTGATGTCCTGGTCGGCAAAGTGAGACGGAACGCCCGACAACAGGTTTCTTGCCTCCGGCGGTCCTTCCCTCACGTCGGCGTATCGGCTCGGATTGGATCGAAGACGATCGTACGCAATCGAGTCGTCGTCGTACTCGTAGACGGCATCGAATCCCGCTACTTGTACCTCCGTGACGTGGCTCGACGACTGATAAAAATAGGGAGAGGGAAAAACGACGAGCAGCGTCAGTGCCAGCAACACGACGGAAACGACTACGAAAGCGTTCCTCGCACGCGTCTTGCCGAGCCCCAGACCCAGAATCAGCTTGCCGAGACCGATCGCCCCGACGATCGTAACAAGGACCATAATGAACGCGTGGTGGCGAAAGTACTGATCGCTTCCAGTCCCGTGTTGGAGGTAGATGAGAAAGAGTACGAACAGCGGGATGATGCTGGCAGAGAGAACGGCCACGGTGTATTTCTCTCGATGTGAACAGTCGGAGAACGGATTGAGAACGGACTGTTCTCGACTCGGCGAGAGCAGCGTGATCACGACGATTAACGCGAGAACAGCAGTGAGCATCGAGAACAGCGAGGGAACGAAAAACAGTTTGAAAAACACCTCCAGAACGGATCCACCGATCGCCTCGAGCGAGGACGCTCGAGCGGCAGTCGGGCGTCCGACCTCCGTGTCCATGAAGATCCGCTCGACTCGCCCGGCCAGGTGGCTTTCGAAGCGTCCGAGCCGGTAGATCCATACCCAGAAGATCGCGGCTGCCAGGCCGAACGTGTAGACGACGTTCGGTCCGGTTACTATCCCCTTCAGGCGGGGCCAGTGCTGGAACAGATAGTGTATCGCCACGAGCGAGGAGAGGACGATCAGGAGGTTGGCGGCCTGCTGAGGGTGAAGGATGATGAGCGTCCCGAACGAGACGAGAAACAGGACGAACGTTCGAACGCTCCGTCTCATATAAAAAACGATCAGCGAGAAAAGGACGAACGGAACGAACATGTGGGCCTGACTGGTCGGATGGACGAACAGCCCACCCGAGTTGTGGTTGACCGGCAAGAGGAGGAACCCGGCGAAGACGCCGAACAACACGACGCTTCGCTCCGTAGCTATCGCACGCACCGTCAGCGGAACGAAGACGAAAAACATCGAGAGAAAGACGATGACTGTTACGAGAAGCGCCGTATTGAGCGGCATGTCCGTTACGAACACCGTCACTGTTCCGAACAGATGTACCGCGGGATAGACGAATTCGTTTCCGTCGACGTTTCCGGCCATCAGATCCATCGTCCGACCGAGGTGGGAGAGCGCGTCGCCTTCTCCCTTGTAGTAGTAGCCCCGAAGCACGGGGAGTGAGACGACGGTGAGCATGGCCGTTCCCGATAGAAACACTCCCGCGTACCGTACCCGATCGAGCTCGGTAGAGAAGAGTACGACGCTGGCGACGACGAAGGCGATACCGAGCGCGACCCAGACCGCCGGCGGCGTCTGCGTGTAGATCGAGTACTCGTATCCGCGAACCGGGTTCGTGTAGGCGAGGAGGACGCTCAGCGTGACGAGCGCGAATCCCAGCGAGAGAAGGATCTTGAACGCGCTCTCCCGGCGGTGTTCCATGCCAGTACCTCTCGAGTCGATCGGATAAAGATGCCTCTAGGGCCGTCAGCGAGCCGAAAACGCAACGATTGCCGGACGGTCCGGGACCGCCTACTAGTCCGGCCGGTCCCGTACTAGGGGGGTCGACGTATTTCACGGCTCGAGTCCTCGTGTGGTATCGTTCACCATGAGTAGCTCCGAAGTGCTGATCGTCGGCTCGAACAACAAACCGACGGGCGGGATCCCCCGCTACATCCCCGAACAGCTCCGACACCTGCCCGAGGACGTCGAGGGCCGGGTGTACGACATCGGTGCCGCGGACGGAGCCGGGGCGTCGTGGTTCGTCACCGCGCTGTGTCTCGCCCTAGCCGACGCACTCGCGTTTCCGTTCCAGCGGCGTCCCGACGTCGTCCACGTCCACACCTCACAGCGACTCTCGTTCTACCGGGCGTCCGCGTACGTACTGTTCGCGAGGTACGTCTGGCGGGTTCCGGTCCTGTTGCACATCCACGGCTCGTCGTTCGACGAGTTCGTCGCCACGGAGTCGGTACCCGTGCGCACGCTGCAGCGGCTCGTCTACGACGCGAGCTCGGAGATCGTCGTCCTCTCCGAGTACTGGAAGCGACAGCTCGAGCCCCACGCCGACCGGGAGAAAATCATCGTCCTCCCGAACGCGGTGAACCCGGCAGACTACGAGCCGCGGTACGACGCGGAGCCACCCCACCTGGTCTTCGTCTCGAACCTCATCGAGCGAAAGGGCGTACTCGAGTTGATCGACGCCCTCGAGACGGTGCTCGACGACGGTCCGGAGATCCGCGTCAGTATCGCGGGGAAGGGGCCGCTCTCGCCGGCGGTCGAACGGCTGGCCGATCGTCACGACTCGGTGACGTCCCTCGGCTACGTCAGCGAGGATCGGAAGCGCGAACTCCTCGAGGAGGGGTCGATCTACGTCCTGCCGGCCCACGCCGAGGGGCTCCCGATCGCGATCCTCGAGGCGATGGCCGGCGGGAACGCGATCGTATCGACGACGGTCGGCAGTATTCCGGAGGTGATCGGCGACGAGAACGGTCGGCTGCTGTCGCCGGGCGACGAGCGGGCGCTCGCACGCCGACTCGAAGAGCTGGCGAAAGATCCCGAAACCGTCAGAGCGATGGGGCGGCGAAACCGCCGGTTCGTCGAGGAGCGGTACTGCTGGGACGTCGTGGTCACCCGACTCGTGGACCGATACGAACGGCTCGCCGACCCTGGCCCCGACGGACAGACGACGCGGGTTTAGCGGTCCCCGTAGGCGTCGTAGATCCCGTTCATCGTCGTCAGCTCGTACCCGCGAGAGACGAGCGTCGAGAGGTTCCGTTCGAGGATCGCCGTGGATCGCTCGAGGTTCCGTTTCATGATCCAGCGTTTGGGCGCGGCGAGCTTATCGTGCGATGCGGTTCGGTACAGATCCTGCAGGTGGACGTTGTAGACGACCACGTTCGGGAGCGGCGAGACGCCGAGATACGACGACAGCGGCCGACCGAAGAGCTTGAAGTAGCTCTGTGATACCGGGATCCTGATCCCCCGGTGGACGCCGAGGGGAATCTCGAGCAGCGACGACGCGGTGCTCGGCGTGTACGGTTCGGTCGGCGCGGTCAGGTTGTTGTACACGCCCGGTCGGTACGACGGGAACACGCTCGAGTCGAATTTGAAGCCGAGCCGTTCCAGCACGCGGAACCCGTCCGGATCGATGTTTCCCTGCTGGGCGCGGTACCCGACGGGATCCGTGCCGAAGTGGTTCCGATAGGCCCGCATCCCTCTTCGAACCTCCTCCTCGAAGTCGAACTCGTTGCTGACGTCGTGTTGGTACGTGTGGAGGTGAAACTCCGTCCCCAGCGCCGACCGCAGTTGCTCGACCTTCTCGGGGTATGCCTCGAGCGTCTTGCCGACGACGAACGCGGTGAGCGGGACGCCGAGCCCGTCGATCAGTTCGACGAAGTCGTCGAGGTACTCGAGGGTGAGGTGATCGTACCGCGGGTCGTCGAAGTACCAGTCGTCCTCGAGGTCGATCGTGAGGCAGGCGAGGCGGTCGTCGGGTCCGAACGGGCGGTCGGGCTCGCCCCTCGCCGTCGGGGGTTCTAGTTGCGGCTCGGGAGCGAACGCGTCGTCACCGATCGTCGGGGATCGGGAGGCGGACTCGGCTTCGGCACGCGCGTTCGGAGGATGGGCGTGACCCCCACTCTGGGCGTCTTTACTCACGGATCTGCACCTCCGCGTGCTCGTTTACCTGCATGTCGAACAGCATCGCGAACATGAGGAACATACTCCCCATAATGAACAGCATCGAACTGAGCGACGCCCGGACGAACAGCCCGTTGTCGAGCAGGAGGTAGCCGACGATCGTCCACAGGCCGCCAGCGATCCCGAACGCTGCCGTGAGGGCTCCGAACAGGTAAAACAGCGCGAGCGGGTGAAAGTCGAGCACGAGGTACTTCACCTTCAGCCGCCAGAGGAAGTTCCGGAGCAGCATTCCAGAGACCCGTCGGATGTACGTCGTGTAGCTGATCGACGACTGCTCCTCGCCGTACTTCGCGGGAATCGCGACGTCGGCGACGCGCATCCCCTTCGCGTTCAGCTTCACGAGCAGATCGTTGCAGTAGCCGTAGTACTCGTACATCTCCTCGATCCCGCTGTTCGCCAGCGCGTAGTGTGAGATCGCGGTGTACCCGTTCTGGGGGTCCATCGTCTTCCAGTACCCGCTGGCGATCTTCGTCAGCAGCGTGAGTATCGAGTTACCGAAAAACCGAAACCCCGGCATGTCGGCGCGGTACTCCCGGTAGAGGAGCCTGTTCCCTTTCGCGTAGTCGGCTTCGTCGTCGACGAGCGGATCGAGGAGCTTCGGAAGCTGGGAGAGGTCCATCTGTCCGTCGCCGTCGACCGTGGAAACGATATCGACCGCCTCCTCGAGCGCGGCCAGGTATCCCGTCTTGATCGCGCCGCCGGCGCCCAGGTTCTCGCGGTGTCGGATCGGGACGACCCGCCCGACTGGCGATCCGATCTCCGCGCGCTCGAGCAGGAGGTCGTTCGGATCGTCGGGCGGCACGAACTCGGCGCCGAACAGGCCGGCGTCCCCGCCGCCGTCCGCGATGGTTCCCGATCCGTCGGCGGCGGCGGGCCCGTCGGCGTCGAGCGCTGTTTCGGTCGCGACGGCCGACGGACGCTCCGTCGCGTCCTCTCGGCCGGCCTCGAGGATCTCGGCCCAGGTTCCGTCGGACGAGCAGTCGTCGACGACGTAGAGTCGATCAACGTACTGTGGCATCTCACGGATGACATCGCCGACGAACCCCGCTTCGTTGTACGCCGGGACGACGACCCCGACGGTGTGGTCGCGGTACATCAGAGCCTCCGGTAGATGACGTCGCGTCCGCGAACTCGGTCCTCGAACGTTCCGTCGACGTCGATCACGACCGGAACGGAGCCGTTCCCGCCGCCCAGCTCGTCGAGTTGCAGCCGGGAGAACGCGCTGTGGGGCGTTCCGACGACGTAGCCGTCGAACCCTCGAAGGGAGAGTTCGGACTGAACCTCGAGTTCGAGTTCGGCGCGTATCGTCTCGTCGTCGGCGCAGGGATCGAAGCCGACGACGTCGATCCCGTACTCCCGGAGCGTCTCGACGACGCCGCCGATGGCCGACGTCCGCACGTCGTTGACGTCCGGTTTGTACGTCAACCCTAGTACTAGCACGCGACTCTCGGCGAGGACGTTTCTGGCCTCGTTCAGGGCCTTTATCGTCAGCTCCGCGACGTGCTTGGGGACGTACTCGTTGACCGCTCGAGCCTTCTCGATCAGTTCGGGCTGAAACCCGTTTCGCTCGGACTCGAAGATGAGGTAGAACGGGTCGACCGGGATGCAGTGACCGCCGACGAGTCCCGGCCGGTACTCGTGGAAGTTCCACTTCGTCCCCGCCGCCTCGAGCACCGCCTGCGTATCGACGCCGATGTGATCGCACGTGACGGCGAGTTCGTTCATCAGCGCGATGTTGATATCGCGCTGGGTGTTCTCGACGCACTTCGCGGTCTCGGCGACCTCGATCGATGGAGCGAGGTGGACGCCCGCGTCGACGATCGACTCGTACAGTACGGCCAGTTCCGCCGCCGTCTCACCGGTGAGTCCGCTGACGATCTTGACGACGTTGCGCAGGCCGTGTCGGTCGTCGCCCGGAACCGTTCGCTCGGGCGAGTAACCGACACCGAACTCCTCGCCGGCGGTCAGCCCCGACGTTCGCTCGAGTGCGGGAACGAACACCTCGTTGGTCGCACCGGGATACACGGTCGACTCGAGGACCACGGTCGTTCCCGGCCGCAGCCCCGTGCCGATACTATCGCCGGCCCGTTCGACCAGTCGAAGGTCGGGCGTCTCGAGGTCGTCGACCGGTGTCGGGACGGCGACGATGACGTAGTCGGACGACGCGACGGGAGTCGGTTCGGTGACGAAGTCGATGCCGCTCGCTGCGATCGCGTCGTCGCCGACGTCGCCAGTCGGATCGATTCCCGCCTCCAGCGTCGCGATCTTGCTCGAGTCGACGTCGATTCCCCGGACGGTGTAGCCCGCATCGTCGAAGGCGTGTGCCAGCGGCAGACCGACGTACCCGAGTCCGACCACGGAGACGGAGACCGACCGTCTCGATAACTGTCGTTGCTTGTAGTTGCGTTCGCTCATGTCTCGGAGTGGTCTCGTTCGCTTCACCTCGGCGCGGGTGGGACGGACCCCCCTCGTCTCTCCTCCGACCACCGGTGCCGATTAATAAGTGTCGGACTAGCGAACGAGCGAGCGACACCCTAGAACCGCCGTTAACGGGCGAAGCTGACGAGTCGAGTTCCGCGTTCGAAACGGCAAGGGCGAGGAGGGACATCGTGATCCTAGTCGACGCCGCGGCCACAAGGGTTTACACCCTCGGGAGCGCCTGGACAGGGTGATGCCGACGCAGCGACGGATACGGTTCGTCCACGGTCAGTGTGGGTGGATGCTAGCCACGGTGCTCGTCCTCGTTTCGATCGACGCGCTCACCTACGAGCTGTTCTTTATCCTCGCGCTGATCGGTCTGCTGACGATCACGGTACTGACCGCACCGTTTGCCGTCGTACCAGACTGGCGTCGTCGGCTTCGGTGGATCGTCGCTGTCGGTGGGGGTGTCTTTATCGCGATCGTCGTTTACCGACTCGTCAGGATCGTCTCACCGGTCGTCGGGATCATCTCACCGGAGGTGTTTCCGTGGTGACCGCCGACGGGGGAACCGACGAAAACGACCTCTCCCGGCTCTGGATCCGCGCTCGCCGTCACTGGGCGATCGCTCTCGTGGGCGGGCTTGCGGTGAGTCTCCTCCTGGTCGTGATCGTCGCCGGTATGACGTCGACCGCGGCGTTCGAACCGTACAATCCAGACTGGGACGGAACGAGCGAGTTCCGTACCGACGTCGACGCCGATCCGAACGTCGACGCGGAGATCGTCACGGACACGAACCAGTACGACGTGACCGATCCCCACGAAACGGTCGCGTTCGTTATCGCGCCCGAGGCGCCGTACACCGGGGCGGACGCCGACCGGGTTCGGACGTTCGTCGAGCGCGGCGGGACGCTCGTCGTGCTCGAGGACGCCGACGGGTACGGCGGCGACCTGCTCGAGCGGACGGGTGCAGAGGCGCGTCTGGGCGATCGGTTCGTGCTCGACGAACGCGAGCGCGTTCGTGGGCCGGCGATGCCGATCGCGTCCGAAACAGCGACACACGCCCTGACCGACGACGTGGATCAGCTGGTGTTGTACCACGCGACGACCGTTGAACCGAACGGCGCAACGGTGCTCGTCGGGACGAGCGAGTACAGCTACCTCGGCGAGAACGCGACCGCCGTCCCCAGCGAGGGAACCGAACTCGAGTCCCACCCGGTCGCGACGACCGAGTCGGTCGGCGACGGGACCGTCGTCGCGATCGCCGACCCGAGTGTGGCGACGAACGCGATGTACGGCCAACCGGACAACGCACAGTTCCTCGCGAACCAGTACGCCGGGGCAGACCGCGTCGTCTTCGATCGGAGCCACGGCCCGGAACCACCGCCGATCACGGCTGCCGTGCTGGCGATTCGCACGTCGCCGGAACTCCAGTTCCTCGTCGGCTCGGTCGGGATCGCCGCCGTCGTCGCGGCGCCTCGCGTCGCCGCGGCGCTGAGCGGCTCCGGGCGTCGGTCGGACGCCGCGGGCGTCGAGGGCGACGATCGCCAGATCCTGTCCGACGAGGACCTCGTCGCGGCCGTCTGTCGCCGGCACCCCGACTGGGACCCCGACCGCGTCAGAACCATGATAACGTCACACAACCGAGACCAGGAGAGAACCTACCGATGAGCGAGCAATACCACGACGAAGGCACGACGGCACAGACACTCGCGGACGATATCACCGCGGAAGTGAGTCAGGTGGTGGTCGGCACCGAATCGGCGACCGAGCTCCTGATCATCGGGCTGTTGACCCGGGGACACGTTCTTCTCGAGGGAATTCCGGGGATCGCGAAGACGACGCTCGCGACCAGCGTCGCGCGGGCGGTCGGACTCGAGTACAGTCGGGCACAGATGACGCCGGATACGCTCCCGGCTGACATCACCGGAACCCGTATCTACCGTGAACGGACAGGCGAGTTCGACCTCCACCGCGGGCCGATATTCACGAACGTCCTGCTGGTCGACGAGATCAACCGCGCGACGCCGAACACCCAGAGCGCGCTGCTCGAGGCGATGCAAGAGGCCCAGGTCAGCATCGAGGGCGAGACGTTGCCGCTCCCGGATCCGTTTCTCGTGCTCGCGACCCAGAACCCAATCGAGACGGACGGCGTCTTCGAGCTCCCCGAGGGCCAGCGGGATCGGTTTCAGCTCAAGCTCAGACTCGAGCTTCCCGAACGACGGGTCGAGGCGGAGATCCTCGACCGGTTCAACGCCGACCCACAGCACGGACCGCGAACGATCGAGCAGGTGGTTTCGGTGGCCGACGTCCGCGCCGCACGAGCCGGCGTCGCGAAGGTGTACGTCGCACCGGGAGTCCGCGACTACATCCTCGATCTCGTCGCGGAAATCCGTTCACACGCGGCCGTTGCTCACGGGACGTCGACGCGAGCGAGCATCGCGTTTCTCAACGCTGCAAAGGCCCGGGCGGCGATTCACGGACGAACGTACGTCGTTCCCGACGACGTCAAGGCCCTGGCCGAGCCCGTTCTCGCACACCGGCTCGTTCTCGACGTCGACGCCGAGCTGAGCGGAACCGAGCCGGTCGATGTCGTCGGCGACGCGCTGGAGCGGACGGAGGTTCCGGACACGAACGGGACCGAGTGGGCGCTCGCCGCGAAGGAAGACTGACGACGGAGTCGATCGGCTACTCGAGCGAGTACCGACACGTAACCAGCCACGTCGCGCGGTCGTCGCCCGGAACCGCGTCGACGCTCACGGGTTCTCCGAGTCCGACGGCGATCCCGACCGCGAGAAACGAGGCGACCGGGTTGTCGAACCGATCGACGTCGCCGAAGGCGGCGCCGGTGATCGCGACCGTGATTCGTCCGTCGGTGGCGTCGACGTCGGCGGCGGCGCTCGTGGCGAGTTCGAACACCTCGACGAGGCCGTCACAGAGCTGCGAGGCGACTCCGCCCGGGGTTTCGGCGACGGGTGTGGTTCGCATCCGATCGAACTCCCGATAGAGTGACATCCCGGTCGGTTCGAGCAGGAGGCCCCGTTCGTCACCGTCGACGACGATCGGTCCGGAGTCGGGCGACGGGAGCCGGTACTCGCGGAGCAACGGAACGAACAGGCGAGCCGATCGGGGCCGGTCCTCGGGAACGGGAACGTAGACCGCGTCGGCGTGCAGGCCCAGGTCCGCCCCGATCGCGGCCATGTTCGACGCCAGGGCCGCGTACACTCGCTCGCCGACTGCCGCTGAGACGACCCGTTCGGGTGTGAGGTAGTAGATCGACACGCCCGCGAAGATCCCGATCCCGCCGAGGACGAGGAACACCGCCCGTTCGGCCGGGAGGACGAGCCCGGCGAGCAATGCCAGGACGCCGATCCCACTCAGGGAGAGCGCAGTTCGGCGGTACTTACTCCGGTGTACTCGCGCGTACTCCGTCCGAAGCGCACTGTTCTCTGCCTCGAGCACTGCGATCCTGGCCGCGAGGTCACCAGCGTGCGAGGAGGCTCCTTTCTCCGCCGTTTCGATAGTCGGTGTCGTCTCGGTCGCGTCGTCGTGTCTCTGTGTCGTCATGGCTATCTCGTTGCGCTCGCGTCTTCGGTTTCGCTCGACTGCTCGATACCGTCGCCCACCTCGAGGCAGGCGACCCCGTGGAGAACGTATCCGACCAGTCCGATCCCACCGAGAATCGCGGCGGCGGTGAGCCAAACCCGTCCTCGGGTAGCCCCGACCGACGCCAGCCCGCCGAACGCGAGCGACGCGAACACGCTCATCGCGATCACGCGCGCCGAACCGCCCCAGGTGACGGTCGTCGAAACGACGAGGATACCCAGGAGAACGGCGACGCCGACGACCGCCGGTTCGAACTCCGGGACGAGGACGACGAGACAGATCGTCGCCGCGGCGACGGCGTACGGCACGTCCGAGACGTACCAGACGCCGGCCACGAGGATCCCGAGTCCGACCCCGACCGCACCTCCGACGAGGCCGAACGCGGCGACCAACGCGGCGACGACGGTCGCCTCGAGCCAGCGCCGTCGGAGCGGGCGTCGATTCCGAATCGACTCTCGAACGGCGATCACCGTCGATCACCCCGCGAGCGATCGCGACCGGTCGCGAGGACGGTCGACAGCCGATCGTCGGGTGCGACCTCCAGCGCGCGCACACCGCCACACCGGTCGAGGTCGCGGCGTAGCTCCTCGAAGGCGACGTAACGGTCGTACGTCCCCTCGAGATCGGCGAGTCCGTCGCCCTCGAACAGCACCGTCGGCGCGAGCAACACGAGCACGCGGCGGTCCCGCGCACGGAGCGTCGTTACCGACTTCCAGAGCGACCGCGGCGACGAGTCGTCCGTACAGAGCACGGCCAGACGAACGTCTCCCAGGGTGCGGAGGACACCGTTTAGCTCCCCCTCGCGGGAGTCGGCCGCGGTCGCTCGGTCGGCGTGGACCCGCGAGAACGACCGCAGCGATTCGACGAACGCTCCGGTCGGTTCCGTCGCCGGATCGTCCGACGGTGAGTAGTCGGCGGGAATCCGCGACCGGGCGACCGTGGGGAGGCCGTATCCCGCTGCCGAGCGGCCGAACGGATCGTAGTTCGACGACCGACGGACGGGCGGGGGGTCCGTCGTTCCCAACTCGAGCAACCGTCGGCGAACTCGCCGGTGCACTCGCGCCGACGCCGCCGGGTCGATACGGGTGCCGACGCCGTCGTCGTCGAGCGTCACGAGCCCGATCGGGTCGCCGAACCGCCGGGCGTCCGTCGACACCGACAGCGCGGCCTCCCGTAGATACTCCTGCGGTGTCGACCCGATCCCGGCGGTCCGACAGCTCGTGCGGAGATCGACGACGAGCAGGGTCGGTCGGTTCGAGTTCCGCTCGAGATCGCGGACGTACGTTCTCGAGAGTCGCGCCGTCGCGTTCCAGTCGATCAGCCCGACCGAATCGCCCGGAGAGTACTCTCGAACGGAGTCGAACTCCGGTCCCGATCCGACCCACCTCGAGGGACGGCCCCCGCGGGTCGTCGTCGCTCGCGTCCCTCCGGTCCCGACGTGAACTGCCGGCGGACCTCGGGGTTCGACCGTCACCGAGAGCGACGATGCCACCGCGATCGTCTCCCGAAACCAGCCGTCCGTGAGTTCGACCGTCACCGGTCCGAACCGGTGTCGACCCGCGACCGGCCACGTCGCCTCGATCGCCCGTTCGGTCCGGCGGTCGCCCCGCTCGAGCGACGCGACCAGCGGACCGTCGCGTCGGACGCCGGGCGGGACCCGTCCCTCGGCGGACACCGCCAGTGGAACCGGCTCGGCGGCACGGACGGTGAGCGCGGCCGAAGCGCGATCCCCCGCTCGAACTCGAGCGTCTTCGGTCGAGTACGAAACCGTCAGCGAGGAGGTCGTCGCGGTACACAGTTCCGAAAACCGGTACTGCCGGGCCAGGATCCACGCTCCGATCAGGGCCGTTCCGAACAGCAGCTCCGGTCGGGCGAAGACGATCGCGCAGGCGGCGAGAACCGTCGCGAGGAGGGCCGTCGCCCACAGCGTGGGTGTCGGACGCATACCGGGTACAGTGTCCCAGCAGGGTGTTGAACCTACTGGTCGGGCGGCCGGAGACGCCGCTGTGAGACCGGCGACGCGGCGATGAGGCGTCGAGAGCATACCTTTTTGGTCCGATCGGCGGAGGTAGGCGTGTGCCACGGAACGTTCGCCACCGTGCAGTACTAGCGATCCTAGTCGCGTGTCTGTTCCTAGCGACGGCCGGGAGCGTCGGTCCGGCAGTCGGCGATGGATCGGTCGCCGCGTCGGCATCGACCGGGACGACCGCGAGCGACGCGGATCTCCGCGCTCCTCCCGACGCGTACGAGGACGATCGCAGTCAGCGGGAGACGCTGTCCTGGCTGTCGAACCACCTCGGGGATCGGCTGGGCACCAGCGCCGAGTCGACCGCCGAGGGAGAGTTCGACCGGGCGCTCGAGCCGATCGACGAGGGGTACGACGCTCGCCTCGAGCAGTTTACGACGGTGAACGACGAGCTCACCACCGAGGAGATCGCGTCCGACGCGGCCGACAACGCGTCCGCGCGCACCGACGTCCGGGTTTACGTCCCGCTGTCGACGGTGCTCGGCGAGGAGGTGGCAGTCACCGCTATGATCACCAACTACGACGCCGACCCCGTCGAGACGACGGTGACCTACGAGGTCGGTGACGAGACCGCCGAGGAGACGGTCTCGGTCGACAGCCTGCAGACCGAGGAAATCTCGGTCTCGCTCGACGCGACCGAACTGGGCGAGGGGGAGCACCCGTGGGCGGTTACGGCGGACGGCCACACCGAGCGAGGCGAGCTGACGATCTACGCTCCGGAGGAGCGCGCGGGCAACGGGACGGAAGCCGACGCCGAAAAGGGTCCGACCGAGGCGTTCGAGGATGCTGCGGCCGACCAGGAGGCGTTCGTCGAGCACGTCCGGGAGTACCAGCGGACGCTCTCGGCGTACGAAACGGCTCGCCAGGAGGGCGACGCGGAGCGGACGCGGGAATCCGCCAGAGCGCTCGACGCGCTCGCCGAGCGGATCGACGAACTCGGCGGCGCCGTCCTGGGCAACTACGACGTCATCGAGTACCAAACCGACGCCTCGCTGTCGGAGGCCGCCGGAAGCATCAACGGGATCGTCGCCGAGATCCGGGAGGAACAGGCGGAGATCTCCGACGACGTCCCGTTCGCCGAGACGTCCCTCGAGATCGAGGCCGACGGCGGGACGGCGTCGATCGTCGATCCGGTCGAGTTCACCGGGCGGCTGACGACGACCGACTCGGCCGTCGCGAACGAGGAGCTCCGACTGCAGGTCGACGAACAGGATATCGAGGTCGAGACGGACGACGACGGGGAGTTCTCCGTCGAGTACCGACCGACGGCGACGACGACTGCGGGGCCGGCGACGATGACGGTCACGTACGTCCCGGATCCCGGAACCGATCGCCTGCAAAGCGAGACGACGGTAGACGTCGTCATCGAGCCGGTCGACGCGACGATTCCGACCCTCGAGACGTCCGACGCCGTCGCGTACGGGGACGACCTCGAGGTGGCGGGTGAGGTGACGATCCCGGACGCCGACGGGGACGTTCCCGCGGCAGTCTTCGACTCCGTTCCGATCCGGGTCAGCGCAGGCGACGAACCGCTCGGCGAGATCGACGCCGAGGACGGGAGCTTCGACGGCTCGGTACCCGTTCCCGCGTCGGTGGCTGCCGGAGAGCAGCCCCTTACCGTCCGACTGGCGCTCGAGGAGCGTGCGCTGACGCCGGCCGAGGCGACCGCTCCGATCGACGTCGCGGAGACCGCGACCGACATCGAGTTCGAAGCGGTGGCCCGTGGCGACGAGGTCGCTCTGAACGGGGCGCTCGAGACGACGACGGGCGATCCCGTCGAGAACCAGTCGGTGACGATCGACGCCGAGGACGGGGGAACGGCGACGGTCACGACCGACGTCGACGGCGCGTTCTCGGTGTCGGGCCCGGAGCTAACTGACGGGTCGGCGGACGGGAGCCGAATAGCCGCCAGCTACGATGGAACCGGGACGAACCTCGGCGACGCGACGTTCGTCGCGACGGTCACGGCTCCCGGGACCGAGGCCAGTGGCACCAGCCCCTTCACAGCGCCCGTTCCGGCGGGTATCTCCGTCCTCGAGATCGTCTCGGGTATCGGGCTGTTGGTCGTCGTCGTCGGCGTGCTCTGGTTCTGGGGAGGACGAAATCGACGGGCGCTCGCGGCGGTCGGCGACGCGTTGACCGGGGGACGTGTGCGCGACTCGAGCGCGCGATCGACCCGACGGCCGAACCCGTCTCTCGACGGGAACGTCTCGGCGTCGACGCTGCTCTCGCTGGCCCGAACCAGACGCGAGCGCGGTGATCCGGATCTTGCAACCAGAATCGCCTACGCAGCCGTTCGCCGGGCGTACGACTCGTCGTTCGAGAACGCGAGGGGACTCACCCACCGGGAGTTCTACCGCGTCGCGAGCGAGCGCGCCGGCGACGAGCGGATCGACGAACGCCTCCGGACGGTGACCGAAGCGTACGAACGGGCCGCGTTCGGTACCGAACCGGTCTCCGACGCGCTCGCCGAGCGGGTCCTGTCGTACGTCGCCGACCTCTGTCGGCAGTTCGACGCCGACCGACGAATCGACGCGGACGACTAAACTCTTTGTTCGCGACCAGCTTTTTATCGTCTAGCGGCGAACGGAGCGGTGCATGGGGATCCGAGAGTCGTTTGGAGCGCTTCGTTCGGGACAACGTCGGCGGCTGCCGGCCGATCTGGCGGTCGTACTGGCGGTTACGGTGCTCATCAACGCCTTCGTCTTCGTCCCGGTCGTTCGGGAGACACCGCTTCGCCGCCCGCTGGGGCTCGCGTTTCTCCTGTTCGTTCCGGGATACGCCCTGATCGCCGCACTGTTTCCGGAAGCCGACGGCTCGCTCGCCGGCGGGGAACCGTCGGAGGAGACGGCCACGGGATTCCTCCCGACGTCGATGCCGTCGGGAATCGACTGGATCGAACGCCTCGCGCTCTCGTTCGGCTCGAGCGTCGCGCTCGTCCCGCTGATCGCCCTCGGACTGAACCTTACGGTCGGGACCCTCGGTCTCGAGTCGGTCGTACTGGCGCTCACCGGGTTCACGGTCGTCGCGGCCGCGGTCGCAAACGAACGCCGTCTCGAACTCCCGCCCGACGAGCGGTTCGCCGTTCCGTACCGCGAGTGGTACCGGCTCGGGCGGCAATCCGTGTTCGAACCCGAAACGCGCTTCGACGGCGTTCTGAACGTCGCTCTCGCCCTCTCGCTCGTGCTTGCGGCCGCGACGCTCTCGTTCGGAATCGCGTTTCCGCCGCAGGGCGAGCAGTTCTCGTCGATCGCTCTCCTCGCGGAGGACGACGACGGCGAGTACGTCGCTGCCGGATACCAGACGGCGTTTACCGAGGGCGAGAGCGCGGAGTTCGTGATCGATATCGGGAACCACGAGCGCGAGACGACCGACTACACCGTCGTCGTCCTCGAGCAGGCGACCGACACCGCGGACGGCGAGACGGTGGTCACGGAGCAACGGGAGCTCGATCGGCTCGAGACGACGATCGCTCACGGCGACTCGGCGGCTCTTCCCTTCGAACTCGCCCCGACGCTGACCGGCGACGACGTTCGTATCGTCTGGTTGCTGTACGGCGGCGACGTCCCCGACCAGCCGTCGACAGGGACCACCGACTACTACGTCCACCTCTGGATCGACGTTGCGGAGACCGACGGCTGAACGCGCTCGAGGCCGACGGTTCGAGTACGCGGCCGACGAACGGTCGCCCTCGAGGTGGGCGGCTACAGCTCGTTGAGGACCTCCGGGCCGTTCACGAGGAACTCCTCGGCTCGCTCGCGGTCGGCCGGATAGCCGACGTCGACCCGCCAGCCGTCCATCCGGATCGCGTCGATCGTCCGCCCGGACTGGAGCAACAGGTCGATCGCGTCCGGGAGCTCGTACTCCCCTCGGTCGGAGGGCTGAACGAGCTTACAGGCGTGGAAGATCGCGGGGGAGAACGTGTAGAACCCCGTCATCACGAGGTTCGACGGCGGCTCGTCGGGCTTCTCGACGACTTCGACGATCTCGCCGTAGCGGTTCGTGTCGAGGACGCCGTACCGCGAGGCCTCGTCGTAGGGAACCTGCTCGACGAGGAAGGCGGCGTCGGCCCGGTCCTCCCGCTGGCGGTTGACGACGTCTCGCAAGTTGGCCCGGAAGACGTTGTCGCCGAGCATCAGCGCGAAGTCCCCCTCGACGTACGGTTCCGCCCGAAGGATCGCGTGTGCGAGCCCCAGCTGCTCGCGCTGGTGGGCGTACACGATCGGGACGTCCTCGTAGGAATCGCCGTACCGTTCGATGATCTGCTGTTTGCGGTAGCCGACGACGACGACCAGCTTCGTCGCGCCGACCTCGAGCAGGTTGTCGAACACGTCCTCGATCAGCGGCTTGCCGTCGACTTCGACGAGCGCCTTCGGTTTCGTCTCGGTGAGCGGTCGCAGGCGACTCCCCGTACCCGCCGCGAGTACAACTGCGTGCATGACTACGTCCTTCCTCGAGCGAGTATATCAGCGTTTTCTGCCCGCTATCCGTTCGTCGTTCGAACAGCCTCGATACCGATCCGACGTGGGTCGGTCCGCCTCGGTCCTAGTCGGCCTAGTGCCCTGCAGCTCGGCTCTCCGGTCTAGTCCTAGAACGTCGGCGACGAGCGGGGCGGGCGACGACCGATCCGGGCGTCGACACGGCAAGTTCCGCGGTTCCGATCGGATTTCGACGTCGGCCTCGACGGGTCGTTTCCCTCAGCAGCTAGAGATAACGGAATCGGTATAAAAATAAAGATGTATTACACGAAATCGAATCTCGGAACGGACAACGCAACCAAGAGATATTCTACCCCCACACTGTACGGTACAGCCGAAAAAAGTATAACTTCCAGGTCGGTGACCTACCAGTCGATGTTACAGGGTAGGTGTGACAATGAGCAACTCGTCTAACGCGACCGAAGTACCGAGCGGGAGTCAGCCGAACGTTCCGCGGGCGATCATCCACAAGAAGGTCCTCGACGCTGCCGAGTCGAACCCGAACGCCTCGATGGAGCAGCTCGCGGAGCAGATCTCCGGGGCGTCGCTGTCTATCGTCGAGCGCGTCCTCGCCGAGTACGGCGATCCCGCAGCCCCGGACGACGAGGGCGGCGAGAACCTCGAGAAGGAAACGGATGACGCCAGCACCGAACTCGAATCGGATCTCACGATCCACCAGCAGTCGATCGGGGTCGACCCCGGTAGCAAGCAGGGACCGTTCGAGGCGATCGCGGACGGAGACGGCTCGAAGACGGACACGAATACGGGCGAGGAGATGATACCAGAACCGGAGACCCGGAAGGAAGACGGAATCGACGAGGAGAACGGGGAGCCGCCGGCAGTCTCGCCGTCGGATCTCACCGAGAAGCAGCTAGAGACGATGCAGGTCATCGCTACGCGGCCGGATGCGACTCAGGTGGAACTCGGGGAGCGTCTCGGCGTAACGAGTGCGACGATCAACCAGCGGATCAACGCGATCGACGGCTTCCAGTGGTCGAAGCGCCACGAGTTCGTCGACGACCTGTTCGAGGAGACTCCCGTCGTCGAAATGGAGGAGGCATCGAACGAGACCGATTCCGCATCGGCCGCGGATTCGGTCGACATCCCTATCCAGGCCCAGCTCGAGTCGGGGCGCTCCGCGGACGCGGCCGCCCGGGACTCGAGGGAAGCCCTGGTTCGGCTTCAACACGACGGGGGTGAGAACTCCCCCGAGCGGTCGAATTCGGAGACGGACGCCGACCGCTCCTGTGTCGACGAGGAACTCGCCCGTGCAACCACCGACTCGCTCGAGGAGCTCACGGATCGGTTGATCGAGCTTTCGCGCCGGATCGAGACGCTGGAGCGACGTTCCGAGGAGCCCCGACCCGGGTCGGTTCCCGCCCGCGCCGATCCGGAGCTGACCCACAAGATCGTCCACGCCTGCCTCAACGCCGACAACATCTCCGAGTCGGAGGAGTTGCAGATCCTCAAAACGATCTTACCCTCCGAAACGACCGAGCAGTAGCGTCCGGTCGCGTCCCCCTTCGATCGGCGGCGCCGACACGGCGTCGGCGATTCGTCTCTCTCCCCTCGTCGCGAGGACGGAACCTGCGAACGTCGTCCCGCCTCGAGCGGATCGACCGCCGGAGGACAACTAGGGGTGGTTTTCCTCGGATCTCTCGCTACGTTCGGCATCCGTTGCAGGGTGAAACGGCGGATTTTGTACGCGATGGCGAGCAGACGCCCGGCGGCGGTTCGGGTGAACGTCTCGCTGTCCCACGTGAGGGGGTCGAAACTACGATCGGCAGCATTCGCCCGACCGTGCCCCGGATCTGTAGCGGCTCGAGTCCGTTCGCGAGACTGACAGCCGCTTACCTTCGATTATAGCCGGCTCGAACTCGGCGTAACTCCCAGTTACCACCACCTCGATTCTATTACGACAGTATGGATGTAAACCAACTCCGAGGCGGCGTCGTTGTATGAGTTACCTTACCACGGGAATCGTTCGGGCGCTCGGGTACACGGCGAGTTTATCGGTGAAAAGGTTTCTTCACGGCGGAAACGGCTCGCCCACCGGGTCTCTCGAGGGGTGAAACCGATCGGTCGCAGCACGTCGGCGGTTTCGTGCCGTCGTCCACGGGTTTCACGACGGACGCCGTCGCCTCCGTCGAACGGGAGAGTCGGCGTCGATTTCCGTCCGCGAAACCGTCGTCAGCGGCGGTCTGGTCGAATACATCACTTGTTACTGACTATCGCCTCAGGCTATCTCGAGGGAAAATCACAAACGCGGCTCGATACCCCGACCTCACACTATCCGGACTGATTCGGTCCAGCGTTGCAGCCCGGGGGATAGCTCTCGAGGGCCGCTCCGGACACAACTCCGATCGAAGACGACTGGGGAGTTTCCGAGAGGGGACACTGCTCGCTCGGCGAATCCTCCCTGGAAAAAGGACCGTTGACGGGCGCCAGCGGTCGGCGAACTCGACCAACGGCCCGAGCAGAGCGGAGTCACACCGGTCGCCGGACGGGAGCGATAGCACTCGGTCGGCGGCTCGTCGAGCCGTTGCCCGGGGTAGCCGGCGTGCAGCACGGACACTATCGCTGAGTGCCCCCAGGAAGCACGCTGTCCCGTAGCGACGAGGTGGGTCTCGGCTCCCGACCCCGCCTTACCGGTAGCCGCAGAGAGAGGGACGGTCCGCTCGAGCGGGAGCGGTCGGCCGCGCTCGCAGACCTCGCCGCTCCGCCGCGGTCGGTCCGTCCGGCACGACCGGTCATTGGCCGAGAACCTTTTCGGACTATGCGTACGACAACTATTAGTCGTCGCTGCTGGTGGAAGGATCCGTGAGAGCCGATCGTCGATTCGGAGGTCGATCGCACCGCCAGCTGTGCCGACAAGAGCGTCCCCGTGTTCGGAGCTCCAGGTGGTGACGATGCGAGTCCTCGTACAGGTGAACCATCCCGCCCACGTCCACTTCTTCCGTCCGTTCGTCGAGGGAGCCCGATCGGAGGGACACCCGGTCCACGTCATCTCGACGAACCGTGGTATCACCCCGACGCTGCTCGATGCCTACGGGATCGACCACGAGGTCGTACTCGACCCCCTCCGATCGAACTTCGCGGCGCTTGTCAACCAGCCCCAGCTCACGCTTCGTACGTACAGGAGCGTGCGACGGTTCGACGCGGACGTCCTCACGGCGATCGGCGGAACGTCCGTCGCTCACGTCTCGACGATCGCCAGCGCGAAGTCGGTCGTGTTCTACGATACGGAGCACGCGACGATCCAGAACGCGGTAACGTACCCGTTCGCCGATCGGGTTTACACGCCGACGTGTTACCAGGGAGAGATCGGCTCGAACCACGTTCGCTACCCCGGCTACCAGGAGCTTGCGTACTTGCACCCGAATCGGTTCACTCCCGACCGAACCGCGGTTTCGGAGGCGGGGCTCGACGAGGACGAGCGGTTCGTCATCCTCCGGTTGGTCTCCTGGGACTCGCTTCACGATGTCGGCGACAGCGGCTTCGCGAACGTCGCCGACGTCGTCTCGGCGCTCGAGGACACCGGCGTTCGCGTGTTGATCACCTCCGAGGCGCCCCTTCCGGCGTCCCTCGAGGACCGTCGAGCCGCCGTCCCGCCCCACCGGATGCACCACCTGCAGTACTACGCCGACGCGTACATTGGCGAGAGCGCGACGATGGCGACCGAGAGCGCCGTTCTGGGCACGCCTGCGGTCTTCATCTCCTCGAGTCGACGTGGATACACCGACGAGCTCGAATCGAAGTACGGGCTCGTCTTCAACTACGACGACGAGCGGCGAGAGGAACGCGGCCTTCGGAAGGCCCTCGAACTGCTGGACGACTACGACGACGAGGAGTGGGCGGCGAAGCGAGCGCGACTCCTGGACGAGAAGATCGACACGACGGCACTCCTGTTCACGGTGCTGCTCGGGACGCCCGAACCCTAAGGTTCGGGAGTCGTGTCGCCTGGTACAGCCTGGCGGTCATCGTGGTCGGATCCGGCGTGTTCCGGGCCAGCCGCGACGACGCCGGATCGTAACAGCGGGTCAGCTGCCGGGACACCCACCGCGCCTGCTCCTCGCGGGACGGATCTCCGTCGAACACCTCGAGGACGTACGGCACCTCGAACCCGGGCGGGTTGTAGGGGTAGCCGTACTCGTTGTCCTCGAGCGCGGCCGCGTACGTCTCCGAGCGCATGTACGACAGCGCCGCCTCGAACGTCTCGCTGCTCCAGAACGGATCCTCGGGGTAGACCTCCCCGAGAAGGGCGAACGCGTACATGTTGAAGGAGTGGTAGCCGATCGCCTTCTCGCGCATCGCCGATCGACGCAGTGGCGCCCGACGGACGGGAAACGCCGGATGATCGACGATATCTCGGAGGAGCTGAACCTCGGTGAGTCCGCTCCGGCCGATCGTCATCAGGAAAAAGAGGCGTCCGCGTTCGTCGACCCGGAGCACCCGGAGACGCCGGGCGAGCGACTGGTTGGCGTCGACCGCGTGAGTAATCAGACCGTCGGGGTAGAGTCCGACGTTCCGCGGGACGTTGTCGAGGAACCGTCGCACCCTGCGATCCACTTCGGGCACGTTTCCGCACGAGCGCGAGAGGAGCGCTCCGGCGGCGGCGAACCATAGCTGGTGGTTGAACGTTCCGTCGAGCGACAGCACCGTTCCGTCGATCTCGACGCGCTTCCAGAGTCCCAGTTCGTCGTCGAACGGGTGCGCGAGAAACACCGTACGTGCGACCTCGGCGGGCCTCGGGTCCTCGAGCGCCGCGGCGGCGGCCGCCAGCGCCTCGATCGTCCACGCCTGTCCGATGAGGCCGTTACAGCCGTTCTTTTTCGGTTCGGTTCGGTGGTGAAAGGTTGCCGATCCGGGACGAGCCTCCTCGCCGAGCAGGTAGCCCGTCGCGTCGGTCGCGGCCTCGAGGTATCGGTCGTCGTCGGTAGTGTCGTAGGCGTGCAGGAACGTCACCAGCCAGTGGCTGGTGTTCCGGACCGGCGTCTCGGGGTCGTGGTAGGGACCGTTGTGTCCCGGCGGCATCGAGCCGTCGGGACGCTGCGTTTCGACCGCGCGGCGGGCGGCTCCTTCGATAACGTCGTAGAGGTCTATGTGATCGTTCGAACTCATGGATTGAGCGAGAACCTGACGTCGACCCGCGCGTCCATAAGTGGTCGTAGCCGCTAGTAGCGAGTTCGGACAACGGATCTCAGGCCAGCCACCCGGATCCGAGCGCTAGTACTAGGAAGCTGCTCGACTCGCCGGAATCGCTTCGATCGGAAGCGCACGAGTCGCAGCTTCGATCGGAACTCCCCGGAAAATCCCCGTCGGTCGCCGACTCGAGTGACCGTTCGACGATCCACTCCATCGCTCGGTACTCGGACACTAGGAAAACGCTTTTGCGCTCCAGTCGCCCACACGATAGAACCGTCATGATGCCCTGGGAACACGCGATCGTGGGCTATCTCGGTTACTCGGTTTTCGTTCACGTCATCTATCGAGATACTCCGACGAGCAGGGAGACGCTCGTCGTCGTCTTCGCTTCGGTGCTGCCCGATCTGATCGACAAACCGTTGGCCTGGGAGTTCGGCGTGTTTTCCAGCGGCTACGCGATCGGACACTCGATTTTCTTCGCGGTCCCGCTCTCGATCGCCGCCGGTTTGGTCGCCTCGGCTCGAGGTCGGCCCCGATACGGGTTGGCGTTCGGGATCGGCTATCTTCTCCATCTTCCGGCCGACGTGTTGCCGACCCAGCTGCGTACCGGTCGGTCTCCGGTTTATCGAATCATCTGGCCGTTTCAACCGGACGAGAACGACGGAGAGACGGGAACCACGGGAGAAAGCGACGACTCCGGGTTCGCGGAGACGTTCTTCGAGAACATCACGGAGTACGCACTCTACGTCAGCCAGTCGCCCGAGTCACCGTACACGTGGCTCGTCGTGGGGCTGCCGATACTCGGCGTACTGCTGTGGATCTACGACGGAATGCCGGTCGGGCGCGAGATCTATCTCCTCCTCCGTCGGACGACGCGGATCGTCTCGCGGTTCGTTCACCGCGAGTAAGAAGAGGAGTCGTCACAGTTCGTCGTTCGACGGCCGATCCGTCCGGCTCGGGGTCCGGGACAGGTAGACGAACGAACGGGTGGCAAAACGCTGAAGTAGATTGACGGACTCCTCCACGAGTAACCGTGACAACGGGGCGCAACGTACCACCGCCGATCGACTAGCTCGGATCCGCTGGTCGGGATCGACGGCGGCCCAACGCCGATACCGTCCGGAGTCGGCGAAACGGGTACCGCTGTGCTCGTCGATGACGCCGCCACCGAAGAGATGCCCTCGAAAATCACGACGAAAGGAACTAACAGATGAAACGAGCACTGGTCCTGGACGGACGGACGCTATCGAGTCTCGCGGTGTGCAGGTCGCTGGGCCGACGAGGGTACTCGGTTCACTGCGGTGATACCTTCGACTGGAACCTCACGAGGTTTTCCAAGTACGTCGCTGAATCGATCACCTACCCGTCGGCCCAAGACCGACCGACCGATTTCATCGAGGTACTGCTCGAGCGGGTGCGCAGTGTCGACTACGACGTCCTGATACCGACTCGGGACGCGACGACCCAACGGATAGCCGAACACCGGGAGCAGTTCGAACGCTTCACGAACCTGTACGTGGCGGAGCCCGACGTGATGGATCGGTTTATGGACAAGGGCGAGACGATCAAACTCGCCTCTACCATAGGGACGCCGGTTCCACCGACGTACTTTCCGGAACGGATCGACGTCGATTCGATAGCATCCGAGGTTTCCTACCCCGCACTGATCAGACCTCGGCGAAGTTCCGGTTCGCGGGGCATCAGACGGGTCGACTCTCCCGACGAACTCCGCAGCGAGTACCCCTCGATAGCGTCCGAGTACGGCACGCCCATCATTCAGGAGTTCATCGAAAAAACCGGCTACACTACCGCGTGTGTCCTGTTAGATGACAACCAGAACGAAATCGCATCCTTCTCGTACGAACGGGTGAAGGAGTACCCGCTCAGTGGCGGTCCGACGGTCGTCGGAGTGAGTACGGACGATGCTCGAGCGAAGCAGTTCGCAATCGACCTTCTCGAGGAAGCGGGGTGGAAGGGTCCCGCCGAAGTCGAGTTCATCATCGACGAGGACGGACGACCACGTCTCCTCGAGGTGAACCCGAGGTTCTGGATGCCGGTTCACCTCGCGGTCGTTTCCGGCGTCGACTTTCCGTATCTCGTCGCGGAACTGGCTCAGAACAATCCGGTAAATCGCCACGAGAGGTACGACACCGGAGTCACGTACCGATGGGTGCTTCCGAACGAGATACTCCGTCTCATCGATTCCGGCGACAGGGTTCCCGACTTCGTCGACATGGTCCGGTTTTGGGACGGGACGGTCTGCTACGGTGTTCTCTCGGCTACCGACCCCTCTCCCGTGGTCGGAACCGCCGTACAGAGCGTCCAGTTCTTGCTGGATAGGGACAAAAGGGACGCGGTCTTGAATCGTGACACGAGCGGAGGTACCGCCGAGGCCGCGAGAGCCCCGTCGAGAAAGCAGTAGTCTCCACGAGTGGAGCGTGAGGAACCCCGTTCGAGTTCCGCATTCGGCACACGTGCGCTTCCTCCGACCTTCCATCGAAGCGTCTCAGCGTTGGTAGACGGGAGGCGTGCGGT
The DNA here is from genome assembly GCF_029688865.1 of Natronococcus sp. A-GB7. Taxonomy (GTDB): domain Archaea; phylum Halobacteriota; class Halobacteria; order Halobacteriales; family Natrialbaceae; genus Natronococcus. Next base: position 62,979 of record NZ_JARUKV010000013.1, read on the forward strand.
GTCGGAACCCCCCGTGCTCGAGCGATCAACGCGTCGAGAGGCTCGAGCCGGCTCTCCCCTTCACGTTCTTGAGGAGCGTCCGACCGGCAAACGAGATGCTCTGACGGGACTGTGTCGGATAGTACGGTCCGAGCGAGTCGGGCTCTACCGGTTCGAACGACGGGTCGCGGAGGTTCTCGAGGCCTTCGACGAGGACCGTCGGAAACAGATCGTAGACGTTCTCGTAGGCCTCCCAGAGCGTCGGACACTCCGTGACGTCGGTTTCGCCGCAGGCGACGATCCTTCCGCCGTCGATCTCTTCGGTCAGCTGCTGGAGCGTGACGCCGATGGTGTCGCGGTCGTCGATCCAGGCCTGGGGTGTTCCGAGCCCGCGGTATCGTCTGATATCTGCCGGGTGGAAGCTCAAAACACCGTACTCGGGTGCGCTGAGAACGTCACCCGCGATCAATCCGAACCCGAATCTGACGGCTACGTCGCAGTTTGCCTCGATCAGATCGACCGTCGGAGAGGGGAGCTCGATCCAGTTCCCATCCGTGATCGGCGTTACGTGGCGAATCTCTGCATCCGAAAAGCAGGAGACGGCCTCTACGGGAACGCGGTTCGTGGACGGAAAGTCGGCCCCGAACTGTTCGGTGATCTTCTTTTCGGCGTACACGAGCGCCCACGCTCGTTCGCGGAGAAGGTAGTTGGTGAAAGCCCGAACAGTTGCGAAGCCGATTCGCCCGTTCGCCGCGCTCGCCTTCAACTCAGGGTCGATATCGGGAGCGTCCGGGTTACTGACGACAACGAGGGAGATGTCGATCCCGAGTTCGGCAACTGCGTTCTCGAGGGATCGAACCTGATACGCTCTCAGATACGGATCGGCAAGCACACAGAGGTCGTTTGGGGCAGAGGTCATGCGTCGTGCAACTCGCTGGTTCACCGCTGCGTATATAGAGATTGCAGCGTCCGCACGACTAGTACCGACGAAAGCGAATTACCGGATCGCAGGACAGCTGCCCCGGTACGTTGCAGTTATAAATAGCCGAGAACCGTACCTGCCGAGGCACGGATATGGAGATACGAGAGCTCGAATTCGACGAATGGGAAGAGATGCTTCCGGATACTGGCTTCGACGTGTTTCACTCGACGGAAGCACTCCGGCTTCTGAACAGGCACACTACCGCTGATCTGCATCTGCTCGGGGGGTTCAAGGGTCAACAACCGATCGGACTGTTCCCGGTGTTCGAACGAAACTACACGGTCGGACGGCTCGTCAGCTCTCCACCACTGGGGTACGGAGTCGTCAGACTCGGTCCGTTAGTGATGCCGACCAGTCCGAAACCGCGGAAGCGCGAATCCGTGAACAAGAAATTTGTTCGGAGCGTTATCGAACACCTGGAAGCGAACAGCAGGTCGACGCTCTTCCGCATCGCGTGCGATCCCCGGTACGGGGATCCCCGTCCGTTTCGGTGGACCGGTTTCAGCATCGAACCCTCGTTCACTTACCAACTCGATCTCGAGTCGACTACTCCCGACGACGTACTACACTCGTTCAGTAGTGACCGACGCAAGGAGATCCGGAACTGGGACGACGACCTCCTCGTCGTTCGGACGGGAGGGATGCGGGACGCAAAGCAGACGTACGAATCGATACGGGCGCGGTATCGAGAGCAGAATCTGAAAGTTCCGCACGAGTGGGCGTTTGTTCGTGACCTGATCGAAACGCTCGACGACCGGGTTCGGATGTACGTAGCCGAAACCGCCGAGGGGGAGTTCGTCAGCGGAGTGCTGGTCCTTTACTCGAACGATACGGCGTACAACTGGAAGGGGAGTACGAAAAACGCAAACAACGACTTCCCGGTGAGTCCGAACAGCGTGCTTCACTGGAGGATCATCGAAGATATTCTCGAGGATCCGGCGCTGGACTCGATCGAACGGTACGATATGTACTCCGCGAACGAAGAACGGTTGTCCCCGTACAAGAGTTCGTTCGGTGGAAAGCTGGAACCGTACTACATTATCGAGTCGCCCGGCCTGGGACTGAAAGCCGCCAAGGGTGCCTACCAGTTGGCTGCTCACGGAAAAACTCCGTTCGGGCGGAGTCCGGTAAAATCTCTAAACCTCCTCGGTAACTGATGAAGCGACGGACGAAACGAGCGCTGGCGTTCTCTCCCCGCCGGCTCGTCGAGCACGACCGGAGCCCATGAGGTACGGGAGTTTCCGATGACGCCGGACACGTGTTCAGCGACAGTTTCCACTCTCGTCCCGTGAGCCACAGCCCCATCCGTGCTACACCGTACGACGAATACCGGTACCCGCTCGAGTCGTCCGCCGGCGAGGAGAGGCGTTCGATCCGCCTCTCACTCGAGATACCCTAGATCGGCGAGGCGCTGCTCGACGGTGGTGCTGTCGGTGCGAGCCGGTTCCTTCGGTTCGAAGGACACGTACTCCGTCCGTCCGATCGGCTCGACGATCGGAAGCGGCGCTCCGTCCATTCGGTCGCTGCTCGGGAGACCGAAGGTCGCCAGTACCGTCGGTGCGATGTCGAACACGTGGGGGTCCGTGAGGGTCGCGTCCGTCTCGACGCCCGCTCCGCCCGCCATGACGATCCCGTCGAGTTTGTGCTCCCACGGTTCGGTCGGCTCGCCGAAGCGACTCTCCTTCAGGTTCGCTACCAGGAACTGGTCGAACCCGTTCGGAACGGTCACGATATCGGGTGCGTCCTCGAGGTACGGACCCTCGTAGACGTCCTCGCGCGGGTATACGCCCTCGAAAACCGGATCACCGTCGGGCGTCGTCACTCCCTCGAGGACGTCGATCACCGCGGTTCGGGTTCGCTCGTACTCCGTAGGGGACACGACGCCCGCCGGCTCTCGGCCCTCGAGGTTGAGTCGAACGCCCATCTCGGTTCGCGAGCGCATGTACGCGACCGACGACGCGAAGTCGACCTGTTCGCCGCCCGCCCTGACGACGTCGTCCGGCGCGAGTTCGAGAACGACGTCGTCGATCCCCAGTCGCTTCGCCGCGGCGCCGATGCGCTGGCTGGTGATACCCGCCCGGGCGAGCCCCTCGACCGCTCGCTCGAGGACCGTCGGCGTCGTCGACCCGCCGCTCTCACCTCGACGCGATCGCTTCCGCGAGACGCTCTTCCAGGAGGGCATCCCCTCGCCCGAGGCCGTCGCGGTCACGAACCCCGTCTCGCGGAGGTAGTTGTTCACCCGGAACTCGTAGCCGTTCATCGGGCCGATTCCGTGGTCGCTGACGATCAGAACGACGTCCGGATCGCACGCGGTGAGGATCGCCCCAACCTCCCGGTCGATGGCCTCGAAGACGCCGCGGACGACGTCGTCGTCCCCCGGAAAGTCGTGGAAGACCGAATCGCACTGCTGGAACTGTACGAATCCGAAGTCGGGATCGTGTTTCTCGACGAGCGTTCGGAACGCCACGCCGCGCATCCGGGTGAGCCGCTCGTAACCGCGTACGCGCTCGCGCTTCGTGGTGCTCGCGCCGGGGGTCTCGGTGTAGAGTCTGTACTCCCCGAGTTCGGCCTCGAGCTCCGTCCGGACGCCGCTCGGGTGACAGTCGGCCTCCTCCGGGGCGGTGTAGCCGGGAACGAGGACGCCGTCGAACCGTCGTGGCGGGTGCGTGACCGGGACGTTGAGGACGACGCTGGTGTACCCCTCCATCGACAGGAGCTCCCAGACCGCGTGCTCCTTGACGTGGTCCCGGTTCGCGATGGTCCAGTCGTAGCCGTCGAAGCGGAGGAAGTCGTACACGCCGTGTTTGCCGGGGTTGACGCCGGTATAGATCGACGGCCACGCGCTCGGCGTCCACGGCGGCAGCTGCGACTCGAGCGGTGCGGCGGCGCTTCGATCGCGGAACCGTCCGATGTTCGGAACGACGTCCCTCTCGATCAGTGGATCCAGCACGGGGAATCCGACTCCGTCTAACCCGATCACGAGCGTTCTCATACGGCCCTCCACAGCACGCCGTCGGTGATAAGTGGTCTCTAGGATCGAACGGGCGTGTCCGCCGCAACCGAGCCGAAGATCACCTCGATCGGCGACGACGGGATCGCGGGACCGCAGCGGCGGTCGTCGGGATCGCCCGAGAAGCGGAGCGAGCGACTAGTGGACTAGGGTCGATTCGAGGAACACTCGAGCGCTCCGCCCTCTCACCACTCCCGTCCGTGCAGGTGTACCGACGCCCCCTCGCGAAAGACGGCGCCCTCGGTGAACAGCTCGATCGTCTCGAGTTCGCCCGCCGTCTCCCGCGAGAGCCCGTGCCACAGGTCTGTCCCCTCGGCGAGATCCCGCCCGCCGACGGCCTGTGCGAAGATTCGATGCCGGCCTCCCGTCGTGTCGATTCGCACCTCGCCGGTGTAGTAGTGCTCGAAGGAGGTTCGCAGATCGTCCGTCAGCAGGATGCTGGACTCGTCGTCGTGGACCTCGCCGTCCGTCGTTCGGAACTGGTACTCGTCGTCGTCGTTGCCGTTCAGCCGCATCCGAAATGCTTCGTCGTTGTCGTCCGCGAGGCGCAGCCCGTCGAAGCCGAGGTAGTACGCGTCGAAGGAGCCGGGAACCTCGAGTTCGACCTGGGACTCGCCGGCGAGGTCGACCGTCGCCAGCCGCTTTCGCTGGGAATCCTCGGCGATGTTCGCGGTGACGAACGAGCCGTCCTCGGCCTCGAGGGTCGCGAGGACGAGTTCGACCAGTTTCGCCGTCGTCCCCTCGAGACTCCCCGACACCGCGAGGTCGGTCTCCAGTTCGGTCCGGTCGCTGAACTGTCGCATCGCGCTGAACTCGCCGAGTTGCCACGCCTGGGTCGCCGTCACGCCGCGGCCGTTCACGAGTTCGGCCCTGACGTAGCTCCCGAGTTCGTCGGTGATCCGGACGGTTGGACCCGTTTCGACGACGACACCGTCGCTGATCCAGCGTGTCTCGTCGGCGTCGCTCGACTCGATCGAGAGGGTACCGCCGACCACGTCTACGTCGATCGAGTCGACCGACGGGACCGACGGTGAGCGACCCTCGTCGAACGGGTCGCGTTCGTGTGCGAGGAGCCGTCCCCGGGTGATCGCCTCGACGATCGCCGCCCGAGAGTCCGCCTGTTCGGCGGGGTCGTAGCGCTCCGGCTCGAGGAGGACGCTCGTCCACCGGCGATCGACGTCCTCTCCGACGACGAACTCGTCTCGAGGATCGTCCGCGCCGAACGCCAGTACATCCCCTCGGACGTTCGCGAGCAGTTCGTCCCACAGCTCGACTGCATCACCGTCCCAGCCGTTGTACACCTCGACGCCGACGAGCCCCCGCTCCCGGGAGAACGCCACCAGCTCGTCCTCGTACCGACCCCACTCGTCCGGGTCGGCGTACCCCTGCGGGTGCGCGTATACCGCCAGCGCGCGCGGCTCGTCGAATCGTCTCCGGCCGAGAATGTGGCGGATCGTCTCGGATCGGGGATCGTGCGCGTGGATCCTCGAGTCGTCGATTGTCGAGAACAGCGCGTGGACGTGCTCGTTCGGACGGGACTCCATCGCGGGGAAGGCGATCACGCCGTCGGCTTCGGGATCGATACCCTCGTCCTCGAGCGGCCAGACGGTCTCCCCGACGCCGTTGATAGACATGACGTCGTAGCCGAGTTCCCCCACGTACAGATCCCAGACGTCCCTCGGCGTCTCGTGTTCGTCTCCGCGCGGATGAGCGTGGATCTCGGTTCGATACTGCTCGACGGACTCCCAGTCAACGTCGCGGTACGGATCGCCGACGATGCCGAACGTCATGGGTTCGAAGTCGGGTCGAACGCGATCCGAAGGTGCGGTTCGCCGTCGTCGGTTTCGTCCTCCCGGATCGTCGAGTGATCGCCGACGTGGGCCGAGTCCGTAACCCGAACCGGCCGCTCGTCGACCGGCACCAGCGTCCCGTCGTCGTCCGTCTCCCACCGGTCGTCCCCTGTGACGAACTCGAGTCGAACCCACTCCGTTCCGGTGTCGCGGAGCACCGTTCCCGCGGGGTAGTCGGACCCGCCTTCCTCGACGTAGACGACTCGGTTTTCGATACCGGGGTCGGGAAGCGCGCCTTCGGAGTCGCGGTACCACTCGAGCCGGAGGTGAGAGCGTTCGGTATCCATCGTACTACTCCCCCGATCGACGCCTGTATCGCCGTCTCCCCTCGCGGCTGGAGTCGCTCCGAGGGCACCCGCGACGATCAGTGCGGTCAGTAGCTGTCTTCTGTGTAGCTCGATCGCGTCGGTTCGTGTGTCGGTCATCCATCGTCGCCTCCCGGCGGACGGACGGTCGGATCGGCTCGGAACGTGGGTCGTCCTCTCGGTACGAGCGGAACGCTGTTCGTGGGCATGGTCCCGGAGTACTTCGGGGCCGATCCAAATGAACATTGCGTGCCAGAGCTCACACAACGCGTGGAAAGCCGAGGGAACGACGCTCGTTACGTTTCGGCCGTCGGAACGATGATTTCGAGCGACCGCTTCGCTGGAAGCCCGACCGGTTCTGGCGGATACCGAACTACCAACGCGAGTGGAACGGCCGTACTCGCGGTATCAGCGTCCTCGATCGCACGGTATGTCAATAATATTCCTATCTGGAAATAGTATTGCAAAGTATATGGACATCCAAGGAGGGGGGTGCGGAGAAGCCGGACCAACAATTGGCGAGTAACGAGGGCGATAGCTCGAGCGTCGCGGAGGATAGACCTCTCCAAGTTCCGTTTGTCCTCGAGACGCGTCACGGGCTCGGTCAGTTGGGTGGTGATCGAACATTGCGTCTCTCGACAAGCGTGCATTCGGAATCCAGGTGTATGGAACCATTGAAGCGCTCCTCTTCCGGATAGTTGGCTACTCGATCGCCACCCTGCATCCTGATACCTAATATTGTGCTTTCTTTGGCATACTATCGTTGTTCCGAACTGGTAATTCTGCGCATTCGAGGGCGGAGAGGTTCGCGTCCGGATCTCCCGTTCGAACGACCCACCGTGCTCGCCGCTACCTCTGAGCTGTCGAATCGACGAGTCGGTACCACGGCGACGGGCGTCGAAACTGGTAATTCGGTATTATCGCCGCCAGTCACGAGTAATCGGTCGTAGACACCGTTCCGATCGATCGTCCGCGCGAAACGAGAGAGTGAAGTCGGCCGTGACGCCGTCACGGTCTCCTCGTCCCGACACGGATCGCAACCGTTTCATCCGAAATGCGACCGTCGACACCTCGAGTGACCGCCGGCCCGCACGGTGCTCTACGAGCGGGCCTCTACCGGTAACGGTGCGCCGGAACGCGATTCACGCCGTATATCGACGGTTGACTCGAGAGACTGTCGACGGGTCCCAAGAGGGCGCCGCATCTACTGCCGTGTATGTCGATCGACTCCGCGATCGTTCTGGCCGCCGGAGAGGGGATCCGGCTCCGACCCCTGACCCAGAACCGTCCGAAACCGATGCTGCCGGCGGCGACGAAACCGATCCTCGAGCACGTCTTCGACCAGCTCGTCGACGCGGGCGTCTCGGAACTCGTCGTCGTCGTCGGCTACCGGCGCGAGCGCGTTCAGTCCTACTTCGGCTCGACCTACCGAAACGTTCCGATCAGCTACGTCGTCCAGGAGAAACAGCTCGGAACTGGCCACGCCCTGCTCGCAGCCGAGTCCGAGGTAACCGGTACCTGTCTGGCGATCAACGGAGACCAGATCGTCGACTCTCGGATCATCGGCGACGTGGTGCGAGCTCACGACTCGAGCGCCGCCGCGACGGTCGCGTACCTCCATCGGCCGAACGTCCAGTCCTACGGCGGCGTCCTCGTCGAGGACGGACTCGTGACCGATATCGTCGAGAACCCGCAGGACGGGCGGGACTACCGACTCAACGCGGGCGTCTACGCGCTCGAGCCGGCGGCGTTCGACGGCGTTCGAGCGGCGGACTCGAGAAACGGGGAGCACCTCCTCGTCGACGGTCTCTCGACGCTCGTCGAAACCGGCGAGATCGTTCGGGGAGTCGCCTCGGAGGGGCTCTGGACCGACGCGACCTACCCCTGGGACCTCCTCGAGGTCTCCGCCGAACTGTTCGAGGCGGGGTTCGTCAACGGCGATCCGGAGATCGGCGGCCGAGAGGCGACGGTCCACGACGACGCAGTCGTCCGTGGTCCGGTCGTGATCGATCGGGACTGCGCGATCGGACCCGGGGCCGTCGTCGGTCCCGGCGTCTGCCTCGGCGAGAACGTGACGGTCGGCGCCAACGCCGTCGTCGAACGGAGCGTCGTCGACGCCGACACCACGATCGGCGCAAACGCGACCGTCGTCGAGTGCGTTACCGGAACCGGCGTCGCGATCGGCCCGGGATCGACGATCCCGGGCGGCCCGGGCGACGTCCGCGTCGGCGACACCGTCTACGAGGACGAAGCCCTCGGCGCATTGCTGGCCGACCGCGTTCTCGACCGCGGCGGTATCGACTACGTCCCCGGAGCACTCGTCGGGCCCGAAACGGACATCCAGACCGGGACGACGGTCCGCGGAACGCTCGCCGGCGGAACGGAGGTGCGTTCCTGATGTGTGGCATCATCGGATACGCGGGTGGACAGGCGGACCGGAACGTCGTCGAGGTGCTCTCGAGCGGACTCTCGAAGCTGGAGTACCGCGGCTACGATTCGGCCGGAATCGCGGTCGCTCCGGAGGTGTCGGTCTACAAACGGAAGGGCGAACTCGAGGCCCTCGAGGAGACGCTCCCCGACGGAACCGTCGACGCGCTGGCGGGAATCGGCCACACTCGCTGGAGCACTCACGGGCCGCCGTCCGACGAGAACGCCCACCCTCACACTGACTGTGAGGGCCGCGTCGCCGTCGTCCACAACGGGATCGTCGAGAACTACCGCGAACTTCGCGAGGAACTCGAGGCGGCCGGCCACGTCTTCGACAGCGAGACCGATACCGAGGTCATCCCCCACCTGATCGAGACGGCCCTCGAACAGGGTGCCGACGAGGACGCTGCGTTCCGGCAGGCGATCGAGCGCCTCGAAGGGAGCTACGCCGTCGCCGCGGTGTTTCACGGCCGGGAGGAGGTGTACGCGACGCGCGACCAGTCGCCGCTCGTGCTCGGTATTGACGACGGCTGCGCGCTACTGGCCAGCGACGTTCCGGCCTTCCTCGAGTACACCGATCAGGTAGTGTACCTCGAGGACGGGCAGTTCGCGACGATCAGACCCAGCGGGATCGAGGTCCGAGACGAGCGAGGGGCGCTCGTCGACGTCTCGGTCGAAACCGTCGACTGGGATCCCGAGGACGCGGGCAAGAGCGGCTACGACCACTACATGTTGAAGGAGATCTACGAACAGCCCCGGTCGATCCGGGAGTGTCTCCGCGGACGGCTCCGACCGCTCGAGGGGTCGATCGCGATCGAGGAACTCGACGGCCTGGCGCGGCCGACCGACGTGCAGTTCGTCGCCTGTGGCACATCTTACCACGCCTCGCTGTACGCCGCGAGACTGTTCCGCGAGCGAGGCGTTCGGGCGACGGCGTTTCTCGCGAGCGAGTACGACGTCGAGCGGCTCCCGCTCGACGACCGAACGCTGGTCGTCGGCGTCACTCAGAGCGGCGAAACCGCCGACACCCTGCGCGCGCTCCGGACCGCGAGCGGAGTCGGTGCGCAAACGCTCGCCGTCACGAACGTCGTCGGCAGCTCGGCCGCACGGGAGGCTGATCACGCGATGTACATCCGCGCGGGACCGGAGATCGGCGTCGCCGCGACGAAGACGTTTACCTCCCAGCAGGTCGCCCTGGCGACGCTCTCGAGCGCGCTCACCGACGACTGTTCGCGGCAGTTCGTCGAGGCGCTGCGCGAGCTTCCCGACGGGATCCAGTCGGTCCTCGATACCTCGAACGCGCGAGCCGTCGCCGAGGAGTACGTCGGCGCCGACGCCTACTTCTTTATCGGCCGGGGGTACGAGGCGCCCGTCGCCCTCGAGGGCGCCCTGAAGATGAAGGAGATCACGTACGAGCACGCGGAGGGGTTCGCGGCTGGCGAACTCAAACACGGACCGCTCGCGCTCGTGAGCGAGGCGACGCCGGTGATCGCGCTGGTCAACGGCCGGAAGAACACCGATCGGATGCTCGGCAACGTCACGGAGGTCGAGGCTCGAGGGGCGCCGATCGTCGCGGTGACGGACGATCCGGATGCGGTCGCGGGCCACGCCGATCACGTCCTTCGGGTCCCCGAGACCCACTGGCGGTTCTACCCGATCCTGGCGAACGTCCAGTTGCAACTGCTCGCCTACTGGGTCGCCAACCGACTGGGCCGATCGATCGACAGACCGCGCAACCTCGCGAAGAGCGTCACCGTCGAGTGATACGGTTTGCTGTACCGAGTTGCCGGTGGGACCGCAGGCCGGATCGCGGTCCCTCCGGAACTGGCGTCCAGCAGACAGTATGAGAACTCGAGCTACTCGCGGTCGTCTTCCTCGACGCTCGCGCGTCGGCGCAGCCACTCGAGGCCGAGCGCGCCGCCGGCGATCCCGGCGCCGGCCGTAAAGCCGGGCATTCCCTCGGTGTCGTCGTCCTCGTCGACGGGGTCACCGTCGTCCGGCTCATCGACTTCGTCGCCGTCCCGGCTACTCGCGGAGCTGTTCTCCTCGGTTTCTCGAGTTCCGTCGTCGTCCGAGCCGTCGGCCGTCACGTCGTCATCGCCAGTGGTCGTGTCGTCCGTCGCTCCGGCATCGGTTTCGTCGCTGCCCGTCGTTCCGTCGTCGGTGTCCTCGGAGTCAACAGTGGCGTTCCCGTCGGCGTCGCCGTCCGTCTCCTCACCGGTGTAGCCGTCGTCGGTTTCGGAGCTATCGTCGCCGTTACCGTCCGCTATCTCCTCGGGGTCATCGCTCTCCGAGTCAGCAGCCCCATCGTCGCCGTCCGAACCGTCGCTTCCGTCCCCGTCGGAGCCGGCCTCGCCGTCACCGTCGTCGCTCTCGGACTCGTCTGCGGAATCGTTTCCGTCGTCGCTGGCGGGCTCCTCGGATTCCTCGTCCTCGCCGCCCGATCCGGAGCGGACGGCCACCAGCCGCTCGTCACCTGCATCCTCGCTTGCTGCGACGTAGACGGTGTCCTCGCTGGCGGCGTACCAGTCCGAGAGATCGCCGATATCGAGGTCGTCGTGGGTGAACGTCCACTGCTCGGTACCGTCCTCGAGGTCGAACCCGTACAGCGCGTTCACGTGGTCGTCGCCCGGATAGTAGGGGACGATGACGGTCTCGCCGACGATCACCGGAAGACGCCAGGCGTCCGTCCCGCCCCCCTCGCTCCAGTTCTCGCCTGCTCCGTGGTCGGCGCTCTCGAAACCGTGTCGACCCGCCGTTACACGCGTCCCGTCGGTCATCGCGGGCGGGAACCTGAACGTGAGCCGCTCGACTTCCGCTCCGGTCTCGGCGTCGAGTACCGGATAGGTGTCGCCGTCGGCGATCGAGCCGGTGTAGACCCTGTCGGCGGTCGCCATCACGTAGCCGTGGGGATCCCACCGCCACTGCTCCCAGTAGGTCCACCGGGTTTCGCCGGTTTCCGCATCGAGCGCAGCGAAGCCCGCGGTGCCGTCGGCGCCGGTTCCGTCGCCGACTGCCGCGTATATCGACCCGTTCGCGACCGCGAGGGGGACGGCCGCGAACGAAACTGTCGCGTCGTCGATCTCGGGCGTTCCGGTCTCGGCCTCTCGCTCGAGGGCGACCGACTCGCGGCGCCACTCGACGTCGCCGTCGGCCGCGTCGACCGCGAGCAGTTCCCCGTCGGCGACGAGGTAGACGGTTCCGTCGGCGACCGTCGGGGACGTCGACTCCCCGCCCTCGAGGTCGGCCGTCCACCGCACCTCGCCGCTGTCGGCGTCCAGGGCCGTGAGTTCCTCGCCACCGACGTAAACCGTGTCGTCCGCGACGGCCGGCGTGCCGTCGGCGCCGAGCCCCTCCGCGGTCCAGGCTACCGATCCCTCGCTATCGTCGAGCGCGTGGACGCCCGCCCCGGTTCGGAGGTAGACCGTCCCGTCAACGGCCGCGAGGTCGCCCGCCCGGCCGTACGTCCACGCTACCGTCTCGGGTTCGGCGAATGCACCGTTCGCTGGCACGAACGCGGTGTTTCCCGCGTTCCCGCGGTAGGACGACCACCCGTCCGCTTCCGCAGCCGTCGTCCCCTCGAACTCCGTCTCGGCCGTTCCGGCGGAGGCCAACACGCCTCCCGCCGCGAGCGCTACACCGGTCGACAGCACCGATCGACGACGCCAGTTTGCCATACACGCCCTCCCGTCGAGACGACTATTGCTATCAGGTTGCTACGGGAGAACTTATTCTATGCACAACAGTTGCGCACAATTGTATCTAGAATAAGCCCATCAATATATACTCGAACAGCGCGGATCGAACTATCCGGGTCGGTGGAGGCTCTTCGACCCCGAATCGCCATAGTAACCACCAAATAATCGATCGAAAAAAGTACGAATCGCGCCCGGCGATTCCGGAGCGCTATCACCGACACCGATGCCCGATCAATCGTCGAAGCGTCGAGCGACCGCCTCGCGGACACGCTCGAGCACGGCCGGATCTGTACTCGGTCGCCCGACGCTGACAGCGTCGGCCCCGTAGTCGGCGTACTCCCGGACCGCCTCGTCGTCGCGGACGCCGTTGTTCGCGATCACGTACAGGTCGGTCGCCGCGACGACCTCGGCGATCACCGACTCGGTGTCCATCGTATCGACGTGGACGAACGACGCGCCCACGCCCTCGAGTTCGGCGGCGAGCGCGGGCAGGTCGACGCCCGGAACCTCTGCGCGGACCTTGACCCCGACGACCGCGCCCGTCTCGGTCGCGCGAGCGACGTACTCGTGGAGGCGTTCGGTATCCCGCAGCAGCGTCTCGCCGCAGCCGACGGCACAGAGCTCGTCCTGACGGCAGTGGGCGTTGATCTCGAGGACAGCCCCCCGATCCCGACAGACCCGCGCCGCGTCGACGACCGGTTCGGGAGTCGCGCTGCGGACGTTGAATCCCGGACGGATCGGAACGTCCTCGAGGGCGGCCAACTCGTGATCGATGAACGCGAGGGGGTCCTCGGGGAGGAACTCGGTCCGATCGCGGTCGCGGACCATCTCGCGGGCCGCAGCTCTCGACTCCGCGTCGAGCGCGATCCCGCCGAGGAACGCGGCGCCCGCGTAGTCGGCGCCGGCGCGGGCCCAGTCGGCGTCGGCCTCCCCGCTGAGACTCGCCAGCGCGAGCGGTGGCTCGAACATCTCAGCGCACCCGCTCGAGGGCGTCCTCGACCGCGCCGATGACGCGCTCGGCGTCGGCCGGGTCGTCGGTTCGGATGTCGGTTCGGACCGTCGGCGCCTCGAGGCTCGTCCCGTCGTCCGCGTCGAGTACGAACGCGTCGGCGAAGGGGTAGGCCTCGGGAAGCCCCGCCGTCCCGGGTTCGTAGCCGACCGCATCCATCAGCTCCGCGGCGGGCCCCGAGAACGCCTCGTCGCCGAGGAAGGGGGAGACGGCGACGACGGTCGTCTCCACGAGCGCGTCGGCGATCCCCGGCACGGCGAGCATCGGACCGATGCTGGTGATTGGGTTGGAGGGTCCGAGGACGACGGGCTCGGACAGGGCCTCGAGCACGCCCGGTGCGGGTTCTGCCGTTTCGGCGCCGCGGAACTCGACGTCTTCGACGGTCGGTTCCCCGCGCTCGGCGACCCAGTACTCCTGGAAGTGCATCGGGCCGTCGGGGGTGTGGACAATGCTCGCGACGGGGTCGTCGCTCATCGGCAACAGGTCGATCTCGAGATCGAACGCCTCGCCGAGCTTGCGGGTCGCCTCGCTCAGCGAGCGTCCCTGATCGATGAGACTCGTCCGCGTGATGTGGACCGCACGGTCGCGGTCGCCGATCGTCATGAACTCCGCGACCCCCGAGAAGCGCCGCCAGTTCGCGAGCTCCCGACCCGCGGTCTGTCGGGCGGCGGCGAGGTACTGCGGTCCCGTCGGCAGCTCCGCGGCGTCGGCGATCGCCATCAGTTCGGCGTTCGTCTCGTGGCTGTCGTCCGCGATTCCCCACCACGTCTCGCGGTCGAGGACGTTCCCGCCCTGGAAGAGGACGGTGTCGACGTCCGGCGAGACGAACAGCCCGCCGAGTTCTATGTCGTCACCGGTGTTGGCGACGACCGTCGTCTCCGACGGCGAGAACGCGGCCTCGAGGCCGTCGAGCAGCTTCGGCGTCCCGGTGCCCCCGGAGAGAAACGTAACCATACGCGAGTCTCTCGAGCGAGGGCGTCTAATGCGTTGCGACCCTGCGCGACCAAGGGTGTGAGGAAACCATCAAACAGCTCATAGATTCCAGCTGCGAGAACGGTACGTACAGGGCAAGTAGGTAACGGCGTAGCAATTGATCCCTCCGATGGCTGTCAAGAGGAGGCTGCTGAATATAGAGGATAAGTTCAGCACAACGACTGGACTAATCACCCGATCTGTATTCGGGTGTTCCGGTGACTGAAGCTGCTTATCGAGCGTTAGCTTTCGCCTCTTCAAAAAATAGATACAGTGCGATCACGGTAAGCCCGGTGCTGAGAATCCCGGTAGCAATCCCGAAAGCTAGGAACCGCATACCGTCAAGAAACCAGATAATGCCTAGAGCCACGATGTGGAGAACCCCCAGGAGGTACAGAATCGGGTTCCAAAATCGAGTCATGAACAACACGACACCGAGGAGAAAACTGGCACCGATAACAAAAAACGGCGATTGACTCTCCGTATACCCGATATAGATATTTATCGCTGCAACGCATACCGACAGTAACAGTCCCGTCCAGTGAAGCCAGTTCCACGAGGAAACATCCGCCATTACTCCATTGAACTCGGTATCGTGCATATTCGAAATCTATGCCGGCTATGATAAGTGACTGTGGAATTCCGGTTTTGAGCGGTTCCTGAGTTATTAGTGAGTTTCCTCCGATCACTCTGAGCTAACCCCTCCTGAACGAGACTCTGTGCGAGATACGCACCGTGTATCAGCGAGCCCGCTAAAACCAATTTCCGACTGAGAATTTCAGCAAGGCCGCTTATTTCGTCCACCCAAGTCGAAGCTAACCGATTCACGCGGAGCTGAAAGTAACACTACGACAGATATTATACACAATGCTGTAGGGGTCGGATCAGAGTGAGGTCTCATAAACGTACTCCTCGACGTCCGGTTTGAGATTGCTACTCTGGGTTCCGATCCGTTCGAAGCCGGCCGATTCGTAGAACGAGACGGCCACCTCGTTGCCCGCGAGGACGGCAAGATACAGCCGATCGTACTCCCCGCGGAGGGAGTCTTGTATGCGCGTAAGGAGCGACATGCCGATCCCCTCGCCCCATCGGTCAGGACGAACGTAGATCCGGTTCAGCGACGCGACCGATGGGCGCTCGCGGTGCGGACCGGCATGCGCGAAGCCGACGGGTTCGTTCGCTTCCTCGGCGATCAAGAAGACGGCGTCCTCACGGGTACATGCCTCAGTAATCGATGCCCTGAGGTCCTCGAGTGCGTACCACTGGTCGATCGTCTCTGTGACGATCTCGGCTCCGAGAATCGAGTCGTAGGCGGCGTGCCAACTCTTACGAGCGATTTCCTGGATTGCCGTCGCGTCGTCTGGGACTGCACATCGAATGTTCGGAGACACGTCCCTTTGTTTGAGATCCTGGCGATAAGCTATTTCTCTACTTCACTGATTGGTCATCAGGATTATCGAAAGACTCCTCATCGCTAAGTGGGTGATCACTGGTAGCTATCTGGAGAGGCGCATTCCTTGGTAGCCGCCCTTCCATTTGTGCTACACTCGCGCTCTGTATCTTGCGCGCTTCGCTCGACCTATTCAGTAGTTGGCAGAAATCGTATGCAAGATACGGAGGATTGATGCAGCAGAGTGGTCGCAATGTTCGATCAATACCAGATAAAGCGGTTGTTTGAGACGTCACAGTTCCGTTATTGTCTCTTTGCGACCGGTGAGGGTCTCTGGAACGAGTCGGTAGAACGAAAAGCTGATATCTTTGGGTGGATCACCGAATATATCCACAAACGGAATCGTGACTCCTTCGAGCCCTGAGAGCGCTTCCGTGGCAGTTTCGGCACCTGTCGTCGGTTCTAGAGAGCCTTGTGCGACGATGCTAACGTAGCCACCGATTTCTCCATCATCACCGTAGGTGACGAACGTCACAGATCTCTCTTCCAGGTTACCTTTCTGTTGGGGCGGGAGATCTGCAACCCGGAAAAAGAAGGCAGTCTGGTCGGCGTTGTATCCAAACGAAACGGGGACGCTGTGTGGTGGCTCGTCGGCTGGTGTCGACAACGAGAGAACTCCGGTATCGACACGAGCTAAGAACCCGTCTATCTCCGACTCGCTCAGCTGATTCTCCTCTGGACCATTACCAACCATACGCCTATGTAGATGATCGAATACCAAAAGGTAGAGGGTAGTATGTAGGAGTAGTCTCGATGATGGGCTGAACCCCCTATACTCCTTTCCGTCATCGACGGAACTGAGATCGCGCGTATTCTGCCCCCGGATCGTGCAAGATTCGCGCTATGTATTCACCACGGCTTTGTCAAAAACTCAGATACCTAACGAATTCAATCGCGTTAGATTCGCACTGCAGATGTATCGCCGGCTGTTCCTTTCACACGCATACTGAGGCTGAGTCATCGAAATCGAGAGCGCCGCTACCGGTTCCAGGCGGCCTCGTCGGGGTCGACCAGCCGCTGGCCGCGGTCGAGCGCGTCGATGCGTTCGCGCTCGTCGTCGGTCAACTCGAGTTCGAGGGCCGCGTAGTTCTCGCGGATGTGGTCGCCGGTCCCCTTTGGGATCGGGACGACGCCCTCCCGCCCGTAGTGCCAGGCCAGCGCGACCTGGATCGGCGTCGCGTCGTGGGCGTCGGCGATCTCCCGGAGCTCGTCGATCTCGTTGACCTCGGCCTTCGCGATGGGACAGTACGCGACGGTCGTCACGTCCCGCTCGCGCGCGGAGGAAACGAGATCGTCCTGCTGGAGCTCCGGATGAAGTTCGACCTGGTTGGCGAGGACGGGTGCCTCGAGGATCTCGATCGCCTCCTCGAGCAGGTCGGTCGTGAAGTTGCTAACCCCGACGTGGTCGGTCCAGCCGCGGTCGCAAACCTCGTCGAACGCGGGCAGCGTCTCCTCGGGGTCGTAGGCGCCCGTCGGCCAGTGGACGTACAGCAGGTCGACCCGCTCGACGCCGAGGCGCTCGAGACTCGCCTCGGTCGTCTCGAGGACGTCCTCGCGCGCGAGGTTCTCGGGGTGGACCTTCGTCGCGAGGAAGATGTCCTCGCGGTCGACGTCGCTCTCCTCGAGCGCGCGGCCGACGGCGGCCTCGTTGTCGTACATCTGTGCCGTGTCGATGTGGCGGTAGCCGGCCTCGAGCGCAGTCAGGACGGCCTCGGTGCAGGCCTCGTCCTCGTGACCCGAGGTGCCCAGACCAGGCTGTGGGATCTCCGTCGGTGGCATGGGATCCGCTACGTCGACCCGTCACTCGGGGGTGAGGAAAGCGGCAAGGTGGGATCGGGGAACGCGGCGAGGCGGGCTCCGAGTGCGGCGACGCACTGGAATCGGTCGGCCGAGGAGGATCGATCGAACCGCGGCTCAGGGAACCTTGATGTAGCCGTACCCCTCCGCCTGGAGTGTCGCAATCTCGCCGACCGAGGCGGGAACGATCGTCGCCTCCTCGAGCAGCTCCGACTCGTCGATCCCGAACCCCTCGAGGGAGTTCGCACAGCCTTTGAACGCGACGCCGTCGTCGGCGAGCGCGCGGATCCGATCCGCGTGCTCGGTCTCGTCGGCGACGTAGACCGAGATGGCGGGCCCGTTGACGACGAACTCGACCGCGTCGGTGTCGGTCGTCTCGTCGGCCAGCAGGTTCTCCAGATTGTTCAGCGCCCGGTCGTGATCGGCCTCGTCGCCGCTGGTCAGGTGGAGGATCGTCCTGATAGGCGGCTCCTCGTCGTCCGTGGCGGGTTCCTCCTCGGACTCCTCCGGGGTCGTCTCCCCGTCGCTCTCCGTCTCGGTCGGATCGGCGTCGTCCTCGTCGTCACCGCCCGCGCGCCCGACCGCGTAGCCGCCGGCCGTTCCGACCGCGACCACCGATCCGGTTCCCGCGAGGTAGCGTCGTCGGTTCATACGTACGAATGCACGCGAGTTGATAAAAGAGTTGTAGATGACTGTCGGCCTCGAGTACACTTCCGGCGGAATCGGCCTGTAGTGGACTCTTCGAGAACGCTACCGATCGACGAACCAGTCGGCGAAGCTCCCCTCGAGCAGCGTCTCGGACTGGTTCTCGACGTAGCGCTGTTGCATCGATTCGATCGCCGTCTCGAGGTCGGCGCCGTCGTCGACCGCCTCTCGGACCCGGTCGTGCTTCCAGCGGGCAGGGGTCATCTTCTGGCGAACCCGCCGCCGGAGCGGGTAGAGGTACTTCGCGGCCTCCTCCTCGGTGAGCCCGCGGTTCGTGAGCCCGTCCTCGGCGTGGGCGAGCAGGTCCTCGTACAGTTCGAGTCGGTCGGTGGTCTCCCGTCCGTCGTTGGTGATCCAGGTCAGTTCGGCGTCGAATCCCTCGCGCATCGCGGCGTAGAAGTTCTCGCGGGCGACCTCCCAGTCGAGTTCGACGATCGGATGCTCGAGTCGGGTCAGGCTCTCGAGCAGGCCGGCGAAGGCCGCGAGGAAGGCGATCGAATCCCTGACCGTGGGCTGGGCGGCGACGGGCCGGAACTCGATGCGGGCGTTGGCGGCCGAGCGGGTCGGCCCGCCGAACACCGGGCGGATCCACCGCCAGTAGGTGCCGTGCTTGCGCCGGAAGTGAGAGAAGCTGTCGTCGAAGCGCTCGCCGCCCTCGACGGGCATCGGGACGATAGTGTCGTCGGTGGCGATGCGATCGATCGCTTCCTCGACGCTCTGTAAGTCCTTCGGGAACCGGACCTTCCCCTCGCCCGTCGCCGGATCGTTGAGCACCGTCTCGAAGACGCTGATCCGGTGTTCCATCCAGGCGTCCGCGAGGACCGCTTCGGCCGTCGCCGACTCGTCGTACAGATCGGGCGGAAAGAACGGGGAGTTGACGCCGAGTGCGAGCAGCGGGCCGGCGACGCGCAGCGCGTAATTGAAGTAGTACGGGAGGTCCGACGCGTGAGCGACCTGGTAGTGGGGCTGGATCGATGTGATCAGGCTCTCGGGCATAACGGTGTCGGCCTGCAGGGAGACGTTTGGCGCCTCGATACGCATCCCTGCGGTGTCGGCTCCGCTCGTGTTCGCCATCGCGTGGTAGCGACCCGAGTCGCTCATGTTCGTCGCGACGCGGATCGTCCGTTCGGTGCCGTTCTCGGCCGTGATCGTCTGCTCGATGCTGTCGGTGAGGTAGGTCCGGGCGTCCTCGCCCTCCGGCGGGATCGTCCACAGCGAGTCGCTCACCAGTCGCATCCTCTCCGAGCGAGTTACCCGCAGCGCGGTCTGCAGACGAGCTTTGATCTCGGCTTCCTGGGCGACCAGCCCGTACGCGCTCAGCGGCTGGGGGCTGGTCGTCATCTCGGCGTTGTGCAGCCCCAGCTCCTTCTCGAAGCCGATCAGCTCGAGCAGCCGTCGGGGGACCCGCCGGAGCGTGCAGTCGTCGGATTTGACGGCGTAGAACTCGTACTCGAAACCGACGATCGCCTGCGGGTTGTCGAAGACCCCCTCCTCGACGGCCTCCTTGATCACCTCGGCGTCGGCCTCGGCTCGGTCGCGAAACTCGTCGGCGTCGACGGACAGCACGTCCGCGACCCGCGACGCGAGCTCCGCCTCTCCTGATGGCATACACCCGTGTCCGCGCCCGACTGTCTTGAAAGCACGCCATCGAGGATCGACCGGTCTCCGAACGGTTTTACACCCGCCGACGGCTACACGCTACCGATGGAGTTCGCCACGTTCGCCGACCGAGCCGCCGCGATCGAAGCCGAGCCCGCGGACCTCGAGATCGTCGCCCGCGTCGCGACCCTGCTCGAGGACGCGGCCGACGGGGACGGGGGCCGGACCGTCGAGGTCGTCGCCCGCTACGTCCAGGGGCGAGTCTTCCCCGCCTGGACCTCGAGAACGCTCGACATCGGACCCAGCGCCTGCTACGAGGCGATCGCCCGTGCGGCCGGGACGAACGTCTCCACCGACGACGTCGAGGATCGGCTCGCCGAGGTCGGCGAGATCGGCGACGTGGCCGCGAGCTACGACTTCGGCGGCCAGCGGGGACTGGGCGCCTTCGGGAACAGCGACAACGCGAACGGAGGCGGCGACCTCACGGTTCTGGAAGTCGACGACACCTTACGCGAGCTCGCGGCCGCCGAGGGAGCAGGCAGCCAGGACCGCAAGGTCGACCTGCTGTTCGGCCTGTTCAACCGCTGCTCGAGCGACGAAGCTCGGTACCTCGCCCGCCTCGTGCTCTCGGAGATGCGCATCGGCGTCGGCGAGGGGACGGTTCGGGACGCGATCGGCGAGGCGTTCGACGTCCCCGTCGAAGCCGTTGCGCGCGCTCTGCAGGTGTCGAACGACTACGGCGAGGTGGCTCGGGTCGCGCTCGGGGACGGCCGCGAGGGACTCGACGCGATGGAACTCGAGGTCGGCCGACCGGTCCAGGCGATGCTCGCCCAGGCCGGCACCGTCACGGACGCGCTCGAGGACTGGGACGAGGCAGGGGTAGAGTGGAAGTACGACGGAGCGAGGGTGCAACTCCACCACGATCCGGACGGCGTAGCGGTCGACGACGCGGATGCGACCGTCGTCGACGATTCCGCGGGCGACACCCGAGTCTTCTCGAGAAACATGGAGGACGTCACCGACGCGCTCCCGGAGGTCGTCGAGTTCGCCGACGACCACCTCGCCGAACCCGCCATCCTCGACGGCGAGGTCGTCGCGATCGACGACGACGGCTCCCCGCTGCCGTTTCAGGAAGTTCTCAAGCGCTTCCGTCGCAAACACGACGTCGCGAAGGCCCGCGAGGACGTCGCCGTTCGGCCCGTCTTCTTCGACTGTCTGCACGCCGACGGCGAGGACCTGCTCGAAGAGCCGCTGACGACTCGCCACGACCGTCTCGAGGCCGTTCTCCGCGAGGAATCCGGACAGGAGCCCGACGAGGTCGAGGGGCTGTCCCTGTTGTGGCGCACCGACGATCCCGACGAGATCGAACGGATCGATACCGACGCGCTCGAGGCGGGCCACGAGGGGATCATGCTCAAAGACCTCGACTCGACGTACTCCCCGGGCCGTCGCGGGAAGAACTGGCGAAAGCGCAAACCCGACGTCGAGACGCTGGACTGCGTCGTCACGGGCGCGGAGTGGGGCGAGGGGCGTCGGGCGACGTACCTGGGCACGTTCGAGCTGTCGGTGCGAGACGACGACAGTGAGGAACGACGTTCCGCTGGCTCTGCGGTGGAACCGCAGAACCTCGAGACGGTCGGCAAGGTCGCGACGGGCATCACGGACGAGAAGCTCGCGGAGCTGACGGAACTGCTCGAGCCCCACGTCGCGAGCGAGGACGGCCAGACGGTCGAGCTCGAGCCCGCGGTCGTCTTCGAGGTCGGCTACGAGGAGATCCAGACCTCGCCGACGTACTCGTCGGGCTACGCCCTGCGGTTCCCGCGATTCGTCGGCGTGCGCTCGGACAAGGATCCTGAGGACGCAGACAGCGTGGGGCGGCTCGAACGACTCCATGAGTAGGACCGTCAAAAGTCGTCTGCGGTCTCGAGTCTACGCCGAATGAGTGGGACGACTGGCAGTCAATTCGGTGTGACACTTCCGGATCGTTATTTCTCGCGAGCCACACGGTACCATCCTGTCTCCTTATCCAATTCGTCCACTCACGACTCGTACCGCCCGGTACTCACTCGGCTCTGCTGAAGTCCGCTGTAGATTACAAATAACTGTCTGCGGATACAGAGACTGAATTCAGCAAAAAGTGGTCTATTCCTCGTTTTTTCGGAGGATCTGGATGAAGTGCCTACCAGGCAAATAAGTTAACAAACACTAACCAGAAGTAGTAAAGTCAACAATATGATATTATTGAGATTTATAGCATTTTGAAACAAGACCGAGTGGCCAGTATACTAGGAGAATTGTATTCATAACAATGTCACCCTCCTCTTCATACATACGAACATCATCAATCACCTGATAGGAAACAGTTATATTTTGAGGGAATTCACACATTTCTGTCTCTAAAAAGAGATAGATTGTAACCATGGAAAAGAGATTGAGAGGGGAAGGCGGTAGTATAATGCCGAATAGGCGTACATTCTTGCAGTTGACTGGTGCAGCAGCCGGATCCGGATTCATGTTTGCGAGCAGTACAGCAGCGAGCGACCAGGTAGAGAACGCAGAACTTCCTGACTACGAAGACCGTCCAGAGGTCAGAGTCGTCGGAACCGGTGGAACGATCGCAAGTACCCAAGAGGCGGCCGAAGATGGCGGCTATTCGCTCGACGAGCAGGCAGAAGCAATCGTCGACGCTGTCCCAGTACTTGACGATTTCGCTGAGATTACCTTCGATCAACCCGTCCAAAAACCAAGTCCATTTCTCAACGCTGAAGATTTTGTCGAAATTTCGAAGGCGATAATGGACGCCGCGAGAGAGGGAGTTGACGGTATACTTGTCACTCATGGGACAGACGCGATCGAAGAGAACGCGTTCTTTCAGGACCTCGTTCTCGATCTTGATATTCCGGTCGTGTTCGTTGGAGCGATGCGTCCGGCGGACGCAATAAGCGCTGATGGACCGGCAAACCTCCTCTCAGCCGTTCGCCTCTGCACTCGTGAAGAGTTCCACTTAGCGGACGAACCGAGCGGGGTCTACATGGTGATGAACGATACGATCCACGCAGCTCGTGACGTCCGGAAATCGCACACATCGATGGTCGATACGTTCGAATCCGGACCTGCTGGCCCGATCGGCATCCTCACAGATAGCGAAATCGTCCTGTATCGTGAGCCGGGAAGTTATACCGCAGACCTCTCCTGTGAAAACCTCGATGAGGTACCGAACAAGACCGTTCCAATCGCAGACACAGGTGCCGGATACGATCCATTCATCTTCGAGCAGGCAACCGCGGGTGAGTACGATGTGGACGGCATCGTTCTACATACCACTGGCAATGGAGGGGTGCAGCCACCAATCACAGAGGCACGGGACAAAGCACTCGAGGCAGGTATCCCAGTCACTGCGAGTACTCGCGTCTACTGGGGCCCGATGAGTTCAGGCCCTACCCCCGCTGACGAAGAAGGGTCGCTCGTCACGATGGAAGACATACCAGCGTGGAACGCGCGGCTACTGATGATGGTAGCTTTGACAGCTTTGGAAGACGAGCCCGCTATTGAGGCAGTCCGCCAAGCGGTGTACGAGAGCAAGTACGCGAGCGAAACCGTCAGTCCGTCGGCTCTGTAATACGCGGTTCGCCGCTCGGTCGCGGCGAGCCCACTAGAGCACACACCACTGCGAGCAGACCGCGAGGACGACACCTCAGCCGGTGGCAATCCGCTTTCGGGTCCTGCTCAGCCGATTCGGCAGGACGAGTCCCGGGCTACTCGAGCACATGAGTTGAGCCGGAAACGACGACAGGCGAGCTATCCGAAGTTCTCGATCAGCGCCTCGTCGGAATCGCCACCAGCGTCGTCGATCGTTTCGGCGACGAACGTGACAAAGTCGTAGAAGCCGAAGGCGTAGAGCTGGCCGCCCTCGAGGTGGGGTCCTCGATTACCTCGTGCAGCGTCTCGTCGCGTCAGCGATTTCTCGGTCGAGCAACTCGAGCATGCCCCCTAACCGCGTGTTCGTAATTAGAAGCTGATTCAGCGATACGTTGGCTGTTAGATCGCCTCTATATCTGGATAATTATACTTAAATATTAATGCTATAGTATAAATAGAAAAGTAGTACCAAACTGAGTGATGTCTACCGACAAGCGGACATCTCGGCGACGTACCGTACTTCGAGCAATCGCGGGGTCGGCCTCTCTCGGTGGCGTAGGTGTCGCTACGGGAGAAGACAATCGAGGCCGAGGAAACAGCCGAGAACACTCGCAAAGCGACCGAAGACGAACGATGGAACTCTCGGGATCGAACTCGTACGAGAACGAATTGACGAACGAGAACAGCGCACCCGGAGAGAGTTACGAGGAGCTACAGGAAGAGCGCAAACGACGATTCGAGGAGCGAGTCGATTTCGACTTTGGTGCGCTAGCGACTGTCGGAGAAAACGATGATAATCTGGAGTACGTCGATCACTGGGAACACGATTACGACGTCAATTCGGACCAAACTGGAGCGACTATCGCCGAAACCGACCACGTAATAACGCTTCTAGAGTTGATCGACGACTACGGCAATCGAGTGACGGATTACGAGGGACGATACGTCTACGTTTTCGAACACTATTCGAAATCGGAGGGGCAACATAGGTGGTGGCACGGTGATCCGAAGACAACCCACCTGGATAATCACTTGGACATCAGTAACAGCAATGTTGAACTAACTGACCGGGATCCAAGTACGACACGGACTATCGACGGCGACTACGCCACTGTTAGCCTCGAAGGAAGCGCCAGATCGGTCGGATTCTCCCTTTCCTATCCTGTGTACGTAGATAACGGTCAAATCGGCCCTGGGAAATATTCACCAGGTAGCGCCGGAGAGTACTCGGTCAGGTTCTCCGGGTGTAGCGAAAGAGACGTCACCGACACCATCGGTTATTCCGAACTTCGAAGTTCGGTGGTCATTCCGGACCTCGAGAGCGGAATCGGCCTCAGTTGGTCGACGGAAGCCAAGGCACAAACGACCAATTCAGGTCCCTGCTGACTTCCCCGAAATAGTAGCGAGTGCCCTCCGTTCGATGACGATGACCTCAAAGAAATCTTATATTCATAGATATAGATATATTAAATAACCACGCTAAAATGAATGTAAATGGAATGTCGATAGAACTGCAGCAATAACAAATGAAATTATGGCACGAACAGGGACAAACACACGCGAACTGTTGGGAGAAAGCATCGAAATGTTCAAATTGTTGGCAGCTTGGTCAGCTATTGCCGTCGTTCCGCTGGCCTACTACGCGT
Organism: Natronococcus sp. A-GB7; assembly: GCF_029688865.1. Taxonomy (GTDB): domain Archaea; phylum Halobacteriota; class Halobacteria; order Halobacteriales; family Natrialbaceae; genus Natronococcus. The sequence goes on from NZ_JARUKV010000013.1 coordinate 88,047, forward strand.
TCGTCGATTCGGACAGCGTAATCGGTCTCGGCTCTCGATACGTCGGGTACTTCGTGCTCGTTCTCGGCGGCGCCAACGTGTTGCTGTACGTGATCGCAAGAGGTATCTCCCTCGCACGGACCGACCGCGTCTGAGACAGATCGCTGTACCGATGTTCCGGCACAACCGCCGCCCCGGGTCGCGGGCGCGCCGGAAACGACAGAATCCAGTAAACCGTCCGAGGGGTTCTCGTCGACAGCGCTGACGAATCTGATCGAGCGAAAACGACGGAACCGGATTCGAGAGGACTCAGCCGAAGTTCTCAATCAGCGCCTCGTCGGAATCGCCGCCGGCCTCGTCGATCGTCTCGGCGACGAACGCGACGAAGTCGTGGAAGCCGAAGGCGTAGAGCTGGCCGTCCTCGAGGTGGTCCTCGATCGCCTCGCGCAGGCTCTCCTCGTCGTCCTCGTCGACGAAGACGACCGTCGCGCCGGCATCCTCGAGGGCCTCGAGGCGGTCGACGTGGGCCGGTTCGTCGTCCTGGTAGACGACGACGGCGTCGTGGCCCGCGTCGTGAGCGGCCTCGGCGATCGAGACCGCGGGACCGACACCGGGGCCGCCCGCGACGGCGACGATATCCCGGTCCTGTTCGTAGGTGATCTCGCCGAACGGGCCCTCGACGTGGACGACCGCGCCCGGTTCGAGGTCGGCGAGCCACGGCGAGAGGTCGCCGTCGGGATCGACGCCGACGGTGAGTTCGAACGTGTCCTCGACCGAGGACGACGAGAGCGTGTAGTGGCGCGCGACGACGTCGTCCTCGTCGTGATCGGCCTGCTGGTCGTCGGCTCCCGGCACGGCCCGGAGCAACACGAACTGTCCCGGAAGCGCGTCGAACCCGTCGGGTGTCTCGAGTTCGAGCGCGACGGTTTCGGGGCCGACCTCGCGTACGGCGTCGACGGCGACTGGCGTCCCTTCCATGTTCGATAAGTTCGGGAGGAGCGTGAAAAGCGGTTCCGTTCCGTCCAGGCCGAACGGAGCCGACTTGCGGATATACTCACGCTCGAGTAAGCCTCTATGAGGGCTTTCAGAAGCCTTTTCATTTACTGGGAGCAAGGTTCTGCATAACATGGCAGCGGACCTCAACTGGGCGATCGGAGGCGAGGCTGGCGACGGCATCGACTCCACCGGCAAAATCTTCGCTCAAGCACTCTCGCGTGCCGGGCGACACGTATTCACCTCGAAGGACTTCGCGTCTCGGATCCGTGGCGGTTACACGGCCTACAAGATTCGAACGTCTGTCGACGAGGTCCAGAGCGTCGTCGACCGACTCGACATCCTCGTCGCGCTTACACAGCGAACGATCGACGAGAATCTCGACGAACTCCACGACGGCAGCGCGATCATCTACGACGGCGAACGCTCCTGGGACGCCGAGATCCCCGAGGAGATGAAGGGGATCGACGTCCCGCTGAAGTCGCTGGCCGAGGACGCCGGCGGCGCGATCATGCGTAACATCGTCGCGCTCGGGGCCGCCTGCGAGATCACCGGCTTCGACGTCGAGTACCTCGACGAATCCCTCGAGAAGCGCTTCGGTGGGAAGGGGACCCAGATCGTCGAGAACAACAAGGAGGCCGCCCGCCTGGGCCAGGAGTACGTCCAGGAGCACTACGACGTCGGCGACCTCGGCTACGACATGGAGACCACCGACAACGACTACGTCCTGCTCAACGGCAACGAGGCGATCGGTATGGGTGCGATCGCCGCCGGCTGTCGCTTTTATGCGGGCTACCCGATCACGCCCGCGACCTCGATCATGGAGTATCTAACGGGCCGAATCGAGGAGTACGGCGGCCACGTCGTCCAGGCCGAGGACGAGCTCTCGGCGATCAACATGACGCTGGGTGCCGCCCGATCGGGCGCCCGCTCGATGACGGCGACCTCGGGTGCCGGAATCGACCTCATGACCGAGACGTTCGGCCTGGTCGCGACCAGCGAGACGCCGATGGTCATCTGCGACGTCATGCGCTCGGGTCCCTCGACGGGGATGCCGACCAAACAGGAGCAGGGCGATCTGAACATGGCCCTGTACGGCGGCCACGGCGAGATTCCGCGGTTCGTCGTCGCGCCGACCTCGATCACCGAGTGTTTCTGGAAGACCATCGAGGCGTTCAACCTGGCCGAGAAGTACAACACGCCGGTCTTCCTCGTCTCCGACCTGGCGATGTCGGTGACCGAGCAGACGTTCCCGCCGGAAGCGTTCGACATGGACGCCGTCGAGATCGACCGCGGCAAGCTCGTCGACGACGAGGAAGTTCAGGAGTGGCTCGACAGCCAGGGTCGGTTCCGCGCCCACGCCGCGACCGAGGACGGCGTCAGCCCGCGTTCCATCCCCGGCACGACCGACGGCGCACACATGAGCACGGGGCTCGAGCACGACGAACTCGGTCGCCGGACCGAGGAACAGGAGATCCGCGTCCAGCAGGTCGACAAGCGAAACCGAAAGGTCGAGACCGCCAAAAACGAGGAGGAGTGGGAGTACCGCGAGTTCGGCAACCCCGATGCGGAGAACCTCGTCATCTCCTGGGGATCGAACGAGGGTGCGCTGGTCGAAGCCCTCGAGTACCTCGAGGACGAAGGTGTCGACGTCCGCGTGATCTCGGTGCCCTACATCTTCCCGCGACCCGACCTCACAGACGAGATCGAGGCCGCCGAGGAGACGATCGTCGTCGAGTGTAACGCGACGGGCCAGTTCGCAGACGTGATCGAACACGACGTCCTCACCCGCGTGAAACGCATCAACAAGTACACCGGCGTCCGCTTCAAGGCGGACGAGCTGGCCGAAGAGATTACGACCAAACTCACCGAGGAGGTGCCCGCACAATGAGCTCCGACGTTAGATTCACAGACTTCAAGTCCGACAAGCAGCCGACCTGGTGTCCCGGATGCGGCGACTTCGGGACGATGAACGGCATGATGAAAGCCCTCGCCGAGACCGGAAACGACCCGGACAACACGTTCGTCGTCGCCGGGATCGGCTGTTCCGGCAAGATCGGGACCTACATGCACAGCTACGCCCTCCACGGCGTCCACGGCCGTGCACTACCCGTCGGTCAGGGGGTCAAGATGGCCCGCCCCGACATCGAAGTGATGGTCGCCGGCGGGGACGGCGACGGCTACTCGATCGGCGCCGGCCACTTCGTCCACGCCGTCCGCCGGAACGTCGACATGACCTACGTCGTCATGGACAACCGCATCTACGGGCTTACGAAGGGCCAGGCCTCGCCGACCTCGCGGTCGGACTTCGAGACCTCGACGACCCCCGAGGGCCCCAAACAGCCCCCGGTTAACCCGCTCGCGCTCGCGCTGGCATCCGGCGCGTCGTTCGTCGCCCAGTCCTTTGCCTCCGACGCCCTGCGCCACCAGGAGATCGTCCAGAAGGCGATCGAACACGACGGGTTCGGCTTCGTCAACGTGTTCAGTCCCTGTGTGACGTTCAACGACGTCGACACCTACGACTACTTCCGCGACTCGCTGGTCGATCTCCAGGAGGACGAGGACCACGATCCGAACGACTACGAGGCCGCGAAGGAGGTCATCCTCGACAGCGAGAAGGAGTACCAGGGCGTGATGTACCAGAACGAGAACTCGGTGCCGTACAACGAACAACACGGCGTCACCGAGGACATGTCCGAGATTCCCGACGGCGCCCCCGAGGACGCGATGGACCTCGTCCGCGAGTTCTACTGACGACAGCCTCCAGCAGCGGTTTGATTTTCGCCGGCGACAACGCTCTCTGACCCGCACACTCGATCCTCCTGGGGCAGCGTCGTCAGCGTCCGACTCGAGGGGACGACCGACTGGCCGATGACCGACAGAGCGTGAGACGCCACCCCACGTTCATAGGGGTTGCCGTCGTACTCCGCTCCGATGAACGGGGACATTCTCGTCGCGACCGACGGCAGCGACATCGCGGCGACCGCCGCCGACCAGGGACTCGAGATCGCCGAACGGCTCGAGGCGACGGTCCACGTCGTCTCGGTCGTCGACCGAGCGGACGCCGACGACGAGTCGGTCCACGAGCGCCATCGGGAGTTCGTCGAGCGCGTCGAACGCGATTGCCGCGATCGGGGCCTCGCCGTCGAGACGAGCGTTCGCTCCGGTCGACCCGGCCAGGCACTGCTCAAGTACGCCGACGAGCGCGACGTCGGACTGATCGTCATGGGAACCCACGGTCGAACCGGCCTGAAGCGCTGGCTCATGGGGAGCGTCGCGATCGCGGTCGTCCGCGAGGCACAGTGTCCGGTGCTTACCGTCAACGCGACCGTTGTGGAGCCGATCCAGGAGATCGACGACGTGCTCATCGCGACCGACGGCCGGCCGGGGGTGGAAGCGGCCGTCGACCGGGGGCTCGACCTCGCGGCGGCCTGCGGCTCGCGCGTCCACTCGCTGTACGTCGTCGACGACGTTCACTCGAGTATGAACGTCGTCCTCGACGCGTTCGAGGAGATCGGCGAGCGCTCGACGAGCGCGATCGCCGAGCGGGCGAGCGAACGCGGTCTCGAGACCGAACGCGCGATCGAGCGGGGGATCCCTCACCGGGAGATCGTCGCCTACGCCGACGAGCGCGACGTCGACCTCGTCGTCGTCGGCACGGAGAGTCGCTCGGGACTCGATCGGGTCGTCGCCGGAAGCGTCTCCCAGCGGGTGATCGGCACCGCACCGGTGCCGGTGTTGTCGGTTCGGACGCTCGAGCGGTAACCGGTCCCGGAGCGGGACTTTGACAGAATGGTTCTCCCCGGGAACCTCGCGCTGGCGTCCCTCGCGGGACAGGTCACCGCATTAGCGACCGGTCTCGGCGCGATTCCGTTCTATTGCTTCGACGAGATCAGCGATCGACGAAACGTCTGGGGCTTTTCTTCCGGAGTCGTGGCCTCGGCGTCGGTCTTCGGAACACTCGTCCTCATTCCAGGAGTGTCGACAGTTCACAGCTTCCCGAGGTGAATCGCCATCGGCATCTCCTTTGCCGATCTCGGCCGCGAAGGTGGGGTTTCCCTGCTCGGCGTTACCGTCCCGCTGCTGGTGTTCATGACGGTCGGATCTCGATTCACAACGTTCCGGAGGGGACCGCCATCTCGATCCCGCTAAATTCACTCGGGTGGCGACCCGAAGGCTGGTCCGGAGGGACGATCTTCTCGAGCCCTCTGCAGCCGATCGGCGCCGTCCTTGCGTTCGGATTCGTTCAGGTTGCACGGGAGCTGCTCCCGTTCGGGTTCGGCTTCGCCGCCGGACGATGAGTTACTTCGTTCTCACGGAGTTCGTTCCGGAGCTGCCGGCAGTCGGCGAGGAGCTGCGCCGCGGCGGAAAGGCCGGGCTGGTAGGTGGCACCCCCATCGGTGTGCTCGTTATGCTCCTGCTCGCGTTCGTCTGACCGACGTATTCCGGAGCGGCCGATCCCGGTGGTTCGGTCCGACCCGACCTCGCTTCTAGAAGACTTATACCTATCAAGTGACCAGGCTGTCCACGCTAAGGATAGTCCGTAGATATAGACTGTGTTCTTGTCCTGAATGTTTATATTGCTGCAGTTATATTATATCTAAAACGACTAACAAAATCTGAAACTAATCGGAGCCGACTAAGATCAAGGAAGGACAGCAGTACGAAATTGCCACACGCGGTCAACGGAAGCGAAAACGCGAAACGATGACACCACAAATTCACAATCGAACCACTGACGCCGATGGGGTAGAGATCGACAGCGACTCGGAGACGCTCGATCTCGGCAGCGACGACGAAGCACAACACCACCAGAGCAACCGATCCGGTTTTGCATTCGTAACAGCAGAACCACTCGACGGCCTCGAATGCCGTATTTCTACGAAGAGCGAGGGCCTCATTACGGCGTATCTGGCGACCAGTTCCGGAACAGTTCTCGAACGGCAGACAGTTGCGGCCGTCGATCCGGGAGGATCCTTCACGTTCGAAACGGCACTCGAAGCGAACGAATCCTATCAGATCCTATGCGACGCCCAGGGACGCAACTACGTTCGGGGACGAGCCGAGGTCGAGTACCCCCTCGAGAACGACTCGTTTACCGTTAGTCACGGGATCTACACCGGAAGCGGTCTCGAGTCGGACAGTTACCGATACTGCATCGACCGGATCGGACCGATCCGCGAGCGGGAACGGGAGGGAGCGATCGATCTTGCAAGTGACGACGAGGGCCAATCCTGGCGTTCGCTGACCGGCCGTTCGGGGATTCGAATCCGGACCACGGAGGCCGTCGACGGACTCGAATGTCGCCTCTCGGAACGTTCGGAAAACCTCATTACGGCGTATCTCACTACGGACTCGGGCGACGTACTGGAGCGACAGATGATCGGCGCGTTCGACGCCGGGGACTCGTTCGCGTTCGAGGCGGAACTCGAGGCCGACGAAACCTACCGAGTCGTCTGTGACGCGCGAGGGCGGAGCTACGTTCGCGGACGGGCTGCGGTCGACTACCCCCTCGAGTCGGAGTCGCTTTCGGTCACCGACGGGATCTACGGCAACGGCCAGCGGTCCGATAGCTACCGGTACTGTTTCGACCGAATCGTACCCGGCGACGCCGGAGCGGTCTCGGATACCGGCTACGAGAGCGAGAACGAATCGGAAACCGACGACCCGGAGACGGACACGCTCGACCTCGGAAGCGACGAGGAGGGCCAGGCCTGGAGTTCGCTCGACGAGCCCTCCGGCGTCCGGTTCCGGGTCGACGAGGCCGTCGACGACGTCACGTGTCGGCTCTCAGCGGAGACCGACGGTGTCACGACGGCGGTCCTGACCGACGACGGCGGCGACGTCCTCGACGAGCAGTCGATCGACGATCTCGAGGCCGGCGACACGTTCGCCTTCGCGGCCGAGCTCGAGGCCGGCGAAACCTACGGGATCCTCCTCGACGCCGACGGCGAGAGCTACGTTCGTGGCCGAACCGCGGCCGACTACCCTCTCGAGAGCGCCGTCCTCGAGGCGGTCCACGGGATCTACAGCGGCGACTACGAGTCAGATAGCTACCGCTACTGCGTCGATCGAATCACCGTTTCGATCGCCGACTCCGAACCGAGCGAACCCGAGGAGTCCGAGCCCGAGGAATCCGGGTCGACGGAGAGTACGATCGATCTCGGCGACGACGAGGAGGGCCAGTCCTGGGGATCGCTGGATCAGCTGTCCGGCGTTCGGTTCCGGGCCGAAGAGGACCTCTCGAGGATCACGGGTCGACTCTCGCCCGAGACCGACGGCGTCACGACGGCGTACCTCACCGACGATGACGGCGACGCCCTCGAGGAGCAATCGATCGACGGTCTCGAGGCCGGAGAGACGTTCGCCTTCGACACCGCCCTCGAAGCTGGCGAAACGTACTGGATCGGCTGCGACGCGGATGGCGAGAGCTACACCCGTGGACGAGCCGGAGCCGACTACCCCCTCGAGGACGATCTGCTGGAGATCTCTCATGGGATCTACGGCGGCTACCTCGAGACCGACGACTACCGCTACTGTCTCGATCGGCTCTCCGTCGAGAGCGCCGGTTCGGGCGGCTACGAGACGGAGACCGAGGAGACCGAACTCGACCTCGGGAGCGACGAGGAGGCCCAGTCCTGGAGTACGCTGGACCGCCGCTCCGGCGTTCGGTTCCGGACCGAAGCGGAGCTCTCGAGGGTAACGGGCCGGCTCTCGGCGGAGACCGACGGCGTCACGACGGCAGCCCTGACCGACGACTCGGGATCGGTGCTCGAGGAGAAGTCGGTCGACGACCTCGAGGCCGGCGAAACGTTCGCCTTCGACGCCGCCCTCGAGGCCGACGAGGCCTACCGCATCCTGCTCGACGCCGACGGTGAGAGCTACGTTCGCGGCCGGGCCGAAGCCGACTACCCCCTCGAGGACGACCTGCTTTCGGTCACTCACGGGATCTACGGCGGCGAGTACGAGTCCGAGAGCTACCGCTACTGCGTCGATCGGATCGCCGCCGAGCGGGAGTACGAGGTTCCGGTCGAGAACGAGGAGGAGTCCGAATCCGAACCCGAACCCGAGGTCGAGACGATCGATCTCGGCGACGACGAGGAGGGACAGTCCAGGGACTCCCTGGACAGTCCCTCGGGCGTTCGCATCCGGGCGACCGAAAGCGTCGACACACTCGAGTGTCGGCTCTCGGCGGAGACCGACGGCGTCACGACGGCGTATCTCACAACCGACGACGTGACGACGGCCACTCCCGCCGAGGACGACGTCCTCGACGAGCAGTCGATCGCCGACCTCGAGGCAGGCGACACGTTCGCGTTCGACGTCGACCTCGAGGCTGACGACGTCCGCTGGATCGTCTGTGACGCGGAGGGTGACACCTACGTCCGTGGACGAGCCGGGGCCGACTATCCGATCGACGGCGACCTCCTCGAGGTGACCGACGGGATCTACGGCGGCTACCTCCAGTCGGAGAACTACCGGTACTGCGTCGATCGGATCGTCGTCGAGGGCGGTTCGTCGTCCGACGAGGCCGAGAGCGAACCGACCGAACCGGAGGTCCCCGCGCTCGAGCTCGGCGACGACGAGGAGGGTCAGTCCTGGAGCTCGCTGGACGACCGCTCCGGCGTTCGCCTGGTCGCGACCGAGAGCGTCGACGCGCTCGAGTGTCGGCTCTCGGCGGAGACCGACGGCGTCACGACGGCGGTCCTGACCGACGACGGCGGCGACGTCCTCGACGAGCGCTCGATCGGGACCCTCGAGGCCGGCGACGCGTTCGTGCTCAACGGCGAACTCGAGGCCGACGAAGCCTACAGAGTTCTCCTCGACGCCGACGGTGAGAGCTACGTTCGGGGTCGAACCGCGATCGAGTACCCGGTCGAGAGCGACTTCCTCGAGGCGACACACGGGATCTACGGTGGCGACTACGAGTCCGACAGCTATCGGTACTGTCTCGAGCGTATCGAGCCGACCGAGCCGGAGGAACACGAGCCGGAGCCGGAGTCGGCTCCGGCGCCGTCCGGTGCGACTCACGGACTGTTGGCCGACGTTAAACGGCGTCCTGACGACGTAACGACCGTCAACGTAGTCGACGAACCGTCTATCGACGAAGACGGCGATCTGTCGGCGGAAATACTGGCGTATCTCGACTCTCAGAGCGTCGTCAACCACGAGATCGTCATTCCGACGGGAACCTACCGCTGGAACACGGAGTTCTACGTCACTGATCCCGTCGAGTATATCGAAATTCGAGGCGACCTGCGGGCGACCCTCGAGATCCGCGACGAAGACGTCGATTTCGCGTTCGGGTTCGGAACGTGGGACGACAGCAACCCACCACAGCACGTCGTCGTTCGGAACGTCGACGTCGACATCGACGATCGAGACGAGCGGGACGCCTCGCTGATCACCGCCCACGTCGGGCGGTGTCTGATCGACAACGTCGAACTCATCGGACAGCGCATGCCGTACGGGCCCGAGGGGGGCGTCCGATACAGCTGTCTCATTAACACGCTGGATGAAGATGCGCTCTCGTTGATCCGCAACGTAACTATTCCGGACGGCGACATCGCGAACCCTGATCTGCAGCCAGTCGGCAACCACTCGATCGGCATCAGTGCTGACCCACCTCACGACGGAATAAATATCTGGCAGCAGTGTTTCGTCGAAAAGACCGTCGGAAACGGGTTCTACGTGCGAAACAGCCCCGGCGAGAACGTTCTCAACCGATGCGTCGCAGCGAACTGTGGTAGCGGGAACATTCGACTCGGTGTTGGGGATACGGCTCGTGATTGTAAGGTCTTCCTCGACAAAGGGTCAGAGCAGCTGTATCCAGGTGCGGCGCTCTGGCTCAACGGCGGTCAGCCGATCGCCGAACGCATCGAGATCGACGGCAGTGACGCCCAGAACGACATCGTCAGGGTCAACAGTGATGCCGATGGTGGCCATATCAAGGGTCTCGATCTGTTCTGTGGTGCCAACGTCGAAGCCCCCGCAATCCGCTGTACAGAGACGAGTAGCACGGACCCGAGAGGAGTCCTCATCGAGGACTTCGATGTCGAGGACATCACTACTTCCGGCGGCGGTAGCGTTCAAATACGTCGCTCCGACGTAACCCTCAAGAACGGCGCTATCGATGCGTCGTATCGGTCGGCACTCACCGGGAGCAGTGACCCGGACCTCGAAAACGTCGACATACTGTAGATTCGCGACTGATCCGGATCTCACACCGTTTCTTTTCGGCCCCACGGGATCGCGACTCGAAAAGGTTGAAGCCGACGCCGACCGACGGTAACGATAATGTTCGATCCCGATGAACTCGAGGAGATCCGCGAGAGCCACGAGCAGTGGCACGAGGAGGAGGTCGAGCCGGTGCTCGAGCGCTTCGGCGAGCGCAAGGATCGGTTTACGACCGACACGGGCGGCCAGGAGGTCGACCGCCTCTACACCCCCGCGGACGTCGACGATTTCGACTACCAGGAGGATCTCGGAAACCCCGGCGAGCCGCCGTACACGCGCGGGGTGTACTCCACCGGATACAGAGGCCGGCTGTGGACGATGCGCCAGTACGCCGGCTTCTCGACGCCCGAGGACACCAACGAGCGCTACCACTACCTGCTCGATCAGGGTCAGACCGGGCTCTCGATGGCGTTCGACCTGCCGACCCAGATGGGGTACGACTCCGACGACGCGATGGCCGCCGGCGAGGTCGGGAAAGCGGGCGTCGCGATCGACTCGCTTGCCGACATGGAGACCGTCTTCGACGGCATCCCCCTGGACGAGGTCTCGACCTCGATGACGATCAACGCGCCCGCCTCCGTCCTGTTGGCGATGTACATCGCGGTGGGCGACCAGCAGGGCGCCGACCGTGCGGAGCTTCGGGGGACGATTCAAAACGACCTCCTGAAGGAGTACATCGCGCGCAACACCTACATCTACCCGCCCGAGCCGTCGATGCGGATCATCACGGACATCTTCGAGTTCTGCGCCGAGGAGACCCCGAAGTTCAACACGATCTCGATCTCGGGCTATCACATCCGCGAGGCCGGCTCCACCGCGGCCCAGGAGCTCGCCTTCACCCTCGGCAACGGCATCCAGTACGTCGAGGCCGCGCTCGAGGCAGGGCTCGACGTCGACGACTTCGCACCCCGGCTCTCCTTCTTTTTCAACGGGCACAACAACATCTTCGAGGAGGTCGCGAAGTTCCGCGCCGCGCGACGGATGTGGCACGACATCATGGAGGAGCGCTTCGACGCCGACGACCCGAAATCGAAGCAGCTGAAGTTCCACACCCAGACCGCGGGCTCGATGCTGACCGCCCAGCAGATCGAGAACAACGTCGTCCGGGTCGCCTACCAGGCGCTCGCGGCGGTGCTCGGCGGCACCCAGTCGCTGCATACTAACGGGAAAGACGAGGCGCTCGCCCTCCCGACCGAGGAGTCGGTCCGAACCGCCCTGCGGACCCAGCAGATCCTCGCCCACGAGTCCGGTGCCGCCGACACGATCGACCCCCTGGCGGGGAGTTACTACGTCGAGTCGCTGACCGACGAGGTCGAGGACGACGCCTACGAGATCCTCGAGGAGGTCGACGAGCGCGGCGGGATGCTCGAGGCCGTCGATCAGCAGTGGGTCCAGCGCCAGATCCAGGATACGGCCTTCGACCGCCAGAAGGAGATCGAGGAGAAAGAGCGCGTCATCGTCGGCGTCAACGAGTTCGAGGTCGACGAGGACCCCGAGATGGACGTCGAGGAGGTCACCGAGGAGGACGAACGACGACAGGTCGATCGGCTCGAGTCGGTCCGCGAGGACCGAGACGACGAGGCCGTCGACGCGGCCCTCGAGTCGCTGCGGGACGCCGCACGCGGCGGACAGAACGTCATGCCCCACATCGTCGACGCGGTGAAGGCGTACGCGACGGTCGGCGAGATCTGTAACGTCCTGCGCGAGGAGTTCGGCGAGTACCAGCCCGGCAGCGCTGTTTAGCGTGAGGCGCCCCGTCGGTCGACGGAGTCGTCAGACGATCCCCTCGAGATCCCTTCGGGACCACCGAACGCCCTCGCGCCTCGAGCGGCGAGACGACGCGAGCCGTAAATAGCGCACTAGTCGGGACCGGACGCCGAACGCACCGCTGTCGAAATGCCACGGACGCGAAATCGGTCCGCTGGGAGCCGCATACCTTCGAGCGAGGGTTTACATAACAGTTCCGTTAGACGCTGTATGTAGGTAGAAACGACGGTCTTCCCATTGGGACTGTATTCGATAAAGAGGTCATCGAAGGCGAGCAGGTTCGGGGCAACGGAACGAGCGCGACGCGACCGGGCGCGAGTCAATCCGATCGACCGACGTCACCGTACGCGAACGAGGCGGGATCGGTCGACGGGCGACCGACGGGTGCGGTCGGCTCGAGGCGCCCGAGGTAGTCGTCGAGCGAGAGGGCGAACTCGCGGGCCGGCGGGAGCTCCCGCCAGGCGTACTCGAACTCCATCCCTCGCTCCTCGCCGTCGCCGGTGACGACGTGGGTCCAGCGGTCGCGGTCCTCCTCGACGGAGACGTGAAAGAAGTGGCGGCGATAGAGCTTCGGCGGCGAGAGCCGACGTATCCAGACGTCCTTGGCCAGCCGTCTGATCGACTCCAACTCGGTAAGCCCGCTCTCCTCCGCGATCTCTCGGCGAAGCGCCTCGAGGGGTGATTCGCCGGGTTCGATCGTCCCCTTGGGGACCTGGAGGCCGTCGTGACCGTTCGCCTCGAACGTGAGCAGTTCGCGATCGTTACGGGTGATGTACGCACAGACCTTGGGGACGCACGGTACCTCGGTTCCAACCATAACACGTTCCTTTACGACCGTCCATAAAACCTTTTCGAGGATTGAAGCTAGCCAACTATATATTCCTAAAGGGTGACGACTAGGCTCGAAACTAGGTTACTAGGCTGGAAAACGAAATCCTCGTATCGAGGTCGACACGGCCGACGAGACGACGATCCTGAAACGGATCCCGCTCGTCTGTGGGGAGGACTGAAGCCCGCTGACATCGAACGAACCGGCGTGACCGACAGCCACACTATCGACGCCGGGAACGCGGCGATTCCGGCGCTCGGATTCGGGACGGCACGGATGACCGGTGACGAGTGTCGACGGGCGGTCGCGGCCGCTCTCGAGGCCGGCTACCGCCACCTCGACACCGCCCAGATGTACGACAACGAGGACGCGGTCGGCGACGCGCTCGCGGCGAGCGACGTGGCCCGCGAGGACGTCTTCGTCGTGACCAAGGTCGATACGGACAACCTCGCTCGCGATGCCGTCCTCGAGTCGACCCGTCGGAGTCTCGAGCGACTGGGTGTCGAGACGATCGATCTCCTCCTGATCCACGCGCCCCGCGACCACACGCCCCTCGAGGAGACGCTCGGCGCGATGAACGAACTGCAAGAGGAGGGGCAGGTCGACCATATCGGCGTCAGCAACTTCTCGGTCGCACAGCTCGAGCGCGCTCGGGAGCTGTCGACGACGCCGATCGTCGCCAACCAGGTGAAGTACCACCCCTACTACCGCCAGGACGAACTGCTCTCGTACTGCGTCGACAACGACGTCTGCCTGACCGCCTACAGCCCGCTGGCGGAGGGGGCCGTCGTCGGCGACGACCGCCTGGCGAAGATCGGCGAGCGGTACGACAAGTCGGCCTCCCAGGTCGCGCTTCGGTGGCTCGTCCAGCAGCCCGCCGTGGCGGCGATCCCGAAGGCCTCGAGTCGCGACCACCTCGAGGCGAACGCCGCCATCTTCGACTTCGAACTCTCGAGCGAGGAGATGCGGACGGTGTTCGAGCTGACGGATCCGCGTCTCACCGCGAGAATCGCGTCCAAGCTCGGCTTCGACTGAGGTTCGTGCAAGAACTTATCCGCCTCACTCGTCACTGAACGCATATGTGCGACGGTGTGGGGGCACCTGACGAGGCGGATCGAGAGCGCGCAGTCGGAGGAGTCTCGCCGGAGCAGTATCGAACGGTAATGAATGCGGTCGATGACGGTATCTACCAGCTCGACGCCGACAACCGGTTCGTCGCGGTCAACGACGCGGCCCTCGAGCGGACGGGGTACGATCGCGAGGAGCTGCTCGGCGAGCACGTCTCGGTCCTCCTCGACGACGAGGACGCCGCCCGCCTCGAGCGGGAGCTCCGCGAACGGCTCGAGATCGGCGAGGACGCCGAGGCGACGTTCGATCTCGCGATCGAGACCGCCGACGGTGACAGCCTCCCCAGCGAGGCGCGGTTTAGCGTCCTCGAGGCCGACGGCGAGTTCGACGGCGTCGTCGCCGTCGTTCGGGACGTCGGCGAGGATCCCGAACGCGACCGATCGGAGTTGATCTGGGAGACGAACGAGTCGATTACCTCGGTCATCGACGAGGCCGACGTCGGGGTGTTCGTCCTCGACGAGTCGTTCGACGTCGTCTGGGCCGACGAGACCGTGGAGACGTACTTCGGCGTGGATCGCGACGAGATCATCGGCCGGGACAAACGGACCGTCATCGAGGAGACGATCCGCGACCGCCTCGCCGATCCGGAGGTGTTCGCGGAGACCGTGCTGGCGACCTACGACGACAACACGTCCGTCGAGCAGTTCGAGTGTCGGATCGCGGACGGTCCCGACCGGGAGGAACGCTGGCTCGAGCACCGAAGCAAGCCGATCGAGTCCGGGCGGTACGCCGGCGGCCGCGTCGAGCTGTACTACGACATCACCGACCGAAAGGAGTCACAGCTGGCGCGCCGCGAGAGCGAGCGGCGCTTCGAGTCGCTGGTCGACGCGGTCGACGAGTACGCCATCTTCATGCTCGATCCCGACGGACGGGTGCAGAGCTGGAACGAGGGGGCGAAACGGATCAAGGGGTACGATCCGTCGGAGATCCGTGACGAGCACTTCTCGACGTTCTACACCGAGTCCGATCGAGCGGCCGACGTTCCCGCGCGGAACTTGGAACGGGCCGACGCGGAAGGGACCGTCGAGAACGAGGGCTGGCGCGTCCGCGCGGACGGCTCGCGGTTCTGGGCGAACGTGACGCTTACGGCGATCAGGGAGGACGGCGAACTCCAGGGGTACGCGAAGGTCACCCGCGACATGACCGAACGCCGGGAGCGCGAACAACAGCTGCAACGGGAGCGCGACCTGGTCGAACGGATCCTCGAGACGAGCCCCGTCGGCATCGCGGTCGTCAACGCCGACGGGTCGACCAACCGGGCGAACGAACGGATGGCGACCCTGCTCGGCGTCCCGCCGGACGAGTCCTCGGGGTACGCCGCAGGCCGTCTGGACATGTACGACGCCGAGGGGCGGCTGCTCCCGGTCGAGGATCGACCGGCAGGTCGGGTCTTCGAGACGGGCGAGCCCGTCTACGACCGAGATATCCGTCTGGATCGGCCCGACGGAACGCGGACGTGGCTGTCGATAAACGCCACACCGATCGGCACCGAGGGGGAGACTCCCGAGCAGGTCGTCGTCACTGCAACCGACATCACCGACCTGAAGGAGCTGGTCGAGCGACGCAAACGGGAACTCGAGGAACGCGAGAAGGAGATCGCAGGGGTCCGGCTCGCGACGAACCTGCTCGAGACCGGCGACCGACCGGTCGAGGAGCTGCTCGAGGAGTTCGTCTCGGAGCTCCCCCAGTCGTTCCGGTACCCGGACCGAACCGCGGCCCACGTCTCCGTCGGCGATCACGAGGCGGCCACCGACGCCTGCGACACCTTCGAGCGCCAGATCACTGCCCGTACCAGCACGGCCAGCGGGACGCCGATCCGGATCGACGTCGGCTTCGTGGAACCGCCGCCCGAACGCGAGCCCGACCCGTTCGTCGACGAGGAGCGGGAGCTGATCGACACGCTCGCGACGCTGATGACGTTTCACTTCGAGCGCCAGGAGTACATCGACGAGCTTCGGGCGGAGACCAGACGCCTGGAGCAGTTCGCCTACGCGGCCTCTCACGACCTCCAGGAGCCGCTGCGGATGGTCTCGAGCTACCTCCAGCTCGTCGAGCGACGGTACGCCGACGAGCTCGACGATGACGGCCGAGAGTTCCTCGCCTTTGCCCTCGAGGGAGCCGAACGGATGCGCAACATGATCGACGGGCTGCTCGCCTACGCCCGGGTCAAGACGCGAGGCGAACCGCTCGAACCGGTGGATCTCGACGCCGTCTTCGAGGATGCCCGCTCGGATCTCAAGATGCGAATCTCAGCGACGGACGCCGACATCACCGTAGACCCTCTGCCGACGGTCGAGGGCGACGAGAGTCAGCTCCGACAGGTGTTCCAGAACCTGCTGGACAACGCGATCGAGTACAGCGACGGCCCACCCCGGATCCACGTCTCGGCCGAGCGACGCGACTCGGTGTGGGAGATCTCGGTACGCGACGAGGGGATCGGGATACCGGCCGACGAGCGCGACCAGATCTTCGAGATGTTCCAGCGCCTGCACGGCCGCGGCGCCCACGACGGCACCGGGATCGGGCTCGCGCTCTGCGAACGGATCGTCGAGCGCCACGGCGGGGAGATCCGCGTCGACTCCGAGCTCGGCGAGGGGTCGACGTTCTCGGTTACGCTTCCGGCCGTCGACGACTGATGCGGATCGCTGGAGCGGTTTACCGGCGCAACCGCCGCTCGGGTCGCGGTTGCGCCGGAAACGGCGTACAGTAGACCGTACGAAATCGTCGCCGGAAGGACAACACTCAGGCCCCGCGGGCTCGAATCCGTCTTCCGATGCACATCGACCACGCGGGGATCGCGACCGACGACGCCGCGGCGCTGGCGGCGCTGTACGGCGAGCTGTTCGGCCTCGAGACCGTCCACGAGGAGACGTTCGACGGGATGGAGGTCGTCTTCCTCGACTGCGGAAACGGCTACCTCGAGCTGCTCGAGCCCGTCGAGGACGGGACGATCGCCGACTACCTCGAGGCGAACGGGCCGGGGATCCACCACCTCGCGCTCGCGACCGACGACATCGAGGCTGCCCTCGAGCGTGCCCGCGAGCACGACGTTGCCCTCGTCGACGAGCAGCCCCGCCCCGGCGCATGGGGCCATACGGTCGCGTTCCTGCACCCGAAGGACACGGGCGGGATCCTGCTCGAGTTCGTCGAGCACTGAGTATCGGTAGGGACGGATCGCGAGGCGCTCGAGCGGGCAGTCCTCGAAGAGCGGTCGCGGACGAGCCGAACGCTCGAGCCGACGGCTGCTTCGAACGAGGCAGTGCGAAAATCGGGAATCCGGTCCGGGACGTTGCGCCGCCGAGCTAGTACCCGAGCAACCGGAGGATGATTCCCAGCACGATCCCCGTGAGACCGACGAGGATCCCCACGCCGGGGATGACGGGGATCGGCAGGAGGCCGATGCCGAGCACGATCGCGAGTACGATGACGATCGTCGAGATTCTGACCATACCCCTCTTACTCCGCTGCTCCGGGTAGGCGTTGGGCTTGCGATTTCGGGCGCTATCGGACTCGAGGCCCCGATCGAATCCTCGTCGGACGCAGGCTCGAGCGAGCCACACATCGAGGTACGTGCGGGACGCCGGTATCCGGAACGTGAGCGAAACGAGCGTTCTACCGGCCACGGTCCGCTCGTCCACGCCAATCGAGAGGAGCCGACGGGTATCGCGGGGAGCGACGGACGACAAAGCTTTTGCGACGGCGACGAGGTGTGGAAATGATGGCCACCGAGACCGATGATCGGGTCTACTACGTGATCAGCGACCTCCACATCGGCGGCGACGAGCAACTCGAGGACGTCGAGTTTCTCGACGAGCTGTTGGCCTTCCTCGAGCGGCTCGAGGAGACCGACGAGAACGCCGAGCTGCTCATCAACGGCGACGCGTTCGGGCTCTGGGAGTTTACGACCGTCGAGGGGATCGAGAAGTTCGAGGTGCTCGAGCGCACCTATCCGACGCTGTTCGAACAGTTCCGGGCGACCGGCGAGAACGTGCCGATCACGCTGTTGCCGGGCAACCACGACCACGAGCTGGCGGCCTACGACGAGTACGTCGAGCGCTTCGCCGAGTACAACGTCGAACTGGTCCAGGAGCGGTGGCTCTCCCGGGAGATCGGCGATCAGGCGATCCACTTCGAGCACGGCCACCAGCACGACGCTAACAACCGGATCGAGGACTGGGGGAACCCTCACGCGACGCCGCTTGGCTACTACTACAACACCCTCGTCACGAGCCGAGCGGGGCAGCTCTCCGATCGGGGACGGTACAACTGGATGAAGGACGTCCAGGCGGTGACGCCGACCGAACGGATGCCCGTCTGGCTCCTCTCGAAGTACTTCTACCGGGAGATGAACCCGCTGTTGCGGTACTCGATGTTCCCGTTCCTGTTGCTGTTCAACATCAGCGTCCTGCTGGCGGTGCTCGCGGGGCTGGATCTCGCGGGGATCTGGTCGATGCCCGTCGACCGGACCGAAGCCTTCCTCAGCCAGTTCGGCGCGGCCGGGACGGCGGCCTGGTTCTTCCTCGCGCTGAACGTCACCGTCGGCGGGCTGCTGACGCTCGTCGGGATCCCGCTGTACTTTATCCGCCGGGATCTCAGGAAAACTATCGACCGGTTCGGCGTCTTCGAGACCGATCTCACCGTCGATCCCCAACAGCCCTACGAGGCGGCGGCCCGCGAGGTCTTCTCCGAACAGCCGAAGACGACGATCTTCTGCTACGGACACACCCACCGTCCGGGGGTCCGCGAGGTCGACGGCGGACTGCTGGTCAACACCGGAACCTGGCTCAAGCGGCTCCACCGTCGGGACGGAATCATCGGGCTCCTCCCGCCGGTGTTTTACCCCTCCTACCAGCTGCCGGCGGTTCGCATCGCCGAGGAGCCCGAGGGCGTCGTCGTCGAGTACGAGCGAATGGCGAAACCGAGCCCCGCCTCCGAGGAGCTGACCCGCACCGAGCGCTTTTTCACCGTCGGTCGGGAGCCCGAACCGGATCTCCCTGACCGCTACGTCGTCGAATCGGAGCACAGGGCTCCGATCCCGGAGACGGCCGAGTAGCGCGTCAGTCCGCGGGTTCGGTCGTTCCGCTCGGCTCGTCGCGATCCGACTGACGGAGGTAGAGGACGAACGGTCCGAGCGTCACCAGCGTCGCGAGCAGCAGGTGTTCGGTCTCGAGGGCGAGTCCGACCAGCGCCGCGGCGTCGGCGTAGAACGTAAAGAGCAGGAACGCCGGGAAGACGGTCCCGATCGCGTACCGCCAGGGGACGACGAGCGGGCGCGAGACCGGACCCGCCCCGTCGAGGTACTCGTCGACGGCGTCCGGCCCGAGCACCCAGGCGGTGTAGAGCATGAACCCGGTGAGTCCGAGGACGAGCAGCAGGTCGACGAGGTGGTCGGCGAACAGCGTAAACACCGCGGGACTGAACGCGTTCAGCCCGCCCGTGAGGACGACCAGCCCGAACAGGCTGCGCGTCGCGGTCTTCCGCTCGAGGTCGAACTCGTCGACCAGGAACGAAACCGGGATCTCGAGCATGCTGATCAGGCTGGTCAGGGCCGCGAGCAATACGACGAGGAAGAAGATCAGGCCGAGAATCCGCCCGCCGGGAAGGCTCGCGAACGCACCGGCCATGCCGACGAACAGGGCGCCGGGACCGCCCTCGGTCGGCCCGGCGGCAAAGGAAAACAGCAGCGGAAAGAGCACGAGCCCGGCCAGCACGCCGATACCGAGGTTGAGGACGGCGATGACCGAGGCGTCCAGCGGCAGCGATCGGTCGTCGTCGACGTAGGAGGCGTAGGTGATCATCGTTCCGCCGCCGATCGAGAGGGTAAACAGCGCCTGGCCGGCGGCCGAGCCGAGCACCGACGTGAAGTTCTCCGCGAGATAGGCGCCGTCGAAGCCGAGGTAGAACTCGTACCCCGCCGCGGCGCCGGGCTGGCGGGCCGCCCAGACGGCCAGGGCGATCAGCAGGACGACGACGCCGGGCATCATCAGCTTCGTCGTCGCCTCGATACCGCGTCTGATCCCCGCGGTGACGATCACGGCGGTGGCTGCGAGGACGGCGAGCTGGTAGGCGAACGCCTCGGCGCCGTAGCTGATCGTCTCGAAGTGGGCACCAGGGTCGGCGAAGTACGCGCCCGTCGCGCTCTCGAGGAAGTACCGGAGGATCCACCCCCCGACGACGCTGTAGAACGACATCAGCATGATCGCGGTGACGACACAGAGCACGCCCAGCCCCGTCCAGGCCCGCGATCCCGCGAGCGATCTGAACGCCCCGACCGGGTTCCGATTCGAGCGTCGACCGATCACGAACGCGGCCAGCAGCCCGGGAACGCCGACGAAGAGAACGATGAGCAGGTACAGCAGTAGAAACGCGCTCCCGCCGTTCTCGGCGGTCATCCACGGAAACCGCCAGATGTTCCCCAGTCCGATCGCGCTCCCGACCGCGGCCAGGATGAATCCGGCGCGGCTCGCCCAGCTCTCTCGTGCCATCCTGTCTCAGGCGAGCGGGTCGTCGCGCATAAGGGTTATCGTTAAATTGAGATGAACGATCGTAATGATTCCTCGGAAACCGAAATATTTGCCTCAAGGGGCGATCAGTGGAGGGTCTGATCTCCGGTTTATTAGTGTGTGGTATTTTATGGTTTTGTCCCCAGTCGATTCCGCGACTCGAGTCGGAAGCCGGAACGATCGCGACGGATCCGCGCCTGGTCGCCGGCTATGCCGGGGCTCCCACACCGGTTTGGACCGTTACGTTCACCTTTCATAATCATTGCTAACTATTATCACGGGATTCGTCGAACGTACTCGACGGAGTGACAGTACGTGGCTAAGAGACGACTTTCGAGACGTGGCTTCGGAGCACTGGGCGTGAGCGCGGCGCTGTTCGCCGGCGCCGGGCGGGGCGACCGCGGATTCGACACGGACGCCGGCCTCGAGAACCCGAGCGATCCCCGCAGCCTCGACGGGAAGAGCATCGGGTTCTACGTCGGCAGCGAGCTCACCGAGGACGGATCGACCCTACTGGGCGGGTTCGGCCACGAGCCCTCGAGCCACTGGCTCGAGGTCGTCCCCCGCCAGGACCACGGCGAGGACGCGACCGTGACCGTCGGCGTCACCGAGGACGCCGATATCCCCGGCGAGCTGACCGAGATCCCGCAGGCCGAGACGACGAACAAGTACGTCGCCTCGATGTACTCGGAGTGGGCGGGGTTCCCGCCGCCGCTGACCAACGGTGGGCTCAACGAGCACGGCGTCGCCGCCCGGGACATCTGGTCGCCCTCGCGGGCGGAACTGGTCGAACTGGCCGAGGAGGAGGCGCCCCAGACGGGGCCGCAGTACTCCGACCTCGCGAAGGCGGCGATGGAACGGGCCTCGAGCGCCCGCGAGGCCGTCGAAGTCGTCGGCGGGCTGATGGACGAGCACGGCTACTCGACCTACGGCGGGAACTCCCACCTGTTCGCCGACGAGGACGAGGGATGGGTGTTCATCAACTTCGCCCACCCCGACGGCGACCTCTGGGCAGCCGAGCGGCTCGGCGCCGACGAGGTACGGGTGTCCTACTTCGGTTACATCCGCGAGTTCCCCGTCGATCACGAGGACGATCCGGGCTTCATCGGCTCGGATCGGTTGGTCGACTTCGCGGAAGAACAGGGGTGGTGGGACGGCGAGGGCGACACCCTCGACCTGTTCGAGGTCTACGGCCTGGGGGAGTTCCCCGCGGAGGCCGACGAGTACACGGCTCCCGAGTTCTACCAGGACGCGCGCTACCCGCCCGCACGGGAGGAGGAGCTGCGGGAGCTGGCACCGGTCAGCCTCGAGGACATGCTCGCGCTGGTGCGGGACCCGCGCTGGGCGACCGACCACGCGGGCTACGGCCAGGTCGCTCACCTGCGGCCCGACGCTCGAGAAGAGCTCCAGACGCTGTGGACCGCCGTCACGAGCGCCGTGACGACGCCGTACGTCCCGGTTCCCGTCGGCGTCGAAGAGGTCCCCCCGGAGTTCCGCCAGCACCGGTATCTCACCACGAACTCGGCGGCGAACTTCCTCGACGACGAGTGGAAGCTCCAGGAGGCCACTCGGTACGCGACCCGGGAGTTCAAGCGCCTGCTGTACTTCACCTCGGCCGATCCGGAGGCGTTCTACGCCGACGTGGTGGGCACCATCGAGGGGTTCGAACGAGAGCTGCTCGAGGAGCGTGACGCCGTCGAGGCCAACGCTCGTGAACTGTTCGAGGTCGGCGAGGAGCGGGCGGCCTGCGAGTACCTTACCGAGGACACCTCGAGACGGTTGCTCGAGAGCCTACGACTCGGGACGACGCTGGCGATGGACGTCGAGGCCGACCTCCGCGAGCGCATCGAGATCCCGAAACCCGAGGGCCGACCCGAGCCAGGCGAGACGACGCCCCCAACCAGCCAGTCGATGGACGAAGGGCCCGACACCGAGAAGGTCCACGTCTACAGCGAGGATCTCCACGCGGACTACCCGCGAGAACACGGGGTTTACACCGACGAGGGCGACGAGGAGCGGGCTGCTCGCTCGAGGCCGACACTCGAGTACGAGCACGAGGGCGAATAGCTCGGCGCTTCGGCCGATAGGAGATTTTCGAACACCTCCTTGGAACAGCGGTGCAGGTCTTGACCATCGATCGAACGACCTGCAGTGGCCGGAGTTTCGTACGTCACGCCGGCGTCTCCCGGCCTCAGACTGGAGATGTTCGCTCGAGGTCCTGTTCGAGGACCGCGTTGACGACCGCACCGAGGAGAAGGAGGGTACTGGCGAAGTACAACCACGTGAGAAACAGCAGGACACCGCCGATGACTCCGTACGCCTCGAACCCGGCAGCATAGCTGCTGTACAGCTGGAAGCCGGCCTGGAGGAACAGCCACCCGACGGAAACGACGAGCGTTCCCGGCAGCGCTGCGGCGAGACTCATCTGTTGCGGTGGCATGACGTAATACATCGGGAGAAACACGATCGTGAGTCCAACCACCAAAACGGTCCAGCCGACGATATCGACGTACGGAAGGTCGACGATGGTCGGACGACTGATGAACGTTCCAATGCCGACCATGAGACTGACGCCGACGCCGACCAACCCTAACACCACGATCCCGTCGAGAATTTGGCGTGTGAACGGCGTTTCCACGTCCGCTGCGTAGACCTCGTCGAACGCCATATCGATCGCTCGAACGACTTTGACCGCCGACCACGCTAAGCCGAGAACGCCGACGATCGACGCGCCGACCTGTCCTGATTGGTTCTCGAGCGTCTGACTCACGATCTCGCGGCCGGACGCCGAGAGATGCTCTTCGACCGCAGCGATGATTCGCTCGGCGAACGCTTCCTGGCCGACGAACGATCCGATCGCCAGCGTTAGCAGTAACAACGGGATGACCGAAAAGAACGCATAGTACGCAATGCTGGAAGCGTAGAACGTAATGTGTTCGTCGCTTGCTCGCGAGGCGATCGTTCGGATACTGTCGAAACGGCTCATAGAGGGTCTACAGGAGAGTCGAAAAAATCGCTGAGCGTGGACGTTGCAAGGCAGAAACGTCGAAGAGGGAGGAGGTGGCCGCTTCCACCTCTCGGAACCCACGGTTCCAGCTACTACTGTACCAAAAATACCGACGAGCTCCGCAGCTATCAGGACGGACCGCGACGGAGTTACTCCTCGCGACGAGCCTCGAGCACCAGCTCGGCGATCCGTTCGGGCTCCTCGGTCGCCAGTCGGAGCACCGCATCGTGGATCTCGCGGGTCTCCTCGTCGACGACGTCCTCGCGGGCCAGCGTCGGCGTGATGGTCGTCCGCAGCTTCTTCTCGAAGGCGTCCCAGGTCTCGCCGCGGGCGTACAGCGGCCGCTGGCGGACCGCGTCGTACTCGAAGGCGGGACCGCTCTCGGCGGGCGAAGCGGGCGTCGACTCGACCGCACTCGCGGATTCTTCCGTCGAGGGCTCGAGCGACTCGTCGACGGACGCGGCCTCGGTCGTTCCCTCGTCCTCGACGTTCGGCGACTCGGCGGTCTCGGCCTCGAGATCGTCAAACGGGTTGCTCATCGATCGACACCTCCGCTCGCGACGATCTCGGCGAGCTCCTCGTAGGAGGCGATCTGGTCGGAGTCGGGGGCGTAGTCCTGGAGGGGCTGTTCGTGGCTCAGCGATCGGGACAGCGCCGCCCGGTGGCGGATGCCCGGTTTCGGGGGCTCGAGCTCGCCGGCGTCGATGCGCTCGAACTCGGCGGCGGTGATCCGGGCGAACCCGGGGACGACCTCCGGCAGCGGCTGACCGGGGTTGACCTCGTGTTCGGCCGTGTTCAGGCTCTCGAGTAGCTCCCGGGCCTCGGTCTGCTGATCGATGCGGTCCTCGAGCTTGTTCGGAACGATCGCGAGGACCTCGACGTCGATGTACTCGCGGGCGGGCTCGATCAGCCGCTCCATCGTCCGCTTGTAGCCGCCGATCGCGCTCGAGCCGGGCTCGATCGGGATCATCACGTTGCCCGTCGCGACCAGGGCGTTGTTGTTGAGCATCCCGGGATAGGCCGGGCAGTCGAAGACGACGTAGTCGTAGACGTCGCCCAGCAGGGGATCGACGATCTTTGACTTGACGCGGGCCGACCCCTGCATCGCGCCCGCCAGTTCGGTCTCGACGTCCTCGAGGGAGTCCGAGGAGGGAAGCAGGTCGAACCCGTACTCCGTCTGCCGAATGATGTCGTGGGGCGTGGCGTCGCCCTCGAGGACGACGTTTCCGAGATCCGTCTCGCTGTGGTAGGCCTCCTCGAACCCGAGGCCGTTCGTCGCGTGGCCGTTCGGGTCCAGATCCACGAACAGCGTCGATCCGCGCTCCGAGAGCTGCCGTGCGAGGTTGATCGAGGTCGTCGACTTTCCGACACCGCCTTTCAAGATGACTACGCTTACCGCGCGTGGCTCGTCTGTCATAGTGTGTCTCATCCACTGAATGATAGCTCCCTATTCGTCCGTGAACGTCACTCTCAGCGGATACTGGACACAGCTGATGAGAGGAACATAATCCTGCCGACTTCGGTACAATAGCTCACATAGCTTCAATAGGTGTAGTAGCTCAGCCACCTATTGTGCCGCGAGTCGGCGACTCGAGCCCGCTCCGGCGCGTCGTCGCGGTCGCCCGCGTGGACTCGCAAACCCTTTTGGTAGCAGATGGCCTAGGTCCGATCATGTACGTCCGAGACGCCAAAAACAGGGAGGAGGTCTGGCTGCTCGACCACATCGAGTCGATGGGACTCGACGACACGGCGTTTCGCTCCCGCGACTACGTGGTTGCCGTCGACGAGGTCTCCGGCCAGAAGGCGGGGTTCGGGCGGATTCGGATCCACAGGACCGACCCCGAGGAGGAGGGACCGAACGAGGTCTGCGAGCTGACCAGCATCGGCGTCCTTGAGGGGTGGCGCGACCAGGGTGTCGGCGCCCACGTCGTCGAACGGCTGCTCGAGTACGCCGGCGACGAGGGGTTCGACACCGTCTACGCGCTCACCGGCGAGAGCGCCTATCTCGCCCGGTTCGGCTTCCGCCGGATCGACGCCGAGCAGTTGCCCGCACCGCTCGAGAAGCGCCACGGTGAAAAACGCGAGCGGATCGATTCCGACGCGGTGCCCCTTCAGATCGAGACCGATCGGTTCCGGATGCCGGAGCGACTCCGGGAGGCGTTCAAGGGGGCGACCGAACAGCCCGAGGAGGACGACGACGAGAGCGCCGAGGACTTCGGTATCGACCCGGAAACGGCGACGTACAAGTACGATACGGGTCGGTAATCAGGCTCGAGTGTCCTCGACCGCCGGCGTCCCGTCCTCGACACCCTCGTACTTGTCCTCGAACTCCTGGATGAGCTGTCCCATCTTCGCGTACCAGTCGTTCAACATCCGCTGCATGTCGTTTGCGATCTGGGTCGGGTCGGTCGGGTAGTAGACGTGGTAGTAGCCGCCCTGGTCGTAGTTGATCTGTTCTTTCTGGATGAACCCGCTCTGGAGCAGCCGCTGGATCGCTCGATACGCCGTCGAGCGCTCGCGGTCGACCCGTTCGGCGACCTCGTCGATCGTCAACGGCTCCTCGCTCTCGACGAGCGCCCGGAAGCAGTCCTTGTCGAGCTGTTTGAGACCGTGGATACACTCGAGCAGCCCCTCACACTGCATGTCCTGCTGGAGTTGTTCCGCCATCGAGTTTGCCATTACTGAATCGAGGTAGGAGCCGCGCCGGTATAAGGGTTGTGCGAATATTGTACAAAGTCGAGGAACCGTTTCGTGGCCCGTCGAGCTCCGGCCGAAACGCAGTACCTGGACCGATCGTCGTCGAAGGCGTGGTCGCGTTACCTTCGAGACCCGGTCGAGGCAACGAGCGAGATTGAAGTGTTCATTTTCCGATAGCGTGGTCGAAAAGCGACCGTTGACAGCGCACGAGTGTCCTCGTTTGGGCATCACCGTCCTCGTCGAACGACGCGATGACGTCCCGAGAGGCCGATTCTTGGAATTGTAGAATCCGACCAAGACTTATTCGGTGAGACGGACGACCTAGTAGCAGGAGCCGTACTCATGACACGATCGAACGAACCGACGACGTACGAACTGACGGGCGAGCGGCTCAGTCCGAGACGGACGCGAATCGACACTGGCGACGCCGAGTTCGTCGTCGGCAAGGACGTCAACCCCGTCGAGTACTTCCTGGGTGCAGTCCTGGGCTGTCTCAACTCGACGGCGACGATGGTCGCCCGCGACATGGATCTGTCCATCGAGGAGCTGGAACTACGGGTCGAGGGCGACGTCGACTACGCCAGCTATCGTGGCGAGCCCTCCGACGCTCGTTCCGGACTTCAGGATATCGAGGTGACGATTCAGGTGGAGTCGGATGCCGACGACGACGCTCTCGAGTCATGGCTCGAGGCTGTCGAGGAGCGCTGTCCGGTCACCGACAACGTGGAAAACGAGACTTCACTCGAGATCGCGATAGAATCGGCCTGAAGCGACCGTTCCGAACGGTGAACCCGCCTCGAGGACCTGCAACTGTCCGATCGGGGACGACCGGAGCGCGTCGACGGCCCTCTCATACGGACTACTGTAGGTCATTTCCGGAGCGACCGCGAGCCCTCCTGCGGTCGCCCCGGTACATCGGTACAGCAGACCGTATCAGCCGTCGAACCGGAGCAGCCGCAACCCGATCAGGCTGACCAGCACGGTCGAACCCTCGTGACCGACCACGGCGACCGGCAACGGGATCCCAGCCGTGAGGATCGCCACGATCATGATCGCGATCGCGCCGAACGCGATGGCGAAGTTGATATACAGCGTTCGGCGCGTCTCCTTGCTGAGCGCGAACGCGTACGGCAACCGATCGAGCCTGTCCGACATGAGCACGATGTCGGCCGTCTCGAGGGCGACGTCGGTTCCCGCACCACCCATTCCGATGCTGATGTCGGCCGTCGCGAGCGCAGGCGCGTCGTTGACCCCGTCGCCGACCATCGCAACGGCCTCGTGGCGCTCCTGGAGCGCCTCGATGTGGTCGACTTTCTCCTCGGGAAGCAGCTCCGCGTACACCTCGTCGATCCCGAGCTCCTCGGCGATGTAGTTGGCGACCCGTTCGTTGTCGCCCGTGAGCATGACGATCCGCTCGACGCCGCGCTCGCGGAGCCGTTCGATGGTCTCGGCCGCGTCGGCCCGGATCGTATCGCTAAAGCCGAGCCAGCCGAGGACGCGGAGCCGCTCGTCGGTTTCCTCGACGACGAGGACGCTCGTCTTCCCGTCGGCTTCCAGTCGGCGAACGGCCTCGAGACTGTCCTCGAGACCTGCGATCGATCGTCCCTCGAGTTCGGTCCGAACGTACCGGGGATTGCCGATATGGAGCGTTCGCTCCTCGACGGTCGCGTGGACACCCTTGCCGACGACCGCCTCGAACCCGGTCGCCGCGGGGATCTCGAGGCCCCGCTGTTCGGCGGCGTCGACGGTCGCCTCGGCCAGGTGGTGTTCGGACCGCGACTGGACGGCGGCCGCAAGCGCCAACAGTCCGTCCTCGGGGTCCCCGTCGAAACCGCTCGCGGCCGCCACAACGTCGCTCGAGCCGCCGTCGGTAGCAGCGCTCCCTCGAGCGCTCACGTCGGTCAGCCGAGTGTTGCCCTCGGTCAGGGTCCCGGTCTTGTCGAAGGCGACGGCGTCGACGTTCCCCGCCGTCTCGATGTGTTCGCCGCCCTTGAACAGGACGCCCTGTCGGCCGCCGGCGGAGATCGCTGAGAGCACTGCCGCCGGCGTCGAGATAATGACCGCACAGGGCGAGGCCGCGACCATGAGCGTCATCGCGCGGTAGAACGTCGAATCGAACGGCTGGTCGAGGATCACGATCGGGAGTGCGATCGCGACTGCGGTCAGTGCGAGGACGCTCATCACGTAGGGCTGCTCGAAGCGGTCGATGAGCTGCTGGGTCGGCGCTCGCTTCTCCTGGGCCTGCTCGACCATGTTGATAAGTCTAGAGATCGCCGACTCCTGGGCCTCGCGGGTGACTCGCACCTCGAGACTGCCAGTCTCGTTGATCGTCCCGCTGAACACCTCGTCGCCGGGTGCTTTCGTCACCGGCACCGACTCGCCGGTGAGCGAGGACTGGTCGACCGTGCTCTCGCCGGACTCGACGACGCCGTCCAGCGGCAGCCGATCGCCGGGGCGGACGACGAACACGTCGCCGACCTCGACGTCGTCGATCGGCGTCGTCACTTCCCTCCCGTCGTTGAGGATCCGGGCCGACTCCGGGCGCATCTCGATGAGCGACCTGATCGCGGTTCGGGAGCGGCCGATCGCGTACTCCTCTAAGACTCCCGACAGCGAGAACAGAAACAGCAACATCGCTCCCTCGAAGGGTGCGCGGATAAACAGCGCCCCGAGCGCCGCGAGGATCATCAGGAGATCGATCTCCACTGCGGGTTCCCGGATGGCCTTGACGCTCTCCTTGAGCCCGTACCAGCCGCCGAAGACGTAGGCGACCGCGTAGCTGCCCCACACGAACGACTCGGGAGCGCCGAGCCAGCCGCCGAGCAGCCCGCTCATCATCCCGAAAAAGGTAAGCACGACGAACGCTGCCTGCCGCCGGACGACCGGTCGGTCCGTCGGTACCGTCGACCGGTCGGACGCGGTCGAAACCGCGTTCGAGGACGTCTCCATACTACTACTCGTACCGTCGATGGAATAAGTATTCATCAGTAGACGACTCACGGCGACGTCCTCGGGTCGGGACAGCGCCGATTTCGAGCCCCGTCACTCTCTTCTGCCCCGAAGCGTCCGGCGTCGTCGCTCGAACTCCTCCTCGGCGATGTCGCCGCGGGCGTAGCGTTCGCGGAGTTCCTCGAGCGTCCGGTCCGTGGTCCCGGTTCGCTCGCGTGCGGTCGAGCCTCCGTGACGGCTCACGGCCCAGCCGGCTGCGAGCGCGAGCAGACCGACTGCCAGCAGCGGCCAGAACAGCCAGACCCATCCACCCCGGCCGCCCATCGTTCCGCCGTGGCTCTGTGCGACGGCGGTTCCCGTCGCGACGACGAGGACGGCGACGGTCGCTGCGAGCACCGATACGTCCCGTCCGAACTGTTCACGTGCGGTCGTCATCACTCGATCACGTTCGAACGTACGGTGTTGTGGATCATAACCACGGCCACAGGTTCCCTCCGAACCGGAATAGTCGAAGGAAATATCCCGAAGAGCGCTGCTGGCGGCGAGCCTAGAACTGTCCGCCGAATCACCTCCGATCGAAAGTCGGTTACGACCTGTCTGTATTGTTTTAATCCTACACAACCGTTATGCCCGACGAGCGCGTACCGTCGTTATGATGAGCGACACTGCTGACGACGAGCGAGCGCGGATCCGCGAACGGAAGAAACGGGAACTACAACGGCGCCTCGAGGACGGCGTCGACCCGAGCGAAGACGGAACGGAGACGCCGACCGAGCCGATCGCGATCGAGGGGCAGAGTCACCTGCAGGCGGTCGTCGACGACCACGAGGTCGTGCTGGTCGACTGCTACGCCGACTGGTGTGGCCCCTGCAAGATGCTCGAGCCGACGATCGAGTCGCTAGCTGCGGAGACGGACGCCGCGGTCGCGAAAGTCGACGTCGACGCCCACCAGCGCCTGGCCCGGCAACTCGGCGCTCGCAGCGTCCCGACGCTCGTGCTGTACGCCGACGGCGAACCGGTCGAGCGACTGCTCGGGGCCCAGGACCGGGCAACGCTCGAATCGTTGATCGAGCGACACGGCTAACTGGTGCCGGAGCGAGCGACCGCGTGACAGCGTCGGCTGCGTGACGATACACCGAAAAGGCTCCGCTCGAAAGGACGGATAATGAAGGTCGGTATCGTCGGAGCAGGGATCTCGGGGCTCTCGCTCGCCCACGCACTCGCGAAGCGAGACGTCGACGTGACGGCGTTCGAGGCGCGCGAGGAACCCGGCGGAGTCGTACGGAGCCGACGCGTGGGCGATCACGTCGTCGAGCTGGGGCCACAGCGGCTCCGGTTGACGCCGGGACTCGAGTCGATGGTCGACGACCTCGGGCTCCGCGATCGCCTGGAGTTCGGCGACGACGAGCAGCCGATCTACGTCTACCACGACGGCGAGCTGAAGGTGGCGCCGCTGTCGGTTCGCGAGGCGCTGACGACCGACCTGCTCACCCCCACGGGCAAGCTCCGGATGCTCCTCGAGCCCCTGATGGGACCGCCGCGGCCGAACGATACCGTCGACGAGTATCTGGTTCGAGCGTTCGGGACGCAGGCGGCGCGACGGTACCTCGGACCGCTGTATAGCGGACTGTACGGGACCGATCCCCGGGATATGCTCGTGGAGTACTCGCTCGGACGCGTCCTCGAGAAGGCCGGCATCGAGCGAAGCGTCCTCCTGTGGGTCGCCAGGAAGCTGCTCGAGGATCGCGACACCCCGCCAATGTGTACCTTCGAGGACGGGCTGGGCGAGCTGACGAACGGCCTGTACGAGGCCCACGCCGACTCGATCCACCTCGAGACGCCCGTCGAGTCGATCCGCGAGCGAGCCGACGGGTACGAGCTCCACACCGCCGACGGGAGCGAGCGCGTCGACGAGGTCGTCCTGACGGCGCCCGCCGAGATCTGCGCCGAGTTGCTCGCACCGATCGACGCCGAGCTGGAGGCAACGCTGCGCCGGTTCAACTACAACCCGATCGGGATGGTCTTTCTCGAGTCGGCGTTCGACGGCACCGGGATCGGGACGCTCGTCCCGCCGGGATCGGACGTCCGGATCAGCGGCCTCACCTGGAACTCGAGCTTCCTCGACCGGGATGGGCTGTTTACGTGTTACATCGACCCGCTGAGCTACCCGCCGCTGGCCGAGGCCGACGACGAGGAGCTGGGTCGGGTCGGCGCCGCCGAGTTCGAGCGGATCACCGGCGCCCCGGCGACGCCGATCCACGTCCACCGCTGGGAACCCGGAATGCCGGCGTACGACCGCTCGTGGACGGCGACCGACGACCTCGAGCTTCCCGACGGGATCCATCTCTGTACGAACTTCGTCGGCCGGCCCGGGATCCCGGGACGCATCCGAACCGCGAGGGCGATCGCCGACGAGCTCGCCGGCGAGGCGACACCTGCCAAATGAGGGGACGAGCCGGTCGTGATGGGTGCAAGCGGGGAGGGAGTCGGGTTCCGGCTTCGAAGTACCTATACCGGCACCGTCCTAACGGCCGGCTATGACAACCGGCGTCGTCCTGTTGAACTTCGGCGAACCGGCCGTACCGGACCGCGGCACGGTACTCGAGTATCTCTCCCGGATTTTCTTCGACAACGCCGACCTCGAGGAGGCCGACTCCGAGGAGGCGGCGTGGGAGCGCTCGCGTGAGCTGGCCGAGCGACGGCTGCCGAGCCTGATGGAGGAGTACGAGTCGATCGGCGGCTCGCCGCTCCAGGAGCAGGCGGGCGCCCAGGCCGCAGCCCTCGAGGACGCCCTTACCGAGCGCGGCCACGAGGTCGAGCTCTACCACGCGATGCAGTTCATGGAGCCGCTGATCACCGACCTCCCGGCGACGCTGGCCGACGACGGCATCGACTCGGTGATCGCCGTGCCGATCTACCCGCTGTGTGGCCCCTCGACGACGGTTTCCTCGATCGACTCGCTCGAGTCCTCGATCGAGGACATCGACGGCTACGAGCCGGAGTTCACGGCTATCACCGGCTGGCACCGGGTTCCCGTCTACAACCGGCTCAGAGCCGAGGGGATCCGCGAGTTCGTCGACGAGGAAGGCGTCGATCTCCAGGACCCCGACACCGCGTTCGTCTTCTCGGCACACGGAACCCCGAAGAAGTACCTCGCGGAGGGCAGCCGGTACGACCAGTACGTCGAGGAACACGCCACGGCGATCGCCAGCCTCCTCGGAATCGACGACTACGAGATCGGCTACCAGAACCACGCCAACCGCGGGATCGAGTGGACCGAACCCGACACCGAGGACGTCGTCGAGGGCCTCGAGGGCGAGGCCGAACGCGTCGTCGTCGAGCCGATGAGCTTCATGCACGAGCAGTCCGAGACCCTGGTCGAACTCGACATCGACCTGCGCGAGGACGCCGCCGACGTCGGCCTCGAGCTCCACCGGGTCCCGGTCCCCCACGACGACCCGCGGTTCGCGACGCTGCTCGCCGACACCGTCGAGCCGTTCCTCTCTGGCTTCGAGCCGTCGTACTACCAGCTTCGCCAGTGCGAGTGTCGGCCCGAACCGGGCACGTACTGTTACAACGCGGGACTGCCGCCGCAGTAAGACTCGCTCGAGTACTGCTACCGAGTCCGGGAGTCGTCGACTTCGAGGAGTCCGATTGGAACGTGCAACCGAGCCCGCAGTCGCTCGTTGACAAGGCGGGTCAGGAAACGTGCAGCCCTCTCCCGTCCGGGAGTAGTAGCGTCCTTCTTTCGAGTGGCAGTCGGTGAGTACAGGAGAACGCACATCAGCCATGCCGTCGTAGCTCGACGAGATGACGACGAGGGCGATATTCTTCGATCTCGACGGAACGCTGCTCGAGTGGCGCCGCGGCTATCGCGAGATTCTGGCCGAGACGTTTGAATCGGTAGTAAACGAACTGCGGGCGGAGTGGATCGAGCAGTACAACGACGCCTTCTACGAATCGTTCGAGGCCCACGAGCCGAATCCGGTGAGGCGAGCGTTCACCAGCGTTATCGGGTGTTCGAAGTCGGACCAACTCGCCGAGGAGCTCCGCAGGCGGGAGGCTCGAGCCTGTCACCCGCCGGAGGGCGCCGACCGCGACCTCGAGAGACTGTCGGCGGACGGCTCGCTCGGCGTCCTCACGAACGGCGTCCCCGAGTGGCAGCGGTACAAACTCCGCGAGCACGACCTCGAGCAGTACTTCGACGCGGTCGTGGCCTCCTACGAGACCGGCGCGCACAAACCGAACGCGGCCCCGTATCGGGCCGCCGAACGGCGTCTTCCGGCTGACACCTACGCGATGATCGGTGACGACGGGGCGGATACCGACGGCGCCAGAAACGTCGGGTGGACGGCGTATCGGTACGATGGCGGCGGGTTCGGAGACGTCCCCGCCGTACTCGAGCGAGAGTGATCGATCGGAGATCTACGGGCGGACGGCGGTTGGGTCGTCGATCCGTGCGTTCCGATCCCGAGGGTGGCCCCCGTCTCACCCTCGAGTTCGGGACGTCCGCTACTTCTCGTGTGAGACCGATTTCGCCGCCTCGAAGAACGCCTCGACGTTCTCGACGGGGACGTTGCGGTCGACGCCGTGGCCCAGATTCAGAATGTGACCCGTATCGCCCGCGGCCGCGATAACGTCTCGAGTTCGGTCCCTGACCGTCTCGGGATCGCCGTACAGCAACGCCGGGTCGAGGTTGCCCTGGATCGCCACGTCGCCCAGCTCCTCGCGGGCCTCCTCGAGTTCGACCGTCCAGTCGAGGCTGACTACGTCCGCGCCGGTCTCCTCGAGCAGGTCGAGGTTGCCGCTGACGTTGCGGACGAAGACGATCGTGGGGACGTCGACCGCGTCGACGATCTCCCGGTGGAGGGGGAGGAGGAATCGCCGGTAGTCCGCGGGAGAGAGCAGGCCGCCGTAGGTGTCGAACAGCTGGATCGCGTCCGCCCCCGACTCGACCTGGAAGCGGACGTAGTCGACGATGATGTCGGTAAACGCCCGGAGCAGGCGCTCGAACGCCTCCGGGTGCTCCGCGCGCAATCGGCGGACGTCCATGAACGACCGCGAGGGGGTTCCCTCGCAGACGTAGGCTGCAAGCGTGAACGGCCCTCCAGTAAAGCCCAGCACCGCGGCCTGCTCGCCGAGTTCGTCGCTCAGCCGCTCGAGGAGCTCGCCGACGTACCACAGTTCCTCCTCGACGTCGCCCCGTTCCCGGCGGGTGTCGTCCGGGGACTCGACGGGGTTCTCGACGACCGGGCCGACGCCGGACTCGAGGTGATACGAGAAGTCGAGCGGCTCGAGTACGGTGAGAATGTCCGAGTACATGACGATGCCGTCGGGCCGAAACCGCTCCCAGGGCTGGAGGGTGATCTCCGTCGCGATCTCGGGCGTCGAGATCGCCTCGAGAAAGGAGTAGTCCTCGCGCAGTTTGCGATACTCCGGGAGGTACCGGCCCGCCTGTCGCATCATCCACACCGGCGGGCGCTCGGTCCGTTCGCCACGTGCCGCCCGGAGGAATAGCTCTTCCATAGCCGATGGTTGGCTTCTCGAGCGCCTAATAGTTGCGAAACCGGGCGATGGCGCCCCTTCGAGACGGTCCTCAGAGAGCCAGCAGGGCCATCGTCCCGTAGCCGAGGCCGAACGCGAGCGCGAACGAGCCAATCCAGGCGACCACCGTCACGCCCAGCTTCCGGGGGCTAACGCCGGCGCCTCCGCCGACGGCCAGCCCGGCACCGATGACGGCGCTGACGATGATCTCGTTGAACGAGACGGGAACGCCGAGCAGGACCGCCGTCTGGGCGATCAGAAACGAGGGGACGAGCGTCGCGATCGACCGCCGGGGGCCGAGCGAGGCGTACTCCTGCGAGATCGCCTTGATCATCCGCGGTGCGCCCGTCCAGGAGCCGGCGAGGATTCCGACCCCGCCGCCGAGCAGGACGACGATCGGCGAGACCATCGAGACCTCGTCGAGCAGCGGGAGCAGCGGGCCGACGGCGAGTCCGACCTGGCTCGCCCCCGCGGAGAACGCGACGAGCCCCCCGAGGACGAGCAAAAACCGTCGCAGCCCGCCCGCCTCGTCCCGGGTGACGTCCCACCGGACGGCGAGCGCCGCGAGGACGCCGGCGCCGAGCGTGAGCGAACCCGCGACGACGGGACTCTCGAGCGGGAGGACGTCGGCACCCGTCGCGACGAGGGTTCCCCGCTCGAAGAACGCGAACTCGAGGTTGGCGACGACGGCCCCGACGAAGCCGGCGAGCACCGGAACGCTGTCGCGTTCGGCGACGTCGGAACGCGGAAGGACGCTGGCGATTGCGTAGGCGAGTCCGCCGCCGACGAAGGGGGTGAGCAGCCACACGGCGCCGATCTCGGCGTACTTCGCCCAGGCGGGATCGCCGCCCAGCGCGATGCCGACGCCGATCACCGCACCGGTGACGGTAAACGCCGTCGCGACGGGGTAGCCGGTGTGGATCCCGATCGCCATCAGCCCCGCGCCGATCAGCAGGACGACGATGACGCTCGAGACGGGCAGCGAGACGCCGTGAATCAGATCGCGTCCGACGGCCTCGGAGACGCTCGCCCCCTGCGTGACGGCCCCGGCGAAGCCGAGGAGGCCGACGACGAAGGCGGCCCGCATCGTCCCGATCGCGTTGGCGCCGACCGCGGGCGCGAAGGGGGTCGCGCCGCTCGAGCCAGCGCCGATCACCCAGGCCATAAACAGGCTCGAGACCGCGGCGACGGCGAACAGCAGTAGCGTCGTTGGATCCATCGTGTAGCTGGGAGCGTGAGAATCGGGTCAGTCGGCGCCCGTCGGCGTCGATTCGCTGGCGGCGCGCTGGCTGCGCCAGACGCCCTGGACGTAGGCGCCGACGAACATCCCCGCCAGCGCCCACAGGATCGTGACGTTGCCGACGCCGAGGCTGGCGTAGGCCGCGCCGGGACAGATTCCCGAGAGGCCCCAGCCGACGCCGAAGATGCCGCCGCCGATCAGCACGTTGCGGTCGAACGACTTCAGCCGTCGACCGTACGTGTCGCCGGTCAGCGGCGCCCGCTCGCGCAGTCGCGGAACGAGCGCGAACGCCAGGCCCGTGACGACCGCCGCGCCGCCCATCACGAACAGCAGCCCGAAGTCCTCGAACTGCAGGAAGTTCAGCACGACCTCGGGACGGGCCATGTGACTGAAGCCGAGCCCGAAGCCGAAGATCAGGCCGCCGACGAAGATCAGCGGCATGAACAGGGGGTGTCGGTCAGCCATGGTTACGGGCTCACCCCCAATGCCATCACGATCTGGGCCGTCCCGATCGCGACGGTCAGGAACGTGATCACGCCGACAATCGACGTCTTCGAGGCCGAGCCGACGCCGCAGACGCCGTGGCCCGAGGTACAGCCCTTGCCGATCCGGGTGCCGATTCCGACGAGGATCCCGCCGAGGAACAGCCGCCAGGGCTGGACGTCGGTCAGCCAGATCGTGAATCCGCCAACCTCCCGGAGTTCGCCGGTCGTGCCGGGCTCGTACAGTCCGCTCGAGACGAGCCCCGACTGGAAGGTAAGGGCATAAAGTGCCGCACCGCCGACGATCCCGAGCGTGAACACGACCCGCCAGTCGCGCGAGCTGACGTACCGCTGGAACCGCGACTGGTC
Organism: Natronococcus sp. A-GB7; assembly: GCF_029688865.1. Lineage (GTDB taxonomy): Archaea > Halobacteriota > Halobacteria > Halobacteriales > Natrialbaceae > Natronococcus. The sequence goes on from NZ_JARUKV010000013.1 coordinate 124,771, forward strand.
CGAGACGTACGACAGCGTCGACTCGAGGAACGTGCTCGCGCCGGCGGCGATGCCGGTTCCCAGATAGATGACGACGGCCCCGAGGCCGACGAGCAGTCCCCCGACGGCGTACCGACTGATTCCGGCGGGGAAGAGGGTCTCGTACAGCGCGGGAGCGATGAGTTCAGGTGCCATTCGGCTGGTCGAGGAAGTTAGTCACCGGCCAGCGAGTCCTTGCTGGCGGCGCAGTTGTTCGGGCCGAGCTCGAGTTCGAACGCCTCGTCGTCGTCGGTCTCCTGTTGCCCGAGGTTCGTCGCGATGATCTTCTCGTGGTTGGCGGGCCGTGGCGGCATATCCGAGAGGATCAGATCGACGAACTCGTCTTCGTCCATCGACAGCGCGGCCATCTTCTCGCGAAGCTCGCCGATCGGCGCGGTGTAGGTGCCGTCCTCGGCGGGCTCGGCAGCATCGCTGTAGTGTGCGCCGCCGATAAGCGTCTCGTCGGGCAACGAGAGTACGCGCTCCTGTAGGGTCTCGTAGAGCTGCCGGGCGGCGTCCTCGGCACCCTCGTCGCCCTCCTCTAAGTCGGGGCGGGCGACGCTCTCGACGAAGAGGCCGTCACCCGTTGCGAGCAACTCGCCGTCGATCAGATAGGAGGTCATCCCGGACGTGTGACCGGGCGTGTAGACCGTCTCGATGACGGCGTCGCCGACCCGGAACTCGTCGCCGTCCTCGGCCAGCGTCATCTCGTCGGCGTAGGTGACCCCGCGGTCGACCGCTGCATCGGGGACGACGCCCTCGACGCCCTCCTCGGCGAGGTCGCGGACGCCCGAGATGTGATCGGCGTGGACGTGCGTGTCGACGGCGTACGTCAGGTCGACGCCGAGTTCCGCGGCGTCGTCGAGGTAGCGGTCGGTGAACGCGCGCAGCGGGTCGATGACGGCCGCCTCGCCGTCGTCGTAGACGAGGTAGCCGAGACAGCCCGAGGACGGACGCTGGTACTGCAGCAGCGTTCCGCTTCCCTCGTAGCGCTCGACCTCGACGGCCTCGTAGATCCGCGCCCAGCCGTTCATCCCCTCCTCGAGGTGGTTCACGTCGTAACCGCGGTCCTTCAGCGCGCCTGCGACGAACTCGCTGGCGCCGCCTTTCGCGCAGAGAACCGTCACCTCGCGGTCGTCGGGAATCTTCGCGAGAACGTCCTCGTCGATCTCCTCGTCGAGGAACTCGAAGTAGGGAACGTTGATCGACTCGACGCTCTCGCCGTCGATGCGCCACTCCTCGTAGTCGCTGCCCATGCGGGCGTCGAGAAGCGTTACCGCCTCGCCCGCATCGATGCGAGCCTTCAGCTCGCTCGGGGCGACCGACTCGACCTCGGCGTCCGGTGTGGGAAAGTCCATGTCGTCCATTTCTACACCCCACAGTACCGGCCGAGCCCACATAAGAGTTTGCATAGTATTTCCCATTATTCACAATACGGGTCGCGGGCTGGACTGCGAGCTTTTCCCCGAAATACCGGGATTTGATCCATGCACGTATAGTAGAGTAGTGCAGCCGAATCTCTCGCCGGAGAGCTGTTCGCGGCTCCCACAATGATCGACACGCTTTTATGGTTGTGTCGGGTATTGTGTGATAGCTCCAATACAGAGCACAAAACAACTATGAGCTCGAAACCCACCGCAACGGAGACACTCGACGTGAAAGGACAGTCCTGCCCGATGCCCATCGTCAAGACCAAACAGGCGATCGACGACCTCGAGGAGGGCGACGTCCTCGAAGTCGTCGCGACCGATTCGGGCAGCATGAGCGACATCCGCGGCTGGGCCGAGGGGACCGACGGCGTCGAACTCCTCGAGCAGGTCGAGGAGGGAGACCTGTACACCCACTACGTGGAGAAGACGGCGTAAGATGAGCACGGAGACCCAATCACCGACCGGAGACGGCGAATCGATGAGCGAGGCCGAACTCGAGGCGCGAATCGCGGAGCTCGAGGAGAAGGTCGCGGGTCTCGAGACCGAGGTCGGCGACGAGCAGAAGAAGATGACGATCGTCGCGACCAAGGGTAGTTTCGACATGGCGTACCCGCCCCTGATCCTCGCGAGCACCGCAGCCGCCTTCGGCTGGGAGGTCATCGTCTTCCACACGTTCTGGGGGCTGGACATCCTCCACGAGGAGAAATCGAAGAAACTGAAGCTGAGCGCGGTCGGCAACCCCAACATGCCGCTGCCGAACGCGCTGGCCGCGCTGCCGGGGATGGACTCGATGGCCACCCGGATGATGCAGAAGAAGATCGACGAGAACGGCACCGCGACGATCGAGGAACTGATCGACGTCTCCCTCGAGAGCGGGGTCGAACTGCAGGCCTGCCAGATGACCGTCGAGCTGATGGAGTACGACGAGGACGACTTCTACGACGGCGTAACGACGGGCGTCGGCGCGGCCACCGCACTCCAGCACATGGCCGAGTCGGACGTCCAGCTGTTGATCTAACATGTCCGGATCGTCGCACTCCTCGCCGAGAAGTCCCAGTCTGCGCGTCGTCGACGCCGTCGCGAACGCGGAGGGAGTCGATCCGACTGAACTCGAGCCCCCGCTGTACGACGCGGTGGACCCGAACGCGATCGACGGCCTCTTCGACGCGACGGCGACCCCGAACGCGTCGCGAAACGGCCGACTGACCTTCCGATATCGAGGCTACGACGTGACGGTTCGATCGGACGGCAGCGTCTGCCTCGAGTAGGACCCGATCGACGCCGCATCTCTGTGCTCGCGACCGACGACGACCGTTCGTCTCGTTCTCACGAACTGTTCAGCCAGCCATATATCCACGGTTGCTGTACCGTTCGGTATGGCCGCAATCGAACTCGAGGAACTCACCAAGGACTACGGTGAGGTCGTCGCGAACGACTCGGTGACGTTTACCGTCGAACACGGCGAGATATTCGGCTTTCTCGGCCCGAACGGCGCGGGGAAGACGACGACGATTCGGCTGCTACTGGGGTTCATCTCGCCGACGTCGGGGACGGCCCGCGTGCTCGGGCAGGACGTTCGCGAGGAGGGCTCGCTCCTCGAGGCCAAACGACGGATCGGCTACCTTTCGGACGAACCCGGGTTCGACGAGCAACGGACCGGTACCGACGTCCTCGACCTCCACGCCTCGATCAAAGGCGACAGCAGGCGCGACGAACTGCTCGAGCTGTTCGATCCGCCCGTCGAGCGCCAAATACGGGAGTACTCGCAGGGAAACGCCCGGAAGCTCGGCATCGTGACGGCCTTTATGCACGATCCCGACCTGGTGATCTTAGACGAGCCGACCAACGGGCTCGATCCGCTGATGCGCCAGCGCTTCGCCGACTTCCTCCGGGCCGAACGCCAGCGGGGCGTAACGGTGTTTTTCTCCTCGCACAACCTGAGCGAGGTCCGCCGGCTCTGCGATCGAGTCGGCATCATCCGCGACGGACGGCTCGTCACCATCGAACCCGTCGACGCGCTGTTGCGACGCAGCGGCAAGGTGATCCGGATCCGCAGCGCCGACCCGATCCCGATCGACGCCCTCGACGTCGAGGGGGTCCACGACCTCGAGACGAGCGTCTCCGACGGCCACGAGGGGGCCGATCCGTCGACCGCGTTCACCGAGTGCCTCTTTACGTTTACCGGCGACATCAACGCCGTCCTCGAGCGACTCGCCGACTACGAGCTGATCGACCTCGCGATCGAGGAGGCGCCCCTCGAGGACGTCTTCATGCGGTTCTACGGGGGTGAGGACGATGTTTGAGATCACGCGTTACGAGGGTCGAAACCGACTCAAGGGCAGCGTCTACCTCTCGGCCGGGATGGCGCTGCTTGCGGCGCTGGTCATCTGGGTCTACCCCTCGTTCAGCGACGCCCTCGGCGGGGACGAACTGCTCGAGGCATACCCCGAGGAGATGCTCCGGCTGTTCCGAATCGAGACGATGGCCTCGCTCGAGGGGTTTCTCGCCTTCGAACTCTACACGTTCGGCTGGATCATCCTGCTCGGGCTGTACGTCGCCTACGCGACGGCTGGCGTGATCGCCGACGACGTCGACCGGGGCCGGATGGACACCCTGCTGGCGATGCCGATCTCGCGCGCCCGGCTCGTCGCCGAGAAGTTCGCCGCGATCTCGGTTCCGATCCTCATCGTTAACCTCCTCACGCCGCCGGTCGTCCTCCTCGGCGCCCGGCTGATCGACGAGTCGCTGTCGGTCACCGACGTCCTCGCGGTCCACCTGCTGTCGATCCCCTATCTCTTCGCCTGCGCCGGGATCGGGCTGCTCTGTTCGGTTGCCTTCGACCGCGTGGGGATCGCCCAGCGGGTCGCCCTGGGGGTCACGTTCGCGCTGTTTCTCGTCGAGTCCTTGCTCGCCGAAACCGACTACGAGGAGCTCGGCGCCGTCGCCCCGATGCGGTACTACGACCCCAACGAGATCCTGCTCGAGGGGACGTACGACCTCGTCGGCGTCGTCGTCCTCGTCGCGATGACCGTCGCGTTGCTCGGCGTCAGCCAGCTGGTGTTCCGGCGCTCGGATCTATAGGAGGTCGAGCGGATCGTCCCGGTCGTTTGGCTCGAACGGCTCGAGTGAGGCGGTGAGCTAAGGTCGCTCGAGCCGTACTGAGCCCATGTTCAGGAGCTTCAGGATCGGCTCGCTGCTGGGGATCCCGATCAAGCTGGACGTCACCTTTCTGTTGATCCTGCCGGTGTTCGCGTGGCTCATCGCGATCCAGGTCGGCGATCTCGTGCCCGTGCTCAACGGGGTACTCGGCACGGCGATCGACGTCGAGGCGGTCACGACGGGCTCGACGCCGTGGCTGCTCGGCGCGGCCGCGGCGATCGGCCTGTTCGCGAGCGTCCTGGCACACGAGCTCGGCCACTCGGTCGTCGCGATCCGCTACGGGTTTCCGATCGACTCGATCACGCTCTGGTTGCTCGGCGGCGTCGCACAGCTCTCGGAGCAGCCGACCAACTGGCGCCAGGAGCTGGCGATCGCGATCGCCGGCCCGATCGTCAGCGTCGGCCTCGGGGTCGGGTTCTACGCGCTCGTCGTGGCGACTCCGGCGACCCTCGAGACCGCGCAGTTCGTCTTCGCGTACCTGGCGGTGATCAACGTCGTCCTGGCGGCGTTCAACATGCTGCCGGGGTTTCCGATGGACGGCGGACGAGTCCTCCGGGCGATCCTGGGACGGAACCGTCCGTTCGCCGTCGCGACGGCGCAGGCCGCACAGGTCGGGAAGACGTTCGCCCTCCTCCTGGGACTGTTCGGCCTGCTCGCGTTCAACATCTTCCTGATCGCGATCGCCTTCTTCATCTACATCGCGGCGACCGGGGAGGCCCGCCAGACCGCGATTCAGGCCGCCATCGAGGGGATCACCGTCGCGGATCTGATGACACCTGTCGACGAACTCGACACCGTCTCCCCGGAGACGACGATCACCGAACTGCTCGACGCGATGATGGAGCACCGCCACACGGGGTTTCCGGTCGTCGAGCACGGCTCGGTCGCCGGCGTCGTCACCCTCGAGGACGCCCGAACGGTCCCGCCGAGCGAACGGGGCTCGCGGACGGTTCGAGACGTGATGACGACCGACCTCGAGACCCTCTCGCCGAGCGAGGAGGCCTGGGAGGCGCTCGTCTCCTTGCAGCGGAACGATATCGGGCGCCTCGTCGTCCTCGACGACCGCGAGCGGCTCGCGGGACTGGTCACGCGAACCGACGTGATCACGGCACTCAACATCGGTGCGGTTCGCTCGGCGTACGGGTCGACGGAGCGCGCTTCCGGGGAACGCCCCGACGACGCAGCACAACCGATCGAGAAGCCCCGATGGTAAGGGGTGGCGATTCATAGCCCGTCCGCACGTAGGGTCGGATATGTCCCTCGATCGAATCGGGTACGTGTACACGTTCGGAATGGACGAGACCGAGATCCTCGAAGCACTCGAGGCGACCGACACCGGCGTCCTCGCGCTGGCGAGCGAGGGATCGGCCTACGCGATCCCCGTCGGCTGTTACTACGAGGACGGAGCGCTGTACGTCCGGCTCACCGACGACGGCGCGAGCAAGAAGCTGTCGTACCTCGAGGCGACCACCGAGGCCTGTCTCCTGCTGTACGCCGTCGAACCACCCGACGGCTCCTGGAGCGTCGTCGCCCTCGGACCGATCCGCGAACTGACCGACGAGGAGAGCGCGGCGTTCGACGAGGCGACGATGATCGAGCGGTTCGGTAAGCCGCGGATCTTCGACGAGGATCTCGACGCCCTCGAGTGGTCGGTGTACGAACTCGAGATCGAGGAACTCACCGGCCGCAAGACGGGTGGATGGACCCTCTCGTAGTGCGGCCCGCGGCGTGGAACGCACCGCTCGGCGACGACTCGAACGAGACAGGATCGGTGACTACCGATCACTCGAGACTGTTACCGTCATCGCAAACGGTGTTTACTATCCCCTCCGGTGTAGCGACGACCCGATGACCGAGACCGCGCGGAGAGATCTGTTACGGCTTGCGGGCGCATCGACCGTCGTGTTCCTCGCGGGCTGTGGAAACGACGACGAGGAAGAACCAGCAGACGACGAGGAGGAACCGGACAACGGGGCGGGCGACGAGGACTGGGCGGCCGTCGACGAGTTCTACTTCGATGGCCAGGTCTCTCACTGGGGTGGGATCGAGCCGGAGTTCCTCGAGGGGGAAGAGAACCCGACGATCACCCTCATCGAGGGCCAGGAGTACGACTTCAGGTGGGTCAACGCCGACGGGATCCTCCACAACCTGGAGATTCGGGACGAAGACGGCGAGATCGTCGAGGACTACCAGAGCGACGACGTCGAGGAGGAGGGCGAGGAGACGACGCTCGAGGGCGTCACGGCGACCGAGGAGATGACGACGTACATCTGTACGTATCACGAGTCGACACAGGTCGGCGATATCGAGATCGAAACCGAGTAACTCGAACGACTGTGGAGCGCGACGGATCGCTAGCTCGTTTCTCGGCCGATCGGTCTCGTTCCGCGTTCTCACTTGCTGGGAATCTATGGGGGGCGTTATCTTCTGGCATACCGTCCTCCTAGTCGAGGTGAGAACCGATGACCGACTACTACGACGAACTCCTCGGCAGCATCGTCGTCTGTCTGGCGGGCGGCGCACTGGTCGGTCTGCTCACCCCGCTCGCGTTCCACCTGGGGCTGTTACTCGGGGCGCTGACCGCGATGGTGTTCGTCTGCGACGCACTCTTCGTTCACCCGCCGCTTCCCGAGACTGACCCGCGTCGACGGCCCGCCGATTGGGATTGGCGACCGACGGGACGCTACCGTTCGATTGCGGTCCGAGAGGCCGCTTCCGATACCCGTCCTCGACCGTGGCGAATAGCCGGAATCCGATAGAAAACCCTTACATACATATGTGTGTAATACTCCTCGTGCCGAACGAACCGATTGCCGACGGGCCGGATCGGACGTCGTCACGCGTTCGCCCTCACCGCTCGCGGTCCGCGATCTCCCGTTCCGTCCGCCGCCTGAGGCGCTCGAGCCCGTCGCTGATCCGGACCTCGTAGGCGTCGGGCTCGGAGACCCGTCGGTGGCGCTCGGGAAGCCCCTCGAGCTGACTTCGGGTTCGCTCGCGGATCTCGGAGAGGGTCGGCGGGTCGGCGACGAGCGAGCCGTCCTCGACGACGGTCTCGAGCAACGGTCGCCCCTCCACGGACTCCTCGCGCGTCGCGAGGACGTCCCGAACGAACGAGCCGTCCCGTTCGACGCGGTACGTCTCCTTCTGGCCGGGGTAGGTCACCTTCCCCGGAGAGAGCTTCATACTCGGCTCGAGTTCGTCGTCGCGCTCGACGGCGGTGAGCTTGTAGACGACGCCGCTGCTGGGGGCGTCCATGCTCGTCGTCAGCGCCGTTCCAGGGCCAAACGCGGTCGCCACCCCGCCCGCGTCGAAAAACTCCCGGAGGAAGAACTCGTCGACGCTCGAGGAGACGACGATGCCGGCGTCGCCGACGATCTCCGAGACCGCCTTCGAGAGTTCGATCAGGTTCCCCGAGTCGAGGCGCACCCCGCCCAGCCGGACGCCGCGCTCGTCGGCGACGGCGACCGCGCGCTCGGCCCCCCGGACCGTGTCGTAGGTGTCGACGAGGTAGATCGCGTCGTCGCCGTAGCTGTCGGCGAACGCCTCGAACGACGCCCGTTCGGTCTCGAAGCTCTGGACCCACGAGTGAGCCATCGTCCCGTACGTCGGCACCCCGAACCGCTCACCCGCGAGGACGTTCGAGGTGCCGTCGAACCCGCCGACGTAGGCGGCTCTGGCGGCCTTGAGCCCCGCGTCGACGCCGTGGGCTCGCCGGGAACCGAAGTCGACCAGCGCCTGCTCGTCGCCGTGACGGGCGACGACGTCGGCCATCCGCGCGGCCTTCGTCGCCACGAGCGTCTGGTAGCCGACCTGGTTGAGCATCAGCGTCTCGAGCAGCTGGGCCTCGAGGATCGGCGCGGTCACCTCGAGTATGGGTTCGTTCGGGAAGACAAGCGTTCCCTCCGGAACCGCGCGAATCTCGCCGCTGAAGGAAAACGACTCCAGTTCGGCGAGGAACGCGTCGTCGAACCCCTGGTCGGCGAGAAACGCCAGCGCGTCGGCGTCGAACTCGAGTGCGTCGAGGGCCGCCAGCACCTGCTCGAGGCCCGCGGCGACGGCGTAGCCGCGATCCGACGGCAACGATCGGAAGTACACCGAGAACGTCGCGAGCGGGTCGTGGTCCGCGTCGTGGTACCCCTGCATCATCGTCAGCTCGTACCGGTCGGTGAACAGCGCGAGATCTCGAGGGGCGACGTGGCCGAACCTGGGAGCGGTCATGGCTGCAGGTACTGACGCGGCCGCGAAGCAAATAGCCCGGGGCGGGGACGGCCGTCGCTCGCTCGGTGATGTTTCTTATGGGCCCGTCACGTACAACGCGACGATAATGTACTCGACGATCCTCCTTCCGATCGACGGCGGTGACGGTGCCGACGGCGCGGTCGACCGCACGCTCGAGTTCGCTCGACGGTTCGATGCGACGGTCCACGTGCTCTCGGTGGTCGAAACGGGCGCCGAACCCGTCGGACTCGACCAGCAAGCGCGCGACGAACTCCGGGGGCGGGCCGAAAAGCAGGGACGGGAGGCGACCGCCCGCGTCCAGGAGCGTGCGGCGGAGCTCGACGTCGAGACGACGCGAGCCGTCCGCGAAGGGAGTCCCCACGAGCTCATCCTCGAGTACGCCACGACCGAAAACGTCGATCTGATCGTGATGGGAACCCGCACTCGAGAGGACCCGGCGGTCGGGCTCGGCAGCACGACCGAGCGCGTGATCGCCCGGGCCGACCGCCCCGTGGTCGCGGTTCGGCTCGAGGACGATGCGCCGGCCGTCGACGCTCTCTCGTACGACCGCGTCGTGATCCCAACCGACGGCAGCGACGCCGCCGAACGCGCCGCCGAGCGCGGCCTCGAGTTCGCCGAGACCTACGACGCGTCCGTCTACGTTCCCTACGTGGTCGACACCACCAGCTACGACCTCGAGGAGACCTCTCGAAGCATGGTCGGCCTGCTGAAGGAGGGCGGCCGAAACGCGGTCGAGGCGGTCGCCGAGGACGCTCGCGAGCGGGGGCTGTCGGTGAAGACCGACGTCCTTCGGGGGGTCCCCGACGAGGAACTCCTCGAGTACGCGGACGGGCTCGAGGGTGACCTGATCGCAATGGGAACGCGGGGACGCGGCGGGGCCACCGGCGATCTGCTGGGAAGCACTACCGCTCGCGTCCTGCGACGAGCGCGCTGTCCGGTGTTGACCGTTCGCTGACGCTGCGAGCGCGACGACGACGCCGGTCCCAATTCGTCCTCGTCTCGATGGGGCCGGTCCCCTCCCCGATGAACGAATCTGACTGTCACGGAAACCATCAGACTGGCTAAGTGTTTAATAACCGGTCGTGGTACGGTGGTCGCATGGCGAGCACGGAGCGACTCTGTCACGCCGGGATCTTCGTCAGTCTGGTGCTGTTGAGCGTCGGCGTCGGGATCGACGTCCTGATCGGAACGTCGCTGCTCGACTTTCTGATCGTCGTCGCCGGGCTCGTCGTCGGCTGGACGAGCTTTCTCTACTGTCTGGGCCGGTCGCCGGTCTGGAACGAGTAACGGACGCGACCTCTGGACCTCCGTCGACGACCGCGCGGCCCGCTCGCGACGGGTACCGAAAGCAGTCGCCCCTCGAGGGACTGGTCAGCGACGTCTCTCAGCGCGTGGTTCCGTCGGCGAACGGGCCCGTGCTGACCGTGCGAACGACCGACGATCAGGACTCGTCGTAGAACGACTCGTGGGGATCGATCCCCGCGACCGTCGGGGGCGAGGGGTGGCGGACGACGAACACGTCGTAGGCGTCCTCGGCGGCGAGGTGGACGCCGACGCTGGTCAGCGGCGTTACGACGCGGCCGACGTTGTCGCTGCCGAGGAAGACGACACTTGGCTCGTGCTCGAGAACCAGTCGCTCGATGTGGGTGGCCAGCCGATCCTCGGGCGGGAACTCTCGGATGCGTTCGGCGTCGAACGACGCCTCCGGAGCCACCTCACGGACTTGGTCCCGCAGGGTCGCGACGATCCGTTCGGGATCGAACGGCTCCTCGTCGTCGATCCACCCCTTCTCCCGTGCGTAGCGCTTTCGTTCGGGGACGATGCTGACCGCGACGACCTCTTCCTCCAGGGCGCGTCCGTACTCGAGTGCACGGACGAGTGCGACCACCGCGAGCTCCGAACCGTCGAACGGAACGACGAACGTCATACCCGTCCCACTACCGCGCGGATATTAATCCTCGAGGGCGCGTTCTCGTCGTCCGGACCGTTCGGTTTTCCGGAACGAGGTATTTTGCGGCCTCGAGTCGTTCGCCGGAGTATGCACGACTCACGCTGGCACCAGCTGAGCGGGTCGGAGCTCGAGGCGTTCCTCGGACGGGGCGGAACGGGCGTCATCTCCTTCGGCGCCGACGCCGGCACCGCGCCGGCCTCGATACCCGTCTCCTACGGGTACAACGCCGACGTCGAAGCGTTCTACTTCCGACTCTCGCTACCGCCGGAGAGTCGGAAGACCGAGCTCGTCGACCGACCGGTGTCGTTCGTCACGTACGCGGAAACCGACGACGGCTGGCGTAGCGCCGTCGCGACGGGTCGGCTCGAGCCCGTCGAGGAGGCGTCGTACGACTCGACGACCGTCCAGGGGATGTGGGGGATCGAGATCCCCGAGATCGACGTCTTCGAGCGACCCCGCGAGGAGCTTCAGTTTCGGGACTTTCAGCTCGATCCCGAGACGCTGTCGGGACGGAAGGAGGTCCCGTCGGAACCGTAGCTCTGCGGTCGCGGCGAAGCGGGAGGATCCCGCGCTACTTTTCTGGGCGAACGATCGTCACGGAGACGGGCGCCCGTCTCGAGACGGTTTCTGCCACGCTGCCGAGCAGCACGCGGCCGATTCCCGATCGGCCCTGGCTCCCGACGATGATGTGATCGACGTCGAGGTCGTCGACGGCACCGACGATCGCCCGCGCGGGCGATCCGCGGGCGAGTTCCGTCCTGACCGGGACGTCGAACTCGGCCCCGAACTCGGCGTACTCCTCGAGCAGTTCCTCGGCTTCGCGTTCGCGCTCGTCCATGTACTCGCGGTTCCAGACCGCCTCCTCGGTCGTCGAGGCGGCGCGAAACGGATCGAGTACGTGCAAGACGACGATCTCGTTCGTCTCGAACTCGGTCGCCGCAACCTGTAGCGCGCGCCGGGAGTGATCGGAGCCGTCCACCGGAACGAGGATCCTGTCGAACATCGTCGCACTTACACCGAAGAGACATATAATGGTAATTCTCCAGCAGGAGAATGTCGCGGATCCGGACACGAGGAGTTAGGCGAACGGAACCCCTTCGGTCCGCGACTCCAGAGAGCGGTCGGCCGTTCCGCATCGTCGAGAATTATCACGGAACGCTTTATGTCCGGATCGCGTCGACCCTCGTATGGCACGACACATCCTGGTTCCACTGGACGGGTCGGAGCCCTCGTGGGCCGCGCTCGAGCACGCCGCCGAGAACTACGAGGGTAGTCGGATCACCGCCCTGCACGTCGTCGACCCCTCCGCGGGCTCGTACGCGGGCGCCGAGGGCGGCTACTACGATCCCGTTGCGTTCGACCGCGCACGGGAGCGCGGCGAGGAGATCTGTGAGGAGGCCCGCGAGCGGCTTCGGGAGGCCGGCGTCCTGGAGACGATCGACCTCGAGACCGCCGTCGAGACCGGCGGCGCCTCCCGGACGATCCTCGAGTACGCGGAGACCGAGGACGTCGACCACGTCGTCATCGGCAGCCACGGGCGCTCGGGCATCTCGCGGATTCTGATCGGGAGCGTCGCCGAGACGGTGACGCGTCGAGCTCCCGTCCCAGTGACGATCGTTCGGTGAGTCGATCATGACGACGACGACCCACACCACGGACGTCGACGGGACCCTGCTCGTCCCGGTCGCGAACGCCGAGACCGCGGACCGTCAGCTCGACACCGCGATCGATATCGCGAACGACCGTTCCTACCGCATCCTGCTGGTGTACGTCCTCGAGGTTCCCGCCCAGCTGTCGCTGCAGGACGGACGGCGATACCTCCTCGAGGACGAGACCGAGGTGATGCTCGAGGAGGCCGCGGCGTCCGTCGAGTCCCGGGGTATCCCCGTCGACAGGCGGATCCGAATGGCACGCGGCGTGGCCACGGGGATCGTCGGCGCGGTCGACAAGTACGACGTCGACGCGGTCCTGCTGGGGTGGCGCGGTCGACCGCCACGACGGGATATCGTCCTGGGGAGTCACCTCGATAAGGTCCTTCGGGACGCCAGCTGCGACGTCCTCGTCAAGCGAATCAAGACGCCGACCGACGACGTCGAGTCAGTGCT
>NZ_JARUKV010000014.1 GCF_029688865.1 Natronococcus sp. A-GB7
GCTGATACTGGCCACAAGTTTAAGTGAGCTAGATAACCTACACCAAGTATGGCCGCTCACGGCCGGTCTGCCCTGCGGGACCTGTTCGACGAGTCGCCCACCCCCCACATCGCCCACCCTCCGCGAACCCACCATCGCGACTTCTACGTCGCCACCGACGGGTCCTTTCGCGAATCGGGCGGTGGTCTGGGCGCCGTTATCGAAACGCGCGACGGCACCCGCGTCGCTCGGATCGCGACTGCGGACGCGCCGCCGGACAACAACGTCGCCGAGTACCGAGCGCTGCATCTCGGTCTCGACGTGCTGGCCGCTCGAGCCCCGGCGGACGCCCGGGTCGGCGTTCTCGTCGACCACGACGCCCTCGCCAGCAACGTCAACAACACCGTCCTCGCGACCGGTCATCCCGACCGGAAACCGCCACAGCCGATCTCGGTCCCGACGGCGACGCGGTACCACTGGCGAGGGATCCAGGCCCGGCTCAGCGGGTTCTCGGAGATTCGGGCCGCCCGGATCGACAGCGATCAGAACCCCGCTCACCCGCTCGCGAACGCGCCGGCACAGTACCAGCACGTCAACCGGGAACCCGATCGCTGCGTCCTTCCCGAACCGCCCGAGGCGAGCGCGCCGACCGAGTTCCCGCCACCCTCGCGCGCCGACCGCAACGGCGGAGGCCGCGCCTCGGACTGACGCCGACCGGAACCGCCACCGTTTTTCCGTCCCTCGAGAGAGTCGTCCTCGATGAGTCTTCGCGTCGCCGTCGCAGCCCCCTTCATCCAGCACGGAACCGACCGCCTGCAGGAACACGCCGTCGTCGTCGCGCTCTCGCTGGATCGCGACTGGTTCTCGCCCGACCAGGCAAAGCGGCTGATCGACGTCGCGACCCAGGAGGGGCTGCTCGACCACGAGGACGGCGACCTCGTCGCTGCCTTCGACCCCACCGACGTTCGAATCCCCGAGGAGTTCGTCCCCGACGAGGACCTGCTCCGGGAACGGTCGGCGTTCGAGCGGGTTCTCGACGGGCTCGTCGCCGAGGGCGTCGAGAAACACGAGGCCGTCGGCGCAATAAACGGCCTCCAGGGGGAGCTGGGGGTGACGATCGAGGCCGCGGCCGTCGTCTACGCTCGCCGGCGGGGGATCGACGTCTCCGAACTCGTCCCGGTCGCTCGCTCGGCGCTGATCGAAGAGCGTTAGGTCGCCGACAACTGACCCCGACCATGGTCGAGGAACGAACTACCGACGGCCGACGGATCGCCGAACTGCTCGCCTCGGAGCTCGACGGGCGCGAGGACGGCTCGCTCGAGGCCGTCTCGGTCGCAAACGCCGACCGGGACGTCGAGCCGTCGGCCGACGGCGCGCGGGCGTACGACCTCGTCGCTGGAGCGGAAGCCGACCGAATCGCCCGAGCGTTCGTCCACCCGGACAGACTCCACCTCGAGTTCGAGCGCGGGCGGGAGCTCGCGGCCGAGACGGCGACGGAACTCGAGTTGCGAGTTCGACCGAAAGCGTCGAAACCTCCGAAAACGCTGGTGTTCGTCGAGAGCGGCGCCGCGGTAAAACGAGCGACCGACGTCGTCGATGCCGTCGTCGGCACTGACACCTAACCTTCAGACCGGGCGCTACGATCCGATCGCCGAGTCCGTCTCCTCGAGCGCCGCGACCGCCTCGGGGACCGCCGTTGCGACCGCGTTCTGGTCGACGTGGGCGGCCGCGCGCGGATCGGGATCGGGGCCGTCCTCGAGCAGGATCTGGATCGCGGTCATTCCGGCGCCGGTTGCGCCCTCGACATCGGCTTCGACCTCGTCGCCGACGTACACCGTCCGTTCGGGATCGACGGCGAGCTCGTCCGAGATCGCCTCGAAGGCGCGGATATCGGGCTTGCCGGCCTCGAGCTCGCCGGTCACCAGCGCCGCGTCGAAGGCGTTCTCCCAGCCCAACGTCGTCAGTTTGTCCCGCTGGGCGCGGACGGGACCGTTCGTCAGCAGCCCGATGCGGTAGCGTTCGTTTAGCTTCGCGAGCATGGACTCGACGCCCGGCAGGGGCTCGAGGTCGGCGGCGATCTCGTCGCGGTAGGCCGCGGCGACCTCGGCCGGCTCGGCCTCGGTCTCCCGTCCCTCGAGCAGCTCGGTGAAGATCGGCTCCCGGGTTTCCTGGGTGAGGTTCCGGCGGTGAGCCTCGAGGTAGTCGGCTCGCGACAGCTCGGGCGCGCCGGCGGCGTCGGTCGCCGCCTCGAGGATCGTCGTCCGATCCCGCTGGGGAACTGCGAGCGTGTAATCGAGGTCGAAGACGACCGCCTGTAACATGGTCGCAGCAAGGGAGCGAACCCGTTTGAACCTATTGTTTCCGCGCTGTGGCGATCCGGTCAGTCGTCGCTCGAGCGCGCCGCGGGATCCGAACGAGCCTCGAGTCGCGGGACGACGACGTCCTCGATCCGGCACGTACTGTATGGGCGCCGTTCGGATAATGACGGTAAAAGAACGTCGTCGACGGCGAAGGCGCAGATCGTCTCGGCGGTCCCCTAGACGGCTCACTTGCGTGTCCGCGAGCACGATACTCGCGACATCGAGAGCCGTGAGACCGATCGGAAGGGATAGGCAGCTTTTCCCGTCGCAGGGATGCTAGCTACGGGTATGTTCGAAGCAGCCGACGTTGGAGTACTCGCACGAAACTTCGGTATCTACGCCGTCGGCGTCGGGTTGGCAGTCGCCGGGGCGCTCGGTCTCGCCGGCGCGGTCGAACTGCTGCCGGCTCTCGCCGCGGTGCTTTTCGTCGCCGGTCTCGCGCTCGTCCTCGTCGTTCACGAATTCCTCGGCGGGCCGGTTTGAAAGGGCTCAGTCGCCGAACCGCGTGGCGAACCCATAGCGCTCGAGCGTGGCGAGGGTATCCCGGTGGTCCTCCCGAATCTGTTGTCGCGATCGCTCGTCCTCCAGGACCGTTTCGACAGTCTCGACGAGCTGATCGGCCGCGAGGACGCTGGGAACGTTGACGAACGTCGCTCCGGCGTCCAGCAGTTCGCGCCCTTCCCGGGACGTTCCGGCCCGGAGGATCACGCCACAGTCCGCCTCGAGGTCGAGTACAGCCTCCGAGACCGGGCGGTGTTCGACCGTCGACACGGTGAGGATCGCATCGTCGACGTTCGCTTTCGTCCAGGGATACTCCGCCATGGCGTCGCCGAGGACGTAGTTTCGACACTCCGCGCGGAGGTCCTCCCAGATGACCGGATCGTTCTCGATGACGACGTACTCATGATCGATCCGCTCGCAGGTCTCGACGAGCCACCGACCCTGGCGTCCGTAGCCGACGATAACGATGTGGTCCTCGAGACCGTCCGTGACGTAGCTTCGGTCGTCGATCTTTCTGGTCTGGCGCTTGCTGACGAATCGGCTGACGACCGTCTCGTACACGTCGTCCTCGTAGCGTCGGGCGACGGAGGTGAGGATCATCGTGACTGCCGCGGCGAGGATGATCGCGTCGAACAGGGTCGGGGCGATGGTTCCGAGAAGCAGCCCCTGGATCGCGATGACCAGCGAGAGTTCGCTCACCTGGTTCAAACTCGAGCTGGCGAGGTAGCCAGTTCGGATGTCGTACCCTTCGTAGGTAAAGGCGAGCATGAGGACGATCGGGTTGACGACCAGCACGAGACCGACGAGCGCGAGCGAGATCGTCGCCATCTCCACGGTGGGAAATTGGACGAGCGCGCCGACGGTGACGAAGAAGATGGCCACGAAGAAGTCCCTGATCGAGCTGATCCCGTTTCGAACGCCAAGCGATTCTGCGCCCTCGCTGCGAACGGCGATCCCGGCCGCGAACGCACCGACGACGATCGAGATGCCGACGTACTCCGCAGCGGCGATGAAGCCGATGAGTATCGAGATGCTCCCCATCAGGACGAGTTCCTCGACGCCGTCGGCCAGCCGAAGCAGTAGCGGGAATCCGTGGCGATAGATGAGCAGCGCCGCGATCAGAAACAGGACGCCGTACCCGATTTGTGACGTGACGACCTCCGCAGTGAAGACCTCGGCCGAGAGGATCAGGATGAGACCGATCGCGACGAGATCGTCGAAGAAGTGGATCGAGGAGGCGAGCCGTCCGTGGACGAGGTTGTCGCGGATCTCCGTCTCGAGCAGTCCGGCGCCGACGATCGTCGAACTCAGGGTCGCCGCGGCGCTGAAGTAGATCGCGTTTCTGACCGGGTCGGTGAAGCCGAACCACTCGCCGAAGAGGTAGCCGATACCGAACGCGATCGGAGCGACGACGACGAGCAGCGTGATCGCCGCTCCCTCGCCGTCCCTGATGACCGATCGAAGCGCGTCGAACTCGACGCGGATGCCGAACACGAACACCAGGAAGGCGATTCCCCACTGGGCGAGTTCGATGAGGTCGGTCTGTTCGATCGAGACCACTCCCATCTCGGCGCCGAAACCGACGATCAGACCCGCGATGATGTAGAACGGGATCGGCGAGAGCCCGAAGTGATTCGCAAACAGCAACAGGATCCCGGCGGTAACGAAGACGACCGAGAGGGCGATGACCAGCTCAGCCATCGGTCTCACCTCCGGCCTCAGCTCGCGCTGATTCCGGTCGTAGTTCGTCCGCTTCGATACGGCCCTCGCGTCGAATTCGTTCGATATCTTGCTCGATAGCGTCCATAAAGGCCGCTCGGTCGGTGATGTACTGCTCGAGGAACTCGCTCAGCTTCTCGGCGGTCAGATACGTGTTCATGATGACGTACGCCGCTCCGCGATCGTAGAGGTCGCGAGCGTCGTCGATCCGCTCGGCCTCGACGAACACCGCCGCGTCATCGGGGGCCTCGTCGAGGACGGCCTTGTTGACGTCGACCTGCACGCTCGAGCTCAGCACGAAACTCGCGTTCTTCAGGTTCGCCGCCTTTCGGACCTCGCCGTGGCGGAAGTCGCCGAAGATGTGGTCGTAGCGTCCCTCCCGCTCGATCTCGTCGATGTGTTCGGTCTTGCGGTCGATGACGACGACGGTACCGTACTCCTCCTCGAGAACCGGCAGCGCCCGTTCGGTAACCTCGTCGTAGCCGATCGCGATCGCGTGATTCTTGTACTCCGCGAGTTCGGTGTCGACTTTCCCCTCGGACTCGAACCGGCCGAACCACGGTTTCACCCAGCTGTAGATGGTGTGGTTGTACGCGATGATGTACGTCGAGACGCTCATCGTCAGCAGCGCCATCAGGCTCAGGTAACCGAGCACGTCGGAGTCGATATAGCCCTGCGTAAAGGCGAGCGCACCGACGACGAGCGAGAACTCGCTGACCTGGACCATGTTGATCGAGCCGAGGAACGAGGTCTCGACGCTGAACCCCTCGCGGTCGATGAGGTAGAACATGATCCAGAAGTTACCGACCATCAACACGATCGACGCGATGATCGCCTCCTGCCAGTAGGCCAGCAGGGCGCCAACGCCCTCGATCTGGAGCCCGATGCTCGCGAAGAACACGAGGATGAAGAAGTCGGTGATCGGGGTGATCCGGTCCTCGAGTTCCTTGCTGTAGGGCAGTTGTGCGAGGCTGATCCCCGCCAGGAACGCGCCGACCTCGACCGAGAGGTCGAACCCTTCGGCGATCGCGATGAACAGGAAGGCCCACGCGATCGCGACGATCAGGAAGACGTCCTTGTTGTTAGCGATCCGGCGGAAGACCTGCGGCAGGAGATACCTCGAGGAGGCGATCGAGAAGAGGCCGATGAAACCCATCATGACGAAGATTACGGCGAGCGTCGTGGCGATCTCGCCCGCGTTGTCGAGCGAGTCGGCGCTGAAAAGCGCCAGCACGACGACGAGGTAGATGTCCTGGACGATGAGGACACCGACGTCGATCTTGCCGGGCAGCGACGTGATCTCGTCCTTGTCGGTCAGCACCTTGACGATGATCGGCGTCGCACCGAAGACGGTCGCCAGCGCGATGACGAGCACCTCGGTCGTGTCGAAGCCGAGCACGAGCGCGACCAGGAAGGCGAGTGCGGTTTGGAGTACCGTCTGCCCGATGGCAACGTTCGTGATCGGACGTAAGATCTCGCGGATATCCTCGAAGCGCATCTTCATCCCCAGCAAGAACAGCAGGAAGCCGAGCCCGAGTTCGGCCATCAGATCGACGAGCCCCTCGTCGGTGACGACGTCGAACATCACCGGGCCGAGGATGATTCCGGTTAGAATGTAGGCGATGATCGTCGGCTGGCCCGTCTGCCGAGCGATCAGTCCGACGGTCGTCGCGACGACGATAATGATAGCAAAGTCGGCTGCGAGGGCGATTTCACTCATCTACGGACCAAGTCGTGCGGGTCTTTGCGCAGTTCCATTTTATGCGTTGCGTTTCGAGCGCGAAATCAGCAGTTCGAACGGGACCGACCGGTCCTCGTGTGGACCGCCGTACGTCGGCTCCAGCGAAACTGCGATCCGAGTCCTGCGGTCGCGCCGGAGCTCGGTACAGCAGATCGTCTCAGTCCGCAAGCCCCTCGATGAGGAACTCCGCCGAGGTGAGGTTCGTCGCGATCGCGGTGTCGTGGACGTCACAGATCCGGAGCAGCGCGGAGATGTCCGGCTCGTGGGGCTGGGCCCGCAGCGGATCCCGAAGGAAGACGATCCCGTCGACCCGCTCCTCGGCGACCTCCGAGCCGATCATCAGGTCGCCGCCGAGCGGTCCCGACTGCTTGCACTCGATCTCGAGGTCGGTCTCTTCCATCAGTCGTTTCCCGGTGGTTCCGGTCGCGATCAGTTCGTACTCCCGGAGTTGGTCCTCGTGAGCCTGTGCGAACTCGATCAGGTCCGACTTCTTCTCATCGTGGGCGATGAGCGCGACGCGCGTCATACATCCCCCTTCTCGCAGAGCCAGATAACCCTAGGTGAGCCGGCGCGAACGGAAGCGCTTTTGTCGGCCGCTCGCACGAGCCAAACCATGACAGCCCTCGATGCCCACCACGTCGGACTCACTGTCGGCGACCTCGAGCAAACGCTGCCGTTCTACCGCGACGTGCTCGACCTCGAAGTGCTCGACCGGTTTTCGGTCGAGGGCGAGGCGTTCGCCGACGCCGTCGGCGTCGACGATGCGGGCGCCGACTTCGTCCACCTCGACGCGAACGGCGTCCGCCTCGAACTCGTGGAGTACGACCCCGAAACCGACCCCCGACCGGCGCCGGAACTCAACGAGCCCGGGGCGACACACGTTGGCCTCGCGGTCGACGACCTCGAGGCGTTCTACGCCGACCTGCCCGAAGACGTGCCGACGATCAGCGAGCCCCGAACGACCGCGAGCGGAACGTCGATCTGGTTCCTTCGGGATCCGGAGGGAAACCTCGTCGAAGTACTGGAAACGTAACGGGCGAAAAGGAGGTCAGCTCAGCAGGTACCGGAGCCCCGGGAAGCGCTCGACGAGCGTCTGCCCGCCGACCTCGAGGCGTGCGATGTAGCGGTCCAGGCCGAGGATCCGTCCGGCACCGAAGGCCGCCAGCGCCAGGAAGACAACGGCGTAGATCAGCGTCGAGTCGAACAGCGCGAGCCAGGCGCCCTCCCAGCCGCCGAGGTAGAACATGCTCATCTGGATGGCGCCCCCCAGGGCTGCCAGCCGGACGAACGCGCCCGCGATCAGCGCGACGCCGATCAGCACCTGCGTGACTGGGACGACGACGTTGATGATCTCGAGCAGCATCGCGTTGCCCGCCATCGCGGCGTACAGTCCGCTGACGGGACTGACGGGGTCGACGCCGTGGAGCAGGAAGCCGCTGGCGTCGAACGCCTCGCCGCTGACGAACGCGAACTTCCCCAGACCGGCGAACAGCATCATTCCCCCCATGACGGCTCGTAGTGCAACGACGAACCACGCGCTAAGCGCGTGGGGTTCGCCGACGAGGTCGATCCCCCCGTAGCGGCTTTCGAGCCGGTTTCGAGCTGTCGTGGACATTGTCGGTCACCGTTACACTCGAGTGTAGACGCCCTCCCATCATATATCGGAAACTCGATTCTCACGGGTGTGGAAACCAGCCCGACGTTCAGAGTTGTTTTCGTTCGAGTATCCGTCGTCGACGATCGCTCCGGAGGATGACAATCTTTTCGACCGACCCGAACCACGTTCGGACATGAACTTCTTCGATCGCCTGCGCGACCGCATTCGAACGGTCGACAGCGTCGTCTCGGTCGGACTCGACCCCGACCCCTCGAGAATCCCCGACCACCTCGCCGAGCACGACCTCCCGCGGTGGGCGTTCAACCGACGGATCATCGACGCGACTCACGAACACGCGGCCGTCTTTAAGCCGAACGCCGCCTTCTACGAGGATCCCGACGGCTGGCGCGCTCTGGAGGAGACGATCGCCTACGCCCACGGGAAGGACGTTCCCGTCCTGCTCGACGCCAAACGGGCCGATATCGGCAACACGACCCGGCAGTACGCCGAGTTGCTCGAGCGCGCGGACGCGATCACGGTCAACCCCTACATGGGTCGGGATTCGCTCCAGCCGTTTCTGGCTGACGAGGAAGCGGGTGTGTTCGTCCTCTGTCGCACGTCGAACCCCGGCGGAGAGGACCTTCAGGACCTCGAACTCGCGAGCGGCGAGGCCGTCTACGAGCGCGTGGCCGCGCTTGCGGACCTCTGGAACGAGAACGACAACGTCGGCCTCGTGGTGGGTGCGACCAAACCCGAAGAGCTCGAGGAGCTGCGCGAGCAGGTTCCCGATCTTCCCTTCCTCGTGCCGGGAATCGGCGCCCAGGGCGGCGACGCCGAGGCCGCCGTGGAGTACGGACTCGCCGACGGCGTCGGGCTGGTTAACTCCTCGCGAGGGATCATCTTCGCGGGAGAAAATAGCGAGGACTTCGCGAACGTCAGCGGACAGGCAGCGAAACGGCTCAAAAAGCGGCTGAACCGGTACCGCGACAGTTAGCTTCCTACTCCGTTCGCTCGCCGACGTCGCCGTCCTCGCAGGCGGTCGAGACGACCCGTCCCGCGACCCGCCCGTCGACGACCCGGCCGACGATTTCGACCTCGATCGGTCCCCGAGGGGGTCGCTCCTCGAGTTCCTCGAGACCCTCGACGACGGCGACGTCCATCGGGCTGGCGTCGGAGGGGTGGGCAGCCACGAGGGTCCCGTCCCGCTGCTCGAGCTCGAGGCAGAACCGCTCGCCGACGGCGAGCGACTCGCCCAGCAGATCGCGGATCGACGTCATCGACGGGCACCCATCCTCTCAGAACCGGTGGACGTCGACGTCGTCGGACTGACGATCGGGCTGGCCCTGGGCCACGCAGTCGGCACACAGCCCCGGTCCCGTCTCGTAGTGTTGCTCGCAGGCGAGCGTCCCGCAGTTGGCACACCGCTCCTGAGCCGGCTTCGACTCACAGATCTGGCAGAGGCCACTGATGCTCATAGCGGATAGTACGGGCTCGAGCGGCTTGAAAGGGAACCCGGCAACGCCCGTTCGATCGACCCGGTATCCGTCGACGGCGACCGCCGATCACGCGCTTCCGATCTCGAGTTCGTAACAGCGCTCGAGCAGCGCCTCGAGTTCGTCGCTGGGTACCGACCGTCTGACGGTCCCGCTTCGCCGGTCGTACTCGATCAGTTGCCGGTCCGCCAGCTTCGGCAGGTGTGCGTGATAGAGGTCGATCAGCACAGACTCCCGGTCGTCGACCGAGACTCGCTCGGCGGGAACCGACGTCTCCCGGGCGGCGATCGTCGTCGCCAGCGACTCGATGCTCGCGACCTCCGTCTCGGAGAGATAGTAGAGCACGTCGCGGCGTCGTCGGTTACTGAGAATGGAGAGGAACTCGTCCATCGACGATCGTTGCTCGCCGACGGCGGGTAGTTCGACGCCCGATTCGGCCGTCGTACCGTGGTCCTCTCCGTCTTCCGAGCGATAGTCGACCATATATCCGTACGATCTCGAGCGGCGTTAATAAACTTACTAGAGAGCTGCTACGCCGGAACGTACGAAATCAATACAAAAACCATCTGGTAAGATTAAATAAATTTGTCTATTGAGTCCTTGGTCTTATTCTCAGAGGCTGCATAACATCCGCGAGCTTTTCCTAAGCGACCGTCGTACCCCGTGACGGATGACGAACGACCGATCCCGGAACAACGCCGGAGTCGACGAGAGAGACGGGACGGCCGCCGGGATCCGGTCTCGTCCGAGTATCTCGATCGTCGAACGGGTCGCGGACGAAACCGGTCGATCCCCCCTCGAGTTGCCGCCGCTGAACGAGACGGTAGACGTCGACGCGCTCGATCGGTTGCTCGAGACCGACGGCTCGAGCGGTCCGTGGCCGACCGTCGTCTTCCGGTACGCCAACCGTCGGATTCGGGCGACCGCCGACGGAGTGATCGAGCTCACGAACCCGGAGGAAATCGACGTCTCTGCCGTCGACGAGTGGACCCACGTTTCGATCGTCGAGGAACAGGGCGGGCGCCCCATCGCAGTACGCATCGCGTCGGCCATCGCGAGTCGGTCCGGTTGGGATCGAGACCGAGTACGGACGGCGATCGGAGAGGTGATCGATCCGGACGCACTGGCCCGCCTCAGCCGGCAGCGTGAGAACGGTATCTCGCGTCCCGGTGCGACGGTCCTGCTCTCGGTGCTCGGACACGACGTCGTCGTCGACCCCGGTGGGACGGTCAGCGTCGGCTCCACACTCGGACGGCTGAAGCGAACGGGCGGGAACGTGTTGATCGCCGGCGGCGTCCCCGACGACCTCGTCGACGTCGCCAGCGCGAATCTCCTCGGCGATCCCGACCGAAACCGCCGCCACCTCTTCGCGCTGCTCGATCGCGACCGACGGGTCGTCTCCGACCGACTGGCGACGACCGATATCGCGTCGGCACAGATCGTCGACTACGCGATGACCGCACGCTCGGTCGCGTCGGCGGGAGCGCCCGTCGCCGACGCCGTCGCCGTCGTCGACGAACCCACCGATCTCGACGAACTCGAGGCTGCGGTCGACGCACGGGTCCGGGCGTTCGGAACCGACACACCACTCTCCGAACCCGGGGATCTCCGGCTCTGTGTCGACTCGCTGCGGCCGATGCTCGACGAGCGCGGAACCGACGGCACCGTCGCGCTCCTCGAGCCGATCTGCGAGGCGGTTCGTGACGTCTCGGGCCTGGGCCACTACGTGTTGCCGGTCGACCGCGACGACCCCCTCGTCGATGCGCTCGAGTCGCTGTTCGACGCGACCGTCGAGCTTCGCGTCGGCGACTGCGGCCCGCAGCAGCGCTGGCACCTCCACGAGAGCGGGTACACGACCGACTGGATCGGGCTCGCCCGATCCGGCGAGCGATGACCGCCGATCCGAGGTTCCAGCCGCTCAACGACGGCGCCGGACTCACCGTCGTCGATCCGATCGAGAACAGGCAGTGTCCGTTCCGAACCGACGAGCCCGTCTCGCCCCGCCCGATCGAACCCGCCGGATTCTCCTTTCCCGTCGACGGCGCCGTCGAGCTGACGGCCGCCGAACTGGTATTTCCGTACGTCGTTCCCGTCTACGTCCGCGACCCGACCGGCGAGATGTTGCTCGAGACCGACTCCTGTGCCTACGAACGGCTCCCCGACGGGGAGTACGTCCTCGAGCTGATGGCCCCGATCCAGCTCTACGTGCGCGTCCGGAGCCCGGTGACGATCGCATCGGCCGACGACCGGCTGGCGTTCGACTTCGGCGAGTCGACGACGGTGCGTCTGGGGGCGCGGTCCCGACACGAACGCCCCGCCGCCGCGGTTACGACGACGACCGAGCCGGCGGACCTGGCGCGTGCCGTCTCGACGTTCGGCTCGGCGCTGAAGACCCACAGCTGCGATCGCTCGCTGCCGTCGCTTCGGGGCCACCCGCCCCGACTGGAGCTGGGATCGGCGGTTCGAATTCCGTCGGCGGTCGAACCGCCCGACTCCGGCGTCCGCCTCGTCGTCCCCCCGAATCGGTCGGCGATCTACGCCGCCAGCCCGCTCGCGTACTACCTCGCGGCGACGGTCGAGACCGGTCCGAACCCGAGAATCGAAACCGAGGGCGGATTCGTCTATCCGCTCGGGGAAACGACCGAGTCCGTCGTCCGAGCGATCGAACGCGCGCTCGAGCAGGTGTTCTTCGTCGACTGCGTGGCCCGAACGGAGGGGCTGTATCGGGTCGCCCTCCACGAGCGGGATCGGTTCGAGGAGCGGTTCGACCTCGCGCTCGGCGAGCTGTACGAGGCCGACCTCGCCGACCGGCTCGAACCGGTCCTCTCGATCCCGTACGACTCGATCGCGGACCTCCTCCCGCGGTGGAACCTCGTCACGCACGCGACGGCCGACCCGGAGAACGCGACCGTGCTCCCCTATCTCGCCGACGAGCTGTCGATCGTGCGTCCGGCTCCCGAGGACCGGTCCGAGACCGACGCGGCCCCGATCGCTACGCTCGCGATCGACGAGTTCACGCGTTCCCGCGCGGGAGTCGACCACGGGACGGAGTTCTCGTACGTCTCTCCCCCGTCGACCGACGCCTTCGGCCAGGCGTGGCTGGGCGAGGGCGTTCCGATCGGTGCGACCAAACTCCTTCGGAGCGCCTTCGAGAACGGGCTCGAGCGCTCGCCCTCGAC
The DNA here is from genome assembly GCF_029688865.1 of Natronococcus sp. A-GB7. GTDB lineage: Archaea > Halobacteriota > Halobacteria > Halobacteriales > Natrialbaceae > Natronococcus. Next base: position 12,570 of record NZ_JARUKV010000014.1, read on the forward strand.
CGGCGCCGTCGAGGTAGCGATCGTCTGTAACGACCCGGAGATGGCCGCGGAGTTCGATACGAGCGACGGCACTCTCTACGGGGAACGCGAGAAGCTTCCGTTCGAGGTAACGGTACACAGATCCGTCTCCGGCGAGGAGCTCCGGGAGCTGTTCGCGACCGATATCGACTTCCTCCACTACGTCGGCCACGTCGAGAACGGCGCGTTCGTCTGTTCGGACGGCCCGCTCGAGGCACGGGAACTGGCGGACGTCGGCGTCGACGCGTTCCTGATCAACGGCTGTCGCTCGTACGACGTCGGCGTCCGCGTGATCGAGCGGGGCAGCGTCGGCGGAATCGTCACCCTCAGCGACGTCGGCAACCGGGACGCGATCGCCGTCGGTCGGCTCGTCGCGCGGCTGTTGAACAACGGGTTCTCGATCCGGGACTCGACTTCGATCGCCCGCAATCAGCGGCTCGTCGGCAACCAGTACGCCGTCGTCGGCGACGGGAGCGTCACCGTCGGCCAGGCCGGCAGCGGGGTTCCGAACACTGCCCGGATCGAACCGCTCGGCGACGGCGAGCACCGGCTGCGACTCGAGCTTCACCACGTCGATAGCGGACCGGGCGCCCAGTACGTCCCCTACATCGACGGCGTCGATCGACACTTCCTCGCGGGCACCGAACTCCCGCCGATAGACGTCTCCATCGGAGCCCTCTCTCGGTTCCTCAGGCTGGCGGAGATCCCGGTTCGCTGGGGCGAAGAATGGTACTGGTCGACGGACGATCGGTTCGCCGAGTAAGGACGGCTTACCAGGTGCCGCCGCCGTTGCCGGCGATCCCGACGTCCGCTGCGGCCGTTCCGACCTGCGAGAGCAGGAGACAGGCCGCGAACAGGACGCCGATCAGTCGTGGGTGCTCCGTGAGGACCGTCCGTAACGCATTGTTACTCGAGGACATCGCGTCGAACGGTACCGCTGCACGAGCCATAGCTATTGTTCAGTTAACCACACGCAGATTGCTAATCCTTGCTCCGATGGAAATCGGAGTTCATCCGAGGGTAGACGGCTATTACCGACGCGTGAGCGGAGTTAATCGAGTATTGAGACCGGCGAAACGGGGTCGCCGTCAGCTGTGACCCCCGTCGCCCGACAGAGTCCCATGCTAACACGTCTCTCCGCCGGGAAGTTTTTATCGGCTCGCCAGTTACCCCCTCTTATGAGCCGTGACCGGGTCCTCCTCGAACGGGCCCTGGACCGTGGCGAACAGGACGGCGGAAGCGTCGAGTTCAAGGAACGGCTCCTCCGGGACGTCCACCTCGAGGGCGGGCGCCGAGAGAGTCTGGCCGCGCAGCTTCGACATCGCCTGCTGTCGGGTGACGGCGAGGCGACCTACGTCGTCGGCGTCACCGACGACGGCGGGCTCGCCGGCATCGACCACGACACCTTCTCCGAATCGATGGACGTCCTCTCCCTGCTCGCCGAGGAGGCCGACGCCCATATCGACGACGTTCAGACCTGGGGCGTCGAAGAGGGACTCGTCGGCGTCGCGCAGGTCCAGGACGGATCGATCCTCGAGACCGACGACGAACACCTCGTCATCGGGACCGCCGGCCACGTCGACCACGGCAAGAGCACGCTGGTGGGCTCGCTGGTCACTGGCACCGCCGACGACGGTGACGGGGCGACCCGAGCGTACCTCGACGTCCAGCCCCACGAGGTCGAGCGCGGGCTCTCGGCGGATCTCTCATACGCCGTCTACGGCTTCGACGACGACGGCCCGGTTCGCGTTCGCAACCCGGATCGCAAGGCCGACCGCGCGAAGGTCGTCGAAGAGGCCGATCGGCTCGTCTCGTTCGTCGACACCGTCGGCCACGAGCCCTGGCTGCGAACGACGATCCGCGGGCTCGTCGGCCAGAAACTCGACTACGGCCTGCTCGTCGTCGCCGCCGACGACGGACCGACCCAGACGACCCGCGAACACCTCGGCGTCCTGCTGGCGACCGAACTGCCGACGATCGTCGCGATCACGAAGACCGACGCCGTCTCCGAGGAGCGGGTCGAGGAGGTCGAACGCGAGGTCGAACGACTCCTTCGGGACGTCGATAAGTCCCCGCTTCGGGTCGCCCGTCACGGCGTCGACGCCGCCATAGAGGAAATCAGCGAACGCGTCGTCCCGATCGTGACGACCAGCGCGATCACGATGGACGGGCTCGACACCCTCGACGAACTGTTCGACCGGCTTCCGAAGACCTCCCAGGACGCCGGGGAGTTCCGGATGTACGTCGACCGCAGCTACTCCGTGACCGGCGTCGGCGCCGTGGCGTCGGGCACGGTTATGTCCGGCGAGGTCGAGGCCGGCGACGAACTCCTGATCGGGCCGATGCCCGACGGCCGCTTCCAGGAGGTAGAGGTCCGCTCGATCGAGATGCACTACCATCGGGTCGACCAGGCCAGCGCCGGCCGGATCGTCGGCATCGCGCTCAAGGGCGTCAAGGAGAGCGCGATCGAGCGCGGGATGGTGTTGGTCCCCCGAGAGGCCGACCCCGAGCCCGTTCGGGAGTTCGAGGCCGAGGTGATGGTGTTGAACCACCCCACCAGGATCGGCGACGGCTACGAGCCGGTCGTCCACCTCGAGACGATCGGCGAGGCCGCCTCCTTCTCGCCCGAGAACGGGCGGCTGCTGCCCGGCGACACCGGCGAAACCACCGTCCGGTTCAAGTTCCGTCCGTACCTGATCGAGGAGGGGCAGAAGTTCGTCTTCCGGGAGGGACGAAGCAAGGGCGTCGGGACTGTCACTGACGTCCGCCCTGCCGACTAGTCGGTCTTACGCCGAACGAGGCGGCGTCACCGCCAGGGTGGAGAACGCAGTTCGGCCAGCGACTCGAGAACGTAGCTCGGCCGTGGCTCCGGATTCGTCGTTTTCGCTCCTCGAGGGACCCACACCGAATCGAGCCCCGCGGCTCGAGCGCCGGCGACGTCCGAGGACAGTGAGTTCCCGACGTACACCGCCCGCTCCGGTCTCGAGCCGAGCTCATCGAGGGCGACCGAGAACGGCTCGGGATCGGGCTTCGGCGCGGTGTCCTCGCCCGCGAACACGGTCGTCTCGAACGCGCGCCCGAGCCCGGTCGCCTCGAGCTTCTGGCGTTGCATCGCGGACAGTCCGTTCGTGATCAGTCCCAGTGCGTACTCCTCGGCCAGTTCATCCAGCGTCGCGGTCGCACCCGGTAGCGCCTCGACGTTGCGCTGGTCGCGTTCCTCCCGGAACTCGCGGGCGACCGCGACGCCGTCCGCGCGATCGTGACCCGCGTCGACGGCCAGATCGCCGAAACAGCGCTCGTGGAAGTCGGCGAAGCCGTCGGCCCGCTCCAGGTACTCGCGGTACCGGTCGTAGTAGGTCGCCGGCTCGAAGACGGGGCCGACGCCCGCGCGCTCGAACGCGAGCTCGAGCACCTCGTCCGCGCCGCGGCGATACCGACAGAGCGTGTCGTCGAGGTCGAAGAGCACGGTGTCGATCGGCTCGCTCATCGACCGTCCGAAGGTGCGATCGCGAGAAAAATCGGTCGATCGTCGGCGGTCGTCGAACCGGGCTACAGATCGAACGACTCGGCGAGGAGTTCCTCGTCGGTTTCACCGTGGCTGTGGGTCGGCCCGCCGAGTACGTCGACGGTGACCGCCGCGGGCGCGAACAGATCGGCGGGAACCTCCTCGAACTGCCAGTCGAGATCGTCGAACACCTCGGCGAACGGACGGCCGTGTGCGTCCGCGGCCGTCGAGGGGATCGAGTCGAAGACGTCGTCGTCCTTCCGGACCGTCAGGTGGGCTCGGCCGCCGTAGGCGAGCGCGTCGTTCGTCCGGGCGATCGCGGTCTGCTCGTCGCCCGCGACCGGCGCGACCGGCGCCCGCCCCGTCGCGGAGACGATATCGTTCGGGTCGTACCCCAGCTCCGTCAGCCGGTAGGTCGCGAGCTCGGCTGCGCGAGCGGCGGACGTGATACTCCCCGCGAGACTCGCCGTCCGGTAGGCCAGCAGGAAGACGCTGCTCGGTTCGACCTCCGCGAGCTCCGCGACCTGTTCGGCGGCCGACGCCGGCGGCAGCTCGTCGCTCTCGACGGCCAGTGCGGTCAGATCGAACGCGTCCGTGTACCCGACCTTTCGGAACTCCTCCTCGCGTGCGACGAGCGCGCGTGCGGGCCCGCTGCCGAGCCCCTCGAAGTCCTCGGTCGCGAGTTCCCAGCCGGCCTTCTGTGAACACAGCAACGAGAGCGCGGGCTGGTCGGTCGTCAGCTCGACGTAAGGGATCGAGGTGCCGTCGACCTCGCCCAGCAGGTGACTCGGCGTGGCCATCCCCGCGGTCTGGATCTCCGTCAACAGTAGTCCCGCCTCGACCCCGCCGTCGAACTCGACGCCGAAGTCGAGTACGGTCGCCTCGTTCTCGAGGTCGAACCCGCCGATGTTCAGCTCCTCGGCGTAGTCGAGGGCTTCGTCGACCAGCTCGATCGCCATCCGGTTGAGACTCTCCATACCCTCCCCTCTAGCGTCTGGCGTAAAACAGTTTGTCAGTTCGGTCCCTCGACCGCCGTCGCGAGATTCATACAGGCTACTGTGTGTCGTTACAGCGGACCGTATCAGGCGTCGGCCTCGTACCCCGCGTCCTCGATCGCGCTCCCGATCGCGTCGACGGTCGTCCCCTCGCCGTGTTCGACGCGCACCTGGTCGGTCTCGTGGTTCGCGGTGGCCGAGGACACGCCCTCGAGCGCCTCGAGGACGTCGGTGACGTTTTCCTCGCAGCCGCCACAGGACATCCCGTTCACGTCGATGGTCGTCTGTTCCATACTCTCGGTCGCCACTCGGGACAGTTCGGTCTTCCGCATTGGTCGGCCGGGGATCGGATACCGACTCGTGGTTTGATATGCGTTCCCGCAGTCGGTTCGAACATGTACACGGTTCTGGTTCCGGTCGACGGCGACGACGACCGGGTCGATGCACAGCTCGAGGCCGTCCGCGAGCTGGCCGCGGAGGAGAAAGCAGTTACCGTCGACGTACTCCACGCGCGCGAAGAGCTCGACTTCTCGGCCGAGGACGTCGACGACGTCGCCGTCGGCACGCTCGAGGAGGAGCTGACGGAGCTCGAGGGGCTCCCGGCGACGGTCTCGAGAATCGCCGCGGCGCTGCGGGAGGCGGGCGTCGAGACCGACGTCCACGCGGCGACCGGCCGTCCCGAGGCGGCGATCCTCGACGCGGCCGAGCGCTTCGACGCGGACCTGCTCGTACTCGGCGCGCGCCGTCGATCGCCCGTCGGCAAGGCGGTGTTCGGAAGCGTCGCCCAGTCGGTCCTGCTCGAGACGAACCGCCCGGTGATGGTCGTCCCGACCTGATATTATCGGTCGCTCGATGCGGGGCGGCCGAGGGCCTCCTCGACGGCCTCGACCTTCTCCGAGGCGGCGGCGTCGCGGGTTCGCTTGTCGTCGATCTTCAACACGGTGCTCACCCGGTCGCCGTCGACGGCCTCGTGGGCCGCCTGGGCCGCTGCGAACAACTCGTCGGCCGAGTCGGCCTCGATCACCGTCCCCATCGGGTTCGTCTCGTAACCGACGTCGTACTCCTCGAGGGCCTCGACGGCCTTCGCGACCTCGTCGGCCATGCTCTCTTCGGTTACCGGTGCGACGCTGAGTAGTGCAACGACGGTCATACTCGACACTGTCCGTACCGCGGGTAGTAAATCCAGAGCCTGCAGACGATGCCCGACGGAACTCGCCGGACCGACTCGAGACGCGACAGAAACAGCCGCCGAACGACGGGCTCGATCCGGTTACCGGCGCGGTCCCGGCCGACGGCTCTCGGCGGGCGGATAGATGACGATGTCGCCGTTGGCGTAGACGTACACCTCGTGCTCGAGGGCGGTGAAGGCGATGTGGCCGCCGGTCCGCTCGGTGCCGTCGGCCTTCGGCCGGAAGATCCGATCGAGGGCGTCGGGGTCGATGCTGTCGTACAGCGAGAACTCCCCCTGAGAGACGTCCGTGTCCGCGATCGACGCGAGCGCGTGGACGATCGTCGCGGTCAGCGTCGCCGTGTCGTCGTCGTCGTAGTGGAAGACGTAACGGTCCTCGCCCTGTTCGTACCGGAGTTCGTCGCTCTCGTCTCTTGATGTGGACTCGGTTTGCATGGGAACCTGTTCGTTCGGCCGTTCGCTGTTGGGTATCGTCCCGGAGTATAAAAGCTACTCGCCGTCGGAAACGCTTCTCGGAACCGACAATCGGTGGCGTTGACTACTCCGACGGGCGGCGTCGATACGCCGTGGTCGGCTACGCCCGGCGAGCGCAGCCGCATCGCCCGACCCGGGTCAGAACGACTCGTGAGGCCACTCCTCGCGCTCGCCCAGCGCCGGCGGCGTTCGGTCGCTGTACCCCTTCCGTCCGATCGCGCGCTCACCGACGGTATTGAAGATCGCAACCCGCGCGTCGGCGGCCGATTCGAGTCGTTCGTTGGGAACCAGCTCGAACAGCTCGCGCAGCGTCTGTTCGCCGTTCGGGAGTCCCAGTACCGCGTCGCCGTAGCGCTCGGTCAGTTCGTTGCTCGTCGCCGGATACTGGTGCTCCTCGAGTTCGCGAGCGAGCGATCCGAACTCGATTCCCAGCTCTCTCGTTCGCTCGTCGTCTGGTCCGGTCATCCCGGCTTCGAAGCCGTCGCGGACCGTCTTAAACGCAGCCAGTGGTTTCACGTCGGCACCGAGCGCGAACGCGGTTCATCTCGAGTTACTCGCCCCAATCGACGGTTGGCACCTCGTCGTCGAACCGTGCGGCTCGAGGCCGATCGCTTCTCAGGAACTCGGAACGGGAGAACTCGGCCGGAGAAACGAGGCTGCTCGAGGGATTGCGTCTCGAGGCTCTCGAGGTTGTTCGCCGTAGAAGTGCGCTGGCTGGGATTTGAACCGCTCCCGAGAACCTGCTCGCTACGCTCGCAGAACCTCGGTATGTTTCAAACCCAGATTCGATTTCTCCGAACACGGATACTCGCGCTGCCACGCAGCGCTCGCGATGTTGTGTTCGGAGAAATGCGCTGGCTGGGATTTGAACCGCTCCCGAGAACCTGCTCGCTACGCTCGCAGAACCTCGGTATGTTTCAAACCCAGATTCGATTTCTCCGAACACGGATACTCGCGCTGCCACGCAGCGCTCGCGATGTTGTGTTCGGAGAAATGCGCTGGCTGGGATTTGAACCCAGGTTGTGACCATGGCAAGGTCACGTGATACCACTACACTACCAGCGCCCTGTTGCAGTTTTACGTCTCTCGAGTGAATTGATAAGGGTTACGAATCGCTCGACTCGAGTACGGATCGAACCCTCCGTCCCGCTTCGGTGGTCGACGGCGATCCGGATCACTATCCCAGGATACTCGGAATGGCTCGAGCGACTCGAGGCGTTCGTCGGTGTCGGACGCCGGCTGGGATTTGAACAACGCGAAGACGGTCGCCTCGCTTCGCTCGGCGCTGCGACTTCTCTCGTTCAAATCCAGGACGACTTTACGGCTCACGGATGACGAGCACACGCTACGCGGTGCTCGTCGAGGTTGTTCGCCGTAGAAGTGCGCTGGCTGGGATTTGAACCCAGGTTGTGACCATGGCAAGGTCACGTGATACCACTACACTACCAGCGCCCTGTTGCACGCTTACCTATCTCTGGAAGCTGTATAAGGATTGCGAATCGAGGGATGTGTGACTCGTCCAGCCGTACCATGCGCCGATCGATCGCCCTCCCGTAGTGGCCGTCTGACGGCCTCGAGGACGCGTTCACGCGAAAGACGGATCAGCACTCGTGATAGTGTGTCCCGAGGACCCGTATGCGCCGATTTCCCACCTGTGAGCCGTTCACAGCCGGAATCGAATCCGCTACCCTTTTAAGACTTTGTCGGCAAGACATCGCTACAGTCTAGTGACGCGGCGCCGAAGCGTGGGCATGACCGTCAGCGTGCTCGTGCCGTCGTCGCTCACCCGCGAAGCCGAGGACAAACGCGAGGCAACTCGCAAGCTCGGATACGTCGCCCGCGCGGCGACCGTGTTCCGGGCGGATCGGCTCGTCGTCTTCCCCGACCGGGAAGGCGAACGCGGGCGATTCGGCGGCGAGTTCGTCGACACCGTCTTGCGGTACGCGACGACGCCCCCCTACCTCCGAAACGAGGCCTGGGGGATGCGCGACGAACTCGAGTACGTGGGCATCCTGCCCCCGCTCCGCGACGTGTCACAGACCGGCTCCGAATCGAACGGTTCGGGGTCGTCAAGACAAGGAATCGTGACCGAGGTCGGACCTGATCAACGCGTGCGGGTCAATTGCGGCTTGCAACACCCGATCTCCCTCAACGTGCCTCCCGGTATGGAGCTCGAGGAGGGGGAGCGCGTGACCGTCAGGATCTCTTCGCGACGACCGGTCCGGGCGAAGCTCGTCGACGACTCCCTTCCGGGGCTCGACGTCGAGCGGACGGACCTCCAGGCAGCACTCGGCCGTGAGGACGCCGGCGTCCGCATTGCAGCCTCCCGATTCGGTGCAGAACTCACCGTCGGGCGGCTGGGGACGCTGGCCGGACGCCGCGAGCGCGACGGGATGACCGTCGCCTTCGGGGCACCCGAGAGAGGGCTGCCGGACATCCTCGGAATGGACGAGGAGGCCGTCGACGCGCTGTCCAACTGGGACGGCGTCGACGGTGACGGAGTCGAACCCATCGATCCGGGGTTCGACCTCTGGCTGAATACGGTTCCGGACCAGGGAAGCGACGTGGTGCGAACGGAAGAGGCTCTGTTCGCCACGCTCGCTCCCCTCACTCTCAGAGAGTGATAGAATGCCACAACCAAATTCACCACGCAAAGGCTCACTCGGGTTCGGCCCACGACAGCGCGCCTCCTCGGAGGTTCCGCGCTTCAATTCGTGGCCGGACGACGACGGACAGCCGACGCTCCAGGGTTTCGCGGGCTACAAGGCCGGCATGACCCACGTCGTGATGGTCGACGACGAAGCGAACTCGCCGACCGAGGGGATGGAGGAGACCGTCCCCGTCACGATCGTGGAGACGCCGCCGATGCGCGCGGTCGCCCTGCGTGCGTACGAGGACACACCGTACGGAAAGAAACCGATCACCGAGGTCTGGACCGACGAGTTCGTTCCCGAACTCGATCGCGTTCTGGACCTTCCCGGTGACGACTACGACGCCGATGCGGCCGAAGACGAACTTCGAGAGCTGCTCGAGGGCGGCCGCGTCGACGACGTTCGCGTCATCACGCACACGGTGCCTTCGGCGGTACCATCGGTACCGAAGAAGAAACCGGACGTGATGGAGACGCGCGTCGGCGGCGGCTCGATCGACGAGCGCGTCGACTTCGCGCTCGAGCTGATCGCCGACGGCGGGGAACACGTCATGAACGACACGTTCCGCGCCGGCGAGTACGTCGACGCAAGCGGCGTCACGAAGGGGAAAGGGACCCAGGGTCCCGTCAAGCGATGGGGCGTCCAGAAACGCAAGGGCAAACACGCCCGGCAGGGCTGGCGCCGTCGCATCGGCAACCTCGGCCCCTGGAACCCCTCCCGCGTCCGCTCGACGGTCCCCCAGCAGGGCCAGACCGGTTACCACCAGCGGACGGAACTGAACAAGCGCCTCGTCGATATCGGCGACGGCGCCGACGCGACGGTCGACGGCGGCTTCGTCAACTACGGCGAGGTCGACGGGCCGCACGCGTTGATCAAGGGCTCGCTCCCCGGGCCGAACAAGCGTCTCGTACGCTTCCGCCCGGCGATCCGACCCGGAGACCAGCCGCGCCTCGATCCCGAGGTCCGGTTCGTCTCCACCGCATCCAACCAGGGATAACACATGGACGCAACAGTACGCAACCTGGACGGCTCGGACGCGGACACGATCGAGCTCCCGGCGGTCTTCGAGACCCAGTACCGCCCGGACCTGATCGCCCGTGCCGTTCGTGCCGCCCAGGCCAACCGAAAACAGGACTACGGCGCCGACGAGTTCGCCGGTCTTCGAACGCCGGCCGAATCGTTCGGTAGCGGCCGCGGGATGGCCCACGTCCCCCGACAGAACGGACGCGGTCGACGCGTTCCCCAGACGGTTTCGGGACGCAAGGGACACCCGCCGAAAGCCGAGAAGGACTGGACCGAATCGATCAACACGAAAGAGAAGAAGCTGGCCGTCCGCAGCGCTATCGCCGCGACGACCGACGCCGAGCTCGTCGCCGACCGCGGTCACGAGTTCGACGGCGACGTCGAGGCACCGATCGTCGTCAGCGACGAGTTCGAGGAGCTCCAGAAGACCAAGGAGGTCGTCGAGTTCCTCGAGGCCGCCGGTCTCGCCGACGACATCGAGCGAGCCGACGAGGGTCGCAGCGTGCGCTCGGGTCGCGGAAAGACCCGCGGACGCAAGTACAAACAGCCCAAGTCGATCCTCTTCGTCACCTCGAGCGAGTCCGGCCCGTCCCGTGCGGCCCGGAACCTCGCCGGCGCGGACGTCACGACGGCCGCGGAGGTCAACGCGGAGGATCTCGCGCCGGGCACCCAGCCCGGTCGACTGACCGTTTGGACCGAGAGCGCACTCGAGGAGGTGGCCGACCGATGAGCGGAGCGATCGACCACCCGCTCGTGACGGAGAAGGCGATGAACGACATGGACTTCGAGAACAAGCTCCAGTTCGTCGCCAACCCCGACGCCACCAAACCCGAGATCCGAGAGGAAGTCGAGCGACGCTTCGAGGTCTCGGTCGATAGCGTCAACACACAGATGACGATGAACGGGAAAAAGAAAGCAACCGTCAAACTCTCCGAGGACGACGACGCCCAGGAAGTCGCCTCGCGTATCGGGGTGTTCTAACGATGGGACGACGCATTCAGGGACAACGACGCGGCCGCGGGACCCCGACGTTCCGTGCCCCGTCGCACCGATACAAGGCGAAGCTCACCCACAAGAAAGAGGAAGACGACGACGTGATCCGCGGGACCGTCGTGGACATCGAACACGACCCCGCCCGCTCGGCGCCCGTCGCCGCCATCGAGTTCGAGGACGGCGACCAGCGACTCGTGCTGGCGCCGGAGGGGATCACCGTCGGTGAGGAGATCCAGGTCGGCGTCAGTGCGGAGATCAAGCCCGGCAACACGATGCCGCTGGCCGAGATCCCGGAAGGGGTTCCGGTCTGTAACATCGAGGCCAACCCCGGCGACGGCGGTCGATTCGCCCGCGCCTCGGGTGTCAACGCGGACCTGATCACCCACGACCGCAACGCCGCGGTCATCCAGCTTCCAAGCGGCGAGGTCAAGCGCCTCGATCCGCAGTGTCGTGCTACCATCGGCGTCGTCGCCGGTGGCGGACGCACGGAGAAGCCGATGGTCAAAGCCGGAAACAAGTATCACAAGATGAAAGCCCGGGGTACCAAGTGGCCCCGCGTCCGCGGTGTTGCAATGAACGCGATCGACCACCCGTTCGGTGGCGGTGGCCGACAGCACCCCGGCAAACCGAAGTCCGTCTCGCGGGACGCCCCGCCGGGACGGAAGGTCGGTGACATCTCCTCGCGCCGTACCGGCCGAGGTGGAAACAAATGAGTCAGGAGTACAGAACCGGCCGCGAAGGTGAGTTCACCTACCGCGGTCACACGCTCGAGGAGCTGCAGGAGATGGAGCTCGACGAGGTCGTAGAACTGCTGCCCGCTCGCAAGCGGCGAAGTATCAAGCGCGGACTCTCCGTCGAGCAGGAGAAGCTGCTCGAGAAGGCCCGCGATAAAGGCGAGGAAGAGACCGCTAACGCGCCGATCCGAACGCACCTGCGCGACATGCCGGTGCTGCCGGAGTTCGTCGGACTGACGTTTGCCGTGTACAACGGACAGTCCTTCGAGCGCGTTCGCGTCGAACCCGAGATGATCGGACACTATCTCGGCGAGTTCCAGCTGACCCGCACGTCCGTCGAGCACGGACAGGCCGGGATCGGCGCGACTCGATCCTCGAAGTTCGTCCCACTGAAGTGATCACCGCATGGGAATCAACTACTCAGTCGACGCGGATCCGGACACGACCGCGAAAGCGATGCTCCGGGAGCGTCACATGAGCCACAAGCACAGCAAGGAGGTCGCCCGCGAGATCAAGGGCCGAACCGTCGCGGACGCCCAGGCGTACCTGCAGGACGTGATCGACGAGGAGCAGTCGGTGCCGTTCAAGTCCCACAACTCCGGCGCGGGTCACCGCTCGGACGTCGAAGGTTGGGACGCCGGCAAGTACCCCGAGAAGGTCTCGGGCGAGTTCCTCGATCTGCTCGAGAACGTCGAGTCCAACGCCGACCACCAGGGCTTCGACGGTGCCTCGATGAAGATCGTTCACATCGCCGCCCACAAGGTCGGCGAGTCCGTCGGCCGCAAACCCCGCGCGATGGGGCGTGCGACCGCCTGGAACACACCGGAGGTCGACGTCGAGATCGTCGTCGAGGAAGCCGACGAGAACGAGGAGGATGAGAACTAATGGCTGACGAACACCAGTTCATCGAAAACGGCCTGCAGCGGTCTCAGATCGACGAGTTCTTCGAAGAAGAGCTCGGCCGCGCAGGCTACGGCGGTATGGACGTCGCCAAGACGCCGATGGGAACCCAGATCGTTCTCAAGGCCGAGAAGCCGGGGATGGTCATCGGCAAGGGCGGCGAGAACATCCGGAAGGTCACGACGGCTCTCGAGGAGAAGTTCAACCTCGAGGACCCCCAGATCGACGTCCAGGAGGTCGACGAACCCGACCTCAACGCACGGATCGTCGCGGACCGACTGGCCAACGCACTCGAGCGTGGCTGGTACTTCCGGAAGGCCGGTCACACCACGATCGACCGAATCATGGACTCCGGCGCGCTCGGCGCAGAGATCGTCCTCTCCGGGAAGGTCACTGGCGCTCGCTCGCGCGTCGAGAAGTTCAACCGCGGCTACATCAAGCACAACGGCGAGCCCGCCGAAGAGGTCGTCGACCACGGCCAGGGCGTCGCAGTGATGAAGCTCGGCACGATCGGCGTCGACGTGAAGATCATCCCGCCGGGTGCCGAACTCCCCGACGACTTCCAGGTCCACGACGAGATGGACCCCGAAGAGGTCGTCCCCGACGCCGTCGAAGCCAACGAGGCCGAGGGCGTCGAGGAGCTGCTCGAGGGCGAGCCCGAGGAGGCCGAGGCCACCGAGGAAGGCGCCGAAGCCCCCGCCGAGGACGCCGTCGAGCCCGAGCCCGAGGAAGAGGACATCGAGGAGGTCATCGAAGCGGAGGTCGACGCCGTCGAAGACGAGGACGTCGACATCCCCGACGAAGCGCCAATCGAGGAGGACTTAGACGAGCTCGAGGAGGACGTCGAAGCCGAGGCCGAGGAGCTGATGGCTGAGATGGACGACGAGGCACAGGACGCCTCCGAAGACGCGGACGAGGACGAGGGAGGTGACGCCTGATGGCGATCCTCCACGTCGAAGAGGTCCGTGACATGACCGCCGCCGAGCGAGAGGACGAACTCGAGGAGCTCGAGACCGAGCTGCTCAACCAGAAGTCCGTCCTCGCGGCCGGTGGCGCCCCGGAGAACCCGGGTCGTATCGGCGAACTGAGCCGCACCATCGCCCGGATCAAGACGATCCAGCGAGAGGAAGGCGACCTCGAGGACGAGGCCGCAGCGGACGACACCGACGAGTAACACACGAACAATGGCACTAACACCCGAAACGCTGCCCCGACACGAACTCAACGGACTGCCCGTCCGCGTCGTCGAGAGTGACGACGACGGACGAGTCGGCCTCGAGGGACGGGTCGTCATCGAGACGACCAACACGCTCTCGGTAGAAGTTCGAGAGCAGGGCGCGTCTCGGGTCGTTATGGTGCCGAAGTCGGGCTCGACGTTCGAGTTCGCGATCACAGATGACGCCGCCGACGCCGCGAAGGCGTCGGGGACCGCGTCCAAACTGGCCGACACTCAACCTGCAGGGGCGGACGATTCGTCCGTCCTCGCAGACCGAGTCGGCGGCGATGCCGCCGACTGTCGTGGCGACGATTCTTCACGGAATCGCCGCCACGCTGCCGGCGAGGACGTGGCCTACGTTACGGTCGATGGCTCGCGACTGCTCTCACAACCCGCCCGACGCACGGAAACGAATGGTGACTCACCATGGCAATAGGATTAGACGTTGAAACCCCTCCGGAACCAGAGAACCCGGAGGAATACGACTACGAGAAGTGTCCGTTCTACGGCGAGCTCTCCGTTCGAGGTCAGATCCTCGAGGGGACCGTCATCTCGACGGACATGGACAAGACCGTGGTCGTCGAACGAGAGTACGATGTGGCGGTTCCGAAGTACGACCGCCAGATGAAGCGTCGCTCGCGCATCCCGGCCCACGTACCGGGCGTGCTCGAGCCGCTCTCGGTCGGTGACACGGTCAAGATCGCAGAGACCCGACCACTGTCGAAGACGAAATCGCACGTGGTCGTCGAAGTAACCGAAGAGGCAACCGCGGAGGACATCGCCGCGCTCACCCGTCAGGCCGAGCCTGACCGTGAGCTTTCCAGCAGCGATGTCACCGAGGGTGCCGAAGAGGAAGCCGTCGAGGGTGATCAGTGATGGAGGCGATGAAAGCCGACGTCACCCAGGGCCTGAAGAAGGGATCCCTGGTCACGTGCGCCGACAACACCGGTGCGCGCGAGCTGAAGGTCATCAGCGTCTCGGGCTACCAGGGCACCAAGAACCGCCAGCCGAAGGCGGGGCTCGGTGACAAGGTGACCGTCTCGGTCACCAAGGGTACCCCCGAGATGCGCCGCCAGGTCCTCGAGGCCGTCATCGTCCGCCAGCGGAAGTCGATCCGCCGACCCGACGGGACGCGCGTGAAGTTCGAGGACAACGCGGCGGTCATCATCGACGAGAACGAAGAGCCCCGCGGGACGGAAATCAAGGGCCCGATCGCTCGCGAAGTCGCCGAACGCTTCGGCGCGATCGCCTCGACCGCAACGATGATCGTCTGAGTATGAGCAAGCAACCACACAAACAGCGAACCCAGACGGAGCGTGCACCGCTGCACAAGCGACAGAAGCAGCTTCACGCGACGCTCTCGGATGACCTCCGCGAGGAGTACGACACGCGACGGACCCGCGTCAACGCGGGCGACACCGTCGAGGTCATGCGCGGCGACCACGCCGGCGAGACCGGCGAGGTCCTTCGTGCGATCCTCGAGGACGGCACGATCCACGTCGAGGACGTGACCGTCGAGACGGCCGACGGCGAGGAAGTGCCGCGGCCGCTCGACCCGTCGAACGTCCGGGTCACGGATCTCGACCTCGAGGACGAGCGCCGCGAGGCGCGCCTCGAGGGCGACGCGAACGAAGACGAAGACGAAGGTGATAGCGAATGACGAAACATCAGAAACGACTGTCCGTGCCGAAGTCCTGGCCAGTCGAGCGAAAGACCGACGTCTTCACGGTCAAGGCCGACTCCGGCCCGCACGGTGAGGACGGTGTTCCGCTCGTCGTCCTGCTTCGGGACGTGCTCGGCTACGTCGACTCGAAGAAGGAAGCGCGGTACGCCCTCTCGCAGGACTCGATCCTCGTCAACGGGGAACCGATCAACGACGAACAGCGCCCGATCGGCATGTTCGACATCGTTGCGTTCCCCGGTCGCGAGGAGTACTACCGGGTCTTCCCCGACGAGGGTGGCCGACTCGCTTTGACCGAGATCGACGCCGACGACGCCGACAGCCGCCTCGGCAAGATCGAGGGCAAGCGTCAGGTTCCGGGTGGCGACACCCAGCTGACGCTGCACGACGGAACGAACATCCTCGCCGAGGAAAGCGAGTACAGCACGAACGACTCGGTCGTCGTCGACAACGACGACAAGTCGGTCGTCGCACACTTCCCCTACGAGGACGGTGCACTCGTCACGGCCGTTAGCGGCAACCACGGCGGGAAGATCGGCGAGGTCACCGATATCGACGTCACCCCCGGCAGCGGCTCGAACATCGTCACCGTCGAGACCGACGACGAGCTGTTCGAGACCGTCGAGGAGTACGTCGTCGTGATCGACGAGAACTTCACGGGCGACGAAGGTGATGACGATGAGTAGTGAAGCCGAAGGCGAGTTCCACGAGATGCGCGAGCCCCGCGTCGAGAAGGTCGTCGTCCACATGGGCGTCGGCCGCGGTGGCCGCGAACTCGGCAAGGCCGAGGACATCATCGAGGAGGTCACGGACCAGCAGAGCGTCCGGACCCAGGCCAAGCGGACCGAGCCCGACTTCGGCATCCGACAGGGCGACCCGATCGGGACGAAGGTCACCCTTCGCGGCGAGGATGCGGCCGAGTTCCTCGAGACCGCCCTGCCGCTGGCGACGCTCGCCGAGAACCAGTTCGACAACACTGGGAACTTCAGCTTCGGGGTCGAGGAACACACCGAGTTCCCGAGCCAGGAGTACGACCCGAACGTCGGGATCTACGGGATGGACGTTACGGTCAACCTCGTCCGCCCGGGCTACCGCATCGCCAAGCGCGACAAGGTGACTCGATCGATCCCGTCGAAGCACCGACTCACCCCCGAGGACGCGATTCAGTACCTCGAGGCGAACTTCGACGTCAACGTAGAGGAGTCCACGGATGAGTGAAACCGACGTAGAAAACGACCAGACGGGCGAGCACGCGGCAAAGCGCACCGGCCAGATCGAGGAGTGCCAGCGCTGTGGCCGCAAACAGGGACTCGTCGGCAAGTACGACATCAACCTCTGTCGACAGTGTTTCCGAGAGATCGCCCGCAACATGGGATTCAGGAAGTACCGATAACATGACTGGAAACGACCCACTCAGCAACGCGCTCTCGGGGATCGACAACGCCGAGAGCGTCGGGAAACTGAGCCACGAGGTAACGCCCGCTTCGAACGAGATCGGCAACGTGCTCGAGGTCTTCTACGACCGCGGGTACATCGACGGCTTCGAGTTCGTCGACGACGGTAAGGCCGGTCAGTTCGAGGTCGAACTGAAAGGAGCGATCAACGAGTGTGGCCCCGTTAAGCCCCGCTACGCAGCCGGTGCCGAGGACTTCGAGAAGTGGGAGAAGCGATACCTCCCGGCTCGAGACTTCGGCGCGCTCGTCGTTACGACGAGCAGTGGCATCATGAGCCACTACGAGGCGCGCGAGCAGGGGATCGGCGGCCAGGTGATCGCATACGTCTACTAATCATGCGAGTCGAACTGGAAACCCCCGAAAACGTAACTGTCGAGGTCGATCATCTCGACGTGACCGTCGACGGACCCGAGGGCGCCGTGACCCGGCGTCTCTGGTACCCCGACGTGACCGTCGAAGCGGAAGACGACCAGGTGGTCATCGAAAGTGCGGCCGAGGACGCGAAGACGAACGCGACCGTCGGCACCTTCGAGAGTCACCTGAAGAACGCGTTCCACGGCGTGACCGAGGGCTGGGAGTACAAGATGGAGGTCTTCTACTCTCACTTCCCGATGCAGGTCCGCGTGGAGGGCGACGACGTCGTCATCGAGAACTTCCTCGGCGAGAAGGCACCGCGACGCACGACTATCCACGGTGAGACCGACGTCTCCGTCGACGACGAACGGCTCGTCCTCTCCGGTCCGAACAAGGAGGACGTCGGCCAGACGGCGGCAGACATCGAGCAGCTGACCCGAGTCAGCGGCAAGGACACCCGCGTCTTCCAGGACGGGGTCTACATCACCGAGAAACCCGCGAAAGGAGGTGCCTGATAGATGGCTGACGACGAACCAGAGACCGAGACCGAGGACGCCGCGGCCGAAGAGGGTCCGCAGGATCTCGAGGATATCAGCGGCGTCGGCGCGAGCAAGGCCGACGCGCTCCGCGACGCCGGCTTCGAGACGATCGACGACGTCAAGGAGGCCGACCAGGAGGACCTGGCCGAGGCCGACGGCGTCGGAAACGCACTCGCAGCTCGTATCAAGGCCGACGTCGGCGACCTCGAGGTAACCGAGGAGACCGAGGCCGAGATCGAAGACGAGGGCGTCGAGGAAGCAGAAGAGCCAGAAGAGGACGTCGAGACCGAACTGCAGCCCCGCGGGCTGACCGAGAAGACGCCCGAGCTCTCCGAGGAGGAGCAGCGCCTGCTCACCCGACGCAAGCAGGCGGGCAAGCCGCAGTTCAATCGACAGGACTACCACAAGAAAAAGCGGACGCCCGAATCCTGGCGCCGTCCCCGTGGCCAGCTCTCGAAGCAGCGCCGCGGCATCAAGGGCAAGGGCCCGAAGGTCCAGGCCGGCTACCGAACCCCCGAAGCGGTTCGTGGCAAACACCCGAGCGGATTCGACGAGGTCTACGTCGAGAACACGGACGATCTCGAGGGTGTCGACGGCGACACGGAGGCGGTCCGCATCTCCTCCTCGGTCGGCGCGCGCAAGCGCGAGCGCATCGAGGAGCAGGCCGAGGATCAGGGCGTTCGCGTCCTGAACCCGACCTACGAGGAAGTCGAGGTGGAATCCAATGACTGATCTCTCCGCACAGAAGCGACTGGCGGCCGACGTCCTCGACGTCGGCAAGAACCGCGTCTGGATCGACCCGGACGCCCAGGGAGACATCGCCGAGGCGATCACCCGCGACGAGATCCGCGAACTCGTCGAGGACGGCCGTATTCAGGCCAAGGACGCCCGCGGCAACTCCCGAGGTCGCGCCCGCGAGCGCAACGCGAAACGCGCCTACGGCCACCGCAAGGGCCAGGGCAAGCGCAAGGGCAAGAAGGGCGCCCGCCAGAGCGAGAAAGACGAGTGGCAGGACAAGATTCGTGCACAGCGCCGGAAGCTGCGCGAACTCCGCGACAAGGGCGAGATCACGCCCACGCAGTACCGCGAGCTCTACAAGAAGGCTGGCGGTGGCGAGTTCCGTAGCGTCCGCTACCTGTTGAACTACATCGACGAAACCTACGGTGACCAGTAATGGCGACAGGACCACGATACAACGTTCCGATGCGTCGTCGCCGTGAGGTCCGGACGGACTACCATCAGAGGTTGCGCCTGCTGAAATCGGACAAGCCCCGCCTCGTTGCTCGGAAGAGCAACAAGCACACTACGGCGCAGCTGATCGTTCCGGGCCCACAGGGCGACGAGACGCTCGCGAGCGCACACTCGAGCGATCTCGAGGAGTACGGTTGGGAAGCACCCACGAGCAACATTTCCGCGGCCTATCTGACCGGCCTGCTGGCCGGCAAGCGGGCGGTCGACGCCGGCCTCGAGGAAGCCGTCCTCGACATCGGCCTCAACAAGGCGACGCCGGGCAACAAGGTGTTCGCCGTTCAGGAGGGGGCGATCGACGCCGGTCTCGAGATCCCGCACAACGATAGCGTGCTCGCGGACTGGTCGCGTACCCGCGGCGAGCATATCGCCGAGTACGCCGAGCAGCTCGACGAGCCGCTGTACAGCGGCGAGTTCGACGCGACAGAGCTACCAGAACACTTCGACGAGGTACGAGAGGCGATTCTCGAATGAGTGGAAACAACTACAACGACGGTGGATGGGAACCCGTCACCCGTCTCGGCCGAATGGTCCAGGAGGGCGAAATCGACACGATGGAGGACGCCCTCAACTCGGGACTCCCGCTAAAGGAGCCCGAGATCGTCGACCAGCTCCTTCCCGGACTGGACGACGAGGTGCTGGACATCAACATGGTCCAGCGCATGACCGACTCCGGACGACGCGTGAAGTTCCGCTGTGTGGTCGCCGTCGGCGACCGCAACGGCTACGTCGGCTACGCGGAAGGCCGCGACGACCAGGTCGGGTCCGCCATCCAGAAGGCGATCGGTATCGCGAAGCTAAACATCATCCAGGTCCCCCGCGGATCGGGCTCCTGGGAGGACCGCTCGGACCGACCACACTCGCTGACCCGACAGACGACCGGCAAGGCCGGCTCCGTCGAGGTCGAGCTGATCCCCGCCCCCGAGGGGCTGGGACTGGCCGCCAGCGACACGGTTCGTGCCGTCCTCGAACTGGCCGGCATCGAGAACGCCTGGACGAAGAGCCACGGCAACACGCGGACGACGGTCAACCTCGCGAAGGCGACGTTCAACGCGCTCGAGAACGCCTCGCAGTCGCGCCATCCGAGCTCCCGGAGCGGCCGGGAGGAAGCGGAGGTGGCTGACCAATGAGAGCGGTCGTCCAGGTTCGCGGCGAGGTCAACCGCAACACCGACATCCAGGACACCCTGGAGATGCTCAACATCCACAGCGTCAACCACTGCGCGCTCGTCCCCGAGACGGATACGTACGACGGGATGGTCGCCAAGGTCAACGACTACGTTGCGATCGGCGAACCCGATCAGGACGTCCTCGAGACCGTCCTCGCCAAGCGCGCGGAACCGCTCGAGGGGCGACAGGCGGACGTCGACGAGGAATGGCTCGCCGAGAACACCGCGTACGACGACTTCGGTGCGCTCGCCGACGCGCTGCTCGCTGAGGAGACGACCCTTCGCGAGGAGGGTCTCTCCCCGACGCTGCGTCTCCACCCCCCACGCGGCGGTCACGAGGGGATCAAGAACCCGACCGTGGACGGCGGCCAACTCGGAAAACATACAACCGAGGAGATTAATCAACTGTTAGAATCGATGCGATAAACCATGACGAGTAAAAAACGACGCCAGCGCGGATCCCGGACGCACAGCGGCGGCTCCCACAAGAACCGCCGAGGAGCCGGCCATCGCGGCGGACGCGGACGTGCCGGCCGCAGCAAACACGAGTTCCACAACTACGAACCGAAGGGCAAACACGGCTTCAACCGACCGGACGAGCTTCAGGCCGACGTCGCCGAGATCGACGTCCAGAAGCTCGACGAGGACGCGATCCTCTACGCCGCCGAGGGTGAGGCCGAGGAGACCGACGACGGTTACCGACTCGACGCGCGCGATATCGTCGAGAGCGGCCACGACGTCGACGTCGTGAAGGTACTTGGCTCCGGCCAGGTCCGGAACACACTCGAGGTCACGGCAGACGCCTTCTCGGCGGCTGCCCAGGCGAAGCTCGAGGACGCCGGCGGGAAGGCGGTGCTCTCCGAGCGAGCCCAGCAGGAAGCCGAGGGCGAAGCTGAGGCCGAGGGCGACACCGACGACGAGTCAGAACAGGTCGAGGACTAACGCATGGGATGGAAGGAAGCCGCTGAACCGGTTCTGACACGGATGCCGACGGTACGTCGTCCGGAGGGGCACGTCCCCTTCAAGCGAAAGCTAGCGTGGACGGCCGGCATCCTCGTGTTGTACTTTTTCCTGACGAACATCGCCCTGCTTGGGATGCAGGCCGATGGTGCAACCGACCTCTTCGGGGAGTTCCGTGCGATCCTCGCCGGTGAGCACGGTTCGTTGCTCCAGGTCGGTATCGGTCCGATCGTCACGGCAAGCATCGTGATGCAGCTACTAGGCGGGGCGAACCTCCTGGGTCTCGACACCGACGACCCACGGGATCAGGTGCTCTACCAGGGACTCCAGAAGCTTCTGGTCATCATCATGACGGCGCTAACCGCGCTCCCGATGGTGTTCGCCGGCGGCTTCCTCCCCGTCCAGCAGTCGCTGTCGCTCGGCGGGCTCACCTTCGACAGCACGCAGCTCCAGGTGCTGATGTTCCTCCAGATCTTCATGGGCGGGGTTCTTATCCTGTACATGGACGAGGTCGTCAGCAAGTGGGGTGTCGGCAGCGGGATCGGCCTGTTCATCATCGCCGGCGTGAGCCAGCGACTGGTCACCGGATTCATCCAGCCCGCAGAGGGCGGGTTCTTCTACGACTGGTACCAGATCATCTTCGGCGACGTCGATCTCGCCGGGGACACGCTGAACACGCTGTTGCTCGGTGAGGGCCAGATCATCGCCCTCATGACGACGCTGCTGATCTTCGGGATCGTCGTCTACGCCGAGTCCGTGCGCGTCGAGATCCCGCTCAGCCACGCCCGCGTGAAGGGCGCCCGCGGTCGCTTCCCCGTGAAGCTCATCTACGCGAGCGTCCTGCCGATGATCCTCGTTCGGGCGCTGCAGGCGAACATCCAGTTCATGGGCCAGATCCTCGACCGGACGTGGGCCGGTATGCCCGCCGCCCTGGGCCAGTACAACGCACAGGGAGAGCCCGTCAGCGGGTTCTTCTACTACACCGCGCCGATCTACTCGCCGGAAGACTGGATGTGGTGGACCGGTGAGGTCGCCCAGGCGACGTGGATGGTGCTGATCCGGATCTCCATCGACCTGACGTTCATGGTCATCGGTGGAGCGATCTTCGCCATCTTCTGGGTCGAGACGACGAACATGGGGCCGGACGCGACGGCCCGACAGATCCAGAACTCCGGGATGCAGATCCCCGGGTTCCGACAGAACGTCGGCGTCATCGAGAAGGTCATGGAGCGGTACATCCCGCAGGTGACCGTCATCGGCGGCGCCCTGGTCGGCCTGCTGGCCGTCTGGGCGAACATGCTGGGTACCATCGGCGCCGTCACCGGGACGGGGCTGCTGCTCGCGGTCTCGATCACGTACAAGCTGTACGAGGAGATCGCCGAGGAGCAGATGATGGAGATGCATCCGATGATGCGCCAGATGTTCGGCCGCGAAGACTAACGGCTCCGTTTCCTTTTGTTGCACTCGAGTACGGTACACAGTCCATCGCTCGAGACGTGTTGCGTTCTCCGGATGCGCCTCGTGCGTCTCACGTGCAGACGTGTACGGAGTCAGGCTCCGCTCTGTCGGTATCAGTTGTAGGATGCAGAGCGCTCATGAGAGCGCTCTCACGGACGCTCGAGCACGAACTGGACGACGGTCTCCATCAGACGCGACCGCAGTCGGTCGCAAGTGAGGTGACGAGAGAGCGTCTCCAGATCGGAACGGCGCCAGGGATGTCGAGATCCGAATCGGGCTGCGAGTTCTCGAGCAGCCCACCACATGCATCGAGCGGGGTCGAGGACAGATCGGCTCGCATCTCGGCGAGAAGCTGCTGTCGCACCGAGACGGGCGCGTGAACAACGCCAGTCCGAGTAACGAGCCAGAACGTTCGAGGTTGTCGAACGGCGACGAGCCGCGATCCTCGCCGTCTACAGGTGGAGACTGGCCGAGTGCGTTGAGTCGTCCGGACGCCCCCGGTCTTCCGTGACCTGAGTGGAGTGCCGATCCGGGAAGTCCGCGAACCCGTCGGCCTCGTTTGGTGATGGGGAACCGCCGACATCTCGATCCACTCGACCTCGAGGCAGTTTAATGTGCAGACTCAGCTGCCCCTGGAGGTCGGCACGGAGAGCTCGACGAGCAATCGCGTCTCGAGTGGGGGGCTCGACGGACTGCCGATCGATGGGAGGCATCGAAACGAGTTACGTGCCACCCACATTCGACCAGGAGTGCAATGATTTGTGGCGGCCACTACGGGACAGCGATCGACGACCCGGCAAGAATCGTCCGCGCGGCGGTGTTGGTCGAGTTCGAGAGAGCCGACGCTGGCCGAATGTGGCGTCGAGAGAGAAGTTTGGAAATCAGTTACTGGATCGAGTAGCCCGCGGCGATGGTCAGCAGGAAGACCATGAACACGGCGATCCCCATCATGTAGGTGATCGCGCGGGGCTCCTCGATCAGGTGCTGATAGTAGGCGGCGATCAGCAACACCTTGATTACGGCTAGGATGATCGTCCCGCCGATCGCAGCGGCCTCAGGGAATATTTCGGGGAACTGAAAGAACACGAACTTTCCGGTACCCAACACCAGCAGTACGACGTAAATGAGGGTGTACGTGCGAACGTCGGCCATTGGTGAGCAATGAGTGTGTGGGCCACTTATACCTTCCTCATGCGGGCGATGGAGGGCGAACTCGAGGCGGACGAGGCGATCACGTTCGGTCGATTCGCCCGTCTCGGGCCGGACACGAACGCGACGACGAAAGCGTCGATTCCGCCGCGTGAGAGCGACGAGATCCGACGGAAATTCTGCTCCACAAGCCGGCGACGCTGATGGGCTAAGGGCGAGGTCCCGGAGATACCGGTTTCTCGACACCCACTCCGGGTCGGTGCTCCGAACCGGGAGCAATCGCAGCGGAGCCGTCCCGAGAGGACGACGTGGCGGAGCCGGTGGGCGAGCCGATGGCTGAGATCGGCACACACTACGAGCGATCGGCGGCTCGAGCGAAGCGTCCGCGGCCGGTATCGCGGAGCCCGAACGACCCCGTTGCCCGGTACGTCCGGGACGAAACGAGCGGCGGTCGCGGGGCTCACGCGGGTAGTGAGCGGTTCAAAAAACGGATCGCGTTCTCGAGAGGGTCGATGTAGCGGCGAACCGCTACATCAGGTAGAACAGCGGGAAGAGGATGACCCAGACGATGTCGACGAAGTGCCAGTAGAGTCCGAAGAACTCCACCGGACGGTGATCCTCGAGGTAGGCGTCGATCGACCAGATGCGGTAGATCATGAAGATGGCGATCAGCAGCCCGAGGATCACGTGCAGGGCGTGTAGCCCGGTCGTGACGAAGTAGATGGAGTGCTCGATGCTGGTCCACCAGTACTCGTCGATCTGGAACTTGTAGGCGTACTCGTAGGCCTTCACGCCCATGAACGTGAGTCCCAGTGCGAGGGTCGCACCTAGCGTCGCGAGCAGTCCTCGCTTGTTCTTGCGTTCGGCCATCACCAGCGCGAGGATGACCGTGAAGCTCGAGGTCAGCAGGACGTAGGTGTTCAGCAGGCCGGGCCAGGAGGCGAACGGAATCGTCTCCCAGTTACCCCAGCCGGTGTGAAGGCGCATGAACACGAACGCGCCGATCGCGGCGCCGAAGACGACGACGTCGGACGCGAGGAACACCCAGACGCCGAACTTCGTGTTGCCGACGCCCTCGAAGGGCCAGCGCTCGGCGATCTGCATCTCGGGGGCTTCGAACTGCTCGACGCCGAACTTGAATAGCGTGTACGCCATGATCGCCAGCCCGAGTGCCGTGATCACGGGGTATATGATGTTCGGCTCGGCTGCCGTCCCAGAGAGACCCTCGGGCGGAGCAGCGGTTCCCTCGGCGAACTCGACCACGTACGGCGTCAGACCCGAGAGACCGAGGAAGAACGTGAACAGACCAGCACCGATGCCGAGCGGCCAGATGCTGGCGTGGTCGGCGTGTTCCTCCTCGTGGGTTGCCTCGGTCTTGGCGACCGTTCCCTGTCCGTATTCGGCGCCACCGTCGGGGACGGCCTTCGAGTCCTCGACGAACTCGAGCGAGCCAGAGGCGTAGCTGGGACGGCCGTCCCAGTTCTCGAGCGGTGGGGGCGAGGGGATCGCCCACTCTGCCGTCCGGGAGAACTCCCAGGGGTTCTCGGGTGCTCGCGGGCCCGCGACGAGACTGTGTGCGAGCGTCGCGAAGACGAGCAACACGCCCGCGCCGAGAACGAACGCGCCGACGGTCGCGGCCTGGTGGTAGATCTCGATACCCTCTGCGAAGTGGAAGACACGTCGGGGCGTCTCCCAGGCGAGGAACATCGGGAAGTACAGCAGGTTGAAGCCGATGAAGTACACCGCGAAGCTGAGCTTACCCAGCGACTCGGAGTACATCTTCCCGGTGATCTTCGGCCACCAGTAGTAGAGGCCGCCGATCAGGGCAGTGACGCCCGAAACCATCACGTAGTGGAAGTGGGCGACGACCCAGTAGGTGCCGCGGAACTCGTAGTCGAGCACGACCGCACCCAGGAACACCCCGGTAATGCCGCCCAGGATGAACAGGACGAGCGCGCCGAGGCTAAAGAGGAACGGGGTCGTAAACCGCACCCGTCCCTTGACCATCGTGTAGATCAGCGCGAAGACCATCAGGTCGAACGGTAGTGAGATCCCGATGGTCGTCGCCATCATCAGCGTCTTGATCTCGAGGTTGATGGTCGTCAGGAACATGTGGTGCATCCAGACGAGGAACGACTGGACCGCGACGAGGACCATCGAGATGATGACCCACTTGCGGCCGACGAGTCGTCGTCCCGTAAACGTCTGGAACGTCTCGAACATGATCCCCAGCGCGGGGAAGAAGACGATGTACACCTCCGGGTGTCCGAAGAACCAGAACAGGTGGGCCCACAGCAGACCCGACCCCTGATCGGTCGCGAAGTACTGGGTC
Organism: Natronococcus sp. A-GB7; assembly: GCF_029688865.1. GTDB lineage: Archaea > Halobacteriota > Halobacteria > Halobacteriales > Natrialbaceae > Natronococcus. Next base: position 38,611 of record NZ_JARUKV010000014.1, read on the forward strand.
AGGAACAGCCGGTCGATAGAGAGCAACAGCAGTGCGGCCAGCAGCGCCGCGAACGCGAACAGCATCATCCAGACGGTCAGCAGCCACGACCACGTAAACAGCGGCATGTTCCACAGACCGAGTCCCTCCGCGCGCGAGCGGTGGATCGTCACGAGGAAGTTGACCGTCCCGATCGTGATCGAGAAGACGAACAGCATCAACGCGAGGACCGTCGCGTTGCCACCGGTCGTCGCCTCGAGCGCCGGCGTGTACGTCGGCACGTTCAGCGGCGCGTACATCGTCCACCCGCCGGAGAACGAGCCACCCTGGAAGAACGAAATCCCGAGGAGGATCCCCGAGAACAGGTAGAACCAGTAGCTCAGAGCGTTCAGGCGCGGGAACGCGAGGTCCTTCGCCCCGATCTGTAGCGGGACGAAGTAGTTCGCGAAGCCGGCTGCAAACGGCGAGAGGAACCAGAACACCATCAGCAGTCCGTGGACCGACACGGCCTGGTTGAACTGGCTGTCCGTCAGCAGTCCGGTTCCGCCGCTCTCCCAGAGATGCGCTCGGAACAGCAACGCCAGGACACCGCCGAGCACCAGGAAGAACAGGGCGGTTCCGAGATAGAGGATCCCGACGTCCTTGTGGTTGGTCGTGACGAACCAGCGCTTGACCGACGTCATCGGCGGGAGGTCACCCATCAGTCGTCACCTCCGTCGTCTTCCTCGTCGTTCTCGTCCTCGGTCTCCTCTTCCTCATCGTCCTCGTCGTCACCGTTCTCGTCGTCGTCAGCCTCGTCATCACCGTTCTCTTCGTCGGCTTCGTCGTCACCGTTCTCTTCGTCGTTAGCCTCGTCGTCACCGTTTTCGTCCTCGGCTTCCTCGTCGTCGCCGTTCTCGTCATCGTCCGGCGCTTCGTCCTCAAGGAACTCCTCGAACTCCTCTTCCTCGACGACCTCGAGGGTGCCGTCCATCGCGGAGTGGCCGTCGCCACAGAGTTCGAAGCACTCGATCGTGTGGGTGTCACCGGCCTCCTCGGCCATGAACCACGTTTCGTCGGTTTCACCGGGGATCGCGTCGGCTTTCACGCGTAGATCAGAGATCCCGAAGTTGTGCCAGACGTCCCCGCCGGTAACGCTGATCCAGACCGGCGTGTCCTCCGGAACGGTCATGGTATTGACCGTCTCGGCCCCGTTCTCGTACTCGAAGTACCAGGCGAAGCCGTCACCCTCGACGTCGACCTCGATGGCGTCCTCCTGTGGGATGTCGTCACCCGGATCCTCGACGTACAACAGCATTCCGTACGTCCAGATCACGAGCGAGATCACGACGATCGCGCTCAGGCCGAACGATAGGAACAGTTTCTTGCCGCCCTCTCCTCCTGTCGGTAACTCCCCAAGTACTGGCGTGTCGTCGTCGGACGTCTTCGCAGCGCCGTCGCGATACTTGTACGCGTTGTACAGCGTGTACGCAACGACAACGACACCGACGAGCGTTCCGAGTCCGAGAAAGACCAGGAAGATCTGCTCGAAGACGTCGACGCGCGTTTGCACCTGCAGGGGAATTGTAGCTGTGCTGAAGATTGTGTTCACCTCGTTTGAAGACCGCTTATATGTCGGTCGATGGTTGCCGTGGGCACTTATCTATTTGGAAACGCACCCGGCGAATTCGCGTCACTGCGCGCTGTCGGGTGGGTATTGCCGACCTCGACCGACTCGCTCGACAGTTTCCGTGTCGATCCATCACGAGCCAGTTGGAGTGGGGAACCTTTTTTCTGTCGCTTGTGTCCCTCACTCATAGACAGGCATCTGATAGGAGTGATCGAACGAGCGAACAGGTTCGGGCGAAGCGGGTTCAGTCCCGCCGTTCGCCCAGGACTCGCTCGCGAAGCGACCGCGAGCTCTCCTTCTCTGCGAGCAGAACCGGGACGTCGAGGTCGGTCGCCACGTCGAAGACGAGCGACCCTCGCACCAGCCGCGAGAGCACGCCGCGTCTGGTCGCCCCGAGGATCACCAGCGAGTGGTCGGACGCCGCGCGCTCGATCGCCTCCCCGACGTCCCCGGAGTCGTCGACGATGTGGGTGGTTCCCTCGAGTCCCTGCTCGGCAGCCCACTCCTCGAGGAAGGCTTCACCCTCCTCGCGCTCGTCGGGATCGTCGACGACGTGCAACAGGCTGATCTCACTGCCGTACTCCGCCTGGAGCGCGCGTGCGACGGCGGCGCTGACCTCCGAACCGCTTCCGCCCGCCGTCGGAAGGAGGATCCGATCGGCCGTCACCTCCTCGCCGTCGAGGATGACGAAGTCACACGGCAGGTCGTGTGTGAGTTCGTCGAGTGGGCGCTCGACGCGGCCCTCGCCGACGGTCGATCGGCCCCAGCCCATGACGACGGTGTCGACGCCGTACGTGCCGGCAGCGTCGAACACCTCTTCGAAGGACCGGTGGGAGACGATCGTCTTCGTCTCGACGTCAGCGTCGAACGTCTCGGCCGACGCCTCCGCGTCGGCCAGCAGCCGCTCGGATTCGGCGCTGATCTGATCGATCTGCTCGGCGCCCTTCTGCAGGGGCGTCTGGTCGGGTACCTGAACGATGTGGGTCGCGAGGACGGACCCACCCTTCGCTTGCGCGATGGCGCTACCGAGCGTGATCAGCGCCTGTTCGGTGCGCGGGTTCGCGATGGCGACCATGACGCGGGGCCCCGACTCGGCGTCCCCGATCGGTTTCACCGCGGTTGCCGCAGACACCGCCGGCTCGGGCATCTCGTCGGATCGGTCGAGGATATAGGAGGTGAGGATCCCCTCTCGGTCCGTCTCCGTTCGCGCGTAGAAGAAGTACCAGAGGATGGCGAAGACGACGAACAGACCACTGATCGCGGTCGCCACGTTGCCCATGAAGTAGATGAGCGCGAGCGAGAGGACGAAGCCCGCGATCGGAGTGAACGGGTAGAGCGGAACTTCGAACTCCGGATCGTACTCCGGGACGTCCGCCTCCCGAAACACGATCAGTGAGGCGTTGATCAGCGCGTAGACAACCAGGTGGAGAACGCTGGCGGCGCTCGCGAGGATCTCGACGGTTTCGCCGAGCGCGATGATGAAGACGATGATCATCAGCCCGGTCAGCGCGATCGATCGGTACGGCGTCGCGTAGTTGGGGTGGATCTCGTTGAGCCAGTCGGTGACGATCTTGTCCCGGCCCATCGCGAAGTTGATTCGGGCCGAGGCGAGGATCGAGGCGTTCGCGCTCGAGGCCGTCGCCAACAGCGCGGCGAGCGTGATCGAGGTGACGCCAATACCGAGAATCGGAATCTCGAAGCCGACGACGGCGAACTCGTAGTCGAAGACGGTTTCGGCTGCATAGGACATCGGCGCGTTCTCGGCCTGGTCGAGGAAGAACTCGCTGTGAGGGATCAGCCCCATCAGGAGGCCCACGAGGATCGTGTAGATGCCCATCACGATCACGACGCTGCCGACGATCGCGATCGGAAGGTTCCGACCGGGATTCTTCAGTTCCTCCCCGATCGTCGCGATCTTCGCGTAGCCCAGATAGGAGACGAACACGAGCGCGGCGCCCGGAAGGATTGCGCCCGTTCCCTCGGGAGCCAGTCCGCCTTCGGCGGTGACCGTCGCCCAGTCGAACGAGAAGAAGCCGGCGACCGCGAAGATCGTCAGGATCCCGAGCAGAATCGTGACGATGACGGTCTGAATACTACCGGTTTCCTTGGCGCCGATGTAGTTGACGCCGACGAAGACCGCACCCGCGATGATTGCGCCGATCTGGATCTCGTTTAACGTAAACGGACCGAGCGCGATCGTCGGCAACAGCGAAACGGTCCCGAGAACGGGAAGCGAGACGACGGTGCCGTCCAACAGATCCGCGAGGTAGCCACCGAAGCCGATCGAGTAGAACGCGCTGGCGAAGGCGAGCCCGATCCAGTCACCCATTCCCGATATCGAGCCGAACAGCGGCCCGAGCGCGCGGTTGATGTAGTAGTAGGCGCCGCCGGCTTTCGGCATCGCCGTCCCGAGTTCGCTCACCGAGAGGGCGTTGATCAGCGCGATCATTCCACCGATAATAAACGAGAGGACGACGGCGGGTCCGGCCTCCTGGGCGGCGATCCCCGGCAGGACGAAGATCCCCGCACCGATCATCGTCCCGATACCGATCGTCAGCGCCGAGAGCAGCCCGAGGTCCTTCGCGAGTTCCTCGTCACTCATTCGTTTTCCTCCATCGGTTCGAGCTGCGCGAACTGCGGGGCGTCGTGGGCTCGGATAGTCGACATCGAGTTCGTTGCCGCATTTAGGTCACCTCGATCGGCTGTCGGCTCTGCACGTAGCTCCGCTCGTGGAGAGACGGGTATCTAGACGTACCGAACGAGAGATGCATGTCCGTGTGAAACTACCTGAGCAATATAAATGGGCCGAAATCGGACTGCGCGCGCCGATGGTGTGCCGAATCTACGCGGCGACAGCGGCTGACAACGCCGTCTCGAGGCGGCGAAGGAGTCAAATTATCCCTCGACGTCGACCGACGATGTCGAGGCCATCGAAGCGAACGCTGCTTCGTGAGGAACGATTTCGGCTGTCGGTCGGCACACTCTTACAGCATCTCGAGGACGCGATCGAGAACCGTCGCGTCGACGAAGAGGACGACGTGATCCCCAGGTTCGACGACGGTCGTTCCTCGCGGGGTGATCAGCTCGCCCCGTCTCGAGATCGCACCGATCACGACGCCGTCAGGGAACTCGGCGGCCGCCTCGGCGATCGGGCGTCCGGTGAGGGCGCTGTCCTCGCTGACCTCGACCTCGATAACTTCGGCGCGATCGTGTTCGACCATCGCGATCTTCTCGGTGTGACCCGCGTGCGTGAATCGAATAATCTCCTCGGAGGTCTCCTCGCGGGGGTTGATCGCGACGTCGATGCCGACCTGTTCGAAGAGTTCGGCGTACTGGAGGTTCTCGATCACCGCGATCGTCCGATCGACCCCGAGACGCTTGGCCAGTAGCGAGACGAGGAGGTTCTTTTCGTCGCCGTCCAGTGCCGCCACGACGAGATCGGCCTCGTCGATGTGTTCTCTGACGAGAAAGTCGGTGTCGGTGGCGTCGCTTTCCATCACCATCGTGTTCGGCAGCGCCTCTGCGACCTCCCGGGCACGGTCGTGGTCTTGCTCGATCAGGCGGGGTTCGTAGCCGTGATCCTCGAACTCGCGGGCGGTCTGGAAACCGATCTCGCTGGCGCCGATGATGACGATCTCCCTGTTCTCGCTGTGACCGGGCGTCGTGATATCCGAAGCGAACCCCTTCACCGAGTCGGGGCTCCCGATAACGACGACCCGATCGCCGGAGTGGATGATCGACTCCCCGGTCGCGACGATCATCTCACCCTCCCGGAAGATCGCGGCGAACGTCATCGAGTCGTAACAGTCCGCCTCCTGGATGGAGAGATCGGCGACGGGGCTGTCCGGGCCGATCTCGAACTCCGCCATGCGGACGAGCCCGCCCGCGAACATGTTGACGTCCTGGGCCGCCGGCAGCCCGGAGATACGGAAGATCGTCTGGGCGGCAAGCAGGTCCGTACAGACCATGAAATCGACGCCGAACGCCCCCTGGGTTCCCTGCCAGGTTTCCAGCAGCGTCCGCCGTCGTACGCGGGCGATGGTGAACGCGTCGCTTTCGGTCTTGGCGGCGCCACAGATCACGACGTTCGACTCGTCGTTGTCGGTGGAGGCGATCACGAGATCGGCCTCCTCGATCCCGGCCTCCCGAAGCGTCGCGATCTCGGTGCCGTTGCCCTGGATCGCGAGGACGTCCATCGAATAGGTGAGGTCCTCGACGATCTCCTCGTCCCGGTCGATGACGACGACGTCGTGGGCTTCCTGGAGGTTCCCCGCGATCGACTGTCCAACCTCGCCGGCACCGACAATGATCACGTGCACGCTGACCACCTGCCGGTCGCGTGCAGGAGACCGATGTTCTCGAGACGAGACGACGATCGACAGCGCGAAGATTTGGCAGACGTCATACCTAACAATGTGAGGACCCCGCCTGCAGCGGCAGACGTCGGACCTCTAGACCGGAGCGATCCGATTCCGTGTATACCGTATCCTCTATTTTCGGCCGCGATAAATCCAGCGACTGGACGAACCGAACGGCTTTCGACCACTCTCGCCAGTCCGGATTCGGCGACAGGTTCTATACCCGATAGCTCCTCTTCTCTCGTATGCCAGAGGAAGTGCTATTCAAATTCGAACGGTCGATGGAGCGCAACGAGATCGCCGATTACCTCCGCTCGGTCGCCGACTCGATCGACGGCGAGGGTGACCTTTCCCTCGAGGCCGGCGGCGAGTCGGTCACGATGTCCCCGCCCGCCCGCCCAACCTTCGAGATCAAAGCCGAGCGCGAGACCTCGAGTTCGGGCGGCCCCGCCGAGCTCAGCGTCGAGTTCGAACTCGAGTGGGACGAGGGAAGCGAAGGCGAGGACGGCTCGGGCGGCGAGCTCCGAATCGAGTAGTTAGACGGACAACGGTCCGTCTCAGAGATCGACGACCCAGACGCGAAACGCCTCGGGGAGCCCGTAGACGCGGGCGAAGACGGCGTCGACGAACTGCCCGATCCGGTTCGGATCGGCCTTCGCGCTGATCCGGACGTTGACCCCCTCGGCCTCCTCCGATCGGTTGATCTCGTCGATCTTGAACACGGGAAACTCCGAGAGCAATCCCTTGAGCGCCTCGAGTTCTTCGTCGGTACAGTCGACGTTGATCGTGCCGTCGGCGAACTGGACCCAGGGTGTGCCCAGTTCGGGGTCGAGGTCCTCGGCCGCCGAGACGGAGTCCGCGTCGACCTCGAACGTGACGAATCCCGCGCCTCGCTCGCGGTGTGCCTGGATTCCGTCGGCGTACAGCTTCCGTCGCTCGGCCGGCTCGTCGGCGTCGAATCGCGTCATACCCGTACGGACGTGCCCGATTCTTTAAGCCTTTATGTGACGGTGCTGAACGGGGGAACATGGCACAACCACACATCCTGATCCTGGGTGCGCCCGGGGCGGGAAAAGGGACACAGAGCGCAAACATCGCGGAGGAGTTCGGTGTCGAACACGTTACGACCGGTGACGCACTCCGTTCGAACAAGGAGATGGACATCTCCGACATGGACACGGAGTACGACACCCCCGCGGAGTACATGGACCAGGGTGAACTCGTCCCCGACGAGGTCGTCAACGCCATCGTCGACGAGGCGCTCTCCCAGGCCGACGGCTACGTGCTCGACGGCTACCCGCGGAACTTGGAGCAGGCCGAGGAGCTCGCGGAGATGACCGACCTCGACGTCGTGCTCTACCTCGACGTCGACGAGGAGGAGCTGGTCCACCGACTGACGGGCCGTCGGATGGATCCCGAGACCGGCGAGATCTACCACGTCGAGTACAACCCGCCGGAGGATCCCGAGATCGAGGGGCGCCTCGAGCAACGCGAGGACGACACCGAGGAAACCGTCAAGGAACGACTTCGGGTCTACCGGGAGAACACGGAACCGGTCGTCGAACACTACGAGGAGGAGGGGGTCCTCGAGCGCGTCGACGGCAACCAGGCGCCCGACGAGGTCTGGGCGGACGTGAAGGCGACGATCGAAGACGCCGCCTGAGCCGGACCGAACGTACTCGAGTCCGATCGGGGCTCGGGCGCGCGAAGAAAAACACTTGTATATCGGACGTACCCTAGCCTCTGGCAGATGACGCGTACAGCCGAGAAGATCAACGCCCTCGTCCGCGAGGATTCCTCGATGACGGAGGCCCTCGAGTCGATCCGCGAGGAAGCCGACAGGAACGGCGGCGAGGTCCAGTGGGGAGATGTCAACGACGATCTGACCAGCGGACAGTGGGGCCGACTGATCGAGAAGGGGGTGTTGGTCGACGGCAACGAGGGGTTCGAGATCGCCGACCGCGAGGCCTACGACGAGGCTCTCGACGGGGATGGCGACGTCAGCGGCGGGGTGCCCGACGTCGACATCGACGAGGAGGCCGCGAGCTGGTCCCAGTGGGACAAGATGGCCGGTCTCGGATCGGTTCTGCTGATGATCGGCTACTGGCTCGACTCGGTTCGGAACACGGTCGGTGGCACGATCGACATCGTGTTCGGACCGCTCGACGCGGCGCTTCCGTTCTACGCGGTGATCCTCTCGGTCGCGCTGCTGACGGGACTGTACTCGACGCTCCTGCAGGCGAACCTGATGAACCCCGAGCGGATCGGAAAGTATCAGGAACGGATGAAGGCGATGCAGGAAAAACAGAAGGACGTCCGCGAGCGCAAGCAGGAAGCCGAGGAACGCGACGCGAGCGAGGCCGAGATCGAACGGCTCGAGAACGAGATGGAGGAGGTCCGCGAGGAGCAGATGGAAGCGATGGCCGACAACCTCGGGATGTTCAAAGAGCAGTTCCGGCCGATGGTCTGGATCATGCTGTTTACGATCCCGCTGTTCCTCTGGATGTACTGGAAGATCCTCGGCGGCCACATCACCGAGGCCGACCGGATGATGATCATGCCCATCGTCGGCGAGGTCGCCCTCGACGAGGGGCTGCTCGGACCGATGTGGGCCTGGATCGTCTGGTACTTCCTCTGTTCGATGGGCTTCACCCAGCTGCTTCGCAAGGCGTTGAACATCGACATGACGCCCTCGAGCGCCTGACCCTCGCGGAATCTCCCGGCGCTACCGGGCTCGAGGCGTCGACCGATTCAAAACCCATTTTACCCGTCCCGTCGCAGTTCGAATATGTTACTTACCGTCTCCGGCCCGCCGGGAAGCGGGAAGAGTACGACCGCGGAACTCCTCGCGGACGCCTTCGATCTCGACCACGTCAGCGGCGGCGACATCTTCCGCGAACTTGCCGACGAGCGGGGGTATACACCGCTCGAGTTCAACAAGCTGGCCGAGGAGAACGACGAGATCGACCGGGATCTCGACCGTCGGCTTCGCGAGATCGCCACCCAGGAGGACGACCTGGTTCTCGAGTCCCGGCTGGCGGGCTGGCTCGCCGGCGATCACGCAGACTTTCGGTTCTGGCTCGACGCGCCGGCGTCGGTCCGCGGCGAGCGGATCGCCGAACGCGAGGAGAAGGATCCGCGGCGGGCGACCGAGGAGACCGAAGCCCGGGAGGCGAGCGAGGCCCAGCGCTACCAGGAGTACTACGGGATCGACATCCGGGATCTGACGATCTACGACCTCTCGGTGAACACCGCTCGCTGGGATCCGGACGCCGTCCTCGACATGCTCGTCACCGCCGTCGACGAGTATGAGGCCCACGGCGACGAGGGGAAAGCACCCGTCATCGCAGACTACGAGTTCTGATGGCGTTGCGTGGCCCACCCGAGGAACGCTCACCCGCCGAACTGCTGCAGTTTGGCGTCGTCAACCTCGACAAACCACCCGGCCCCTCCTCCCACCAGGTCAGCGGCTGGCTCCGCGACGAAGTCGCCGACGCCCTCACCGAACGCGACACAGAGCCGATCGACCAGGCGGCCCACGCCGGCACCCTCGATCCGAAGGTAACGGGCTGTCTGCCGGTTATGCTCGGCGAGGCGACCCGACTCGCCCAGACGTTTCTCGAAGGCGAAAAGGAGTACGTCGCCGTCCTCGAGTGTCACGGCTCGGTGCCGGGAGACGCCGAGTCGATCGCCGCCGAGTTCGAGGGGCCGATCTACCAGAAACCGCCCCGGAAGAGCGCCGTCTCGCGTCGGCTCCGGGTGCGAGAGATCTACGACCTCGACGTCCTCGAGGTCGAGGACCGACGACTCCTCCTGCGGATCGGCTGCGAGAGCGGAACCTACGTCCGCAAGCTCTGTCACGATCTGGGACTCGCACTCGGTACCGGCGGCCACATGGGACACCTCCGCCGGACGGCGACGACGCCGTTCGACGACTCGACGCTGCACACCGCCCAGACGTTCTACGACGCGCTCGCGTTCTGGCTCGAGGACGACGACCCCGAGCCGCTGTACGAAGTGGTCGAGCCGGCCGAACGGATCCTCGAGCACATTCCTCGAGTGGTGATCGCCGACAGCGCGGCCGAGCAGGTCGCGACCGGTGCGCCCGTCTATGCACCCGGCGTGCTCGAGGCCGGCGACGCCGAGCGGGGGTCGCTGGTGGCCTGTTTCACGCCCAACGGCGCCGCTGTCTGTCTGGGCACACTGGTCGGGGATCCCGACGCGGACTCGGGAACCGTCGTCGACCTCGAGCGAGTACTGGTCTGAGCTCGGAACCCGACTCGGATCGAAACGACACGCTTAAACGGCAGACGGCCATCGGTCAAAGTACGGGACCGTGGGGTAGTGGTATCCTCTGCGGATGGGGTCCGTAGGACCCGAGTTCAATTCTCGGCGGTCCCACTTTTCGCGACGCAACGAACGAGGGAGTGGAACGACCGGAGTGACGTGAGGAGAGGAAAGTGGGACCAGAGAGCAGCTCCGCTGCGACCGTGGTCCCACTTTTGCCGCGAACAAAACCGTAAGCGGCAGAACTGTGGAAAGAGCCGAGAATTGAGAACGCAAGTCGCAGCCAGCGGGCGGCCAACGGGCGCGAGCTGGACCGTCTTGCATCTGTTCAATTCTCGGCGGTCCCGTTGTTTTCGGAGAAAACGTGGGAATACGAGGACGAGCATAGCGAGTCCTCGGCAGTCCCATTTTCACGACGTAACGAACGAGGGAGTGGAGCGACCGTTGTGAGGTGAGGAGTGAAAATAGGACCAGGGAGCAACTTTGCTGCGACCGTAGTCTCACTTCTACTGTGAACAAAAACGTGAGCGACAGCGATGTGGAACGAGTCGAGGAGCGACGCATCTCCGCGTGCAGGTCGACTCCAGGAGCGTATCGAGTACGGCAGTGCCCGCATCGAACGGGGAAGACGGTGGGTCCTGATGAGAACACCGGCCGGAACACGCTCGTGTCGTCCGTAGCGAACACGGTGAGTAGCCGAGGGCGACGTATCGTCTCGAGCGCACGTGCCGGTTCGGTGATCGACGGGGATAGCGGCGGGGTCTCCGACCGGACCGTTCGCAGACCGGACGACGAGAGGCGGGTCCGAACGAATTCGGGACGGCGTGACGAAAGTCACGACAATTCCGGTAAACGATCGGTAACTCGAGCTGACGATCACCCGGTTCAATACGCTCGTCGCGAGCAACGAATGATGCCGGGAAGAGTTACCGGCGACACACCATCACCACCCGCCGACCACCACCACCACTCCGACCCGGCGTTTCGATAATGACAACCCAAAACCGAGAGAAGCGAGCCGGCGTCTGCGAGAACTGCAGCGCGGTCTGTGCCGTGTGGCGTCGCCCCGACGGTGAGATCCTTCCGATCAGTTCGACGAGCGGCTGTGACTGTGAAGAACCGTCGATCCGTGTCGTGGACGCGCTTGGAACGCCGGACGGAACCCACAGTACCCGCTGAACGTCGATCACGAGCCGATTGCACGGCGGCCAGGCGACGGCGTGCGAACCGTTTCAGTCAGGACTACAGTCGCATCGGCTCTCCGTCGAGAAGTCGGAACTCGGTTCCGTCGCATCTCGGACACGCGTCCTGTCGGTTCGGGATCGGGTCGGTACCACCCTCCGCCAGGAGGACGAACTCGCAGTTGCTACACTCGACGAACTCTCGCACTGTCGAACGATTGGGGCTCGACCGTCGAGTATTCTGTACCCGGTTGTGTAGGTATGGTCGCTTCACTGGCGCGAACCAAGAAGACAGCGCTCCTCGCTCCCGGGACCGCAGACCAAAACGGCGGGCGTTCCACACCATAGTCGAGAGCGCTCGGTTCGTGGGTCGTTCCCTTCGGGGCCGGAGACAAGTCGTCAGCGACCGCGCGATCGGCGGCTTTATCGGCGTTCGTTGCCCAGAATCGGCTATGACGGTCGTTCTCGCCGGTATCGGCGCCGACAGCACGAACCTCGGGGCGCTCGGGCCGCTGTACGACGACGGACGCTTCGAGTACGTCCCGATCCCGGAGAAGACCCGAGAGACGGCGGAGACGGAGACGCTCGGCTCCTGGACGCTGCGCGGAGACGACGGCACCGCGGCCAACCTCACGACCCGAATCGAGCCCCAGCCGGTCCGCGGCGGCCGCGAGCCCGTCTCCGGCGACGACCTCGAGTCGTGGCCGTTCCACCGCGACCCCAACTTCGAGGCGCTGACCTACGGCGAACACCGCACCAGCGGGTACGTCTCCCGGCTGCGAGCCCTCGAGCCCGGCGACGTCGTCGGCTTCTACGCCGGACTCCGGCGACCGGGCGGCGACCGCGCTCACCGCTACCTGATCGGCTACTTCACCGTCGACTCGGTCGCGGTCGTCACTCCCGAGCAATCGGGAAAGGAGCGGCGAGCGGTCCTCGAGGCCCATCCCCAGAACGCCCACGCCAAGCGCGCGCGGGGCGACGAGCTCTACCTCGAGAAGCCGGTCGTGATCGTCGACGGCCGGGAGCCGGGCGGGCTGTTCGACCGGGACCCGATTCGAATAAGCGACTACTACGTCAGGGAGGGCAACGTTCAGGCGCAGTACTACCTGCGCGAGGAGATCGAGTCCGCGTGGAACGTCGAAGCCGGCGGCGCGAACATGATGTTCAAACCTGCGTACCGGTGTGAACTCTCGGGCGAACGGTTCCGCGAGCTGGTCGGCCTACCCGGTGAGCGATCGACTGCGGACGCCACCCCCGGAGCGGAGTGAGGGCCGTCAAAACCGATCGGTTTCATGTGTCGACGACCCGAACGCTCTCCGTAGTGACCGACGAGACGCCCTCCCGCCACGACCGCGTGCGCAGCCATCGGACCCCCGGTGTCGCTAACTCCCTCGCCCACTGGACTCGAGCGCGCAGTCCGCTCCGGGTCGCGATCAACTACGTCGTCGTCTGGCTCGTCCGAATCTCGCCGAGCCTGCGGCTCAAGCGCTGGCTGTTACGACGGATCGGCGTCACCGTCGGCGCCGGCGTCTCTTGGGGCCTCGAGGCCACTCCCGACGTGTTCTGGCCCGACCTGATCACCGTCAAGGACCACGCGATCGTCGGCTACGATGCGACGCTGCTGTGTCACGAGTTCCTGCAAGACGAGTACCGAACGGGCGAGGTCGTCGTCGGCGAGCGGGCGATGATCGGCGCGGGCGCGATCGTGTTGCCGGGCGTCGAGATCGGTGCGGGGGCGAGCGTCGCGGCGAACTCCCTTGTCACCCGGGACGTCGAACCGGGAGCGACCGTCGCGGGTGTGCCGGCCCGACCGATGGACGCGGAGTCGCTCGAGGACGGCTAACGGAGCCGACTACAGCGAGGACCAGGCCTTTCGCGCGCGGTTCGCCGAGGAGACGTCGGCGATCCAGCGGGCGGCGATCGCCTTCTTCAGGTTCTTCGCGGGGACGCCGCCGAAGGTGTCGACGGGGAGCGCGAGACCGAACGCGGGCTTGACGCCGTGGGCGACGGCCTTGTCGCCGACGGAGACGACCGTCCCCTTGTCCTTGTGCTCCCAGGTCTTCAGCGGTCGGTTCTGGATGGCGCGGTTGATGTTCTCGGCGGCGACGTCCGCGGCCTGCCAGGCGGCCTGCGCGGTTGGCGGTGCGGGTCGGTCCCCCTGGTCGACGATCGCCGAGTCGCCGATCGCGAAGACGCGCTCGTTCGACGTCTGGAAGTTCGCGCTGGCGTTGACGCGGTTGTGCTCCTTTTCGAGGTCGGCCGTCTCGAGGGCGTCTCGGCCCGTGATCCCGCCGGTCCAGACGAGCACGTCGTGGGAAAGCGGCTCGCCCTCGTCGAAGTGGATCACGTCGTCGTCGGCTTCCGTGATCGGATCGTCCGTGTGGATCTGGACGCCGGCGTCCTGGAGCAGGTCGCGAAGCGCCTGCTGGATCTCCGGATCGTTTCCGGGGAAGATCTCCTCTAAGGCCTCGACGAGGTGGATCTCGAGGGGTGCGCGGTGGTTGTCGCGGAACTCCGCGATCTCGCCGGCGGTCTGGATGCCCGAGAGCCCGGCGCCGCCGATGACGATCTGAGCGGGGTCGCCGCGGGTCGCGTCGCGACTCGCCTCCACGACGGCCTCGTGGATCTCGAGGGCGTCGTCGAGGCTCTTGAGGGTCAGCGAGTGGTTCTCGAGGCCGGGGATGCCGTAGTAGGCGGTCTGGCTCCCCAGCGCGACGAGGACGTAGTCGTAGTCGACGTCCTCGCCATCGGCGAGTTCGACGACCCGTTCGTCGGTGTCGAGACCGGTGACCTCGTCCTGGACGAACCGGGTCGAGGGTGCCGCGATCTCCTCGACCGGAATCGTGATGTCCTCCTGGACGTTGGGATCACGGATCACGCGGTGGGACTCGTGCAGGACGAGGTGGTAGTCGACGTCGGCGATCCAGGTCAGGCGCGCGCTGTCATCGAGTTCCGATTGGAGCGTTTTGACCGCACCGGCCCCGGCGTAGCCGGCGCCGAGCACGACGACGTTCTCTGTCATACCTGACACTCCGAATCACTCCGATACAAAGGTGTTGAAAGCGGAATCACCACGAGAGAGGTTCACACGCGCGAAGATGAAGCGACCCGACCTCGCTCAGAGGATGCGCTTCCCGAACGCGCTCGCCGTGAGATCGGCCGCGAGCGTCGCCGTCTCGTTTCGCTCGTCTAAGATCGGGTTCACCTCGACGACGTCCATCGAGCGAAGGACGTCCTCGCGCCGGTTTCGCGTCGAGACTCGCTCGAGCGCCGAGTGGGCCTCCCGGTAGGTGACGCCGCCACGAACCGGGGTCCCGACGCCGGGGGCCGCCTTCGGATCGAGCCAGTCGAGGTCGAGGCTGACGTGGATCCCGTCGGTCCCGTCGGTCGCGACGTCGAGGGCGTCCTCGACGACGGTCGTGATTCCGCGCTCGTCGATATCGGCCATGGTGAACGCGGTCATCTCGCTGTCGCGGACCCACTCGCGTTCGCGTTCGTCGATGCTGCGGAGGCCGACGTACGCGATCGACTCCTCGCGGAGGTTCGGAGCGCTGGCCCACTCCATCTCGTCGAACGCCCCTCGGCCGAGCACGGCGGCGAGTGGCATTCCGTGGACGTTCCCGCTGGGCGAGGATTCCGGCGTGTTGAGGTCGGCGTGGGCGTCGAACCAGATCGCACCCAGCTCCGCGGTTCTGGAGGCACCGGTCATCGATCCGATCGCGACCGAGTGATCGCCGCCCAACACCAGCGGGAACTCCCCGTCGGCGAGCGTCTCGGCGACTTCGTCGGAGAGCCGCGAGCAGACGTCGCCGACCTCACGAAGGAACTTCGCGTTCCCTTCCCGGGGCTGGTCGGCGTCGGGATCGCGCTCCTCGGCCCGCGGAATGCGTAAATCGCCGGCGTCGACCGGTTCGACCCCCGCCCCCTCGAGTTCGTCGCCCAGTCCGGCGTACCTGATCGCCGACGGCCCCATGTCGACGCCGCGGCGGTTCGCCCCGTAGTCCATCGGCGCGCCGATGATTCGCACTGTCTGTCCCATACGATCCCTTTTCGGAGCAGCGTTTTGTTCGTGCCGGTTCACCGGGAATCTCGAGGGCGATAGCTTTAGGGTTAGACGGCTCGAAAACCGATCGAAATGATGCTGAGCGACGTGATGGAAGACTACCTCAAGGCGATCTACCAGCTCCAGCAGGGGACCGACGATCGAATCAAGACGTCGGCGATCGCCGAGGAGCTGGACGTTACGTCGCCGACCGTTACCAGCATGCTCGAGAAACTCGAGGATCGCGGGCTCGTCGACCGCGAGAAGTACCGCGGCGTCACCCTCTCAGATGAGGGTGAGACGGTCGCACTCGAGGTCGTCCGTCATCACCGGCTGCTCGAGTCCTACCTCACCGAGCATCTGGACTACGACTGGGCGGAGGTCCACGAGGAGGCCGACCGGCTCGAACACCACATCAGCGAGGACTTCGAGGCCCGCGTCGCGGCCGCACTCGACGAGCCGACCGTCGACCCCCACGGCTCGCCGATCCCCAGCGCGGACCTCGAACCGCCCGAACGGTCCGACGGCAAGTCCGTCGCCGAGTTCGACGAGGGCGACGTCGTCGTCGTCGAGGAGGTCGCCGACCGCGACCCGGAGATCCTCTCCTATCTGGCCGACCACGGGATCGAACCCGGAGTCGAACTCGAGATTCTCGAGGTCGCGCCCTTCGGCATGGTGACGGCCCGCTCGAGCACGCACGACGAGCCGGTGTCGATCCCCGAGACGGTCGCCCATCACGTCCGCGTCGCCCGTCCGGTCGAGGCCGAAGGCTAAGTTTCGATTCCGAACCGTAGTCGTCTTGTGACCGACATTTGATTAGCCTCAGTCGAAAGGTGGGGGAGAAAGACATATGATTAGACGCGTCTAAATGGTGTCTAATGAATCAGCGACGCGTCCGGATCGAGGTGTGCCGGTATGGATAACAAGTTGCCGATACACGAGCGAGTCCCGCACTGGCTCCTCGCTATCGCCCCCCTGGTCGTTCTATCGGTCGTGCTCGTCGTGCTGGTCGTCACCTCCCCGTTCGGCAACATCGAGTCGATGGCGGGGGCGAGTACCGTCGATATCCTCTGGATGCTCACTATCATCGGCTTTCTGGCCGGGATCGTCCCGGTCGCGATCGGGATGCTCTGGTTCCCGTTCATCCGCGCGCTGGATTACCGGCTCATCCACGCGTTTCTCGCCCTCTCGGCCGGCGTGCTCGCCTTCATCGCCTTCGAGATGACCGAGGAGGTAATCGACTACGGTGGCGAACTCGAGAGCGCGTCGCTCGCGGCGGTCGCCGCGGTCGGAGGCGTGGCCGCGACGTTCGGGATCATGTACGCGCTTAGCCGGTGGCGCCAGCGAACGGTGGCGACGGGCGCCGAGAAGAGCGGGCTCCACGTCGCCTACCTGGTCGCCGTCGCGCTCGGCCTTCACAGCATCGGCGAGGGGCTGGCGATCGGAACGGCGTTCGTCCTCGGCCAGGGCGAGCTCGTAATGCTCCTGGTGATCGGCTTCGTCATGCACAACATCATGGAGGGTCCGACCGTCGTCGCCGCGGTCGCCCGTGATACGGCGACCCCGCCGCTTCACCACTTCGCCATCATGGGCGTGCTGGCCGGCGGCCCGGTGATCCTGGGCGGCTGGATCGGCAGTCTCGCGGACTCGGCGCTGCTCGCCGTGGTCTTCTACGCGATCGCGATCGGCGCGATCCTGCAGGTGCTGGTCGAGCTCGCCGAACTCATCCGTTTCGACGCCGACACGATCGTGACGCGTCTCAACGCCGTGACGTTCGTCGTCGGCGTCGCGCTCATGTTCGTCCTCGAGGACGTCATCGTGGAGGGGTGGATCCTCCCCGGCTGACCCGTTCGTGGGGCCGCGGCTGCAGCGCCGAATTCCACAGAGGGCGGAAAGGAAACTGATTACTGCATCGGGCAGCTATCCCCTAATCGAGCGAACTACCCGACCCACCCGTCGGGTTTAAGGAAATCAATCACGAAGATTACAGCATGTCATCAATCGAACTCACCCCCAGTCAGAAGAAAATTCTCCGCGCGTTGACGAACCTCCACAAGGAATCCGAGGACGCGATCAAAGGCGAGGATATCGCCGAACAGGTAGACCGCAACCCCGGAACGATTCGTAACCAGATGCAGAGCCTGAAGGCGCTGCAGCTGGTCGAGGGCGTCCCCGGTCCGAAAGGCGGCTACAAGCCGACCGCTGCCGCGTTCGAGGCCCTCGAGATCCAGCAGATGGACGATCCCGCCTCCGTCCCCGTCGAACACGAGGGCGAGCCCCTCGAAGGTATCATCGTCGAGGAGATCGACCTCTCGAGTGTCCACCATCCCGAACTCTGCCGGGCCGAGATCCACATGCAGGGCACCTCCGACGGGATCGAGGAAGGTGACTCGGTCACGGTCGGCCCGACGCCGCTGTCGAAGCTCGTCATCGAGGGGACCCTCGACGGGCGGGACGATACGAACAACATCCTCATCCTGCGCATCGACGACATGATCGCGCCGGCCGAGGAGCCGAACCACTAGCTGACTGGGGATCACGCTCTCGATTCCGCGCTCGATGGTCTCTTTCTCGCCTCCGGAAAACTGAGCCGCGGCGCCGTCAGTTCGCGTCGGCGCGCTCGTTCTCGTCGGCCACGGACGCTGCCGGCAGGACGTCGACGCTCGCGACCGCGTCGCCGTCCTCGACGTCCATGACGATCACGCCCATCGTGTTCCGGCCGACGGTCGACACCTCGTCGACACGGGTGCGGACGATCTGGCCGCGCTCGCTCATCATGACGAGGTGATCGTCGGCGTCGACGGCCTTGACCGTCGCCACGTGTCCGTTCCGGCCGTCGGTCTTGATGTCGATCAGCCCCTTGCCGTAGCGGGACTGGGTCCGGTACTCCGAGAGCGGCGTCCGTTTGCCGTACCCGTTCCGGGTGACGGTCAGCAGCGCGCGCTCGTCGGCCTCGTCGGTCGCGACCAGCCCCGCGACGGCGTCGCCGTCGGTGAGCTTGATCCCGTTGACGCCGCGGGCGTTTCGTCCCATCGCGCGGACCTCGCCCTCGTCGAAGCGGATCGTCATCCCGCCCTCGGTGGCGATTACCAGGTCCTGGGAGCCGTCGGTGACCTCGACGTCGACGAGCTCGTCGCCGTCCTCCAGATCGGCGGCGATGATCCCCGTCGAGCGGATGTTGTCGAACTCCTCGCCGGCGGTTCGCTTGACGTAGCCGTTTCTGGTGACCATCGTCACGTACTCCTCGTCACCGAAGGCGTCGGTGTCGACGATCGCCGTGATATCCTCGCCCGCGTCCAGATCGAGGATGTTGACTGCGGACTTGCCGCGAGCCGTCCGGCCCATCTCGGGGATCTCGTAGGTCTTCAGCTGGTAGACTTTCCCCTGATTGGTAAAGCAAAGCAGGTAGTCGTGGGTGTTCGCGCGAAACACCGTCGAGACGCGGTCGTCGTCCTTGACGTCCGCGCCGATGATCCCCTTCCCGCCCCGACCCTGAGGGTCGAAGTCGTCGATCGGCATCCGCTTGACGTAGTCGTCCTCGGTCATCACGACGACGACCTCCTCCTCCGGAATGAGGTCCTCGTGGGTGACCGTCCCCTGATCCTCGATGATCGAGGTCCGGCGTTCGTCGCCGTACTCGTCTTTGATCTCGCGGAGTTCGTCTTTAATGACCGAGAGCAGTTCGGACTCGCTCTCCAGGATCTCGGTCAGACGTTCGATCTCGGCCTGGACCTCCTCGTACTCCTCGTCGATCTCGGCGGCCTCCATCGACGTGAGACTGCCGAGTTGCATCCGAACGATGTGTTCGGCCTGCTCCTCGGAGAACTCGTAGGCCTCCTGCAGGTTCGTCTTGGCCGCCGAACGATCCTCGCTGTCGCGGATCAGTTCGACGACGTCCTCGGCGTTCTCGACGGCCGTGAGTCGGCCCTCGAGGATGTGGGCTCGGTCCTCGGCCTCCGCGAGGTCGTACTCGCTGCGTCGGCGGACGACCTCGCGGCGGTGGTCGACGTACTCTTGTAGGGTTTCTCTGAGCGAGAGCACCCGGGGTTGGCCGTCGACCAGCGCGAGGTTGATGATGCCGAACGTCTTCTCGAGGTGGCTCTCGAGGAGCTTGTTCTTCACCACGTCGACGTTCGCGCCGCGCTTGAGTTCGATGACGATGCGGACGCCGTCGCGGTCGGACTCGTCGCGCAGGTCGGTGATTCCCTCGAGTTCGCCCTCGGTGACGTCCTCGGCGATTCGCTCGACGAGGCGGGCCTTGTTCTCCTGGAAGGGAAGCTCGGTGACGACGATCCGCTCGCGTCCCGACTGCCACTCCTCGACCTCGAACTCGGCGCGGACTCGAACTCGCCCGCGGCCGGTCTTGTACGCCGAGTAGACGGCGTCGCGGCCGACGATGTTCGCGCCGGTCGGGAAGTCGGGCCCCTTGACGTGGTCCATCAGGTCCTCGACCGTCGCGTCGGGGTTGTCGATCAGCTCGATGGTTGCGTCGACGACTTCGTTCAGGTTGTGCGGCGGGATGTTCGTCGACATCCCGACCGCGATCCCCGAGGAGCCGTTGACCAGCAGGTTGGGAAACGCCGCCGGCAAGACGTCGGGCTCCTGCAGGCGGTCGTCGTAGTTCGCCGAGAAATCGACCGTATCCTTCTCGATGTCCTCGAGGAGTTCCTCGGAAACCGGGGCCATCCGGGCCTCCGTGTACCGGGGTGCGGCGGCCGGGTCGCCGTCCATCGAGCCGAAGTTCCCCTGGCCGTCTACCAGCGGGTAGCGCATCGAGAAGTCCTGGGCCATCCGGACCAGGGTGTCGTAGATCGCGCTGTCGCCGTGGGGGTGGTAGTCACCCATCGTCTCCCCGACGATCGAGGAGGATTTGCGGTGACTGCTGCCCGAGGAGACGCCCAGTTCGTGCATCGCGTACAGGATGCGCCGGTGAACGGGCTTGAGGCCGTCCCGGACGTCGGGAAGCGCCCGCCCCGCGATGACGCTCATCGCGTAGTCGATGTAGCTCTGCTCCATCTCGTCTTCGATCCGGACGGACTCGATCGATGCCGCCTCGATATCCGTCGGATCGGGTACTTCCGAACTCATGCGTGCGTACTCACCGCGTCTCGGTCTCGTCTTCGTGTATTCTCGTGCATTCGATTACCTCAGATATCGATCCACTCGGCTTCGGGAGCGTGGTCCTTGATGAACTGCTTGCGCGGTTCGACGGCGTCGCCCATCAACACGGAGAACATTTTGTCCGCCGCGGCCGCGTCCTCGACCGTGATCTGTTTCAAGATGCGGTTGTCGGGGTTCATCGTCGTCTCCCAGAGCTGTTCGGGGTTCATCTCGCCGAGGCCCTTGAACCGCTGGACCTGGGTCGGAGAGCCGTCACATTTCTCTTCGACGATCTCGTCGCGCTCGGCCTCAGTCATCGCGTCGTAGGTCTCGCCGCGGTAGCGGATACGGTACAGCGGCGGCTGGGTCGCGTAGACGTAGCCGCCCTCGAGCAGCGGTCGCATGTGCCGGTAGAAGAACGTGAGCATCAGGGTGCGGATGTGGGCGCCGTCGACGTCGGCGTCCGTCGCCATGATGATCTTCTTGTACCGGACGTCGTCGATGTCGAACTCGTCGCCGATTCCCGCGCCGATCGCGGTGATCATGTTGCGGATCTCGTCGTTCTCGAGGATGCGATCCAGACGGTGTTTCTCGACGTTGAGAATCTTCCCTTTGATCGGGAGGACGGCCTGGAACTCGGGGTTACGGGCCTGCTTTGCGCTCCCGCCCGCGGAGTCACCCTCCGCGATGAACAGTTCGGCCTCCTCGGGGTCTTTCGTCTGACAGTCCGCGAGCTTGCCGGGGAGGGAGGTCGACTCGAGGGCGGACTTCCGGCGGGTGAGCTCTTCGGCCTTCTGGGCGGCCTTTCGGGCCTTCGCCGCCTCGACGGCCTTGACGACGATCGCCTCGGCGGTGTCGGGATGTTCCTCGAAGTAGGTACCCAGCTGCTCGTGCATCGCGCCCTCGACGATTCCCCTGACCTCGCTGTTGCCGAGTTTCGTCTTCGTCTGGCCCTCGAACTGCGGATCGGGGTGTTTGATCGAGATGACCGCGGTCAGTCCCTCGCGGATGTCCTCGCCCTTGAGGTTGCCGTCGATGTCGCCGAGCAGGTCGTTCTCGTTGCCGTAGTCGTTGATGACCCGGGTCAGTGCGGTCTTGAACCCGGTGAGGTGGGTTCCGCCCTCGCGGGTGTTGATGTTGTTCGCGAAGGCGTGGATCGACCCCTGCAGGTCCTCGGTCGCCTGCATCGCGACCTCGACCTGGATGTTCTGTTCCTCGTCCTCGAAGTAGATGACGTCCTCGTGCATCACCGAGCGCGTCTCGTTGAGATACTCGACGAACTCGCGGATGCCGCCCTCGTACTCGTACGTTTCCTCGATGGCCTCGTCGTCCTCGGTCTCCTGGCGTTCGTCGCGGAGGGTGATGCGAACGCCGGAGTTGAGGAAGGCGAGCTCCCGAAGCCGGTTCGACAGCGTCGAGAACGAAAAGTCCCCGGTCTCGAAGACGCCCGTGTCGGGCCAGAACGTGACCTCCGTCCCGGTCTCCTCGTCGTCGTCCATGTCGCGAACCCGCTCCATGTCGCCGACGGGCTCGCCCGCCTCGAACGCGTGGCGAAAGACCGCGCCGTCGCGTTTGACCTCGGCCTCGAGGCGTTCCGAGAGGGCGTTGACGACGCTGACGCCGACGCCGTGGAGCCCGCCCGACACCTGGTAGGATTTGTTGTCGAACTTCCCGCCCGCGTGGAGAACCGTCAGGATGACCTCGAGTGCGGGGCGCTCGTACTCGTCGTGGGTGTCGACGGGGATCCCGCGGCCGTCGTCGGAGACGGTCACCGAGTCGTCGGCGTTGATGGTGACGGTGATGTCGTCGCAGTGACCGGCGAGGGCCTCGTCGATCGAGTTGTCCACCACCTCGTAGACGAGGTGGTGAAGCCCCCGCGCGTCGGTAGAGCCGATATACATCGCTGGTCGCTTTCGCACAGCCTCCAGGCCCTCGAGGACCTGGATCTGTCCGGCGCCGTACTCGCTTTCCTGGGACATGAGAAACCTGTTTTCGGGTAGCGCCCGGCTGGGTATAAAACTTCGCGTACGCGCGCGAGCGCGACGAGGGACGGGAGCGCAAGACGGGGGCATAACGGGTGTGTGACGGCTATCGCCGGACTGGGAACAGGAGGGCGTTCCGATCGGCGACCGACGGATGGTTGAACGTCTTTAGTATCTTTCCAAACATACGCCATCTCAGGCTGTCTTCTCAAACGAATCCCGCTCGACGGTTCGGGTACAGTGATTCGGAATCCGATCAACGGCGAGCGGTTGTCGGAGAGTCGGTACCGAACGACACTGACTCTCCGGCGCGATTCGGGGCGAGATTCGATCCATGGGACAAACTAGTTCCGTTGTCGACGTGCCGTTCGAGCGGGCGAAGGAAACGGTTCACCAGTACGGGCTCGGCCTCCTGTTCGCAGCGAACATCTTCGGCGCCGGCTCCGTCTACATCCTGACCGAGGCGGGACTCCTGTTCGGATACGGCCTCCTGTGGGTGTTACCCCTCGGTCTCGGCGTCGGGCTCGCGATGCACGAGATGTCCGCACGCCTGGCCGCCGAGGACCGTCCGCTGATGACCTACATCAGGGACGTTCTCGGGGAGCGGACGGCGAAACCGTTCGCGTTCGGGATCTCGTTTATCATGCAGTTCTGGAGCGTAGCCAACTACGCCCTCGCGGGGGCTGCAGTCGTCTACCTCACGCCGCTGTCGAATCTGTACGTCGCGGTCATCGTCTCGGCAGCGCTTGGAATCGCACTGGTCGAACTCCGGGTCTACAGCCGGATCGAAGGCGTGATCGCGGCGCTCGTGTTCGCGATCTTCGCCTCCTATCTCGTCATCGTGGCGAACCTCCAGCCGCCGGCGACGGGTATCGCCAGCGGGTTCGTCCCCGAAATCGTCGGGGATATCGAGTACATGACGATGATCATCGCACTGCTCGGGACGACCGTCTACTACCCGAACTTCTTCATCCAGACGAGCATGCAACACGAGAAAAACTGGGACGTCTCGCGCTACCGACGCGATCACACGGTCGGACTGGCCGCCGTCATCGCGCTCAGCGCGACCGTGATCGTCGCCGCTGCGATCTCGATGCCCGACGCCGACCTGGCGTTTACCACGCCCGCCGAACCCCTGGTCGAGATGATCGGCGAGTGGGTCCTCGGCCTCTTCATCCTCGCGGTCGGTGCCGCCTCCTTCAGCAGCGCCACGGGGACGCTGTTCGCCGCCGGATTCATGGTGCCCCAGTCCTCGGGGATCTCGACCCAGTTCGGCGATCTGCACTTCCGGCGCACCGTCCACTTCCTGATCGGACTCTCGGTCGCCCTGGCGATTCCGATCCTCGCCTTCACCGACTTCACGCCGGTCGATCTGGCGCTGTTGATGCCCGCGGTCAACGGCGTCATCGGACTTCCGCTGACCGCGCTGGCGCTGTTCGCGGCCGTCCGCCGGTACTTCGAGCCGTCGCGGTTCGAGCAGGCGATCTTCCTGGCGGCCGTCGTCGTGCTGTTTCTCACGTCGCTCGTCACGGGCGAAGACCTCGCTCGCTCCGTCCTCGGGTTGCTGTAGCGGGCGAGGACGTTCGGCCGGGACTCCGGCCCGATCCGCCGCTTCTCCCGTCTCTGGCGCCCCATCCCCGCAGTATCGATCGGAGCTGCAATCGGAAGAGTCAGGTCTTCCGAGTTAATCGACCCGACAACGCTCCAGATGCTCGAGTTACCCTTCGGCTTCGCGCTCGCGTTGTTGCTCGTCTGTATCGCCTTCTTCTCCGGAATCGGCATCACCACCATCGGTCCAGGCGGCATCTTCGTGACGATCGCGCTCTACTCGCTGACGCCGCTGCCCTCGAGCCAGGTCGCCGGCACCGCCCACGCGACGTTCATCGTCACCGGGCTGGTCGGCAGCGTCGCCTACCTCTACTCCGGCGAGATGAAAACGGGCGAGAGCCGGGCGATCGCGATCGTGCTCAGCCTCTCGAGCGTCCTCGGCGCCCTGCTCGGCTCCCAGATCAACCCCCTCGTCTCGCGGTCGCTGTTCGGCATCCTGCTCGGCGGCGTCGCGATGACCGTCGGCGGGGTCATCCTCTACCGCGAGCGCCGGGGGTTTACGCCGATCGTCGACGTCGATCCGCTGACTCGAGAGGGGCAGGTCGCACTCGGCGCGCTGGGACTCGTTCTCGGGATCGCGAGCGGACTGCTGGGGATCGGCGGGCCCGTCCTCGCGGTGCCGGCGCTCGTGCTGGTCGGCGTCCCGATGCTGCTTGCCGTCGCGGTCGCACAGGTCCAGTCGATCTTCATCGCCGTGTTCGCGACCGCCGGCTACGCCGTCCAGGGCGACGTTCTCCTCCCGCTGGCGGTCGTTATCGGGACACCGCTGTTGCTCGGGGTCGTCGTCGGCTGGAAGGTCGCCCACGTCGTCGACCCCGCGCGACTGAAGGTCGCGCTGGGCGTCGTCCTGCTCGGCGTCGGCCCCTACCTCGCGCTGTGACCGCTCGAACCCTTGGGGTTCGGGTCGGAGATCACCCCTGTAACCTGTCGATCAGGTAGCAGACTCAAGAGCGTCCCGGCCTAGCCTTCCGGTACCATGCCACCCCGGATTCTCGTTCCGTTCGACGGCTCCGATCACGCGCGGGAGGCTCTCGAGTACGCGATCGAGCTGTTTCCGGACGGCGAGTTCCTCGCGGTGACCGTCGTTGACACCGACTCGATACCGGTGATTCCGAACGCGGCCGACGAATCCGACGACGAGGTCACGGAGATTCTCGAGGAGGCCGACGAGCAACTGAGCGGCGCAGAGCGGATCGCGAGCGAGCGCGGCGTCCCCCTCGAGAAGCGGAGTCGCATCGGCCCGCCGGCCCAGGAGATCATCGACTGCGCCGAGGAGGGCGCGTTCGACCACGTCGTGATGGGGAGTCGCGGTCGGTCGGGCGTGACGCGACTCCTGCTGGGCAGCGTCGCGGAGGTCGTCGTCAGACACTCGTCGGTTCCGGTGACCATCGTTCCCTGACCGAGCGCGCGCGCCGGTCGGTCCGGCGGTGGCCATTGCCGGCCCAACCGACTTCCACCTCGATCCGAAATCACCGGCAGAATGCTTCCGTACGTCGTGTTAGGCGTCGCGGTACTCGTGGCAGCGGTCGGCCTCGAGCGACTCTCCTACCGGGCGCTCGAGCGAAACCCCTCCGTCGCGACCGAGGAGTTCCCCGGAATCGGTCGGGAGCTACTGGGCAAGTTCAGCAGCTTCGACGCCGAACTCGGCTGGGTCCCCCAGCCCAATCGGGAGAAACAGAAGGACACGGGCGACCACCTCCCCGGCGAGGAGGTCCGTAGCGTCGTCACCTACTCGACCGACGAGTACGGTAGCCGCGTCTGTCGTGCGAAAGAGCGGGACGAGGACGCCGACGTGACGGTGTCGACCTACGGCGACTCCTACTGTTTCTGTCGGGAGGTCGACGACGACGAGACGTTCCAGCACTATCTGGCCCAGGAACTCGACACCCACGTCGCCAACTACGGCGGGGGGAACTACGGGTTCGACCAGGCGCTGATGCGGATGAAACGCCAGTACCCCGAGGAGGAGACGGACTACGTCTTCGTGGTCGTTACCGCCTCCTCGATCGCCCGAATCCTCTCGGTGTGGAAACACTACCAGGAGTTCGGCAACATTCTGGCGGTCAAACCCCGCTACACCCTCGAGGACGGCGCCCTGAAACGCATCGACAGCCCGATCGAGGAGAAGGAGGACCTGCTCGACCTCGAGTCGAAGGCCGACTTCCTGCGGGAACACGACTTCCACTACGACCACTGGTTCGAACCCCACCACGCCTCGCGGCCCTACACCGCGGACCTGCTCGACGATACCGAGAACGTCCGCCACGCGCTCTACGAGGCCGGGATCGAACTCGAGAAACGAACCGGCCGAGCGATCCCGGGAGTCGACTTCGACGACGCCAAGACCCGCACCGAACTGCGGATGGAACGGCCCCGGGTTCGCTACCACGAACGGCTGTTCGACACCCACGAGGACCTGTTCGACGCCCTCATCGGGGAGTTCGTCGACTACGCCGACGAGCGGGAGTTCACGCCGGTGTTCGTGATGGTCCAGCAGCTCCGGTACGCGAAGTACGAGGCCGAACACGGCCCGATCTACGGCGACCTGATGGAGCAACTCGATACCGAGTACGACGATCTCGAGACGATCGACATGGCGACTCACCTCTCGGGCGGCGGCGACGTCGAGTCGCTGTACGTCGAGCGCGGTGAGGGCGGCCACTACAGCCCCCAGACCAACAGAAAGATCGCGCAGGTGCTGGCCGACGTCGTCGAGAGCGACCGGTAGCGAAGCCGTCGTCGCCCGGCCGACCGCGGACGAAGACGGCGCGGATGCCGGCGTCCTCGAGCGCGCCGATCGCCCGCCCGTGCAGTCACCGGGCTGTCGTTGACGGGGCTCGAGGACGTACGCCCGGAAAATGCAACCGCTGTATCTCGCGGTCGGACTCGCCGTGCTGGTTACGGTTATCGTCGACATCATCTGGACGACGCTGTGGGTCGACGGCGGTTCGGGGCCGCTGTCGGGTCGGCTGACGACGGGCGTCTGGCGCGGGCTCCGCATCCTGACCCGGGATAACTCCCGTGCGCTGAGCATCGCCGGCCCGCTGATTCTCACGCTGACGCTCGCGATGTGGATCGCGCTGCTGTGGGTCGGCTGGACGTTTCTCTTCGCCGGCGGTGACACCGCGCTCGTCAGCCCCCAGACCGGCGAACCCGCGGACTGGACCGGACACATCTACTACGTCGCCTACACTATGTTCACGAACGGGAACGGGGATTACTCGCCAACCTCTGGCACCTGGGAGATCGCGAGCTCCTTTACCACCGCGACGGGGATGGCCTTCGTCACACTCGGGGTCTCGTACATCCTGACCGTTCTCGGCGCGGTCTCCGAGAAGCGGGCGTTCGCCAACAGCGTCACCGGGCTCGGCGAGCGAAGCGAGGAGTTCGTCCGTGCGGGCTGGACGGACGAGAAGTTCGACGGGCTGGACCTGCCCGTCGAGTCGCTGGCCTCGGATCTCTCCGAACTCGCGGACAAGCACAAGGCGTACCCGATCCTGCACTACTACCACAGCGAGAAGGGCGAACGGGCCTCGGCGATGGCGGTCCCGATCTTCGACGAGGCCATGACGCTGTTTCGCTACGGCGTCGACGACGACGCCCAGCTCGACCCCGCCCTGGTCGAGAACGCCCGCTCGAGCACGGACAGCTACCTCGACACGCTCGAGACGGCCTTCATCGAGCCAGCCGACGAGGTCCCCCCGCAGCCCGACCTCGAGCGACTCCGCGAGGACGACATCCCAACAGTCGACGACGGAGAGTTCGAAGACGCCGTCGCGGAGCTGACCAAGCGCCGACGGAACCTGCTGGGAGTCGTCCGAGCCGACGCGTGGCACTGGCCGCCGATCGGCGACGGCGACTCGGTGCCCCGTCCAGACGACGCCGCCGAGGAGAGCGAGTCGCGGTAGTTCACTTTCACCGCGGTAGCGTACGCCTTTTACCCTCGCCGTTAGTACAGGGAGACGATGACGTCGTTCCAGTCGACACTCGGCGAGGAGTCGGGGATCGCCGAGGAGCTGGCCGAGAGCCAGCAAGCGATCTCCATCGCCGAGTTCTTCGAGAAGAACAAGCACATGCTCGGCTTCGACAGCGGTGCTCGAGGCCTCGTCACGGCCGTCAAAGAAGCCGTCGACAACGCCCTCGACGCCGCCGAGGAGGCCGGTATTCTGCCGGATATCTACGTCGAGATCCAGGAGTCGGGCGACTACTACAAACTGATCGTCGAGGACAACGGCCCCGGGCTGACGAAGGAATCGCTCCCGAAGGTCTTCGGGAAGCTGCTCTACGGCTCTCGCTTTCACGCCCGCGAACAGTCCCGCGGGCAGCAGGGGATCGGTATCTCCGCAGCGGTGCTGTACTCCCAGCTGACCAGCGGGAAACCCGCGAAGATCACCAGCCGAACCCAGGGCTCGAGCGAGGCCGAGTACTTCGAGCTCATCGTCGACACCGACGAGAACGAGCCCGAGATCAGCGTCGAGGAGACCACGAGCTGGGATCGCCCCCACGGTACCCGTATCGAACTCGAGATGGAGGGGAACATGCGCGCCCGCCAGCAGCTCCACGACTACATCAAGCACACGGCGGTCGTCAACCCCCACGCCAGACTCGAGCTCAAGGAACCGAACGCCCACTTCAAGTTCGAGCGCGGAACCGACCAGCTCCCCGAGGAGACCGAGGAGATCCGACCCCACCCCCACGGGGTCGAGCTCGGCACCGTGATCAAGATGCTCTCGGCGACGGACTCCCAAACGATCTCGGGCTTTCTACAGGAGGAGTTTACCCGCGTCGGGAAGAAGACCGCCGACTCGGTGATCGACGCGTTCCGGGACCGCCACTACGGCCGCGAGATGCGCTGGAGTTCTCCCGACGACACCGAAGACGTCGACGTCGGGGCAGCGGTTTCCGAAGCGACCGCGAACAAGGGCGCCGACGCCACGGCCGCCTTCGCCGACGCCATCGCCGACGCCGTCGCGGACCGCGAGCGGATCGCCCACCACGAACTGATCGACCTCGTCGCCGAGGCGGCCGACGCCGTCGAGGACGAACACGGCACCGCCTTCGGCGAGACGGTCCAGGAGAACGCCGGCGGCGCGGTCTGGAGCGCGCTGATCGACGCCCCCGAGGAGACTGCCGACCCCGATGAGAGCGCAGTCGAGGAGTCCCGCCTCGTCACCGACTGTTACGAACTCGCCGACGCCGCAACGAGCACCCGCAAGGACGACGCGGTGATCCACGGCTTCGCGAGCCGGCTCGCCGCGAAGTTCGAGGACGAGGACGACGAACGCCACCGCCTCACTCGTTCGCAGCTTCGCGAGCACGTCGACCGCGCGGCCGACCTCACGGAGGAGTACGACGAAGTGTCCTTCGGCGACACCGCTCGAGAGAACGTGACCGAGGCGGTCTGGGACGTGATGGTGACCGTCCCCGACGACCCACCGCTGGTCCGGGAGCTCTCGGGCGACCGCGACGCGACGAGCGACCTCGTCGACGCGATGCGCGCGACCGACATCATGGCGCCGCCGACGCGGTGTCTCTCGCCGATCACCGACGACCTGATCGAGGCCGGCCTCGAGAAGGAGTTCGACGCCGACTTCTACGCTGCGGCGACCCGGGACGCCGAGGTCCACTCCGGCGACCCGTTCGTCGTCGAGGCCGGAATCGCCTACGGCGGCGAAATTCCGGCCGAGGGCAGCGCCGACGTGCTTCGATTCGCTAACCGCGTTCCGCTGGTCTACCAGCGCGGCGCGTGTGCGACCACCGACGTCGTCAAGTCGATCGGCTGGCGCAACTACGGGCTCGACCAGCCCGGCGGCTCGGGTCTCCCGAACGGCCCCGCCGTCATCATGGTCCACGTCGCCTCGACGAACGTTCCCTTTACGAGCGAGTCGAAAGACGCCGTCGCGAACGTGCCGGCGATCGAGGACGAGATTGAACTCGCGATCCGCGAGGCCGCCCGCGAGCTGAAGAGTTTCCTGAACAAGCGCCGCTCGATGGAGAAACGCCGGAAGAAACAGAACGTCCTCGGGAAGATCCTCCCCGAGATGGCCGAGAAGGTCGCGGAGGTCACGGACCGCGAGGAGCCGGAGATCGACGACGCCATCGCCCGCATCATGAACAACGTGCTCGTCGAGCGTCACTGCGAGGCCAACGGCGACGGCCAGGCCGTCTCCGTGGTCGTCGAGAACCACTCGAGCACGAACGAATCCCTCGAGGTCACCGACATCGTCTCCGCCGAACCCCGCAACCTCTCCGACGGCGCGACCGCCGTCGAGATGGACGGCGAGTGGTTCGTCAAGTGGGAGCCAGAGGTATCGAGCGAGGACGAAGCCGTCCTCGAGTACGAGGTCGACAACGACGCCGCGTTCGACCTCGACGTAAAGGGCGTCGAAAGCGCGAAACTCACCGTCACAGACCAATGAGTGCAGAAAACGACCAGCAGGCCCGAGAACAGCTGCTCGATCTCGCCGCGCAGTTCTACGACCAGTTCGAACTGGGCGAGATCCCCCACATGTCCGTCCCGACGCGGACCAAGAGCAACATCGAGTACGACGAACAGAAGGACGTCTGGGTGTACGGCGACCGCGAGTCGACCCGCTCGGCGAACTCCGTGCGCGGCGCCCGGAAACTGCTCAAGGCGGTCTACACGATCGAATTCCTGGCGAACCAGCTCGAGCAGGATCGCTCGTCGACCCTGCGTGAGCTGTACTATCTCTCGGAGAGCTGGGACAACACGGAGGCCCAGTTCAACGATCAGGACGAGTCCAACGGCCTGATCGAGGACCTGGAGATCGTCTCGGGAGTGACCCGCGAGGACTTCCACATGCGCCCCGAGGAATCCGGCGCGACGATCATGGGACCGTTGCACCTCCGCGAGCAGACCCGCCGCGGCGAGCGCGAGATCCACTGCCAGGAGGACGTCGGCGAAGGGGGGTACCAGATCCCGAACAACCCCGATACGATCGAGTTCCTCGACACCGACGCCGACTTCATTCTGGCCGTCGAGACCGGTGGGATGCGCGACCGGCTCGTCGAGAACGGGTTCGACGAGGAGTACAACGCCCTGATCGTCCACCTCAAGGGTCAGCCCGCACGGGCGACCCGTCGGATCACGAAGCGACTCCACGACGAGCTCGACCTTCCCGTGACGGTGTTCGCCGACGGTGACCCGTGGTCCTACCGGATCTACGGCTCGGTCGCCTACGGCTCGATCAAGTCCGCCCACCTCTCTGAGTACCTCGCGACCCCCGAGGCCCAGTACATCGGCATCCAGCCCGCCGACATCGTCGAGTACGACCTCCCTACGGATCCGCTCTCGGACTCGGACATCAACGCCCTCGAGAGCGAACTCGAGGATCCGCGGTTCCAGACCGACTACTGGGAGGAACAGATCGAGCTCCAGCTCGAGATCGGGAAGAAGTCCGAACAGCAGTCGCTGGCGGCTCGCGGACTCGACTTCGTGACGGAGACGTATCTCCCCGAGCGTCTCAGCGAGATGAACGTCATCTGAGGGAGCCTCGAGCCGAGGCTGGGGGAGATATGACCACCATCTGTGGTGAGATTCAGCGTCGAAGCTCCGTTTCTCGCTCCGTCGAACTCGAGTCCTCGATCGGGATCGTGATCTCCTCGGGTGTCGGCGAGCCGTCGGCTTCCGCGTTCGCACACCGCCTGCAGTAGGCGTTTCGTCCCTCCG
This sequence comes from Natronococcus sp. A-GB7, assembly GCF_029688865.1. Lineage (GTDB taxonomy): Archaea > Halobacteriota > Halobacteria > Halobacteriales > Natrialbaceae > Natronococcus. Next base: position 70,447 of record NZ_JARUKV010000014.1, read on the forward strand.
ACAGCGTCACCGGCACGCCGAGGACGTAGAACCCCTTGCGGTAAACACGCTCGAGGCCGCGACCGACGGGGTCGGCACAGGCTGCACACGGGCGGTCGTAGTCGGTGATCGACCGCTCGTCGACCGTTCTGGCCGAACCGTTCGTCGACGGGGAGCGTCGAAGCCCGAGCCGGCGCCGAACGCCCGGAAACAGCCCCAGTCCGATGGTCGCGAGTCCGATCGCGGCTGCGACCAGAACCGGTGTAATCGTCGAACCCGCGAGGAAGACGGCCGAGCCGAGGAGCGCGAGCGCGGCCGCAAGACAGCCGGCGCCGGCGACCCGGCCTGCGGTCGTCCAGCTCGAGTCGGTGTCCGCTTCGTCGCTGGCCTGTTCGGCCCGCAACACCATTCGCTCGGCGTCGCCGACGTACCGATAGGCGCCGTAGAGGGCGTTGCCCAGCCCCATCGTCCACCAGACGGTCAGCGCCGCAACGACGAGGTGGGCGTCGACGCTCCCGAACGACCGCCGGACCATGACGACGTGGTCGCCGAAGTCGTGCTCGAGCTCCCAGCCGTCTCGCATCGCGGCTGCGACGCGTCGCTCGAGGGCGGGGCGAGCGTTCGGATCCGAGGAGCCGTCCTCGCTGCTGGGACGACCACAGTCCGGACAGAAGTTCATCGACGCCTCGAGTGCCGTCCCGCAGTGAGCGCAGTACAGCCCGCCGGTCGCGACCCGACTCCCTCCTCGCCGACGATCACCGCTCATACTCGAGGGGAGGGCGAGGACGACACTAACTCTTTGGAGCTATCAGTCGTCGGAAACGCTCGAGGGGACGACGAAAACTGCAGATCGGACGGTCGTTTGCTCGGTCGTCGGCGTCTCGCCAACCCGCTTACTCGTCGAGGACGACCGGAACCTGCCGCCTCGCGACGTCGACGACGAACGCCTCGGGATCCGTCTCGAGCGCCTCGAACGTGTTGTAGTGGATCGGAAGGACGAGTCCCGGCCGCATTCGGCCGGCGAGTTCGGCCGCGTCGCGGCGATCCATCGTAAAGGAGCCGCCGATCGGGGGCAGGAAGACGTCGACGGCCAGTTCCTCGTGGACCGGGAGGACGTCGGTGTCGCCGGGCCAGAAGGCGGTGACGCCGTCGATCGTCACGCCGAACCCGCAGCCCTCGCCCTCGCGGTGGTAGGGCTCGCCCTCGTCGTCGGTGTAGGGACCGCCGGGTTCGTTGTACGCCTGGGTCGTATAGAGGTCGAGCGGGCCGAGCACGAACGACTCGTCGCCGCGCACCCGTTCGATCTCGTAGGGGAGCTCCTCGAGCCGTTCGTCGACCCGATCGATCTCGTCGGCGTCGATGGCCTCGTGGGCCACGACGATGGCGTCCTCGTGGGCGACCCGACGGATCCCCTCGGGATCGTAGTGATCGTCGTGGCTCACCAGGATCAGGTCGCCGTCACGGGCGTCGTAGTCGTCGAGCACCCCGTATCGGCCGGGATCGACGTAGACGACGGTGCCCATCTCGCCCTCGAGGCGAACCGTCGCGTAACCGAGCCAGTCGACGTCGACGGCGCCGTATCGAACAGTCATGAACGGGGATTGGCGCGGCGAGGCGAAAAGCGTTGGCGGTGTGCGTTCAGGGACGACGGATCGAGTGCTCGAGCGTCCCCACGCCCTCGACTTCGATCTCGACGTCGTCGCCGTCCTCCAGCGGACCGACCCCTTCTGGGGTTCCCGTCGCGATCACGTCCCCGGGCTCGAGGGTCATGTAGGTCGTGATCTCGGCGATCAGCTCGGGAACCGAGAAGATGAGCTGGTCGAGCGAACCGTCCTGTTTCGTCTCGCCGTTCACGCGGGTCCGGACGGCCGCGTCGTCTGGCACCTCGTCGGGCGTCGCGAGTACCGGTCCCATCGGCGCGGCGCCGTCGAAGGCCTTGCCGCGGATCCAGTTCTGTTCCTCGCGCTGGTCGTCGCGGTTCGAAATGTCGTCGACGCAGGTGTAGCCCTCGACGACGTCCATCGCCTCGCTCTCGGGGACGTGGCGACACTGCTCGCCGATGACGACGCCGAGTTCAGCCTCGTGGTCGATTCGCTCCTTGCCCGCGGGGGCGGTGACGGTGTCGCCGTGGGCCGCCAGCGCGTTCGGCGGCTTCAAGAAGAGCAGCGGTCGGTCCGGAACGTCGTTGCCCATCTCGTCGGCGTGGGCCGCGTAGTTGCGACCGATGCAGACGACCTTCGAGGGCTCGCAGGGCGGGAGGACATCGATGTCGTCGTCCTCGAGCGCGTAGCTCTCGTTTGCGAAGTGGACGTGACCGCTCTCGAGTTCGCCCCGGCGGACGGCTCCGGCGGGGTCCCGGTATCGGACGTATTTCATGGCCGGTCGGTCGTAGCGCGGCTTCAAAAGGGTTGAGATGGCGGCGGGTATCGCAACGGGAGCACGCTCGAGTGAAAGACCGTCGCTGCGTCAGGGTGTGTCACGACGGGCGCGGAACGGAACGTTTTTTACTAGGCCTCGGCAAGCAAAGGATGCGTTGGCTCCGTTGGTGTAGTCCGGCCAATCATTTCGGCCTTTCGAGCCGATGACCTGGGTTCAAATCCCAGACGGAGCACTACAGCGGCCGAGTTTTACGAGAGCGCGAAGCGCGCACGTCTAGGAATTGAATCAGACCAGTCGCGCGCAGCGTAGCGAGCACGTCTGGGCGTGGTTCAAATCCCAGGCGGAGACCTGACTCGCCGGAAAGGCAGTCGCTGGCTCGAGCGAGAACGATGGCGAAAAAGCGGGGACGACGAGTTCAGTAGTAGTAGAACTCGAGTTCGTGACCGCAGTTGTGACACTCGGTTTCCGTGCCGCGAAGACGGTTGGGGGTCGGGCTTCCGACTCCGGACCCGGGCGGGAGGGATGCGTTTACGGTTCCGCTACACTGTGGGCAACCGACACGCACGTCCGGGTTGTTGGATTGTGACATACATCGACGTACTCGGAACTCCGAAATAGTTATCCGAGTCGTAAGCTCCGGCGCGCCGCGGGCACGGTGACGTTTCGCGACGTTTCACGGTCGGGCGTACGATCTGTCGGGCCGCCCTCGGCCAGACTCCCGAACGACCCGGAGAGGGTAGCGAGGCGAGTCGTTGCGACCCGAGGCGGAGTTCAATGAACGGATTAGGTGGCTGTTAGACAGTGACAATCAATGAATGTGGCGGGGGAGTGCGGTGGGAACGGGCGGAGATGTTCGGGCGAGAAAATCGCCGAGCGGGATCGAACCCGTCGATATGTGGGTTTTCACGGGTGAACCAACGAGCATTTGACGCCCCGCTCCTACGACTCGAGTATGAAGCGACGCGCGTATCTGGGAACGCTGGGGGTTGCCGGAATGGGCGGACTGGCGGGGTGTCTGGGCGACCTCCCGGTCGTCGGCAACAGCGAGACGGCGCTGGGCGAGCCCGAGCAGTCGCGGGGCAACCCGTCGCACCCGATCCACGGCGACGAGTTCCCGACGTTTACGCTTCCGGACCCGCACGCGGGGAGGGAGGTCTCGCTCGAGGAGTTCGAGGGCGAGCGCGCGTACCTGTTGACGTTCATCTACACGTCCTGTACCGACGAGTGTGGCGTCCTGACGAACCTGCTCGGACTCGTCCAGGAGGACGCCGCCGAGGAGGGGTACGAGGACGATGTCGCCCTGCTAGCGATGACGTTCGATCCCGAAACCGACAGTCCGGAGGCTCTACAGGAGTACGGCGAGCAGTACGGCGTCGACTACGAGGCCGAAAACTGGCATTTCCTCCGGCCGGAGACCGAGGACGAGGCGATGGAGCTGCTCAACGAGGAGATCGGCGTGCCCGCCCAGATCGGCAACGGGGACGATCACGACGACCACGACGATCACGGAGACGACGAGGAGCACGACGGGGACGACCACGACGACCACGACGGGGACGACAGTCACGACCACGACGACCACGACCAGGAGATCCACTACTACATCGTCTTCCTCGTCAACGAACAGGGGATCGTCGAGCGCTCGTACCCGAACGTGACCGACGACCGCGAGGAGAACCGTCCGCAGGCGATCATCGACGACGTCCGGACGGTGGTCGAGTAACGATGCGGCGTCGGGACGTCCTCGCGGGAGTCGCGAGCGCGGGAACGCTCGCCGGTGCCGGAGCGCTGGCGGTGTACGGCCTGCCGGGCGACGAAGACGAGGAACCCCGACACGACCCCGTCACGATCGACACCGTCGAAGCAGCCGGTAGCAGCGACGGCACGCAGCAGATTCCGGCCGAGGGCTCGGTCACGTTCGTCGACCTGTTCGCGACGACCTGCGGAATCTGCAAGGAACAGATGCCCGCGCTGGGCGAGGCCTACGACCGGGTTGGCGACGACGTCACGTTCGTCTCGATCACCAACGAGAACGAGGACCAGGTCCCCGACGCGGAGCTCGCCGACTGGTGGGACGAGTACGACGGCCACTGGCCGGTCGGTCGAGACGCGACCTCGGACCTGATCGTCCACTACGGTTCGGGGACGCCGATCGGCGTCCTCTTCGATTCGGACGGGGTCGTCCGGTGGGAGGAGTCCGGACGAAAGGAGAGCGACGAGATCGTCTCTCGCATCGAGGACGTTCTCGAGTCCGAGAGCGAATGATCGACGCGGCACTGCTGTCGACGATCGCGTTCGCGCTGACAGCCGGCGTCTTTACGTTCTTCTCGCCGTGTGCGTACCCCCTGCTGCCCGGCTACGTCGGCTTCTACGTGAGTCAGACCGACGCCGAGGAGTCGTCGCTCTCGAGCGCGGTCGGGCGCGGTCTGGTCGCCGGCGCCGGCGTGCTCGCCACGTTCGGCCTCCTGCTCGGCGTCGCGTTCTGGATCGGCCACTCGGTGCTCGCGGACATCACGGTCTTCGAGGCGCTCGTGGGGGTCGCTCTGATCGGCTTCGGAGTGCTCATCGTCTTCGACCGCGCGCCCTCGCTGTCGGTCGCGCTGCCGAAACGCCGGTCCGGGACCCTCGGTTTTGGCCTCTTCGGCGCCGGCTACGCGCTGGCCGCAGCGGGCTGTGTCGCGCCAGTGTTTCTCGGCGTGGTCGCCAGCGCGGCCGCGCTGCCGGCGGCGTCGGGGGCACTAGTGATCGGAACCTACGTCGGGATCGTCGTCCTCCTCATGGTTTCGCTGACGGTCGCGACCGGGATGGGGCTCGCCGCGGGTGCGGGCCGACTGTCGGCCTACGGCGACACGCTCCGACGAGTCGCCGGGGCGGTGATGATCCTCGCCGGTATCGGGCAGCTGTACGTCGCCTTTTTCGTCGACGTACTCTGATTCCGGGCCCCGACTCTGTCTCCGTTTCTCGAGTCGCCAAACTCCCTGGCAACTGCAGGTATGAAACGTATTCGACAGTGTGCCGAATGTCGAGACGACAATGTACCAGGAACTCTTGCTCGCAACCGACGGAAGTGACGGCGCTCGACAGGCAGCCGATCACGCGATCAAACTGGCTCGTCAGATGGATGCCGACCTGCACATCGTCTCGGTCTCCGAGGACGGCCCCCACGCCGAGACGAAGCGCGACCAGATGCGGACCGACCTCGAGGACCAGGCGGCTGAGGCGATCGAACACGCCGAGGAGAAGGCCGCCGGGCACGGGATCGAGGTAAGGGAGACGATCCGCCACGGCGTCCCACACGAAGAGATCGTCGACGCCGCCGAACAACACGGCTCGGACCTGATCGTCGTCGGCACCGTGGGTCGGTCGGGACTCGACCAGCTGATCGTCGGCAGCGTCGCCGAGGAGGTCGTCCGGAACGCGACGGTACCGGTCGTCACGGTCCGAGACGAGAGCTAACGACGACCCCGAAGCGGTCGGTCGAGATCGTAATGGATCGCTACCGCCGACTACGGGATCGATAATTAACTCTGCCGGAGCGCAAGGGGAGTCAACCGTGGTCTCCCGCCAGGCAGACGAATCGCGAGCGATCGTTCGGTCGTTCTCCCGACGCTCGAGTTTCCGGAGAGCCATCAGTTGGGAGGAAGCCCGATGAGCCAAACCGGTTCGACCCTAGAGCCGCTGTGCCGGGTACTCGTCGTCGGCACCTCCGAACCGATCGTCTCGGTTGCGGAGACGGTGACGGCCGGCTTCGATTCCGTCTCGCTGGTCCGGGAGCGAACCGTCTCGAGCGCGATCGCCCGCCTCGGAGCGGTCGACGTCCACTGCGTCGTCTGCGAGTTCGAGCCAGATGGGGAGCCCTCTCCCCTCGAGCGACTCCGCCGAGAGACCGAATCCGGCGATACCGTGCCGATCGTCGCGGTTACCGATGCTCCCGTCGGCGCGCTCGAGGCGGGTGCGACCGACGTCGTCGACCCCGCCGCTCCCGGCCGGGTCGTACTCGCCCGCCTCGAACGCATCGTCCAGGACGAACGGGATCGGCAGGCGGACGGCTCGAACTCGAGAGACCGGTCGATACTCGAGGCTGCCCCGGTCGTGGTATGGACGCTCGAGGCAGACGGCGAGATCGCGTACGCGAACCCGGCGACCGACGCCGAACTCGGCGTTCCCCCGGACGAACTCGAGGGGCGGACGCTGACGTGGGCGGTCCATCCGGACGATCGGAACGACGTTCGCGAGGCGCTCGCGGCGGTCGTCGACGGCCCGTTCGGCGCCTCGGAACGCGTCACGGCCCGAGTCGGTCGGCCCGATCGGACGTGGCGGTCGGCGGAGCTTCAGGCGGTGAACCGGCTCGAGGATCCCCGACTCGGGGGCGTCGTGGTAACCGTCTGCCCGACGAGCGACATCGAGTGGTCGGATCGAGACGCGTCGAGACTCGACCGGATCGCCGATCCAGTCTTCGAAGTCGGCGACGGCTGGGAGCTGCGGTACGCTAATGCCGCGGCGACCGACCTCCTCGAGGGTGATCCGAGTCCAGGAACCCCGCTCGGTGGGTTGCTCCCCGAAGCGCTGCGCGACCCGTTGCTCGAGACCCTTCGAGCAGTTCGGACGGACGATGAGGCGACCATGGTCGAGCTCCCGGCACCCGATCAAGATCGAGGGGTTGCGGTTTGGCTCTCCCCGTCGGCGTCGGGAACCGTCGTCCAGCTGCGCGACCCGGCGCTCCCGTCGGCGGCGACCGAGACTGCGGTTCGACTCGCCGAGTCGGTCGTCGACGCGCTTCCCGACGGGGTCGCGGTCCTCGAGGACGGTGTCGTCGCGCTGGCGAACGCGCGGCTGACGGAGCTGGCCGATACGGACGTCGTCGGCCGGGAACCCTCGGAGCTGTTCGACCGGGAGCTAGCGGAGACGGTTCTCGAGCGCGGTCGAGCGGCCCCGTTCAGGTGGATGGAGCCCGCGTCGGGGACCCTCGCGCTCGGGGATCGTCACTCCGTCGAGGTCGCCGTGATCCCGCTTCCCGACGGCGAGCGAACGCTCTGTCTGATCAGGGAGCGGCGACGGTCGCCGACCGGAGCGCTGCGGACGCTCGAGACCGCGACCGAGTCGATCCGCGAGGCCGAAACCATCTCCGACATCGGGCGAGCGGTCGCCGAGGCCGCAGTCGAACTCTCTGGCGGCGACGTCGCAGGCCTCTACCGACTCGAGGAGCGGACGCTCCGACCGATCGGGGCCACGAGCCGCGACTCGAGGACGGTCGGGCTTCCCGCGGTCGACCGTGCGACGATCCCGGACGACGTCGTTCGCGACGGGGACGGCGGGACGACCCGCGACGCTCGAACGCTCGAGTCGTTCCTCGAGGCCGCCGATCTCCGGGCCGAGCAGGTGCTTACGGTTCCGGTCGGGACGGCGCTGCTGGTCGCGACTACGACGGAGCCGATGGGGTTCGATCCGATCGATCTCGGCCCGCTCGAGACCCTCGCCGAGACCAGTGCGGTCGCGCTCGAGGGGCGGGACGCGACCGCCGAACTGCGCGAGTGTCAGTCGGATCGGACGGCTCTCGAGGCGACCCTCGATCGGCTCGAGCGGATTGGTGCGATCGAGCGGACCCTGCTCGACGCGAGCGACGGAGAGGCGGTGTACCGACGGCTCTGTCGGGGGATTGTGTCCCTCGAGTTCGCCGAGGAATCGAGCGAGTTCGCCTGGATCGGTCCGTCCGGAAACGGTCGCGAACGAGTCGACCCGCAGGCGATCGCCGGAGATGCCGACGTCCGACCCGATCCGCTCGCGGTCCCGCGACCGTCGTCGACCGAGCGGGCCCCGACTCCGGAGACGGTCTGTATCGGCGACCTGACCGAGGCTCCGGACGAACCCTGGCGCGCACGGGCGCTCGAGCGGGGGATCCGATCGGTGCTGAGCGTCCCGCTTCGATCCGGATCGTTCCGGTACGGAACGCTGACCGTCTACTCGACCGAGTTGGAGGCGTTCGACGAGCCGACCCGTCTCGGGATCGAACGACTCGGGGACGTCGGCGGCGCCGTCGTCGACGCGATCGAGACCAGGCGGGCGCTTCGCGGCGAGGCCGTCACCGAACTCGAGTTCGTCCTCCGGGAACCCGACCCTTTAGCGACGATCGCTCACCGGATCGGTCACCTGCTGACGGTTCGATCCGTCGTTCCGCGCTCCACCGGGGGCGAGACCGTGTTCGTGACCGTCCCCGACGGCTCGCTCCCGAGCGTCGACTCGCTCGTCGACCTCGAGGGGATCGAATCGGTGCGGGCGGTCGGAACGATCGGCGAGGATCGGCTGCTCGAGCTCGTCGCCGACGAGCCGTCCATCGCGGTAACCGTCGCCGAGCACGGCGGCGTCGTCCGATCGCTGACGCCGACCGACGACCGGACCCGACTCGTCTTCGAGCTCTCGGGATCGGCCGACGTCCGCGCGTTCGTCGACGCGCTCGAGCGCGGCTGGGAGCTCGAGTTGTTGGCCCGCCGCCAGCGCGAGCGGTCGCCGGCGGACGCGTTCGCGCTCGACTCGGTCCTCCGCGAGCGACTCTCCGAGCGACAGCGGCAGACGCTCGAGGCGGCCTACTACGCCGGCTTCTTCGAGTGGCCCCGGGAGAGCACCGGGGAGGCGGTCGCCGACTCGCTGGGGGTCTCCCAGCCGACGTTCAGTCGTCACGTCAGGGCCGCACAGGCGACACTACTTTTGGTGCTGTTCGAGGAGTTCGACGGTCTCGAGTGAGACGGTCTGCTGTACCGATGTATCGGAGCGACCGCAAGCCGTTCTGCGGTCGCTCTGAACCTGACGGACAGTCCGTATAAGACCGCGACGGCGGTAGACAGGTATTACCGCGAGTAGCATCGGGCTACGCGTCCGGTCGAGTTGCCGTAGACGACAGTCGGCGTCGACGACCGATGAATCAGTATAGCCACGCTTCGGGGGGTCGTGTCGATAGCTAGCCCCCATGGCCATCCGTTCGCGCTCGAATCAGCCATTCGATGACTACGGACCCGGTAACGAGATCTTATCGCTGTCGTCTCTCCGGACGGCGGATGGATCGATGAGCCTCGACCTCGCTGCGGACCCCGACGGCGTCGCCGTTCGAACGCAGGCCGACGGCGGCGTTCTGGCCCAGCTCACCCTCTCGCATCCGGAGCTGGTGTTGCGGCCGACGCTGCGACGCGCACCCGAGATCTCCCTCGAGCCCGAGTACTGGACCGACGCGGGCGGCGACCGAACCCTCCTGTTCGTCACCGCGTCGGGCGCCGAGTTCGGGGCGTTCGAGACCGCCCTCGTGAGCGATCCGACCGTTACCGATCCCGTCCTCGTGGATCGCGCTCCCGATCACCGGAGCTACCGACTCGAGCTCACCGACCGGGCGATCACCCTCGTCGAGGCGACCGCCGCCGTCGGCGGGCGGCTTCGGGGCTGCTCGAGCTGTCGAGAGGGGTGGCGGTTCCGGATCCGCTTTCCCGACCGGAACGCCCTCGTCGCGTTCAACGATCGGTGTCGGGAGCGGGACGTCTCGGTGACCGTCGACCACCTCCGATCGGCCGATGCCGACGGCGGTGGACCGGTCTCGCTCACGGAGAAACAGCGGGAGCTGCTGACAGTCGCCTACGAGGAGGGGTACTTCGACGTCCCCCGGCGGATCTCCCAGGACGAACTCGCCGATCGCCTCGAGGTCTCGAAGTCGGCGATCTCCCAGCGGCTCCGGCGAGCGATCGCACAGCTCTGTGGGTCGGCGTTCGCCTAAAAACGGGGTTTCGAAGCCGATCGGGTCGCTACTCGTCCTCGCTCTCGTCCTCGTCCTTCATCGATCCGAGCTGGGAGACCAGCTGATCGGTCGAGACGTCGGACTCGAACTCGAGCTGTCCGTCGTGGTCGTGTTCGTGGACGCTGACGGCCTCGCCGCCGTCGTCGTCGTCGTCCTGCGGTTGTTGCTGTTCGGACTCGTCGTAGCTACCAAAACCCATGACGGAGTCGAGGGGCGGATGCGGGAAAGACGTGACGGTTCGGAGCTCTCCACGCCGCGAGCCCACGCCGACGGCGCGTTACTTCAGCCGGAGGTACTGTCGGTCGTACTCCGGTTCGCCCTGGCGCGGGTGGATCGTGATGAACGACTCCGGCGGCATATCCGCGAGGCGAGCCGGCAGGTCTCCGAGCTCGTTGTGCCAGCCGACGTCGCCTCGGCGCGGCGAGATCGCAACGATGAGGTCGTCGTCCTCGGTTCGGTCCTCGAGTGCCGGAAGCAGCTTCCCCCAGTCGTCGATCGACTCGAACTCGGCGGTGACGTCCTCCTCGACGAGGCCGAACAGCTGTTCGAACTGATGCGATGCCCCTTCGACGACGATGACGTTCAGCTCGGCCCCGAGGTTCGCCGCGATCCGTTTGACCAGGTGGACGGCCTCGTAGAACCCCTCGTGGTGGTCGGCGCCGATCGGGACGACGACGAAGATCCGCCGCGTCGTGTTGATCGGGTGGCCGAGCCGCGAGATGAGCACCGGAAGCTTCGTTCGCTCGAGCACCTGGTCGATGATGCTCCCGAAGATGCGGTGGCTGAAGCTCTGGGTAGCGTCCCAGCCCATGATGATCTGGTTGGCCTGGACCTCGACGGCGCCCTGGACGATCCCGGAGGCGACGTTGTGGTTGACCCGCGCTTCCGTCTCGATCGGGACCTCCGCGGCGCTGCCCTCGGCCGCGAGCTCGTCGAGTTCGGCTTGAACGTTCGCGATCTGGTCTTCGGGCGTCTGGCTCGTGTCGGGCTGGACGACGGTCATCACGTGAACCGGATTCGTTCCTCCATCGCCTTTGACCACGAACGAGAGCTCTAGCAGCCGCCGCTGGAGTTCCGCGTTGTGCGACAGCGGGAGCAGGATGTTCGGATCCCGCCCGTCGTCGGAGTCGTCCTCGACCTCGCGCTCGAGGGCGAGTCGGTTGGCGGCGCGTTCGGTCATCCACGGACTGACGAGCGCGGTAATCAGCAACAGGAGGACGACCGCGTTGAGGATCGCCTCGCTGAAGAGTCCGGCGTCGAATCCGACGAGCGTGATCGCGAGCGCGGCGGCGGCCTGTCCCGTCGAGAGACCGAAGATGACGCCGCGCTCGTGTTTCGTGTAGTCCTGTATCTCGGCGACCGACCAGGCGGCTGCCCCCTTCGTGACGACCATGATCGTCGTGATGAGCGCGGCGATCTGGAGGGTCTCGGGTCCGGCGAAGATGACTCCGAGATCGACGAGCATCCCGACGTGCAACAGGAAGAAGGGGATGAAGAACGCGTTGCCGACGAACTCGATGCGGTTCATCAGCGTCCCGCCCTGCGGGATAAGCTGGTTCAGCGCCAGTCCGGCGACGAAGGCGCCGAGGATCGGATCCAGGTCGAGGATCTCCGCGAGGCTGGCGGCGGCGAAGATCCCGACCATCACGAACAGGAACTCGAAGTAGCTCTCCTCGCTGAAGTTCTGGAAGAACCACCGGGACGCCGGTGGAACGAGGAACCAGACGCCGGCGAACAGCAGAGCGAGCGAGAGCGCGATGTCGCCGAACAGCAACACCGAGAGCCCGTCCTGAACGGCGCCGGTGACGATCGCAAGCACGACCAGCGCGAGGGTGTCGGTAAAGAGGATCCCGCCGAAGACGGCCGAGACGGCGCGGTTCTTCGTGACGCCGAACCGGTTGACGATGGGGTAGGCGAGCAGGGTGTGGGAGGCGAACACCGCCGAGAGCAACAGCGCCGCCCAGATATCGAGTCCGAGGAAGGCCGTCGTGGCGAGCGTTCCGACCGTAAACGGCAGGAAGAAACTGAGCAGGCCGAACAGGGCGGCGTTCTCGGGCGCCTCCTTGAACCCCCTGAGATCGACCTCGAGTCCCACCGTGAACAGCAGATAGATCAGTCCGACCTCGCCGAGCAGCTCGATCGCATCGGAGTGTTCGACGATGCCGGTCGCACCGGGGCCGATGATCGCCCCGAAGACGACGATGCCGACGATCCCCGGCTGACCGAGTTTCTTGACGAACAGCGGGCCGACGAGAAAGATCAGCATCGCGAGGGCGAAGATCAGAACCGGCTGGTCGAGGGGTAACCCGAATCCGTCGACGACGAAGAGCACGGTCCAGTTCATCGTCGCTGGGCTGTATTCGACGGCGCGTGTAGTAGTCCTATCATCGGATGGAACGCGTTTCGTAGCGGTGTGATTCGAGAGGAGACAATCGTGCGCTGGTGATGGTGTGGCCGGATAATAAAACGCTTGATTCCGGATATCGGTTCCTAACGGCCGATGAGACGGAGAAGAGTTATCGAACCAAACAGCTATTCCGGAATATCGTATTCATTCGGTCGATTATCGGGCGCTGCTCTCTCTGTAGCCAACTCCTTCCCGAGTCCCGAATCTCGGAGCCAGCCCTCGACGCAGTCGCTGGTAGGCGTACGACGTCACTACTGCTCGAAACGAGTACCGACCGACCGGTCGGTCGGGACGCCGGGCGTCGGGACGGTCCATCGGCGGTTCGATCCCGCTCGAGTCGGTCGGTTCCGCCGCGGGACGGTCGTCGTTCGTCCGTCGACGTTCGGGTCGAGTATCCGCCCACTACGGACGCCGGTAGCCCGTCTATAGTAATGGGTTCCGGAGCTCTTAGCCTGCCTCATGTTCACGTACCGTTCGTTCTCCCGAACAGCTTCTTCGGCCGAACAGCCACCGACGGCACGGACACGACGCTCGCGGCCGAGACGCACATGCAAAGAACGAGCTCGCGGCGCGGCGGGATCGCTCTCGAGCGGCGTCGACTACGGCGGGGGACGGTGACTCGCCGATGTGTGGAATCATCGGTCGCGTCGGGGACGGCAACGCGCTGGAGACGCTACTGACGGGCCTCGAGAACCTCGAGTATCGCGGCTACGACTCGGCGGGGGTCGCCGTCCAGAACGGCGCGGGGATCGCCGTCGAGAAGCGATCGGGGAAGGTCGAGGCGCTGATCGATTCGGTCGAGGCCGATCCGCTCGAGGGGCAGGTCGGAATCGGCCATACCCGCTGGAGCACCCACGGGCCGCCGACCGACGAGAACGCCCACCCCCACACCGACGGCACCGAGGACGTCGCGGTCGTCCACAACGGGATCATCGAGAACTACGCCGAGCTCCGCGCGGAGCTGCGCGCGGTCGGCTACGAGTTCACCAGCGACACCGATACCGAGGTCGTCCCCCACCTCATCCAGTACTATCTCGACGGCGGAGCTGACAACGAGACGGCGTTTCGCGAGGCGATCGGCGACCTCGAGGGGAGCTACGCGATCACGGCGATGTTCTCGGGCGAGCACGTCCTCTACGCGGCTCGTCAAGGGTCCCCGCTGGTCGTCGGGGTCGAGGACGGCGAGTACTTCCTCGCGAGCGACGTCCCCGCGTTCCTCGAGTACACCGACAGCGTCGTCTACCTGCGAGACGGCGATGTCGTCGTCGTCGACAGTAACGGCGTCGAGTTCACCGATCTCGAGGGGAACCCCGTCGAGAGAGAGCCCGAAACGGTCGAGTGGGATCCCGAAGAGGCCGGGAAGGGCGAGTTCGACCACTTCATGCTTAAGGAGATCGACGAGCAGCCGACCTCGCTCGCCCAGGCGCTCGAGGGGCGGATCGATCCCGAGAACGGGCGGATCGCGCTGGCCGACTTCGGCCCGGGGACGTTTACGGACGTCTCGAGCGTCCAGCTGGTTGCCTGTGGGACCTCCTATCACGCCGCGCTGTACGGATCGCTCGCACTCAACCAGGCCGGGATCCACGCCACCGCTCTTCTGGCCAACGAGTACAGCATCGCCGCACCCCCCGTCGACGACGAGACGCTCGTGATTGCCGTCACCCAGAGCGGGGAGACTGCGGACACGCTAAACGCCCTGCGACGGGCCAACGCCGGCGGCGCCGAGACCGTTACTGTCACGAACGTCGTCGGCTCGACCGCCGCACGGGAAGCGGACGAGACGCTGTTCATCCGCGCGGGACCGGAGATCGGCGTCGCCGCGACCAAGACGTTCTCCTCGCAGGCCGTGATGCTCACGCTGCTCGCCCAGCGGATCGCCGTCGACCGTCGGGGCGAGCCGTCGGCCGACCTCGAGTCGCTGCTCCCGGCGCTGGCCGCGATGCCCGACGACATCGAGCGCGTGCTCGAACGCTCCGACGCGGCGGCGGTCGCGAGTCGCTACCGCAGCAGTCGGTCGTACTTCTTCATCGGTCGCGGGCTGGGCTACCCGGTCGCGCTCGAGGGGGCACTGAAGTTCAAGGAGATCACCTACGAACACGCCGAGGGGTTCGCCTCGGGGGAACTCAAACACGGACCGCTGGCGCTCGTCACCCCGGAGACCCCGGTGTTCGCGGTCTTCACCGGCCAGGAGGATGCGAAGACGCTGAACAACGCCGAGGAGGCCCAGACCCGCGGCGCGCCGCTGGTCGCCGTCTGTCCGGACGGCCATCCCGCGCTCGAGGTCGCGGACGCCCACCTCGAGATCCCCGATACCGAGCCGGCGCTCGCGGGGCTGCTCGCGAACGTCCAGCTCCAGCTCGTCTCGTACTACGCGGCCGACCTGCTGGGTCGGCCGATCGACAAGCCGAGAAACCTCGCGAAAAGCGTCACCGTCGAGTAAAGCTCCCGAGTCGTTCGCTCGCGGCTCGTCCCGCTATCGGTCCCGTTCGACGACCTCGCCGGGCGACGTCGTCGCGCCGGTATCGAGTTTGAGCCCCGGCGTCAGGCTCGTGTTGATACCCGTCTTCGCGTCGTCGCCGACGACCACGCCGAACTTCCGTCGGTTCGTCGACACCCGGTCACCCTTCACGGTAAACTTCACGCTCCCGCCGTCGTGGCGGAGGTTCGCGACCGTCGTTCCCGCCCCGAAGTTGACGTCGCGGCCGAGGACGCTGTCGCCGACGTAGGAGAGGTGGCCGACCGTCGCTCCGCGGGAGAGGACGCTGTTTTTCACCTCGACGGCGTTGCCGACCTTCGCCCCCTCGTCGATCAGCGTCGCGCCGCGAACGTAGGCGTTCGGCCCGACCGTCGCCCCCGATCGGATCAGGGCCGGCCCCTCGATTACGACGCCAGGTTTGACCGTTGCACCCTCCTCGACGACGACCGCGCCCTCGAGGTGGGCGTCCTCGCTCACGTCGCCCTCGATCCGACCCTCGAGCTCGCCGAGTTTCCACTCGTTGGCCTCGAGCAGTTCCCAGGGTCGGCCGACGTCCATCCAGCGCTCGAGGGTAACTGGCGAGACGGCGAACTGGTCGATAACCTGCGCGACCACGTCGGTGATCTCGTGTTCGCCCCGTTCGCTCGCGGGAACGTCGAGCCACTCGATGGCCTCCTCGGGGAACGCGTAGGCGCCTGCGTTCGCGAGGTTCGTCGGCGGATCGTCCGGTTTCTCGACGATGTCGGTGACGATACCGTCCGTCGTGCTGAGCACGCCGTAGTTACGCGGGTCCTCGACCTCGATCGCACAGATCGCCGGACACTCGTCGAACAGCTCGTCGATCGCGTCCTGGTCGTAGAGATTGTCACCGTTCAGCACGGCGAAGGGCCCCTCGAGGTGGTCGCTGGCGGCGTTGACGGCGTGGGCCGTCCCTGCCTGCTCCTCCTGGACCGCATACGAGATCGGGACACCGCGGTACTCCTCGCCGAAGTATTCTCTAACGGTTTCGGCCTCGTAGCCGATGACGAGGATCACTTCGTCGGCGCCGGCGTCGACGGCGGCGTCGACGGTGTGGGCGGCGAGCGGTCGGTCGGCGACGGGCAACATCGGTTTCGGCACTGACGAGGAGAGCGGTCGGATCCGCGTCCCTTGTCCTGCTGCAAGCACGACAGCTTTCATTACGTCCGCATTGTTCGATACCCCCGATTAATATACGGCCGATAATCGTTCGCCGATTCGGTCGGCCGATTCGACCCGTCGAACGGGGCCGTCGACCGAGTCGAGCGACACCTCCGTCGGTAGACTCCGGGAACGCCCCGAAACCTCGAGCGGACGGGACCGACGCTCGCTCGAGAACGGTTTTATCTCTCGTTAACCGGCCCATTACTGTTCAGAAATGTGTAATTTCTGCGGGTTCAACCCGCGACGCCGTCGATATCGAGAGACGGGTTGGTAACCCCCCTCGAGGGACCGTTCGGAACGGAAAGATCGGACTAAATTTCATCGCGATCGTTATGCTGCCTATATTAAATACCGCTCTGTGATTAGCCGCTGGTGATGTCGACGGAACCAACCGACGCGAAGTGGACGCCGATCTCGTCCGGGCAGCAAACGACCTCGCCGCGGTGTGTCAACTGCGACAACCAGGTGACCCGGCAGTTCGCCCGCGTGTTCGGTGACAATCGGGACGTCGTCCACGCCTGTCCCGAGTGTGCGACCTACCGGGAGATGAAGACCTCCGACTTCATCCCGGAGGAACGACGATAACGACCGTTCTACCGTCTGGTCCCCCGCTGACACCTCCTCCTAGCGCTCCTCGAGCACGTTCGCCGCCTCGGTCGCTCGTTCGACGATTCCAGTCGCGGTCGCGAAGATCGAGTCCGCGTCGGCTTCCGCGCGCGCTTCCGCGGTCACTCTGACGACTGGCTCGGTTCCGCTCGCCCGGATCAGGAACCAGCCGTCGTCGGTCCCGACCCGGACGCCGTCGAGCGTGTCGACATCGTCGTACTCCTCCCCGACGGTCGTCTCGACCGCCTCCATCACGGCCTCCTTCGCCTCGACCTCGATCGACGTCCGGCGGATCGGGTACTGGTCGATCTCGGCGGCGAGCTTCGAGAGCGGCCCCTCCCGCGAGACCAGTTCGGCGAGCTTGCAGGCCGCGAGCGGGGCGTCCGGACAGCGGGTCTCGGTCGGCCAGATCCAGGCGCCGCTGGGCTCGCCGCCGAAGACGACGTCGTCCTCGGTGGTTCGCTCGGCGACGTAGACGTCACCGACCTGCGTTCGGGTCAGGGAGGCCCCGACCGCCGCCAGCGCGTCGTCGACCGCCAGGCTCGTGTCGACGGGCGCTGCGACGCGGTCACCGTCGCCGGCCGCGTTCCGGGCGAAGAGGGCGAGCAGAGCGTCCTTCGGCACGAACTCGCCGGTCTCGTCGACGGCCATCATCCGATCACCGTCGCCGTCGTGGGCGATCCCGAGTTCGGCGTCGGTCTCGGCCATGACGGTCATCAGCGTGCCCAGCGTCTCTCGATTCGGCTCGCTGGGTCGTCCCGGGAACGAACCGTCGGGCTGGCCGTTCAGGGTCCGGACCCGACAGCCCAGGTTCGCGAGAACCGTCGCCGTGACGACGCCCGTTCCGTTGCCGATGTCGACGACCACCTCGAGGGGGTCGTCGAGAGCGACCGCAGCCTCGAGCCGACTCGCATGGTGCTCGCGGACGCCCTCGCGACGTTCCCGTCGCCCCTGGCCGTCCCAGTCGGCTAGCTCGTAGTCGTCTTCACGAACTCGGCGAGAGATCGACTCTCGTTTCTCGGGACCGAACGCCTTTCCTGAGGGCGTCCAGAGCTTGATTCCGTTGTCGGTCTTCGGGTTATGCGAGGCCGTGACGACGATCCCCGCGTCCGCCTCGAGGTGGTCGATCGCCCGGGCGACCGTCGGCGTCGCCTCGACGCCGACCTCGAGGACGTCGGCGCCACACTCCTGGAGTCCCGCAGCGATCGCGTCGACGAGCGTACGGCCGCTGTCGCGAACGTCGCGGCCGACGACGACGCGGTCGTACCCGTCGGAGGCGACCGCACGGCCGACCGAGAGCGCGAGTGCGGCCGTTACGTCCGTTCCGACGGTTCCACGGATACCACTGGTCCCGAACATACGAATCGTGACGGCGGCCCCGGCGTTAATATGTGTCGACTTCCGGATCCCGACCCGGCGCCGTCGGCTTCCGACGGCGGTGTTCGCGGTCGCGTCCCCGTCGAACGAGTCGGTAGCCACCCCCTATCGAATTGAACCGTCGGTATCGTATATACGTTCCCGCGGTGGCCGTCCGGACGGCATGATCACACCCGTTCGAGAGCGAAAGCGTCCCGTTCGTACCGCACCGACGACCGCGTTCGAATTCGAGCGAGCCGGCGAGTCCGGCCGCCGCGACCGCCGATGAGTACGACCGAGCGTGACGTCGAGGCGTCCGTCGTCTCGGAGCTCCCGCCGAGTTCGAAACTCGTCTACAAGGTCCTCGAGTACGAGGGCGCGATGACCCAGGAGGAGATCGCGCTCGAATCGCGGCTCTGTCCCCGGACGGTCAGATACGCGCTGGGAACGCTCACGGACCACGACGTCGTCGACAGTCGGGTCAGCCTCGACGACGCCAGACAGTCGAAGTACTGGATCGAGGAGTAGTTCGTTTCGCGTTCGAAACAATCGGTTTCGGACCGCCTACCGCAGTTTTCTGTAGCGATCGATCAGCAGATCGAGGCCGAACGAGCCCGCCGTGATCGTGTAGTTGGTCTCGAGCCGGGGGTTGAACTTCGCCTTGTAGCGGTTGATGCTCGGTACGCCGGCCCCGACGAGGTCGTAGCGCTCGAGACCCACATGGAGCCCGTCGCGCATGACGTGCCAGTCGAGCAGGTCGTTGATCGGGAGATCGAGTTCGGTGTCGGGCTTCACGCCGCCCTGCCAGCGGTATCGGGTCGTCTGGGACTCGACGACCAGAATGCCGCCGACGAACTCGCCGTCGACCCGGCAGACGTAAGGCCGGATCGCTCCCTCGGGAAGCTCGCGGTGGACCGCCCGTGCGAACTCGGGATTGAGCTGAAACGATCGGCCCTGGCTCTCGTAGCGGGCGGCGACCTGATCGACGATCCGCTCGACGTCGTCGTTATCCCCTTCCTCGACGACGTAGGCGTCGGGGTCGGCGTTGCGAACGTTGTTCCGGGCGTCGCTGCTGAACCGATCGAGCAGGTCGTCCTCGCTGCCCTCGAGGTCGACGACGTAGGTGTACCCCGGCTCGACGTCGTACTCGTTCCAGACGAACGGTCGAACGTCCTCGAACTCCGCGACGACGAACTTGGAGTACTGCGGGGAGAGTTCGCGATCGATCCACTCGAAACAGCCCTCGAGGAACCGCTGGATCCGTCTGTCGGCCTTGCGCTGTTTGAGCTTGTCGACGTTCAACACCGAGGGGCCGAGATAACACGACCACGCCTGAGGAGCCGGCGAGAACGCGCCCGTGATCGGGCCCTTGGTGTACTCGAAGACCGGAAAGATCCCGACGGCCTCCTGGCCCTTGAAGCCGGCGAGCAGGTGCGGCGTCGAGTCGGTGTCCTCGGCCTGCAGACGGACTGCCTCGGCCCGGCTGAACGGGTTCGTCCCGTCGGAGCGCTCGACGTACCGGTTCCACTCGTCGGCGTCGGCCTCCGGATCGAGGGCGGTGATCTCGACGCTCATAGGTATCCGAGATCCGAGAGCCTGTCCTCGACCGCGCCGTCGTCGGTAACGGCGATCGTCGCCGGCTCGTAGGCGGGGTAGTCGGTGACGGCACTCTCGTCGACGATCGGCAGCGCGGTGCCGTCCATGTCGGCGTCGATCGGCACGTCGAACAGCGAACAGATCGTCGGCGCGACGTCGAAGATCGTCGCCCCCTCGAGGTCGGCCGACTCGTCGAACGCCGAGCCGGTTGCGGCCACGATTCCCGTTCGCTTGTGGTTCCACGACTCGCGGGGTCGGGCGAACTCGGCCCCGTCGAGGTCGGCGACGATCGCGTTGTCGAACCCTCTGGGAACCGTGACGATGTCCGGCCCGTTATCCAGGTACGGACCGCTGAAGTACCGCTCCCGCGGTTCGACGGCCTCGAACATCGGCTCTCCGTCGGGAGTTCGCATCGTCGACAGCCGTTCGACGAGCGCCGAGCGGATCGACTCGTACTCCGAGGAGGGAACCGTACCGTTCGGCTCGCGTCCCTCGAGGTTGATCCGGATCCCGAGCTCGCTCTTCGAGCGGACGTAGGCCCGCGACTCGGGGAAGTCGACCTGAGTGCTCGCCGCCCGAAGCAGGTCGTTGGGGACCCGCCTGCCGACTGGCTCCTTCAGACCGACCAGATCGAGCGCGTCGGCGACCCGCTGAGTCGTGATCCCGACCGTCGCGGCGACGTTCATCGCCCGCTCGAGCGGGCCGGCCTCGTGATCGTCGGCGTCGTTCCCGGCGAGCAGGTCGTTCTCCCACGCCCGCGACCAGTCGGGCATCCCCTCGCCGCCCTTTCGCGCGGCGAGCAGGCCCTCGTTTCTGAGGAACTCGTTGACGCGGAACTCGTGGCCCGTCACCCGTCCCATCCCGTGGTCGCTGACGATCAGGACGTTCTCCGGGTCGTGGCGCTCGATGGTCGCCTCGATCTGATGGTCGACCTCGCGGTAGACGGCCTCGACCGCGCGTTTTTCGCCGTCGCGTTCGTGGAAGACCGAGTCGGTCTGCTGGAACTGCAGAAAGCCGAAGTCGGGTTCGAAGCGCCGACAGAGGTAGCGAAACGCCTTCCCCCGCAGCTCGGTCACTCGCTCGTAGGCCTCGATCGACTCGGCGGGTTCGGCCCCGTTCTGTGGGTAGATCCGGTACTCCCCGCAGGCCTTCTCGACGTCCTCGAGGATTCCCTCGGGGTGACAGTCCGGCTCCTCGGGCGCGGTCATCCCCGGGATCAGGGCCCCGTCGAACTCCCGCGCGGGGTGGGTTACGGGGAGGTTGACCACGACGCTCGAGAGCCCGTGCTCGCTCAGCAGCTCCCAGACGGGCCGTTCTCGGACGTGCGTCGAGTTGACGACGGTCCAGTCGTAGCCGTCGAACGAGAGGAAGTCGAACACGCCGTGCTTGCCTGGGTTCTTCCCGGTGTACAGCGACGGCCAGGCACTTGCCGTCCACGGCGGGATCTGGGACTCGAGGGGGCCGCTGGTCCCCGCCTCGAACAGCCGCCGTAACGTCGGCGTCTCCCCCGCCTCGAACAGCGGCTCGAGGATCGGCCGACAGCCGGCGTCGAGCCCGATGACGAGTAGTCGAAGACCGTCTCCGTCGTTCGAACCATCCATAGGCGACTGCTGTGCCCGTCCGGGCTTTGTTATGCAACCACTGGGAGGACTGTAGGCGGTCGCTGTAGCTCGCCGTCGGCAAGCGGTCAAACGCCGTAGTGCGGCTGTAGGACGCGCCTGCTGCCCGAAGCGGTGGCGTATGGCCGACACGACTATACGAGTCGATCGGGTACGCCGTCCGGTATGCTCGAGCAATCGACACCGCCGGCCGACGGGGTCGCTCGAGGGAGCTGATCCGTGGACTCGACGTTACTGCTCTCGCGGGCGCTCGGACGGCCGGACCCGAACGGAGTGCTGTCAACGCTCGAGCAACACGAGCCGGGTCTGACGGCGTACGGGTCGGGAAAGGCGGCCCTCCGCGACGGACTCGCGCCGATCGCCGCCGACGGCGGCAACGTCCTCCTACCGGCGTACCTTCCCGACGGCGTCGCCGAACCGCTGTTCGAACTCGGTCTCGAGCCGCGGTACTACCGGATTCGGCCGGATCTCGGGCCCGACCTGTCCGACGTCGACCGCCGACTCGACGCCGAGACGGTCGCGGGCCTGTCGGTGGAGTACTTCGGCTTTCCGCAGCCGCGGTTCGACGAGTTCGGCGCCCTGCTCGCCGAGTACGGCTGTCAGCACGTCGACGACAACGCCCACGCCTCGCTCAGCCTCCACGAGAACACCCTGCTCGGAACGCGTGGCGACCTCGGCATCACGAGCCTCTGGAAACTCCTCCCGATCCCCGACGGGGCGGTGCTGTACTGCAACAGCGACGCGGCCCGAGCGGGGTTCGAGCCGTCGTCGATCGCCGGAGTCCGCGACCGGATCGACGGCAGCGACTGCCGCTTCGTCGCGAAAGCGCTCGCTGCCGACGTGCTCGAATCGAACGCGCGGCTCCGTCGCTCGGCCGAGGGCCTGCTCGCGAGCCGGGGCGGTAGACCTCCCGTCGCGAGCCCGGGCGATCGGTACGAGGCCGGAAAGCGACCGATGTCGAGGCTTTCCGCGCGAGTCCTCGAGCGCGTCGACGCCCGCGCGATCAGGGCCACTCGGCGGGAGAACTACCGGGCCTGGCTCCGGCTGCTCTCCGATCGCGACGACCTCGAGATCGTCCGCCCCGCCCTTCCGGAGGGGATCTGCCCGCAGGCGGTTCCCGTCCGAACGTCCGAGCCGGATCGGTTGCTCGCCGTCCTCGAGACGGCGGGGATCGCGACGGCCCACACCTGGCCGCGCCTGGCCGAGGCGGTTCGAACGGATCCGACATACGCGACGGCGACGAAACTGGCCGCGGAAACGGTCGCGATCCCGGTCCGCGATCGACCCGATCGCGACGCGTTCGACGCCCTCGCTCAGTCGGCCCGCGTCGGCGACTCGCCCGCCGTCGATCGGAGCCCGTCCTCGAGCCCGTAGGCCCCGTCGGCGGTCCGCTCGAGCACCGATCGCGTTCGCAGCTCCGAGACGAGACTCTGGACCGCGATCGTCGAGCGTTCGACTCGCGTCGCCAGCCGCTCGGTCTCGAGCGGTCCCTCCCGGACGAGCGTCTCGAGTATCTCCTCGCCGGCCTCGAGCGAGCACAGCGACCGGTCGCAGGCCCGCTCGAGGCGGTCGGCGACCCGTTCCTCGTCGAACAGCGCCTCGACGTCGACGTCGTCGGGGTCACGGCTCGCTCCGCTCTCCCCGCTCGCTTCGTCGCCGAACTCGGTGTAGCTGATCTCGCGGCCCGTCTCCGGGTTCTCGAGCTCCGTGACGCGCTCGCGCAGCTGTTCTACCTCCTCGCGCAGTCGATCCCGTTCGTCGGTCCGATCGGCGAGTTTCTCTCCGAGGCGTTCGATTCGCTCCTCGCGGTCTTCGAGTTCGGCCTCGAGTTCGACGACCTCTTCGTGGAGTCGGCGTCGCTCCTCGTCGTTTCCGGGCAGCTGAGACTGAGTCGTCTCGACGCCAGCGACGGCGTCGGCCAACTGCTGGGCCGCCGTCGAGATATCGCGGGCGGACTCGAGCTCGCTCTCGAGGGTCGCGATCCGCTGCTCGCGCTTCTCGAGTTCGGCCTCGAGCTCGTTGACCCGGTCGGCCTCCCGCCGTTCGCGCTCGGAGATCTCCTGGAGGTCGCCGACGAGGGTGTCGGAGACCGACTTCAGGTCGGGTCGCTCGAACTCCTCGAGACCGGGGGTCGCGCCGGCGTCGAACGTGCGCTTGCGCCGGAACTGGACCTTCCGGACGTCGGTCTCGGTCCAGTCGGTCTGGACGAACGCCTGGCCGTCGTCGAGATCCGAGACGCGCTCTTTGTACTCGGTGTCGATGATCCGCCCGACGACCTTCGTGTCGTTGTCCCAGGTCAGTCGGTGCCAGACCAGCCAGTTGGCCTGCGTGATGAAGTCCTTCTTGACGTCCGCGGGGCGCTGGCTGATCCCCAGGATTCCCAGCCCGTGTTTGCGCCCGCGCTTGCCGATCTTGATCAGCAGGTTGCCCGTCTCGCCGACGCCCCCGCCCTCGGGGATGTACTCGTGGACCTCCTCGACCACGAGCAGGAACGGCTTCTTCAGCTTCTTCTCCTTGACGAACAGCTGACGGGCGACCTCCCGCAACAGCTCGTCGGCCGCGTCCTCCTCGAGGTAGCCCGAGACGTCCAGGATGATCGGGACGTTCTCCTCTAAGGCCAGCGTCGCCATCTGCTCGGCGTGTTCGGGACCGATCTGGACGTCACACTCCTCGTCGGCGCCGGCGTGGAGCATCTCGTACTCCTCTTTTAGCCCGTAGTACTCGCCGTCGGTGTCGACGATCAGCAGGGGGAAGCCCGCCTCGAGCAGTTCCTCGGCGATCACCGAGGCGGTGTTGGACTTCCCCGACCCGCTCTTGCCGGTCGCGAACCCGCGACCCGTCAGCAGCTCGATCACCGGCAGCGTCAGCTCCGTGCCGTCGGCGGTCTCGCCGACGAGGACCTCCCGCTGGTCGCTCACCGACCGACCACCCGCGGACGCGACTCGTTCATGGTCACTGTGTTCGAATCCGAGACCTTGAATACTTTCTTCACGTCGGTGGAGCGACGCGACGGGAATCAGTAGTCGATAATACGGTTTCGTTACCCTGATCTAACGTGTAGGTTCGAATTGGTGAACTGTTACAGAGAGCGTGTGAACGCACCGGTGCAAATCTCATCACTCATTTAATCAAAAATAGAATGGGTGTGAAAATGTCGCTCTTTGAGGCCACTCCCAGTTGTCGGTTGAAGCATGGCAGAAAAGCATCTCGACGCCTGTCTCCGAATCGTCTCGGATAGACTCCGTCGAAGAGTCATCTACCGATACGGGAAGAGTCCAACGGCAGGACAACGATCGAAGACTTCAGTGATCAACTGCATAGCAGTGACGCAGCGTCCACCGTTACCCGCCTGGACCGAGACCGACTTGCCATCCAACTAGCCCACAAGCACTTGCCGAAGCTGACCGACCACGGCGTCGTCGAAGTCGATCCCGAAGCGGATAGCGTTCGGTACCAGCCTGACGAGCAGAGCGAGGCGGTACGAGACTCGCTCCCGGTGCGAGTAGTGCAGACGAATTCCTGAATAGCGGTTCCCCTTCCTCCCCGACCAGCCGGTATGCTGTCGTTTCCGTTAGTTCGAATCAATGGTATCGAGTCGCCACGTGAAAATCGCCTTCAGGACCACGACGAGACTGTTCGCGTCACCCTCGCCCCAGATAGCGGTTTCCGAGCGTGGATCGGAGACGCTCGCGCTGTTACCGTTCACGAGCGCGCTCACGAGCGTTTTGCGCCCGTCGACCATCATGAGCCGACCTGCTGACGTGTCCGACCAGACCCACAGCGACTCGAACATCGTCGCACCCGGGATCTCCTCTTGAATCTGCTCCTGGACATCCGACGAGACTCCCGCGAGTTTGATCGAAACACCCCGGTCGGCGGCCTCGCTCAACGCGTCGATCACGTCCTCGGTGAGGAGATCCTCGGTAGTCATGTAGACGATCTCCTCCTCGGCGGTGGTGAAGAACTCCAGAGCTCGATCCGTGACCGCCGCCTGTCCATTAACCGTCCACACTCCCCGTTGCTCGGTTCGCTGTTCGGCCGGCTCGAGTTCGCTCAGTGCCGTCCGGAGAGTATCCGCTCGATGCTGAAAGTCCCGTTCGAACCGTCGACAAGCGGTTTCGGCGGAGATCACCCAGAACTCCTTGGGAGAGGATTGCTGGACGTCGACGAGTCCCCACTCGCGTAACTCGTCGACGGCATCGTACACGCGAGTGCGTGGTACCTCCGACACCTGGCTCACGTCTCTGGCCGTCCCCGTACCGAGGCTGGCGAGCGCGACGAACGTCCGCGCGGCGTAGGTACTCAGCCCGAACCGTTCGAGTTGCTCGGTCGCGGCGGTCTCCGGCTCTTTGGATGGATTACTACTCATCGAGATACCAGCTCTGGATCAGTACGAACCCGGCCACGCAAGGTGGCCGGACCGGCACGCAGCAGTAAGGTGGTTGGGACACAGCACTGGACTGCGTACCGGTCTAGAAGTCAGCCGTCGTGCCGTATATCCTTTTTGTGATTAATCGGGTGACTTCTCGATTTTATATTGTCTTCGATTGCCCTCTCTTGAATCGTCTTATCCGACTGTAGTCACTGAGATAGTTACAACAAAACGAACGGGCTGTGAGATGCCGCGAATTCGCTCGGTTAGCGACCGATTCACGGTCTATTGGTATGAGCCGTCATAACAGGAGTGACAATGCCTATCCGTTCTGGAACCCAACAGTCGGGTGAGTTTCCGGGGCTTCCCGGAAGGTTGGGACACATGGATACAAATGAAAGCGTGGAGGAAGCGATCGGGCTCCTTCAACAACTCGGGTTGAAAGAATACGAGGCGCGGTGCTTCGTCGGTCTCTCCCGTCTACGTTCGGGGACGGCAAAGACACTCAGCGAGATGACCGAGGTTCCCCGAACACGGGTGTACGATGCGGTCCGAGTGCTGGAATCCCAGGGGCTTGTCGAAGTCCAACACTCGAGCCCACAGGAGTTTCGAGCCGTCTCCCTCGAGGAGGCGACCGAAACGCTTCGTGACCAGTACGAAGCGCGCGTCGAGCGACTCGAGAACGCGCTCGACACGATCGACATCGTCGACGAGGGCGATGACACCCCTATCCAGCAAGTCTGGTCACTGTCCGGCCAGAACGGGATCGAAAACCGAACGGATCAACTCATCGAGGAAGCGACCGACGAGGTCGTGCTCGTCATCGGCGACGAGTCGCTCCTGACAGATGATCTCGCCGACTCCCTCAACGAGGTGGTCAGTAACGGCGTCACGCTGATCATTGGTGCGCTGACGGAGCCGTTAGAAGACCAGATTCAAACGAAGGTTCCGGACGCCACAACGTTCATCACGGGCCTGGAGTGGCTACACAGCGAAAACGCAACCGAAGACGAGACGGCCATTGGTCGGTTATTGCTGATCGATCGATCGACGATCCTAGTGAGTTCGATCACGTCTGGCTCGAAGGAGGAACAGGCGATATTTGGCGAAGGGTTCGGGAACGGACTTGTCGTGATCGCTCGTCGACTCATGGCCCAAGGACTGGTGCCCGCTCACGACCCTGGACAGTAATCCCACAGAACCACTGTTGGTTCAGCTGTCACTGCAATTCGGTCCGGTCTCGCTCTCGATCGTCAGTAACCCGTGGGCAGTCATCGAGAAGCTGAATGGTGAGATATTCGCCGTTGTCGACGGTGACGCGACAGCGATTATAGATAAACGAGAGACGACCACCGATTCGCGGTTCGCCGTTAGACCGCGAGTCGAAGAGTGCGTCTAACGCGTCCGGATTGATGACATGGGTTAGTGGCGGCATCGACCTAGGTTGACGACCGTTTACAGCGCTCACTGCGCGGACGATAGCGGTGGTCACCGACTCGTCCACTCCCACCTCATATTCCATACCGCCAGTTAGGGCTCTCGGATAAAAAACCCGTAGGGTTTTAACCCAGATAATCAAAACATGCTGGTACCGATCCCAATCGAGAACAGCGTATTTTGGAGGTCCCGGTTTGCTGCGTCAATCGTTGTAGCCAGCACGACGTTTATGACATCCTCCGCGCCCTGAAGGGCGCGGTTTCCTCCGTGGGAGTCTCGGCTATGCCGATTCCCCGGAGGCACCCTTCCCGTTGTGGTGGACGGTACTCGGGTTTGTGCGCTGTTCGTTGGGACTTTCGTGAGAGCATGGTGGCTCCGACCAGTTGTGGTCGTCCCACTTGAACCGCACGGGCCGTGCCATCGGCCTGGCTGACTGTTCTGTGTGCCGCTTCAGGAACGTTTCTGACGCTGTAAGGTCGCGATGCCCATCAGAACGCGAAGCGTTCTGAGGACGCCGTGAACGGCGGGACTCTCTCGCTGCTAAAAGGTAGCCGGCCAGCACGCGGACCGCATCGGTCCGAGCCTCGACGGGGGATCGACGGATCGACCAGCACGTCCGCCTCGAGTTCGCGGACCCGGTCGAGGACGACCTCGTGAGGGCGGCCCTCGAGAACGGCGTCGTGATCCTCGGAGTCGAGTCCGTCGACCAGGTCGAGGACAGGACCGTCGAGCAGGCCGTCATCGAGGCCGAATCCGGATGAGTCCTCGAGCTACTCCTCGTCTGCTGTCTCGGCCGAGTCGACGTTCTGCTCGCGAACCGTGATCCCCTTCCGACCCAGGTGCTGGAGCTGTCGGCGAGCGAAGTCCTCCTCGCGGGTCCCTCGAGTAGCGAGCACGTAGACGAGCGCCCCGCCCGCGGGTCGCATCGTCCGCCCGGCCCGCTGGGTGCCCTGGCGGCGCGACCCCCCGAGCCCGGAGGCGACGATCGCCATGTCCGCCGTCGGGAGGTCGATCCCCTCGTCGCCGACCCGGGAGATCACCAGCAGATCCCGCTCGTTCCGGCGGAACTCCTCGAGCAGTCGACGCCGTTCGTGGTGAGGCGTCTCCCCGCTGAGGAACGGGACGTCGAGCGCGTCGGCGATCTCCCGGCCCTGCTCGAGGTAGTCGACGAAGACCAGCGACTTCGCGCCGGGATGCGAGGAGAGCAGGTACCGTACCTCGTCGATCTTCCCCCGGTTGCGGGCGGCGATGCGGTACTTCTCGCGGCCCTCCGCCGAGCCGTAGGCGTTCCCCTGCTCCTCGTCGCCCCACGGTACGTAGCGGATCTCGAGTTCGGGTTCGGCGACGAAGCCCGCCTCGAACAGCGCCTCCCAGTCGGTGCCGATCGGCGGCCCCACGAGGGTGAAGATCTCTTTTTGTCGATCGTCTTCCCGGATCGGGCTCGCCGACAGCCCGAGGCGGTGGCGGGACTGAAGGTGCGTGCTGCGCCGGTAGATGTCCGAGGGGACGTGCTGGCACTCGTCGAACACGACGAGCCCCCACTCGCGGTCGTCGAACAGCGAGCGGTGGCGATCCATCCCCGCGATCTGATAGGTGGCGATCGTCACCGGGCGCACGTTCTTCTGGCCGCCGTGGTACTGCCCGATCTGGTGGGGCTCGAGCGAGGTGTACTCCTCGATCGTCTCGGCCCACTGACGCGCCAGGTCGCGGCTCGGCACGAGGACGAGGGTCTCGCCGCCGACGTGAGCCATCGCGCCCATCGCCGCGACGGTCTTCCCGCTGCCCGGCGGCCCGACGAACACGCCCTCGCCGGCCTCGGCGAAGCGGTCGACCCACTCGTGTTGGTACTCGCGCAGCGAGACCTCGAGGTCGATCTCGAGTTCCTCGCCGGACTCGAGCTCGCGGTGGTCCTGAACCGGGTAGCCCGCCTCGTAGAGGATCCGTTTGATCGCGGCCTCGGCTCCCTCGCGGACCCAGTCCTCGGTCTCGGAGATGGGGGCGTGGACGTGTTCCTCGTCGAGTTTCTGGCGGGCGACGTTGCCCATGATCTCCGGCGTCTGGGCCTCGAGCACGGTGTAGCCCTCCTCGTGGGTCGCCAGCCGGAACTGGTGGGCCCGATCCCACTGGCTCTCGACCCACTCCTCGAGGGCCTCGTTGCGCTGGCCGAGCGCCTGACGCATCGTTCGAGCCAGCTCCTCGAAGGAGTCGTGGGGCGTGCTCCAGACGTCCTCCGGTCGGACGACGTAGCGGTACCCCTGTTCGCCGTTGCCGTCGGCGAGGTGGGCGAACTGCGAGAGCTGCGCCCGCGTGAACTGGTCGGGCCGATCGACGACGATCTCGCGGCGCTTCGGAAACACGACGACGCGCTCGCGATCGGTGAGGTCCTCGAGCTCGCTGGGGTACCAGACGACGGGATCCGTCGACACCGAGAGGCGCTCGAGGTCGCCTCGGTCGGCGAGGGTCTCGAGTCGTTCGCTCGCCTCCTCGTGGGGAATCTCGAGGGCGCGGGCGACGGCGGCCGCGGTGAGCACGGGCGAGCCCTCGCGCTGGGAGGCGTCGTGGAACTCGGCGATCGTCGGCTCCTCGTCTTCGGGGGGCGTCGGTTCCCCGTCGACCGCTCGCTCGAGGGCGTCCTCGTCCTCGCCCCCGTCGGTCGGCTCGTCCGTCACCTCGCGCTCGGTACCGTCGTCGGCGTCGGTCGAGGAGTGGTCGGTCACTGACGGCCCGTAGCGGGAGTACGGGTAAACCGGTTACGTTCGGGACTCCGAGAGTGCTGTCCCCCACACTATATGCGGATCGACACCGTAACACACGCCGCATGTTCCGCGCGATTCTCCCCGAGGGACAGATCGTCTGCGAACGGTACGACCGAATCGACAGCGGTCTCGAGCTGTACAACGGCGACGACGAGTTCGTCGCGTTCGTCCCCTACGCCAACCTGCACGCGCTGCTCGACGACGACGTCTACAGCGAGAACGAGCGGTCGATCATGTAGCCGGCTGCTGGTCGATCGCCTCAAGCTGCTCGCGGTACCTGTTTCTGACCGTGACGACGGTCGTCTGTGCGGTGTCGGCGACCGCGCGCTGGGGGATCGTTTCCTCGCAGAGCAGCCCCGCGGCGTAGATCGCCGCGGCCGCAAACCCCGTCGGCGACTTCCCCGAGTGCAGTCCCTGCGTGGTCGTCTCGTCGATGATCTCGATCGCCTTCGATTCGACGTGGGTGTCCACGTCGAGCTCCGAACAGAAGCGAGGGACGAACTGACGGGGGTTCGTCGGCTCGAGGTTGATGTCGAGCTCGTCGGCGATGTACCGGTAGGTACGGCCGATCTCGCGCTGATCGACCCGGGAGACGGCGGTGACCTCCTCCAGGCTGCGCGGAATATCCTCCTTGCGACACGCCGTGTACAGCGCGCTGGTCGCCACGCCCTCGATCGACCGCCCCCGGATGAGATCCTGCTCGAGAGCCTGCCGGTAGATGACGCTCGCCGTCTCCTTGACCGGCTTTGGCACTCCGAGGGCGCTGACCATCCGATCGATCTCCGAGAGCGCGTACTTGAGGTTCCGCTCGCCGGCGTTTTTCGTCCGGATACGCTCCTGCCAGACTCGAAGGCGGTGGAGCTGGCCGTGTTTGTCCGCCGACATCGAGTGGCCGTTCGCGTCGCGGTTGCGCCAGTCGATCGTCGTCGTCAGCCCGCGATCGTGCATCGACTGGGTCAGGGGCGCGCCGACCCTGGAGAGTTCGTCGTGCTCCTGGGCGTTGAACGCCCGCCACTCCGGCCCGTAGTCGATCGGGTCCTCGGTCAGGACGAGCCCACACTCCGCACAGACCCGCTCGCCGCGGTCCGGATCGTGAACAATCGTCTCGGTCTCACAGTCGGGACACAGGGCCACCTCCCGACTTCGTGACTCCGATTCGGCTCTGGCGTGATCGACGATGGACCGCGTCATCAGTATCGAGAACCCATTCCGACACTGTAAGGGGGTCACATGGTTTCGGGAGAAACCGAGACTTACTGATTCGTGTCCGATAACGCCGTCGAGTGAACGAGCGATGACCGACGCCGTCGTCCCGTTTCCACCCGACTGAGGAAACGGAACTCGAGTCGAGAGTGGCGTCCGACGCCACCCGTTCGGTGGTGGTCCCCTCGGCGGAGCCGTCTCCGAGACGTGAGCGAGAACGCCGAAGATGCGTCGATTCTATCGTTTCAGCGAGGACATAAGGTAAATCTCACGTTCATCGTGTAACCCCCGTTTGCGGGTTCGAACCGTCGACTGAGTTTATAGCCTTGCAGTCGAAAGCCTCGATCCAGTGTCGTGTTACCGACCCGTCCGTCCTCGTCGCCGGCTCGCTCACCGCAGCCGTACGTGGTCACTACGCGTCGCCAATCGGTCGATACCGCGATCGGTCGATCGGCGGAATCGGCTCTCGAGCGGTCGGTCTCGCCTCCCCTCGTTGTTACGAACCGGAAGCCGGTCCGTAGCGCCTTTGCAGGCGGTGCGAAACGTGGTTGTGCTTAAGAGAA
This sequence comes from Natronococcus sp. A-GB7, assembly GCF_029688865.1. GTDB lineage: Archaea > Halobacteriota > Halobacteria > Halobacteriales > Natrialbaceae > Natronococcus. The sequence continues at coordinate 102,152 of NZ_JARUKV010000014.1, forward strand.
TCACTGTTGGCGTACAACCTGGTGTGTCAATCGTGATCGCAACGTCGCTTTCGAAGCTGCAGCGGTCGCTGTCGGCCGAACAGTCCGACCGCTACAAATACCGGTTCCGAACGAAGTCCGCGGGAGCCGAACGTACAGGTGGGGGAGGCGTTCCATAATGTCGTCGATCGACAGCTCGCTTCCCGACGAAATCGCATCGGTTACCGATACCGACGACGACGGTCGACTCTCGAAAGACGTCATCTTCGAGCTCCTGAAAAACCGGCGCCGAAGGGAGGTCCTGGCGTATCTTCTCGAGGCCGACGAGACCGTTACCCTCGGCGAACTCGCCGAGCAGATCGCCGCCTGGGAGAACGATACGGACGTCAACGCGTTGAGCTCCGACCAGCGAAAGCGGGTGTACGTCGCGCTGTATCAGACGCATCTGCCGAAGATGGACGACGCCGGAATCGTCGAGTACGACCAGGATCGGGGGCTCATCACGCTGGCGGACAACGCCGATCTGCTCATGATGTATCTCGACACCGATACCCACCAGCAAGACCGGTGGGACCGGTGGTACGCCCTACTGAGCCTCGTCGGAATCGTCGTCGTCGCCGCGGCGACGATCGGGCTCCCGCCGCTCGCCGCCGTTCCGACGATAGCCCTGGCCGGGGCGGTCGTCGGCGCGTTCTCCCTGTTGACGGTCGTCCACGCCGTCACGAACCGGCAGGCCGAACGGACCGTCAACGGCAAACTCTCTCGAATCGAGTGAGCCTGCGGTCTCCGGTCGGCGACCGTCGCCCGAAACCCGCAGCGGCCACCGATGGCTCGGCCGCCGAGCTGAAAGCGGCCTCGAGCGTCGGCGAACGCTCGAGAAGGACTTTTATTTATCTAGCTCGTAGTGACGCTTGGCTCCCAGAACCGCCATCCAGTACCGGAACAGTTCGCGTGCCAGCTGCTGTTCCTGGCGTGGGAGCCGTCTTCTAACCGAGCAACGATTCGACGAGTGGCGACGCCGCGCGGACGTCGCGAACCGCCGCCGTCGCTACCGGCCGGAACGGGCCGCAGTCAGCCGCTCACTGATCGCGAGCGTTGTACTGCACGTCGACGGCCGCGTCGCCGGCGAGCTGGAACGCCGTGATCTCGCCCTCGAACCAGTAGGCGTCCTGCCAGTCGGAGACGGTGCCCCGAACGGTCGCCCCCTCGATGACGTCCTCGTCGTCGATCGAGGCGTCCCGGTACTCCGATTTGACGACCGTGCCGTCGACCGTAAAGGAGTACACGCTCGGCGCGTCGGTCTCGGTGCCGTCGATCACCAGCGCGTGGGGGAGCAACTCGCTGTCGCCGTACTCGTCGGGGTCGATCTCCTCGCCGTCGACGGAGACTCGAGCCTCGCCCTCGGAGAACGTGACGTCGGCGAGCGTCCCCGAGAACCGGAACGTTCGGCTCCCGTCGGTCACGGAGTCCTGCACGGTCGAGCCGGAGCTCTGGATCTCCTCGTCGTCGGCCTCGATCGTCCCGTCGACCGTGATCTCGTAGCTCGCGGGCTCGCCGGTGCCCTCGAGCTCGAGGACGTGGGGCAGTTCGGGGCCGTACTCGTCGGGATCGATCTCCTCGCCGTCGAGGATCACGGTGGCGGGTCCGTCGACGGTGATGCTCTCTACGTCGCCGTCGAACCGGAAGGCGTCGATCCAGTCGGCGACGCTGCCGTGGACCGTCCCGTCCTCGATCTCGAGGCCGTCGTCGATCGTCGCGCCCTCGTCGGTCGAGGGGACGACCTCGCCGTCGACGACGAACTCGTAGCGGGTCGCGTCCGACGCGTCGCCCTCGAAGCGGATTCGGTTCGGAAGTTCGGGTTCGTCCTCGTCTTCCTCCTCGTCGTCAGTTGAGGGTCTTGATCCCTGGCTGGCGCCGGCCGCGGCCTCCTCCGCGCTCGTCGGAACGCCGTCGGGAACCGAGAGGTCCGGATCGTTGGTGACCTCGCCGGTCTGGACCTGACCCTGTGTATCGCCGCTGTAGGAGCCCGATCGGAAGTCGATCGTCCCACCCTCGTGGGTGAGCAACGCCGCGGCGTACGGGCCGGCGGCGAACTGCGAGTCTTCGATCGTGACCGGTCCCGGCGACCACGCCCAGACGGGTCGGCCGTGCTGTTCGGTGTAGCCACCCCAGCCCCCGTTTGCCGTGGAGTAGTCGGTGTCGTCGTTGTACGCGACGCAGTCGACGATCTCGTCCGCGGCGCTCGCACACCGGAACGTCGCCACACCGTTGTTCTTGCCGTAACAGGACTCGAAGCGGACGCTGCCGCCGTTGGCCGTGTTCGAACAGTAGAAGCCGTTGTTCGGCCAGCCCTGAACGTTACAGTGTCGGAACGTGACGTCGGCGTTGCTGTCGCGGTGCAGGAAGATCGCGCCGGGTCCGTGGACGAAGCTCTCGCCGCTCTTGTTCGCTCCGTCGCCGAGGTAGAGGTTCTCGACGAGGACGTCACCGGAAGGAACGTTGATCGTCATCGCAAAGTCACCACCCTGGTAGAGTCCCGAGAAGCCGACGTTCCGGATCGTCGCGTCGGCGCCGGTGACGTTCAGCAGGATCCCGTTTCCGTTCGAGACGTCGATCAGCGTGTTCTCGAAGGTCTCTCCCTCGCCGATCTGGATCGTCTGTCCGCTGGCCTCGATGACGTCGTAGTCATCGTCGGCGCTCGCGACGCCCGCGAAGGCCGCCGCGGCGGTCGTCGTCCCGGCCAGCTTCAGGTAGGACCGTCGATCCAGTAATCCGGGATTACCGTTCGTTTCCGACGGCTCGTCGCCGTCACCGCCAAATCGCTCCGCATCCAGTACCGAAGGTTCGCGTGCCATTGCAATCGAGTAATTCCGTACTACCCGTATAAAGTTTCTCCTCTAGTTCGCATAAAATTAACAGACACTAAATCGGCGGTGGCGATTAGTTACGTAGATTTTCTATTTTATGCCACGGAATATTATATACACAAACACTCGACGGCTCTCGAGTAATCGCTGATTACCGGGCTCTGACGTTCGATCGGATCACCGATCGTCCGAAATAAGGAACAGTTATTCCGGCCGGCACCCCGGATCGCGCTCGAGTCGCGGACGAAAGACGGATCGACAGGAGAAAAACGGCGGGTGGAGGGCCCGGCGAAGGGCCGTGTCAGCGGCGGACTGCGTCGGCGAAGAACCGCATCGGCGGAGGGCTGCATCAGCGGAGGACCGCAGCGGAGGGCTGCGTCAGCGGGGCAGTTCGCGGTGGCGCGGTGGAGGGCAGCGCCAGCGGGGATCGATCGTTACTCGCTCGCGGCTTCCTCGGCGCTCGTCGGGACGCCCTCGGGCACGAAGGCCTCGGGGTCGGTGCCGACGTCGTCGTCGAACCGGACGCTCGAGCCGTCGTGTTCGGCGACGCCGGCAGCGTCGTCGTAGTCGGTGTCGCTGACGACGACTTCCGTCCCGTTCCCGTTCGCGCCCGCGTCGATCGCCGTGTTCGCGCCGTTCATCTCGAGCTGGCAGCCCTCGACCTCGACGGTGCCGGGCGCCCACGCCCAGATGCCACGCCCCTCGAACCCCTCCTCGTCGACGAGGACGCTCGAGTTCGTCACCCGGCTGCCCTCGGTCGCGAGGCGGTAGTGGGAGACGTAACAGTTCGCGGCGAAACAGCCGTCGATGTGAACGGTGCCGCCGCCGGCGTTACCGGGCGCGGAGGCGTAGATCGCGTTGTCCGCGAACCCCTGGATGTTGAGGTTCCGGAAGTCGATGTGACCGGAGTGGTCGGGGTTGACCCAGAAGCCGGTCTGTCCGTGGCCGGTGCCGGACGCGTTCTGCGAGTCGGAGCCGTCGCCGAGGTAGACGTTCTCGACGGTGCTCGTCGCCCCGCCGGTGTCGGCGACGCCGAACGTCGCGGAGCCGGCGCCGGAGGTGTTCTCGCCGTGGAAGCCGACGTTTCGGATCGTCCAGTCGCTCCCCTCGGCGATGACGGTGATGTCACCTCCGGTGGTCATGTCGATCAGCTTGTTCTCCCAGGTCTCGCCGTCGCTGATCGTGACGGTCTGGCCTTCGGCTTCGATAACCTCGTACTGCTCGTCGGCGGCGGCGGCGCCCGTTGCACCAACCGAGACCGCTGCCGTTGCAACCGCTGCGAGAGACTGCACGTAGCTCCGACGGGTTAAGGACGTGTTACCGCCTGTATTCGTCGCGTTACTCGCATCGGTTGTACGGGGTTGCTGCGCCATACAGTTTCGTAACCCGGCCTTACGGGACATAAACCTTTTCTTGTCATCTTGGGTTAAATTTACAGATTATATTGTACACGTTACCTATTCAGACAGAATGTAGAGCGGTTCCGTTACGAACATACGAAAGTCGGTCGAGGGTATCGGTCTCGCAGCGACGACAGTGAAGGCGTGGTTTCGGGGACGGCGTCGACCTCATCGCTCGAGTAACCACGACCTTCGTCGGCGAAATCCGTATTTGTCTATGATCGTTCGTGAACAAGACGCTATTACCAGCTCGAAGCCGGCAGTCCGACGGGACGACGACCGTGACTCACTCGCGGTCGACCTACTCGTCGTCCTCACCCGCGACCGCGTACATCCGGAAGTCGTCGTTGGAGATCACCCGGTCAGCTGACGGATCGTACTCGAGCCCGCGATAGGCCGTCTCCTCGTATCGAAGCCCCTGGTAGACGTCAAACTCGCGGGTCTCGTCGAACGAGGAGACGACGAGGTAGTGATCCGCATCGTTGTACGCGCCGCTGTAGTTCCCGTCGTTGAACGCCTCGGCGTCGAGTTCGCCGCTGGCCGCGGTGCCCGCGGTCAGCGACTCCTCACCCTCGAGTCCGTTGATGCCGTGATCGAGCCGGTACGGGTCGTAACCGATCCCCGCGTACGGCGTGTCGTCGGCGCCGCGGTCCATCCCGACCTCGTAGCCGTTGAACGTCGCTTCGGGGACGTGCTGGCCGGGACTGTAGATGATCGGCGAGGCGTAGACGGTCATCAGTCCGAGCACGAGACAGCCACCGAGCACCACCGCCGCGACGGCGTTCGCACCGGGCCTCGAGACGAATCGGGAGAGCCCGCCTACCCCGTGTGCGATGGCAACCCCGGCGAGGATCGTCAGCAGGACGTAGATAAAGCCCATCTGCCGGAACGCCATGTTGGGCGTCCCGAGGAAGTAGAGGAGGAACATTCCGCCGAGCGGGACAAGCGCGGCGGTGAAGTACGTGACGAGCGACCGTCCCTCCGCGTCCAGTCTCGTCCGGCCGATCACGGCAAGCAGCAGGAACAGCCCGACGACGAGTCCGATCAGGGCGGCGTCGAGAAACATCGTGACGAACAGCTCCGCGAGGCTGCCGCCGATCTCGGTGAGCGACCCGCCCTGCTGGTCGATCTCCTCGCCTCCGCCGACGTCGGCCGCGAAGATGCCCGTGACGAACCCCTCGACGGCGTCGCGGAACCGCTGGTTGGTCACCGCCCAGAGGCCGAAGATCGTCCCGAGGACGACCGTCTGGGTGTGCAGCGTCGGCTGCTCGAGCATCGGGTGATCGGTGTAGCGCCTGCGAGCGAGGTACTGGACGCCGCTTACGGCCGCGACGAAGACGACGACGTTGACCATCTGCTGGGGGTGGACCAGCAGGAGGGCGATCGCCGAGAGGTACACCAGGATGCTAAACGGAGAGACGCCGAGCGGAAGCCGCTCGATCGTCGCGCGCCGACGGAGGAACGCGACGACCGCGAAGACGACGACGGGAACGAGAAACAGCGCGTTCGAGTTGGTGTGGACACCCATATGGGTCGCGACGTTGTTGATCGGCAACACCATCCAGGAGACGATCCCCGCGACACCGACCGCGAGCGCGTTTCCGCTCAGATCCCGCACGGCGAGGGGGACGAAGATCAGGAACGGAACGAACACCACCACCAGCGCGAACAGCAGTCCGCGCTCGATCGGGATCCCGCCGAGGAAGTAGAAGATCGCGCCCAGCGAGTGGACGGCCGGGTAGAACAGCTCGTGGGCCGCCATCTCCCCCTCGACGATGTCCCTGGTCCAGCCCAGATGCGAGAGGGCGTCGCCCATCCCGTAGAAGTAGTAGCCTCGGATCACCGGTAGGCTCACTATCGACGTCACCGTCGCGGCGCCGAGCCCGATCCCGATCGCCTGCTGGCGGCCGTAACAGGCCAGGCTCGCGCTGACAGCGATCGCGAGCGCCAGCGCGAACGCGATCCAGACCGCCGTCGGCGTCCCGGTGTAGACCGACGACTCGTAGGTGGTCGCGGGTGCGTCGCGGGCGAGCGCGATCCCTGCGGCGAGCGCGAGAAAGCCGACGGCGAAGAGCCAGTCGAGCGCCGATCGGTTCATAGGCTGGCGGTCCGACGTCTCCTCGATCGTGTCTCGATACACATGTCCTGCCGCGAGCGACGTCGACGGCGGGGTTTGTTATAGGGAACCTACAGATATTCCGGCTCCGACGCCCGTTCGAGCCCGTCTGTAGCCCGAGAGTTGAAGCTGACGCGACGATCGATCGAAACCCCTCGACCGACGACGTCCGTCGAGAGCCCGGCTCGACGGCGCGTTCACCGGATCGTCGCCTCCGGCGACGAGTATGCCGACCCTGTCCGGATCGGACGAACGGCTACGGTCCGATTTCTCCGGTTGCGGACGATCAACGACGCTGATGCTTTTTGTGCGCCCTCGGCGTGCTCTGGGAGAGACGAGCCACTACATGAGTGCTATCATCATCGAACGGCCGACCGTCGACGGGCGAACCCTCGAGTGTGAGGCCCGCGCCACGCCCGACCTCGAGCGGTTCCTGACCGGCGAGCCGTTCCGAACCGAGTACGACGTGCCGATCGCCGAAGTCCCCGAGGGGATCCTCGCGATCCCCGTCCTCGCGCAGGTCTGTCCCGTCGCGTGGGCCAACGGCGCCGACGTCTACGTCGAGGCGGTCGACGCGACGTTCGCCCGCGCGCTCGAGGACGTGAGGCAAACCCTCTGTGGGATGTACGACTTCCTCGAGGGCGGTACCCTCTACGCGCGGCGCACGATCGATCCCGACCCGTCGGCGGACGGCGAGGGTGACAGCGAGAGCGGCCTGCTGTTTACGGGGGGCGTCGACTCGACGTGTTCGTACGTCTGCCACCGCGAGGAGGAGCCGACGCTGATCAGCATCCGCGGCTGGACGATCACGCCCGATCCCGCCGACGACGAGAAGTGGCGCCACCTCACGGACCGCGTCGAGTCGTTCGCCGCCGAACGGGGCCTCGAGACGGCCTTCCTCGAGTCGAACATGCTTTCGTTCCTCGATCATCCGATGCTACTGGCTCACTACAAACGCCACGTCGACGGCGCCTGGTACAGCTCCGTCGGCCACGGGCTCGGCCTGCTCGGGCTCTGTGCCCCGCTGGCTTACGCGCGCGGGATGACGAACCTCTACGTCGCCGCCACCCACTGGGACGGAATCGATCTCGAGTGGGGTTCCCGTCCCGACATCGACGACAACGTCCGAATGGACGGCACTCGGTGTCACCACGACTGTTACGAGCTCACCCGCCAGGAACGGCTCGACGCCATCGCCGACTACGTCGCGAGCGACGCCCCCGGTCTCGAGCTCCAGACCTGCAACGTCCGAATGGACGGCAACTGCGGACGCTGCGAGAAGTGTTACCGGACCGCCGTTGGCCTCCGGCTCGCGGGGCTCGACCCGACCGACCATGGCTACCCCTTCGCCGACCACGAGTACGAGCGACTCCGGGTCGCCCTCGAGGGCGGCGAGTGGGTGCTTGGCCAGGACGAGCGCTACATGTGGGAAGACATCCGCGAGCGCGCCCGCGAAACCGAGCCCGAGTCGGCGACCGAACGGGCGTTCTTCGAGTGGCTCGAGACGGCCGATCTCGCAGAACTCGTCTCGGAGTCGGGGCCGCCGCTGTCCCACCGGCTCCTCCACGCGGGTGCCCGAAACGCGCCCAGCAGCGTCTACAACAGGCTGTATCCGGCCTGGACGGCCGCCAGGACAGGACTTCGACTGGTTCGATCCGATCGATGACGGGGTTCCGCTCAGGGGAACACTCGATCGGCGATCGAGAGCTCGCCGTAAGTGAGCCGGACCCAGGAACAGACGAGCGCGAGGCCGATCGCTAGCCTGACGAGCCACAGTTCGACGCTGGCGAGCAGTGACGGTTCGAGGGCGTCGGCTACGACCACGAGCGACGGGAGGGCCACGGACACGTCGTCCAGGCGACCGGGCCGGAGCGGTTCGTCGACAAGGTGCTCGCGTTCCTCGAGGGCTCGAGGTGGGGTCCCGGCGCGTCGCGTCGCCGGCCCAACGCTGATTTCCGTCGAGGTGGAACGCGAGGCCGTGTACGATCGCGTACTGCTGGCTACCGACGGGAGCGACAACGCCGAGCTGGCTGCTCAACGGGCGATCGAGATGGCAGACTGCCACGACGCCGCGTTGCACGTCCTCTACGTTGCGGAGAAGACGACGGAGGATCCGGCCCGGAAGGGCGTCGAGGAGAAGATCGCCGAGGAGCTGAACAGGGGCGAGAGCGTTACCGAGGACGTCGAGACGCGGGCTACAGAGAACGGAATCGAGGTCGAGACGACCGTCGAACCCGGCGTGCCGCGGACGATGATCGAGAACTACGCCGCCGACCGCGAGATCGGACTGGTCGTCCTCGGCTCGACGGGTGCCTCCGGCGTGACAGAGAAGCTGGTCGGCACGGTCGCAAAGTACGTCGTCAACGAGGCCCCCGCCGACGTCTTCGTCGTGCGTCCGGACTCCCGACTCGAGTAGACAGCTCGACTTCCGATCGGAGTTCGGAGGAAAATCGGGCGTGGCGGCGACTGCTACCGATCGAGCGGATCGTCGTCGTCCTCGGGCTCGTCGATATCGACGTTGATCGGATCGGTATCCTCGCGTTCGCGCTCGCGGCGGCCGGCGCTGTCCCCGCCGACGGGGATCTTCGTTCGGAGGTCGGACGCGAACGACTGGACCTGATCGACCAGCGTGCTTACTTCCTCCTCGAACTCCTCGACGGATCGCTCGACGTAGTGGACCCGCTGTGCGGGGATCCGTCGAACGATGTCACGACCGTCTTCGTCTTCGTCCGTCTTGATGATCCAGTGGTCCTGGAAGTAGGCGACGTGTTCGTTCGGGACCGTCTTTCTGACGGTACCCTCGTCGGGTTCGTCGTAGACGATCGTTGCCTCTCCGACGTCGCGCTCGAGCTCGAGATCCTCGTCGACCATGCATGACGGTCCGGGCCGATACGGGGTAGTCGCTGTGCTTGCAGGCCGCGGGTTTCGGGGCCGAGGGCCCTCGTTCGAGGGCGGGCTCTGCGGGCCCGTAGCTCGTCACTCCATGTAGCCCAGCCCCTTCAGTCGATCCTCGACGTCGGAGAAGTCCTCCTCGATCTCGCCGCCTTCGGTCCCCGAGACGGCGGTTCGCTCGACCTTCGTCCGCGAAGGGGTCGCCCGCTCGTCGAAGGCGTCGAACAGCACGCGACCGTCGGTGTTCTCCGGAATCGGCTCGCCGATCCCGTGGAGCAGCGTCGGCGCGACGTCGACGACACGGGCGCCCCGAAGTGTCGCGCCGGCGTCGATCGAGGGACCGCGACAGAGCATGATCCCCGTGCTCCGGTGGCTGGCGGCGTACGTACCGGTCTCGCCGAACAGTTCGTCGGTAATCGTGTTCCGCGAGTCGTAGCCGTCCCGGCCGTTGACGACCAGATCCGGCGACCGATCGTCGGTCGGGAACAGCTCGTCGCCGTCGAAGACCTCGAGTACCCGAGTCCCGTCGGGCTCGGTGACGGACTCGAAGATCTCGACGAGCGCCTCCTTGATCTTCGGCACCTCGTTCGGCTCGACGACGCCATGTTCGAACCGTTCGGTGTCGTTGATGTAGCAGTTTCCGGCGCCGTGGACGAACGCGACGGTGCGGTCGTAGTCGACGTCGTAGAGGGCGTGATCGCCGGGGATCTGTTCTGCGACCGAGTCGACCAGTCGGCGCGGGAGCGTCGAGACGAGCAGCTCTTCGGAGATGCCGACCCGATCGAGCGTGTTCGTGATCGTGTCCCGGGAGATCCCCAGGCTCGCGAGCGCGCCGCGGGTCCCCTCGTCCTCCTGTTTGAACAGGTATCCCTCGCGCTCGAGGACGTGGTTGACGTAGACGAGCCGGTGGATCGGCCCGAAGCCGTGGTCGGAGACGACGTAGAGGTCGGCGTCGTGGTCGTCGGCGTACTCGATGACCTCGCCGAGTATCTCGTCGAGGCGCCTGTAGTGTTCGAGCAGCGGCTCCATCTCCCAGATGAGGTGCTGGAACCGGTCGGGTGCGGTGTAGACGAAGAAGAACAGCTGCCAGTCGTCGCCGGCGGCCTCCATCTGGAGCTCCATCAGGTCGCGTCGTTTCGAGAGCATCTCGTCGACCGCGTCGGGAAACTCCTCGAGGCGGTCGGCGTACTCGGGGTAGTCGAGACTGATCTGGTACTCCGGCACGCGTCGCTCGAGTCTCGACTGGAACTCGGGCGGGTAGGTGAACTCCCGTTCGGTCGACGGCGTCATCATTCCCGTCACCATCGTCCCGTCGATCTCCCCGGCGGGGTAGGTCATCGGGACGTTGCCGACGTGAGCCGGCGAGAGCTGCTCCCAGAGGGCCGGCTGTCGGCGGTCCTGGCTCGTATACATGCGTTGAGAGTACTCGGCGGAGAGCTTCTGGAAGCCGTAGATGCCGTGTTTGTCCGGCCAGACGCCGGTCGCGATCGAGGGCCACGCCAGCGGCGTCGTCGGTGGTCGAGTGCTCTCGAGGACGCCGGAGGCGCCCTCCGATCGCATCCGGGCGAAGTTCGGAAGCTCCCCGGCGTCGGTCCATCGCTCGATCAGTCGCCACGGTACGCCGTCGAGTCCGAGGACGAACGCTCGCTCGGACGCTTTTGAAGATCCGCTCATGATTGTAATCGAGACGTCGGAAACGTCTACTGTGGTGCAGGTGACTCGACGACCGCTTTGTTATAGATCGGCTTCAGTCGGGTCGAGACCGACCGACGGAGCGTTGTCTCCCCCTACCGACCGACGGCTCGTCGGCCGTCCACCGTCCGTTCGGTAGCGGCTGCCAGTATCGGTTGGTTACCGAGCAGAACGGGCGAAAAGCGGGGCGGAACGGCGCCCATAACAAAACGACTTACCCCTATCGGCTCCCACATGAGCAAGCCTCAACGGAGGTGGACGCTGTGGGAAGCGTCGTGATCTCGCTCGACGCCGAACTCGGCTGGGGGTTTCACGACCTCGACTCCCCGCCGACCGATCGGGTCGAGGCGGGACGACGCGGCTGGGAAGTCATGCTCGAGCTGTGTGCCGAGTACGACGTCCCCGCGACGTGGGCCGTCGTCGGCCACCTCATGCTCGACTCTTGCGACGGGCGACACGCCGACCATCCGGCGCCGGAGGGATGGTTCGCCCGGGAGCGAGGAGAGTGGGCCGACCGCGAGGACCTGCGGTTCTGTCCCGACCTGGTTCGCGCGGTTCTGGACGCGGACGTCGGTCACGAGTTCGCCAGCCACTCGTTCTCTCACGTGCTGTTCGGCCGGCCCGAAACCGACCGCGAGCTCGCCGTGGCCGAACTCGAGCGAAGCCTCGAGCTGGCCGAGGAGTGGGGACAGACGGTCGACTCGTTTATCTACCCGCGAAACGACATCGGCAACCGCGACGTGCTCGCCGAGTACGGCGTCGGCGTCTACCGTGGTCGGTCCCCGACCCACGACGGGATCCGCGGCCTCTTCGACTCGACGCTGCGGGATCGGTCGATGATCGTCGAACCGATCGTCGACGAGTACGGTCTGGTGAACGTCCCGGCATCGCTGTTTCTGTTCGGGTTCGAGGGACCCGCGCGGACGGTCGCCGAATCGGTCTGGAGCGACCCGATGGTCGTGCTGGCTCGCCGCGGCATCGACGAGGCCGTCGACGCCGACGGCGTCTTTCACATGTGGCTCCATCCGAACAACCTCACCCGCGAGCGCGACGACGAGCGGATGCGGGCGATCCTCTCCTATCTGGACCGGCGACGGGCCGAAACCGACCTCACGGTCGCGACGATGGCCGACGTCGCTCGGCGAACGAACTCGGTCGACGGGATCGACGGGACCACGAGCAGCATCGACGGTCGGGCGACCGCGAGACAGCCCTGAGTTCGGAACCGATGGTCGAATCGACGCCGAGTAAGACACGTATTCGCGCGGAATGGGCTGTCTACTCGCTGTTTGACGGCGGTACGACGGCGATAACAAAGCCCGCAGCCACCACGTTCTCGAGCGAATGCTCTCACAGTTTCGCGGCCGGTCGACCGACCCGAAGCCGCTCTCGATCGGCGTTCTCGGGGTCGGGAACATCGGCATGGTGCATCTGAAATCGGCGCTGGCGATGCCCGACGTCGAGGTCCTCGCGGCCGCCGACGCGGTTCCGGAGAACCGAGATCGGGCCGAACGGGCCGGCGTCGACCGAACGTACGACGACTACGCAGCGCTGCTCGCGACGGAGGAGATCGACGCCGCGATCGTCGCGCTTCCGCCGTTTCTCCACGCCGAGGCCGTCGAACGGGCCGCCGAGTACGGGATCGACGTCTTCGTCGAGAAACCCCTGGCTCGCTCGACGGAGGAAGCCGACAGGATGCTCGAGACTGCCCAGCGGGAGGGGATCGCCGTCGGCGTCGACCACACGCTCCGGTACCAGCCCGATATGGTCGGCGTCAAATCGGCCTACGAGGAGGGCGGCGTCGGCCACGTCCCCTACGCCTCGATCACCCGGCTCAACGACGGCCCGCTCGGGCGACCGCCCGCCGAGACCGCGCCGCCGTCCTGGCCGCTGGATCCGAACGCGGTCGGTGGCGGCTCCCTGCTCGAGCTCGGGGTGCACTGTTTCGACGTGCTCGAGTGGCTGTTCGGCGAGCTCGAGGTCCGTGACGCGACGATGGGCCGGACCCTCGAGATTCCCGTCGAGGACGCCGCGACGGTTCTCCTGCGGGCGCCGGAGACGGGGACGACGATCACGCTTCACTGCGGCTCCTACCAGTGGGAGGAACTGCCCGAGGTGAACACGCGGCTGCGCCTCGAGGGGATCACGGGGACGATCACCAACCAGGACCACCTCCCGGAAAACTTCTACGCGGACGCGGCCCGGGCCGCGCTCGAGAACGTCGCCAGCCGCGTCGGCGGCGAGCGGACCGTCTTCGGCCCGACGTTCTACCTGCGGGCACACTACGACGCGCTCGCGGACTTCTGCGAGGCGATCCGCGCGAACGAGGAACCGCCCGTCAGCGGGCCCGACGGCCGGCGGTCGCTCGCGCTGGCCGAGACCGCCTACGACCTGGCCGCCGAGACCGCCGAGGAGGAACTCGAGGTCCCGGAGGTGGGGCCGTGAGCGCCGTTCGTCTGGCGGCGGTCGAAGACGACGGCCGTCCGGGCGGGTGGCGACCGAACGTCGACGCGCGAACGGCCCGTCTCGAGTCGGCCGTCGGGGCGGTCCTCGAGCCCCGCCGGGAGCGACTCGCGGACGCCGACCGGGTAACCATCGTACCCGACGCCCACTACCCGTTTCACCCCTCGACGGGCGTCGTGACCGATCCCGCGGTCGTCGGCGCGGTCGCCGCGTGGCTCGATCGGGAACTCGAAACCGGCCTCGCCGTCGTCGGGCGCAGCGACGACCGGATCGCGTTCGATCGAACGACGTCGTACCTGGGGTACGATCGGCTGGCCGATCGCTTCGACGCAGCACTCGTCGACCTCGCTGACGTGCCGACGCGAAACGAGTACCGGGCGGCCGAGGGGCGATCGGTCGCGCTCTCAGTACCCGAACCGCTGCTCGAATCGACCGTAATCGTCGTTCCCTCGCTGCGGCCGACCGAAGAGGGAACGGCCGCGGGTGCGGTTCGAACGCTCGGTCGCCTCGTCACCTCCGGAGCCGACTCGACTCGGACCGCGGTCGCCGCGACTCGAGCGATCGATCCCGAACTCGCCGTGCTCGACGGGGTAGTCGCTTACGGTGACGATCCCGTCGCGACGAACGTCGTTCTCTCGGGTAACGGGCCCGCCGTCGACGCCGTGGCGACGTCCCTGCTGGGGCGAGACGTCGACGCCGACGGCGCGCTCTCTCCGCTGCTCTCCGACGCGGAGCGACCGGTCGCCGTCGAGAACTCGGACGAGGTCGACCTCTCGGCGATCAGGGAGCGACTGGCGGGCGGTCGGCTGCCGCCCGCTGACGACACTCACCCGGCTGTATCGAGCGCCTACCGCCTCTACGCCGCCGCGAGCGGGGACGCCGTCCCGCCGCAGCTCGAGGGCCAATGACGACGAAGACGGCAGCGGTCACGGGTGCGACGGGGTTTCTGGGAACCCATCTCTGTGACCACCTGCGCGCGGAGGGGTGGGAGGTGCGCGGGCTCAGCCGACCCGACTCGGATCGCCATGCCGAGGGCGTCGACTGGTACGTCGGCGACCTCTTCGAGCAGGGGACGCTCGAGGCGCTGGTCGACGGGAGCGACGCTGTCTTCCACCTCGCGGGCGCCAGCCTCTGGAGCGCCGATCCCGAGACCGTCCACCGGGTCAACCGGGAGGGAACCGTGAACGTGCTCGATGCCTGCGCGGCGACCGACGCCGGGCGCGTGGTGTTTACGAGCACGTCGGGAACCCGTCGACCGAACGGGAGCGATCCAGTCGCCGACGAGGACGACGTCGCCGAACCGATCGGCGCCTACCAGGCGTCGAAGGCTCAGGCCGAACGCCTCGTCGATCGCTACGCCGAGGACTCCGGCGACGCGGTGACGGCCCACCCGACCTCGATCTTCGGCCCGGGCGACCGGAACTTCACCGCCCAGTTGCTCGCGATGGGCCTCGAGCGGTCGATGCCCGCCTACCTTCCGGGCGGGCTCAGCATCGTCGGTGTCGACGACGTCGTCGCGGGGCTGGTCGCGGCCGCCGAGCGCGGCGAGTCCGGCGAACATTACATCCTCGGCGGCGAGAACCTCACTTACGACCGCGCGGTCTCGCGGATCGCCGCCCACCTCGAGGGATCGCCGGCCCGCCTCCCCGTCCCGGCGACCGCGATCCACGCCGCGGGCCCCGTCGCCGAACTCGTCGACGCCGCCACCGGTCGGCGCGTGTTTCCCTTCGATCGACGAATGGCGCGGCTCGCGACTCAGCGGCTGTTCTACACCTCGCGGAAGGCCCACGAGGAGCTGGGGTACACGTACCGTCCGCTCGAGACCCATCTGCCGGAGACGATGGCCTGGTACCGCGACGAGAGTCGATAGTCGGGCTCGAGCCCGACGGTCTCGTGGGGACGCACCGAGTAGCCGACCGTCGGCTGTTGTTCTGTTACTAACAACATACAATAAAGACATATACTGTTCGATCACTGAATTGATACTGCCAGGCGCCCCCTGCTGCGCTCCGGCCCTCCCCCCACGTTTTCCGAGCCGGTCGCGTTCCGGTGATCCGATCCGCAGACGGTCACTCGTTCCGGCAATTCTGGTCGAGTCGCTACCGCTTCGCGGGAACCCTTTGGGCTCGAGCCGATACCCGCATCCCGGTCGCGCGCTCGTAGACCGCGAGCATTCGCTCCGCGGTTCGTTCGATACTTACCTCGCGGGCCGCCTCTCGCCCGTTCGAGCGCTCGCCGCGCTCGAGGACGCCGACCAGTCCGTCGACCAGTTCACGGTCGGATCGCGCGACGACCGAGGGGTCGACCCCGGCCAGTCGCTCGGGAACGTCGCCGACGGCGAGCGAGACCACGGGGACGTTGCAGGCCATCGCCTCCTTCACGGAGTTTGGCGACCCCTCGCTGTCGGAGGTCAGCAACAGCGCGTCGGCGGCGTTGAAATACGTCGCGACGGCGTCGTGGTCGACACCCGAGATCGTCTGCAGGCGAACCGGTCGGTCGACCCGCCTCGAGGCCGCGTCGACGACCCGCTCCGCTCGCGGATAATTCTTCACCGTGCGTGCGGGGGAGTAGGGGAAGAGCACGTGATACTCGTCGTCGGACCAGTCAACGGTCTCTCGCGCGCTCGAGCGGGGTTCGGGCCGGAACCGCTCGAGATCGACGCCGTCGGGGATCACCGTACAGTCCCGGCCGAGCGCGGCACCCATCTCGGCGGACATGACGACGACCTCCGCACACAGCGGCGCACAGAGCTTGCTCACGGGCGCCGTCGGGCCGTGGACGTCAGACCCCCACAGCGAGAGCACGACCGGGAGCCGCAGCTGGGCCAGCGCAGCAGGCGCCGTCAGCCCGTAGTGGGCGTGGACCAGGTCGTACTCCGGGTTCGCCTCGCGGACCACCCGCGGAACCGTCCGGAGGTAGTCGAGCGGACTCCGGGCGCTGTCGGCGCTCACCTCGCCGGCGACCGACATCGTCGTCACGGAGACGCCCCGCTCCTCGAGGGCCTCCACCTGCTGGGTCAGAAACGGCGCGTCGGCATTGGCCGTCACGACGAGAACGTTCATCGATCGGGTCGACCGCTCCGCGACGGTTTGTTATGGGTGCGGAAATCGGTCGCCACCGGTCGGTATGGAGTGCGTACGCGCAACCGAACGGGCTCGCCGCTCGGGAGCGCGACCGGGAGACCGTCCGTCGCTCGAGCCTCGAGGGAAGTCGGATCGACCGACGGGCGCCCGACCGCGGGTAGTCCGGCGATTACAAAGGGCCGACGACGGGTACGGGGAGGCGATGCGGATTCTGGTCTTCGCGAACACGCCCGCCCACGTCCACCTGTACCGCCACGCCGTCGACAGGCTCGAGCGAGCCGGCCACGACGTCCTCGTGTTGACTCGCGAGTACGCCTGCACGACCGATCTGCTCGAGTTCTTCGGGATGCCGTACCGCGTGTACGGCGGTCACGGCACCGATGCCTACTCCCGGCTGCGGTTCGCCCGCGAGCTGGGCGGCCAGCTCGGGACGGTCGTCCGCGAGTCGGTGCGGTTCCGGCCGGACGTCGTCTTCGGTCGGGGGCCCTACGCCGCTCTCGCGGGGACGGTTACGCGAACGCCGACGGTGCTCGTCCTCGACGACGAGCCGGGCGATTTCAACCACACCGTCTCCCGCCCGTTCGCCGACTGCATCCTCTCGCCGGCGGTCACGCGCCGGGATCTGGGCGACGACCACTACACGTTCGAGGGGTTCAAAGAGTGTGCCTATCTCCATCCCGACGTCTTCGAACCCGACGGACGGATCCGCGAGTACCTCGGCGTCGATCCCGAGGAGCCGTACGCTCTCCTGCGGTTCAACGCGCTCGACGCCCTCCACGACACCGACCTCGAGGGGTTTACGCCCGAACAGCGACGCGACTTGATCGACCGGCTGAGCGAGGACGCGACCGTCTTCGTCTCCGACGAGAGCGGCCGAATGGAGCTTCGGGACACCCCCGCTCGGCCGTACGACCTCCACCCCGCCCTGATCCACGACGCGATGGCCGAGGCCTCGCTGCTGGTCGCCGACACGGGGACGATGGCCACCGAGGCCGCCCTGCTCGGCACCCCCGCCTTCCGGTACCGGGGGAACGACGAGCACGAGTACGGCGAGTTCGAGGCCCTCGAGCAGGCCGGCCTCGCCGAGCAGTTCGACTCCTACGACCCGCTGCGCGAGCGCTCCCTCGAGATCCTCGCCGACGACGAGGCTCCCGCCAGGTGGCAGCGACGCCGGCAGGCCTACGTGGGAGAGCTGGTGAACCTGACCGACCTGCTGGTCGACGTCGCGACCGCCCGGGGCTCGCTCGAGGGACTCAGTCCGCCGGCCAAGCGGACGATTCGGCCTCGATCGCAGTCGCTGTAGCCATTCGGAGGTGCTCGTCGACTTCCGAGGGAGACGACTCGCGAGCGTGGCCGAGCCGACGGCCATGCGCGGCGTCGCCCGATCGCCCGATCACGGCTGGCGCCGAACCAACCGTTCGTGGACTGCGAGGCGAACAGCACACCTCCCGTTACTCGTGATCGTGCGCTGGAGGGAGCGTAAACGAGAACGTCGATCCCTCACCGGATTCGGACTCGACCCAGATCTCGCCGCCGTGGCGCTCGATGATTCGCCGACAGAGCGCTAGTCCGATGCCTGTTCCTTCGGATTCGTTGCGGCTGTGGAGTCGTTGAAACACCTCGAAAATGCAGTCGCCCTCATCGGGATCGATGCCGATACCCTCGTCGTGAACCGAGATACGCCACATCGAACCGTCCCTCTCCGCCGAGACAGCAATCCGCGGTGGGTTGTCGCCGCTGTATTCGATCGCATTCGTCAATAAGTTCTGGAATACCTGCCGGAGCTGTCCTCTATCACCGTTGACCCGCGGGAGAGCGGTTAGTCCAATATGTGCGTCGGAGTTCTCGATCCGGATCTGGAGGTCAGTGCACACCTGGTCGAGCACCTCGTCCAACTCGACAGGTTCGAACGGATCACCTCGCGTTTTGACGCGGGCGTACTCGAGCAGCCCGTCGATCATCTCCCGCATTCGCTCGGCACCGTCGACCGCGTAGTCGATGAACTCCCTGGCATCCTCGTCGAGTTCGTCGCCGTAGCGCTGCTCGAGCAACTGGAGGTAGCTCGTGACCATCCGCAGCGGCTCCTGGAGGTCGTGGCTGGCAGCGTACGCGAACTGCTCCAGACGTTCGTTCGATTCCTCGAGTTTCCGTTTGTACTCGTTTCGCTCGGTGATGTCGACTGCGACGAGCATTCCCATGAACACGTCGCCGTTGCCGTCCCTGACGGGAACGATGTGTACGTTCCAGGTGCGACCGAGAAACGAGACGTCCGTCTCGGTCGACTCTCCCTCGAAGACGGCTCGGAACGCCGGTTCGAGGTCGGCAGCGAGGTCATCGGGGTAGAGGTCGTGGATCGTCGTCCCCTCGAGCTTGTCGACAGGTAGATCGATCTCGTCGAGGATTTGCCCGTCTGCAAACGTGTATCGAAGGTCCTCGGTGAACATAGTGATCGCCCCGTTCGGGAAGCTCTCGACCAGCGTCCGGTAGCGCTGCTCGCTCTTTTCGAGTTTGCGCTGGTGGGCTTTTCGCTCGGTGATATCTCGAAGTACTCCAATCCGCTCCTCACCACCGCTCTCGTCTAGAATGACGAACCGGTTCTCGACCGACCGGGTTTCGCCCGGACCAATGTCGATCGTCTCCTCGAACGTCGGGGGGTCGTCCTCGGACCCTCCGCTCCACTGTTCGGCCTCGATCGCTGCGAACTCCTCGCCGAACACCGTCGAGGCGTGTTGGCCCCGCAACTCCGCTCGTGAAAACGGGGTCAAATCGGCAAACGAATCGTTGACGAGTTCGAACCGTCGCTCCTCGTCGAGGACGTAGATCCCATCGTGAGCCGTTTCGACGACCGTCTCGTACTGTTCGAGTTGCCGTTCGCGCTCGAATCGGTCGCTGATATCTTCAGTAGTGAACACGACACTGTCGATCTCTCCGCGGTCGCCATAGACCGGCGCTCCGTTGATGGAGACCCAGACTCGCTCCCCATCCGGACGAGACACGCCACTGATGTGGTTGAAGATCGGTTCACCGGACTCCAGAATTTTCGGGAAAGGCTTCTCTTCATCCGGGAGGGGGCCGCCATCGACGTCGACTTCGTTCCAGTCGGAATCGTCAAAGCTGAGATCGTTGATCTGGTCTTTACTCCGCCCGTATATCTCCTCAGCACGGTCGTTGGCGAACTGCAGCTCCCCGTCATCGTCGACGATCGTGATGCCGACCGGACTCGTTTCGACGATCGTTTCGTAGCGGGCCAGTTCCCGTTCGCGTCGCTTCCGTTCGGTGATATCGTGGGTGTAGACCGACAGACCCGAGTCTGAGGGATAGACGGTGTTCTGGAACCACCGATCCCACGGAGGATAGTAGTCTTCGAAGGTTGCGGACTCCTGTGTTTCAAGAGCCTCATACAGTGCGTTCTCGAACGTTTCGGTGAGGTTCTGGTCACGAATATCCGAACCGATTGCGTCCTCGTCCAGTCCAAAAAGCTCTGCTGCGGTGTCGTTCAGATAGCGAAAGCGGAACGCTTCGTCAAGGGCGTAGAAGCTGTCCGAGATTCGGTCGAAGACCTCGCCGAGGTCGCTGTCTATCGCATCCTGTTGTCGCTCCTTCGTAGACGCTTGTCCGGTCGTGGATGGCTGCCACCATACGCGTCCGTTTCCCCCGACGTTCTTGGTCTCGAGTCGGTCGTGATCAACGAGTCGTTCGAGGCGCTCGTGTGTACTTCGGCGGCCGAGGTCGAGTTGTTCGGCTATCTCGGTTGTCGTCATGGGTGCCCCTCCCGCTTCGAAGAACGCAAGGGTCTCTCGAAGTGTGTCCGTCAACGGTGAACTGGTCACTACTTCAGTCACTGACAGTACCGATGAATAAATACTCCGCTGTTGGAGGGAGACGTCGTACAATAGGTACCTCGTATTGGCCGGTCACCATCCGTCGCAGATCGGTGCTCAGTCCGTGCCGTATGCGCTGTGTATTCAGCACGACTCCTCCAATCTATCACCGACGAAGGGGTTCAACAGGGCCAATCGGCAGTAATCGAGTTGTTCACGGCCGAAACCGCAGGTGTTCGCCTGGGTTCTAGAGAAAAGAGCCGGAGTTAGCTCAGCACGTATCGAAGCTTCGGGAACCGCTCGACGAGCGTCTGCCCGCCGACTTCGATCCGTTCGATGTAGCGGTCGAGGCCGAGGATCCGGCCGGCGCCGAAGGCCGCGATGGCCAGGAAGATGACAGCGTAGATCAGCGTCGAGTCGAACAGCGCGAGCCACTGTCCCTCCCAGCCGCCGAGGTAGAACATGCTCATCTGGATCGCGCCGCCGAGGGCAGCTAGCCTGACGAACGCGCCGGCGATGAGTGCCACGCCGATCAGTACCTGCGTGACCGGGACGACGACGTTGATTACCTCGAGCAACATCGCGTTGCCCGCCATCGCGGCGTACAGGCCGCTGACGGGGCTGACCGGGTCGACGCCGTGGACGAGGAAGCCGCTGGCGTCGAACGCCTCGCCGCTGACGAACGCGAACTTGCCGAGTCCGGCGAACAGCATCATGCCGCCCATCACGAACCGCAGGGCGACGATGAACCACGCGCTAAGCGCGTGGGGGTGTCCTTCGAGGGTGATTCCCGCGTACCGGCTTTCGAGTCTGTTTCGAGTTGTAGTAGACATGATCGGTTGACCTCTTGTATTCGAATAGAGAAGCCGAACACGGGTGAGTTATCTTCCCTCATTTGAGGGGTCCTTTATATAGTGGGTTTGAGAACTCCTCCACCGGCAGTCGTTTTCGGGATCGGTTCCCGCACTCTCCTGCCAGTTCGGTCGGTAGACTCCGCTCGAGATTGAAGGAGGGCTCCTTACAACAGCGCTCGCGTGACCGCTGGCGGGATCTGTACTCTCTACTGAGCGATCACCCGCTCCGAAACTCAAGCCGCGTGGGACAGTCGCGCTGTCTATTCAGCACGCCTCGCT
>NZ_JARUKV010000015.1 GCF_029688865.1 Natronococcus sp. A-GB7
CATCGGCTCGTTCAATCCAGTGCAAAACATACCGAGTCGGTGCCGAACACGAAACGCGAAATCTGTTTGTGGCTCAGTTGCACAGCCCTGTAGAGGTTATTTACGCGCAGGTACCGTGGATTGGATGATGGCTACGGAGGCTTCGTTTACGGTTCCATCCGACGAGTTCCCGCTGGGAACGGTGTTCGAGCAACTGCCGGATGTATCAGTCGAACTGGAGAGGATTATCCCCGCCCGAGACGTGGTGATACCCTACTTCTGGGTTCGGGGAACCGCAGTTGACGACGTCAAAGAGGCGTTCTCGGAGCATCCGGGTGTGAATAAAATCCAGTTCATTGACTCCGTCGAAGACGAGTATCTGTTGCGCGTCGAATGGGCGGTGGATTACGACGACGTGTTAACCACGTTGACGGAGACGCAGGTCGCGCTCATCGAAGCTCTCGGGACGAACGAACAGTGGACGTTCGATATTCGTGGAGACACCCGTGGGGATCTTGCTGATTTTCAATCCCGGTGTCGGGAGATGGGCATCCCGATTACGCTCACGGGGCTTCGCGCGCTCACACCGGTCGAGACGGCCACCGAGGCGGCACTGACCGATACCCAGCAAGAAGCGCTAGTGCTCGCCTACGACCTCGGCTATTTCGAATCACCTCGTGAGGTAACGATGGAAGAGATCGGCGACGAGCTCGGTATCACTGAGCAGGCCGTCGCATCCAGACTCCGGCGCGGAATCAAGCACATTCTCGGAAGTACGCTATCCGACGTATCGGCTCCCTCTCGATAGATGGCTTAAAAGCGTGTTGGGTACTAAAAAGTGAGAGTGATCCGGACAGGTCTCCGAAGATAGCGCAGTGAGTCAAGCCCCCCATCACCTTCAACACGATTCTTGAACTGTGTGGTGATGAACACCGTCGCATCATTCTTGCGGTACTCGCAGAAGAACAGCGTTCGTTGACGGTCAATGACCTCCGAAGAACGATTCTCACCTATAATCATCACACGCCAGTTACCGACGCTTCTGAAGAGGTGCTAACGGAAATTCGGGTCTCGCTATCCCACACGCACATTCCGAAGTTAGAATCGGCAGGAGTCATCGAATATGATTCGGAACGGCAACTCGTAGAACCAACAGAACAGTTCGACCAGCTACAGCCCCATCTATCTGCAATCCTCGGTACCGATCCGAATCTCGACGAACCAATTGAGTTGTGAGTTCGGGCAAGACCCTCTATTTTCGATATAGGGCTTGGAATGCGTCCGTACCGTCTGAGTGGAGATAGGGTCAACAAGCACGTCTTTGTACGATTAGTCAGGGCCGGTTAGACGAAATAATGTGAGTCGTCGTGATGGATACACCCTCTAGGCCTTGTTTGAACGCGTGATTTCACGGGTGTGAGTCCTCGATGGCGCGTTCGATGTTGCGGACCGCCGATTTCATGACAAGTTCACGGAATTGACCGAACCAGGTTCTCGACCAGAGCGTATCGCCGTATCTGCGTCGGAGTCAGAAAAACACCGATTCAGCGTTCGAACGTTGGTGATACGCCCGATCCCTGATGAGCAAATTTCTCGCCCACCCCCGTATTCCAGGGTCTCGCTGCGGAATCAGCGGTGTGATACTTTCTGCACGCAACCTCGTACGAATCTCTTCCCAGTCGTAGCCCTTATCGGCAGCGACAGTCGCCAAATCGTCGAGATTCCGCACTAGCACCTGCCAACCGACCTGTGTATCGTGCGGTTGTTTCATCGAGCAGTGTATGTCGAGAATCGCACTGGTTTCACAATCGATAAGCAGTGTCGTCTTCACCCCCTCAAACGTATAGTCCGTCCGTTTTGCGTAGTGCTGGCTGGCCTGGACGCGATCGACACCGGTTGCGTCAATCGCCTGTACATCACCGAGATCATACAGCTCGACGGACTGATCAAGGATCGCTCGCCACCGCTTCATCGGAATTGCTTGCTTTCGCGTACACACCGTCGAGAAGTGTGGAACCGTTTCAGGCGTCAATCCGAGTGATTTTGTCACTCTCGGCATCTCGCGGAGGACGTCCATCAGCTTCCGGTACGGATGGCCGAGATACTCTTTCAATCCCTGAACGGCGAGAATTACCCAGTCAGCGTAGCCTTCTTCTCCCCGACGGTAGGCCGGTGCTGGCGTTCCAACGACGGCTTTTTGGGCGAGCGATACAACCTTCTCTGTGAAGCGGGAGGTCTTCGTGTGCACAACGAACCCGTCCCGCTTCACTTCCTAGTAGATTTGGTATTTTCCCCGAGCTACTAGCACGGCGATACGAGTTTGATCGACTCTACACTGCTAACGTTTGAGCGTCTAAACAAGGCCCACCCTCTATATTCAGCAGACGGTTTTTGACAGCTATCGGAGAGATTGATCGTCTCTCCGTTACCTGCTTCATCTGTGCTGATCACGAGAGAAACTGCTCGGACTGGATTCGATAGAATCGTGGAATCCACGCCGACAGTCGCACGTGGACGTCAGAACGCTGCCGTCGCGCCCCAGGCGACCATCGAGGTCACCATGAGCACGACGAACAGGAGCGCGATGATCTGGTTTCGGTCCATGTGTACGCGCAGTCAGCCCGGCAGTAAGAATGTCACGCCCGACTCACGCCTCGAGTCGCGTCGACTCACGCTTCGTCGCCGAACCGCGCGTCGACGACGACGTGAGCGACGCCCGCGCTGTGGCTCTTGACTCGTCGCTTTTCCAGGACCTCGAGCTCCCGACCCGCTCTCTTGGCGGCCGCCTCGAGCCGTTCGATCGGGCGTTCCCACAGCCGCGACTCGGGGACTGCCTCGTGGTAGTGGACGATCCCGCCGGGCACGAGGGCCTCGAGGGCATCGGGGAGGAACTCGTGGGCCTCGTCGGTTCTGGCGGCGCGGGCGTCCTCGGTGTCGGCGTCGTCCCCCGCGTTGTCGGCACGGCCGTAGTAGCCCATCACCACCCTGTCGACCTCGAGCTCGCTCGCGACGTCCCGACAGTCGGTCATGTAGGCGTCGACTCGGTCTGCGACATCGTTGAGGACGGCGTTCTCGAGGAGATAGCGGAAGGCGGTCGGATTCAGCTCGGTCGCGGTAACGGTCGCGCCCGCACGGGCCATCGGGAGCGTGAAGTAACCGATGCCGGCGAACATGTCGAACACCCGCTCCCCGGGATCGACGACTTCGCCCATTCGGGCGCGCTCGGCCTGGTTTCCCGGCGAGAACATCACCTTCGCGGGGTCGAGCCCGTAGCGAGTCCCGTGTTCGGTGTGGACCGTCTCGGTGTCCGTCTCGCCCGCGAGCAGGCGGGTCCGGGGCTCGCGGTAGGTGCCCGCCGCCCCCTCGTTGGTGATCCCCTCGTCGGCCAGCACGCTGTCGGCCTCGCCGTGGAGCTCGAGCAGGGCCTCCGCCAGTTCGACTTCGTCAGGGCAATCGTCGGGTACCGTTACGAGGACGACCGAGCCGATGACGGCCCAGGAGCCGGGCGCGGCCTCGCACTCGGCGTCGCTCCAGCCCCGCTCGGCCAGCAGGTCCTCGAGGTCTCGACTCCGGCGTTCGGGCTCGAGCTGGCGGACGACCTCGAGGACGCGCGTTTCGGTCGGGGGCTCGGTGATCGGGAGGGCGATCCGTTCGGACCCCTTCTCACGAGTGGCATCGTCCTCCGAGGACGTCATTTCGCTCGCAGCCCGGTCCGCCTCGAGTGCGTCGCCGACTCGATCGCCGTGATCGCGAACCACACCGCTGACCTCCTGTACGCGCCGCGAGTCGTCGTAGACCCCCTCGGAGCGAAGCGATTCGATGGCCGTTTCCGTTCGCGCCCTCTCGACGACGGCCGCCAGCGGCGCGTCGGCGCGCTCGAGCGAGTCCATCGCCGCTGTCGCGTTCGGGTCGGGATCGGACTCCTCAGGCATCGTCCTCGTAGGGGTCGTAGTAGCCGTCGTCGTCCTCGTCGCCGGTGTCGGGGTCGGGATCGGGCAGGACGTGGACTCCGGCGCGACTCTTCAGGACGGGTACCGTCTGCGCGTCGGGGTCAAAGTAGTCCGGCCGGGCGACCGTCTTGGCCTGGAACGTCTCGGGGTCGAGCACCTGGACGGCGTTCTCGTCCTCGACGGTGACGACGGTCGTTTCGACGGCGTCCTCGAGGTCGCCGAGCCTGCGGGCCTCCGGCGAGTTCCCCTCCTCGTAGCTCGCCTCGTAGCGCTCGCCGGTCGTCACGCGGGTCCCCTTGAGGTTGCCTCGAGCGCTGCGGACGAGGACGGGGCCGCCGTCGTCGTCCGCGAGGTCGATGACCTCTCCCGGAACGTACGGCGGGAGTCGAACGGCGAACGTTACTCGATACACTTCGTTGCCGTCCTCGTCCTCCGTGACGAGCGTCTCGGCGTCGTTGACGGTGCCGCCGAACTCCTCGACCATCTTGTTCGAGATTTTCTTGCCGATCTTGTTGGTCGAGACCTTGATGTCGAGTCCGTCGTCGGTCTCGCTCGTCTCGGTGACGAAGGCGTTGCGATCGCCCGTCGCCTCCATGTCGGCGACGACCTGGTTTGCGATCTCCCTCGCGCGGTCGACTTCCTCGCTCGTCGGCGTTCGATCCTCCGCGCGGATCTGGACGATGCTGGCGTAGTAGTCGCCGGCGATCCGACCGCAGCGCTTGCAGGTCTGGCGGGCGATCTTCACCGGGACCATCACCTGCTCTTCGACCGGCGTGTCACGGACGACGCCCGTGAAGTAGGCGTGCATCCGGATCGTGTTCTCGCCGACCTGCTCGGGCTCGACCTGCCAGGCGACGTCCTCGACGTCGACGTGGACCGCCAGCGCCTCGCTGACCTCCTCGATGGCGATGTCGGTGTAATCCTTCGCGCCGACGTCGACCCACCGGTTGCCGCGGTGGACGGCGCCACAGCGGGCACAGACCTGCACGTCGATCCGGTCGGGCGCGTCGATGAAGTCGAAGTCGTCGAAGTAACAGCCGTCGCAGAGTTCGACCTCCGTCCCGGGTCGGAGCGGATCCGCGGCTGCGTCCGCGTCGCTCGCCGATCGGTCGGGTACCGGATCCCCACACCGGGGACAGAACGTACGCGACTCACTCATTGTCCCCGATTGGGCCGTGGCGGTGTTAAACGGCCCGCTCTCGGCTCGTCGCTCGCACAGCCGAACTCGAGCGGCAAGCGGGTCGTCCGGGCGTAGACCCGTTTCGACCGCCCGCTCACTCCGACTCCGATTCCACGGGCTCGACGCCTGCACTCCGCCGGAGCCACTCGAGCGCGACGGCACCGCCGAGGATCCCGGCACCGGTCGTGAACCCTGGTATTCCCTCGTCCTGCCCGTCGTCGTCCCCGAGGACCTCGTCGGCCGATTCGGTTTCCCCGTCGTCGGTTTCGTTGCCGTCTCCGTCGCCGGAGTCGTCGGCGTCGTCCCCGATGTCTTCCGGATCCTCGGTGTCGAACGTATCGTTTCCGTTCTCGGGTTGGGTGACGTTGTCGCCGTCGGTCTCGTTGGCGTCGATGTCGTCGAACGCCGACTCCGCTCGAATCGCGAGCAACTCGTCGGCGACGGCGTAGAGGGTGTTGTCGGCGATCGCGAGATCCCCGGGCTGCGCGTCGGTTTCGATCGACCACTCGACGGTTCCCTCTTCGAGGTCGAACGCGACGATCCCGGGACCCTGGTTCGCGCTCTCGATACCGACATACAGCTTCTCACCGTCGGCGACCGGCGGGCCGTACGTCGCCGACTCGAGACCGGGACGCCACTGCTCCTCGCCGCTCTTACGGTCGTAGCCGACGACGTCGGGCCCGGTCAGCGCGTAGACGCGGTCGTCGGTCGCGAGCGCCGAGGCGTACCCGTCGCCGATCCAGCGGAGGTCGCCGCTATCGGTCTCGTAGACGGCGATCTCGTCGAGACCGCCGGCCTGCACCGAAACGGTGTCGTCGGTCGCAACGACGACCTGTTTGCGGAATCCGCCGTCGTGGTTCGCCCACCGACGGCTGCCGTCGCTGGCCTCCAGCGCGTACAGGGTTCGACCGTCGGTCACGAAGACGGCGCCGTCGGCGACGGCGACGGCTCGTCCGTGTAGCTTTCGGCCGTTGCCCTCGGACCGCCAGCGCTCGGTCCCCTCGGCGGCGTCGATCGCGTAGAGGATACCGTCGACGACGACGAACGCGCTCCCCTCGGCGACGATCGGTTCGGGCACGTCGTCCTCGAACCCGATCGTCCACTCGATCCCCTCGAGGTCGGCGTCGAGGACCGCCAGTCGGTCGCCGCCGACGTAGATCCGCCCGTCGGCGACCGTCGGCGCGCCGTCCGCGCCGACGTCGGGGCTCGTTTCGATTCGATCCCCGTCGTCGGCGTCGAAGGCGTGGACCGCGCCGTCGTCCGTCTGATAGACGACTCCGTCGACGACCGCGACGGGACCGGTAGCGTCGCGTCTCCACTCGACGACGGCCGGATCGTCCGGTCCGCTCGCCTCGGGAGCGTACCCGGTGTTGCCCGGGTTCCCGCGGCGGGACGTCCAGCCCTGCGTGTCGGACCGGACCGCTGACCCGGCGCTCGCGCTGTCGGTGATCGCCCGATCGTCGGCAACCGCGGCGTTCACTGCGAGGGTGCCACCGATCGCGACGATACCGGTCCGTTTCAGCACCTGCCGTCTGCCGTACCCCGTCATATCACGCTCTTGGACTGATCACTCTTCCCTATCGACTTCGTAGTATCGTTCCGGCGGCCCGATCGATCGTTGCGGTTCCGGAACGACCCCCCGACCGCTCCGGCACGACCGCTAGAACTGACCGGCAGACGCGTGTCTGACGGCGCTCGAGCGACGGCGATACGGTCTGTCGGTTTCCACGCGAAACGAGGGGGTTGGGACGGCGGCCCGTGAGAGCTGTCCTCGTCCATCACTGCCCATACTTATCTCGCCGGAGTCCCTCGTTCCGGGTATGGATTGGCAGCCGGACTGGGGTCTCCGCGCGCGGATGTTCGTCACGATGTTTCTGCTGTTCGCGCTGTACATCGTCTTCGCCGGAGTACTCACCGCCTACATGCAGGGTGGCGTCGTGCTGTTCGCCCTCTTCTTCGGGGGGTTCTCGCTGGTGCAGTACTACTTCAGCGACACCCTCACGCTGAAGAGCATGGGCGCGAAGACGGTGTCGGCCGAGGAGTACCCGCAACTGCACAGCTCCGTCGAACGCCTCTCCCAGCAGGCCGACCTCCCGAAGCCGAAGGTGGCGGTCGTCGACTCGAAGGTTCCCAACGCCTTCGCGACCGGCCGCAACCAGAAGAACGCCGCCGTCGCGGTGACGACGGGACTGATGCGGACGCTCAACCAGGACGAACTCGACGGCGTCATCGCCCACGAACTCGCCCACGTCAAGAACCGGGACATGATGGTGATGACGATCGCTTCGTTCCTCTCGACGATCGCCTTCATGATCGTCCGCTGGGGAGCCTTCTTCGGGGGCGGGGGACGAAACAAAAACCAGGGCGGGATCATGGTCGCGATCCTCGTCTCGCTGGTCGTCTGGATCATCAGCTATCTGCTGATTCGCGCGCTCTCGCGGTACCGCGAGTTTTCCGCCGATCGAGGCGCCGCGGCGATCACCGGCAAGCCCTCGGCGCTCGCCTCCGCGCTGATGAAGATCTCCGGCGAGGTCGACAAGGTTCCCGACAACGACTTGCGCGAGGAGGCCGAGATGAACGCCTTCTTCATCATCCCGCTGAAGTCGGGGATCGTCGGGAAGCTGTTCAGCACCCATCCCTCGACGGAACGACGGGTCGAACAGCTTCGGGACCTCGAGCGCGAGATGGAGGGCTTCTAAGAGGACCCACCCCTCATTCCGGGTATGGGACTACTGGACGGGCTTCGCTCCATCCTCGGCACGCGCGCCGAATCCGACGCGAAACGCGACGCCGATCCGGACGACCTCTTCGGAATGAGTACCGCCTACCTCACGATGGAGGCCGACCTGGGCTACGAGTCCGCGGACGTCGGCGCCCTCTGCTTTTCGGGCGTCGACTCGAGCAGCTTTCGCGAGGCCGTCGACGAGGTCGAGGCGATCCTCGAGGCCGGTCGCGAGGACACTGGCACCGAGTTTTCGGTCTCGGAAGACGACCACGGCTACCACTGGGTCGTCCTCGAGGACACGGATCCGGAGGACCTGATCACCAGTCTCCACTTCGCCGCGGACACGTTCATCGAGCACGGCTACGGCTCGCGGCTGCTCGCGGCCGTTTTCGCCTACCGGAACGAGTCGGGTCCGGCCTACTGGATCTACTCGTTCCGCCGAGGGCGGTACTACCCGTTCGCACCTCGCCCCGGCCGGGAGCGGGATTCGAACGCCGAGTTCAAACTCGAGGCGACGCTGGACGGCGAACTCGAGATCGAGCGCGACAAGGAGTACTGGTATCCCCTGTGGCCCAGCGAGGGTGGCACCCATCCCTGGGAGTAGGTAAGGCTCCGACCCGCTCGACGGGACCCAAATCTGTTTGGGGTTAGCGATAATGCGTCCACTCCCGTAGGACTGAGTACGGCAGGACGCGAAACCAGCTGCGCCATACACCAGCTGTCCTGTCGCACCCCTTCCCTCACCCCCCTCTTCCGTTTTCGTCTCTCCCCCGTAGCGACCGCTGTCGAACCAGTTATCCGGTCGGCATCGGTACGCCCGAGCAGTGACCGACTGGAATCAGTTCAAACGGGATCCACAGCACTCGGGCGTTCGTCGCGACCTCGAGGGACCCGAGCGCGTCGAGTCGGCCTGGACGGTCGAACTCGCCGGTGCGGCGGGGTCGCCGGTTCTCGACCGCGACACCGTCTTCGTCGGGACGACGCGCGGAAACCTGTACGCCCTCGACCGCGGAACGGGCCGTCGCCGGTGGGTGTTCGAGTCGACCGACGGGATCGACGCGACTCCGATCGCCACCTACGACGGCGTCTACGCCGCGACCGACACCGGCACCGTCCACGCGCTGGATCCGGGAACCGGCGACCCCCTGTGGCGGATCGAGCTCCCGGCCGCCCTCGAGTCCGACCTCGCGTTCGCGGACGGGCGACTGTACGCCGGCCACGCCGCGGGCTTATCGGCGCTCGAGACGGCGACGGGCGAGCTCGCCTGGACCCACGAGACCGACGCCCCGACCGCCGGCTCCCCGGTGGTCGCCGCAGACCGCCCTCGAGTGTACGTCGGCACTGCCGACGAGCAGGTTCGCTGTCTCGAGGACGGGACCGACGCGGTCGAGGAGGAGTGGAGCGCGCCGACCGACGGGGTCGTCGCGGCGCCGCTCACGATCGCCGACGGCCGGGTCTACGTCGCCGACGACGACGGCACGCTGCTCGCGCTCGACACCGAGACCGGCCAGACCTGGTTCAGCTACGAGATCCGGGGCGCGTTCACGTCGTCGGCGACGGTACTCCCCGAGGAGGGGACCACCTTCGTCGGCGCCGACGACGGATACCTCCACGTCACCGACACCCGTTTCGGCCGGCGCAAGGTCCGAGGATGGCTGTTCTCGAAGAAGGGGATCGCGCTGGACGGCGAGGTCGACGCGAGTCCCGTCGTCGCCGGCGACGTCGTCTGCGTCGGCGACTCGACCGGTTCGCTCTACGGCGTCGACGCGACCGACTACGACCTGCGCTGGCACGTCGACCTCGGGGCTCCCGTCTCGAGTACGCCCGCACTCGCACCCGGAAGGCTGTACGTCGCTGCCGACGACGAACTCTCCTCGCTGGAGTGGGCGACCGACGAGCCAACCGCCTGACCCCTCTCGAGGCGCGACGGCACGACCTCCCGTCCACGCGGCCTCGGCCGCGCCTTGAGATCTAAACCTTCGTTCCTCGTCTCCAATCATCGCGGCGCCCTCCGGCACTTTCACTTTCACTCTCCTGTTAACGAGGCTTTATGGGGCGTCCGCCACAACGAGTGAGTAATGCCAGACGCAGACCTAGAATCCCTCCCTGGTGTCGGACCGGCAACCGCAGACAAACTTCACGAGGCCGGCTTCGATTCCTTCCAGAGCCTGGCCGTCGCGTCGCCCTCCGAACTCTCGAACACGGCCGACGTCGGCGAATCGACGTCGGCAGACATCGTTCGTGCGGCCCGCGACGCCGCCGACGTCGGCGGCTTCGAGACCGGCTCCACGGTGCTCGAGCGACGAAACGAGATCGGCAAGATGAGCTGGCACATCGACGAGGTCGACGACCTTCTCGGCGGCGGGATCGAGACGCAGTCGATCACCGAGGTGTACGGCGAGTTCGGTTCCGGTAAATCGCAGGTCACTCACCAGATGGCCGTCAACGTCCAGCTTCCCAAGGAGGTCGGCGGTCTCCACGGCCGCGCGATGTTCATCGACAGCGAGGACACGTTCCGTCCCGAGCGGATCGACGACATGGTTCGGGGGCTTCCGGACGACGTCATCGAGGCCACCCTCGAGGACCGCGAGATCGAGGGAACGCCGGGCGACGAGGCGACGATGGAGGAACTCGTCAACGACATCCTCGACAAGATCCACGTCGCGAAGGCGTTCAACTCCAACCACCAGATGCTGCTGGCGGAGAAGGCCAAGGAGCTCGCCGGCGAGCACGAGGAAGGGGAGTACCCCGTTCGACTGCTCGCGGTCGACTCGCTGACCGCGCACTTCCGCGCCGAGTACGTCGGTCGGGGCGAACTCGCCGAGCGCCAACAGAAGCTCAACAAGCACCTCCACGACATCGACAAGGTCGGCAACCTCTACAACACCGCCATCATCGTCACCAATCAGGTCGCCTCGAACCCCGACTCGTTCTTCGGCGACCCGACCCAGCCGATCGGCGGGAACATCCTCGGCCACAAGTCGACGTTCCGGATCTACCTCCGCAAGTCCAAGGGCAACAAGCGGATCGTCCGACTGGTCGACGCACCGAACCTCGCCGACGGCGAGGCCGTCATGCGCGTCGAGGACGGCGGACTGAAGCCCGAATAACGCGCCTCGACGACCGCCATTCTCGTGTCTCGTTTTCGCGCTCGTTCGCTCGTCCAGCGATAGCCGTACCCGGCTCGAGCGCTACGCGTCGCTCTCGATTCTCGCTACCGACGGCACACCGGTTTCCGGTTCAGGCGACGACAGAAAGGGGACGGATCGGGCTCAGCTACTCCTCGGTCGAGGTCTTCTCCTTGTCGAGCTCGCCCCGGTAGATCTCCGCGCCGTCTTGGGCGACCTTCTCGGCAAGCACCGCACACTTGACTCGCATCGGCGAGATATCGACGCCGAGCATGTCGATGACGTCGTCACGGTCCATCTCGAGGAGTTCGTCGATGGACTTTCCCTGGAGCTTCCCCGAGAGCATGCTCGCGGAGGCCTGACTAATCGCACAGCCGTCCCCGGAGAAGGCGACGAACTCGATCGTCTCGTCGTCGTCCTCGAGTCTGACGTCCATTCGGATCTCGTCGCCACACATCGGGTTCTCGCCGATGTGGGTAAAGGTCGGATCCTCGAGCTCTCCGTAGTTGCGGGGGTTCTTGTAGTGGTCGAGGATCTGCTGTCGGTACATATCGGAGCCGAGTCCCATCGTTGAAAACGCGTACGGCTGTCCGCTGTAAAAGGGTTCCGGGGCTCGAGAGCCGTCGCTACGGAACTCGGCGTCGACGAAAACCGGTTCGGATACCGGATCGCCTCCGGCTCCGTCAGGTTGCAGACGGTCGTCGGTCAGTACTCCGTCGATCCCCGGTCGACCGGCGGGTTCAGGTAGCAGGCGTCGGCGATAACGCCGATGCCGACGACTGCCGCGGGCGCGAGGGCGTACACCACCGGGATACCCAGTGCGCCCGCGGCGACCAGCGCAACCGCAAACGCGATCGGGATGAGCCCGAGCGCGAGATCGTACCGGTTCGCCGCGGCGAGAACGTCGACCAGGGTGTCGAACGGATCCCGTTCGGGACGTCCAGTCGTACTCTCGTGCATTGATTCTCACCTCGGCGGCTACCCGTATGTGATCGAATCTAAAGAACTTTTCTCGGGTTTCCCGTTGTTCGGACAGCTGGACGGACTACGTATCGCCCGACGCCTCGGCCTCGAAGCGCTCGAGGTACTCGCGGACGAACGTCGCTCGGTCCGCGGCGAGCTCCCGGCCGGCGTCGGTGTACATCCGTTCGGGAAGCTCGAGGATCTTCTTGTAGAAGTGGTTGTACTGGCTCCGTCCGTCCGTCGTCTCGTCCGCGGCGGGCGGAACGTCGGGATCGTACAGCGGACTCCCGATCACCGAGCCGTGGGCGAACGCGCGGGCGATGCCGACCGCGCCGAGGGCGTCGAGGTTGTCCGCGTCGCAGACGATCTCGGCCTCGAGGGTCTCGGGTTCGATCTCGTTCGAGTAGCGGTGGGCGCGGACGCAGTGTCGAACGCGCTCGATCGTCTCTTCGCTCGCCCCGACGTCGGCGAGGATCCGGCTGCCCTCTCGAGCGCCCCACGTCGCGTGGTCGTCGATCTCGCCGCGGTCCTCCCGCTCGCGGCCGATGTCGTGGAGCGCGACCGCCAGCTGGACGATCCGCTCGTCGACGGGCGCCGTCTGTTCCGCGACGAGAGTGTCGGCCAGCGCCGCGACCCGCCGGACGTGGTGCCAGTCGTGAGCTGGCGGCGCGTCCTCGAAGTACGGGCTGGCGCGGTCGCGGACGGTCTCGAGCATACCGTCGCGTTTCGGCGACCGGCTGATAAGGACTCCGCACTCACCCCGGTGCGCGGAATGCCTTCCGCCGGAACTGCAGGACGATCGGCTCGACGGCGTCGGGCCGGC
This sequence comes from Natronococcus sp. A-GB7, assembly GCF_029688865.1. Taxonomy (GTDB): domain Archaea; phylum Halobacteriota; class Halobacteria; order Halobacteriales; family Natrialbaceae; genus Natronococcus. The sequence continues at coordinate 12,749 of NZ_JARUKV010000015.1, forward strand.
CCGTCCACACAACTGTCACCTCGGTCAGCCGGTACGACGGTCCCACCGGGACTTTCTCCGCCGACAACCGGGCTCGCCAGCCGTCTCCCTCGACCTCGCTCTCCCCGATTCGTTCGCCGCCAAGTCCCTCGAGGTAGCCGGCCGCCTGCTCGAGCGTGAGCCCGCGAAACCGTCGCACGAGTCGAAGCTCGCCGTCCTCGATCGAGCGTTCGATCGGCGGAATCGCCTCAAGCGCCGCTTGCTGTTTTCGCATCCTCGACGTGAGCGTGGTGCTTGTCACTGTAAGAGCCTCACCGTACTACTCGGTCGGCAGCGAGCATAACCGCTTGTCCCGATCGAACGGAGTGTCCGCGACGCGTTACGGTGTTTCGAGGTGAGGCCCGCAACTCGCCGCCTACGTCCGTCGTGGTCTGCCAGGTTCACTATCGGGGATCTCACGGGTTCGATCGTGGAGTCGAACTACGACGTTTTGGGCCGGGGATTCTCGAGGGGGTAGTCGACGTCGTCGGGATACGCGCTCTCGTCGGTCGGCTGGAGCTCGAGGGCGATACAGAACCGGTCGAGCCCGACCTCCAGACTGGCGAATAACAGGAGTTCGACGACCTCCTGCTCGGTGAACGCCTCGCCCAGTTCCGCGAAGAAGTCGTCGGAGAACCTGTGCGGATCGGTCGAGAGCCCCTCGGCGAGCGAGACGGCGAGGTACTCCCGCCGAGAGAGTTCGTCCTCGTCGACGTCGCCGAAGACGGCATCTTCCTTCGGCGCGACCGCCTCGCGCACCTCGAGGGTGCGGACCGTCGCGCAGTAGGCACACTGGTGGGTTTCGGCGACCTTGATCCGCATCAGCTCCAGCAGCGCCGTGTCGACGTTCGCTCCCCGACCGAACGACTCGAACGCCGCCACGATATGCTCGAACAGCTCCGGGCAGTGGGCCATCGCGCCGAAGAACGCGCTGTCGCCGTACCAGCCGGTTTCGGCCTCCTCGAGCAGCTCTCGGATTCGCTCATCGTCTACGTCCTCGGGGTCGCGTGGCTCCGGTCGCGGTAACATAGCTCGCCGTTTACCACGTGTGATGTTATATCTTGCCGTGATCGGATTCGGACCGCAGCCCCCGTCGCAACCGACAAAGGATAAGACGGTAGCGCCGATTTCGTCTACCTATGACGCCCTCGCCGTCCGACGGTTCGACCGACGACGACGCGCTCGCACCGGCGGAGATCACGGACCGCCTCGACGGACTGGAAGCCGGCGATACTGTGCGGGTAAACAGCCGCGAGTTCCCCTACGAGGTGGTCGAGACGGACGCCTACTCCGTCGTCGCGGTGGATCCGAACGGCCACCGGGTGACTATCTCCCAGAACCTCCAGTCCGGCGGCTGGACGATCAACGAGCCCGTTTTCGACGTCGAGCCGCTCGAGGAGTAGTCACTCCCGCTCGAGGAAGAGCCGAAACTCCAGTTCGTTCTTGTCGTCGCCGACGACGTCGGTGTACTCCTTCTGAAACGGCCTCGAGAGATCGCTTTCATCGGTCACGGACGGCTCGCAGAGCCGATCCGCCAGCCGCTGGACGGCGTTGGCGCGCTCACCCGGCGACCGGAGGACGATCCCGTCGTACTCCTCGAGCGGAACTCCCTCGAGTCGGTCGAGGATCCCCTCGAGTTCCGCCGGCTCGTCGACGGCGACGCTCGCGAACCGCTTCGAGTCGTGAGTCAGCGCCCGCACGCCGTCGGTACCCCCCATCCTTTGGGTCGCGCGTTCCACAGCGGCAGTTCGGATCCGTTCGGCACGGTCGACTGCGTTGGTCCGCCACGCACGCTCTGGTTCGTCGGGTTCGACTCGCACCGCGTAGGCGTCGCCGTCGAACTCGAACAGTCCGTACGCGACGGCCAGCGCGAGCAGTCGCTGGGACGGGGTGCCGGCGAGCTCCCGCTTCGCCCTGGCAGCCGTAAACGGCTCCGACCCGTACCGTTCGACGGCCGCGGCGTAGAGCTCGAGGCAGTCCTCGAGCCGGGGGAGTTCGGTTTCGCTCATCTCAGTGCCCCATCGAGTGGCCGACGGCCCAGGGGTAGCCCTCGGTGCTCCGGATCAGCCCGTCGGGGCCGTGATCGTGGTCGTGATCGTGACCCGATTCCTCGCCTCGCGGGGCCATCGGGACGTTGTCGTCGATGCGGACGATCATGCTCGCGGCCTCCCCCGCGCTGGCGATCGCCTGGCGCTTGACGTACAGCGGCTCGAGCACGCCCGCTTCGGCCGCGTCGACGACGGCTCCGGTCTCGAGGTCCAGTCCGGCGGTGCCGTCGCCGCCGTGGTGGGCGTTCCGCAGCGCTAGCAGGGCGTCGGTCGACCCGACTCCGCTGGTTTCGGCCAGCGTCCGTGGGATCGTCTCGAGGGCGTCGGCGAACGCCTCGACGGCGAGCTGTTCCGTTCCGTCGCGTCCGGCTGCGAACGACCGCAGCTCGCGAGCGAGCGCTACCTCGGTCGCGCCTCCACCGGGGACGATCGCCTCGTCCTCGATCGCGAGCTTCAGCGCGTAGAAGCAGGTGTCGAGCATCCGCTTGGTCTCGTCGGCGACGTGCTGAGTTCCGCCCCGGAACACGACCGACACCTGCTCGAGCTCCTCGAGTCCCGAGACGACCGTCACGTCAGTTGGTCCGACCGACCGTCGTTCGACGGTCGCGGCGGTTCCGGTCGTCGCTCGCGTCAGGGCCTCAACCGGGACGGGCTTGCCGCCAGTCGCGCGGGCCAGTCTATGGAGTTCGTCCCGCTGCGTCCGTTCGATCGGGAGGATCCCCTGCTGGGCGAGCAGGTAGCGAACGGGGTCGTCGATCGACTGCTGGCAGAAGACGACGTCGGCACCGACCTCCGCGATCGCGTCCGCGTAGTCCTCGTAAACCTCCCGCTCGTACTCCCTGAGCGCCTCGTACTGCTCGACCGTCTCGAGGTCGACGCTCCCGACCCCTCGGGCCGTGTCGATCGACAGCTCCTCGTCGACGAGCGCGACCGTCGCGTCCCGGTAGCGGTTCGGGAGCGTCGCGTCGGGCGAGACGACGTCGGTCGAGGACTCCCGCATGTCGATAACGAGGCCCTCGATCACCGCCGAGTCGTAGAACGACCCCCCCGGGATCGTCTTCCTGGTGAGGCGCTCGAACGCGACGCGGTCGTCGCGCTCGATCGCCCGCACGGCCTCGACGGCCCGGTCGGCGAGAAAGTCGGTTCCCGACTCGTCCCACTTCCCGGTCACGACCGTTCTCGCGATCTCCCGCAGTCGCTCGTCGTCCGCGAGGTCGATCGGGACGGTCAGCTCCGCGAGGCGCTCGACCGCCTGCGAGACGGCGAGGTGGTACCCCTCCGTGATCTTCGCCGGCGGGACCCCGGTCTCGAGCAGCGACTCGGCCTCGCCGAGCAACTCGCCCGCGAGCAACACTGCACTCGTCGTCCCGTCGCCGACGGCGGCGTCCTGTCCCTCGGCAACCTCCAGGACGAGGTTGGCGACCGGGTGAGAGAGCTTCATCCGCGAAAGGATGCTCGCGCCGTCGTTCGTGATCGCCACCTTCCCGTCGTCGGTGATCAGCATCTTGTCCAGCCCGTTCGGTCCGAGCGTCGTTCGGACGGTCTCCGCGAGGCGCTTCCCGGCCTCGAAGTTCCTCGCTCGACTCGGGACGTCGTCGGTGTCACCCACCTCGAGTCGATCGTGTACCGTGTTACTCCCCGACATATCGTATCCGCTCGTGGATACCGAACGGACCGTGATAAAGGGACTCGCACCCGTTCCGGATCGCCGCAATCGCGACGCCGAAGTTCGGTTTCGTCGGTAGGTCCGGAACTATCAGCGACGCTGAATCAGCTATAACTGCGACCGAGCTAATAGTGAACGTGAACCATGCCGGAAACCGTCTTCGAGGTCGATACGGAATCGCCGCCCGACGAACAGCCGGATCCGATCGTCAACCGCTGGCATCCCGACGTGCCGCCGGTGTCGTCGATCGAACCCGGCGAGAAGGTACGGATCGAGTGTCTCGACTGGACCGGGGGACAGGTGAACAACGACGACAGCGCGAACGACATCCGCGACATGGAGCTGGATCCGAACCACCACCTGAGCGGCCCCTTCGAGGTCAAGGGAGCCGAACCGGGCGACATGCTCGTCGTCGACATTCTCGACCTCGGCGCCTTCCCCGACCACGAGTGGGGGTTCAACGCGATCTTCGACCAGGAGAACGGCGGCGGCTTTCTGACCGACCACTTCCCGGAGGCTCGCAAGAGCATCTGGGAACTCGACGGCGTCATGGCCAGCACGCGCCACATCGAGGACGTCCGATTCCCGGGCTGTGCCCACCCCGGCATCCTCGGGACGGCGCCGTCCCACGAACTGCTCGAGGAGTGGAACGAGCGCGAACGCGCGCTCGTCGAGCGCGGGACCGACGCCCCCACCGCGGTCAACCACGAGACGGGCGAGGCCGAGCCGCCGCTCGCCCTCCCGCCCGAGCCCAACGACGTCCTGCTGGGCGACATGGACGAGGATCGGGTCGACGACGCGGCAGAGGAGGCCGCGCGCACGATCCCGCCCCGCGAGAACGCGGGCAACTGTGACATCAAGAACCTCGGCCGCGGCTCGCGAGTGTATCTCCCCGTGTTCGTCGAGGGCGCGAACTTCATCACCGGCGACCTGCACTTCTCGCAGGGCGACGGCGAGATCACCTTCTGCGGCGCGATCGAGTTCCCCGGCTGGATCGACCTGCGGGTCGACGTTATCAAAGACGGAATGGAGAAGATGGGCACCGACTACGCCATGTTCAAACCCGGCTACATGGATCCGGACTTCTCGAACTACGTCGTCTTCGAGGGCTACTCGGTCGACGAGGACGGTACCCAGCACTACAAGAACGCCAATATCGGAATGCGCCGGGCCTGCCTCGACGCGATCGACTACATGACGAACTTCGGCTACTCCGCCGAGCAGGCGTACATGCTGTTGAGCACGGCCCCCGTCGAGAGCCGGATCGCGGGGATCGTCGACCTCCCCAACACCTGCGTCACGGTGTCGGTTCCACAGGAAATCTTCGAGTTCGACATCGACCCCGATCGGCTGGCAGACGGCGGCCCCGACGAGAGCCGCGGCGACGTTGCGAAGACGTCGTAGCCGCGCCGTCCTCGTCGGCTCGATCGAGCCCGACGGAGAGCGGCCTTTCCGGTAGTCGCGCGCTCGAGTCCTCGGAACTCGTTCGGCAGCGATCAGCGAAGCGTCCCCCACTTAAATAGAGGACACGTGCAGCCGAAGAACCGTGACCGTCCCGAGAGACGTTCCGAACGGCCGGGAGCGATCGACGCACCTTCCGTGACACCGGACCCAGTGGTGAGTCGATCACCTCGGCTCCGACGACTATCGTCGTCGTGTTACCAGAGTTGCGGGTCGGGCCCTCTGCCCCACTCGCTTTCCGAACAGCGGTCGCGAAAGTACTGGACCGGCGTCTGTTCGATCAGAGACCTCTCCGAACCCGAGTTACAGTGCGATCGAGCGCGGCTTCGAAGCTGAACAAGTTCCTCCCGAGACTCTCACCGAGCCGAGGGTTCGGGCTACTCTGGTAGGGCGGTACAGTTCGTCGAGTCGTGACGCGACGTTCACCCGAAAGAGCGTAACGTACTCCGCACTGTCGTCACGAACGACTGCAATGGAAGAGACGAGAGGGTGGGGACACCCACGAACGCTGGACCGAGACGGGTCGATACTCCACTACTGGGATGTCGGTCCAAAGGAGGCGCCGGTGGTCGTTTTGACACACGGCGCCAGCATGGACCACCGAATGTTCGACGCCCAGCTCGAACCCCTCCTCGAGGCGGGGTATCGGGTAGTCAGCTGGGACGTTCGAGGACACGGCCTGTCGAAACCGCTCGGTAGGGAGTTCAGCCTCCAGATAGTCGTCGAAGACCTGGTTGCGATTCTCGACCGGTGTGCGGTGGACCGCTGCGTTCCGGTGGGACAGTCGTTCGGCGGCTACGTCTCACAGGAACTCCTGTTTCGGTACCCGGAGCGCGTGACCGCACTCGGCGTTATCGGGGCGACCGACATCACGACGGTCCCGCCGACGCTCGAGCACCTCGCGCTCAAACTCTCGCCGTACCTGTTCCGGATCTGGCCGAACGGACACCTCCGGAAGACGATCGCCGACCGGACCGCGGAGACCGAGTCCGCCAAGCGGTACGCGTACAACGCGACGAGCCAGCTCTCCGGGTCCGAGTTCGTCACCGTCTGGAAAGCCGTTGCCAACACGCTTCACGCCGAACCGGGGTACGTGATCGATCGCCCGTTCTTGCTCACTCACGGGGAGTTCGACCGAACCGGAACGATCAGACGCGATGCGCCCTCGTGGGCAGCAAAAGAGCCGAACTGCCACTATGCGGTGATTTCGAACGCAGGTCACAACGCCAACCAGGACAACCCGGACGAGTTCAACGAGGTGCTGCTGGAATTTCTGCGGCGACAGCTCGACTGATCACGTGACAGCTGTCGTTGCCTTCGCTCGTTCACGTTGCTCACTCCCGAAGCGGTCGTCGGGCGCGGCGATCCTACGCGAACAGCTGTCGCGCGTCGTCGAGGGCCGCGACCAGCTCGTCGACCTCCTCGCGGGTGTTGTAGACGTAGAACGAGGCTCGAGTCGACGCCGGAACGCCCAGCTTGTCGTGAAGCGGCTGGGTACAGTGGTCGCCGGCCCGAACCGCGATCGTGTGGTCGTTCATGATCGAGGTCAGGTCGTGGGCGTGGACGCCCTCGAGGTTGAAACTGACGAGGCCACCCCGGTCCTCGCCGGGTTCGGGGCCGTAGATCTCGACGTCGCCCTCGTCCTCGAGTTGCTCGTAGGCGTAGCGCGCGAGTTCCTGCTCGTGATCCCGGATGCGTTCCATCCCGATCTCCTCGAGCCAGTCGACGGCGGCGTGGAGGCCGACTGCCTCGGCGATCGGCGGCGTTCCGGGCTCGAACTTCCAGGGCAGGTCGCCCCAGGTGGATTCCTCGAAGGTGACCTTCCGGATCATTCCGCCGCCGTAGAGGTAGGGTTCCATCCCCTCGAGCAGCTCCTGCTTGCCGTAGAGGACGCCGATTCCGGTTGGTCCGGCCATCTTGTGGCCCGAGAAGGCGTAGAAGTCGGCGTCGATCTCCTTCACGTCGACGGGGTGGTTCGGGACCGCCTGGGCGCCGTCGATAAAGGAGAGGGCGTCGTGTTCGTGAGCGAGGTCGGTCAGTTCGCCGACGGGGTTGATCGTCCCGAGCGTGTTCGAGATGTGGACCGCCGAAACGATCTCGGTGTCGTCGGTGATCAGCTCGCGAGCGTGGTCCATGTCGAGGCGGCCGTCCTCGTCGACGCGGATGTACTCGACGCTGGCGCCCGTTCGCTTGGCGATCTGCTGCCAGGTCACCAGCGAGGCGTGGTGTTCCATCTCGGTGAGGACGACCTCGTCGCCGGGGCCGAGTTCGTTCAATCCCCACGAGTAGGCGAGCAGATTCTCGCTCTCGGTCGTGTTCTTCGTGAAGATAATCTCCTCGCGGCCGTCGGCGCCGATGAACTCGGCGACGCGGTCGTGGGCGACCTCGTAGGCCTCGGAGGCTTCTTGGCTCAGGTGGTGGATCCCGCGGTGGACGTTCGCGTTGGACTCGCGGTAGTAGTCGCTCATCGCGTCGACGACCGGATCCGGCGTCTGGGTCGTCGCCGCGTTGTCGAGGTAGACGACCTGCTGGCCGTCGAACTCTCGCTGGAGGATGGGGAACTCGTCGCGGATGGCCTCGACGTCGATTGCGAGGTTCTGGGAACTCATTGGGTAGAGAGTAGGCTCCCAGACAAAACACTCCTTCGGTCCCAGCGAACGGTGCGGCCGCTCACCGGGGAGTTTCTGGAAAGGGAAGGGTGGGTGGGTGGTGTGTCACGACAGGGGGTGTCGAACGACTCTGGTGTGATGGGTGGTGGTAGGGCCCTGTCGTACTACACCGTAGCCCCGCTGTGTAAATACCGTTGACTCCAACACAGTTTGGTATCATTCGAACCCGGCCTTACATCAATCGAAGCTCGTCCGTATCTCGACGCCGGCGAGCGCTCCTACATCCACAACAGCTGGGCGTGTTTGGTGTCGCCGACCTCGAGGACGTTCGCCTCGTCGACGAACCCCTCCTCGATCGCGAGCTCGACGGCCCGGGTGCCGACGATGTTGGCGACGGTCGCCCGTGCGAGACTGTCGACGACCGTCGCCTCGTCGGCGGTCTCGCCCCCGTAGAACTTCTCGGTGACCTCGAGGGTGACGCCGTCGCCCTCGAAGCGCTCGCCGAGGACGTCGTCGTCACAGACGGCGACGAGCAGCCCCTCCGGTGTTTCGCGTTCGTTGACGATCATCCCTCACTCGAGTTGCCACTCGTCGTCGGATTCGGGCTCGGGGACGCGTCCCGGATCCGTGATCTCGACGTCCTCGCGGTTCGGCGGACGGCCGCCACCCGCCTGCTGCCCCGCCATCTCCTCGCGTTCTTCCATCACGCGCTGTTCGGCTCGCTCGCGCATCTCGTTTGCCTCCTCGGCGATCTCCTCGGCCTCGTCGTACTCGCCGAGCTCCTCGAGAATTTCGGCCTTCTCCTCTAACACCTGGGAGTTTCGCATCCCCAGCCGGATCGCGTTGTCGACGCAGTGAAGCGCCTCCTCGGCCAGCCCGCGCTCCGAGAGGAAGAAGGCGCGGTTGAACCAGCCTTCGGCGAACCGTTCGTCGATCTCGACGGCGCGTTCGGCGTGTTCGAGCGCCTGGGCGGTCTCGCCGAACTCCCAGAGGGCGTAGGCGAGGTTCGTTTCGGCGGTGGCGGCGTGTTCGCTCTCGGAGTCGATCTGTAGCGCCTCTCGGTAGGCGCCGATTGCCTCGTCGTACTCCTCGAGTTCGGCGTGGGCGACGCCCTTGTTCGTCCAGGCCTCCTGGGCGAGCAGGTCGTCCTCCGCGAAGCTCGCGGTCCGATCGAACGCCTCGGTGGCCTGCTCGAACCGGTTGATCTGCATGTAGTTGAGCCCGACGTCGAGCAACTCGTTAGCGTCGACCTCCTCGTTGTCGATGTTGTGTCGGTCGAGCGTGTCGGTGACGACCCGGGAGTCGACGGGGTCGACCTTCGCGGGGTCGACGCCCAGCTCCGGCGGATCCAGATCGAACTCGTCGTAGTCGCCTCCGAACCCCTCGCCTTCGGAGAACGGATGGTCGGAGTCGCCCTCTCGATCAGTCATTAGTGGAAAATGGTCGCCACGACTGTTAAGGGCTGCGACCTACTGATATCCCCGTTCCGTACTCACGGCGTTGGCAGCGGAACGAACACCACGAAAGCCCCTTTCAGTCCACCCGTGCCGGCCGATCGGTCGAGCCCCGTGGTCGGACTGGAACTCCTCACCGTAAGCTCCCCGAGAGCACCTTCGCCGCGACGAGGACGGGATCCCACGTCGTGTTGAACGGCGGCGCGTACGCCAGGTCGTAGTTCTCGAGCTCCTCGACGGCGGCAGCCTCGTGGAGGGCCGCGACGACCGCGTGACTGCGGTGGACCGCCCCCTCGCCGTACTCGCTGACGAGGCTCGCCCCGAGGACCCGTCCGGTGTCGCGGTCGGCCGTCAGCGTGACGGTGACGGTGCCGTCCTGGGGGTAGTAGCCCGCCCTCGAGTTCGCGTCGATCGTCTCGCTGACGGGGTCGAAGCCGGCTTCGCGGGCCGCCTCGTGATCGAGGATTCCCGTCCGGGCGGCCTCGACGTCGAAGGCTTTGATCGCCGCCGTTCCCGCGATAGCGCCGCCCGTCGTCGGCTGCCCCGCAACGGTCTGGCCGACCGCGCGGCCGTGGCGGTTCGCGGTCAGCGCCAGCGGGACGTACGCCGGCTCGCCGGTGACGGTGTGGATCGCCTCCGCGCAGTCGCCGGCGGCGTAGACGTCGTCGGCGCTGGTCTCCCGATACGGGTCGGTCGCGATCGCGCCCGTCTCGCCGAGTTCGATCCCCGCCTCCTCGGCGAGATCGGTACGGGGTCGGACGCCGGTTCCGAGCAGCGCCATCTCGACGTCGATCCGCTCGTCCGCAGCGACGACTGCCTCGACCGAACCGTCGCCCTCGAGCGCCTCGACCTCGCTGCCGAGGTAGACGCGGACGTCCTGCTCGCGGAGGTGGTCCGCGACGGCCTCGCTGGTCGCCTCGCCGAACGTCGGCAGCAGGCGCTCGCCGCGCTGGAAGAGGTTGACCTCGAAGCCGTTGGCGGCCAGCGCCTCGGCCATCTCGATCCCGACGTACCCCCCGCCGACGACCGCGACGGGACCCGTACACTCCTCGAGGTACTGACAGGCTGGCCCCCGGTCGGGCTGCTGGAACGTCTCCGCCTCGCGCGCTCTGGCGACGTACTCCCGGAGCTCCTTCCCGTCGCTCATCGAGCCCAGCGTGTAGACGCCCTCGAGGTCGGTGCCGTCGACCGGGGGCTCGGTCGCCTCGGCTCCGGTCGCGATCAGCAGGGCGTCGTACGACTGCGTGACGGAGCCGTCCTCGCTCTCGGCGGTCACCGTCTTCTCGTCGGGATCGATCGCGACGACCTCGTGGCCCGTCCGCAGGTCGATGTCCCGCTCCTTGCGGAACTCCTCGGGGGTCACGGAGACCAGCTCCTCGAGCGACTGGATCTCACCCTTGACGTAGTAGGGCAGGCCGCAGGCGCCGTAGGAGACCCACTCGCCCTTCTCGAAGACGACGACCTCGAGCTCGGGGTCGTCTCGTTTTGCCTTGCTCGCGGCTGACATCCCGGCGGCGTCGCCGCCGACGACGACGAAGGTGTCTGACATAGCCGTCCGTTCGGCCCGCAGCCGCTTAAGAAGGCGCCACTTCGCCGTCGGCCTCGACTCTGGGTACCGTTACCGTTGAGTACGATCCCGTCCAAGAGCAGGTATGCGACTGTTCGTCAGCGTCGATCTCCCGGAGGACCTCGCCGAGCCGGTCGCCGACCTCCAGGCGGAGCTCGCGGAGGCGAGCGGGCTGAACGTCACCGATCCCGAGCAGGCCCACCTCACGCTGAAGTTCCTCGGTGACGTGGAGGAGGACCGCGTCCCCACGCTCTCGCGGGAGCTACGGGCCGCGGTCGACAAAGCCGGGGTCTCGCCGTTTACCGTCCGGTTCGACGGGCTCGGCGTCTTTCCCGACCTCGAGTACATCAGCGTCGTCTGGCTGGGAACCGAGGCGGGCGGCGCCGAACTCACCCGCCTCCACGAGGCCGTCGAGGAGCGAACGACTGCGATGGGGTTCGAGGAAGAGTCTCACGACTTCACGCCCCACGTTACCCTCGCTCGGATGGAACACGCCGGCGGCAAGGAGCTGGTTCAGGAGCTCGTCCGCGAACGCGAGCCGACCGTCGGCGAGATGCGCGTCGACGAGATCCGCCTCACCGAGAGCACCCTGACCGAGGACGGTCCCGAGTACGCGACCGTCGAACGGTTTCCCCTCGAGTAGACCGCAGAGAGCCGGACCCGTGAGGCCTCGCGAGATGGACAACATTTTAAGCCACCGCGGGCTACGTCCGGCTACTATGGGTAAGAAATCGAAGGGCAAGAAGAAGCGACTTGCCAAACTCGAGAACCAGAACAGCCGCGTGCCGGTCTGGGTCATGATGAAGACCGACATGGAAGTCACCCGGAACCCGAAGCGACGCAACTGGCGGCGCAACGACACTGACGAGTAACAATGAGTGCAAGCGATTTCGAGGAGCGGGTCGTCACCGTTCCGCTGCGTGACGTCAAGAAGGGCGCCAACCACGAGGCCGCCGACCTCGCGATGCGACTGGTCCGCGAACACCTCGCGAAACACTTCGCGGTCGACAAAGACGCCATCCGACTCGATCCCTCGATCAACGAGACGATCTGGTCGCAGGGCCGATCGAACCCGCCACGGAAGCTCCGCGTCCGCGCGGCTCGCTTCGACGAGGAGGGTGAGGCCGTCGTCGAGGCCGAGGTCGCCGACTAAACTTGCAGCGTCTCGCCTTCGCCGGGTCGGCCTACGTCGGCGTCTTCGCCCGCGCGACCGACTCGTGCGTGCTCGTCCGGCCGGACGTCGACGACGACACCGTCGCCGACCTGACCGACGAACTCGAGGTGCCCGCCGTCCAGACGACCGTCGGCGGCTCCTCGACGGTCGGCGCCCTCGCGACGGGCAACGAGAACGGGCTGCTGGTCAGCTCCCGCGTGCTCGAGTACGAGCGCGAGCGTCTCGAGGAGGAAGTCGACCTCCCGGTCGCCGAACTCCCGGGCAACGTCAACGCCGCCGGCAACGTCGTGCTCGCGAACGATCACGGTGCGTACGTCCACCCCGACCTGACCCGAGAGGCCATCCAGGTCGTCAAGGATACCCTCGAGGTCCCCGTCGAACGGGGCGACCTCGCGGGCGTTCGAACCGTCGGCACCGCCGCGGTCGCGACCAACACGGGCGTGCTCTGTCACCCCAAGTCGACCGACGAGGAACTCGACTTCCTCGAGGACGCGCTGGACGTTCGGGCCGACGTCGGCACCGTCAACTACGGCGCGCCGCTGGTCGGCTCGGGGCTGCTGGCCAACGACGCCGGCTACGTCGTCGGCGAGGAGACGACCGGACCGGAGCTCGGTCGGATCGAGGACGCGCTGGGCTACCTCGACTGACGGTCGCTTACTTCGCTTCGTCGTACCATCGATAGATCCAGCCCGTCAGCGCGAGCGCCGCGATACCGACGACCGCGATGACACCCCCGGGCATCCACTGACCGCTAAAGGCCACGAGCAACAGCCCGACGCTGGTCGCCAGCAGCCCGACGTGGGCGAAAAAGAGCGCACCCACGAACGCGAGCAGCGTCTCTCGGGACATCTCGCCGAACGCCTCCTGGAGCTCCTCGCTTTCGTCGTTCGAGTCCCCCTCGAACGGCGACGGGTCGTCCTCCTCGAGCGCCTCGAGCGGGTTGATCACAGTACGGTGACCGACAGCCGCACGCGTACGGTGGTGTCGCTCATTCGGTTGACTCGAACCGGTGGCGAACGACCTCGCTGTCGTCGTTCCACTCGAAGTCGTCGTGGGCGCGCTCGAGCAGTCCGCGGTACGCCTCGAGGTCGTCCATCCCCTCCGCGCGGGCGTCCTCGTCGGTGAGGTCGCCGAGCGTCCGTTCGGTCACGTCCACCACTTCGAACGTCGTCTCCTCGATGGTGAACGTGTCTCCCTCGTCGGCGTAGCGGTGGCCGCGGTGGATCTGGGTCACCTCGCCCTCGAGAACCTGCCCCTGCATTCGTTCGCTCGGCAGCAACTCGGCTGGATCGTGCTCGGTCATGGGCGATCGTACGCGGGCTCGAGGGAAACCGTTTGGCCCAACGTAGTAGTCATCGGTCCGAACTGTTCACCTCAAGAACTATACTCTGTCCCGAACAATCGTTCAGCATGGTGTTCAGATCGCTGTTCGGACGGATCCGGACCGGTCTTCGGGTGGCGAAGGCGTCGTTCGGCGTCCTGCGCCGGGAGTACTGGCTGCTCGTCTTTCCGGTACTGTACGGGATCACCTGGCTGGCGGGCGTGATCGGCCTCCTCGCCGGAATTTTCGTTGCCCTCGTCGGCGCCGGCTACGGGCTGGCGGCCGTCGACCAGATCGCGACCGTCTCGGAGGGACAGGCTGAGACGACCGTTACCGCGCTTTTGGTGGCCGCCTCGGTCCTGTTCATGTTCGTCGCGACCGCCGTTGCGACGTTTTTCAGCGCGGCGCTCGTCCACTCGGTCGGCTCGCTGTTCGCCGGCGAATCCACGAGCCTCAGAGACGGACTCGCGGGCGCGTGGGAGGCCAAACGGACGATCCTCGCCTGGGGTGCCGTCGGCACCGCGGTCGGACTGGTCTTTCGGGCCCTCGAGAGCCGGGAGGGAACTGCGGCCCGGCTCGCCCGCTCGGTGGCCGGCTTCGCCTGGTTCGCGATGACGTTCTTCATCGTTCCCGTGATCGTCTTCCAGGGGGGTGGCGTCCGGGAGTCGATGCGAAACAGCGTGGAGCTCTTCCGGGACACCTGGGGTGAGGCGGGCGGTACGACGCTCGGTATCGGGCTCGTTATCCTCCCGCTCGTGGCGCTCGTCGGTGGGCTCGGGATCGGCCTCCCGCTGTTCGCGCTCGAGGCGCCGGGTTCGGTCCTCCAGTACACGCTCGTGCCGACGCTGCTCGCGATCGCGGCGCTGTTGGTCGTCCAGAACGCGGCGACGGCGGTCGCGAAGACGGCGCTGTACGAGTACGCGACCGACGGCGAGCTCCCGCCGGAGTTCGACGGGATCGATCCCGACCGGCTCGTCAGATCCAAGCGATCCGTCTCGCCGACGACGAGTTCGACCGGTCGCGAGCCCGGTCAGATATAGCACCGCCGGTTCGCTCGCAGGGGTCCTCGGGCCGACCTGAGTCCGGATTTCGGGCGGAGAGGGGGTTCGGCGACTGACTCCGACGGAAGGGAAGATTCTTCCGACTGCCTGCCGCAAAGACGGCTATGGGACAACAGCAACTTCAGCAGCTCTCGCAGGAACTTCAGGAGATCGAAGAACAGATCGAGACGCTCCAGGGCAACGTCCAGGAGCTCCAGCAGGAGAAACACGACGCCGACGAGGCCATCGAGGCCCTCGACACCCTCGAGAGCGACTCGACGGTGCAGGTGCCCCTCGGCGGCGGCGCCTACCTGCGGGCGACGATCGAGGACATCGACGAAGTGATCGTCGACCTCGGTGCCGACTACGCCGCGGAGTTCGAGGAGGACGGCGCCGTCGACGCCCTCGAGAACCGCAAGGATCGACTCGACGACCAGATCGAGGACGTCAACGAGGAGATCACGGAGCTCGAGGCCGAGAGCAGCGAGCTCGAACAGCAGGCCCAGCAGCTCCAGCAGCAGGCGATGCAACAGCAGATGCAGCAGATGGGACAGGGACAGGGCCCGGACGAGTAACGTAAGGGGTCACACCCATGTTCGACAACCTGAAGAAGAAACTCGGGAGCTTCCGCGAGGACGCCGAGGAAGCCGCCGAAGAGAACGTCGAGGAGGTCGACGAGGAGTCGGCCGAGGCGCTCGCGGAGGAACCGGCCGACGACCCCGACGCCGAGGCGCCCGACCTCGAGGAGTCGCCGACCGAACCCGACGAGCCGAAGTCGGCGTCCGAACCGGCCGCACCCGATACCACCGAGAAACCGGTCGGCGAGAGCGACGTCGTCGCCGATCGCGACCGCGAGGTCGATACGGTAACCGAGACCGCAGACGCGAGCACCGACGAGACGGCTCGCGGAGCGGCGTCGTCGACCGAGCCGGCGGAGAACGCGGGCTCGACACCCGTATCCGAACTCGAGCGCGAGTCGGCCGGTGCCGGGTCCGAACTCGAGGAACCCGACGACTCGCTCGAGACGGGAACGGACGCCGAGCCGGAGACGGAGGTCGACCCCGAAACGGACGTCGAGAGCGTCGAGGCGGGCGCTCCGGCGACGATCGAGGAAACCGATACGGTACCGGCCGACGGCGAGGACGCCGTCGACGCGGCGTCACCTGCCCCCGAAGCCGAGCCCGAACCCGCCGTGGACGACGCCGAGTCCGCGCCTGCTCCCGAGGCCGAGGACAGCGCCGAAGCCGAGACTGAAACCGAGGACAACGGGAGTACCGGATTCGGCGCCAAGGCTCGCTCGCTCGTCAAGGGGAAGTTCGTCATCGAGGAAGAAGACCTCGAGGAGCCGCTGCACGAACTCGAGATGGCACTGCTCACGAGCGACGTCGAGATGGGCGTCGCCGAGGAGATCTGCGACAACGTCCGCGACGAACTGGTCGGCGAGACCCGAACGTTTACGACCTCGACCGGCGAGGTCGTCGAGGAGGCGCTGCGGGACGCGATCTACGACGTAATCAGCGTCGGCCAGTTCGACTTCGACGAGCGCATCGCCGTCGAGGACAAACCCGCCGTCCTCCTGTTTACCGGCGTCAACGGCGTCGGCAAGACGACGACGATCGCCAAGTTGAGTCGCTACCTCGAGCAGCGGGGGTACTCGACGGTGCTCGCCAACGGCGACACCTACCGCGCCGGCGCGAACCAGCAGATCCAGCAACACGCCGACGCGCTGGACACGAAGTGTATCAGCCACGAGCAGGGCGGCGACCCCGCCGCCGTACTGTACGACGCCGTCGAGTACGCCGAGGCCCACGACGTCGACGTCGTGCTGGCCGACACGGCGGGCCGACTCCACACCGACGAGGGCCTGATGGACCAACTCGAGAAGATCGACCGGGTCGTCGGTCCCGATCTGACGCTGTTCGTCGACGAGGCCGTCGCCGGCCAGGACGCGGTCAACCGGGCTCGAGAGTTCAACGAGGCCGCTGCGATCGACGGCGCGATCCTCTCGAAGGCCGACGCTGACTCCAACGGGGGCGCGGCGATCTCGATCGCCCACGTCACCGGCAAACCAATTCTGTTCCTCGGCGTCGGACAGGAGTACGACGACTTAGAGCGGTTCGACCCCGACGAGATGGTCGAACGCCTGCTCGCCGACGAGGAGTAGCACCCCCTCGTCGTTCGGCCTGTCTTCGTTCCGACCTGTCGGAAAACGCCGTGTGAGCTTCTTGCGCTCGTCGGTGGTACGACGACCGCTATGGGAGTAGACTCCGTACTCGTCGTGGGTTCGACCGGGACGCAGGGCGGCGCCGTCGCCCGACACCTGCTCGAGCGAGACGTCGACGTGCTGGCGTTGACCCGAGATCACAACAGCGAGCGGGCACACACCCTCGCCGAACGCGGTGCGGAGGTCGTCGAGGCCGACATCGGCGAGAAAAACTCGATCGAACCGCTCGTCGAGGACGCCGACGGCGTCTTCCTGATG
Source organism: Natronococcus sp. A-GB7 (assembly GCF_029688865.1). Taxonomy (GTDB): domain Archaea; phylum Halobacteriota; class Halobacteria; order Halobacteriales; family Natrialbaceae; genus Natronococcus. Next base: position 29,589 of record NZ_JARUKV010000015.1, read on the forward strand.
ACGAACTTCTGGGAACACGGCTACGACGCCGAGGTCGAGCAGGGGAGCAACGTCGTCGAACTCGCCGCCGACGTGGGGGTCGACCACTTCGTCTTCTCCTCCGTGGGTGGCGCCGAACGCGATACGGGGATTCCACACTTCGACTCCAAGCGGGAGATCGAGCGGGCGGTCGACGACAGCGGCGTTCCCGCGACGATCGTTCGTCCGGTCTTCTTCGCGCAGAACTTCGAGGGCTTTCGCGAGTCGATCGAGGACGGCACGCTCGCGATGGGTCTCGAGCCACACGTCCCGCTCCAGGTGCTGGATATCGAAGATCTGGGCGCCTTCGTCGCCGAAATCTTCGCCGATCCGGACCGCTACGCCGACGAGACGTTCGAGCTCGCGAGCGACGAACTCCCGCTGCGAGCGATGGCTATCCGGTTCGCCGACGCGCTCGAGACCGACGTTCGCGCACGCCACCTCTCGGCCGAAGACGTCCGCGAGGGTCAAGGGGAGGAGTTCGCCGCGATGTTCGAGTGGTTCAACGAGGCGGGGTACGAGTCGCCGATCGACGAACTACAGGCCGACCACGACGTCGACTTCCACCGTCTCGAGGACTTCCTCGAGCGAGCGTGGTAGCGCGACCGGCTCGGGGGTCGGTCGCTCGTTCAGTGGGGGAGACACACCCCCCGCGTCGTTTTATTAGGCAACAGTTGCCGGTAGTCGGGTGCGCTGATCGATTAGCCGACGCGTCGAGCGGCCGCTTTCGACCGTCGCAGGGCTGGTCCGGGTTCGGGTCGACGTCGACACTGGCAAGTGTTACCTCGTCGCGCTAGCCCCGACATGGTTCGCCCGTTTGCGGAGCCGTATACGTGCGGCCGCTCACTACGTGGTAATAGATGACGTACCACGAACGCTCGTCCGCTCGCTCGAGCCGACCGCACTCCAGCCGTCGGTGGTTCCGATGAACACGACCGAGCGGTACAAACAGGAGAAACACCCGCTCGAGGTCGTCGACGACGTCTACGACTATGCCGCAGACGGGCTGACGTTCGAGGAGATCGAGGACCGCGCCGGCGGCGGGGAGTGGGAGCGCCTGAAGTGGGCCGGGATGTACGCCCAGAAGCAGTCGGGCTACTTCATGATTCGGACCAAGGTGCCGGGCGGCCACCTCACGCCCGAGCAGGCCGAAGTGATCGGCGAGTGCGCCCAGGACTACGCCGTCGCGCCCGAGGAGTACGGCGGCGAGGAGCAGAACGAACTCTGGGGCGACGCGTACGTCGACATTACGACCCGTCAGGACATCCAGAAACACTGGATCCGGGTCGAGGACGTCCCCGAAATGTGGGAGCGCTACGACGAGGTCGGCCTGACGACGATCCAGGGCTGTGGCGACTCCGCCCGGAACGTCCTGGGTTGCCCGGCAGCCGGAATCAGCGACCACGAGTGTTTCGACGCCCAGCCCGTCGTCGACGCTGTCTCTGACTTTTTCACCGAGAACCGCGAGTACGCGAACCTGCCGCGGAAGTTCAAGCTCACGATCACGGGCTGCGCCCACGACTGCGCGCAGTCCCAGATCAACGACGTCGGGCTCGTTCCCGCCAAGAAGGACGTGGATGGCGAACGGCTCTACGGCTTTCACGCCCGCGTCGGCGGCGGCCTCTCGGACGGCCCGCGGATGGCCTCGGAGCTCGACGTCTTCGTCAGACCCGAGGACGCCGTCGAGTTCTGCCGCGCGATCGCACAGACGTTCAAGGAGCTCGGCGACCGCACCAACCGCGGCGTCTGCCGGATGCGGTACCTCGTCGAGCAGCTCGGCCCCGAGACGTTCGAGGAGGCGGTTCGCGACCGTTGTACGGTCGACCTTCCGACCGGGGGCGAGAACCTGACCATCGGTTACCAGGGCGACCACGTCGGCGTCCGGGACCAGAAACAGGACGGCCTGCAGTACGTCGGCTTCAACGTCGTCGCCGGTCGAATGGGCGGTGACGAGTTCGCCGAAGCTGCCCGCGCGGCGCGGGAGTACGGCACCGACGACGCCTCCGTGCGCCTCGCGACCGATCAGAACTTCCTCGTCACGCATATCCCGGAAGAGAACGTCGACGATCTGCTGGCCGAGCCGTTCGCCCGGGAGTACCAGCCCGACCCCGGTCCGTTCGCGCGGGGTGCGGTCGGCTGTACGGGCAACGAGTTCTGCAACTACGCGATCATCGAGACGAAAAAACGGACCAAGCGCTGGGCCCGCCAGCTCGACGAACGTATCGACGTCCCCGACGACATCGAGGCCATCCGAATGCACATGTCGGGCTGTTCCGCGTCCTGCGCCCAGCCACAGATCGCCGACATCGGGTTCCGCGGGGAGACGGTCAAGCTCGAGAACGGCGAGGCGTCCGCGGACGTCGAGAGCCCCAACGGGGAGGGAGATAACAGCGAGGCGTCGGAGACGCCTCGAGCAGACGGCGAAGCCGTCGATCTGGTCGAAGGGATGGACTTCGGGCTCGGGGGATCTCTCGGGTCGGACAACGAGTTCCTCGACTGGGTCGAGAGCGCGGTTCCGGCCCACGCCGTGATTCCGGCGCTCGAGGAACTGTTCGACGCCTACGCGGCCGACCGAGAGGACGGCGAGCGGTTCTACGAGTGGTGTCGTCGCGTCGACAACGACCGCCTGCGGACGATCATGCAGGGTGCCGAGGCGCCGGTCGCCGGAGGTGTGGCTCATGGGGACTGAGGGTGAGGACGAACGTAGTGAGTCCTCAGAAACGCGAGCGGGAGCTGCGGGGACCGAGCGGGGCGAGGCCGGGCAACGCGAGGCCTCGGAAATGCGAGCGGGAGCAAAGCGACACGCGAGCCGCGAGGGCCCCGACGACGCGAGCGGTGAAACCGCGAGCGCGAAGCGACACGCGAACCGCGAGGACCGCGTCTTCCCCGGCGTTCCGGAGTCCGAGGACGAGAACGACGCCGTCATCGTTCCCGAGACCAGCGGCGCCGCGCCGCGCTCTCGTGAGGGGCTCGACCACGCCCGAGACGGTGCGATCGAGACCGCCACGAACGAGGGCTGTGGACCCGACGCCTGTACCTGTGGCGAGAAGACCGCAACCGACGCCGACGGCCGTTCCGTCGCCACCGACGGAGCGGGGGTCGCAAACGTCGACGAGCAGGGATCGCTCGGGGACCTCGAGTTCACCGACCCCGCCGAGGACGTGAGCCAGAACGTCGACGACGGCGAGCCCGACGTTCGGGTCGACGTTCCCGAGGGGGTCGAGCTCGACACCCCGACGTACTCGATTCGCTCCGAGATGAACGACATCGAGACGCCCGACGAGAAGACCTGGTTCATGGAGCTCGACGAGGCCGTCATCGACGAGGGACGATGTATCCAGTGTGGCACCTGCGTCGCCGCCTGCCCGTCGGACTCGATCGGCGTCGGCGACGACGACCTGCCCGAACTCGTCAAGATGTGTACGGGCTGTTCGCTGTGCTGGGACTTCTGTCCACGCGGCGGGTTGCGCTACGAGCGCCAGTGGAAGATCACGGGCGGCGAGGACAACGTCAAGGGCGCCGGCGACCCGATCACGGAGTTCTCCGCGAAGGTCGACGACGACTGGACCGACGCGGCCCAGGACGGCGGCGTCGTCACCGGCATGCTCGCCGCCCTGCTGGAGGCCGGGGAGATCGATGGCGCCCTGATCGCGACCGAGAGCGAGGAGGAGGCCTGGAAGGCCGAGAGCTTCCTCGCGACCACCGAGGCGGAACTCATCGAGAACGCGGGGACGGTGTACAACCAGACGCTCGCGCTCGGGAACCTCGACCTGAAACGGTGGGAGCACAAGCTCCCCGACGACAAGGACTGGGACGAACTGAGCCTCGCGCTGGTCGGCACCCCCTGCGAGATCGAGGGGATCCGCGCGCTGCAGGACTTCGACTGGGACTACCAGGGCCACGACGAGGGGATCGACGCCGTCGAGTACACGATCGCGCTGATGTGTACGAAGAACTTCAACTACTACAGCCTCATGGGCGAGCAGCTCGAGGAGCAACGGGGCATCTCGCCCGACGAGATCGGCAAGATGGACGTCCTCCACGGGAAGCTGATGGTCTACGACCACGACGACGAGATGATCTTAGAGGAGGACATCGAGAACTTCCACGACGCCGCCCTCAAGGGCTGTGACGAGTGTGCGGACTTCACCGGATTCTGTGCCGACGTCACCGTCGGCTCCGTGGGCTCGTCCGACGAGTACTCGAGTGTCATCCTCCGGACCGAGCAGGGCGTGCGAGCCTGGGAGCACACCGAGCCGAAACTCGACTACCACGACTTAGAGGACAAGTCGGCAGTCGGCAAGCTCCAGGGCTGGGACAAGAAGAAGGCCTTCGAGAGCCTCGAGCGTCCGTTCGATCCCGACGCACCTCGCTTCATCGACTACACGGACCACGCGGAGAACTACGGAACGGCGACGAATCCTCACGACGAGGGTCACTGACGACGTCGGGTCGTCGTTTCCGACGGCGTTCGTCCCGACCGATTTCGCTCGCACACCGATTAGTAGGCTGGCTGCGATGGTTCGGTAGTGACTCGAGACGGCATCTACCGGTCAGCGAACGGGGAACGATCGATCAAGCGACTGTACGGAGTGCTTCTGGCGGAACTCGAGGCGTCGTTCGATCGTCGGTGGGTCGACACGCGATTCGGTGAGACGCACGTGCTGGTCACGGGCCCGGCCGAGGCCCCGCCGCTCGTGGTCTTCCACGGCGGCAACGTCGTGAACCCGATCAGTCTCGAGTGGTTCCTGCCGCTTGCCGACCGGTTCCGGATCTACGCGCCCGACACGATCGGCCATCCGGGGTTCAGCGCACAGACCCGACTCTCGCCGCGCGACGAGAGCTACGGCGCGTGGGTGGTCGACGTCCTCGACGCGCTCGGCCTCGAGCGCGTGCCGATGATCGGCCCCTCCTACGGCGGCGGGATCGTCCTCCGAACCGCCGCGCACGCCCCCGAACGGATCGAACGCGCCTGTCTCGTGGTCCCATCGGGGCTCGGAACCGGCTCCCTGCGTCGGCTGCTCCTCGAGATCGTGCTCCCGATGGTCGCCTACCGGCTTCGACCGTCCCGGACGCGCCTCGAGCGCGCCGTCCAGCCGATGTTCACCGAGCCCGCGGCGAGGGTCGACGAGACGCTGCTCGACCTCGTCGGAACCGTCTTCGAGGAGGTGAGACTCGAGCGATCGTTCCCGAAGACGGCGACGGCCGACGAGCTCTCGGCGTTCGACGCGCCGACGTTGCTCGCCGTCGCCGAGAACGACGTGTTCTTTCCGCCCGAGGTCGTGATTCCGCGAGCTCGAGCGACGGTTCGAACCCTCGAACGGGTCGTCCTGCTCGAGGACGAATCCCACTTCCCGACGCCGGACGCGCGGTCGGCGCTCCGGGAGCGGCTCCGACCGTTTCTGACGGCCGACGGCTGACTCTCCTTTCGCCGAAGCGGGCGGCGAGTCGCCTTCAGCGAACTTATTCGCGTCCGGGGAATCCTCACTTCTATGAGCGCCAGCATCCGAGTCGCGGCCCCGTCCGACGCGGCGTCGGTCCGGGAGATCTACGCGCCCTTCTGCGAATCGTCCGCCGTTACCTTCGAGGAGACGCCTCCCACCGAGGCGGAGATGGCCGACCGAATCGCGTCGACGCTCGAGACCTACCCCTGGCTCGTCTGCGAGCGAGCGGGCGAGGTGGCCGGCTACGCCTACGCCGGCCCGCTTCGCAAGCGCCGGGCCTACCAGTGGGTCGTCGAACTCTCGGTGTACGTCGCCGAGGACGCGCGCCGAACGGGGGTCGGCGAGGCGCTGTACGAGGCGCTGTTCGCCGTCCTCGAGCGCCAGGGAGTCCGTGACGCCTACGTCGTGACGACGCTGCCGAACCCGGCGACCGTCGGCTTCCACGAGCGACTGGGATTCGAGCGGGTCGTCGAGTTTCCCGCGATGGGGTACGTCGAGGGCGAGTGGCACGACGTCGCCTGGTGGCGCCGATCGCTCGGTGAGAAGCCCGCCGATCCGGAGCCGATCCGACCGTTCCCGTCGGTGCGCGAGGACGACGACTTCGAGGAACTGCTCGCGATCGGCGAGCGGCGACTCGAGGGAACGTCCCGGGGGCGGCAGTAACTCAGTCCGCGAGCGCGTCCGCCAGCTCGTCGAGCCCGCTCACGACGGCGTCGGGATCGGGCCCGAACGGCTCCTCGGGGTTCCCCTTCCGGTCGAGCCAGACGCCCTGCATTCCGGCGTGGACCGCGCCCTGCACGTCGAACCAGAGCGCCGAGACGTGGGCAATCTCTCCGATCGGGGTCCCCGCCCGTCCCGCGGCGTGGCGGTAGAGTTCGGGCGCGGGCTTGAACGTCTCGAGCTCGTGGGCGCTGATCGTTCCCTCGAGCAGGTCGCCGATCTCGGCGCCCTCGACCATCGACTCGAGCATCTCCGGGTTACCGTTCGAGAGGACATAACAGTCGTAGCCCGCCGAACGCAGCCGTTCGACGCTCTCCCGGACGTCGTCGAACACCTCGAGGTCGTGGTAGACCGACAGGATCTCCTCGCGCTCGTCCTCGTCGACGTCGAGGCCGTGGGCCGCGAGGGCGTACTCGAGGGCGTCGCGGTTGAGTTCGTAGAACGTGTCGTAGGCGTCGATGTGATTCGCAACGAGGGTGTACTGCATCGAGCGCTCGCGCCAGGTCCGCGAGATCGACTCGGGGTCGTCGACGGTCGCATGGGCTTCGAGGGCGCTCTCGACGGCGTCGACGTCGACGAGCGTGCTGTAGGAGTCGAAGGTGACGGTCGTGACGGCGTCGGGCTCGAGGGACATGAGATCCATGTTATCGTCCACCACAATCAGTGCCAGGTTTCCGTCGTCGAGCCGGCGTCTCTCCGCCCAGCGCGCCGACGCTCCGGCACGCTCGCTCGAACGGTACCTGCGGGAACCGTCGTCTCTTTGACCCGTACGCGTACAGTACCTACTATGGGACCGACGAACTGGGGAACGTACCTCGTCACGCAGGCGTCGATCTCCGAGGGTCGGTCGACCCCCGAGATCGTCCGTGCAGCTATCGACGGCGGTATCGATGCCGTCCAGCTCCGGGAGAAAGCGCAGAGCGCGCGCTCGCGGTACGAGCTGGGCCTCGAGCTGCGCGAGCTGACCGCCGAGGCCGGAGTCGATCTGCTCGTCAACGACCGCGTCGACGTCGCCGAGGCGATCGGCGCCGACGGCGTCCACGTCGGCCAGTCGGACCTTCCCGTCCCGGTCGCCCGCGAGCTACTCGGCTCCGAGGCCGTCGTCGGCTGCTCGACCTCGACCGTCGAGGAGGCCCGGCAGGCCGAGGCCGACGGCGCGGACTACCTCGGCGTCGGCAGCGTCTACGGAACGACCTCGAAGGACATCCCCGAAGCCGAAACCGGTGTCGGCCCCGAACGGATCGCCGAGATCGCCGAGGCCGTCTCGATCCCGGTCGTCGGCATCGGCGGCATCACGGCCGACAACGCGGCCCCCGTTGCCGAAGCGGGCGCCGTCGGGGTCGCTGTCATCAGCGAGATCACCGCTGCCGAGGATCCGGCGGCCGCAACCGCCGAACTCGCGAGGACGGTCGAAACCGCGAAGGACCTCGAGCACCGAGAGTGACAGAACCATGACGAGATCCGATACGACCCGGCCGACGCTCGCGGACTCACTCGAGGCGCTCGCCGAAACCGAGCCGCTGGTGCAGTCGCTGACCAACGAGGTGACGATCAACGACGTCGCGAACCTCACGCTCCACTGGGACGGGCTGCCCGTGATGGCGGACTCGCCCGGCGACGCCGGCGAGATGGCCGAACTCGCGAGTTCGGTTCTGTTGAACACCGGACAGATTCCCGAGTCGAAACTCGAAGCCATGCGCGAGACGGCGGCAACGGCGAACGAGCGCGGGATCCCGGTCGTTCTCGACCCGGTCGGGGTCGGCTCGACGCCGACGCGGGAGGCGGTCGCCGAGGAACTCCTCACCGAGTACGAGTTCGCCGTTATCAAGGGTAACTACGGGGAGATCAGCGCGCTCGCTGGCGTCGAAGCCGAGGTCAGGGGTGTCGAGTCGGTCGGCGACTACGACGCCATCGAGGAGACGGCTCGCTCCCTCGCCGAGTCGACCGGTGCGGTCGTCGTCGCCTCCGGCGTCGAGGACGTCGTCGCCGACGCCGACGGCGCGACCCGGATCGCGGCGGGTCACGAACGGTTGAGCGAGGTCGTCGGCACGGGCTGTATGCTCGGCGGGACGCTCGCGACGTTCTGTGGCGCCCTCGAGGACGCCCACAGGGCGGCGATAGACGGCACGCTCGCGTTCGGAATCGCCGGCGAACGGGCCGCGGAGCTCCCCCACGAGGGGCCGGCGAGCTACCGGACGAACTTCCTCGACGCCGTGGCCGGCCTCTCCCCCGAGGTCGTCGCGGAGTACGACCCCGAGTCCCGGCTCGAGCGTTTCGACTAAGTCGGGAGGACGCTACTCGTCGTTCTTCCAGTCGCCCGGCTCCTCGCCGTAGATCTCTCCCTTCGCTCGCCGGGTATGGGGCCACTTCGCGAGGGCGAACACGGCGAGGTAGAACGCCCCCAGCAGCGCCGCGACGAACGCGCCGTGGACGCCCGGAAGCTCCGCCGCTTCGGTCCACTGGGTTTCCGGAGTGAACAGCGTCACTTTCGCGACCCACGCGACGCCGAGAACGACGAACAGGAGCGCGTAGATGCGGCGGATCCGCCGGGACAGCGCCTCCCAGCTGGTGACCTTGAACGTCGGATACCGGAGGTCGTCGCTCAGCTCCTCGCGCCACCGTGGGTGCTCGACCCCGACCGGTTTCAGCGCGTTCGCGAAGACGTTCTCCTGGAAGAACCGCACCCGCGCCCGATACATGTCATAGAACCGGTAGCGACGAACCTCGTACCACAGGAACGTCGAGAGGACGAGGATGCCGACCAGCAGCAGGTAGGCGGGCATCTCGGGGCTCGAGAACACCACCGAGAGCAACGCGGCGAGCACCGTGATCGCCCAGTTCGTCGTCTGATCGATCCGATCCTGCGAGCTGCTCGCCTGGGTCACCTCGCCCCGGTAGTAGTGGGGCAGCGCCGAGAGAAGAGTCTCGGGATCTGCCGCGATCTCGGCGCCGATCTCCTGGTCCCCTCTGTCGAGGGGACTGTCTCGGTGTTCGTCGTCGCTCTCCATAGGAGTCGGATCCACGAGGAATCGCATAGATCCGTAGCCAACAACCGTCACGAGCGGTCCTATCGTTCGGTTCGTCCGAACGGACGGTCGGCTTCCCTCTCAGCAGACCGGCTTCGGGTTCGCGCCCAGCTCCTCGAGCGAGGCGACGTACTCCTCGTAGGCGGCCTCGATCGCGCCGCTTGCGGTCTCGACGGCCCGCTCGCGGTCAGTCTCGTCGGCACAGACCTCCTCGAGCAGGGCGGTCGCGCGCTCGAGCTGATCGTCCAGGTCGTCGCCGAACTCCCGGAACAGTCCCGCGGTCTGGGGGTCGGCGTCGCCGACGAAGTAGCCGACGACCTGGTCCTTCGATCGCTGACTCGCGAGGATCCGACCGACGAGCGCGCCGGTGCGTTCGACGGTGCCCTCGAGTCCGCGCAGGTACTCGTGGAGGGTCGGCACCGTCTCGGGCTCGTAGCCGTCGAGCTTCTCGGCGACCGTCTCGTAGTGGGCTCGCTCCTCGGCGGCCGTCGCCTCGAAGGCCTCGCGGGCGGCGTCGTGGGCCTCGTCGTCGGCCCAGGCTTCGAAGGTCTTCCAGGCGGCGTACTCGGCGTCGGCGGTCGCCCGCAGTACGGGTTCGGTGTCGATCTCGCCGCCCGTGTCGGCGTACAGCGACTTCGAGGAGCCGAGCCGCGACAGTTCGGTCTCGTTCTCCGCGCGGACGGTCTCGAGAAACCTCTCGACGTCAGTCATAGGGGCGCGTTACTCCCCGGTCTCGACCGGCGCGTTCACGAGGTTGCCCCACTCGGTCCAGGAGCCGTCGTAGTTGACGGCGTCCTCGTAGCCGAGCAGTTCGTGGAGCGCGAACCAGGCGACCGACGAGCGCTCGCCGATCCGGCAGTAGGCGATGGTCGTCTCGTCGCCGTCGATCCCCTCCTCGGCGTACAGCTCCTCGAGCTCGTCGCGGCTCTTGAAGGTACCGTCGTCGTTCGTGACGGCCGACCACGAGATGTTTTTCGCGCCGGGGACGTGGCCGCCGCGCTGGGCGGTCTCCTGCAGACCCGGGGGAGCGAGGATCTCGCCGGAGAACTCCTCGGGCGAGCGGACGTCGACGAGGGGGACGTCCCGTTCGATCGCCTTCTCGACGTCGTCGCGGTAGGCGCGAATCGTCTCGCGCGGACCGCCGGCCTCGTAGTCGACCTCGGGGAACGACGGGACCTCGTCGGTCGTCGGGTAGTCGTTCTCGAGCCAGTACTCCCGGCCGCCGTCGAGCAGGTAGACGTCGTCGTGGCCGTAGTACTTGAACTGCCAGTAGGCGTAGGCGGCGAACCAGTTGGCGTTGTCGCCGTAGAGGACGACCGTCGAGTCCTCGCGGATGCCGTGGCTGCCAAGCAGCTCCTCGAACTCCTCCTTGTCGAGGATGTCGCGTCGGGTCTGGTCCTGGAGTTGGGTCTCCCAGTTGAACCCGATCGCGCCGGGGGCGTGTTCCTCGTCGTACGATTCCGTGTCGACGTCGACCTCCACCAGCCGGAGGCCGGGATCGTCGCTCTGGAACTCCTCGAGTCGCTCTTCGACCCAGTCGGCCGTGACGAGCGCATCAGTGGCGTAGTCGTTGGTTGCCATATCCGACACGTGGTCCGACAACCACATAGGGCCGCGCTAACCGGTCAATTCGGTCGATGCTAGACCGTTTCGGCAGTCCTTTCCGATATCTCGGTCGACTGTAACGTCCCCGTAGACTCGAGCCGAGGTTCGCGCGCCGAGCGGGGGAACGTGTACGGTGATGGCGCCGTTCGGTCGGACGGGGGCTGCAAGTATTGCCACGGTCTCGGTACGACGGGGAGACGTGCCGGGACCGGTGGCTACTCCAGCCCGTCGCGACAGGTCGGGAGTGATGGACGACTCCGTCATCGTTTCGCCCGACTGGCTCGCGGCCCGACTCGAGGATCCCGGCGTCGCGGTCGTCGACGTTCGAGACGCCTGGGAGTACGACGGGATCGGTCACGTCCCTGGCGCCGTGAGCGTCCCCTTCGACAGCTACCGCGACGAAACCGCCGACGACCCCGGTACCCTCCCCGGACGGGAAGCGTTCGAGGAACTGCTCGGCGAGGTCGGGATCGAACCCGAGGACACGATCGTCGCCTACGATGACAGCAACGGTGTCTTCGCGGCCCGCTTTCGGCTCACCGCACGGGCCTACGGCCACGAGGATGTCCGGCTGCTCGACGGCGACTTCAGCGCCTGGAACCGCGAGCACGAGACCGAGTCCGGGTCGCCGTCGGTCGAGCCGACCGCCTACACTGCTATGCCCTTCTCGTTCGCCGAGAGCCCGTTCGTCGACCGCCCAGGCGTGGAAGCTGCCATCGAGGGCGACGCCGTCCTCGTCGACACCCGTGACCCCGAGGAGTACGCTGAGGCACACCTCCCCGGGGCGGTCCGGTTCGACTGGCGTAGCACCGTCGACGACGAGACGCGACGGCTGAAACCCACCGGGGAGCTCGAGGCGCTGTTCGCCGATCGCGGGATTACCCGCGATCGGGAGATCGTTCTCTACTGTAACACCGCCAGGCGGATCAGCCACACCGACGCGGTGCTCGAGGCACTGGGGTACGAGGACGTCTCAGTCTACGAGGGCAGTCTCACGGAGTGGCTCGCGACAGACGGGGAGATCGAAACCGGCTCGACGGCGTAATCACTCGATCGACGCGTCCGGAAGGGAGAGACAGAACGTCGTCCCCTCGTCGGGGTCGGGGTGGATCCAGATCTCGCCGCCGTGGCGCTCGACGATCCGCTGACAGAGCGCCAGTCCGATCCCCGTTCCGGCGTGGGCGTCGTGGCTGTGGAGCCGTTCGAAAACCTCGAACACCCGCGTTCTGTTGTCGGGATCGATCCCGATGCCGGCGTCGCTGATCGAGATCACCAACTTGCCGTCCCCGGACGAGACGGCCTCGCCACGGGCGCCGGTCGAGTCGGTCGCAGTTTTCCGATCGGCCGTAATGTGGATCGACGGCGGCTCGTCGCCGCTGTACTCGATCGCGTTCTCGAGCAGGTTCTGGAACACCTGCCGGAGCTGGTCGTCGTCACCCTGTACCCGGGGCAGCGAGCCGATCGAGAGCGTCGCGTCGGTCTCATCGAGCCTGAACTGCAGGTCGTCGACGACGTCCTCGAGGACCGTCTCGAGGTCGACGGGTTCGAAGGGATCGCCCTGGGTCTCCACCCGGGAGTACGCGAGCAACCCTTCGATCATCTCGCGCATCCGGTCTGCGCCGTCGACGGCGAACGCGAGGAACTCCTGTCCGTCCTCGTCTAACTCCTCCTCGTAGCGCTGCTGGATCAGCGAGAGGTAGCTCGAAACCATCCGCAGGGGCTCCTGGAGGTCGTGGCTGGCCGCGTAGGCGAACTGCTCTAACTGCTCGTTCGAGGCCTCGAGGCGCTCTCGGTAGCGCTGTCGTTCGAGCTTGTAGCCGATCCAGTTCGCGAGCAGCCCGACGAACGTCTGCTCCCAGTCGGAGAATCCCCCGGGACAGGACTCCCGATCGTAGAAGCAGAACGTCCCGTACACCGAGCCGTCGACGAAGATCGGCGTCCCCAGATAGCAGGCCACTTCCCCGTCCCCGCTGGCGGTGCGCTTGCCGAGTTCGGGCGCATCGGTCTCGAGATCCTCGATCGCCACCGTTCGCCCCGCGGTGACGACCCGCTGGCAGTTCGTCGAATCGAGCGGCACCGTCGTTCCGGCCTGGAGGGCGATCCCCTCGTCCGCGTCGACGGCCTCGAGGGTGTACTCGTTGGTGCTCTCCTGGATCGACGAGAGCGCTCCACACTCCGTCCCGAGCGTCTCGCGGACGATACGTAACAGCCCCTCGACCTGCTCGGAGAGTGGTCGATTGGCGTCGGCCAGCGCCTCGTAGGCGTCCTGAAGCGCGCGTTCACGCCGCCGAAGCTGGTCCTCCCGACGAACTCGGTCCGTGATGTCCCGGAAGTGTACCGTGACCGCCGTTTCGGCGGGATAGACGCGAAGTTCGTACCAGGCGTCGAGCGACTCGAAGTACTCCTCGAACCTGATCGACTCCTGGATTTTCAGCGCGTGTTCACACCCCTCGCGAACCGTCGAGCCGACGCCGTTCGGAATCGCGTCCTGAACCGGCGTTCCCCGAAGCTCCGACTCGCCCTCACCGAGCACTCGCTCGCTCCCCGCGTTACAGAACGTAATCCGAAACTCCCCGTCGAGCGCGATCACCGCGTCGGTGATCCGCTCGTACGTCCGCGCCGCGCCGTCGCCGCCCGGGGTCGTCGACCCCGATTGTTCACCCATTTTGGATACGTAATGCGGCTATGATAAATAAATCACTCGTCACCGACGTCCCGCCAGTTCGGCGCCGTCAAGTACGGAACTGCGGCCAGCTCGTCGAGCGCCTCGTAGACGACCTCCGAGAGCGCCGGGTGAACGCGGACCGCGTTCGCGACGTTGTCGACAGCCGTTCGAGGAACTCGTCGGTTTCGACGTAGTCGTCGTCCGTCTCGACGCCCGCGTTCTCGAGTGCGAGCGTGTCGGTGTTCGGCTGTCGGCCGACCGCGACGCGGACGTCGCCGGCCTCCACGGGGACGAGTTCGTCGGGTCGCTCGTCGAAAACGGATTCGCGAACGCGACTCGAGAGCGGTGATTTCGGTGCCGCCCGTTTCGACGGCGGTTCGCCGACACGAATGCGGCTCTCGTCTCGTTCGATTCCGGCTCGAGCCTGTCAGGCCAGAACTACTATCTCGTCGGGGCGACCAACAGCACCCATGCGTATCGACCTGATGATCGGCGTCGCCGCGCTCTGGTTGGCTGCCGTCCAGCTCGTCGATACGCTCCTCGTTAACAGCTTCAGTCCGGCGCTCGAGGGGTTTCCGCCGTCGTTCGACCTCGTGCTGAGTTTGCTTCTGATCGCGCTACTCGGTGCGATCGGCGCGAGCTACGTACGCAACGGCCGAGAGATCCCGGATGATACCGGCCAACGGCTGGTACCTCCGAGAGTGACGTGGTCGCTCGTTGCGGCGGCGTTCGTCGCGACTGCGCTCATTCGGACGGTACAGCTCGTCGCGCCACTTCTCTGATTCCGTTGATTCGTGCTTTGGCCGACGATAGGCTCGTCAGCGGCGTCGCTACAGCCAGTCGTCGCCGGTGTCGTCGCTCTGGCCGTCCGTGTAGGTGGCGACGGTTTCCGCGAGGTTCGCGATCGCTTCCTCCTCGGAGGGGCCCTGGCTCGAGACGCCCGTTACCTCGTCGTCGGCGATGTACAGGCCGTCCTCGAGGCGGACGGTGACGTCGGCACCCTCGAGGGCCGGGTACTGGCCGGTGTCGATCTCCGGTTCGGTTGGCATACCCGATCTTGTCGGCGGACGGCTGAAATACTCTCCGACGCCGGGTTCGAACTGCCGGTCGTGCTCGGAACCGCTCACGGTGGCTCCCCTCGAGAGGGGCGCGCGGAGTTCGGTCGGTACGCAACGTCAAGATCCGCCGATCGCCGACGATCGACCGACGGGAACGGTGAGCGACGAGCTGGCGTGCTGGCGGTCGAGAAAAAGCCTTTAACGCCATCGCCACGTACACCGAGCAAATGGTACTCGACGATCTCGGGAGTTCTCTGCGGGGCACGCTCGACAAACTCCGCGGGAAGTCACGGCTCAGCGAGGAGGACATCGAGGAGATCGTCAAGGAGATCCAGCGCTCCTTGCTCTCGGCCGACGTCGACGTCTCGCTCGTGATGGAGCTGTCGGACAACATCAAAGAACGGGCCCTCGAGGAGGAACCCCCAGCCGGCACCCCGGCGCGGGACTTCGTCCTCCGTATCGTCTACGAGGAACTGGTCGACCTCATCGGCGAGTCGACGGATCTCCCACTCGAGGAGCAGACGATCCTCCTGGCGGGGCTGCAGGGATCCGGGAAGACCACGTCCGCGGCGAAGATGGCGTGGTGGTTCTCGACCAAGGGGCTTCGCCCGGCGGTCATCCAGACGGACACGTTCCGGCCCGGCGCCTACGACCAGGCAAAGGAGATGTGCGAACGCGCCGAGGTCGACTTCTACGGCAACCCCGACGCAGAGGACCCGGTCCAGATCGCCCGCAACGGGCTCGAGGAGACCAGTGAAGCCGACGTCCACATCGTCGACACCGCCGGACGGCACGCCCTCGAGGACGACCTGATCGACGAGATCGAGGAGATCGAGGATACGGTCGAACCCGACAAGTCCCTGCTCGTGTTAGACGCGGCGATCGGGCAGGGCGCGAAGGAGCAGGCCCAGCAGTTCGACGAGTCGATCGGTATCGACGGCGTCGTCATCACCAAGCTCGACGGGACCGCCAAAGGCGGAGGGGCACTGACGGCGGTCGACCAGACCGACTCCTCGATCGCCTTCCTGGGGACCGGCGAGGAGGTCCAGGACGTCGAGCGGTTCGAGCCCGACGGCTTCATCTCCCGGCTGCTGGGGATGGGCGACCTCGGTCAGCTCGCCGAGCGCGTCGAGCGGGCGATGCAACAGACCGACATCGAGGACGACGAGGAGTGGGATCCCGAGGATATGCTGACGGGGCAGTTCACCCTCAACGACATGCAAAAACAGATGGAGGCGATGAACAACATGGGGCCCCTCGACCAGGTCATGGACATGATCCCCGGCTTCGGTGGTGGGATCAAGGACCAGCTCCCCGACGACGCGATGGACGTCACCCAGGAGCGCATGCGTACGTTCAGCGTCATCATGGACTCGATGACCGACACCGAAAAGGAGTACCCAAAGGCGATCGGCGCCGACCAGATCGAGCGCATCGCCCGCGGTTCGGGGACGAGCGAGGACCAGGTCCGGGAGCTGCTCCAGCAGTACAAGATGATGGAGCGCACGATCAAGCAGTTCCAGGGAATGGGCTCGGACAAGGAGATGCAGCGGATGATGCAACAGATGCAACAGGGCGGCGGCGGTGGCGGTGGCGGCGGCATGGGCGGGATGGGGCCGTTCGGATAGGTCACGCTCGCCCTCGAGCATCCCACCGATTGTTTCCTGCCAGTAAACTCATTATATCTTAGTAGTATAGTCGGAGTCGAATGGATCGCCGTCAGTACCTCGGCGCCGCGCTCGCGTTCGGGTGTAGTTCCGCCCTCGCGGGCTGTTTCGATCGGGTCGACGCGGCCACCGGCTCGGACGCCGACGACCTCGAGGTCGCGGACCGATCCGGGGAGCGCGCGCTCGCCCGGTCGGCCGGCCGGCTGAACGAGGCCACTTACGCGTTCGAGGCCGATTCGAACCTCGAAAACGGGGAGTTCGATCCGAGCGGCGCCGAGACCCTGCTCGCGACTGCCCGGGAGTCACTCGAGGACGCCGCCGAAGCTGGCGAAGACGACGTCGACGAGCTCCGAGCCTACGCGGCGGTCCTCGAGGCGCTGCTCGCGGTCGCCGAAACCGTCACCGACGACGGCCTCGAGACGGACGCGGAGACGATCCCCGACGCGATGGCGGAACGCCGGCTCGAGAACGCGGCCGCCACCGTCGGCGACCTGGACGACCGGGTCGACGGCGCGGACGATCGCCTCGAGGAGGCAGTTGCGGGGCTCGACGCGCTCGACGCCGATCGGCTGACGGCACGGTCGGTGGTCGACCCTGCCGAACTCGAGCCAGGGGTGGCGAAACTCGAGGACGTCGTCGGGGCGCTGGCGGCGCTGGTGGCGGGTTTCGAGGCGACGATCGAGGGGTACGAATCCCTCGAGTGCGGCCGGGAGCGCTCCGAGGACGGCGAGCACGAACGCGCCCGAGAGGCGTTCAGAGAGGCCGAACGGACGTTCGAGGCGGCGACGAAACGGCTCGAGGACGGGCAACCGCGGGCGCCCGCAACTCTCGACTCGCGGTTCGAGACGGAACTCCGTCGAACCGCTCACCTCGAGCGGGCCGCGGCGGGGTTCGTCGCGGCGACCGGCGCGACCCTCGAGCGCGACCCGGTGACGGCTCGCAACAGTCGGGACGACGCCGAAGCGGAGCTGGAAGCGGCCGACTCGGTCTGACCGTCAGGCGTCGACGGGCCGGCCGTCTTCGGTCGGGGGAGCGATGTGGTCGACGTAGCTCTCTACGTCGGGTTCGTGAACGCGAACACGGACGGCGATCTCGCCGAGCTCGTCCGGTTCGCCGACCGAGAAGTTGACCCGATCCTCGAACGCCGCCTGCTTTTTCAGCGTGAACGAGAAGGCGTCACCCTCCCGATTCCCGAAGAACTCTCCGCGGGCGGTGTCTAAGATCTCCTGTCGGTGGAGCAGCTCCGAGAAGTGATCCAGCGAGTGGACCTCGCCTCTGATCTCGCCGAACTCCTCCTCGAGGTCGGCGTTCGGAAAGACGTTCGTAACGGCGTCGGCGACGCGGCTCGTTACCTCGGTGTCGTACACTGGTGCGGTGATCTCGACGTCGACGCTGTAGATCTGGCTCATGGCTGGTAGGGTTCGGTTTCCTGCTCGTCGCTCTCGCCCGCTTCCTCGCGGATGATCGTCCGGATTCGCCCGTGAAACGCCTCGAGCGAGTCGGTGTTCTCGATGACGACGTCGGCACGATCCATCGCGTCGTCCATCCCGAATCCGCGCTCGCGCTCGTCGCGTTTCTCGAGGGGTTCGCCGCCGTCGTTCGCGCCGGCGTCCCGCCCGCGCGCGTCGATCCGTTCGGCTCGCACGTCGAAGGGCGCTTCGATGCTGACGAGCGTAAACGACTCGCCGAACCGCCCCTCGAAGGTGTCGACCTCGACGTCCGATCGGAGTCCGTCGACCAGTACGGCCTCGTGGTCCTCGAGGCGGTCGTCGATCATCGGCAGCGAGCGTTCGGCGATCGCCGCCGGACCGTTCTCCTCGCGCAGCGCCTGGGCGACGCCCCCGTGGTCTTTGGCGGGATCCAACCCGCGGTCGGCCGTCTCCTGGCGGACGACGTCGCCCATCGTCACGACGGGAATTCCTTCCTCGCGCGCGACGGTGGCGGCCTCGCCCTTGCCGCTTCCGGGCAGTCCCACCGTTCCGATGACGTGCATCGGACGAACGTACCGTCGAGACGTGCATAAGGGCTGTGTTCGTCGCGAGGATCGATCGAAACCCGCAGTCGACCACGGACTTCGACCCCGGTTGCTGTGAAACAACCTCATTATGAACCAGTGTAGGTCATCCGTTACGTTCCCATCCCGCGGGAGCACAGCGCTCCTCGGAGGGAAATCACGGTCCTCAGAACGGCCAGCGGAGTCGGAACGGGGACCGGTCGTGCTTTCAGTTGCGAAACAGCGGGCGTGTTCGCAACCGTTTATCCAGTCGGACTGGTCAGCTCAGAACTCATTTAAATCGAAACCAACCGTCGAAACGGAGTGTACCCGTTATTTACTAGCCCGGTCTTCGGAACAGACGCGTACTATGGCAAAACTCGATAGACGGAAATTCACGATGGCAGTCGGTGCTGGTATGGTTGCGGCAATCGCTGGCTGTGCCGACGACGAAGAGGACGACGATCTCGAGGACGATCCCGACGAGAACGGGATGGACGACGAGAACGGGATGGACGACGAGAACGGCATGGACGACGAGGACGACGACCTCGAAGACGATGACGACGCCATGGACGACGAGGACGACGACCTCGAAGACGATGACGATGCCATGGATGACGAGGACGACGACGCCATGGAAGACGATGACGACGCCATGGACGACGAGGACGACGACCTCGAAGACGACGACGCCATGGATGACGAGGACGACGGCCTCGAAGACGACGACGCCATGGACGACGATGACGACGCCATGGACGACGACGAGGACGACGACGGTCTCGGGGACGACTGAACAGGCTGACGCAGTGGGCTGACGTCAGTTTGGGTCTTTCCCTTTTCGACCTTCAAGCCGCTCGAGCCGATAGCCGCTCGTGTATCGCGAGTACCCGGCACGAGGTTCGATCGCCGGGAACCATGGTGTGTCACGACAGCGGGGCGACGTGGTGGTCGCTATCCGCACGCTTCTTCCAGGCAGCCGAATCCCAACCGCTTATATCGCTCGATGGACGACTCGTACTCGAGGGCACGTAGCTCAGTCCGGAAAGAGCGTCGGACTTCTAATCCGACGGTCGTGGGTTCAAATCCCATCGTGCCCGTGCAGCGAACGAAGTGAGCGAACCGGCACGTGGGATTCGAATCAGGGAACAGCTTCGCTGTGGCCGTGGTTCAAATCCCATCGTGTCCGCTAATTTTGCGACGTGTAGAGCGAGCGACGAACCGAAGTCCGCCAGCCGCAGCGTCCGATCGCGTCGAGCGCGGATCGTGGCGTCCCGGGGTGCGCCCGAAACCGCCGGTCACCACCAGTTGTATCATCACGAACGATTTGACAACCGGATAAACTCGACACGACGCCTAACTGTGTAGGATATGTCGATCGTCGACTCCGACCCAGCGTGGGGTACCGGCCTCCTCGAGTTCCGGCACCACTGTCTCTCGATCGAGGGAGTACCCGGGCTATTCTCGCGGCTCGCTCGACCGGTCTGGTACCGATCGCCTGTGCAGGCCGCCGATACAACTCGCTCGAGTCGCTGTCACGAGTATGAACGGACCGACCGCCGAAACGGTCGCCAGCGCGGAGACGTTCGCCGAACAGGCCCGACGGCGCGCGGAAACCGAGCGAGAGGCCGTCGAGTGGGCCGTCGACGAACTCGAATCCGAGATCGACGAACAGGGGATCGAACTCGAGTCACTGCTCGAGTACGCCCGGCGGAGCCGCGAGAGCCTGCCGGATCGCCACCGCCGGGCGTACGAGGCGATGGCCGCGGCGTTCGACGTCGATTCGGCTGTCTACGAGGCGTACGTCTTCGCGTACTCGGAGCTCTGCGAGGAGCTGGCCGACGGGGAAGGGCGCTCCGAGAAGAACCCGAAGGGGTGTACGAACGTGCTCGCCGCGCCGTCCGATTCCGAGCCGCCCGCCGACGCTGGGTCCAACTCGGCATCCAGCGGACCGCTCGTCCTCAAGAACCGGGACATCGCGGGCCGAGGAACCCGTCCGAAGTCGATCGTCGAGCAGCCGTCGATCGGCGACTACTACGGATTCCTGACGGTCGACACCTGCGGAACGGTCTCGATCTTCAAGGGCGTCAACGATCGGGGACTGGTCGCGGCGAACACCTACATCGACAGCGAGCGAGCCGATGTCGATCCCGAGGACCAGCTCCGAAACGGAACCGTAATCCGGGTTCTGTTGGAGGAGTGTGCCACCGTCGAGGAGGCTCGGTCGCTGCTCGAATCCGTCCCGACCCGTCAGCTGTGCGGACAGACGCTGTTTCTCGCCGACGAAGCCGACGCCGTCTTGCTCGAGGTCGACCCGGTCGCCGAGCGAATCGCCGCCGACGACGCACCCGTCGTCGCGCGAACGAACCACTTCGTGCTGTCGTCGTCGACCGAGACCGAGAGCTCACTCAGGCGGCGCCGTCGGGCGCTGTCCCTGCTCGATGGAAGCGGGTATCCCGACCGAGACGAGCTGTGGGCAGTCGCGCAGGACCACGAGAACGGCCCCGGCGACGAGTCGATCTGTCGCCATCCGGAACCCGAAACGGACGAGCCCCACGCGTTCGGCCAGCTGACTACCGCGAGCGCGGCCGTCTTCGAGGGCGGTTCGCCGGCGATCGAAGTCGCGATGGGGAACCCCTGTACGGGGCGACGCACGCGGTGGTCGTTCGGCGACGAGATCCCGATCGATCTTCGAACCGGTCGGCGGTGGCTCGAGCAACGGTAGCGATCGATCGTGGTCGGCCTGGAACCGACAAAATAGCGTTTAGGCGCGAACGCGCGACTGGTCGAGATCGGCCTCGAGCTGTCTCGCGGCCTCGAGTCGCAGCCGCTTCGCCCGGCGTTTCGTCAGTCGCGAGTCGGGCAATCGATCCGCGAGCGGATCGTACTCCTCGGGGGAAAAGCCCAGCTCTCGGAGGTAGTGTCGTACGCTGGAACTCTCGAGCCCGTCGTGGATCGCGGCGTCGGTAACCGTTTCGACGGTTTCGAACTCGGGGAGGGACATCTCTTCGCCAGTGGCGTCGGCCGACGGATCGGCGCCGTCGACGACGGTTCCGCGAGCATCCGCGTGGGTGACGATCGACCGAACCGCCTCTGCCAGCCGAAGCACCTGACTCGGCAGGGCCGCGTCCGGCGATCGCCACTCGACCGTCGGCATCGCCTTCCGTAGCCGAACGGGGGTCCAGACCGCGTCATAGGGATCGAACTCGTCGTTGAACTCGTCCGGCTCGACGCCCCGCTCGAGGGCGCGCTCGCGGAACTTCTCGTAGGCGTTCTCGAGGCGTTGCTCCCACTCGCCGACGCCGTCGACGTAGGGCCAGAGCTGGCCCTGCTCCGGACAGGCGTCGTAACACGAACGCCGATAGAGGTAGGGGCGTGCACACGCGGCGATCCGCTCGCCGCGGTAGTGCGACGAACTGTTGACGAGGGCGAACGCGGGGTCGATCGCCGTCAGGGCATTGAGCTGATCGGCGACGTTCGACTGTTCGAAGTGCATGTGGGTGCCGGCACAGACGCGGGCGTCGTCGAACGTCGGTCCCACGATCCGACGCTGGAGGTCGGTCCCTCGCTTCTCGCGATACGGTATCTCGGCTGGCGAGGCATACAGCGGGGTCGCCAGCGGAACGAGCCGCTTGTCCCGTGCGCGTGCCGCGTCGACGACGCGCTCGATCCGACCGAGGAACTCCTCGCGGAGTTCGGTCATCGACGTGCAGGGGGTGGTCTTGATCTCGAGCATCGGCTCGACGAACTCGGGGTCGATTCCTTCCGCAACGTCGAGCAGTGGTCCGGGTGGCACCAGGTCGCCGTCGTCGTCGACGACCCAGTACTCCACCTCGAGGCTGGTTTTCATAGGGGGGTTCCGTTGAGCTGCGGTCGTTTGGCCCTCGAACGGGTTGTCGTCGGGCCAGCGCTGCAGTCGGGCGCGGTCCGACGAACCGTCGGACGGCGTCCGTTTTTCTCTCCGGGTGGCGGCTAAGCCAGTCCGTCGTGAACCGCTTGAGCCTGCATATCAAGGGAAACTACATCGTTCCGCACCGGGTTTGCGCCGCGGTACGGGTTCGAGTGTGAGCCGTCGCTCTCGGTGACGGTCGTCCGCTCCTGAACGTTAGGTCGGGGCTTATTCGCTCTCGGCTCCTTCCTCCAGTATGGCCGCAGTCGGGACGACCAGGCGGAGACTGCTTTCGACGCTCGGTACTGCCGGCGCGGTCCTCGTAGCCGGCTGCGTCGGGTCCGAGGAGGAATCGGAAAACGACGACGAACCGATCGTCGAGGAGGCCGAAACGCTCGAGAACGACACCGACCCCGACGCGTGGCGGGACGTCGCAGAGATTCGCCTCGACGCCTACGTCGGCGGCTGGGTCGGGGTCGATCCGCCCCACATCGATCGCGTCGAGAACCCGACGCTGGTGTTGTTCGAGGGCAGATCGTACGAGATCACCGTCGAGAACCGGGACAACGTCAAACACAACCTGGCGATCTGGGACGCAGGCGACGAACGTATCGAGGAGTACGCGACCGGTGTCGTCGCCGAGGTCGGATCCGTCGAGACACTCGCGTTTACCGCGACCGACGAGATGGCGACCTACATCTGCGAGCACCAGCCACGAATCCAGCTCGGCGAGCTCGAGATCGTTTGACCCCTCGGATCAGCGAACCACGGTTACCGGAACCGGCGCACGGCGGACGATCTTCTCGGCGACGCTGCCGAGCAAGACGCGGGAGACGCCCTCGCGACCGTGGCTGCCGATGACGATGTGATCGACGTCGTGTTCCTCCGCGAAGGCGACCACCTCGCGCTCGGGCTTCCCGACGGCCGTCTCGGTCCGAAACTCGATTCCGGCGGTGTCGAGCGGCTCCGTGACGTCCTCGAGGGAACCCGAGGCTTCTTGCTCTCGGTCGCGGAGCGCTTCCCGTAGGAGACCGACGCCGGCCTCGGTCGAGCCGCCCGCGGCCTCGACGACGCGCAGCAGGACGATCTCCTCGTCGGCGTGGGAGTCGAACGCGTACTCTACGGCCTTCTGTGCCGACGCCGAACCGTCGTATGCGACGAGTACTGCCATACGCTACTCTACCCAGTTCCGAACCATAAACGCGATGCACGAACCGTGCCGGCGGTCCTCGATCCACCGATTCGGCCCACGTTGCCTTCTCCGCGGCGGTCTCGAGGGCACGGTTTCGACTCGAGTTCCTTCCAGTCGTACCTCGCCGTTCTCGAACCCGCCCCTACGGCTCGCGGCGCTTGCCGTTCCGAACCGCGGTTCTCGCTTCTCGAGCGTCGAATCGCGCTACGCCTCGCGGCTCGTGCTACTCGCCGCTCGGTTCCCGAGGACTTCCCGTCGGTCAGTCCTCGCCTTCCTCGAACCCGTCCTCGAACCGGAAGGTGCCGTTCCGCTGGACGACCTCGCCGTCGATCTCGATCCGGGAGTCCTCGCTCATGTCGACGATCATGTCGACGTGGACGGCCGACTCGTTGGCCTCGTTGTCCTCGCCGACGGTGTCGTCGTAGGCTCGACCGACTGCCATGTGGACCGTATCGCCCATCTTCTCGTCGAACAGCATGTTGTAGGTGAACCGGTCGATATCACGGTTCATTCCGATCCCGAGCTCGCCCAGCCGGCGGGCGCCGTCGTCGGTCTCGAGGACGTTCGTCAGGACGTCCTCGTTTTTCGCCGCCGAGTGCGAGACGACCTCGCCGCCCTCGAACTCGAGGGAGACGTCCGTGATCTCCCGGCCTTGGTGGTACAGCGGCATATCGAACAGCACCTCGCCCTCGACGGAGTCGGGCTGGGGAGCGGTGAAGACTTCGCCGCCGGGGAGGTTGTGCTCGCCGTGGTCGTTGATCGTCGGATTGCCGTCGATCGACATCGTGACGTCGGTCGTCTCGCCGCTGACGATGCGAATCTCCTCGCCGGCGTCCATCAGCTCGACCATGTTTGCCTGGTGTTCGCGCTGGGCCTCCCAGTCCTTGTTGACGGCGTCCCAGACGAACCCCTCGTAGGCCTCGGTGCTCATCTCGGCGAGCTGGGCGTTCGCGGGCGCGGGGAACTGCGTGAGACACCAGCGGGTCGAGAGCCGTTCCTCGAGGATCGGCTGGTGGGCCTGTCGGTGGGCCGCCTGGGTTTCGGGGTCGACGTCGCTGGTCTGGGTGACGTTGTCGGTGGCCCGAATCGCGATGTAGACGTCGGTGTGCTCGATCAGCGCGAGCTCGTGTTCGGGCGTCTCGAACTCGCCTTCGGCTGCGCGGAGATAGGCGCGCTGTTGGCGTTTGCCGGTTCGCTGGCTGGTCGTGATCGGGTTCGCTCCGCGATCGCCGATCACCTCGTGGAGGGCGACGACCAGATCCTCGGCGACGGGGTGGGCGTCGACGACGACGTTGTCGCCCTCCTGGAGATCGACGGAGTGGTTCGCGATGATCTCGGCGTGTTCGCGGATGCGTGGGTCCATGTGTCACGATTCTCGTCGCTTCGGAATATCATTTTCGAATCGAAACCCCTTCCGTCGGTCATTCCTCTCGGTTCACCAGGAAGATCCCGAAGTAGATCGAGGCGACCGCACAGGCGACTCCCAGCAGGAAAATCAGGGTGAACGGCGACTCGAGCGAGAAGGCGTTCGCCTCGCCCGTCGCCCAGCCGACGAACCCGGTCACGACGAGTACGACGGCAGCGAGCCGAAGCGTGGTGAGGAGTTGCCGTACGTCCATGTCGGACGATAGCGGACCGCCGGTACATATCTTGTCACCGACGTGGGAACGTCGGCTATTTGACGGTCCGCCGGCTACCCGGTTTCATGATCGATCTGCGCTCGGACACCGTAACGAAACCCGACGACGAGATGCGGGACGCAGCTGCCGGGGCCGAGGTCGGGGACGACGTCTACGGCGAGGACCCGACGGTGAACGACCTCGAGGCCCGTGCGGCCGAACGGATCGGTACGGAGGCCGCGCTGTACGTACCGACGGGAACGATGGGCAACCAGATCGCCGCGCGGGTTCACACCGAGCGCGGCCAGGAGGTGCTCGCCGACCGTAAGAGCCACGTTGTCAAGTACGAACTCGGGGGGCTCGCCCAGCTCGCGGGACTGCAAGTGCGAATGCTCGACGCCGATCCGCGTGGCGTGCCGACGCCCGAGCAGGTCGACGCGAGCTACGTCGCGGAAGACCTGCACCGTCCGGGAACCGGCTTGCTCTGCCTCGAGAACACCCACAACGCCCGCGGCGGCCTCGCTATCGAACCCGAGAAGATCGAAGCCGCGGCCGACGCCGCACACGATCGCGACGTTCCGGTCCACGTCGACGGTGCGCGGATCTTCAACGCCGCGACGGCGCTCGACGTTCCGGTCACCGAGCTCACCGACCCCGTCGACTCGGTCATGTTCTGTCTCTCGAAGGGGCTCGGCGCCCCGGTCGGCTCGATGCTCGCAGGCCCCGAGGAGTTTATCGAACGGGCCCGCCGGGTACGCAAGCTGTTCGGCGGCGGGATGCGCCAGGCCGGGATCGTCGCCGCGCCCGGGCTGCGGGCCCTCGAGAACGTCGCGGACCTCGAGACGGACCACGAGAACGCTCGTCTGTTGGCCGACGGGCTCGGCGAGATCGAGGGGCTGGAGGTACAGCAGCCGGAGACGAACATCGTCCTCGTCGATGTCTCGGGGCTCGGCCTGGCGAGCGAGGGCGTCCTCGAGCGACTGGGCAAGGACGTTCGGGCGTCGGCGTTCGGCGAGACCACGCTGCGGTTCTGTACGCACCGCTGCGTCTCGCGAAACGACGTCGAGAACGCAGTCGAGCTGGTCGCCGAGCGCCTCGAGTAGCCTACCGTCCTTCCATCCCGTCTCGGAACTCGAGGATCGTCCGGCGCAACAGCAGGTAGGTGAAGAAGATCAGCGCGAGCAGGATCAGGACGATCGCGATGATGACCGGATCGTCGGGGACGAGACTAACCATACCCGAGCGGTACAGCGTCGGCCCGCAAAACCGTTTCGACGTTTTGTTACTTATACGATAGTGGAGAACTAAAGGTAGCTAAAATCGACCTTTCAGCTTGCATCGACTATATTGGACAGCGGTCCGTAGCGACGGTAGGCCTCGGTGCCCGATCGTCTGCCCGTCGGTCCGAGGCCGCTCCGGCCGACTTCCCTCCGCTGTGCCGGAGGCCCGTTCGGCGGCTCGCTGGACCATCGGACGGGCGATTCGCGGGGATCGCGACGCGATCCCGCTGGCGCCGATCACCCCGTCGGCGATCCCCTCTTTCGTTCTCACCGCTGAGTCGCGACGCTGATCGTCTCGAGGACGGTTCCGTCCGGTTGCCGAACCTCACCCGAGAGTCCATCGCCGTCGCGCTCGAGCACGGCGAAGCCCGGCCGATTCCCGCGGGGCTGGGCGTGGCTGCCGGGATTGAGCAGGATCACGTCGTCGGTTTCGACGACGGTCGGTCGGTGGCTGTGTCCCGAGACGACGACGTCGGCGTCCCGCGAGCGGCCGAACATCGCCAGCCCGGTCGCGCCGCCCTCGCGTCGGTGGGTGACGGCGAAGCGAACCCCCTCGGCCTCGACCGTGCGTGCCGTCGGCAGGCGGTCCCGGACCGCGGCGCTGTCGGCGTTGCCGTGGACGGCGAACAGCCGACCGCACTCGTCTCGAAAGGCCTCGAGCGCCGCCGTGCTGGTGAAGTCGCCGGCGTGGATCACCGTCTCGGCGTTCCGGGCGGCCTCGAGGGCTTCGCCCTCGAGTTCGTGGCCGTCGCTGCTGTGAGTGTCCGAGAAGATCGCGATCATAGCCGGGGTTCGGACCCGGGGATAACGTCGCTTTCGCCTTCCGGCGTTCAGCTCTCGTCCGTTCCGTCGTAGATCGCCACGATCGTCGATCCCGACGGACGATCGCCCAGCGTCGCCGACACCGTCGTCGCCTCGAGATCGACCGTCGACTCGAGGCGCTCCCAGCCCTCTTCGGTTTCGACGGCGATCCCGACGTCGGTCGGGCTCGTACCGGGCGGCAGCGCCGAGGGGTCGTAGACGAGCTCGATCCGGAACGCATCGACCGCTCGTAGCTCCTCGAGGCCGACGAACTCGACGGCATCCGCGAGTGCGGTTGCCGTCGGATCGCGGCTGCTGCGCTCGAGGCCGAACTCGTCGGGAACGACACCCGCGACGACCTCGGCGCGAGCGCCCGCGCGTTCGAGAGCGAACTCCTCGACGTCACCGGAATCGTAACCGGGGATGGCCATACTCGAGGCGAAGCCCTCGAGCGGTATGGCGCTGTAGCGCGCGCACGCCGGCTGTGGGTGTACCTCCCACGGCCCGGGTGCGTTCGGTGTCGCGATTCCGAAGCGGCCGCCGGGGTTGGAGACGAATCCTTTTATCGTAGCGGGAACCACTCACTATCGTGTCCGAGACAGCCGGGTACATGCGATTCTTCCCGTACGAGCAACCCTACGAGAACCAGCGCGAGGCGATGGACCGCATCTACAACGCGTTGGTTCGAGACCAGGACGTGCTGTTCGAGGGTGCCTGCGGGACCGGCAAGACCCTCTCCTCGCTGGTGCCCGCCCTCGAGGTTGCCCGCGAGCAGGACAAGACGGTCGTCATCACGACCAACGTCCACCAGCAGATGCGCCAGTTCGTCGCCGAGGCCCGTGAGATCACCCGCGAGGAGGACATCCACGCGATCGTGTTCAAGGGGAAAGGGTCGATGTGTCACATCGACGTCGGCTACGAGGAGTGCCAGACCCTGCGGGACAACACCCGGGCGGTGGTCGACGCCGAGCGCGACCGCGAACAGCTAGAGCGGCGCCAACGGGAGCTACTCGCCGAGAGCCAGGAGGGAAGCGACGGCTCCGCGGCGGACGCCCGCAGCGCGGTGATGGACGAACTCGAGAACATCGAGGACCGCCTCGAGGACCTGGAGGAACAGAACGTCTGTGACTACTACCGAAACAATCTCACGGAGGATACGGACGACTTCTTCGCCTGGCTGTTCGACGACGTCCGCACGCCCGAGGAGATCTACGAGTACGCCGAGCAACGCGAGTTCTGTGGCTACGAGCTCCTGAAGGAGGGGATCGAGGGCGTCGATCTGGTCGTCTGTAACTACCACCACCTGCTGGATTCGACGATCCGAGAGCAGTTCTTCCGGTGGCTGGGCCGGGACCCCGAAGACGTGATCGCGGTCTTCGACGAGGCCCACAACGTCGAGGACGCCGCTCGCGAGCACGCCACCCGGACCTGCTCGGAACGCACGTTCGACTCGGCGCTGGACGAACTCGCCGACAGCGACGACCCCCGGGCCGAGGACGCGACCAACGTCCTCTCGGCGTTTCACCGGGCGTTAGTCGAGACCTACGAGGACTCCTTCGGGTTCGGCGACCGGGAGGGGATCGGCGAGAACTGGACGGACGTTCCGATCGCCAACGAGGGTCGACGCGACGAGCTCACCCTCGAGTTCCTCCAGCGCTATTCGGGGCAGGGGATCGACGACGACCTCGAGGCCGCGATGGCGCTGGGCCAGGAGTTAGACGAGGAGTACGAGGAGGCCTACCGCGAGGGCGAGACGGCCACTCGAACGGAGTGCCAGACCCTGCAGGCGGCCGGGTTCGTCAGCGCGTGGATGGACGAGGGGACGAAGGAGGGGCTGTACCCCGTCGTTTCGGTCACTCGAGACGCGGGTACCGACGAAATCTACGGCCGCGCGGAGCTGTACACCTGCCTGCCTCGACAGGTCACCGGACGGCTGTTCGAGGAGGTCTCCGCGACGATCCTGATGAGCGCGACCCTGCAGCCCTTCGACGTCACGGAGGACGTGCTAGGACTCGAGGATCCGATCACGCTGGCCTACGGGCTCGAGTTCCCCGAGGAACACCGTCGCACGTACGCCGTCGAGACGCCGCCGCTCTTTTCGTCCGATCGGGACGACCCCGCGGTTCAGGAACAGGTCGCGGGGGCGATCGACGACGCGGTCCGGATGACCGCCGGCAACACGCTCGCCTTCTTCCCGAACTACGGTGAGGCCGAACGGTACGCAGACCGCCTCGAGCGCCGCGAGTCGGCGACGGTCTACCTCGACGAACCCGGCGTCGCCGTCGAGGAGCTCCGTCGGAAGTTCGTCAAGGACGACGACGCCGTCCTCTGTACCTCGCTATGGGGAACCCTCGCCGAGGGCGTGAGCTTCGACGGCGACGACGCGCGGACGGTGCTGGTCGTCGGCGTTCCCTACCCACACCTCGACGACCGGGCCGAGGCGGTCCAGGAGGCCTACGACGCCGCCTTCGAGGGAACCGACACTGGCTGGCGTTACGCCGTCGAGATCCCGACTGTCCGCAAGACCCGCCAAGCGCTCGGTCGGGTGCTCCGATCGCCGGAGGACATCGCGGTCCGCGCGCTGCTGGATCGGCGCTACTCGAGGGACGCAAAGTCGGACCTGGGCAAGTACAGCGTCAACGGAACCTTTCCCCACGAGGAACGCGAGGAGCTGCTCGATATCGAGCCTTCGAAGCTCAAGTTCGCGATGCGGAACTTCTACGGGGACCACGGGGCCTACGACGGCGACCCGCCCTCACCGTGATCGATGGAATCGTTCCGCCGTCGCTGTCGTCTACTCCCGTTCGAGTGTCACGTGGGCGGCGCCGTTCGTCACGGTGACGACGTGGTCGCCGCTCTCCTCGACCTCCACGTCGAAGCTCCCGCTGTCGGAAACAGAGCGGGCCTCGAGCGGTCCGTCGCCGATCTTCGCGACCTGGACGCTGACCGAGTCACCGTTCTCGACCCGTTCGACGTCGATCTCGACCGCCAGCTCCTCGCCCTCGTCGGCGCTGAACTCCGCAGTGTGTTCGTCCTCGAGCGTTTCGTCGATCTCGTCGTCGCCCACGAGATCGGTCGCGGCCGAACAGCCCGCGACCGAGACGGCGGCGGCGACGCCGAGCAGTGACCGTCGGTACATGCTCTACTACCTTCGTACAGTATTATATGTGCTTTCTGGGAGGAAAAATCCCGTCGGACGGCGGACTACGCCGATAGCACGACCCGGCTCACCGAGGGGCTATCCGTCCCGTCCCGGAACTCGAGTTCGCCGACGGTCCACTCGATCGGTTCGATCTCGCGGTCGGCTAGCCGTCTCGCGGTCGGTTCGTCGCCCCCGCGGGCCAGGGTAACGTGGGGGACGTAGTCCTCGCCCTCGAGTTCCGCGACGGTCCCGAACTCCTCGGCGAGGCGAGCGTGGATCGCCTCGAGCCCGGGGCTGTCGACGGCGAGGTAGACGACGGGCGCCGATCCAAGCGGCGGGTCGGTGAAGTAGTCGATTCCGGTGACGCGAGCCTCGACCGGGGAGATTCCCTCGAGGGCGCGGTGGGCGCGGTGTTGGAGCTGAGTGACGTGGTCGGCCTCGCCGAGGCGTTTGAGCAGACAGGAGTGATCCTCGCGAACGGTTTCGAACCCGATCAGCTCGGGGTAGAGGGCGTCCGCGAGCTCGCGGACGCGCCCGGGGACGGGAACGGTGACGCTGTACACGTTGCCGCGAGTACGAACGATCGCCGTATGAGTGTGGCGTTCGACGGCTCACCCTCGTCCCGCGGCCGTTTCCGTTCCCCGTACTCGAGGGTGACGACGGAACGGACGTCGCCGCCGTCGTCGGAAAGACCTATTTAGGCGGCTCTACCATCTTCTCGTAATGGATGTGCGGGGGCTCCGAGCCCTAGTGGTGCTCGTGGTGGTCGGATGCCTGCTCGTTCCGATGCCCGCCTCGGCCGTGGTGGCGGCCGACGGCGACGCCGGATCCCAACAGCAGGTGCTCCAGCAGACGGACGATGGACTACAGTTCGACGACGCTGACGAGATCCACATCGACATCGAGATCCACGAAAACGGGTCGGCAACGTTCTCCATCGACTACCGGTTCCCGATAAACACCGAAAACGAGTCGATCGAGGAGTGGGAACTCCTCCAGGACGATATCGAGTCGAACCCCGAGGGGTACATCGAACAGGAGGCCGAAGGCTGGAGCGAGGTCGTCGCCGACGGTGAGAACGCGACGGATCGCGAGATGGAGATCTCGAACTTCACCGTGATGACCGAGCAAAGTACCGCGCCACGTGATCTGGCCCACGTAAAGTACGAGTTCGAGTGGTCGTCGTTCGCCCACGTCGAACTCAACCGGATCGAGGCCGGCGACGCGCTGTCCGGGTTCACGCTGGTCGACGATACGACGCTCCAGCTCTTCTGGCCGGACACCTACTCCGCCTACGAGATCGATCCCGATTCGGACGACAGGGGAGACGGGTCGGTCTTCTGGGACGGCGGTGACACCGAGTTCGCCGACGATCAGCCGCGAGTCGTCCTGATCGAGGACACCGATTCCACCGGAGAGCCGACCGAGGCCGAGGAGGGGCCGGCGATGCCCTGGCTCGCGGTTCTCGGTGCCCTCGGTATGCTCACGCTGGCCGGCGCCGCCGGCTGGTGGTTCCGGTACGGACGGGAGTCGGACGCCGAAGGCGCCGGTCCAGTAGAGCCGTCGGAACCGACCGCCGGTTCCCAGCAGACCGGTCCGCCCGCGGAGCTGTTGAGCAACGAAGAGCGGGTGTTGCACCTGGTCGAGGACCGCGGCGGACGAATCAAACAACAGGAAGTCGTCGCCGAACTCGACTGGACGGAGGCCAAGACCAGCCAGGTCGTCGGCGGGCTTCGGGAGGACGGCGAGATCGAGGTCTTCCGCATCGGACGCGAGAACGTGCTCGCACTCCCCGACGAGGATATCGACGAGGAGTAGCCGAACCGCTACAATACTTGCCCACCGAGTAGGATTTAAGAGGGTGCGTTTTCATAGAGAGTGCTAATGAGCGGCTCCGCCGATAGCTCGGTTACCCTTTTTGCTACCGCTGGAGCCGCCACGCCGCGACGACCCCGACGACCGGGCCTTTGAGCCCGCACTATACCCTACCCCTCGTCCGGATCTGCTAAAAACCAAAAACTCCAGTTTTCCGCCGTAGCGTAGCCTATTGCTTTAATTTCTCAACCTAAGAACGACGAATTTAAGTCTATCCTCCCGCTCCACTCGAGTAGAACATGACACGCGTTGCACTCGCGTTCTCGGGGGGACTCGACACGACCGTCTGCGTCCCGCTGCTCGAGGAGGAGTACGGATACGACGACGTTATCGGCGTCACCGTCGACGTCGGCCAGCCGGAGTCGGAGTTCGAGGAAGCCGAGGAAACCGCGGAGGCGCTCGGGCTCGAACACTACGTCGTCGACGCCAAAGAGGAGTTCGCGGATCTCTGTTTCGAGAGCGTTCGCGCGAACGCGACCTATCAGGGCTACCCGCTGGGAACCGCGCTCGCCCGTCCGGTGATCGCCAGCGCCATCCTCGAGGTCGCCGAGGAACAGGGCTGTACGGGTATCGCCCACGGCTGTACGGGGAAAGGTAACGACCAGCTCCGCTTCGAGGCGATCTGGCGCGACTCCGACCTCGAAGTTATCGCCCCCGTGCGCGAACTCGGGCTCACACGCGAGTGGGAAAACGAGTACGCCGAGGAGAAGAACCTGCCCGTCGAGGGTGGCGGCGGCGGCAAGTGGTCGGTCGACACCAACCTCTGGAGCCGCTCGGTCGAGGGGTCGGAGCTCGAGGATCCGAGCTACGTTCCCGGCGAGGAGATCTACAACTGGACGCAGGCTCCCTCGGGCGACACCGAGGAGATCGAGATCGAGTTCGACGAGGGCTACCCGGTCGCCGTCGACGGCGAGGCGTACGAACCCGTCGAACTCATCCAGCACCTCAACGAGCTCGCGGGCGCCTACGGCGTCGGCCGCACGGACTCGATGGAGGACCGCATGCTCGGGCTGAAGGTCCGCGAGAACTACGAGCACCCCGCAGCGACGACGCTGCTCAACGCTCACGAGGCCCTCGAGGGGCTCGTCCTCACCCAGGAGGAGCGCGAGTTCAAGCAGCTGATCGACCAGAAGTGGTCGAAGAAGGGGTACGAGGGCCTCGTCGACGCGCCGCTGGTCGGCGCGCTCGAGGGCTTCATCGCCGAGACCCAGAACCGCGTCACCGGAACGGTGACGATCCGCTTCGAGGGCGGCCAGGCCCGCGCGGTCGGCCGCGACAGCGCGTACGCCGCCTACTCCGCCGAACACGCCTCGTTCAACACGGAGACGGTCGGCAAGATCAGCCAGGAGGACGCGACGGGCGTCGCGAAGTACCACGGCTTCCAGCGCCGTCTGGCAAACGAGTCGATCGCCGCGAACCAGGACGAGGAGGTCGAACTCGCGACCGACGGAGGCGAGGAGTAAGATGAGCGGAGAGGAAGCTCCCGACGCGGACGGGTCGGACGACGCAGGCGTCGTCCGACGGGATCGCTTCAGCGGCGGCCCCGCCCGGAGCTTCCTCTCCTCGCTTGCGGCCGACGAACGGATCTTCGAGGCCGACCTCGAGGTCGACCGCGCCCACGCCCTCATGCTCGCCGAGCAGGGAATCGTCGACGACGATACCGCCGGGGAGATCCTGACGGCGCTGGACGCGATCGAGGTCGACGGCCACGACTCCCTGCCCGACGGCGAGGACGTCCACGAGGCCATCGAGACTGCGGTCATCGAACGGATCGGCGAGGACGGCGGGAAGATGCATACCGCCCGCTCGCGCAACGACGAGGTCGCGACCTGCATCCGCTATCGCCTGCGCGAGGACGTCCTCGAGGCGATCGAGACGACGCTCGCGCTTCGCGAAGCGCTGCTCGACGTCGCCGACGAGGGCCGGGAGACGATCATGCCCGGCTACACGCACCTCCAGCCGGCCCAGCCGACGACCGTCGCTCACTGG
Organism: Natronococcus sp. A-GB7; assembly: GCF_029688865.1. Lineage (GTDB taxonomy): Archaea > Halobacteriota > Halobacteria > Halobacteriales > Natrialbaceae > Natronococcus. The sequence goes on from NZ_JARUKV010000015.1 coordinate 63,575, forward strand.
GTGCTGTCCTACGAGGGGGCGGTCCGTCGCGACACCGAACGCCTGCTCGACGCCTACGGACGGATCAACGAGTCGCCACTGGGCGGTGCGGCGTTCGCGGGCACGACGTTCGATATCGACCGCGAGCGCACGGCCGACCTACTGGGCTTCAATGGAATCGTCGAGAACTCGATGGACGCCTCCTCGAGTCGGGACTTCCTGCTCGAGACGACCCAGGCGCTGTCGACCCACGCGACGACGCTGTCGGGGCTCGCCGAGGACCTGATCGTCTTCGCGAACCGCGGGTTCGTCGACCTCGCGGACGACTACTCGTCGACGTCGTCGATCATGCCCCAGAAGAAGAATCCCGACACGCTCGAGCTCGTCCGCGCGGTCGCGGGCGACGCTGCGGGCGGTGTTCAGGGGCTGACGACGACGCTGAAGGGGCTGCCCCGCGCGTACAATCGCGATCTCCAGCGGGCGACGACCCACGCCTGGGAGACCGTCGACGCCGTGACGGAGGCCGGCGAGGTCGCGGCGGGGGCGGTCGCGACGGCCGACTGGAACGAGGAGGCCCTCGCCGCGGAGGCCGGTGTGGGCTTTTCGACGGCGACCGGCGTCGCCGACCTGCTGGCGGCAAACGGGCTGCCGTTCCGAACGGCTCACGAGATGGTCGCCCATGCCGCGGAGAACGGCGGGGATTACGACGCGCTCGAGGCCGCCGCGGGGGACGTGCTGGGAGAGCCCCTCGAGTTGTTCGTCGACCCTGCCGCCGTCGAGGACGCCCTCGATCCCGAGGCGAGCGTGGCGAGTCGGGACTCGCGGGGCGGACCCGCCCCCGAGACGGTCGCCGACCAGCTCGAGTCGGCCCGCGAGGCGCTCACGGCCGACGAAACGACGCGCGCGGCGACCGACGAGGCGCTCGAGGACGCCCACGCGGCGCTTCGCGAGGAGGTGAATCGGTATGTCTAACGGGTTCGTTCCTCGAGGCCCGATTCGACCGGGCGTAGCGACCCCGCCGCCGTCCCCGCGAGGGGACAATATACAACCTGAATGATACGAGGGACAAAATCTGCCGGAAAACGACAGTCACACACCGTTAGTGTGTAGTGCAACTATTGTAATCTTTCTGTTAGGTTCGAAGGTTTTAAGGGTACTGCGCTCCCAGTTCGGAGTACAATGACAGAATGCGTCGAGTGTGGGGCGGAAGTGTCCCTGCACGACGATCTGGAAGTGGGAGAGATCGTTGACTGTACGACCTGCGGAGCCGAGTTGGAAGTCGTCGACACCGAGCCGCCAGTCCTCGAGCGAGCCCCGGAGCTCGAAGAGGACTGGGGTGAGTGACCTTGCAGATAGGAATACTCTACTCCCGGATCCGCAAGGACGAGAAGCTCCTCCTCTCGGAGCTGCGCGAGCGCGACCACGACGTCACGAAGATCGACGTCCGCAAGCAGACGTTCGACATCGGCGACGCCCCCGAGGAGTTCGCCGACCTCGACGTCGTCGTCGACCGCTGTCTGGCCACGAGCCGCAGCCTCTACGCAACGCAGTTTTTCGAGGCCTACGGCATCCCCGTGGTCAACAGCAACGAGACGGCCGAGATCTGCGCCGATAAAGTCAAAAACAGCCTCGCACTCGAGAAGGCCGGAGTCCCCACGCCCGCGACGAAGGTCGCGTTCACCAAGGAGACTGCCCTCGAGGCGATCGAGGAGTTTGGCTACCCGTGCGTGCTCAAACCCGTCGTCGGCTCCTGGGGTCGCCTGATGGCCAAGATCGACTCCCGCGACGCCGCGGAGGCGATCTTAGAGCACAAGGCGACGCTGGGCCACTACGAGCACAAGGTGTTCTACGTCCAGGAGTTCGTCGAGAAACCCGGACGGGACATCCGCGTCGTCGCGATCGACGGCGAACCCGTTGCGGGAATGGTTCGCTCGTCAGACCACTGGATCACGAACGCCGCAAAGGGTGCGGAGACGAACGTCTTCGAACCAGACGCTGACGCGAAAGAGCTGGTCCAGAAGGCCAGCGACGCCGTCGGCGGCGGACTGCTGGGCGTCGACCTCATGGAGACCGAGGACGGGTACACCGTCCACGAGGTCAACCACACCGTCGAGTTCAAGGCGCTCAACGACGCCGTCGACACCGACGTCGCCGGCGCGGTCGTCGACTGGCTCGAGGAGAAAGCCGCCGAGAACGACGGCAAGGAAGTCGAGGTGACGTTTTAATGGCCGTCGGCACCGACGCCAGCGCGGACGAATCCGCCGAGACCGTCACCGCCACGGTCATCGGCGGGAGCGGTTTTACCGGGGGAGAACTCCTCCGACTGCTCGCCGGCCACCCCAACTTCGATCTCGCGGAAGTGACGAGCCGCTCGAAGGCCGGCAAGAGCGTCGGCTCGGTTCACCCGCCGCTGCGGGGAACCGATCTGCGCTTTACGGAACCCGACGACCTCGAGAGCGTCGACGTCCTCTTTGCGGCGACGCCACACGGCGTCTCGATGGGACAGGTCGACGAGTTCTTCGAGGTCGCGGACACGGTCGTCGACCTCTCGGCGGACTTTCGGCTCGACACCGAGGAGCAGTACGACGAGTGGTACGACGGCCACACCGCACCCGAGTATCTCGAGAAGGCCGAGTACGCCCTGCCCGAGATCAACCGCGAGAACCTCCCCGGTGCGGAGCTGATCGCCGGCGGGGGCTGTAACGCAACCGCAACCATTCTCGGCCTCTACCCGCTGTTCGAGCACGGTATCCTCGAGGGCGGCGAGCAGGTCGTCGTCGACGTGAAGGTCGGCTCCTCCGAAGGGGGTGCCGGCGGGGGCGAGGCGTCCTCGCATCCGGAACGGTCCGGTGTCGTCCGTCCGTACGCGCCGACAGGCCACCGTCACGAGGCCGAGATCGAGCAGTTCCTCGACACGAGCGTCGCCTTCACCTGCCACGCCGTGGACATGATCCGCGGCGCCAGCGCGACGGGTCACGTCTTCCCGTCGGGACCGGTGTCGAAGGGCGACCTCTGGAAAGCGTACAGGGGGAGCTACGAGGACGAGCCGTTCGTCCGCATGGCCGCGGGCGGCTCCGGGGTCTATCGCTACCCCGAACCCAAATCGGTGGCGGGCACCAACCTCGCCGAGGTCGGTTTCGAACTCGATCCCTCGAACAAACGCATCGTCGTCTTCTCGGCGATCGACAACATGATGAAGGGATCGGCCGGGCAGGCGGTCCACGCCGCCAACATCGCGCTCGGTCTCGAGGAGACGGCCGGACTCGAGTTTACGGGGCTTCACCCCGTGGGGGCGCCCTGAGATGACTACGGTAGTTAAGGTCGGTGGCGCTCGCGCCGTCGACCCCGAGGGTGCGCTCGCGGACGTCGCCTCCCTCGTCGAGGACGGCGAGGACGTGGTCCTCACCCACGGCGGCTCGACGGCCGTCGACGAGACCCTCGAGGAGCTCGGGCAGGAACCCACCTACGTCGAGACGCCCGGCGGCGTCGTCGGTCGCTTTACCGACGAGGACACCATGGACGTCTTCAAGATGGTGATGCCGGGCAAGCTCAACACCGACCTCGTCGAGAGTCTCCAGAACGAGGGCGTAAACGCCGTCGGGCTCTCGGGGACGGACGGCAAGCTCCTCGAAGGGAAACGCAAGTCCGCCGTCCGGGTGAAGGAGGACGGCAAGAAGAAAATCAAGCGCGGCGACCACTCGGGGAAGATCGAATCGGTCAACGCCGACCTGCTCGAGACGATGCTCGAGGGCGGCTACACGCCCGTCGTCTCCGTCCCGATGCTGGGAAAGGAGAAGTCGAGCGGGTACACGGCCGTCAACGCCGACGCCGACCGGGCAGCCGCCGCGATCGCGGGCGCGCTCGAGGCCGACCTGGTCGTCCTCACCGACGTCTCGGGGATCTACGAGGACCCGGACGACGAGTCGACGCGGATCGACTCCGCGTCGACACCTGAGGAGTTCGAAGCCGTCGAGGACGCCGCCGAAGGGTTCATGACCAAGAAGGTGATGGCCGCGACGGAGGCCCTCGAGGGCGGCGCGTCCTCGGTGGTCGTCGCGTCCGCGAACGCGGACGCACCGATAACGAGCGCGCTCGAGGGCGAGGGGACGACTCTCGAGCCGGGTGCGCTCGCCGACGGCGAGGAGGTGGCACAGTGAGCGACCACGACTTTATCTCCGGCAGCAAACCGATCGGCATCGAACGCGGCGAGGGACCGTCCCTCTACACCGCCGACGGGACGGAGTACTTGGACGCTGGCGCGAGCTACGCCTGTACGCCGCTTGGCCACTCCCATCCCGCAGTCGTCGACGCGGTCCAGGAGCAGGTCGGCAAGCTGACGTTCGTCGACTCCTCGTTTCCCGTCCAGTCGCGCGAGGACGCCTACGCTGCGTTCGTCGCGGCGGCGCCCGACGATCTCGAGTCGGCCTGGTTCTGTAATTCGGGGACCGAGGCCAACGAGGCCGCGCTGAAGTTCGCCCGTTCTGCGACCGGCGAGTCGAAGATCATCGCGGCGACCCGCTCGTTCCACGGTCGGACGATGGGGTCGCTCGCGGCCACCTGGAAGGACAAGTACAAGAAGCCGTTCGAGCCCCTGGCCGGCGACGTGGAGTTCGTCCCGTACGGCGAAGGCAAGGAGCTCGCGGCCGCCGTCGACGACGAGACCGCGGCCGTCATTCTCGAGCCGATCCAGGGCGAGGGCGGGATCAACCTCCCGCCCGCGGGCTACCTCGAGACCGCTCGCCAACTGACCGAGGAGGCCGGTGCGGCGCTGATCTTCGACGAGGTCCAGACCGGGATGGGCCGCACGGGGTCGATGTGGGCCTGCCAGAACGCGGGCGTCACCCCCGACGTGCTCACCGCGGCGAAGGGCCTCGGTAACGGTCTGCCCGTCGGCGCCGTCGCAGTCCAGGACTGGATCGCCGACGGGGCGGCCTCGCACAACGCCACGTTCAGCGGCGGTCCGGTCGTTTCCGCCGCGGTCCACGCGACGATCTCGACGCTGGTCGAGGAGGAGTGGCCCGCCCACGCCGCCGAGGTCGGCGACTACCTCGTTGACGAGCTCGAGGCCGCTCTCGGCGACGCGGTCCGCGAGGTCCGCGGCGAGGGGCTACTCGTCGGGATCGAGCTGAAACGCGGCGCGAACCGCGTCGCCCGCGATCTGGCGATGAACCATCAGATCCTGGCGCTGCCGGCGGGTCGGACCGTCCTGCGTCTGCTCCCGCCGCTCGTGATCGACGAGGAGGAAGCGGATCGACTCGTGGACGCACTGGCCGACCTCGTCGCGCCCGAAGCCACTCCCGAATCATGAACGCGAGCGTGACCGAATCAGTCGAGGTATCGTCGGAGGACGCGCGGAACCTGCTGGTCGATCTCGTTTCGATCCCCTCGCCGACGGACGAGGAACGGAAAGCTGCCGAACGGCTCGTCGAGTTCTTCGCGGCCAACGGTCGCGAGGCCTGGATCGACGAGGTCGGCAACGTCCGCGCGCCCGCCGACGACGCGGTTCTCCTGACCTCCCACGTCGATACGGTTCCGGGAGAGATTCCGGTCGAGGTACGTCCCGCAGACGCCGAGGACGTCGAGGACGAGGTCGCCGAGGAGGAAGGCGAGGACGTCCTCTGGGGGCGCGGAAGCGTCGACGCTACGGGCCCGCTGGCCGCGATGGCGGTCGCCGCCGTCCGAACGGGCGTCTCCTTCGTCGGTGTCGTCGGCGAGGAGACCAGCTCCCGGGGTGCCCGTCACCTGGTCGTCGACCGCGAGGAACCCGACGCCGTCGTCAACGGCGAGCCAAGCGGCACGACCGGGATCACGCTGGGGTACCGGGGCTTTCTCTCCGGCACCTACGTCGCGACCAGCGAGTCGGGCCACACCTCCCGACCCGAACCCAACGCGATCCAGCACGCCACCGAGTGGTGGACCAACGTCGAGGCCGCCTTCGAACACGACGAGTACACGCCCGTCTTCGAACGGGTCACCGCCAAGCCGGTCGACATCGACGGCGGGATCAGCGAGGACGGCCTCTCCGTCGAGGCGACCCTCCAGGCCCAGCTGCGGATCCCCCCGTCCCTGGACGCCGAATCGGTCCGTGAAACGGCCGAGGCCGAACTCGAGATCGGCACCGTCTCCTGGGCCGAGCCGATCCCGCCGGTGATGGAGAGTCCTCGGACCGAGGTCGCCCGCGCGTTCCGCGCGGCGATCCGCAAGGAGGGCTGTGATCCGCGGCTGCTCCGGAAGACCGGCACCAGCGACATGAACCTCTACGCCGGCGCGTGGGGCTGTCCGATGGTGACGTACGGTCCGGGTAACTCCGAGCTGGACCACGCGCCCGGCGAACGCCTCTCGCTCGCCGAGTTCGACCGCTCGGTCGACGTGCTGACACGGGTCGCGACGACCCTCCGCGGAGGCGACGACTGATGTCGGCGTCCGACCCGCGGCACTTCCTCGAGATCGACGACCTCTCGCAATCGGAACTGCTGACCGTTCTCGACCGAGCCAGCGAGTACGAACGCGCCCAGGAGCGCGGCGAGGACCACGCCGATCTGGCGGGTCAGACGCTGGGGATGATCTTCCAGAAACCCAGCACCCGGACGCGCGTCTCCTTCGAGACCGGGATGACTCAGCTCGGCGGTCACGCGATCTTCCTCGGAGCTGACGACATCCAGCTCGGACGGGGCGAGCCCCTCAAGGATACCTCGAGAACGCTGTCGCGCTACGTTGACGTCGTGATGGCGCGGCTGTTCAGACACGAGAACGTCGAGGTGCTCGCGGAGTACGCGTCGGTTCCCGTCGTGAACGGGCTCACCAACGATGCCCACCCCTGCCAGACGCTCGCGGATCTGCTGACGATCCGTGAGGAGATGGACGGGTTCGACGGCGTCTCGGCGGCGTGGGTCGGCGACGGAAACAACGTCGCCCAGTCGTTCGTGATCGGCGCGGCGCTGGCCGACATCGACCTGACGGTCGCGACACCCGACGGATACGGCATCGACGATGCCGTTCTCGAGCGCGCTCGCGAACTCGGCGGCGATCCGACGACCACGACCGATCCCGTCGACGCGGTCACAGATGCGGACATCGTCTACACCGACGTCTGGACCAGCATGGGCCAGGAAGACGAGTACGACGTCCGGATGGACGCCTTCGAGGGGTTCCAGGTCAACGCGGACCTGCTCGAGGGCGCGAACGACGCCTCGGTGATGCACTGTCTGCCGGCCCACCGCGGCGAGGAGATCACCGACGACGTCATCGAGAGCGAGTGCTCGATCGTCTTCGACCAGGCCGAAAACCGGCTCCACGCCCAGAAGGCGCTGTTGAGCTGGCTGCTCGAGTGAGTCGTCGACCGCGAACGACGCAAGCGATCGCGTTTTTTGCCCAGTTCTTCTGTGCGAGGGGTCAGCTTCGCCGACTCGAGTGGAAAACGGGTGGGCCGTACGCATGGAAGACACTGCTGAGCTGGCTGCCCGAGTAGGCGGTTGTAGTGAGGGCCGGAACTGTTGAGGAATTGATGACTGTGACTGCTCTTGCCCCATCACTCGAGGGATTCCCGCTGCTTCGCCGCCTTCCCGAGACGGTCGGTGACGAACGACCGGCCGGCAGCGCTCACGCCAATCAGCCCACTTTTCTCCGTCGCCTCCCACGTTCCGGTAATGAGTCTCAGCCTCTCCGCCGAGGGCCCGACCGCTCCCGAGGCCGCGACCGACGGCGTCTGGCTCGAGTGTATCGACTGCGGCGAGACGTTTACCCCCTTCGAGGACGTCCGCTACACCTGCGACGCCTGCGACGGCCTGCTCGAGGTCCGCTACGCCGACCTCCCGACGTTCGACGACTTCGAGGGGCGGGGCGTGTGGCGCTATGCCGACGCCTTACCCCTCGAGTCGGGCGTCACGACCCAGGAGGGAGCGACGCCGCTGTACGAGGTCCCGCGACTCGAGGACGACCTTGGGCTCGAGGCGCTGCGGATCAAACACGAGGGGATGAACCCCACGGGCTCGTTCAAGGACCGCGGGATGACCGTCGGGGTAGCCGTCGCGAGAGAACTCGGCGTCGACCGACTCGCCTGCGCCTCGACGGGCAACACCAGCGCCGCGCTGGCGGCCTACGGCTCCCGCGGTGGAATGCAGACGCTCGTGCTCCTCCCGGCGGGCAAGGTCGCCGCGGGCAAGGTCGCCCAGGCGAGCCTCCACGGCGCCCGTATCCTCGAGGTCGACGGCAACTTCGACGCCTGTCTCGACATCGTCCAGGAGCTCGCGGCCGAGGGCGAGGCCTACCTGTTGAACTCGTTGAACCCCTTCCGGCTGGAGGGTCAGAAGACGATCGGCCTCGAGATCCTCGAGGCGTTCCGCGACGATTACGACGCGTTCCCGGATCGAATCGTTCTTCCGGTCGGTAACGCGGGCAACACCGCGGCGCTATACAAGGCGTTCCGCGAACTCCTCCAGGCCGGTGCGATCGACCGCGAGGACGTACCGAAGCTCACCGGCGTCCAGGCCGAGGGTGCCGCGCCGATGGTCGAAGCAGTCGAGAACGGCGCAGACGAGGTTCGGCGCTGGGACGACGTCGAGACGCGCGCCACGGCGATCCGGATCGGGAATCCGGTTAACGCCCCGAAGGCGCTGCCCGGGATCCGCGAGACCGGGGGGACGGCGATCGCCGTCTCCGACGAGGAGATCACCGAGGCCCAGCGCGACCTCGCCGGTGAAGGCATCGGCGTCGAGCCCGCCTCCGCGGCTTCGGTCGCCGGTCTGCGGAAACTCCGCACGGGGGGGATCGTTACCGAGGACGAACGAGTCGCCTGTCTCACGACCGGTCACCTGCTCAAGGACCCCGATGCGGCGGCTGCCGCCGGTGACGATCCCGAACCCGTCCCGGCGACGACCGAGGGCGTGCTCGAACATCTCGCGGGCGAGAGCGGCTCGGGACAGTAACTCCGCGGTCTTCGATCAGCCAGCCGCTGATCGGTTCGAACGAACGCCTAGTTGATTACAGCCATTTCTAGAGGGAATCTTATATTTTAAGTAGCAGGGCGCGACATAGTTTCTCCTAGTTGGTGAATATTACCAATAGCTGTAGACGATTCAAACGGGTGCTGTTCCGAGTGCGGCGGACGACTGCGGACGACGGAAACCGAGCTCATCTGTGAGGAGTGCGGCCTCGTCTCCGGAGAGGACGCGATCGACCGCGGACCCGAGTGGCGGACGTTCGACGACGGTCCCGACCGACGCCGAACCGGTGCACCGCTGACGCGGTCGCGCCACGACCGCGGACTCTCGACCGAGATCGGCTACGGAACCGGCTCCCGTTCCCGTCTGACCGGTCGTAAGCGACGCCAGATCGCTCGACTCCGTCGGGAACACAACCGAGCCCGGATCTCCACGAAGGCAGACCGAAATCAGGTGTACGGGTTCACTGAGATCAAACGGGTCAACGCGTTGCTCTCGCTGCCCGACTCCGTTAGAGAACAGGCCTGTTCGCTGTTCGAGTCGGCCCAGTCCGAGGGACTGCTCCAGGGCCGGTCGATCGAGGGGTTCGCTGCGGCCACAGTGTACGCTACCTGTCGGATCAACTCCTTCGCCAGAACGATCGACGAGATCGTCGCGGTCGCCCGAGCCGACGCAGCCGAACTCAAGGCCGCCTACGACGCATTGAACCGCGACCTCGAGCTACCGACGGGACCGATCGACCCGACGCAGTACCTGCCGCGGTTCGCCACGAAACTCGACCTCGAGACGACCGTCGAGAACCGGGCCCGCGAACACGCGACGACCCTGCTCGAGAACGGCGTCGTCGGCGGTCGGAACCCAAGCGGGGTCGCCGCAGCCTGTCTGTACAAGGCCGCCGACGAGCGCGAGGAGTGGCCGTCGGTAACCCAGGTCGACGCCGCCGACGTCGCCGACGTCGCGCCCGCGACGATCAGATCGACGGCTATCGATATCGACGAGCAGGAGGGGTAGCGGCCGTCGGCGTCACGTCGTCCGGAGCGTATCGGTGCTCGGCTCGTAGACCTCTCCCTTCTGTTTGAGCTTGTCGATCTCGTGTTCGGCCTTCGACTCGTCCATCCCGATCTCGTCGGCACGCTCGAGGACGATGTCGACCGGCGCACCCTCGTCGTACTCCTCCTCGATGTCGCTGATCAACCCCTTGATGTTCTTGATCCGGTCGCGCTGGGACTTCGAGGTGCCGGCCTCGACGATGTCGGCGTCGAACTCCCCCGTTTCGGGATCGACGCCGATATCCTGCAGACACGAGCGAACGATCTCGACGACCTGCTCGGCGTCTCGCTGCTCGACCGTATCGGAGAGCCGCACGCGGGCGCTGGCCTCCGAGAGCCGGACGAGCGCCTCGAGCTTTCGAGCCGTGACGGGAACGGGGGCGTCCTCGTCAGTCCCCTTCGAGCGCAGATCGACGTAGAAGTCCCGGATCGTCTCGCGGGCCTCCTCGGTCATCCGCGGGTGGCAGTTCTGTTTCGCGTAAGCGATGTACTTCCGGAGGAGTTCGGCGTCGATGACGGGGTCGACCTGCTCGGTCATCTCCTCGATCTCCTCTTCGCTGACCTCGAGGCTGGTCATCTCCTCGCGCTGGGTCGTCAGCTCCCCCGCGTAGTTGGTCGTGAGGATGTGCTCGGCGAGGTTCTTGTCCTTCTCCTCGTCGGGCTGGTCGGTGACGGTGAAGATGAGGTCGAACCGCGAGATCAGGGCCGGCTCGAGGTCGATCTGCTCGCCGATCGGTTCGTACTGGTCGAACCGGCCGTACTTGGGGTTCGCGGCGCCCAGCAGCGAGCAGCGGGACTTGAGCGTGGCATTGATCCCGGCCTTCGAGACCGAGATCTTCTGTTGCTCGAGGGCCTCGTGCATGGCCGAGCGGTCCTCCGATCGCATTTTATCGAGTTCGTCGACCGCCGCGATCCCCTGGTCGGCGAGGACGAGCGCGCCGGCCTCGAGGGTCCACTGCTGGCCGTCGCCGAAGTCGTCTCGGACCGCCGCGGCCGTGAGACCGGCCGAGGACGAACCTTTGCCCGAGGTGTAGACGGAGCGGGGAGCGATGTTTTGGATGTAACCCAGCATCTGCGATTTACCAGTACCCGGGTCTCCGATAAGGAGCATGTGCAGGTCGCCCCGAATCCGCGAGCCGTCGGGCAACTGCTTGGTTACACCCGAGAACAACTGCAAGATCATCGCGAGCTTCTCCTGCTCGTAGCCGTAGATCGAGGGCGCGATCGAGCCGACCATCTGCTCGTAGATGTCCTCGCTCGAGGAGAGCCGGACGATCTCGGCTTTGTCCTCCTCGGTGATGTCCATGTCCTCGAACTGCTCTTCGTCGATGTCGACGGACATCCCCTCCATGTAGAAGTCGAAGACGGGCGATTTGTCCTGGCCGTCGCCCTGTTGCTCGAGGCGGAGGACACCGGTCGTGGAGACGTGGTCGCCGGGGGTCACCTCGCCGGTGATATCGTCTTCGACGTGGACGTCGAGCGACTGTGGTGTCTCGCCGCCCCTGAGTCCCTCGGGACTCTCCTGAATGCGCAGTTTCTGGGAGTCGACGAACTCCGACTGGTCGAAGTTCACGCGGAAGGGGCCCTGGCGTTCACAGCCCTGGCACTCGTGGGGCTCCTGGAAGTCGCCGCTGGACTGGGGGACTCGAGTGAGGGTGCCACAGAGCTGGCACTCGAAGGCGGCCTCCTCGATTTTCGGGCGGACGTCGGTCGCCTTTCGGACGATCCCTCGAGCCTGCACGAGGGAGTTCATGTCGCGGGCGCGGATCTCCCGGATCTCGGGTGACTCGGTTTCGGGGAGGTTTCGGATCCGAACGTGGGCCTGGCCGAGGCTCACGTCGATCGGCAAGTCGTACAGCCGCAGTGCTTCCTCGGCGTAGCGTTGGAGCTGTTCGGGCTGGGCGAGGAAGTCGTCGGCCAGGTTCGGATCGTACCGGTAGAGATCCTGCCAGTCGACGTGGAGCGACCGCTGCTCGTTGGGGTACTGCTGCGCAAGCTGCTTGATCTCGTTGTCGTAGTAGTTGCGGAAGAACTGCTCGAAGGAGTCGACGAGTTCAGAATTACCCGCTTGCGCCATTGCACTCTCGTAGGGTCGCCATCGTGTATAAATGGTCGCAAAGCGGAGCGAAACTGATCGTAGGTCGGGGTCCCAGCGACCGCGCCCTCACCCTCGGCTCGAGCCGAACGGCGTGTCGTCGACTGCTCGCTGGTCCGCGTCGTCGGCCGTCTCCGCGCCGAGTTCGTCGACGGAGACGCCGAGCGTCGCGATCGACCGGACGGCTTCCTCGACGGTGATGTCGACGTCGTAAACGTTTTCGGCCGAGACGTGCATCACGTAGCCGTTCGTCGTCGGATTCGGCCCCAGCGGAACCATGATCGTCATCATTTCCCCGCTCCCGACGGTTTCTTCGATCTCCGGCGGGGTATCTGCCGTCAGAAAGCCAAACATGTAGGCGTCGTCGTGAGGGAACTCGACGAGTTTGACCTCCTTGAACTGGTCCGTCTCGTCGTCGACGAGGATGTCGCTCGCTCGCCGGACACTCTCGTAGAGCGTGCTTACACCGGGAATCGTCTCTATCGTCGCGTGAACGCGTTTCGAGAGGTGTTTCCCTGGAGTGTGCTCGGCGATGAAGCCGATCACCAGAAAGAACCCGATCAGCGACGCCAGCGTCGTCAGCTGGATCACGATTCGAGGCGGTTCGTTCGGCCAGACGTACTGCACGCCGGCGACGATCGGCGAGAGAATCCCGAGGACGAAATCGACGACGACGAGCAAGACGAGCAGCGTTACGACGAGCGGAATCGTCAGAATGATGCCGTTGACGAGCCAGCGCTTCGGTCGTTCGGAGACCGCTACCATACGGGCAGTTTCGGACGACCGGTAGAAACTGTTCGGGTTGCACGTGTCGTCCTTGATTTCCGTCTTCCGACCTTTGACTCCGGCCGTAGATGTGCTTTTGTTCGCTGGGAGCGTACCGACCGTATGACCCCTCGACCGGCATCGCGTTCGGAAGCTACCCATCAACGGGCGGTAATCAACCGTCTCGAGGAGACTACGAAACGTCTCGAGGCGGTCGAGGACCGACAGAGCCAGCTCGAGCGGACGATCGCAGCGCTGGCCCGGGAGACCGGACTCTCGGTCGGCTGTCCGTGCACCCGCTGTAGCCGGAGCTACACGCTCGTAAAATCCGGCGTCGTCTACTGCCCGGAGTGTGGGTACAGACACACCCTGTAAGCGACCGGCTTCGAGCTCGCCAGCGGGTCGTCCTACCGTCGTCACTACTCGGGTAAAGTACGTCGATCGAACGACTGCCGTTCGATCGGTGTAGAAATCGGTTCGGTCGCCGAACGGCGACCGGATACCGGGTTAGTTACTCGCGAACGACGTTCGTCGCGCGCGGACCCTTGGGGGCCTGTTCGATGTCGAACTCGATCTCGGTTCCCTCAGTCAGGTCCTCGCCGCCGACGTCTTCCATGTGGAAGAACACGTCCTCGTCAGCATCCTCAGTCTCGATGAAACCGTAACCGCCTGTGTCGTTGAAGAAGTCAACCGTACCGTTTGCCATTACGATTATTCAGTATCCCGGCACACGGTTAAGGCTTGGCTTTCGTACTTCTGAAAGCTGTTATAGGGAACAAGTGTACACCGAACGCACGGAGATCGAGATACTTGTGCGGAGGTCGTCGATTCTGGCCGGAGACGCTGCCCGATCTGTCGGCTCTGGCCGAAGCGCTCGTCGAAGTTACGGTTTCGGACGCCGAGACTCCGACGTCGCCGGTACCGTATCGAGCCGACCGGAGATCGACCGCTCTCTCACGCTCGCGACACTGCTCGACACTCTGCGGGCCGAAGCGCGCCTTTTTGCTCTCTCACGACGTATCTCCCGCATGCCAACCAGGTCGTCGGTCTTCTGTCCGGTGTGCAACGAAACGATTTCACAGGGAGGTTCCCTCGAGCATCATCTGGTCTACGAACACAGGCCACGCGAGCTGGCCAGCCGGCTCGCGTCCGAGTGGGAGGCCGAGGAACTCGGCGTCGAGGAGTGATGTGATTGGGCTACTGGCGATCGATCGCTTCGCTCGCCCGCTTCTCGAGGATGCGTCCGTCGAAGCGAATCGGTCTCGCGGAGTTTCTGGTGGTTGTCAGCGTTGGGATCGACCGGGTTTGAACTACGCCTGAGAACCTGCGCTTCGCGCAGAACCTCGTCTTACCACAGATCCGGCGACTCGGCGCGAGTTCGTCGCTCGGGATAGAACGAACGGGATCGGCCGAATTTGAACCACGCGAACGGCTCGCGGTGCTCGCCGTTCTTTAGTTCAGAACCCCGATTTTCCAATCACTGCTGCTCACGAGTTCGTTTGCAGCCGAAGTATGGGATCGCCCGGATTTGAACCGGGGTCACGGGCACCCAAGGCCCGAAGTATACCAAGCTAACCCACGATCCCGTATCACTCTTTCCGGGTGGATCGTTTAAAGGGTTTCGTTCCGGATCGAACGGCTTTCCCCGCTTCGCTCGCTACGCTCGAGTATGGTCACAGGACTCGAGATTCTCCTACTGGTACTCGTCCTCGTTGCCGTCCTTAGCGCGACGACGATCATTCAGACCGTCCGTCCGTTTATCGTCAACGCGGTCGTCGGTCTACTCGTACTGTTTCTGGCTCAGGCGGTCTTCGGCGTCTCGGTCGCGATCACGCCGATCGCGCTCCTGATCGTCGCCATCGGCGGGCTCCCGGGATCACTCCTGGTACTGTTGCTCTCGCTGTTCGGTGTCGCCTTCGTCCCCTGACTCGAGAATCAGTTCGCTTCGTCCATCGTCCTCGTTCTCACCACTCCCGTCGAGCGCCTACAGATCGTCGTCCCGAAGCTCGATATCGGCGATCAGGTCGTAGGGGTGGGCCTCCTTCCGAATCCCGTCGACCAGCGCGAACGCCTCGCCGGGCGAGAGGAAGTGCTGGGTGACGACCTGTCCGAGCGGCGTCGGTTCGAAGCCGTCGATGAAGCCGTACTCGAGGAGCTTTCCGATGGCGTGTTTGGTCGGTACCTCGCCGAGCATCCGGTTGTTGAGGCCTTTGGCGGCCTTGCCGCCGACCACGATGTTCGCCAGGGTCTCCTCGACGGCGGCGTCCTCGTCGTAGTGGGTCATCACCGACTCCATCTCCCCTTTGAGGAGCTTGAACGCGACCTCGTCCTCCGTCATCTCCATCGAGCCGTGGTACGAGCAGTCGGGCTCGACTAGCACGTACACCTTCCCCTCGTCGTGGTAGTCCGGACGACCCGCGCGGCCGAGCATCTGGTGGAACTCCTGGACGGAGAGCCACTCGATTCCCATCGCCAGCGAGTCGAAGATCACCTGTGAGGCAGGGAAGTCGACACCTGCCGCAAGGGCAGCCGTCGTTACCACGGCGGAGAGATCCTGCTCGCCGAACTGGCGCTCGACCTGTTTGCGGCGCCCGTAGTCGAGCCCGGCGTGGTACGGCGCCGCGGAGTACTCGAGCTTGCGGGAGATCTCGTGACACCGCCTACGGGAGTTGGTGAAGATGATCGTCTGCCCGCGATACCCCTTCGAGGACTCGGTGTCGAACTCCCGTTTGACGAGTTTGTTCTCGATGCGAACCTTCTCCTGGCCGTCGGCGAAGGTGACGTGGCGCTCGATCGGGACGGGGCGCTCCTCGAACTCGATCAGCGTCGACTCGAGGACCTCGGCGAGCTGTTCGGTGTTGCCGACGGTCGCCGAGAGGTAGATCCACTGGGCGCCCCCGTAGTCGTCCCGTCGGGCTGCGCGCTGCTCGGTGGTGTGTTTGAGCCGCGAGATCAGCCCGTCGAGTCGGTGGCCCCGCTCTTCCTCCTTGAGGGTGTGGACCTCGTCGATGACGACGGTACCGATGTCGCCGAGGTTCTTGCCCGTCCGCAGCGCGTGGTCGATCCCCTCGTAGGTGCCGACGATGACGTCGGCGTTGGGGTCGAACTGGTTGCCGTTGTCCGTAACCCGACTCGCACCCACCCGGAGGGAGACGTCGACGAGGTGGCCGTACTCGTCCTCGAAGTCCTCGTGTTTCTGGTTCGCGAGCGCGACGAGGGGGACGAGAAAGAGCATCTTCCCCTTCCCGTTTAGGACGCGGTTGAGCCCGGCCATCTCGCCGACGAGGGTCTTCCCGGTCGCGGTCGCGGAGACGACGAGCTGGTCCTGTCCGTCGAAAAGGCCGTTCTCGACGGAGAGGCTCTGGACCGGGAGCAGGGTCTCGAAGCGGTCCTCGAGCAGTCCCTGTAGACCGGGATGGAGGTTCAGCGAGTCGGTCCGGACGGGGTCGACCTCGTCGGTCGTCGCCGAGATGGTGTCGAACTGGGTGAGGTCGGGGTCGAGCTGCCCCTGTAGCAGGTTGACGATCCGCTGGAGGTCCTGCACTTCGAGCATCAGTTCCTCGAGTCGTTCCTTCGCGGCGCCGGTGACCGCGCCACCGCCCGAAAAGGAGAGCTGACGCTCGAGCTCCTGGCGGGCGCAGTCCCGACAGATCCAGTCGTTGTCGTCTTTGACCGCGGTGTCGGTCGTCACCGGCGAGTACCGCCCCGCGGAGGCGCAGTAGCGGCAGGTCCGGACGGCCTTGACCTTGTCCTCGAGCTGGTAGCCGGCGAACATCTCGGTGAGCTCGCGACGTTTCTCGGAGGGAGTCTGCTCGGAGATACGGATCCGCTTCGCTCGGCGGGCGAGCTCGACGAACTCGTCGGGCTGGCGGGGCTCCTCGCTCGAGCCGTCCTTCAGCCGGAACTTCGCGGGCCGAGGACCCGCGGAGGTTTCGGAGAGTCCGAGCTTCGCCCGGAACAGCCGCTTGCCGTCCCGCTGGACGACGACGAGGTAGTCGCCGCCCGTCTCGTGACAAAAGATCGTTTCGACGTCCTGGACCTGCTGCGACACGCGATAGTGTAGTCGGCTGGCGTACTTGAGCGGTTCGGACTCGTCCTCGCCTCGGTGTAATCGAACCCTCGCTCGAGCGTCACAGCAGCCCGACCAGCGGAACGACGCCGAACCAGGTGATGTAGCTCAGCGAGGCTATCATCAAGAGGTCGATGCGCTGGGCGCCCGCGTCGGGCTCGAGTCGGCTCCGAAGCAGCCAGACGACCGCGGCTGCGTGGACGAGTCCGAGGTAGATCGCGGGGCCGTAGCCGGGAACCAGCTCCAGGAACTGCCAGAGCGCGCCCGTCAGGGCGGCGAGGACGGCCGTCGTCGCGGCGACAGCCGCAGCGCCGTCGACGCCGAACCGGGCCGCGATCGTTCGTTTGCCCACGAGACGGTCGGCAGCGACGTCGGGCACACCCGCGAGGGTGATCGAGGGCAGCACCGACAGCAGGAAGGGCAGCCCCAATAGCCACGGCAGCGGATCGTGCCACGCACCGCCGAGGACGACGAACCCGAGTACCAGGACGCCGACGCTGTGGGTGACGGCGACGTCCAGTTCGCCCAGCGTGCGGTAGGCGAGTCGCAGCGGCGAAAGCGTGTACCCGAGCGCCAGCACCGCGAGGGCTCCCATCGTCCCCGCAGTTGCCGCCGTCGATCCCGCTCCCGTAAGAAGCGTGGCCCCGCCGAACGCAGCCGTCGCCGCCAGGAAGGCGGCGATCCCGGCCCGGAGCTGCCCGAACGACAGCTCGTCGTCGACCAGCACACGGGAGCCCCCGGTGAACGGCCCGGCGAAGGTGTTCCGCCGATCGGTTTCGTAGTCGGCGTACTCGTTGCTCAACACCGTCGCGGCCTCGAGGAAGAACAGAAATCCGAGCCCGAGCCAGTACGCGCCCGTCGTGAGAGCGCCCGAGCCGACCGCCGCCAGCGCGCCGATCGTGTAGGCGATCCAGGCCATCGGGTAGAACTGCAGGCGCAGCGCTTTCAGCCAGCTCGTCGCCGCGCGCTTCGTCCGCCCCAGCCGCGACTCCGGCCCCGTCTCGAGGCTTCGACCCAGTTCCCGTACGTCCTCGAGCCACGTCTCGCGCTCCTCGAGGTCGGAGTCCTCGATCGGTCCCAGGTTGGTGACCCGGGTCGTCCGAACGCCCGCGTAGCCGAGCGTCGCGCGCTTGAGGGCGTGGTTGCCGGGCTGGCGGAGCAGCCAGCGGTAGATCCGCGGGGGGACGTCCATCGTGACGATCAGCTCGGCGGTCTTGTCGTCGAGCAGCTCCTCCTTGCCCGCACCCTCGCCGTCCTCGTAGAACGAGAAGGCGAAGCCGGGTCGAAAGAGCCGGTCGAAGAACCCCTTGAGCCGGGCGGGCATCGTCCCCCACCAGTTCGGGTAGACGAAGACGAGGTGGTCGGCCCACTCGAGGTCCTGCTCGGCTTCCCGAAGATCGGGCTCGAGGGGCTGATCGCTCGGACACTCGGCGTGGACGTCGGGATCGAACTCGAGGTCCGCGACGGCGAGTTCGCGCACGTCGACGTCGGCCTCGCGAGCGCCCCCGCAGTAGGCGTCGGCCAGTGCGCCACAGAAGCTATCCGTTCGGGGATGACCCAGTACGAGGAGGACGTTCACGACTGTTCGGCCGGTTCGGCCGTCGGAAGTATATAACCGGCCGGTCGCTCACTCGAGCAGTTCGATCTCGTCGTCGCCGTTGGGGACCGCACAGAGGAACGCCCCGGGCTCGTCGCCCTCGTTGCGGTACCAGTGGACGGTTCCGGCGGGGATCAGCAGGGAGTCGCCCGCCTCGACTTCGTGTTCTTCGTCCCCGATACCGACGACGTACTTGCCCTCGAGGACGTACTGCTCGTGTTCGACCTCGTTCGTGTGTTCGGGAACCTCGGCGCCGGCCTCGAGGGTGAACCGGCGAATCGCGAAGTTCGGCGCGCCGTGGCTCTCGTCGATCAGGACGCCCCTCTCGAGGCCGTCGGCGGCGTCGACCGATTCGTACTCGATATCGTCGCCGCTACGGATCAGTGGCTCGGCCATACTGTTCGATGGGGATCGAGCTCACTAAACGTTGTATCTACGGCACTGTCGCTAAAAGATGTGAAAATACTGCAGTCAAGAGCCGATACCGTTACGAATTCCGCCTTACAGGCGCTCGACGTTCGTCGCGCGCGGGCCCTTGGGGGCCTGCTCGATTTCGAACTCGAGCTCCTGACCTTCTTCCAGGTCCGGGCCGCCGATGTCTTCCATGTGGAAGAACACGTCGTCGTCCGCGTCCTCAGTCTCGATGAATCCGTAGCCGCCAGTGTCGTTGAAGAAATCAACGGTTCCTTTCGCCATTGCTTTTGAGCAAAGGTGCGCGGAAGACATAAACCCTTTGACTCCGACTAGACGTCGAATTCCGGCAGCTCGGGACATGTGGTGTCGGTATTACCGATAGAATATGCTACTCGGTCACAGGCTGTCGCCGCCCTCGAGTCGGTGGACCGTAATCGAGACGAAGTAGACGAGCATGAACAGGCCGAAGCCGACGACGAGTCCAATCAGTTCCCGCGCACCGACGCCGCCCGGATTGAGTGCGGCGAGAACGGCGAGGCCGACGACGAACACGAGGGTGGTGAACGCGCCGATCGCGTAGTAGAAGCCGATGTCCGACTCGAGCAGTGTCCGCATACCAATCTGTTTCGGGGAGAGCGAGAAAACGATACCGATCAGTACAGTAGACTCCGAGTCGCTTCCTCGTACTCCTCCGGGATCCGTTTCGCGATCTCCTCGGGGTGGGTCTCGCCGTCGTAGTTGACCAGGTACGCGCGGCCGTACTCGTCGCCGTAGACGCCCTGGAAGTCGTAGACGAAGCCGTAGACGGCGACGTCGTCCGGAACGTCCGCGGACTCCCGAAGGAACTGCGCCTGGTAGTCGACGTTGTACTCGACGAGCTGGTTGACCACCCGTTCGTCGTCAGCCTCGTCGTCGACGAGGTCGCTCTCGAGGCCCTCCTCGACGACCGGGACGAGCAGGTCGACCCACTTGTCGACCCCGCGCGGACCGGGCCGGCCGCCGCCGGTGGCGACCTGGTAGGCGGCCGTGACGGCGCCACAGCCGGTGTGACCGACGACCGCTGCCGCCTCGGTCCCGGCGTGGTGAATGGGGTACAGCATACCCCCGTCCACGATCCGTTCGCCCTCATCGTCGTCCCACACCTGGTTGCCGATGTTGCTCGGGGTGAAGACGGCTCCCGGGTGATCGACGCTCCACATCCGCTCCTGTGGCACCCGCGAGTCCGAACAGCACACCGAGACGACGTCCGGGTGTTGGCTCGTCTGGACGTCCTCGAAGTAGTCGTCGGACAGTTCCTCGACGTGGTTCGCGTTACCGGCGAGCAGCTCCGCCAGTACGTCGTCCGCGCTCATACGATGACACGCACCGACCGCGCCCAAAACGGTTGCTCTTCCGGTCGAATTCGCACACCGTCCGAATCGGGTTCCGGGAGCCGAATACTGACTTCCCCCCGGGACCTTGGAGGCGCATGGCAGAAACCAGGCAGTGGCGGCTGGCGAGTCGTCCGTCCGGCGAACCGACCCGCGAGAACTTCGAGCTCGTCACCGTTGCTCGACCCGCGCCCGAATCGGGCGAGGTACTCGTTCGAACTCTCTACCAGTCGGTCGATCCGTACATGCGCGGGCGGATGCGCGACGCCGAGTCCTACGCGGAGCCGTGGGACGTCGGCGACCCCATGCAAGCGGGGGTCGTTGGCGAAGTTATCGAATCGAACTACGACGGGCTCGAGTCGGGCGATATCGTCGCGGGCGAACTGCTGTGGGCCGAACACGCCGTCGCGGACGGAAGCGATCTGCGCCAGGTCGACCCCGACCACGGGCCGATCTCGACCGCGCTTGGCGTCCTCGGGATGCCCGGCGTGACGGCGTACTTCGGAACGACCGACGTCGCCGAGCCGAAACCGGGCGACACGGTCGTCGTCTCGGCCGCGGCCGGCGCGGTCGGCTCGGTCGTCGGACAGCTCGCCCAGCTGAGTGGCGCTCGAGTGGTCGGAACGGCCGGCAGCGACGAGAAGACGGCGTGGCTCACCGACGAGCTCGGGTTCGACGCCGCGATCAACTACGAGACGACCGACGATCTGCCCGGCGCGGTGGCCGAGGCCTGTCCCGACGGCGTCGACGTCTACTTCGACAACGTCGGCGGGCCGATCACCGACGCCGTCTGGCCGCTGTTGAACGTTCGCTCGCGGGTCGCCGTCTGCGGCCAGATCGCGCTGTACAACGCGACGGAGATCCCGACCGGACCCCGCAAGCTCGGCAAACTTATCGAGTCTCGCGCCCGCGTAGAGGGACTTCTCGTCTACGACTACGAGAACCGCTGGGGCGAGGCGCTCGAGCGGCTGTCGGGGTTCATCGCCGACGACGAGCTTCGCTACCGCGAGGACGTCGTCGAGGGGTTCGAAAACGTGCCCGACGCCTTCATGGGGCTGTTCGAGGGCGAGAACATCGGTAAACAGCTGGTGAAAGTCGGCGACCGGAGCGACTGAACTCGAGGGTCAGTCGGTCAGTCCGTAGCCGATCTTGAACAGGTAGACGTCGACCGCGACGACGCCAATTGTGAGCAGCGTGAGCACGCCCAGCGAAGCGTACGGTGCGAACTCGGCGTAGGCTGCCGGCGCGATCTCGAGCATGTCGGAGTAGCCCAGCAGTCCGTACCGGACGCTGTCGACCATGTAGACCATCGGGTTCAGCAGGGAGACGGTCTGCCAGGTCGACGGCAGCATCGTCAGCGAGTAGAAGACGGCGCCGAAGAAGACCAACGGCCGCAGGATGAACTGGTTCATCACGGTGAGGTCGTCGAAGTCCCGGGCCACGAGCCCGCCGATGATTCCGAAGCCGGCGAACAGGGCGGCGATCACGACCATGGTGGCCACCAGAAACAGACCGTTCTCGATCGATATCGGGACGAACAGCCGGCCGATGACGGCGATGATGACGCCGACGATCAGCCCCCGGACCGCGCTGGCGCCGACGTAGGCGACGACCATCTCGACGTAGGAAAGCGGCGAGGTCAGGGTTTCGTGGATGTACTCGTTCCAGCGACCGTGGAAGATCGAGAACGAGGCGTTCTCGAAGGCGTTCGAGATCGTCCCGAGGACGACGAGTCCGGGAACGAGAAACAGGATGTAGCCGATCCCCGCGACGGGTTCGTCGATCCGACCGCCGAGGATGATCCCGAAGACGGCGAAGTAGAGGACGTTCGTGATCGCCGGCGGCATGAACGTGTTCTTGGGACGGCGGATGAACCGGAGTAGCTCGCGCTGGAAGAGCGCCCGGAAGCCGACCGAGAGCATCAGGCGATCCCCTCCTGTTCACGTGCCGGCGTCTCCTTCCCCTCGTCGCCCGCTGTCTCGTTACCCGACGCCTCCTCGTTCGTCGGCGCATCGGATCGGGTCGTCGTTCGGTCGTCCTGTCTCGTCAGGTCGACGAAGATCTCCTCGAGCGACGTGCGGGTGATTTCGAGGTCGGCGATCTCGTGGCCCGCCGCCTCGAGGTCGTTCAACAGCTGTGGCGCGGTCGAGCCGCCGTCGTCGACGCGGACCTCGAACCGGTCGCCCTCGAGGGTCGTCTCGTGGGCGTAACCGCCGACAGAGGGGGTGACCGAGGGTGCGTCCTCGAGGCGAACCGAGATCGTGTCCGTCCCTCGCGTCTTGAGATCGTCCGGCGTCGCGACGGTCACCTTCCGGCCCTCGTTCATGATCGCCACGCGGTCACAGAGGCGTTCGGCTTCCTCGATGTAGTGGGTCGTCAGCAGGACCGTCGTTCCTTCCTCGTTGAGCTCGGTCACCAGCTCCCAGAGATCGTGGCGCAGCTGGACGTCGACGCCCGCGGTCGGCTCGTCGAGGATCAGGAGATCGGGCTCGGTGACGAGCGCCCGCGCGAGCAGCAGTCGGCGCTTCATCCCTCCGGAGAGCCAGTCGAAGCGCTCGTTTCGCTTGTCGTAGATCCCGACCCGCTTGAGCACCTCGTCGGCCCGCTCCCCGGCTTCCTCCTCGGGAATCCCGTGGTAGCCGGCCTTGTGCATCAGGACCTCGCGGATGGGGAAGAAGCGGTCGACGTTGAACTCCTGGGGGGCGAGCCCGATCGCGTCCCGGGCCTGCCGGTAGTCGTCCTCGACGTCGTGGCCGAAAACGCGGGCGTCGCCGCCCGTCTTGCGGACGAGTCCGACCAGCGTGTTGATGAACGTCGTCTTCCCGGCCCCGTTGGGACCGAGCAGCCCGAAGAACTCGCCTTCCTCGACGGTGAGCGAAAGCTCCTGCAGCGCGCGCAAGTCGCCGTACTCCTTCACGAGGTCCGTCGTCTCGATGGCCGGTGGCATCGCTGACACCTCGGCCACGCCCGCGGTTAAGAATGTTGAATCCGGTACCTGGGCGGCGTTCAGTCGCCCGCTCGAGGCTGGCTCGACGGGTTGACGCTGCCGCTTTTCTGGACGATATCGAAGGCCGTCATCACGTCGGATCGCGAGATCAGGCCGACCAGATCGCCGTCGGTCCGCGGGGCCGGGTCGCCGAACGCGCCCTCGGAACCCCACTCGTCCCGGCCGTCGACGACGAGGAGCCGCCCGATACCGTGTTCCCGCATCCGTTCGATAGCCGTCATCGCGTCCGAATCGGGATCGATCGTCTTCAGGTCGGTCGTCATCACCTCCGAGACCGTGTACGCGTCGCGCTCGACCGGTTTGATGTCGCGGGCGTCCGACAGCGTCACCAGCCCCACGAGCCGCTCACCGCCGAACCCGTCGGTCTCGACGACCGGGTAGCCGGTGTGTCGCTCGGTGAACATCCGCTGGATCAGCTCCGCGACCGACGCGTCCGGCTCGACGGTGTGGAGGTCGCCCGCGGTCGTCATGATATCTCGAACCGTGACGTCCTGGAACGCGGCTTTCATCGTCACCTGCTGGGCCTCGCTCGAGGCGGCGATGTAGACGAAGAAGGCGACGCCGATGAGGATGATGTTGAACGCGAACAGCCCGAACAGTCCCATCGCGATCGCGAACAGCTTCCCGATGCTCGCGGCCTGCTGGGTCGCTCGAGGGTAGGGTCGCCCACGAGCGAGCAGCGCCCGAAGGATCCGTCCGCCGTCCATCGGGAACGCGGGGATCATGTTGAAGATCGCGAGCGCGACGTTGAGCACGGCGAGGTAGCCGAGGACGAACCGCGCGCCGCCAAACGTCTCGGGCGTGAGAAAGAAGAGTACGTAGGAGGCGACGCCGACGAGCACGGAGACGATCGGCCCGGCGATGGCGATATTGAACTCCTGTCGCCAATCCTCGGGCATCTCCGAGAGTGCAGCGATTCCGCCGAACAGCCAGAGGGTGATCGAGTCGATCGGAAAGCCGTATCGCTGAGCCGTCAGCGAGTGGCCGAGTTCGTGGAGCACGACGCCGACGAACAGTCCGACCGCGGCGGCGAAACCGAGTACCCACGGCAGTAGGCCCCCGGTCACGTAGCTGACGTCGATACCCGCGCCGAGGAACTCGTTGAGAATGTCGGCGACGGGTTCGATCTGAGCGCCGATGAGGTACGCAAACAGCGGGAGCACCAGCAAGAACGTCAGATCGAGCTTGATCGGGATCCCGAACAGGGACCCGATCCGAAAACTCTTCATCATACGGCGTAATTCCGGCGGCAGATCCTTAAACACGCCGCCGTCCTGGTGAGGCGACGAGTTCCGAGCGACTCGAGCGTGGCTGGAGCTTCGCGCCGCCCGACGTCCTCGGTCGGATAATAATACACCTTATACAAAACTCCTACTCGGATTGATAACGGTCATTGATGAACGAAACGTGATCGCTGGCCGAACGTATCCAACGACAGAAAGCGGTCACCGACGAGTGCTTACCGACGGTAACCGTTTCATCACTCTCTCTTCCACTCCGAAAGGGACCCGCTGAGAGCGACCGAAATACCCGATACTGTCCTCTAGCCGGCTGTTATCCACTGACATGAATTGGCCATATTGATATTAGGTTGATTATATCCATTCAACTATATTGCTCGAGTGTACCATAGACTTATATGGAACCTCGGTGTGGATCGTACTACGATGATGGAACAACAACTCACCACCACGCAGCTCGAGCCGCTCCCGACCGAAATCGAATCCCCGCAGGCCAAACTCGTCTACCTCTACCTCGAGGCCAGCGGCGGTGCGACGGCGTCGGACCTGAACGAGGTCCTGGCGATGAAGAAGATCGGCGTCCTCTCGGTGCTGAACTGTCTCACCGAGGAGGGACTCGTCGAGAAGAACGGCGCCGACTACGTTCCCTGCAACTAAACGACGATTTTTGACGTGCTGTCGGTCAACTCGCCGAGTAGTTCCGCCTGAACCCCCGCTGGCGCGGACGTAGCGGTTCGAAGGCTTTATCCCCACGGTAGGCTTCCGTTTTCGTAAGTAACCACAACCATGTCGGACAAACCCGCCTCAATGTACCGGGAGATCAGTAAGCCGGCCTACACGCGCCGCGAGTACATTACTGGAATCCCCGGATCGAAGATCGCACAGCACAAGATGGGCAACGTCAGCGCCGGTCCCGAGGACTACCCGGTCCAGATCAGCCTCATCACCGAGGAAGAGGTCCAGATCCGCCACGGAAGCCTCGAGGCTTCGCGCCTGTCGGCCAACCGCCACATGCTGAAAAACGCCGGTGAGAACAACTACAAGATGATTCTCCGGAAGTTCCCCCACCACGTCATCCGGGAGAACAAGCAGGCGACGGGTGCGGGCGCGGACCGTGTCTCCGACGGGATGCGCCAGTCGTTCGGGAAGATCGTCGGCACCGCCGCGCGCATCGACGCCGGCGAGCGCATCTTCACGGTCTGGTGTGACTTAGACGACGCCGAGCACGCCAAGGAGGCGTTCCGCCGCGCGTACAACAAGATCTCGCCGCCGTGCCGTATCGTCGTCGAGAAGGGCGAAGAGCAGCTGGTCTCGTAACCCCACCTTTTACTCTGGACGGCGTCGCCGTCCGTCGCCACACGGCCCAGTGCAAACGCCGCTCTCACCGACGACCCTGGAGTCGTTCGTCGTGGTTCCGGTTCGTGACCGTCCTAGCCGAGAACCGCTCGCGCTCGAGAAACCCGTCCCGTCGACTGCGAATCGAGGGCGGCGAGTCCCCGAGTGTGGGTACGCAGACTTTTGGGCCTCTACTCCCGACTCTCGAGCATGATCGATCTCGCGGTCGCGAACGCCGAGGAGACGTTCGATCGGATGTGCGACCCCCTCGCCGAGCGCGGCGTTCGCGCCCACCATGTCCCCGTCAGCGAGCGGGTCGTTCCGCTGGGCGCGGACGCCCCGTGGTCGCCCGAGGAGTACGACGTCGGGTTCGTCCACCCCGGTCGCCTGATGGAGGGCGGCGTCGCCGACGCGCTGCTCGAGATCCCGTGGCTCAACGACCGCGAGGCGATCCTCATCTCGCGGAACAAGGCAGAGGTGCTCGCCCGCCTGGAGCGGGCCGACCTGCCGGTGCCGAAGTCGGTGTACGTTTCGAACGACGTTGGTGAGGGCGAGTTGATCGAGGCGTTCGACCGACTCGAGCCGCCGGTCGTGGTGAAACCGAACTCGACGACTCGCGGAGTCGGGGTCGCGAAGGCCCACGACCTCGACTCCTTCCTGGGGATCTGTGACTACCTCTCGCTGGTCCACGACTACCGGGCGACCGGGGACCGATCCTTCCTGGTCCAGGAGTACCTCCCCGACGCCACCGACTACCGGGTGATGGTCCTCGAGGGTGAGTACGTCGGCGCCGTCGAACGCCGCCTCCCCGACGACGCGGTCCGCGAGGGTCAGTGGAAACACAACGTCCATCGCGGCGCGACGGCACGGGGGGTCGATCTCCCGACGGAGTGGCGCCGACTGGCCGAGTCGGTCGCCGACGTCCTCGAGATCCCGTTTCTCGGGGTGGACTTGCTCGAGACTGACGATCGGGTCGTGGTCAACGAGACGAACGCTCGGCCAACGATCGACGAGGCGACGAAGTACGAACCGGGATTTTACGACCGTTTAGCGGGAGTAATCTCCGATTGTGCCGACGTTTCGAGGACCGTCTAACTCCCAGACGCCCCGGGTTTCGGAAAGATACTCGTCACTGAACGAGCCGAACGGACACCGGACGACGTTCGTATCCTGGATTGATCTCGTAACGATTGGACCGGTTAATACGGGACCCTCGAATTGGCCGACGGTGGGCCACGGAGCCCGTAGATCCAGATGACAGAAGACAATACGAACACTCGTCGCGGCGTTCTCCGAATCGCTGGAGCGGCAGGTATCGGTCTCGTCGGCCTCTCGGGTGCGGTATCGGCCGGTGGGAAGGACGGCAAACACGGCCGAGACAAAGAGAACGGTCGAGACGGAGAGAACGGCAAACACGATCGAGACAAAGAGAACGGTCGAGACGGAAAGAACGGCAAACACGGCCGAGACAAAGAGAACGGTCGAGACGGAAAGAACGGCAAACACGGTCGAGACAAAAAGAACGATCGGGACCGAAAGAACGGCAAACGCGACCGAAGGGACCGCCGGGACCGCCGAGACCGCCGAGACCGCCGCGACCGACGCGGTCGCAAGGGGAAAGACGGTCGAGACAAAGGGCACGGCCGAAAACACGATCGAAAGGACGACCGAGACCGTCGCGGCGGAAAACGCGGTCGACACGGCCGACACGGCAAGCGAAAGGCTCCGGATCCGGTGACGGAGACGGAGGCCTTCATCGAGCACACGAAGAGACAGACGAAAGGCGGGTTCCGAAAGTAGTCGCGCCGTCGGTGGAGTCGCTCCTATCTTGGCGGCTCGCGTCCCGAAACGGAACTCGAGAACAAAACCGGTGTCGACCGCGAGTCGACTCTCGTATGCTTACTCGAGGCTGATTCCCGAGGAGTGTTCGGCCGACTCGAAGACGACCTCGAGGACGCCGTTGTTGTACGTCGCCGAGGCGCTGTGTTCGTTGACCCGCTGGGGGAGCGAGACGCGCTCGTCGTACTGGCGGTGGTCGCTCTGGGCCGAGATCGTGAGCGTCTTGCCGTCACACTCGAGGTCGATGTTGTCCTTCTCGACGCCCGGAAGGTCGGCGACCACGCGGATCTCGTCGTCGGTCTCGTGGATGTCAACGTGGGTGTCCATGCCGAATCCGCTGTCGACGGCGCTCGAGGAGTCGAAATCGACGTCGGCACCGCTCATCATCTCGTTCATCATCCGCTCGATTTCCCGAAAGAGATCGTCGAAGGGTTCGTCGCGGTCGTCTCGTCGCATAGCTGGTGGTAGGGAAGGGACGGCCAAAAGCTTTCCCCGACGACTCAGTCGGCGGTCTGTCGATCGACGGTGCGTTCCTCGGAGTTGTCCAGTCGGCTGAGTCCGATCCCGAGGGTCTCGTTCGTCAGTGCTCGGCTCTCGGGACCGTCGAGCAGCCCTGTCACCGAGCGGATCGCGTCGATGTTCTCGGGGACGACGTCGGACTCCTGGTGGATCGCCTGCATACAGTAGAGGTCGCGTCCTTCGACGGTAATCGACTCCTCCCAGATACAGTTCTCCCAGATGTCGCCTCGGGGGCGGCCTGCGTCGAGCGCGAGGTCCTTGAGCGTGCCGGCGCCGTCGATTCCGGCGTAGTCGGGGATCATGAGCAGTCGGTCCTCTCCGCGGAGGCGGTCGCGGATCTCCGCGACGTCGTCCGGTTCCTCCTCGAGGGTGATGTTGACCGCGTGGACGTGCATCATCGTCGTCGGGACCTTGAGTCCGATCGTGTCGATATCGAGTTCGGGGAAGACGGTCTGGACGTCCGGGCCGTGGTGGGAGGGGATGGAGACGGGGTCCGGCAGGGCGTCGTTGATCGGCCCGCGGCCGGTCTGGTCCGGGTCGCCGCCGCGTCGGACCAGCGTCGTTCGGACCTTCTCGATGCCGTAGTCCTCGTGGATCGGCGAGACGAGCCGCGAGAGACCGGTCGTGTTACAGGAGACGACGCGAACGTAGTCGGCGTCGGTCGCCTCGTCGTAGTTCGCGCGGGCGTTGAAGCTGACCTCGGCGATGGTCGCGTCCTCGCCGCCCTGGAAGAGTGCAGGGGTGTCGTGGCGCTCGTACAGCGGGCGATTCTGGGCACCGATTCCGGACGGCGTCGCGTCGACGACGATGTCGCTGTCTGCGACGAGGTCGTCGACGGTACCGGCGAGGTCGATGCCAGCCTCGTGGAACCCATCGGTACGGTCCTCGTCGACCGCGTAGAGCGGGTACTCCGCCTCGGCCGCCCCGAGTGCGACGTAGTCGGGACTGACCTTGGCGACGCCGGCGACCTCCATATCTGGCTGAGCTCGCACGGCGTCTGCGACGCGCTTTCCGATGGTTCCATAACCGTTGATTCCGACCCGGAGCATACGCGTCGACATCCACCGCCGACCGGCATAACTGTTTTGCAAGAATCTGATAGATGTTAACTCGAAATTGAGTTGTTCGGTGCAGATCGGCCGGAGAACACGTGCTAACGCATGCACACGCTAAAACATCAGAAAGTTTGAATTTTCTATGATATGTGGAACCACAACGAACCAGCCTTAGCGAACGATAGATCGAAATCCTTCCCTATCGTCAATCAACGTTTTGGAAGGGGCAAGTGATTTAATCATGGCCTGCGTAGTACTCAGATATGAGTGAACATTCGTACACCGAGAACGAGTTCGAGGGGACGCTTCGTATCGGCCTCAACGGATTCGGGCGGATCGGACGCAACGTCCTTCGCGCGTCACTTGCGTACGACGATGTCGAGGTCGTCGCGATCAACGACGTCATGGACAACGACGACATGCGTTACCTGCTGCAGTACGACTCGGTTCACGGACGCCTCGAGGACGTCTCCCTCGAGGACGACACCCTTACTCTCGAGGGTCAGGAGATCCGGCTGACCTCCGAGCGCGATCCGACCCAGCTGCCGTGGGACGAACTCGACGTCGACGTCGCGTTCGAGGCAACCGGCATCTTCCGTACGTACGACGAGGCCGCCCAGCATCTTGAAGCCGGCGCCGACAAGGTGCTGATTTCGGCCCCGCCGAAGGGTGAGAAGGAGGTCCAGACGATCGTCTACGGCGTCAACCACGACGAGTACGACGGCGAGGACGTCCTCTCGAACGCCTCCTGTACGACGAACTCGGTCGCGCCGGTCGTACAGGTCTTGGACGAGGAGTTCGGTATCGAGTCCGGACTGTTGACCACGGTCCACGCCTACACCGGGAGCCAGAACCTGATCGACGGCCCGCTCGACAAGCGCCGCCGCGGTCGCGCCGCCGCCGAGAACATCATTCCGACCTCGACAGGCGCCGCCATCGCCACCACCGAAGTGCTGCCCCAGCTCGAGGGGAAGCTCGACGGGATGGCGATGCGAGTTCCCGTTCCGAACGGCTCGATCACCGACCTCACCGTCGACCTCGAGGAGGACGTCACCGAGGAGGAACTCGCCGACGCCTTCCGCGACGCGGCCGACGGCGAACTCGCCGGCGTGCTCGGCTACACCGACGAGGAGATCGTCTCCCGGGACATCGTCGGCCTCCCGTTCTCGTCGTACGTCGACCTCGAGTCGACGATGTCACTCGAGGACGGTCTCGTCAAGGTCCTGACCTGGTACGACAACGAGTACGGGTTCTCGAACCGGATGCTCGATCTCGCGACCTACGTCGCCGCCGAGGCGGAAGCAGACGAGGCCGACGAGGCCGTCGCCCGCTGATCGCTCTTTAATCTTTAAGCGCGTTCGGCGCGCCGTCCCTGTATGTTCAAGACGATCGACGATCTCGACGCCGAGCAGCGACTGTTGATCCGCCTCGACCTCAACGCGCCCGTCGAGGACGGCGTCGTTCAGGACAACCGCCGGTTCGCGCGCCACGCCGAAACCCTTCGAGAGCTACTCGAGGACGGCCACGCGATCGCCATCCTCGCCCACCAGGGCCGCCCCGGTCGCGACACGTTCGTCTCCCTCGAAGGACACGCCGAGATCCTCGCCGATCACCTCGAGCGGGACGTCGACTTCGTCGCCGACACCTTCGGCGAGGACGCGCTGGCGGCGATCGACGACCTCGACGGTGGCGAGCTACTCGTTCTCGAGAACGCCCGAATGTGCGACGAGGAACTCCCCGAAGAGGAGCCCGAGGTCAAAGCCGACACCGAGTTCGTGCGGACCCTCGCCCCGGAGTTCGACGCCTACGTCAACGACGCCTACTCGGCGGCTCACCGCTCGCACGCCTCGCTGGTCGGCTTCCCGCGCGTGATAGACGCCTACGCGGGTCGCGTGATGGAAACCGAGTACACGGCGAACTCGTCGATCCAGGAACGGGAGTTCGACGGCACCGTCACGATGGCTCTCGGTGGAACGAAGGCCGAGGACCTGATCCCCGTCATCGAACGGGTCGACGACACGGTCGATCGGTTCTGTCTCGGCGGCATCGTCGGCGAACTCTTCTTGCGCGCGGCGGGTCACGACGTCGGCTACGACGTCGAAGGAACCGACTTCTTCGACGAGCAGTGGGACGACCAGCGCGAGACGATCGAGCGCATCCTCGAGGAGTACGACGAGTCCCTGCACCTCGCGACGGACCTCGCCTACGAGGGCGACGACGACGACCGTGCGGAGACGGACGTCGAGGGTCTCGAGAAGGAGACCTCCTACCTCGACGTCGGCTCCGACACCGCGGAGACGTACGCCGATCTCGTCCGCGAGTCCGAAGCCGTCTTCGTCAAGGGCGCGCTGGGCGTCTTCGAGGACGAACGGTTCGCCGACGGCACCGTCACGGTGCTCGAGGCGATCGCCGAAACTGAGTGCTTCTCGGTCGTCGGCGGCGGCGACACCTCTCGCGCTATCGAGATGTACGGCCTCGACGAGGACGACTTCGGACACGTTTCGATCGCGGGCGGCGCCTACGTCCGTGCGCTGACGGGCGAGCCGCTGGTCGCGGTCGAGGCCCTCGAAGACGCCGCCGAATAACGTCCCCGATAGCCGATAGCAAGATCTTTCGGCCCGCTGATCCCACTATCGCGCATGTCAGATCTTCGCGCGGCCGCAGAGACGGCCGTTCGGCAGTGTCTCGCCCTCGAGTCCTCGGAGAGCTGCGCCGTCGTCACCGACGACAAGCGCGAGCCGATCGGCGAGGCGATCTACGAGGTCGCGAGCGAGATTTCCGACGACGCCGTGATCGTTCGGTATCCGCCGGGCGAGACCCACGGCGCCGAACCCCCGGAGCCGGTCGCGGCGGCGATGGCCGGCGCCGACGTCGTCCTCGCGCCGACGACCAAGAGTTTGAGTCACACCCGTGCGCGCGGGAACGCGAACGAGGCCGGCGCCCGGGTTGCGACGCTGCCCGGGATCACCGAGGAGGTGTTTACGACCGGACTGGACGCGGACTACGAGGCGATCGCCGCCCACTCCGCCGACGTCCTCGAGCAGGTCGAAGACGCCGAGGAGATCCGCGTCACCGCCCCCGCCGGAACCGACATCACGTTCGGGATCGGCGACCGGGAGTTCCTCTCCGATACCGGCATCGTCCACGAGTCCGGCGAGATGTCGAACCTTCCCGCGGGTGAGGTGTTCGTCAGCCCCGAGACCGCCGACGGGACGTTCGTCGTCGACGGCACGATGCGACCCCATGGGCTGCTCGAGGACGGCCAGGAACTTCGCTTCGAGGTCGAGGACGGCCTCGTCACCGAGATTTCCGACGACGAGATCCGCGAGACGGTCGAGAACGCCGCTGAAGAAGTTGGCGACGCGGCCTACAACCTCGCGGAGCTCGGCATCGGCACGAACGTCGCGGTCACCGATCTCGTCGGCTCCGTGTTGCTCGACGAGAAGGCGGGCGGAACGGTCCACATCGCGATCGGGGACAACGCGGGCATCGGCGGCGACGTCGACGCACCGATCCACCTCGACGGGATCGTCCGGGAGCCGACGGTGCGGGCGGACGGGGAGGTCGTAGACCTCCCGATGGCGAACGGCGACGAGCCGTGAGCGGGCGTGGAAGTGGAACTTCCATGTAGTGAGTGAGCGGCGCCAGCCGCGAACGCGGGGAGGTCGTAAACCTCCCGACGAGCGAGCGGTGAAACCGCGAGCAGGTATCGAGATCGAACTGGCGAGCGCCGGGTAGACTCGAGCCCTCGAGCGAGCGTTCGAGGCGACTCGAACGACGACGGTGCGAGCCAGTGACGGGCTCGTGTGCGGTCCAATCGCCTTTTACGGTCGTGGCGTCTACGACGTGCTATGAACGACGTTCCAGACCGGATCCCGACGCCCTGTCCGTCGTGCTCGCCGGACCTCGAGACGGTCCACGAGGTACTGACAGAGGGCGGTGGGGCGCTTACAGTTCGGTGCAGCGAGTGCAGTCACGTCCACAAGGTACAGCCCGATCCCGAACGCGAAGTCACACTCGACGTCGTCGTCTCCCAGGAGGGTGAGTCGTTCACCGCGAACGTCACCGCGCCCGAGGACGAGACCGTCGAGGTCGGCGACGAGTTCATCCTCGAGACCGACGAGGTGCTCTCGACGGTTCGCGTGACCAGTGTCGAACTCGACGGTCACCGCCGCGTCGAGGAGGCCGACGCCGACGACATCGAGACCGTCTGGTCCCGCGAGGTCGACAACGTCGCGGTCAACGTCACCGTGCATCCCCAGGACGGCTCCCGGGACGACAGCCGGAGCATCACCGTCTACGTCCCCGGCGACTACGAGTTCGAGGTCGGCTCGATCGAGGAGTTCGGCGACGACGAGTTCGAGATCGACGCCTTCGTCGTTCGGAAGGACGCCTCGGAGTACGACCGCGATCGCTACGATATGGAGGGTGATACGGGCGTCGCGAAGGACCTCAAGCGGGTCTACGCCTACGACGAACAGACCAGCGCCTGGTCTGCCTGGTAGTCGACTCGACGATTCTCTTCCGAGACGCGGCCGACGTCCGGAGGTGCTCCGGACGAACGGACCGGCACGCAGCTGGGTCCCACAGGCTATTGCTCGCGAGCCCGTAGGCTCCGTCATGTTCGATCGGTTCAGCTCCGACGACGGAGGCGGCCGGACGGACGACTACGAACGCGCCCGCGAGCGGATGGTCCGAACGGTCGCCGACCGCGTCGACGACGACCGCGTCCTCGAGGCCCTCGAGACCGTCCCGCGCCACGAGTTCGTCCCGCCGGATCGTCGCGGCGACGCCTACCAGGATCGACCGCTCCCGATCGGCGACGGGCAGACGATCAGCGCGCCGCACATGGTCGCGATCATGGCCGATCGACTCGAGCTCGAGCCCGGCGCGGACGTCCTCGAGATCGGCACCGGCTGTGGCTACCACGCCGCCGTCACGGCGGAACTCGTCGGTGCCGAGGGCGTCTACAGCGTCGAGTACGGCGCGGAGCTCGCCGAACAGGCCAGGGAGCGGCTCGCCGAGACGGGGTACGGCGACGTCTCGATTCGCGTCGGCGACGGCCGCGAGGGGTGGGCCGAGCACGCACCGTACGACGCGGCGTACTTCACCTGCGCGACGCCAGAGCTGCCCGACCCCGTCGTCGAACAGGTCCGGACCGGTGGTCGGCTACTCGCCCCGATCGGAACCGGGTTCCAGACGCTCGTCATGGCCGAAAAACGCGAGGACGGGAGCCTCGAGCGAAGCGAACACGGTGGCGTTCGATTCGTTCGAATGCGGGGAGAGTAGTCTCGTGGTTGTGCGGGCGGGCGCGTAGTTGATAACGCTTCGTCCGCTACCCCGGGTATGGACCCTGCGGTACTCCGAGAGGACCTGGTCGACGGCCTCGAATCCCCCTCGAAGGGGGTTCTCACGGACGAGGCCGTCGCCATCGCCATGCGGGACGTGCCCCGCCACGAGTTCCTCGAGGACGACCACTCAGCCTACGCCGACCGCGAGCACGAGGTCCTCGAGACCCGCGTCCTCGCGCCGAGTACGGTCGGCCGGCTGTTCGAGGCGCTCGCCCTCGAGGAGGGCGACGACGTGTTGATCGTCGGCGCCGGCGTCGGCTACACGGCGGCCGTCGCGGCCGAAATCGTCGGCGAACAGCGCGTCCACGCCGTCGACATCTCGCGTCCACTGGTCGCCGAAGCGCGAACCAACCTCGAGCGGGCGGGATACGAGGGCGTCCTCGTCGACCGCCGCGACGGCGCTGACGGCCTCCCCGAGTACGCTCCCTTCGATCGGATCCTGCTCGAGGCGGCCGCAGTCGACCCGCCGCGACCGCTCATGGACCAGCTCGCCGATGACGGCCGGCTCGTCCTTCCCCGAGGAACTCAGCCCCAGCGGATCGCGGCCGTCGACGCCGACGGCTCGAGCGAGGTGTTCGAGGCGGTCTCGTTCGATCCGCTCCTGCTCGAGGGCGAGCAGTCCGGCGCCGTCGAACGGAACCGGACGAACCGCGAGGACCTCGAGTACGCTCGCCAACGGGCGGAGTCGCGGACGGGTTGGGAGCAGGAGTGGATCGAGTGGGACGACCGACTACGCTGATGGGGCTTTCGTCGCGTCGAGTCTCAGCGCTGGGCGCCGACGTCCTCGAGCGGAGCTTCGGAGAACGGATCGAAGCTAACGTTAGAGACGCCGGGACCGAGTACAACTTGAACTGGCTTGGGGAGGAGTGAATCAAGTTGAACAACGTGATAGAAACAGCCAACAGTACGATCAGGGACAGTTCTCGCTGAACTCGTAGTCGATCGCCCAGTTAATCGATGGGTGGTCGATAGCAGCGTCGAACCGTAGCTCCATTTTTTGCGTCGTTGCCTCATCAACCGGTATCCAGTAGAGCTGATCCGTTTTCGGATACCGAACACAGAACGCATCGATTGCCTCCTGATAGGTCTGTTCGTGATAGTCTCCGTCTTTAGTCGTCTGTGAATGCGTGTTAAATCGAATCGTCTGTGACTTGTTCTGCCATGCGGTTTTGCACTGAACTCGATACAACGTCGTACCATCATCGACTACGAGATCGTACTTGTCGTTGTCACCGAACGGAATTGAAACGCTGTATCCGGTTTCTATGAGCCGTGAGGCGACCTTTATCTCCGTTTTGTCTCCTCTCTCTTTCGAGTTCCGCATCGTATCCGTAAGTAATAGGTGATACTACTAATGGTATCCGGGAATGCTACGACTGCCGATACGGTAGAGTAGCGTGCGCTTGCGGACAGAAGGGAACGCTCCCTCCACTCCTCGGTTCTGGACTGCTTCTTTCAGGATCTTTGCTCGTGTAGGAGAAACGGACCACTCGCGATATTGAGAAAGCGCCCGGAGCGGGATTTGAACCCGCGTCACAACCGTGACAGGGTTGTATGATGGGCCACTACACCATCCGGGCAGACAAGTCGCAAGGAAGCGCCCGGAGCGGGATTTGAACCCGCGTCACAACCGTGACAGGGTTGTATGATGGGCCACTACACCATCCGGGCTTGCTTGCGGCGTCTTACGACGCATTTCTCAGTTTCCCGGTGAGAGTATTAAGGCTTTCCAATCGTGGAACGTGTGGTAGGACGAACCGGGACACGTCCGCTCCAGCGGCCTCCACTTCTACTCCCCACAAGGAATATAACCGAGAACGGGCTACGTACGAACGTGACAGACAGTTCCGGTCAAGTTCGCCAGGCCGGATAGCCGCGCCTTTGAGTCGAGTTAGTAACCGTTAAATGCGTCCCGCCGCTACGTGCCTGTAGTATCTCGTGACAGCCGCTTCTCTCCCGATAGCCCGCACCAACACATGGTAGACGTAAGCCAACACGAACTCGTTCCGGAGCACACCGTTCTCGAGGAGGACGTCCTCGAGGAGGTCCTCACGGAGTACGACATCGACCGTACAGACCTGCCGAAAATCAAGCGCAACGACTCCGCTCTCCCGGACGAGGCGGAAGTCGGCGACGTCATCAAGATCGTTCGGAACTCACGCACAACCGACCAGGCAGTCGTATACCGACTTGTGGTAGAATAAATGTCAACAGAACTTAATCGCTCGAAACGACGGGACATCTCGCGCGAATACTTCTCGAAGGAACGGCTCGCCGAACACCACTACCGATCGTTCAACGCCTTCCTCAACCGGGGGATGCAGGAGGTCGTCGACGAGAAGGAGACGATCGATACGGATATCGGCGACAAGGAGGGCGAGGAACCGGTTCACGTCGAACTGGGCGACGTCCGTGTCGTCACGCCCCGCGTTCGGGAGGCCGACGGCTCCGAGGAGCTGCTGTACCCCCAGGAGGCCCGACTCCGGAACATCACCTACTCCGCGCCCGTTTTCATGGAGATGTCGATCGTCAAGGGCGAGGAGGGCGACGAGCGGGTCGTCGACTCCACTGAGACGAAGATCGGCCGGATGCCGATCATGGTCGGCTCCGACAAGTGTAACATCGCCGGCTTCAGCGACGAGGAGCTGATCGAGATCGGCGAGGACCCCGCCGACCCCGGCGGCTACTTCATCGTCAACGGCTCCGAGCGCGTGCTGATGACCAGCGAGGACCTCGCGCCGAACAAGATCCTCGCGGAGTACGACACCAAGTACGGCGACGAGATCCAGGTCGCCAAGACGTTCTCGCAGCGCCGTGGCTACCGCGCGCTCGTGCTGTGTGAGCGAACCCGAAACGGGTTGCTCGAGGTCTCGTTCCCCTCCGTGTCGGGATCGATCAACTTCGTCACGCTCGTTCGGGCGCTGGGCCTCGAGAGCGACGAGGAGATCGTCCACAAGGTCTCGAACGACCCCGAGGTCGTCAAGTACATGCTCGAGAACCTGGAGGAAGCGGAGGTCCAGACCGAGGAGGAAGCGATCGAGGAACTCGGAAAGCGCGTCGCTTCCGGCCAGGGGAAGAACTACCAGCTCAAGCGGGCCAACTACGTCATCGACCGCTACCTCCTGCCACACCTCCACGAGGAGGGTGTCGACGAGGAGGACGTCCGGATCAACAAGGCCCACTACCTCTGTCGGATGGCCGAGGCCTGCTTCGAGCTCGCACTCGGCCGCCGCGAGGCCGACGACAAGGACCACTACGCGAACAAGCGACTGAAGGTCAGCGGCGACCTGATGCGGGACCTGTTCCGGACCGCGCTGAACAAGCTGGCCCGGGACGTGAAGTACCAGCTCGAGCGCGCCAACATGCGGAACCGAAACCTCTCGGTGAACACCGTCGTTCGATCCGACGTGCTGACCGAACGCCTCGAGCACCCGATCGCGACGGGTAACTGGGTCGGCGGCCGTTCGGGCGTGAGCCAGCTGGTCGACCGCACCGACTTCATGGGCGTCCTCAGTCACCTGCGCAGGCTGCGCAGCCCGCTGAGCCGCTCGCAGCCCCACTTCGAGGCGCGGGACCTGCACGCGACCCAGTGGGGTCGCATCTGTCCCTCCGAGACGCCGGAGGGTCCGAACTGTGGACTGGTGAAGAACTTCGCCCAGGCGATGGAGCTCTCCCAGAATATCGAGGACGAACAGGAACTCAAACGCGAACTCGCCTCGATGGGCGTCGAGGGGATCCCCGGTCTCGAGGGTATCGAGCGATCGACCGCAGACGACTGATCAACAATGAGCAGCCAACAACGAGAAGCGAAAGTCTACGTGAACGGGTCGCTGGTGGGGACCCATCCCGATCCGCACGAACTGGCCGAACAGATCCGCGAAGCGCGACGCATCGGCGACGTCAGCGAGATGGTCAACGTCTCCGTCAAGGACCGCACCCGCGAAGTGATCGTCAACGCCGACGCGGGTCGCGCGCGCCGACCGCTGCTGGTCGTCGAGGACGGCGAGCCCCGCATCTCCGAGCAGGAACTCGAGGCGCTCCAGGACGGTGACCTCGAGTTCGAGGATCTGGTCGAGCACGGCTACATCGAGTTCATCGACGCCGAGGAGGAAGAGGACATCTACGTCGCCGTCGACGAGGACGACCTGAACGCGGACCACACCCACCTCGAGATCGACCCGCAGCTGATCTTCGGGATCGGTGCAGGGATGATCCCCTACCCCGAGCATAACGCGTCGCCCCGAATTACGATGGGCGCGGGGATGATCAAGCAGTCGCTCGGACTCCCGAGCGCGAACTACCGGATCCGTCCCGACACGCGCCAGCACCTGCTGCACTACCCGCAGCTCTCGATGGTCAAGACCCAGACCACCGAGCAGATCGGCTTCGACGAGCGACCCGCCGCCCAGAACTTCGTCGTCGCCGTCATGAGCTACGAGGGGTTCAACATCGAGGACGCGCTGGTCATGAACAAGGCCAGCGTCGAGCGCGCACTCGCCCGTTCACACTTCTTCAGAACGTACGAGGGCGAGGAACGTCGCTACCCCGGCGGTCAGGAGGACCGCTTCGAGATCCCGAGCCAGGACGTTCGTGGTGCCCGCGGCGAGGAGGCCTACACGCATCTCGACGAGGACGGACTGGTCAACCCCGAGACGAAGGTCGACGAGAACTCCGTCCTGCTGGGGAAGACGAGCCCACCGCGGTTCCTCGAGGAGCCCGACGACATGGGGGGTCTCTCGCCCCAGAAGCGCCGCGAAACGTCGGTGACGATGCGCTCCGGAGAGAGCGGCGTCGTCGACACCGTCACCCTGATGGAGGGCGAGGACGGTTCGAAGCTCTCGAAGGTCTCCGTACGCGACGAACGAATCCCCGAACTCGGGGACAAGTTCGCGAGCCGCCACGGCCAGAAGGGGGTCGTCGGCCACCTCGCACCCCAGGAGGACATGCCGTTTACCGAGGAGGGCGTCGTCCCCGACCTCGTCCTGAACCCCCATGCCCTGCCGTCGCGGATGACCGTCGGTCACATCCTCGAGATGATCGGCGGCAAACTCGGCGCCATGGAAGGGCGTCGCGTCGACGGCACCCCCTTCCTCGGTGAGGACGAGGACGAACTCCGCGAGGGGCTCGAGCAGAACGGATTCAATTCCGCCGGGAAGGAGACGATGTACTCCGGGATCTCCGGCGAGAAGATCGAGGCCGAGATCTTCGTCGGGATCATCTTCTACCAGAAGCTCTACCACATGGTCTCGAACAAGCTCCACGCCCGCTCGCGCGGTCCCGTGCAGGTGCTGACCCGCCAGCCGACCGAGGGTCGCGCCCGCGAGGGCGGACTCCGTATCGGGGAGATGGAGCGCGACGTCTTCATCGGCCACGGCGCTGCGATGACGCTGAAGGAGCGACTGCTCGACGAGTCCGACCGCGAGTTCATCCACATCTGCGGACAGTGCGGAATGAGTGCGGTCGAGAACGTCGAACAGCGCCGCGTGTACTGTCCGAACTGCGACGAGGAGACGGACATCCACGAGATCGAGATGAGCTACGCCTTCAAACTCCTCTTGGACGAGATGAAGGCTCTGGGTATCGCGCCGCGACTGGAACTGGAGGACGCCGTCTAACCCACCATGCAAAACAGCACACCAAAAGATATCGGATCGATCAACTTCGGGCTCATGGAGCCCGAGGAGTACCGCGAGATGAGCGCGACGAAGATCATCACGGCCGACACCTACGACGACGACGGCTTCCCCATCGACATGGGACTGATGGATCCCCGACTCGGCGTCATCGACCCCGGGCTCGAGTGTAAGACCTGCGGGAAGCACTCGGGATCGTGTAACGGTCACTTCGGTCACATCGAACTGGCCGCACCGGTCATCCACGTCGGCTTTACGAAGCTCATTCGTCGGCTTCTGCGAGGGACCTGCCGCGAGTGCTCGCGGCTCCTGCTGACCGAGGACGAGCGCGGCGAGTTCTACGACCAGATCGACGAGTCGCGAAAGCTCGGCCGGGACCTGAACGACGTGACGAAGGCCGCGATCCGACAGGCTCGCAAGAAGGATCGGTGCCCCCACTGTGGTGAGGTCCAGTACGACATCGATCACGAGAAGCCGACGACCTACTACGAGGTCCAGCAGGTCCTGACCAGCGAGTACTCCCAGCGCATCGCGGGCGCGATGCAGGGCGACGAGGAGGCCGGCGTCGAACGGACGACGCCCGACGAGCTCGCCGAGAAGACCGAGATCGACATCGGCCGGATCAACGAGATCCTCTCGGGCTCGTTCCGACCGCGCGAGAGTCAGCGCAAGGCCATCGAGAAGGCCCTGGACATCGACCTCACCGAGGAGGACACGAACAAGCTGATGCCGAGCGACATCCGGGACTGGTTCGAGGCCATCCCGGACGAGGACATGGAGGTCCTGGGGATCAACCCGGAGCGCTCCCGCCCCGAGTGGATGATCCTGACCGTCCTCCCCGTCCCACCGGTAACCGCCCGTCCGTCGATCACGCTGGACAACGGCCAGCGCTCCGAGGACGACCTCACGCACAAGCTGGTCGACATCATCCGGATCAACCAGCGGTTCATGGAGAACCGCGAGGCCGGTGCCCCCCAGCTGATCATCGAGGACCTCTGGGAGCTGCTGCAGTACCACGTGACGACGTTCATGGACAACGAGATCTCGGGGACGCCCCCGGCTCGCCATCGCTCCGGGCGACCGCTCAAGACCCTCTCGCAGCGCCTGAAGGGTAAGGAGGGCCGGTTCCGGGGCTCGCTGTCCGGGAAGCGCGTGAACTTCTCGGCCCGAACCGTTATCTCGCCGGACCCCACCCTCAGCCTGAACGAGGTCGGGGTTCCCGACCGCGTCGCAAGCGAGATGACCCAGACGATGAACGTCACCGAGCGCAACGTCGAGGAGGCCCGCCGATACGTCTCGAACGGTCCCGAGGCCCACCCCGGCGCGAACTACGTGCGCCGTCCCGACGGTCGTCGGCTGAAGGTGACCGAGAAGAACTGCGAACAGCTCGCCGAGAAGGTCGACGCCGGCTGGGAAGTCAACCGCCACCTCGTCGACGGCGACATCGTCATCTTCAACCGCCAGCCGTCGCTGCACCGGATGTCGATCATGGCCCACGAGGTCGTGGTCATGCCGTACAAAACGTTCCGGCTGAACACCGTCGTCTGTCCGCCGTACAACGCCGACTTCGACGGCGACGAGATGAACATGCACGCGCTGCAAAACGAGGAGGCCCGCGCGGAGGCCCGCGTCCTCATGCGCGTCCAGGAGCAGATTCTTTCGCCGCGCTTCGGCGAGAACATCATCGGCGCCATCCAGGACCACATCTCGGGGATGTACCTGCTGACCCACGACAACCCCCGATTCAACGAGACACAGGCGCTGGACCTGCTGCGCGCGACCCGGATCGACGAGCTGCCCGAACCTAGCGGTATCGACGACGAGGGCGAGCCGTTCTGGACCGGGTACGACGTCTTCTCGGAACTGCTGCCCGACGATCTGAACCTCGAGTTCACCGGCACCGTCGGCGACGACGTCGTCGTCGAGGACGGCCAGCTGCTCGAGGGAACGATCGCCGAGGACGAGGTCGGCGAGTTCGGCGGTGAGATCGTCGACACGATCACGAAGGTCTACGGCAACACTCGCGCCCGGATCTTCATCAACGAGGTCTCGACGCTCGCGATGCGAGCGATCATGCACTTCGGGTTCTCGATCGGGATCGACGACGAGACGATCCCGGAGGAGGCCCAGGCCCGGATCGACGAGACGATCGAGGACGCCAACGACCGCGTCGAGGAGCTCATCGAGGCCTACGAGCGCGGCGAACTCGAGAGTCTGCCCGGCCGAACGATCGACGAGACCCTCGAGATGAAGATCATGCAGACGCTCTCGCGTGCGCGTGACAACGCCGGGAACATCGCTGACGAACACTTCACCGACGATAACCCGGCCGTCGTCATGGCCGAATCCGGCGCCCGTGGATCGATGCTCAACCTGACCCAGATGGCCGGCTGCGTCGGCCAGCAGGCAGTTCGGGGCGAGCGGATCAACCGCGGATACGAGGATCGCACCCTGAGCCACTACAAGCCCAACGACCTCTCCGCAGAGGCACACGGCTTCGTCGAGAACTCCTACACCAGCGGGCTGACTCCGCGGGAGTTCTTCTTCCACGCGATGGGTGGCCGCGAGGGGCTAGTCGACACCGCCGTCCGTACCTCGAAGTCCGGTTACCTCCAGCGCCGACTGATCAACGCCCTCTCCGAGCTCGAAGCGCAGTACGACGGCACCGTCCGGGACACCTCGGACACCATCGTCCAGTTCGAGTTCGGCGAGGACGGCACCTCGCCGGTCAAGGTCTCTTCCGGCGACGACAACGATATCGACGTCGAGCGAATCGCCGATCGAGTGCTCGACTCGGAGTTCGAATCCGACGCACAGCGCAAGGAGTTCCTCGGAATCAAGACCGAGCCGACCAACCTCTCGGAGTACGCCGACGACCGACTCGTCGAGGGCACGGAGGTGACCTCCGATGACTGAGGTCGACTACGCCGTCGACGACGACACCGTCGCCGTCGTCGAGGACACCGACCTTCCCCGTCGGCTCAAGGACAAGGTCTACGCGACCCTCGAAGGCCGCACCGACGCCACCGTCGAGGACGCCGACGAGCTCGCGAAGGCGGTCGAGGCGCGGTACCTCGATACGCGCGTCGACCCCCTCGACCCCGTCGGCACCGTCAGCGCACAGTCGATCGGTGAACCCGGAACGCAGCTGACGATGAACACGTTCCACTACGCTGGCGTCGCGGAGATCGACGTCACGCAGGGGCTGCCCCGGCTGATCGAGCTGGTCGACGCCCGGAAGACCCCGGACACGCCGATGATGACGATCCACCTCGAGGACGAGTACGCCACCGAGCGAGAGAGGGCCCACGAGGTCGTCTGGAAGATCGAGGCGACGAAGGTCCTCGCGCTGGGTGACGTCTCGACGAACGTTGCAGATATGCGAGTTCAGATCTCGCTCAACG
Source organism: Natronococcus sp. A-GB7 (assembly GCF_029688865.1). Taxonomy (GTDB): domain Archaea; phylum Halobacteriota; class Halobacteria; order Halobacteriales; family Natrialbaceae; genus Natronococcus. The sequence goes on from NZ_JARUKV010000015.1 coordinate 107,236, forward strand.
AGGACACCCTCGAGGAGCGAATGATCACGCCCGAGGAAGTCGCGGAGATCATCCAGGACAACCTCGGCGTGAAAGCGATCCAGCAGGGCACCCAGATCGAGTTCGGCCCCGAAGAGCCGTCGTATCGGGACCTGCTCCAGCTCGTCGAGGAGCTGCGCGAGATCACGTTCAAGGGGATCGAGGACATCTCGCGGGTCGTCATCCGACGGGAGGAACTCGACGACGGCAACGAGGAGTTCGTCCTCTACACCGAAGGGTCGGCGTTCGGAGACGCCCTCGAGATCGAGGGCGTCGACGCCTCCCGATCGACGTGTAACAACATCCACGAGATCCACCGCAACCTCGGTATCGAGGCCGCCCGCGAGGCGATCATCGAGGAGACGAACAACACGCTGGCCGAACAGGGTCTCGACGACGTGAACGTCCGTCACCTAATGTTGGTCGCGGACATGATGACCAACCGCGGCGAGATCGAGTCGATCGGTCGCCACGGGATCTCGGGCTCGAAGGACTCCGTCCTCGCCCGTGCGGCGTTCGAGGTGACCGTCAACCACCTGCTCAACGCCGCGATCCACGGCGAAGTCGACGATCTCGACGGCGTCACGGAGAACGTCATCGTCGGCAAACCGATCAAGCTCGGCACCGGCGACGTCGATCTGCGGATGGGATCGACGAGCTCCAGCGGCGGTGGGCAGGCGGACTGATCGATGGCGGTAACCCTCGACGACGACGCTCGCCAGTACCTCGCCCGCTTCGAGGACGTGACGGACGTCGCCGGCCAGGACTGCCTCGTCGACGAACGCAACGGCGAGAAGCGGCTGATACTCGTCGTCGAAAGCGGCCGGATGGGCGATGCGATCGGCCCCGGTGGTCGGACCGTCCGTCGCTTCGAGGAGGAAGTCGACAGCTCGGTCCGGCTCGTCGAGAACGCCGCGGACTCCGAGACGTTCGTCGCGAACACGCTCGCTCCGGCGGCGGTCTACAACGTCACGATAAGCGAGAACGACGACACCGTCGCCTACGTCGAAGTCGCCGACGAGGACCGAGGCGTCGCGATCGGTGCCGACGGCCGCACGATCGACGCCGCTCGACGTCTCGCCGCCAGACACTTCGACATCGACGACGTCCAGCTGCTCTGACTCCCACCTCGCGAGAAGTTCTTTCGAGCTCCGAAACGCCCTGAGATTCCTTCGTTACCCCCAATAGAGCGTTCTCGTGGCGTAATCGCGTCTCCAAACAGGGACGTTTAAGTGTCTCCGACCGATAGCGACGAGCATGGCAAACGGCAAGTACGCCGCGCGCAAGCTCAAGAAGGACCGCCAGAACCAGCGGTGGTCCGACTCGGACTACGCGCGCCGCGCCCGCGGACTTCGCGAGAAGTCCGACCCCCTCGAGGGGGCTCCCCAGGCTCGAGGTATCGTACTCGAAAAGGTCGGCATCGAAGCGAAACAGCCCAACTCGGCGATCCGAAAGTGCGTTCGCGTCCAGCTGATCAAGAACGGCAAACAGGTCACCGCGTTCTGTCCCGGTGACGGCGCAATTTCGTTCATCGACGAGCACGACGAAGTGACCATCGCCGGTATCGGTGGAGCGAAGGGTCGTGCGATGGGTGACCTCTCGGGTGTCAACTACAAGGTCGAGAAGGTCAACGGCGTCTCGCTCATCGAACTGGTTCGTGGAAACGCTGAAAAGCCGGTGCGATAACGATGGCTGCAGAAGACCAACCCGACCCCGACGCACCTGCCGGCGACGCGGACGTCTCCGCGAAGCTGTTCGGAACGTGGGAGATGGGCGAGATCGAGTACGCCGACCCGTCGACCGAACGCTACATCCAGGTGACACCGGTCGCTCACACCGCTGGCCGTCACGCCAGCAAGCAGTTCAAGAAGTCCCAGATCTCGATCGTCGAGCGGTTCATCAATCGCTTGATGCAGACCGAGGATAACACGGGCAAGAAACAGCAGTCGCTGAACTTCGTTCGCGACGCGTTCGAACTCATCCACGAGCGCACCGAGGAGAACCCGGTGCAGGTGCTCGTGACGGCTGTCGAAAACGCCGCGCCGCGCGAGGAGACAGTTCGACTGAAGTACGGTGGGATCTCGGTGCCGAAGGCGGTCGACGTCGCACCGCAGCGTCGTGTCGACCAGGCGTTGATGATGCTCGCCGAGGGCGTCTACAAGGACTCGTTCAAGACCTCGACGTCCGTTCCGGAAGCGATCGCAAACCAGCTCGTCGGCGCAGCTAACTACGACGTGCAGACGTACGCGATCAGCCAGAAAGAGGAGAAGGAACGCGTCGCGGCCGCCGCACGCTAAGGCGTTTTATTTTCCTTGACTTTCAAAGACCGAGTCGTTAGCTGTTGCTCCCGCTGAACAGGCCGATATCTTTGAATTTGACATCATCTGCCATTTTAATTTCATCGTCTAAAAGGACCGCTGCCTCGCTCATATCCGTGATTTTTGCGAAATCCGACTTTGGTACCGTTATTGGTCCGACTTCCTTTGGCAGGAGGTGATACGCATCTGTCGAACTGAGATACGGTTGATACGTGCTACCGATTTGTAGTCTCTCCTTTGCATACGCCTTCAGCCGTAGGTGGTACTGACCCTCGCTCTGAGTAAGGGAGAACCGAACTGGTAGACCAATCTTCGATTGAGAGACTGCTGTTGTACCCTTACCGAGTAGCTGGTAACTTCCTCCTACCTTGCTTTTTGTTCGTACCATGTTCGCAGCAGCGTAAAGGGGAAATCCTTGGTTCAACAATTGTGCTATCGTACTCCCGATTCGAATAGCATCCGTATTATCGATATCGTTGAGCGTTGCGATTCCTCCAACACTTCCCGCTTCGAGGAGTGCTAATCCCTGCTCGTACGATCGACAGGAGTTGAGTAAGAACGCCTTCGCGCCTACACTATCAAGGGACCAGGCGTCTAGATACCCGTCGGAACATCTGAATCCATTCTCCTCGGTATGACCGATATAATGTACAAAATCGCTCGCCTGCTCGAGAAGTTCTGCTAATTCCCTGACCGTAAGGTCGTGGTGTAGTCCGACATCAAACGAAAGACCTTCTCTGTTCCCGTACGTACCGTACAGAGCAGCCAGTTCTTCGTTCATTCCTGGGTCGTTGCATACCACCTGGATTTCGATTGGAGTCGATCTAAGCGTCCTGTTGATATCGTTATAATAGGCTGATAGCGGTGTTTTAGCCACTATCTCTGGAAGCGTTCCATCATCCCAACACTGTTCTATGGTCGTATTATGTGATGATTCTGAACAGGAAGATGTATGCGTTCTACCCTGTGGCCCTTGGTGAGTTCTGTCCCTATCGAGATTGCAATCACGTTTGCGCTGCCGATTTCGGGTTCTGACGGCCGTGAGATCGTTAGCAAGGAACGGCAGATAAAGAACACTCTCTTCGACCGGATCCAGTACCGATCTTTGCCAATCGGGGAGATAGGGTTCTACCTTTTCGAAGGGAACGGCAAAATACGTCTGAAGCCGTTCGGAAGGCGATTGATCGTACGCTTTCTCCAGATCGAACTCTAAAACAGAGTCGAGTTTGTATCGTTCCTCGAGAGTGGTCGACAAGGTCCCACCCCCCCGAACAAGGCAGTCAAGAAATATCACCTTTTGTAATAACTGCTCCACAAATGATTCAAAGCCTAGCTCCCCAGCTAGCTGAACCGAATAGTTTGACTCAGCGAAAAGACGGGGGGAGGTTCCCGGTTCGACTTTCGCTCCAAGATAATACGCGAGTGGTGCAACTACGTATACCGAGGCGAGGTCTCGAGGCACCTCGATACGAATGCCTGTTTCCGGTGGTTCGAACTGCGAAGGGATATCTAACTCTTGACCTATTTCCAACGTTGGGGGATGGCCACGAAGTGTCGGATACGATCGTTCTGGTTTTATTGTTTTGAGGGCTGAACCAAACGCTGACACAGCCTGCATAACATCCGACGGATCCGTTGTCGTCGTGATTGATCCTGCTGGCTGTGTGTGATACGATCGCGCACCGAGAACGACTTTCGAAGGGCTATTGAGGTCTATGCGTGTTCGATTCTTTTCGGAGTAGATTTTAACGC